>NZ_JANUEI010000001.1:0-1391202 GCF_024809915.1 Serratia sp. BIGb0234
AGAGAATAATCGCGTTGTGTGCGTTTAACATACTGGTTCATCACATTTTCCTCTGTGCGTGAGTAAAATGTGTCAACGCTATTCAGGACGGGTCAAGCAAAAGAAAAAGGCCGCATAAGCGGCCTTTTTTCAGGAGGGAAACAGCACTGAGTTATCAGTGATGCTCGACCGGATGGCTGTGTTCTATGTCTTCAGACTTCTTGCCGAAGCGGCGGCGAACCACCACGAAGAACACCGGAACAAAGAACAGGGCCAGCACGGTGGCGGTAATCATCCCGCCCATAACGCCGGTACCTACCGCGTTCTGTGCGCCGGAGCCTGCACCGTTACTGATAACCAACGGCAGTACCCCGAGGATGAAGGCCAGTGAGGTCATCAGGATTGGACGCAGACGCATACGTACCGCATCGAGCGTCGCTTCGATCAGACCCTTGCCCTCTTTCTCCATCAGATCCTTGGCGAATTCCACTATCAGGATGGCGTTCTTCGCCGACAGACCTATGGTGGTCAACAGCCCCACCTGGAAGTAAACGTCGTTGTTCATGCCGCGCATGGTTGCTGCCAGCAGAGCACCGATAACCCCTAGCGGAAGTACCAGCATGACCGAGAACGGAATCGACCAGCTTTCATACAGCGCTGCCAGACACAGGAATACGACCAGAATCGAAATGGCGTACAGCGCAGGCGCCTGGTTACCGGACAGACGTTCCTGATAGGACATACCGGTCCAATCGTAACCAATACCGCTCGGCAGTTTGGACGCCAGCTCTTCCATCATGTTCATCGCCTCACCGGTACTCTTACCCGGTGCCGCTTGTCCAAGAATTTCCATGGATGGCAGGCCGTTATAACGTTCCAGACGCGGAGAACCGTATTCCCATTTCGCCGTAGAGAACGCGGAGAAAGGAACCATCTGGCCAGTGCCGCCACGAACAAACCATTTATTGATATCTTCTGGCAGCATACGGAATGGCGCATCAGCCTGAACGTAGACCTTCTTCACACGACCGCGGTCGATGAAGTCGTTGACGTAGGTGCCACCCAGCGCGGTAGTCAGCGTACTGTTGATGGTGGTGATGCTCACGCCCAGCGCCTTGGCTTTCTCCTGATCGATGATCAGTTTGAACTGTGGCGTATCTTCCAGGCCGTTAGGACGCATGCCTACCAGCAGGTCCGGATGTTCGGCAGCCATGCCCAACAACTGGTTACGCGCTTCGGTCAGTTTTTCATGGCCTAAGCCACCCTGATCGATCAGTTCAAAGTCGAAACCTGTCGCAGTACCGAGTTCGATAATCGCCGGCAGGTTGAACGGGAATACCAGGCCTTCTTTAATCTGAGAGAACGCACCCATCGCGCGGCCGGCAATCGCAGGCACTTTATTGTGCTCACCGGAGCGTTCGGACCAGTCTTTCAGGCTGACGAATGACAGACCGTTGTTCTGGCCGTTACCGTTGAAGCCGAAGCCCGCTACGGTAAACACCGAGACCACGTTGTCCTTTTCCTTGGTCATGAAGTAGTCGGTGACTTCTTCCAGTACTTTAGCGGTACGCGCTTCAGTCGCACCCGCTGGCAGTTGAACCATGGTTAACAGGATGCCCTGGTCTTCTTCCGGCAGGAACGAGGACGGCAGGCGCAGGAACAACAGGCCCATGCCAACGACGATCAGCAGGTAGATCACCAGATAACGCCCGGTACTGCGCAGAATATTGGCTACGCTGTCGGTGTAGTGGTTGGTGCTCTTTTCGAACATGCGGTTAAACCAGCCGAAGAAGCCTGTTTTAATCCCATGATCGCCTTTCGGAACCGGTTTGAGCATGGTGGCGCAAAGTGCCGGCGTCAGGATCATCGCTACCAGAACCGACAGGGCCATCGCGGAAACGATGGTGATCGAGAACTGACGATAGATAGCACCGGTTGAACCACCGAAGAACGCCATTGGTACGAATACCGCTGACAGCACCATGGCGATACCGACCAACGCACCCTGGATTTGGCCCATCGATTTGCGGGTGGCTTCTTTCGGCGACAGTCCCTCTTCGGACATTACACGCTCGACGTTTTCCACCACCACGATGGCGTCATCCACCAACAGGCCTATCGCCAGCACCATACCGAACATCGTTAGGGTGTTGATCGAGAAGCCGAACGCCGCCAGGATCGCAAAGGTCCCCAGCAATACTACCGGTACCGCGATGGTTGGGATCAACGTCGCACGGAAGTTCTGCAGGAACAGGTACATGACCAGGAACACCAGCAAGATCGCCTCCATCAGCGTTTTTACTACTTCGTTGATGGAGATTTTAACGAACGGCGTGGTGTCGTACGGATAAACCACTTTCATCCCCTGCGGGAAGAAGGGTTCCATTTTGGTCAGTGCATCTTTTACGCCTTTAGCGGTGTTCAGGGCGTTGGCGCCGGTGGCCAGTTTGATCCCCAAACCTGCTGCCGGTTTACCGTTATAGCGTGCGGTTACCGCGTAGCTTTCTGCACCGCGTTCAATGTGCGCAACATCACTCAGGCGAACCTGAGAACCATCACTATTCACCTTCAGCAGAATTTTACCGAACTCTTCAGGAGAGGTCAGGCGAGTCTGCGCGATGATCGAGGCGTTCAGCTGTTGCCCCGGCACCGGTGGCATACCGCCCAGCTGCCCTGCGGCGATCTGGTTGTTTTGCTCGGTAATGGATGAGGTGACATCCGAAGTGGTCAACTGGAAATTATTCAGTTTGTTCGGATCCAGCCAGATACGCATGGCGTACTGGGCACCGAACAGCTGCACTTCACCCACGCCGGATGAACGGCTGATAGGATCTTTGATGTTGGAAGCTACGTAGTCCGCAATGTCATCCTGGGTCATGTTCGGATCGTCGGAAACGAAACCGGCCACCATCAGGAAGCTGCTGCTGGATTTTTCTACTTTCAGGCCCTGCTGCTGCACTTCTTGCGGCAGTAATGGGGTGGCCAACGACAGTTTGTTCTGGACCTGAACCTGCGCAATGTCAGGGTCGGTACCGGATTCAAACGTCAATGTAA
Organism: Serratia sp. BIGb0234; assembly: GCF_024809915.1. Classification (NCBI taxonomy): domain Bacteria; kingdom Pseudomonadati; phylum Pseudomonadota; class Gammaproteobacteria; order Enterobacterales; family Yersiniaceae; genus Serratia; species Serratia sp. BIGb0234. The sequence continues at coordinate 3,034 of NZ_JANUEI010000001.1, forward strand.
TGGTGACGCTACCAGAGGAATCGCTGGTGGAAGACATGTACATCAGATTATCGATACCGTTCATGTTCTGTTCGATAATCTGAGTGACGGTATCTTGCACCGTTTTGGCATCCGCGCCTGGATAGTTTGCGGAAATACTGACCGCCGGTGGTGCAATAGTTGGATACTGCGCAATCGGCAGTTTCATTATTGACAACACACCCGCCAACATGATGATGATGGCGATTACCCAGGCGAAAATCGGGCGATCTATAAAGAACTTAGCCATGTCTTACCGGCTCCTTTTTATGACTTCTGCGCTTCAGACTGCGGCTGCTTTTGCGCCTGAGTGTCAACTTCCTGCACTTTTACCTGAGCGCCCGGACGGACTTTCATCAAGCCGGTGACAATCACGCGGTCGCCGGCTTTCAAACCGTCGGTAACCAGCCATTTGTCGCCGATAGCCTGATCGGCCTTCAGCGTACGCAATTCAACTTTGTCGTCAGCACCTACCACCAGTGCAGTAGCATCGCCACGTGGGTTACGCGTCACACCCTGCTGCGGTACTAGCAATGCGTCGCTGCGCACACCTTCGTCCAGACGGGCGCGAACGAACATGCCCGGCAACAGCGTATCGTTCGGGTTAGGGAACACCGCACGAATGGTGATGGAACCGGTGGTTTCATCAACGGTGACGTCAGAGAATTCCAGCGTGCCTTCCTGAGCGTATTGCGCGCCGTTTTCAAGCAGCAGTTTCACTTTGGCTTTGCCGTTCTCTTGCTTCAGCGCACCGCTTGCCAGTTCTTGCTTCAGACGCAGGAAGTCGTTGCTCGACTGAGTCACGTCGACGTACATCGGATCAAGCTGCTGCACGGTAGACAGAGCGGTAGCTTGGCCGTTAGTGACCAGTGCCCCTTCGGTCACGGCAGATTTGCCGATACGGCCGGAGATTGGTGAAGTCACCTTGGTGTAAGCCAGGTTGATGCGCGCGGTTTCCACAGCGGCTTTGGCTGCCACAACAGCGGCTTCCGCCTGCTGCAGGTTGGAGACTGCGGTGTCGTAATCTTGCTTACTGATGTAACTGGTACCCAGCAATGGTTTGTAGCGGTTAACCGTCACGCGTGCGATAGACGCGCTGGCTTGGGCTTTCGCCAAATCGCCTTTAGCGCTGTCATAGGCTGCCTGATAGGTAGCAGGATCGATTTGATACAGGGAAGTACCTGCCTTGATATCGCTGCCTTCTACGAAGTTACGTTTCAGGATAATGCCGCTAACCTGAGGGCGAACTTCGGCGATACGATACGCAGCGGTACGACCAGGAAGATCGGTGGTGATGTTGAGAGGTTCTGCCTTCAATGTCACTACACCCACTTCGGGAGCCGGTGCCTGGGCGCCTTGCTGTTGGGTTTCTTTATCGTTACATCCTGTTAGCACTAAGCTGCCTGAAAGCATCAGAACTGCCGCCAGAGGCGTTAACCCTCTGTTTTTGTTCATAGAAAAACCTCAAGTGTCCGATTTCAAAATGATCAATGGATCACAAGCTTTAAAACCCATTGCTGCGTTAATTATTAGTGCGTGCTATGGTACATACATACACGAATGTATGTAAATCTCACTTCCCCGAAAAAACAACGCCATGGCACGAAAAACCAAACAGCAAGCGCAAGAAACTCGACAGCACATTCTTGACGCTGCGGTGCGAGAATTCTCTGAACGTGGCGTTTCTGCAACGTCCCTCACCGATATAGCCACCGCTGCTGGGGTGACGCGTGGCGCAATTTACTGGCACTTCAAGAATAAGGTAGACCTGTTTAACGAAGTTTGGGAGTTATCAGAGTCGAAAATAGGCGATCTCGAACTAGAGTATCAGGCAAAGTACCCTGAGAATCCACTGCGTATTTTACGCGAAATTCTAATTTATATTCTGACGGCTACGGTAGATGACGCACGCAGGCGTGCCCTGATGGAGATCGTTTTCCATAAGTGTGAATTTGTCGGTGAGATGCTCCCGTTGCAAGATGCCCGTAAAGTCCTCTATCTGGAAGGTTACGACCGTATTGAGTCCGTGCTGCGCAACAGTATGCGCCACGGCCAACTGCCGGCTGATTTACATACCCGCCGCGCTTCTATCATTCTGCGCGCCTACATTACCGGCCTGATGGAAAACTGGCTTTTTATGCCGGAAAGTTTTGATCTGAAAGCCGAGGCGGCGGTGTTGATCGACTCATTTATCGAAATGGCCCAATTCAGCCCCACCTTGCGAATAAAACCGGAGGAGGGGGAGCTGGTGGCACAGCCGTTGAGTGCAGAACATCATCATTTATAGGAGAAATACCATGTCATCCGTTGTTTTGATCGCCAATGGCGCCGCTTATGGTCACGAATCGCTGTTTAACGCGTTGCGTCTGGCGATTGCGCTGAAAGAGCAGCAGAGCGATCTCAACCTGAAACTGTTTTTGATGTCCGATGCGGTGGTCGCGGGCATTGCCGGGCAGCAGCCGCATGAAGGCTATCACCTGCAGCAAATGCTGGAAATCCTTACCGCGCAGCAGGTGCCGGTGAAATTGTGTAAAACCTGTGCCGATGCGCGCGGAGTCAGTCGGCTGCCGCTGGCGGACGGGGTGGAGATCGGAACGCTGGTGGAACTGGCACAGTGGACGTTGGCGGCGGAGAAAGTATTGACCTTCTAAGCCCGCGACATTTGTACATCACCCGCAACGCTTTTCTTATTCTTTGGCTCTCTGCGATCGTGATAATCTTTAGGCTTCTTTATTGATTCGAAGCCAAATCATGCATCGCAGGTTAGCCAAACGCCTTTTTCTGCCGCTCGTGTCGTTGTTCGGTGTGGAGTTCTCCCGCGCCTTCGCCCTGTTTTTGTTGATCGCTTTCTGTGCGGTTTGCCAACCTGCAGCCTATGCGGCACTCAATGGCGATGTGCCGTCACGCAGTGAAATACAAAGCCAGCTTGATGCGCTGAATAAGCAAAAGACGCTGACGCCGGTCAATAAACTCACGCAGCAAGACCTTACCCGAACCCTAGAACTGCTGGATGCCATCGATCGCACCAGGCAGGATGGCGCGCAGCTTAAGCAACAGCTGCAGCTGGCACCGGGCAAATTGCGCCAGGTCACCGACGATCTGGCGGCGCTCAAAACGCCGGTCGACAGTGCGGCCGCCCGGGCCGAACTGCTGCAGCTTTCCCTGCGCCAATTGGAAACCCGGCTTTACCAGACGCTCGATGACCTGCAGACGGCGCAGGAAAACCTGTCCACCTATAACAGCCAGCTGGTTTCGCTACAGACTCAACCGGAACGGGTGCAGAGCAGCATGTATACCGCGTCTCAGCGGCTGCAGGAAATTCGTAACCAGATCAACGATCAGACGCCGGGACAAAACTCGTTGCGTGACAGCCAACTGGTGATGCTGGCCACCGAGCAAACGCTGCTCAACGCGCAGATAGATCTGCAACGCAAAAGTCTGGAAGCCAACACTACCCTGCAAGATTTGCTGCAGAAGCAGCGCGATTATACGACCGGGCATATCGATGCGCTCGACCACAACGTGCAACTGTTGCAAGAAGTGGTCAACAGCAAGCGCCTGACGCTGTCGGAAAAAACCGCCAAAGAGGCGCAGAATCCGGAAGACGCTACGGATATCCAGCACGACCAGTTGGTCAGCAAAGAGCTGGACGTTAACCGCCAGCTCAGCCAGCGGCTGATTGCCGCCACGGAAGAGAGCAACGTACTGTTCCAGCAGAATATTCGGGTGAAGAACTGGCTGGATCGCGGCCTGCAGGCGGAGCGTAATCTCAAGGAGCAGATCCAGGTGCTGAAAGGCAGTCTGGTGCTGTCGCGCATTCTGTATCAGCAGCAACAAAGCCTGCCGCAGGGCACGTTGGTGGCGGATATGGGCACGCGTATTGCCGATCTGCGCCTGGAACAGTTTGATATCAACCAGCAGCGCGACGACCTGTTCAAGGGTGACGATTACATCAACAAACTGGTCGCCGACAGCAAAGAAAAAGCCAGCGCCGACGTGCTGGATGCTCTGAATGAAATCGTCGATATGCGCCGTGAACTGTTGGATCAGTTAAACAAACAGCTCAGTAATCAGTTGGCACAATCGATCAGCCTGCAGATCAACCAACAGCAGTTAACCAGCGTTAACAGCTCGCTGCGCGATACCCTGACTCAGCAGATTTTCTGGGTAAACAGCAACAAACCGGTCGATCTGGCGTGGCTGAAAGCTTTGCCAGGGGCGGTTAGAGATCAACTGGCTGCGCTCGATTTCAAAGTCGACTTTGGCAAAATACTGCAGGGCGGACTGAATTCACTGGTCATGCTGATCCCGCTGCTGTTGCTGATCGGCCTGTTGCGCTGGCGTTACAAGCTGATAGACACCCACTTGCAGAAACTGGCCAATGACGTGGGGCAGTTAAAGCGTGATAGCCAGATGCACACCCCCAGGGCCATTGTGTTGACTCTGCTGAAGGTCCTGCCCGGTTCGGCATTGCTGTTGGGGGTGGGGTTCTGGTGTTACCGTGCAGAAATCGGTCTCAGTGACTTTCTCTGGGCGTTGTCGCAACAGTTGGCGCTGTTCTGGCTGATATTCGGCTTTACCTACCGCACGCTGGCACCTGGCGGCATCTGCGAACGGCATTTCAACTTCGCCGCCGAGCTTTGTGCGCATTATCGTCGTCAGACGGTGCGCCTTGGGCTGGCGCTGTTACCGCTGATTTTCTGGTCGGTGCTGGGCGAGAAAGCACCACTGCGGTTGGTGGAAGACGTTATCGGCCAGGTGGTGGTGATGTTGACGTTGGCACTGCTGGCAGTGCTGGTGTTTCCGTTGTGCCGCGACAGCTGGCGTGAAAAGGGCTCGCACGCGGTAAGGCTGATCATTGTCACCGCCATTGCCGCTACGCCGCTGATCCTGCTGGGGCTGATGTTCGCCGGCTATTTCTATACCACGTTGCGGTTAGCCGGCCGCTGGATCGACAGCCTGTATCTGTTCTTCCTGTGGAATATCGTCTATCTGACCGCCATTCGCGGGCTGAGCGTCGCGGCGCGCCGTCTGGCTTACCGCCGCGCGATAGCTCGTCGTCAGAGCCTGGCGAAGGAGAAAGAGGGGGCTGAAGGGGTTGAACCGGTTGAGGAGCCGCCTTTGGCGCTCGATCAGATCAACCAGCAGTCGCTGCGGCTGACCACCATGGTGCTGTTTATTATCTTCGCCAGCGCCCTGTATGGCATTTGGTCAGATTTGGTGACGGTCATTTCGTACCTGGACAGCATTACGCTGTGGCATTACACCACCACTGTCGCCGGCAGCAGCGTGGCGCAGGCGGTGACGCTGGGCAACATGATGGTAGCGATAGCGGCGGTGATTGTCGCTTACGTGATGACGCGCAACCTGCCCGGTCTGCTGGAAGTGGTGGTGCTGTCGCGGCTGCAACTGCGGCAGGGGACGTCTTACGCCGTCACCACCATACTCACCTACCTGATCACCACTGTGGGCGCGGTCACTGCACTGGGCTCGCTGGGTGTTTCCTGGGATAAATTGCAGTGGTTGGCCGCCGGTTTGACCGTCGGGTTGGGCTTCGGGCTGCAGGAGATTTTCGCCAACTTTGTTTCCGGCCTGATCATCCTGTTCGAACGGCCGATCCGTATCGGCGACACCATTACTATTGGCACTTTCTCCGGTTCGGTCAGCAAAATCCGCATTCGTGCCACCACCATCACTGACTTTGACCGCAAAGAGGTGATCATTCCGAATAAGGCATTTGTGACCGAACGCCTGATCAACTGGTCGCTGTCGGACACCATCACCCGCGTTTTAATCAAGGTAGGGGTGGCCTACGGCTCCGATTTGGATAAGGTGAAAGCGGTGCTGCTCAAGGCGGCGCATGATAACCCACGCGTGATGAGCGATCCGGAGCCGCAGGTGTTCTTCCTGAATTTCGGTGCCAGCACGCTGGATCATGAACTGCGCCTTTACGTGCGTGAGCTACGCGACCGCAGCTATACCGTTGACGAACTGAATCGCTCTATCGAACGCCTGTGTCGCGAAAACGACATCAACATTGCTTTCAACCAGCTCGAGGTCTATTTGCACAATCAGCAGGGCAACGAGGTGCAGGAAGTAAAACGGACGCTATCGTCGGATAAGGACGGCTCATCGGTAGGGGAGTAGAACGAGGATCCTGGGTTCAGCGCAGGCTGAACCCTTTTCACTGCCCGACGGGCAGATATGGGGAGGTAACGCCGTTGCGCTGCAGCTTTTCCTGGTAGTCACGTTTGACAATATCCAGCGCCGCCAGCGCGGTGGCGGGATCGATCTCATTGCATTCCAGCAGGTAAATCAGATCTACCGCCAGTTGCAATTCTGGTGAGGCATTTTCTAGAGACATAAAACCCACGTTTTAATTGAGATGAATGATACTTCGTTCGGCTGAGTATAGTGAACAAGCCCGATTGGGGGGAATAATCATTAAAATATTGTGATAAATCTTCAAAAACCGTTTTCTTTACGTTCAATACTGCGCTCAATGCGCGTCAGCGCTTGACGGCAACGCGTCAGTCGGCCTTCTAACGCAGCCAGCTCATGTTGAAGCTTTTGCTGTGCCGCCAGCGTCGTCTGCCTTCCCAGCAGGCTTTCCCGATCCTGAATCATTGCAATGATCCGACGTTCATAATCCTGATGTTCGGCCAGCTTGTGATACAGATCGACCGCTGCCACCTCTTTGGGCTGATTCTTACGGCGCAGCGTCTGGGTTGCCAGCTCGCGTTGCAGGGCGGTGAGCTGTGCCAGCAACTTTTCAGCCAGAAAGGCCACCTGAGTGGTGCGATTGTCGTTGGCCGCCGTCTGCAACTGGGCGAAGTTCTTTTGCACTTCGGCCAGATAATCGCGCAGTCGTGTACCGCGGTTAGAAAACAGCGCAGTATCGAAGCGTGCCTGAGGGATCGGCGCGTCGCCGCGGGGCGTGATCTCGCTGGCCAATACCTTGATTTGTTGTTCTAACGCTTCTAAAAGACGCTGGGTGCTCACGTCGGCTCCATTGGGGTGTTAGTGGGCTCAGCTTGCCCGCGATCGCGTCGTGAAACAAGCGCCGTGCATATATTCCGCCCGTTGCGGCTGGTGGCACGGGGGAAGGCGGTGATAAAGTAACGCCAGACAGGTTGATGGACAAGGGCTCGCATGACGCGTTGGTTATTGATTATCCTCGGTTGGTTGGCGGTGGTGTTGGCGACGTTGGGCGTGGTATTACCACTGCTGCCGACGACGCCGTTTCTGCTGTTGGCCGCCTGGTGCTTCGCCCGTTCGTCACCACGCTTCCACAGTTGGCTATTGTACCGCTCCTGGTTCGGGCCTTATCTGCGCCATTGGCAGCAGCATCGCGCCTTACCGCCAGGGGCTAAATGGAAGGCGGTGGTGGTGATTGTGCTGACATTCGCACTTTCGTTGTGGCTAGTGAAAATCTGGTGGGTGCGTGGAGTGCTGTTGCTGATGCTGGCTATTTTGCTGACCTTCATGTTGCGCTTGCCGGTTGTTGACTTATCGCAACAAAAACAGCGCTGATTGTGGCCTATGATATTCAATAGCTTTCAGGCTGCGTTTTGAAAGATGCAGGGGAAAGTTGCATTTGTCCGTCAGTTTGCATAGATTTGGGCGTTTTCGTGCGCGGGTGGCCTCCCATTCCCTGTTTATGCCGGGATCGGGTTCCAGACGATCGGCGCGCAAGTCATCAGGCAGTTTTATCAGGCAATAATTATGACCGCTACTGCACAGCAGCTTCAGTTTATTAAAGACAGTATCAAAACCATTCCGGATTACCCTAAGCCGGGCATACTGTTCCGTGACGTCACCAGCCTGCTGGAAAACCCGCTGGCTTATGCTGCCAGCATCGAATTGCTGGTTGAGCGCTTTCGCGAAGCGGGCGTGACCAAAGTGGTTGGCACCGAAGCGCGTGGTTTCCTGTTTGGCGCACCGGTAGCATTGGCGCTGGGCGTAGGTTTTGTTCCGGTGCGTAAACCGGGTAAGCTGCCGCGCGCGACGCTCAGCGAAAGCTATGAGCTGGAATACGGTACTGACCAACTGGAAATACACACCGATGCCATCAGTGCCGGTGATAAAGTGCTGGTGGTGGACGATCTGCTGGCAACCGGTGGCACCATCGAAGCCACCGCAAAACTGATCCGCCGTCTGGGCGGTGAAGTTAAAGACGCTGCTTTCATCATTAACCTGCCGGATCTCGGCGGTGAAGCGCGTTTGAACTCACTGGGTATTGAATGCTACTGCCTGGTGAACTTCGCCGGCCACTGATCTGCATTACCACAACGGCCTCGCGGATCGCCGCGGGGCTGTGTTAGCATGACCCTCCAGATTACTCGACTTTTCCGGTATTAATGAGCTATCAGGTTCTTGCCCGTAAGTGGCGCCCTCAAACGTTTGCAGATGTTGTCGGACAGGAACATGTCCTGACTGCGCTGGCTAACGGCCTCTCGCTGGGGCGGATTCATCACGCCTATCTGTTCTCGGGCACGCGCGGCGTGGGTAAAACCACCATTGCGCGCTTGCTGGCCAAAGGCCTGAACTGTGAAACCGGCATCACCGCCACGCCGTGCGGTCAATGCGACAACTGCCGCGAGATTGAGCAGGGGCGCTTTGTTGATCTGATCGAGATCGACGCCGCGTCCAGAACCAAGGTGGAAGATACCCGCGATCTGCTGGATAACGTCCAGTACGCACCCGCCCGCGGCCGCTTCAAGGTTTACCTGATTGACGAAGTGCACATGCTCTCGCGTCACAGCTTCAATGCGCTGTTGAAAACGCTGGAAGAGCCGCCTTCTCACGTCAAATTCCTGCTGGCGACGACCGATCCGCAAAAGCTGCCGGTCACTATCCTGTCGCGCTGCCTGCAATTTCATCTTAAGGCTCTGGATGTCGAGCAGATCCGCAACCAGTTGGAAACGGTTCTGCAGGCAGAACAAATCACCAGCGACCAGCGCGCGCTGCAGCTGATAGCACGTGCTGCCGACGGCAGTATGCGTGACGCGTTGAGCCTCACCGACCAGGCTATCGCGATGGGGCAAGGGCAGGTGACCACCACCACCGTCAGCCAAATGCTCGGTACGTTGGACGACGAACAGCCGTTGGCAATCCTCGAAGCGCTGGTGAGCGCTGATGGCGAAAAGGTGATGGCGCAGGTCGCGCAAGCCGCTTCACGCGGTGTTGACTGGGAAAACCTGCTGATCGAAACGCTGGCCTTGCTACACCGGATCGCGATGGTGCAGTTACTGCCATCGGTACTGGACAATCATTACGCCGCCATTGAACAGCGGCTGCGTGAGCTGGCGCGTACTTTGCCGCCGACGGACGTACAGCTTTATTACCAAACCCTGCTGGTCGGCCGTAAAGAGCTGGCCTTTGCCCCGGATCGCCGTATGGGGGTTGAGATGACCCTGCTGCGTGCGCTGGCATTTCACCCGAAAGCGGTGATCCCTGAGCCGGTGGCGATGGTGCAAACCGCACCGGCGCAGATGGCGCAACCGCAGGCTCAGCAGGTGGCTCAGCCACCACAGTTTCAGGACGCGCCACCGCCGTTAGGCCAGGTTGCGCCACAGAATAATCAGCAGGCTAATTTACCGGATGCCACAGCACAATTATTAAAGGCGCGCACCCAGCTGTTGCGGCAGGGAGCATCCACACCAAAAAAGAGTGAACCGGCGGCGCCAGGAAAAGCGCGGCCGGCAAACTCAGCACTGGAGCGGTTGGCTTCCGTGACTGAGCGCAGCCAGCAGCGCCAGGCGGAAAAACTTGTTCAGCAAAAACCGGCCAAGCCGGAAGCTTATCGCTGGCGTGCACAGACCGAGCCCGAGGCAGAGCCGGAACCGCTGGCGACGCCAAAAGCGCTGCGCACGGCTCTTGAGCATGAAAAAACGCCCGAACTGTCAGCCAAGCTGGTGGTGGAGTCGCTGGAACGCGATGCCTGGGCGGCAGAAATCGATAAGCTGAAAATTCCAAAACTGGTGCAGCAACTGGCGTTGAACGCGGTTAAAGAAGTGCTGGAACCAGGTAAAATTTGTCTCCATCTGCGGTCGTCGCAGCGCCATCTGAACTCGCCTTCGGCGCAGAAGGTGTTGACCGATGCACTCACCGAGCTGTACGGCAGTCCGGTTGAACTGACCGTGGTGGAAGACGATAATCCGGCGGAGCGGACTCCGCTGGAGTGGCGCCAAGCCATTTATGAAGAAAAACTGGCGCAGGCGCGCCAGTCGATCGTTGCGGATACCAATATCCAAACGCTGCGCCGGTTCTTCGACGCAGACCTGGATGAAGAGAGTATTCGCCCCATTTAAACGCCGCGTAAAGTGCGCGGCCCTAGCGACGAGAGACGACTATGTTTGGTAAAGGCGGTCTGGGCAACCTGATGAAGCAAGCCCAGCAAATGCAAGAAAAAATGCAGCAGATGCAGGAAGAAGTCGCCAAATTGGAAGTGACTGGCGAATCTGGCGCCGGTCTGGTGAAAGTCACCATCAACGGTGCGCACAACTGCCGTCGTGTGGAGATCGATCAGAGTCTGATGGAAGACGACAAAGACATGCTGGAAGATCTGATCGCCGCTGCGATTAACGATGCTGCGCGCCGTATCGACGAAACCCAGAAAGAGAAGATGGCGTCTGTATCCAGCGGCATGCAACTGCCACCTGGCTTTAAGATGCCGTTCTAATGCAGACCAGCCCGCTCCTTGAAACACTGATGGAGGCGTTGCGCTGCCTGCCGGGCGTTGGCCCGAAGTCGGCGCAGCGTATGGCGTTCCAGCTGTTGCAGCGCGATCGCAGTGGTGGGATGCGTCTGGCGCAGGCGCTGACCCGCGCCATGTCAGAGATTGGCCACTGTGCCGATTGCCGTACGTTCACCGAGCAGGACGTTTGCACCATCTGCGCCAATCCGCGCCGTCAGCAAAACGGCCAGATCTGCGTGGTGGAAAGCCCGGCGGATATTCACGCCATCGAGCAGACCGGCCAGTTTGCCGGACGTTACTTTGTGCTGATGGGCCATCTGTCGCCGATGGACGGCATTGGGCCCGGTGATATCGGTCTGGATCGGCTGGAGCAACGGCTGGAAAAAGAAAGCATCACTGAAGTGATCCTGGCCACCAACCCGACGGTGGAAGGTGAGGCAACCGCCAACTATATCGCCGAGATGTGCGGCCAGTATGGCGTGGTCGCCAGCCGCATAGCCCACGGCGTGCCGGTGGGCGGTGAACTGGAAATGGTCGACGGTACCACGTTGTCGCATTCATTGGCCGGTCGTCACGTTATCAAGTTTTGATGTTTTCCTCTGATGGGGCTATTTGGCCCCGTCAGCTATCTGCAAAAATTTCCCGCCAGCCGCTTGAAAAACAACGCCCTTGTCCCCACTTAATCCTCATTGTTCGCTTTTGGTAGCTATTGTCTTTGAGGTAATCAATGAGTATGAAAGGTCAAGAAACCCGTGGTTTCCAGTCTGAAGTAAAACAACTGCTTCATTTGATGATTCATTCGCTGTACTCCAATAAAGAAATTTTCCTGCGCGAGCTGATCTCCAACGCCTCGGATGCCGCCGATAAGCTGCGTTTCCGCGCACTGTCGACGCCTGAGCTGTATGAAGGTGACGGCGAGCTGCGTGTGCGCCTTTCCTTCGATAAAGAACAGCGTACGTTGACCATTGCCGACAACGGTATTGGCATGAGCCGTGAGGAAGTGATTGAAAACCTGGGTACCATCGCCAAGTCAGGTACCAAAGCCTTCCTGGAATCCATCGGTTCCGATCAGGCCAAAGACAGCCAGCTGATTGGTCAGTTCGGCGTGGGTTTCTACTCCGCGTTCATCGTGGCGGATAAAGTCACCGTGCGCACTCGTGCCGCGGGCGCTCCGGCCGATCAAGGCGTGTTCTGGGAATCTGTCGGCGAAGGCGATTACACCATTGCCGATATCAGCAAAGAAGATCGCGGTACCGAAATTACCCTGCATCTGCGCGAAGGCGAAGATGAGTATCTCGATGCCTGGCGTCTGCGTTCCGTGATCGGCAAATACTCCGACCACATTGCACTGCCGGTTGAGATTGAAAGCAAAAACGAAGAAGACGGCACCGTCACCTGGGAAAAAATCAACAAGGCGCAGGCCCTGTGGACCCGCAGCAAGGCTGACGTGACCGATGAAGAATACAAAGAGTTCTACAAGCACATCGCGCACGACTTTACCGATCCGCTGAGCTGGAGCCACAACCGGGTGGAAGGCAAGCAGGAATACACCAGCCTGCTGTACATTCCTGCCCAGGCGCCATGGGACATGTGGAACCGCGATCACAAGCACGGGCTGAAGCTGTACGTGCAGCGCGTGTTCATCATGGACGACGCTGAACAGTTCATGCCGAACTACCTGCGTTTCGTGCGTGGCCTGATAGATTCCAACGATCTGCCGCTGAACGTTTCGCGTGAGATCCTGCAAGACAGCCGTGTGACCCAGAACCTGCGCGGTGCGCTGACCAAGCGTGTGTTGCAGATGCTGGAGAAACTGGCTAAAGACGATGCGGAAGGCTACCAGAAGTTCTGGCAGCAGTTTGGTCTGGTGTTGAAAGAGGGCCCGGCGGAAGATGGTGGCAACAAAGAAGCCATTGCCAAGCTGCTGCGCTTTGCTTCCACCCACAATGACAGCTCGGCGCAAACCGTCTCGCTGGAAGAGTACGTGGGCCGCATGGCAGAAGGGCAGGAGAAGATTTATTACATCACCGCCGACAGCTATGCTGCCGCCAAGAGCAGCCCGCACCTGGAACTGTTCCGCAAGAAAGGCATTGAAGTGCTGCTGCTTTCCGACCGCATCGACGAATGGATGATGAGCTACCTGACCGAGTTCGACGGCAAGCCGTTCCAATCCGTCAGCAAGGCAGATGACGCGTTGGACAAGCTGGCAGACGAAACCGAAGAGCAGAAGGCCGCCGAGAAGCAGCTGGAGCCCTTTGTTGACCGTGTGAAAACCCTGCTGGGCGATCGCGTGAAGGACGTGCGTCTGACGCACCGTCTGACCGACACGCCGGCTATCGTTATCACCGATGCCGACGAAATGAGCACCCAGATGGCGAAGCTGTTTGCCGCTGCGGGCCAGGAAGCGCCGGCGGTGAAGTACATTTTCGAACTGAATCCGGAGCATGCGTTGGTCAAACGCGCATCCGATGTGGGCGATAACGAACAATTCGCCGAATGGATTGAGCTGTTATTGGATCAGGCACTGCTGGCTGAACGCGGCACCCTGGAGGATCCAAATCAGTTTATCCGTCGTATGAATAAACTGTTGTCCGCATAATTCCGAGTATATACGCCCAAAATCTGCGAATTTTGGGCGTATTTTTTTGTTTTTCCTGCCGATTTTCCGCGCTTTATTCTCTGTTTCCTCCCTTTGGCGCCGCAATCGATTTCCTCGCGTACCTTGAGCCAGCCCCCCCTGAAATGGTATGGTTGAGCGTTTTCGCAATTTTATAAAAACTACATAGCAAGGGGATTTACGCAATGCGTATCATTCTGCTGGGCGCTCCGGGCGCTGGTAAAGGTACTCAGGCTCAATTCATCATGGAGAAATACGGTATTCCGCAAATCTCCACGGGTGATATGTTGCGCGCAGCCGTGAAGGCCGGCAGTGAATTGGGCAAGCAGGCGAAAGAAATCATGGACGCCGGCAAGCTGGTGACCGATGAGTTGGTCATTGCACTGGTTAAAGAACGCATCACCCAGGAAGATTGCCGTAAAGGTTTTCTGCTGGACGGTTTCCCGCGCACCATTCCACAGGCTGACGCGATGAAAGAAGCCGGCATCAATGTGGATTACGTGCTGGAATTTGACGTACCGGACGAGCTGATTATCGATCGCATCGTTGGCCGTCGCGTACATGCCCCTTCTGGCCGCGTGTACCACATTAAATTCAATCCACCGAAGGTGGAAGGTAAAGACGACGCGACCGGTGAAGAACTGACAACTCGTAAAGACGATCAGGAAGAAACCGTACGTAAACGTCTGGTGGAATACCATCAGATGACTGCACCGCTGATTTCCTACTACAGCAAAGAAGCTGCTGCAGGTAACACCCAATACCGTAAAATCGACGGCACCCGCAAAGTGACCGAAGTGAGCGCCGAACTGGCGAACATCCTCGGCTAATCGGTTTTTCATTGCTGTGCATAGCGCCAGGCCTCATCCGCCTGGCGTTTTTTTTATTATTTACCCGCCGAATTGTGATCGCCGTGGCTTGTTGCGCCTGTGCCCTTTAATCCACCGAGATAAATGGCGTATAACTCCCCCATCTTAATCCCCGGGGACAATCCGCATGCTCAGACCAACCCATTTGCTGGCAGAATCCACCGCACGCCAGATCGTGCAGCGGGCGATGAGCATCATCAGCCATTCTGTCAATGTGATGGACAGCAACGGCGTCATCATCGCTTCCGGCAACCCCGCACGCCTGTTTCAGCGTCATGAAGGCGCTGTTCTGGCGCTGACCGAAAACCGGGTGGTGGAAATCGATGCGGTGACTGCCGCGCACCTCAAGGGAGTGCGGCCCGGCATCAATTTGCCCTTCAGTTTTCACAGCCAACAGGTGGGGGTGATCGGTATTTCCGGTGAACCCGCGCAGGTACGTGCCTATGCCGAACTGGTGAAAATGGCGGCCGAAATGATGGTGGAGCAGGCGGCGTTGCTGGATCAACATCAGTGGGAAAAACGCTACCGCGAGGAACTGGCCAATCAGTTGCTGCAACCGCAGCCGGCATCAGGCTCGCTGGAGGCGATGGCCGCCTACCTGGGGTTAGATCTGCAGCAGCCACGGATTGTCTGGATTGCGGAATTACAGGACACGCAGCCGCACCTGCTGCGTGAATTGCTGACGGAGCTGGAGCAGACTCAGCGCGAAGCGCTGATCGCCATCACCGGGTTCAACGAAATGATCCTGCTGCGTCCTGCCAGTCTGGTGCAGGGGGAGTGGAATGTGAAGCAGGAGCGCAAACAGGCGCAGCAGTTGCAGAGCCAGCTTCAGTCGCGTTTCAACCTGCGGTTGATTGTCGGTGGTTTCTTTAGCGGCGAAGCAGGGTTGCACCGTTCAAGCCTGACGGCTCGCGCCACCCAGGCGATGGCGAAACGCCTGAAGTTACGGCACAAGACGCTGTTTTACCAAGATTATCCGCTACCGTCACTGCTGTGCGATCTGGGTGAAGACTGGCGGGCTCAAGAGCTTTCCCGCCCCTGGCAGGTTTTGGGCGAACAGGATGAAAAAGGGGTATTACGCAGCACGCTGAGGCACTATTTTTCGCGGAATTGTGATCAGACGCAGACCGCCGCCGAGCTTCATATTCACGTCAATACCTTGCGCTATCGCCTGCAGCGTATTGAAGCCATTACTGAATTAAAAATCAATCAGTTAACGGACGCCTTGCAGCTGTATATCGGCATGCTGATGCACGGCTGAGTTGTGTAAAACCACAACTTTCCGCTGTGTGCGCGCGCATGTTTTTGTGGCTTTCTCTCACGCCAATGTCCGGCGCTCAGGATATGTTTTCCCCACACCAACAACGGGGAAAACAATAATGACAACGGTATCCACGCTTGGGGCGCTGGTGGCATTGGTCGTCGCTATCGTTCTGATTTTACGCAAGGTCCCGCCTGCCTACGGCATGATTGCCGGTGCGCTGGCGGGCGGATTATGCGGCGGCGCCGATCTGGTGCAGACCGTGACGCTGATGATCACCGGTGCGCAGGGCATTACCAATGCCGTGATGCGCATTTTGGCGGCGGGGGTGCTGGCCGGGGTGTTGATCGAGTCCGGCGCGGCGCACACCATCGCTGAAACCATCGTCCGCAAAGTCGGGGAAACCCGTGCGCTGTTAGCGCTTGCGGTAGCTACACTGATCCTGACGGCAGTGGGCGTATTTATCGACGTTGCGGTGATCACCGTGGCGCCTATTGCCCTTTCCATCGCTCAGAAGGCCGGGATCTCGCGTGCGGCGATCCTGCTGGCGATGATCGGCGGCGGCAAGGCCGGTAACGTGATGTCACCAAACCCCAACACCATTGCCGCAGCCGACAACTTCCACGTGCCGCTGACCTCGGTGATGATGGCCGGTATCGTGCCAGGATTGTGCGGATTAATCGTGGCCTATCTGCTGGCCCGCCGTTTGAGTGATAAGGGCGATAAGGTGATGGCGGAAGAGCTGACGCAGCAAGCCGAAGGCATTCGTCCGGGCTTTGCGGCGGCGATCAGCGCACCCTTGGTTGCCATTGTTCTGCTGTCGCTGCGGCCGATCGCCGGTATTGCCATCGATCCGCTGATAGCGCTGCCGCTGGGCGGTCTGGTGGGCGCATTGCTGATGGGCCGCATCCGCCAGTGCAACCAGTTTATGGTTTCCGGCCTGTCCCGTATGGCGCCGGTGGCGATTATGCTGCTTGGCACCGGTACGCTGGCAGGCATTATCGCCAACTCTTCGCTGAAGGACGTGCTCATCAGCGGGTTGACCAGCACCGGCATGCCGGCCTGGCTGCTGGCCCCACTCTCCGGGGCATTAATGTCGATGGCCACCGCTTCGACAACCGCCGGTACCGCCGTGGCATCCGGGGTCTTCAGCAGCACTCTGCTGGAGCTGGGCGTCAGCGGGCTGGCGGGGGCGGCTATGATCCATGCCGGCGCGACGGTGCTGGATCACCTGCCGCACGGCAGCTTCTTCCATGCCACCGGCGGCAGCGTCAATATGGCCGTGCATCAACGGTTGAAGCTACTGCCTTATGAAACACTGGTCGGTTTTACCATCGCGGCCGTCTCAGCGTTGATGTTTGGCGTATTTAATCTGGCGGGATAAGGAAGAGTAATGAAAACGCTGAAAAAAGTGGTGATTGCGCCGGATTCGTTTAAAGAAAGCCTGAGTGCGTTGGAGGTGGCAGAAGCCATCGAACGCGGCTTCCGCCAGATCTTCCCGCAGGTACAGTATGTGAAGCTACCCATGGCGGACGGCGGCGAAGGCACGGTGGATTCGATGGTGGCAGCTACGGGCGGGGAAATCGTCAGGGTCACGGTCACTGGGCCGTTGGGCCAGCCGGTACAGGCCTTCTATGGTTTGCTGGGAGAGGGAGAAACTGCCGTTATCGAGATGGCGGCGGCTTCCGGGTTGCATCTGGCTCCCAAAGCGCAGCGAGATCCGCGCATGACCACCAGTTATGGCACCGGTGAGCTGATCCTGGCTGCGCTGGAGCGCGGCGTTAAGACGATTATTCTTGGCATTGGCGGCAGCGCCACCAACGACGGCGGGGCCGGCATGATGCAGGCGCTAGGGGCCAGACTGCTGGACGAGAATCGACAGGCTTTGCCGCCTGGAGGGGCCGCGCTGGCGCAGTTGGCCTATATCGATCTTTCCGGGGTGGATCCGCGTCTGCAGCAGGTGAGCATCACGGCGGCCTGCGACGTGGATAATCCTTTGTGTGGTGCTAACGGAGCCTCCGCGGTGTTTGGCCCGCAGAAGGGAGCCACGCCGGAAATGGTCACGCAGTTGGATGCGGCGCTGCGCCATTACGGCACATTGCTGGAACAGGCTACCGGTCGCGAGGTTATCAACGCGCCCGGGGCAGGAGCGGCAGGGGGAATGGGTGCGGCATTGCTTGGCATGCTAAACGCCCGATTGCGCCCCGGCATTGAGATCGTGATCGAAACCCTTCAATTGGAAGAGGCGTTGCGCGATGCCGACCTGGTGATCACCGGCGAAGGGCGACTGGACAGTCAGTCTATCCACGGCAAAACGCCGATTGGCGTGGCGCGGGTGGCTAAACGCTTTGGTTTGCCGGTGATCGGCATTGCCGGCAGCCTGTCGAAAGATTATCAGGTGGTGCACCAGCACGGCATTGACGCCGCTTTTTCGGTGCTCGATCGCGTTGTCTCTCTGGAGGAAGCGTTGGCGGAAGCGGCCGATAACCTGGAGGTGACGGCGCGTAATGTGGCGGCGGTCTGGCGACTGGCGCAGAGTTAATATCATTCCCCTTTATCATGGGCAACGCCTGTTGCTGATATCGGTTCCGACGAGGCGCTTTTCCGTTACAATAGGCGCCATTAATCGACGTTAACCCCCTGACCCAGAACAGGGGGTTAGCTTGCAAGGAATCAAGGGGAACTGAGATGAAGCAAGAGAAACACGGGGTATTGCTGGTGAACCTGGGCACGCCGGATGCTCCGACCTCGTCGGCGGTAAAACGCTATCTGAAGGAATTCCTCAGTGACGACCGCGTAGTGGATACAGCCCCATTGATCTGGTGGCCGATCCTCAACGGTGCGATCCTGCCGATCCGTTCGCCGCGCGTTGCCAAGCTGTATAAGTCGGTATGGATGGACGAAGGCTCACCACTGCTGGTCTACAGCCGCCGTCAGCAGCGCGCATTGGCCGCACGTATGCCGAACACGCCGGTTGAATTGGGCATGAGCTACGGTTCACCGAGCCTGGGCGAAGCGATAGACAAGCTGTTGGCACAGGGCGTGACCAATCTGGTAGTACTGCCGTTGTACCCGCAATACTCCTGTTCAACCAGTGCAGCCGTGTGGGACGGCGTGGCGCGCATATTGAAAGGCTATCGCCGCCTGCCGTCGATCAGCTTTATCCGTGACTATGCCGAACACCCGGCTTACATCGCCGCATTGCGTCAAAGCGTGGAGCGTTCGTTTGCCGAGCATGGCCAACCGGACCGGCTGGTGCTGTCATTCCACGGCATTCCCAAGCGCTATGCACGCCTCGGCGACGATTATCCGCAGCGTTGTGAGGATACGTTTCGTGCATTGACCGACACTTTGCCGTTGGCGCCGGATCGGGTCATGATGACCTACCAGTCGCGTTTTGGCCGTGAACCCTGGTTGACGCCGTATACCGATGAAACCCTCAAGGGCCTGCCTGCGCAAGGCGTTAAACATATTCAGCTTATCTGCCCAGGTTTTTCGGCGGACTGTCTGGAAACGCTGGAAGAAATCAAAGAGCAAAACCGCGAAATCTTCCTCGAGGCGGGCGGCGAGAAGTTTGAGTACATTTCTGCGCTGAACGACGAACCGGCGCACATTGATATGATGCAGCAACTGGTGGCGCAGCACCTCTGATCCCCAGAGCGCAAAATAGTGACAGTCATCATCAATCGGGCAGGAATGTGCTAACATTCTCTGCCTGTTAACTGCCACTGCCGCCAAATAAATGAAATTTCCTGGTAAACGTAAGTCCAAACACTATTTTCCGGTGAACGCCCGCGATCCGCTCTTGCAGCAAGCTCAGCCTGAAAATGAAATCAGCACCTCCTATATCGTCGGTATCGATCAGACGCTGGTGGATATCGAAGCCAAAGTGGACGATGCCTTCGTCCAGCGTTACGGTCTGAGCCTGGGGCACTCCCTGGTGATTGAGGATGACGTCGCCGAGGCGCTGTATCAGGAACTGATCGACAATAATCTGATCACCCACCAATTTGCCGGCGGCACCATCGGCAATACTCTGCACAACTACTCCGTGCTGGCGGACGACCGTTCCGTTCTGCTCGGCGTGATGTGCAGCAATATCAAGATTGGCAGCTACGCCTATCGCTATCTGTGCAACACCTCCAGCCGTACCGATCTTAACCACCTGCAGGCGGTTGACGGTGCTATTGGCCGCTGCTTTACGCTGATCGGCGAAAGCGGCGAACGGACCTTTGCCATCAGCCCCGGGCAGATGAATCAACTGCGGCCGGAAAGCGTGAAGGAAGAGGTGATTGCCGGTGCTTCGGCGCTGGTGCTGACGTCATATTTGGTGCGCTGTAAGGAAGGGGAGCCGATGCCGGCTGCCACCATGCAGGCAATTGAATTTGCCAAAAAGCACGACGTACCGGTGGTACTGACGCTGGGCACCAAGTACGTGATCGCCGATAACCCGCAATGGTGGCGCGACTTCCTGCAACAACACGTGTCGATCCTGGCGATGAACGAAGATGAAGCGCTGGAATTGACCGGGTTGAGCGATCCATTGACTGCCTCTGACATGGCGCTTGAATGGGTGGATCTGGTGCTGTGCACCGCCGGGCCAAACGGTCTGTATATGGCGGGTTATACCGAAGAGTCGAATAAGCGGGAAACCCAGCATCCGCTGCTGCCGGGGCATATTGCCGAATTCAACCGCTATGAGTTCAGCCGCGCCATGCGCCGTGAAAGCTGTGAAAATCCGTTCCGCATCTATTCGCACATCGCGCCTTACATGGGCGGGCCGGAGAAAATCATGAACACCAACGGTGCCGGTGATGGCGCACTGTCGGCGTTGCTGCATGATATCGCCGCCAACGGTTATCACCGCAATAACGTGCCTAACTCCAGCAAGCACGTTCGCAGCTATCTGACCTATTCCTCGCTGGCGCAGGTGTGTAAATACGCTAACCGTGTCAGCTATCAGGTGCTGAATCAGCATTCGCCACGCCTGACGCGTGGCCTGCCGGAGCGGGAAGACAGTCTGGAAGAGTCTTACTGGGAACGCTAACAAGCAAAAGGTCCGGCAAGCCGGACCTTTTTTATATCGAATCGCCGATCAGATCGGGCAACCGCCCATTTTCTCTTCTTCGCTCAGCGTATCCAGTTTGAGAATATTCAGCATGCTGTTGGCGATTTCTCGTTCGCCCATCACTACCTGATTCGCCCCGCGATCGGAGATATAAGACACTTCGTCATCGTAGTGCGCACGGGCGATGATCTCGATGTTCGGCCGCTTGGTACGTGCCGAAGCCACGATTTCACCGGCCTCGTAACCGTTGGGAATGGTCAGCAACAGCCAGCGTGCACAGTCGAGTCGCGCCAGATCCATCACTTCCGGATTGGCAGCGTTGCCCAGCACCGTTTTGATGCCTTGTTCACGCAGGGCTTCCACCCGTGGGCGGGAGTTCTCAATCACCACCAGCGGAATACCGGCTTCGGCCAACTTTGCCCCCAGCAGGCTGCCGACGCGGCCATAGCCGACCACCAGCGCATGGTTGCACATATCGACCGGGATCTGCTTTTCTTCTTCCACCGCTTCTTCCATTATCTGGTCTTCCATGGTTTCGGTTTTGGCCAGATAACGCTCAAGCAGCGTGAACAGCAACGGATTCAACATAATCGACAAGATAGCCCCGGCCAGCACCAGATTGCGGCCGTGCTCCGACATCATGCCCAGCGTGATCCCAAGGCCGGCCAGAATGAAGGCGAACTCGCCAATCTGCGCCAGACTGGCAGAAATGGTCAGCGCGGTGCGTTTGGAGTGGCCGAACATTTTCACCAACAGGAACGCTGCCGCCGATTTCCCGAACACGATAATCGCCAGCGTTGCCAGCACCGCCAGCGGCTCGTTGATCAGGATCATCGGATCAAACAGCATGCCGACCGACACAAAGAACAGCACGGCGAAGGCATCGCGCAACGGTAAGGTATCGTGGGCCGCGCGATGGCTCAGCTCCGACTCGTTCAGCACCATGCCGGCGAAGAAGGCTCCCAGGGCAAAGGAAACGTCGAACAGCTTCACCGCGCCATAGGCAATGCCGAGCGCCAGTGCCAACACGGCAAGGGTAAACAGCTCGCGCGAGCCGGTGCTGGCGGTTTTCGCCAGGATCCACGGCACCAGCCGGCGGCCTACCACAATCATCAGCGCAATAAAGGCGATGACTTTACCAATGGTGATTGCCAGCTCAGTCAGCAACTGGCCGCTGCTGGCGTTGTCATTGCCAAGCATGTTGCCGAACGCAGGCAGCAATACCAGCGTCAGCACCATCGCCAGGTCTTCAACGATCAGCCAGCCAATGGCGATTTGCCCGCGCTGGCTGTCGATCAGTTGGCGTTCTTCCAGCGCACGCAGCAGCACCACGGTACTGGCGGTAGAAAGACAGAGACCGAACACCAGGCCGGAAATCAAATCCCAGCCGAGCAGCTTTGATAGCCCCATACCCAACAGAGTGGCGACGGCAATCTGTGCCACGGCACCGGGAATAGCGATATGTTTAACTGCCAGGAGGTCTTTAAGCGAGAAATGGAGGCCAACACCGAACATCAACAGGATCACGCCGATTTCCGCCAGTTCCGGTGCCAGCGAGGTGTCGGCAACAAAACCGGGGGTAAAAGGGCCGGCGAGCACGCCTGCGGCAAGATACCCCACCAGCGGGGAGATGCGCAGGCGATTCGCCAGCATTCCGAGGAGGAAGGCAAGTACTAACCCTCCGACAATGGTGGTGATTAAGGGTGTTGAATTATGCATCCAGACTCCTTCTAGCTATGCATGGCAGCAGAGGGGAAACGCAACAAAGTTACGAAAAGATACATTTAGTTTATTGCATTTGTTCGCGTCTTGCTTAGCTAAATTGAGCTTTTTTGCGAAAAAGCAGAGGATTCCGCTTTGGGCAGGGCAGTAAGGGGATTTAACACTAAATAAGTCAAATAACGTTGGTTTGTTCGGGAGATAACCCGACTGAGCGCAATGATTCAGCCGGGTTTTATCAGGGTTATTACGAGTTATGGTCCATATTAGGCAGTAATGCGGTGATAATGCCGATCAGTGGCAAGAAAGCACAGATTTGGTAGACCAATTCGATACTGGTCAAATCTGCGACATAACCAAGAACGGCTGCGCCTAATCCCCCCATACCAAAAGCAAAACCGAAGAATAAACCGGAAACCATACCCACTTTCCCGGGGATCAGCTCCTGTGCATAAACCAGAATGGCCGAAAATGCCGAAGCGAGAATTACCCCGATAATGACGGTTAAAATGCCGGTCCAGTAGAGAGAAGCATAGGGTAAAGCCAGCGTAAATGGCGCGGCACCCAGTATTGAGCCCCAAATAACATATTTACGCCCTATCTTGTCGCCGAGAGGCCCGCCAATTATGGTTCCTGCTGCTACGGCAAACAGGAATGCAAACAGGTGAAACTGCGCATTCTGCACGGAAACGCCGAACTTATGTATCAAATAAAAGGTGTAATAGCTGCTGATACTGGCCAAGTAGAAGTATTTGGAAAAAATCAGTACCAGCAGGATGCCCAGCGCATAGGTGACAGTACGTTTTGGCAGCGGTTTCACCGTCGAGGAGGCTTTTGGCTGACCTTTTGTTGCCCGGTGCTGATGTTGATACCATTTGCTGACTTGCAACAGCACCACAATAGCCAACAGCGCGGCCAGTGAGAACCAGGCCACGTTACCTTTGCCATAAGGCGCAATAATCAGCGCGGCCAGCAGGGGGCCGAGAGAGCTGCCAAAGTTACCGCCGACCTGGAACAACGATTGAGCCAGGCCATGTCGGCCACCGGAGGCCATGCGCGCAACGCGGGAGGACTCAGGGTGGAATACCGAGGAACCGGTGCCGACCAGCGCCGCTGCCAGCAGCACCAGCGGGAAGGTATTGGCGACGGACAGCAGCAGCAGCCCACACAGCGTAAAGCCCATGCCGATCGGCAACGAATAGGGCTGCGGGTGTTTATCCGTGTAGTAACCGATTAACGGTTGCAATAAGGAAGCCGTGAGCTGATAGGTCAGAGTAATCATGCCGATCTGCACGAAGCTGAGGCTGAAGTCAGCCTGCAGGATCGGGTAAATCGCCAGGATCAGCGATTGAATCATGTCGTTAAGCAGGTGAGAGACGCTGATGGCACCGAGAATCGAGAATGCAGTCCCTTTAACCGCGCTGCCCTTGGCCGGTGGCATGGCAGTATCGCTACGGTCGGTCATTTTATTATTAGCCTGGTAAGTTTTAGAGGACAGAGCAGATATCTTAGCAAGTTGTTCAATATTTGCCATATCCGACATAATTTGACGTATATCGCAAAAATTTGAAATCAAAGGGCTTTGTTTCGCGTTACAATTTCGGTCACCTCAAAAAAGCCGTTAATGATCATATGGAGTTCTGCCATGCGCTTTTCGTTAAAAACCACCGCATGCGCTTTGGCCGTATCCCTGACTTTCCTGTCGGGAGCCGCCAGCGCCTGGGAAAAGGATAAGACCTACGACATCACCATTTTGCACACCAACGATCACCACGGCCATTTCTGGCAGAACGATCATGGCGAATATGGCTTGGGTGCACAGAAAACCTTGGTAGACAGCATCCGTCAGGAAGTCGCGGCGCAGGGGGGCAGTCTGTTGCTGCTGTCGGGCGGTGATATCAACACCGGCGTGCCGGAATCCGATCTGCAAGATGCCGAACCGGACTTCCGCGGCATGAATCTGGTGGGTTACGACGCAATGGCGATCGGTAACCATGAATTCGACAACCCGCTCAGCGTGCTGCGTCAGCAGGAAAAGTGGGCGACCTTCCCCTTGCTGTCGGCCAATATTTATCAAAAAAGCACCCAGCAGCGTCTGTTCAAGCCCTATGCCTTATTTGACAAGCAGGGGATCAAGATTGCGGTCATCGGCCTGACGACGGATGACACGGCCAAGATTGGCAACCCGGAGTATTTTACCGACATCGAGTTCCGTGTTCCTGCACAGGAAGCCAAACAGGTAGTGGAGCAATTGCGTAAGGACGAAAAGCCGGACGTGATTATCGCAGCAACGCACATGGGCCATTACGATGACGGCAATCACGGCTCCAACGCGCCGGGCGATGTTGAGATGGCGCGCAGCCTGCCTGCCGGCTATCTGGACATGATCGTTGGTGGTCATTCGCAGGATCCGGTCTGTATGGCGAGCGAGAACCACAAGCAGGTGGATTATGTGCCGGGCACGCCGTGCGCGCCGGATCGTCAGAACGGCACCTGGATTGTGCAGGCGCATGAGTGGGGCAAGTACGTGGGCCGCGCCGATTTCCAGTTCCGTAACGGTGAACTGAAGCTGGTGCATTACCAACTGATTCCGGTCAACCTGAAGAAGAAGGTGGAGAAAGCCGACGGCACCAGTGAGCGCGTGTTTTACACCCAACAGATCGCAGAAGATCCTTCCATGATGAAGCTGCTGACGCCGTTCCAGGAAAAAGGTAAGGCGCAGTTGGACGTCAAGATTGGCAGCGTCAACGGCAAGCTGGAAGGAGACCGCAGCAAAGTGCGCTTTGTACAGACCAACCTGTCACGCGTCTTGTTGGCAGCGCAGATGGAACGTGCCGAGGCTGATTTTGCGGTGATGAGCGGTGGCGGGGTGCGTGACTCGATTGAAGGCGGCGATATCACCTATAAAAACGTGCTGAAAGTGCAGCCATTCGGCAATACGCTGGTCTACGTCGAGATGAAAGGCAGCGACGTGGAAAAATACCTGGCTGTAGTCGCCAACATGAAGGTAGATTCCGGGGCCTATGCGCAGTTTGCCAACGTTAGCCTAACGGCGGACGGTCAGGGCGTCAGCAACGTCAAGATCAAGGGGGAACCGCTGCAGGCGGACAAAACCTACCGTATGGCCACGTTGAACTTCAATGCGTTGGGCGGCGACGGTTATCCGAAGCTGGATACCCTGCCAAGCTACGTCAACACCGGGTTTATCGATGCCGAAGTCTTGAAGCAATACATCGAGAAGCACTCACCGCTGGACGCAGCGGCTTATGAGCCTAAAGGCGAGATCGTTTATCAATAATATTATGGCGGCTTTTACCGGTTAAAAGCCGCCGTCGATTTTCCCCGCATTACCACACTTCTAGTATAAAAGAATTCTAATATTATTAATTTCAATATTGTTTTCCCTGTCTTGCATAATTGTATTTCTATTTTCTTTGTCTATACCTTTAGGGTTAATGATTTTATCTTTCTTAAATCATAATTTTTTCAGGGAATAAAACTCAGCGAAATAATCGTGATTGAAGAGGAAATGAAATGTACAGGACAGCAGTGCTTTTATATGGCGTCGTCGGCTATTTTTTTGGGTTGGTTGGCTTTGTTTTGCTTATTTTATTACTTAACGGCTGGGGGCTGAGAAATATGGTCGCCGTTAGGGAGTATACCGACGTACGGCTCTGGCTGGTGAATATCGTTTTGCTTTTGCTGTTTGGCTTGGTGCATTCCGTTATGGCCCATGAGAGGTTCAAGGCCCGTTTGGCGCTGTCTCCGGCATTGGAAAGAAGCTCCTATGTGTTAATTGCCGGTGCGTCGTTGGCGCTACTGGCGCTTGTGTGGCAACCACTGCCGGGCGTCTTGTGGCGGTTACCGCCAGACAGTGTTGCCGCATGGGGGCTTAACGGTATTAGTGCGCTAGGGTGGCTCGTGGTCTTTGCGTCAACCTGCATGATCAGCCACACCGACTTATTTGGCTTGCGACAATCCTGGCTGCAATGGAGAGAACGCCAATATACCGATTTGCCTTTTCAGGTAAGAGGATTTTACCGGTTGACGCGGCATCCCATGATGACGGGAATGTTACTGGCATTTTGGTTCACGCCAGAGATGACCGCTGGGCGTCTATTATTTAATTCAGGTATGACATTATATATTTTGGTGGGTGTTTATTTTGAAGAACGTAGCCTGCTTAAAGCTTTAGGGGCGGATTATCAGCGGTATTGCCGACATGTTCCCATGTTGTTGCCGCGAATGGGGATACGGAATAAGCCGACGGAGTAATCAGATCCCGCGGCCGACGTTGGGACTGCGGCCGCGTCATCAGGCTTCTAGTCGCGCTTGGCGATATCGGCGAAGCTGCCGGCCAACAGCCGGCAAAGATCTTGCGCCGCCAGTTCGATGTCCAGCCCGCGTTTACCGCCGGAGACATAAATGGTGGCGAACTGCTGTGCCGGGCTGTCGATCACCGTTGGCAGCCGCTTTTTTTGCCCCAGCGGGCTGATGCCGCCGACCAGATAACCCGTCACGCGCTGCGCCAGTAGCGGATCGGCCATCTCTGCCTTTTTGGCGCCGAGCGCACGAGCGACCTTTTTCAGATCCAACTGTGTAGCTACCGGTGTGACCGCCACTGCCAGATGTTTGGCGTCGCCGTTCAGCGCCACCAGTAACGTTTTATAGACACGGTCTGCATCCAGCCCCAATTTTTTCACTGCTTCATCGCCGAAGTTGGTTTCAGCACTGTCGTGATGATAAGGATGAAGGGTAAAAGCGACTTTTTGTTTCTCAAGCAGGATCACTGCGGGCGTCATGTGTTTTCCTCTTCCCCGTTAAGCGGGAGGTTGCAAACGGATGCAACAAAATTACAAAAATATAACGGTAACAGCAACCTGAGTGGCAGCCGCGTAAAGCGGGTTGCCAAGATGTTCACTGGGTTGCTACCCTGTCTGTTGTAACCGTTAACACGGTTGCTATGCGTATAACTAAAATACAAGAAATTCCTCTTTGACTGGCCAGTAGCGATATTGGCCACTTTTTTACTGCGCCTGCAGCATCGCCGGCAGATTATCCTCGCCATACAGATGCAGTGCGCCTACCGCCACCACGTAATTTCCTGGCGGTAACGCCTCCAGCTTTTGTTGCCAGTCGCGATTTCGTTGGTGCATCAACACGTCATACAGATCGGCGCTGAATGTGGCGGGCAGGGTTTCGAGCATACCGCTGGGTTTTGCGTCTAGCCACCAACTCACCATGGTTTGCAGCAAGCGTGCGTTGGTGTGCCAGTGCTCCAGCGTGTCGCGCAGCAGTGCTATTCCTCCCTCCGGTAACTGTTCCAGCATACTCATCTGGTGTTCCGCCCCTTCCAGCTCAATCACCTTTTTATGCTGGTCTCTGGCCGCCTGCAACAGTTGATAATCCACGCCGTATTCGGCGCGTAATCCCAATCGCTGAGCCTGACGGGCTTGCATCATTAACGCTACCTGCCAGCCGGGCAGGGTGGAAAAACTGTCGACGTCGGCACCCAGCTCCTGGCACAGCGTCAGTAATTGCTGAAATTCTGACTCTGAGAGCCGCTGTTCAAGTTCCGGTTGCTGTTCGATGTGGTCAAAGGGCGAGGCGGAACCGGTGATGTCGGCTTCAACAATCAGGGCATCTGCCTGTTTGAGGCGAGCTGCCAGCTTGGCCGGCAGCGGCGACATATCCACCGTGCCCATATGAATGCTGCCCACCAGATGGAACTGACGATCGCCGGGCAGCCGAATATCCAGCGCCGGGTAGGCGTAAGTCATCGGGGATATCAGGCCGAGAAAGGCGGCGATTCGGCGTAACAGTTGACCCATACAGCGTGGCTCCTGAATAGCGTGTTCACCCTTGGCTTGGCAAGGTGAGGATTCCCCATGCTAAACGCTATCCGCTGGACAAGAAAGCCTGAAGAGTGAAGGAATTATCCCAAAGAAAAAGGGGCGCACTATTTGCGCCCCTTGGGTATTTAGCGTTTGGGTTTAAAACGCAGCAGTCGGTTGGCGTTACTGACCACGGTAATGGAGGACAGCGCCATAGCCGCGCCCGCCACCACCGGACTGAGCAGGGTGCCGGTCAACGGATACAGTACCCCGGCGGCAATCGGGATGCCGAGCGTGTTGTAAACAAAGGCTCCCAGCAGGTTCTGCTTCATATTGCGCAATGTGGCTTTAGACAGCTCAAGCGCATCGGCGACGCCGTTCAGGCTGTGGCGCATCAGGGTGATGGCGGCAGTCTCAATGGCGATATCGCTGCCGCCTCCCATGGCAATGCCGACATCGGCCTGCGCCAGCGCCGGCGCGTCGTTGATACCGTCGCCGATCATGGCTACGCGGTGACCCTGCGCCTGCAGCTGTTTGATCGCTTCGGCTTTGCCCT
This sequence comes from Serratia sp. BIGb0234, assembly GCF_024809915.1. NCBI lineage: Bacteria > Pseudomonadati > Pseudomonadota > Gammaproteobacteria > Enterobacterales > Yersiniaceae > Serratia > Serratia sp. BIGb0234. The sequence goes on from NZ_JANUEI010000001.1 coordinate 31,675, forward strand.
CCGGCAACACGCCGGCAATCACCCGGTCGATACCGGCCTCTTTGGCAATGGCGTTGGCGGTCACCGGGTTGTCGCCGGTTAACATCACCAACTGATAGCCCTGACGGTGCAAGCGCTGTAGCGCTTCAACGCTGTCGCGGCGCAGCGGATCACGGATGGCGAACAGCGCGGCCGGCTTACCCTCGACGGCCAGCAGCACCGGCGTAATGCCACGCTCTGCCTGTTGCTGCATCTGTGTGTCCAGCTCGGCGGTGGCCACCTGATGCTGTTGTAATAACGCAGCATTGCCCAGCAGCAACTTCATGCCGTCCACTTCGCCGCTAACGCCTGCACCGCGCAGAGTACGGAACTGCTCAACATGCGGCAGCGCTTGTCCTTCGGCGTGATCAACGATGGCACGGGCCAGCGGGTGGCTGGCGCCCTGTTCCAATGCGGCAGCCCAGCGCAGTGCCTGCTGCTCGCTCACCTGGTTAAACGTGAGGATTTCTACCACCCGCGGCTGACCTTCGGTCAGGGTGCCGGTTTTATCAAACACCAGGGTGTCGAGTTGGCTTGCCTGCTGCAAGGCATCGGCATCACGTACCAACACGCCAAATTCGGCGGCGCGGCCCACTCCGGAGATGATCGACATCGGCGTCGCCAAACCCAGTGCGCAAGGGCAGGCGATGATCAAGACCGTGGTGGCGATCACCAGCGTATAAACCAGCTGCGGTTGCGGGCCAAAGAAATACCAGATTGCGGCGCTGAACAGGGCGATAGCCACTACCGTCGGGACGAATACCGCAGAAATGCGATCCGCCAGCTTGCCGATCTCAGGCTTACTGCTCTGCGCCTGACGCACCAGCTTGATGATGCGTGCCAGGGTGGTTTTGCTGCCGATAGCGCCGGCACGGAATAGCACACTGCCGTCATCGACCACCGTCCCGGCATGTACGGTATCACCCACGCTTTTTTGTTGCGGCACCGCCTCGCCGGTCAGCATTGCTTCATCCAGCCAGACTTCACCCTGAATTATCTCACCGTCTACCGGGATACGATCGCCGGTCGTCAGCCGCAGCGTCATGCCGAGCTGCACCTGCGCCAACGGGATGCTTTTCTCGCCATCGTCGGTCACCAGGCGCGCCGTCGGCGGCGTCAGATCCAACAGCCGTTCCAGCGCCTGTGATGAGCGCTGGCGAGCGCGTTGTTCCAGCGCATGGCCCAGGTTTATCAGACCGATGATCATTGCGCTGGCTTCGTAGTACAGATGCCGCGCCGCCATCGGAAAGAAATCCGGCCACAGGTTGACGCTGATTGAGTACAGCCAGGCGGCACCGGTGCCCAGTGCGACCAGGGTGTCCATGGTGGCGCTGCCGTTCATCAGCGCGCGCCAGGCATTACGATAGAAATGCCCGCCGGCGAACACCATCACCGCCAGCGTGAGCAGGCCGACCAGCAGCCACGGACGCTGAGTTTCCGGCGTCAGTGACATGCTGCCACCAAACAGCCCCCAGGCCATCAAGGGAATACCCAGCGCCAGGCCAAGCGCGGCTTGCCAGCGAAAACGCTTCATATTGGCCTGCGCAGTTTGCTGTTGGCGCTCGCGGCGTTCGGTTTCGTCCTGGATCATTTCTGCGCCGTAACCGGCTTTCTCGACCGCCGCGACCAGCGCTTGCGGATCGGCGCTGCCGGTGATCAGCGCGCTGCGTTCCGCCAGATTGACGCGCGCCTGATCTACACCGGATACGCTTTGTAGTGCATTTTGCACTTTACTGACGCAGCTGGCGCAGCTCATGCCACTGAGCAAAAGCTGCACGCTGTCATCATCATCGCCATTAGAGGTTGCCGGAAGGGGAGACGAGGCCGTTGCCTGGGTTTCCGGCAATACAGGGACTGATTCAGTCAACGGCTCAGTTTTTGGGGAGGTAGCGGCTCCGGCAAGGCTGGCGTGATAACCCGCGTCTTCAACTGCGGCGATCAACGCCTCGGAAGCGGCGTCACCGTAAACCTTGGCGCTGTCGATACTGACGTCGGCGGCAATCACCCCCGGCACCGCTTCCAGCGCTTTGCGGGTGCTGGCAGCGCAGTGCATGCAGCTCAGACCGTTCAACTGCAGCTCGGTATCCGGCTGTTGCGCCACGGCGGCCTGATAGCCGGCAGCGACTACGCTGTCGATCAGCGCCTGGCTCGACGCCTCGCCAGTGACTTTGGCATAGTGGACATTGACCTCTGCCTGTTCGACATCTTCGCGGCTTTCCAGGGCTTTTTTCACCCGCTGCGCGCAGTTCATGCAGGTCAGCCCCTGCAATGCCAGCACTGTGGTTTGTGACATGATTCGATTCCTCGCTCAGGTGCGGTGTTTAAAGGTTGACCGCTTAGCCTATTTTCACTAAGAATGGAGTCTAAACCTTCCAGCAAGGGGAAGGTCAAGGGGGATAAATGAATATCAGCGACGTGGCGAAAAAAACCGGTTTAACCAGCAAGGCAATCCGCTTCTATGAAGAGAAAGGGCTGGTTACCGCGCCGATCCGCACCGATAACGGCTACCGCAGCTACAGCCCGAAGCACATTGAGGAGCTGACGTTGCTGCGTCAGGCGCGGCAGGTGGGGTTTAACCTGGACGAATGCGGCGAACTGGTGGCGTTGTTCAACGATCCGGCTCGTCACAGCGCCGATGTGAAAGCACGCACCCTGCAAAAAGTGGCGGACATTGAAAAACACATCGCCGAGTTGGGTGAGATGCGCCAGCGTTTACTGGCGCTGGCGGATCAGTGCCCGGGGGATGACGGAGCAGAGTGCCCGATCATTAATAACCTGGCAGGGTGTTGCCACAACCATTAACGAATAACGGCGCGGATCACCAGCGTTATGCCTTCGACGGCGATCACTTCCACCTCGGTGCCCACCGCCAGATCGTCACTGGCCTGCGCACGCCAACTGCTGTCGCCGATGTTAATGCGCCCCATGCCGTTGTGCATGGGTTCCGTCAGCGTGGCGCGGGTGCCAATCAGCTGGCGGTTGCGCTGGTTCAGTACCTGCGAACCGCTGGAGGCCGCCGCCGGACGTTGGCGCAGCCAATACCACCACAGGTAGGCCACCACCACGGTCAGCACGGCAAAAATCACCCCCTGCCATTCCCAGGCCAACTGCGGCAACAACCAGACAATCGCGCCGACCACCACCGCAGATACGCCGCTCCATAACAGGTAGCCGCTGGCGCCGAGCATTTCGGCCGCCAGCAGCAGCCCGCCAAGGGAGAGCCAGAACCAGTGCGGGTTTGCTGCAATTTGTTCGAGCATGATTACTTGCCTTTGGTGTCTTTCAACAGCTCGGCAATGCCACCAATTGAACCGAGCAGGCTGCTGGCATCCAGCGGCATCATGATGACTTTACTGTTATTGGCGGAGCCGATCTTCTGCAGCGCATCGGTGTATTTCTGCGCCACAAAGTAGTTCACCGCCTGGATATTGCCACTGGCGATAGCATCGGACACCAGTTGAGTCGCACGAGCTTCGGCTTCCGCGGCACGTTCACGGGCTTCCGCCTGCAGGAACGCAGACTGACGCTCACCTTCCGCCTTGAGGATTTGCGACTGTTTGTCGCCTTCGGCACGCAGGATAGCAGCCTGACGTACGCCTTCAGCCTCCAGAATATCCGCACGCTTGGTTCGCTCGGCCTTCATCTGGGCGTTCATTGCCGAGATTAACTCTGCCGGTGGACGTACGTCACGGATCTCGATACGGGTGATTTTAATGCCCCAGGGGTTGGTGGCCTCATCGACAATGTGCAGCAGGCGGCTGTTGATGCTGTCACGCTGCGAGAGAATTTCGTCCAGCTCCATCGAGCCGAGCACGGTACGGAAGTTGGTCATGGTCAGGTTGACGATCGCCAGTTCCAGGTTGCTGACCTCATAAGCGGCACGGGCCGGATCCACCACCTGGATAAAACACACCGCATCGATGGCCACATTGGCGTTATCGCGCGAGATGATTTCCTGAGATGGAATATCCAGTACCTGTTCCATCATATTGATTTTTCTGCCGATGCGGTCCATAAAAGGCACCACCAGGTTTAAACCGGGCATCAGCGTTTTGGTGTAGCGGCCGAAGCGTTCCACCGTCCATTGGAACCCCTGCGGAACAATTTTGACGCCGGCAAATACGATGATTAGCGCGACGACAATCACGATGGGAATAAGGGTAAACATGGCAAACCTCCTGTCGGACATATGTAAACGAATATTACGCCAGCTACCGTGCAAAGACTAATAAATCAGGGGCGTTGTGCCATTAACATTCCAAATTGGCATGTTTCTAATAATTTTAATTCATTTCATGACGTTGTCCGCCTTGGCTAGAGTAAAAAGCATTGCCGTTTTTCACTTCAAATATTTGTCATTTATATTTGCGACTATGCTTTTTGAAATGACATCTAGCGCCAAGGATTGTTATGGACTCAATCAGTGTTGATGAACTCGCCCCGAAAAAAGATCGTTGGTATCGCATTGTGGAGGAATTGTTGTCCTCCGCCGATGTAGCCATCAACGGCAACCGCGCCTGCGATATCAAGGTACATAATCCGGCGTTGTTTAAACGCATTTTGCAGGAGGGATCGCTCGGGTTCGGCGAAAGCTACATGGATGGCTGGTGGGACTGTGAGCGACTGGATGTGCTATTTACCCGCATTCTGCAGGCGGGCGTCGATGAGCGTTTGCCTAAAAACCTGAGCGACATTGCGCGCATCGCCTATGCCCGGCTGTTTAACCGTCAGTCGCGTAAACGCGCCTGGCAGGTGGGTAAGGAGCATTACGATATCGGTAACGATCTGTTCCGCGCGATGCTCGATCCCTATATGCAATATTCCTGCGGCTATTGGAAAGACGCTGACACGCTGGAGCAGGCGCAGCAGGCCAAGTTGAAAATGATCTGCGAGAAGTTGCAGTTGAAACCCGGTATGTCACTGCTGGATATCGGCTGTGGCTGGGGCGGATTGGCTCAATATGCGGCAGAAAACTACGGCGTGTCCGTGTATGGCGTGACGATTTCCGCCGAACAGAAAAAGCTGGCGCAGGAACGCTGCCAGGGATTAGACGTGGAGATACAACTGCAGGATTATCGCGATCTTGACCGTCAGTTTGACCGCATTGTCTCCGTCGGCATGTTCGAACACGTGGGGCCGAAGAACTACGACACGTATTTCCGCGTAGCAGCGCGCAACCTCAAGCCCGATGGGCTGTTCCTGCTGCACACCATAGGTGCCAATCAAACCAATTTGCACGTCGACGCCTGGATAGACAAATACATTTTCCCCAACGGCTGCCTGCCATCGGTACGGCATATTTCCGAGGCCAGCGAAGGACGTTTTGTGATGGAGGATTGGCACAATATCGGCGCCGATTACGATCGAACGCTGATGGCCTGGTATGAGAATTTCAAACGGGCGTGGCCGCAGCTGGCCGAAGAGTATTCCGAGCGGTTCGAGCGGATGTTCACCTATTACCTGAATGCCTGCGCCGGCGCGTTCCGTGCACGGGATATTCAGCTATGGCAGGTGTTGTTCAGCCCGAAGGGGGTGGACGGTGGGGTTCGTGTTTACCGCTGATATCCCCTTCGTCTTTCCAGCCACATCGTTGTTGGCTGCACGCTCGAGCCCTGGTCACTTAGTTATCTAAGCTCCCAGGGCTTCTCGCGTTTGCCGCCTAGATGTGGCGGGAAATCCATTGGGGATCTGTCCCAAATAACTAAGGCCATACCCTAAATAATTGGAGTTGCATCACGGCGGCAAGTTTGTAAGTCCCCAGGAGCTTACTTAAGTAAGTGACTGGGGTGAGCAAACGCAGCCAACACAGATGCAGCTTCAAGTATGACGGGTATTAATACAGTAATGAATACAACTGACGGCGGTACTTAGCTGCTAATGCGTCGCCGGTGCCCAACGCGGCCAGAATATCCATCAGCGTCTTGCGCGCGTTGCCATTGGCGGCGGCGAGATCTTTATTCAGATGCCCCATCAGCAGCTCCAACGCTTCTTCGTTGCGCCCGACCTGATGCAGTTGCAGCGCCAGCTGCACGGCTAAATCGACGTTCTCCGGTTGCTGTTCCACCTGCTGTTGCAACTGTTGAATTTCCGGCGTGTCGGCAGCCTGCTTCAGCAGCTCAATCTGCGCCACCAGACCCTGATAACGGGTATCACGATCCTGCAGCGGAATGGTCGCCAGCACGGTTTCGGCATCTTCAGTGCGGTTCAGCGCTATCTGGGTTTCTGCCAGTGTCAGGCCAATATCGCTGCGTTGCTGGCTGGCTTGCCAGGCGTCTTTCAACAGCGGTAACGCCTCAGTGGCATTGCCTTCGGCCAGCAATTCAGTCGCCTGCGCCAGCTTCAAATCTTCTTCTTTAGGCAGGAAACGCTGCAGGAATTCGCGGATCATCTCTTCCGGCTGCGGGCCCTGGAATCCGTCGACCGGTTGGCCGTCTTTGAACAGGTACACCGTCGGCAAAGAACGCAGGCCAAACTGGGCCGCGATGGCCTGTTCGGCGTCGCAATCCACTTTTGCCAGCACGAACTGACCGGCATATTCCGCCGCCAGTTTGTCCAGTATCGGGGTGAGCTGCAGACAGTGTTGGCTGCGATCCGACCAGAAGTAGAACACCACCGGCAGGGACATTGACTGTTCCAGCGTCTGGTGCAGGTTAGTTTCGTTAATATCAACAACAGCTTGAGCTAGCATGTATTTTCTCTCTGATCTTGCGGAGCCATTGGCTTTTAAATGGGGGCGGAGTGGCGTTCTTCAACCCCGCCGGCCCAATTAACCGTTGCTGCGCAGCAGCCAGTCCAGGCAGCGGCCCGGCAGGATGCGACGCAATACGCTGAGCGCGTGCGCCAGCAGGGTCACCGGGTAACGCAGTTTAGCCCTTGGACTTTCCAGCGCGTGGCGCAATTTGGGCAAAATGGCTTCCGGCGGCAGCGTCAGGCGCTTGGCAATACCGGGGTTATGCACCGGTTTGTCGCTCTGCGCCTGATTGACGTTCTGGGTAAAGTGGGTGGAGATGGGGCCGGGCTCAATCAGACTGACCTGAATGCCGGTACCGTGCAGCTCCATGCGCAGAGCATCGGACCAGGCTTCCAGCGCAAACTTGCTGGCGGCATAGGCACCGCGTCCGGCGCTGGAAACCAACCCCATCACCGAACTGGTCTGAATAATGCGCCCCTCGCCGTGCGGCAGCATCGCCGGCAACAGCAACTGGGTTAACTGATGGGTGCCAAACAGGTTGGTGGCGAATTGGCGTTCCAGCTGCTGGCGCGAAATGCTGCTCAGCGGTCCATAAACACCAAAGCCGCCGTTGTTGAACAGGCCGTACAGCCGATTGCCGGTCAGTTCGATCACCTGTGCGGCGGCACGTTCGACGCTGTCGCTGTCGTCCAGATCCAGCTCAATGCCTTCCAGCCCAAGCTGGCGCATGTTTTCCACGTCCTGCGGTTTGCGGCAGGCGGCCAGCACGCGGTAGCCACGGTTACGCAGATCCTGTGCCGCAATCAATCCAATCCCGCTGGAACAGCCGGTTATCAACACTGCTTTTTGCATAACTTTACCTAGTGTACAACGCTATTTAGTTAGACTCATGTTTTACTAGAGGTTCCAGACGTTCCGCCATCCAGGTGGCGATAAACGGTTGGGCATCCTTATTGGGATGCAATCCGTCATCCTGCATCCATTCCGCTTTTACCACCACCTGTTCCATATAGAACGGCAGCAGCGGAATGTTGAACTGTTTGGCCAACTGAGGGTAAACCGCGCTGAAGGCCTCGGTATAACGGCGGCCATAGTTGGGCGGGATGCGGATCTGCATCAGCAGCGGCTGTGCGCCGGCCTGCTGTACCAAGGTGATGATTTGGCCGAGATCGCGCTGCAGGTCCTTTGCCGGGAAACCTCGCAGACCATCGTTGGCGCCCAATTCAATCAGCACCCAGCGCGGCTGGTGCTGTTTTAGCAATTCGGGCAAGCGGGCCAGCCCCTGTGCAGCGGTGTCGCCGCTGATACTGGCGTTGACCAGTTGCGGATCGCCCGGCTTTTTCTGCCATTGATCGGCCAACAGCGTCGGCCAGGCCTGCGCCACCGGCAAGCGATAACCGGCGCTTAAACTGTCGCCTAAAATCAACAGGGTATCGGCGGCGACAGCGCGTAAACTGAATAATCCCAACAGCAAAAGGAAGGGAAGATGCCAGCGGAAAACGTTCTTGAAGTTCATCATCTTAGTAAACACGTTGGTCAGGGTGAGCATCAGCTCTCCATCCTTACCGGAGTCGAGCTGGTTGTCAAACCCGCGCAGACAATTGCCCTGATTGGCGAGTCCGGTTCGGGCAAGTCAACGCTGCTGGGGATCCTCGCCGGGCTGGACGACGGCAGCGAAGGGGAGGTGCATTTGTTGGGCGAATCGCTGACCGCGCTGGACGAAGAGGGCCGCGCCGCGCTGCGTGCCAAAAATGTCGGCTTTGTATTTCAATCATTTATGCTGGTACCGACGCTCAATGCGCTGGAAAACGTGCAGTTGCCGGCGCTCCTGCGCGGTGAAAGTGACCGCCAGAGCCGTGAGCAGGCGGTGCAACTGTTGGAACAGTTGGGTTTGGGCAAGCGCCTTGATCATTTGCCGGCGCAGCTCTCCGGTGGCGAACAGCAGCGGGTGGCGCTGGCGCGGGCGTTTAGCGGGCGGCCACGGGTGCTGTTCGCCGATGAGCCGACCGGCAATCTCGATCGCCAGACCGGCGAGCGCATCGCCGATTTGCTGTTTTCACTCAACCGCGATTTCTCCACCACCTTAATCCTGGTCACCCATGATGAAACCCTGGCGGCGCGCTGCCAGCGGCGGCTGCGCCTGCGCGAAGGCAAGCTGTGGGAGGAAGCATGATCTGGCGCTGGTTCTGGCGCGAGTGGCGCTCGCCGTCGCTGCTGATCGTTTGGCTGGCGCTGACGCTGTCGATGGCCTGCGTACTGGCATTGGGCAGCATCAGCGATCGTATGGACAAGGGCCTGAGCCAACAGAGCCGCGATTTTATCGCCGGTGACCGTGTGCTGCGCAGCGCCCGGCCGGTACCGGAAGGCTGGCTGCTGGATGCGCAGCAGCAGGGGCTGAAGGTCAGCCGGCAGCTGTCGTTCACCACCATGACCTACGCCGGAGACCGGCCGCAATTGGCGGACGTGAAGGCCACCGATCTGGCCTATCCGCTGTACGGCAAGCTGGAGACCCGTCCGGCTAATGCCAAGCTGACGCCGGGCAGCGTATTGGTCGCACCGCGTTTGCTGGCGCTGTTGAACGTAAAGGTGGGCGATACGTTGGACGTGGGCGACACCCAACTGCGGATTGCCGGTGAAATCATTCAGGAGCCGGATTCCGGCTTTAACCCGTTCCAGACCGCGCCGCGTATCATGATCAATCTGGCGGATGTGGATAAAACCGGGGCTGTGCAGCCAGGCAGTCGCCTGACCTACCGTTATATGTTTGCCGGAGCTGCGCAGGATATTCAGCGTTACGAAGATCGCCTGACGCCGCAGCTTGGGCCGGATCAGCGCTGGTTCGGACTGCAGGAATCCGGCAGCGCATTAGGCAAATCGCTGCAGCGTTCGCAGCAGTTCTTGCTGTTGTCCGCATTGCTGACTTTGCTGCTGTCGATTGCCGCCGTAGCGGTGGCGATGAGCCACTATTGCCGCAGTCGTTACGATCTGATCGCGGTGCTGAAAACGCTGGGTGCCGGTCGTAGTGCGTTGCGTAAGCTGATTGTCGGCCAGTGGCTGGCGGTGATCCTGCTGGCTGCGGTATGCGGGGGGATTATCGGGTTGGGATTTGAGGCGGTGTTGATCCGCCTGCTGGCTCCGGTGTTGCCGGGGGAGCTGCCTGCCGCCGGGACCTGGCCGTGGCTGTGGGCGATCGGCGCGTTGCTGATGATTTCGCTGCTGGTGGGGCTGCGGCCATACCGGCAGCTGTTGGCGACTCAGCCGCTGCGGGTGCTGCGCCGCGATGTGGTGGCTAACGTCTGGCGGCTGCGCTACTTCCTGCCGGTGACGGCGGTGATTGTGGTAGCGTTGCTGACCGCGCTGATGGGCGCCAGCACGCTGCTGTGGTCGATCCTGGCCGGTATTCTGGTGCTGGCCTTGCTGTTGGGCGCTATCGGTTGGGGCAGCCTGCTGCTGCTGCGCCGTATTACGCTTAAAAACCTGGCGCTGCGTCTGGCGGTTAACCGTCTGTTGCATCAGCCTTGGGTGACGGTGAGCCAACTGGCGGCCTTTTCGCTGTCGTTTATGCTGTTGGCGTTATTGCTGGTGTTGCGTGGCGATCTGCTCGAGCGCTGGCAGCAACAACTGCCGCCGGACAGCCCAAACTACTTCCTGTTGAACCTGACCGAAGCGCAGGTGCCGCAGGTGAAGACTTTCCTGCAACAGCATCAAATTGCACCTGAGACCTACTATCCGATTGTCCGTGTTCGCCTGACCGAGATTAACCAGCAGGTGGCGACCGAACGGGTGCACGAGGACGATCCGGGCGGTGAAGCGGTGAATCGCGAACTGAACCTGACCTGGCTGGCGGATTTGCCGGCGCACAATCCTTTGCTGGCGGGCAGTTGGCCGCCTAAGACCGGCGAAGTGTCGATGGATCAGGGTATTGCCGGGCGGCTCAAGATCAAGCTGGGCGATACGCTGACCTTCAGTGGCGATACCCAGTCGTTCAGCGCCAAGGTGACCAGCCTGCGGCAGGTGGATTGGGAAAGTCTGAAGCCGAACTTTTACTTTATCTTCCCGCCGGGTGCACTGGACGGTCAGCCGCAAACCTGGCTCACCAGTTTCCGCTATGACGGGGACGGCCAGATGTTAACCCAGCTCAACCGTCAGTTCCCGACGCTCAGCCTGCTGGATATCGGCTCGATCCTCAAACAGGTGAGCGGCGTGCTGCAGCAGGTCAGCCGTGCACTGGAAGTGATGGTGGTGCTGGTGGTGTTGTGTGGCGGCCTGTTGCTGATGGCTCAGGTGCAGGTGGGGATGCGTCAGCGACGTCAGGAGTTGGTGGTGTATCGCACGCTGGGCGCAGGCAAGCGCCTGTTGCGCAGTACGCTGTGGTGTGAATTTGCCCTGCTGGGGCTGGTGGCGGGCATCGCCGCTGCGGTGGGCGCCGAGGCGGCACTGTGGCTGTTGCAAAGCCAGGTGTTTGACTTCCCGTGGGCACCGACACCGGTGCTGTGGTGGGCACTGCCGTTGCTCAGCGCGCTGTTGCTGTCGCTGTGTGGCGGTTGGCTGGGCGTGCGTTTGCTACGTGGTCAGGCGCTGTTCCGCAGCTACGACGGCTAGTTCCTTCAGGTTATCGACCGGCCCATTGTCAGGGGCCGGTCGACGTTACTCTCCGCACGACCCGTTTCTCGTTAACACTACCGCTTTCAATCCCTGCCTCGATCTGTCGGCCATCCTCTTGGCCGAACTCTGTGTGAAATCGGTTACACTCTTCCTTCGGGTTACTCAATTTATTGGGAGCGGTCAAGGTAAAATGATATTGCTGTCACCGCCATATTAGGGCATGAATGCTTATGTTTAGCCTTTAAAATCAGTGGTGAGTGTTGTTTTTAAGGTTGTGTTTCTGTTTTTATCTAAACAAATAATAAATGTAATCGTTTCCACTAATGTGATCGCACTCACTTCTCTCTGGCGAATTGCCTCCTATCATACGGGCAACTTAAGCACGTTATCGTTTGGAGGCTGTATGAGTACTACCGTCAAAGTGTCGGCGGCTGAAAAGAGCCAGAGCAATGCAGGGATGACTTTTTTCGTCTGTTTTCTGGCCGCACTGGCTGGGTTGCTATTCGGTCTGGATATCGGGGTTATTGCGGGTGCTCTGCCGTTTATCACCGACTCGTTTAACATCACCAGCTCCCAGCAGGAGTGGGTGGTCAGCTCAATGATGTTTGGGGCGGCGGTTGGCGCCGTGGGCAGTGGCTGGATGAACTTCCGTATCGGGCGTAAATACAGCCTGATGATTGGCGCCGTGTTGTTTGTCGTCGGTTCACTGTGCTCAGCCGCGGCTCCCAACGTGGAAATCTTGCTGATTTCTCGCGTGCTGCTTGGACTGGCGGTGGGGGTGGCTTCTTATACCGCGCCGATTTATCTGTCTGAAATTGCCCCGGAGAAAATTCGCGGCAGCATGATCTCGATGTATCAGTTGATGATTACCATCGGCATTCTGGCGGCCTACCTGTCGGATACCGCATTCAGCTATACCGGCGCCTGGCGCTGGATGCTGGGCGTGATCACCATCCCTGCGGTATTGCTGTTGATCGGCGTGTTCTTCTTGCCGGATAGCCCGCGCTGGCTGGCTTCGCGCAATCGCCATGAGCAGGCGCGCCAGGTATTGGAAAAGCTGCGTGATACCAGCGCTCAGGCGCAGCACGAACTGAATGAAATTCGCGAAAGCCTTAAGCTGAAACAGAGCGGCTGGGCGCTGTTTAAAGACAATAAAAACTTCCGCCGCGCCGTGTTCCTTGGCGTCCTGCTGCAGGTGATGCAACAGTTCACCGGGATGAACGTCATCATGTACTACGCACCGAAAATTTTTGGCCTGGCGGGCTTTGCCAGTACCGCACAGCAGATGTGGGGGACGGTGGTTGTCGGCCTGGTTAACGTGCTGGCGACCTTTATTGCCATCGGGTTGGTTGACCGCTGGGGGCGCAAACCGACGCTGACGCTGGGCTTTGTCGTCATGGCGGTGGGCATGGGCGCGCTGGGGACCATGATGAATGTGGGCATGACCTCGCCGGCCGAGCAATACTTTGCCATCATCATGCTGCTGATGTTTATTGTCGGTTTTGCCATGAGCGCCGGCCCGCTGATTTGGGTGCTGTGTTCAGAGATCCAGCCGCTGAAAGGCCGCGATTTTGGCATAACCTGTTCTACTGCCACCAACTGGATTGCCAACATGATCGTCGGGGCGACGTTCTTGACCATGCTCAATTCGCTGGGTAGCGCGCACACTTTCTGGGTGTACGCAGCGCTTAACCTGGTATTTATCTTCATCACGCTGGCGTTGATTCCGGAAACCAAAAATATCTCGCTGGAGCATATCGAACGCAATCTGATGGCCGGTAAACCGTTACGCAATATTGGTTCGCGCTAGCCGACAGGCTGGGCATAGGATATTCGTTCAGGCATCTGGCGTTAACGCCAGATGCTGACGACAGGAGGATATTATGGCGATTTTGGTGACCGGCGGTGCCGGATACATTGGTTCGCACACCGTATTGGCGCTGCTGGAACGGGGTGAAGATGTGGTGGTGCTGGACAATTTGGTCAATGCGTCTGAAGAGTCCTTGCGACGCGTAGCGCAGCTGACGGGCAAAGCCGCAAAGTTCTATCGGGGTGATATACAGGACGCAGGCTGCTTGCAGCGGATCTTTAACGAGCAGCAGATTGCTTCGGTGATCCACTTCGCCGGTCTGAAAGCGGTAGGGGAGTCGACCCAGAAACCCCTGGAGTATTATCAAAACAACGTGACGGGCACGTTGGTCCTGCTGGAAGCGATGCGTCAGGCCGGCGTTCACCGGTTTATCTTTAGCTCCTCCGCCACGGTGTACGGTGAAAATGCGCCGGTGCCTTATCGCGAGGATATGCCGATTGGCGGCACTACCAGCCCTTACGGTACCTCAAAATGGATGGTGGAGCAGATCCTGCAGGATTTTGCCAAGGCCGAACCGGCATTTTCGATTATCGCGCTACGCTACTTCAACCCGGTAGGCGCCCATGAGTCGGGGCTGATTGGTGAAGATCCCAGCGGCATTCCCAATAACCTGCTGCCGTATATCGCGCAGGTCGCTATTGGCCAGCGTGAAAGCCTGAGCGTGTTCGGCGGCGATTACCCGACCAAAGACGGCACCGGCGTGCGTGATTACATTCACGTGATGGATGTTGCTCAGGGCCACCTGGCGGCGATGGACCACTTAAAACTGATCGCCGGTTTCAAAGCCTATAATTTGGGCTCTGGGGTAGGGTATTCGGTGTTGGAAATGGTGCAGGCGTTTGAGAAAGCCTCGGGGGTAACCATTCCCTACCAGATTTTACCGCGCCGTGCGGGCGATCTGCCTGCCTTCTGGGCCGATGCCAGCCTGGCGAAACAGGAGCTGGGCTGGCAAGTGCAACGCGGCCTTGATCTGATGATGCGCGATACCTGGAACTGGCAAAGTAAAAACCCGCAGGGCTACCGCCAATAGTTTTTCATCGACAGTAAAAAAGGGTTCAGCTTGCTGAACCCTTTGTTTTTAGTGCGACGTAACGCTTAAGCCAGCTTTTGTTGCGCCCAGGCCAAACCGCTTTGGTATTCGGCCGGTAACAGCGGCGCCAAAGCCTGCAATGCCTGTTGCAACGCACCGGCGTCGGGATCGTTCAGGTTGAGATGCCCAACCTTGCGGCCCTCGCGCACCTCTTTCTCGTACCAGTGCAGATGCACCAGCGGTAACGCCAGCCACTGCTGATTTACCGCGGTACCGATCAGGTTGACCATCACCGACGGGGTGCTCACGACCGGCTTCGGCAGCGGCAGGGCGAGAATGGCACGCAGGTGCAGTTCGAACTGGCTGATAGACGCGCCGTTTTGCGTCCAGTGGCCGCTGTTGTGTACCCGAGGCGCCAGTTCGTTAATCAACAGACGATCGCCAACGATAAAACACTCCATCGCCATGACGCCGACGTAGTTCAGTTCATCAAGGATCGCCGTCAGCATCTGTTCAGCTTGCTGTTGCAGCGCAGGATTGGGCAGCGGCAACGCCACGCTGGTGCGCAGAATGCCTTCTTCATGCAGGTTATGGGTCAGCGGATAGAACACCGATTTACCGTCGTGTCCGCGTGCGCCGACCAATGAGACCTCGCCGGAGAAGTTAATCCCCTGTTCGACGATGCATTCGCCATAGGCATCGGCCGGCAGTTCGGCTTCCTGACCTGGGCGCAGACGCCACTGACCCCGGCCGTCGTAACCGCCGACGCGACGTTTAACGATAGCCAGTTCGCCCAGGGTCGCGAAAACCTGCGGCCACTCGGCGACGTCGGTCAGCAACTGCCAGGGGGCAGTGGCCAGGCCGAGCTGATCGAGTAACTGTTTTTGCGTCAGGCGGTCCGCCAGACGGGGGAAAATATCGCGGTTAACGAAGCTGTTGTGGGTCGCCAGCTCACGCGTCAGCGCGGTTTCCGGCCAACGCTCGATTTCGGCGGTGATCACGCTGTTTTGATAAGGTACCGCTTCCGGCTCAGCGTCGAGGCCAACCGGATAGACGGCGATCCCCAGCGGCTCACCGGCCTGGCGCAGCATACGCCCCAGTTGACCGTTACCCAGTACGCAAACCGGCTTCATGCTTCCTCCCGCGGGTCCGGGTTATTCAGCACCTCGTCAGTCTGCGCCTGACGCCAATCGGCCAGGCGTTGCGCCAACTCAGCGTCATGCAACGCCAGAATTTGCGCTGCCAGCAGTGCAGCATTGGCGGCGCCGGCCTTGCCGATCGCCAGGGTGCCTACCGGAATACCGCGCGGCATTTGCACGATGGAATACAGGCTGTCCACGCCGCTCAAGGCAGCGCTTTGCACCGGCACACCCAGCACCGGCACCAGGGTTTTCGCCGCCAGCATGCCCGGCAGGTGCGCAGCACCGCCCGCACCGGCAATGATCACGTCAATACCCTTGGCGCTTGCCTGTTCGGCAAAGCTGAACAGCTTGTCTGGCGTGCGATGAGCGGAAACGACTTCGACATGGAACGGGACGTCGAGTGAGGTCAGGACTTCGGCCGCAAACTGCATGGTGGCCCAGTCACTTTTCGATCCCATTACAATTGCGATTTTAACCTCAGCGTGAGTGGCTGAAGCGGCGTTGGCTCCCATGGGTGTAAGGCTCCTGTAATTGTACAAACGACGGCCGATTGCCTGCGGCGGGAGGCCGAATGAGGGCGTAGAGCATACCATGAGCGAACGGCAAGGAAAACGGTTGCGTCGCCGGTTTTGATCGTCAAAAGCGCGAATTTTTATACCCGCGCGTGAAGTCAGAAGCTTAGAAAGGGAATTGGATCAGTTCGACGGCGTCGGCGCTGACTTTGATCATCGAGCCTTCTTCATGCCAGGCACCCAGCACTAAACGGTGAGCTTTGCCGTTGCTCAGCGTCAGCTCATGCACGGCCGGACGATGCGTGTGGCCATGGATCATCCAGTGAACCTGGTGGTTCAGCATGGTTTGCTCAACCGCCTGCGGGTTGACGTCCATGATGGCGTCCGATTTGTATTGGTTGCTTTGCCGGCTGCGGGCACGCATTTTAGCGGCGATCTTAAGGCGCCAGCGTAAAGGCATTGCCAGGAACAATTTTTGAATCAGTGGGTTGTGTACTTTTCGGCGGAACTGTTGGTAGGCCCGATCGTCGGTACACAGCGTGTCACCGTGCAGGATCAGGATTTTGCGGCCATACAGGTCCAGCACCTTTTCTTCCGGCAGCAGTTGCATGCCGCTGGCACGGGCAAAGCGCTTGCCCACCAGAAAATCACGGTTGCCGTGGATAAAGTAGCAGGGCACGCCTGCCTGTTGCAGCGTCTTCAGCGCCGCGGCGATTTCAGCATGCAGCGGTTCGGGATCGTCATCGCCGATCCAGGCTTCGAACAGATCGCCGAGTATGTACAGGGCTTCGGCGTGTATGGCATCTTGCCGCAAAAAACGCAGAAAACCGGCAGTAATTGCCGGTTCCTGTGCGCTTAAGTGCAGATCTGCAATGAACAGCGTGTTCATTCAGCTGCGATTACTCGCTGACGGTAACGCTGGTGACGATCACGTCTTCTACCGGTACGTCCTGGTGCATGCCGCTGCGGCCAGTTTTCACGGCTTTGATCTTGTTAACCACGTCCATGCCTTCAACCACTTCAGCAAACACGCAGTAGCCCCAACCCTGGGCGTTTTCGCCGCGGAAGTTCAGGAAGTCGTTGTCTGCTACGTTGATGAAGAACTGTGCGGTCGCGGAGTGTGGATCGTTGGTACGCGCCATTGCCAGGGTACCGATGGTGTTTTTCAGACCGTTGTTGGCTTCGTTCTTGATGGTGGCTTTGGTGTCTTTCTGGCTCATACCCGGCTCAAAACCGCCGCCCTGAATCATGAAGCCATTGATAACACGGTGGAAAATGGTGTTGTTGTAGAAACCGTCACGGCAGTAGTTCAGGAAGTTTTCAACGGTAACCGGTGCTTTGTCCGCGAAGGTGTTGATAACGATGTCGCCGTGATTAGTGTGGAAAGTAACCATAGTTTTAGTCCTAACAAGATGAAGTGAGATGTCACATGGAGCGAGTGAACTATCAGACCGCCGTTATAACATATCTCCTGTAATGAGTCAGCAGCGGCTAAACCGCGCTCAGGCTGTGGTAAATGGCAATTTGTTATATTATAACATTGGTGGCAATCGCTGATTTATCACCGTTTTCCACCTCTGAGCTCAGCAAAGCGCGGCCTTAACCTTGCATTAGATCAGGCTTCGGGTTTCAATACGCTGCTGGGTGAACAACCTTAACCCTGGTTATCATTTTTGTTATCACGCACACCACGGAATGTCCCGATGCTAAAGATTTTTAATACCCTGAGTCGTCAAAAAGAGGAATTTAAACCCATTCATGCCGGTAAAGTGGGCATGTACGTGTGCGGGGTAACCATCTATGACCTGTGTCATATCGGACATGGGCGTACCTTCGTTGCTTTCGACGTGGTGGCACGTTATCTGCGCTATCTCGGCTACTCGCTGAACTATGTGCGTAACGTCACCGACGTTGACGACAAAATTATCCGCCGCGCGACTGAAAATGGCGAAAGCTGCGATCAACTGACCGCACGCATGCTGGCGGAGATGCACGCCGACTTCGATTCTCTGCTGATCGAACGACCGGACATTGAACCGCGTGCGACCCAGCATATCGCTGAGATTATTGAGATCACCCAGCGCCTGATCGATCGCGATCACGCGTATGTAGCCAGCAACGGCGACGTGATGTTCTCCATCGACAGCGATCCGCAATACGGTTTGCTGTCACGCCAGGATCTGGATCAGCTGCAGGCCGGTGCGCGCGTAGAAATCGACGACGTGAAACGCAACCCGATGGACTTCGTGCTGTGGAAGATGTCCAAGCCGGGCGAACCGAGCTGGGCGTCGCCTTGGGGCGCAGGGCGTCCGGGTTGGCACATTGAATGTTCTGCCATGAACTGCAAGCAGCTTGGCACCCATTTTGATATCCACGGCGGCGGTTCCGATCTGATGTTCCCGCACCACGAGAACGAAATTGCCCAGTCGAGCTGCGCCCATGACGGCCCGTACGTCAATTACTGGATGCACTCCGGTATGGTGATGATCGACAAAGAAAAAATGTCGAAATCCCTGGATAACTTCTTCACTATTCGCGACGTGCTGGGTTACTACGACGCTGAAACCGTGCGTTACTTCCTGATGTCCGGCCACTATCGCAGCCAGTTGAACTACAGCGAAGAGAATCTGAAGCAGGCCCGTACCGCTCTGGAACGCCTGTACACTGCGCTGCGTGGCACAGATGCCAACGCCCAACCGGCCGGCGGCGACGTGTTTGAAGCCCGTTTCCGTGAAGCCATGGACGACGACTTCAACACGCCGGAAGCTTACTCGGCGCTGTTTGATTTGGCGCGTGAGGTTAACCGTCTGAAAGCTGAAGACATGACGGCGGCGAACGGCATGGCTGCAGAACTGCGCAAGCTGGCGAAGGTGCTCGGTCTGCTGCAGCAGGAACCTGAACAGTTTCTGCAGAGCGGCGCACAGGTCGATGATGGTGAAGTGGCGGAGATCGAAGCCTTGATCAAGCAGCGTAACGATGCGCGTAAAGCCAAAGAGTGGGCGTTGGCGGATGCCGCGCGCGATCGCTTGAACGAGATGAACATCGTGCTGGAAGATGGCCCGCAGGGAACCACCTGGCGCCGTAAGTAATCCGCTTTAGGCTACAAACAAAAAAGGCGCTGAGTTAATCTTCAGCGCCTTTTTCTATGGAGCGGGGATTACGGCTTAACTACAACCTTACCGCCGTTAAACTCCACGACCTGATCGGCAACGATTTTGCAGCGTTTGCGCGTTTCGACTTTGCCGTTCACTTTCACCTGCCCATCGGCGATGACTTCTTTGGCGGCACCGCCGCTTTCACACCAGCCCTGGAATTTGAGCAGGTCGCACAGTTCGACGTGCGGGTGATTATCCAGATTAAAAGTTTCCATACTGCCTTACTTATTTAGGTTGAACGTCGTGATATTCCTCGCAGGCCTGCAAGGTATTTTGGATCAGTGTAGCAACGGTCATTGGACCCACGCCACCCGGAACCGGAGTAATGTAGGCGGCGCGTTCGCTTGCGGCGTCAAAATCCACGTCGCCGACCACTTTACCACTTTCCAGACGGTTAATGCCGACGTCCACCACGATAGCGCCAGGTTTTATCCAGTCGCCCGGAATAAAGCCCGGTTTGCCGACCGCCACGACCAGCAGATCGGCGTTTTCAACGTGGTGGCGCAGGTTCTTGGTGAAACGGTGGGTTACGGTGGTGGTGCACCCGGCCAGCAGCAGCTCCATGCTCATTGGGCGGCCGACGATGTTGGACGCGCCAACCACGACGGCATTCAGGCCATAGGTATCGATGTTGTAACGCTCAAGCAGGGTGACGATACCGCGTGGGGTGCAGGGGCGCAGTTTTGGCGCACGTTGGCACAGGCGGCCAACGTTGTACGGATGGAAACCGTCGACGTCTTTATCCGGATGAATACGCTCCAGCACCTTGACGTTGTCGATACCGGCCGGCAGCGGCAGCTGCACTAAAATGCCGTCGATCTCACCGTCGTCGTTCAGCCGATCGATCAGCGCCAGCAGTTCAGCCTCACTGGTGGTGGCAGGCAGATCGTAAGAGCGGGAGAGGAAGCCCACTTCATCACAGGCGCGGCGCTTGCTGGCGACGTAAATCTGTGAGGCGGGGTTCTCGCCAACCAATACGACAGCCAGGCCCGGAGCGCGTTTTCCGGCGGCCAGACGTTGTTTAACTTGCTCAGCCACTTCGTTTCTAACCTGCTGCGCAATCGTTTTACCATCAATAATCTTTGCTGACATCAGTGAGGAAATCCATCAATTAAGAAAAGCGGGGGATGACGCTATTTTGTCAGAAGCGGAGCGCGCTGTCAGGCGCTGAATCGCGATCGACGGTGTTTGCCAGGTGTGATTTACGCTTTTTTTATGCCAACGTCAGGATCCTCTACGCCTTTTTTACCGCTCGCTGCGTAAGCTGTGGCTATTCACACTGAGGACGGGAGTCAAAATCATGATGCTCATTACCCGGTTGCACTTTTTACACCTGCCTGTTGATAGCCAGGCATGCCAACCAAGACACGTGGGGGAAACGGTATTCGATTCGTCCTTGCATCCGGCTGACGTTGCGCAGCTGATTGCCCTGCATCAGCTTGCCGCACACAAAACGCCGCCTTCATGGAGAACGCGCCTGGGCGCATTGTGCCGGAGGCTGCGTGCATGAGAAACATCAAAGGGATGGGTTTTATGCTGCTGGTATGGGGGCCAATGGCGCAGGCTTCGTTAAATGCCGCACCGGTTAGCGCAGCTTTACTGCAGCCGTTATCGGCGGCTTGCAACCCGTTGGCGGCCCAGCATGCCGATTGGGGAAACATCAACGCGATGGTGCGCTCGGCTCGCGTTTGCCTGCAGCGTCCGGCAGAACAGCAACAGTCGGATCGTATGCCAGAACAGGCTGATGCCGGCCTGGTACAGCGTAACAGCAGCCTGTTACCGGACTTAACCCAAGGGAAATGACGCGGTTAACTCAATGCAGGGCGGCGGTAATGACTGAAAATTCATCATAAAGCACGGCTGCTGACGTAACGTCATGAAAAGGCATTGACTCAATGATCTCTGACCGTATAATCCAACCCGCAACTCCCGGTTGCCGCATCCCAATGCGCCCTTAGCTCAGTTGGATAGAGCAACGGCCTTCTAAGCCGTAGGTCACAGGTTCGAGCCCTGTAGGGCGTACCATTAAGAAACAACGACTTACGACAATCACCCAAGCTTCTCAATTTCTACATGGGACAGATTTGGGACTAAGCCTCCAAAAATCGCATCTATCTGCCTCGCATGCTCAGTTAAATGATTGGGTGCTAAGTGTGCATATCGCTGAACCATTTCAATGCTTTCCCATCCTCCCATTTCCTGCAGCGCTGATAATGGAACACCGGCCTGAATTAACCAACTTGCCCAAGTATGGCGAAGGTCATGAAAACGGAAGTCATCAATGCCAGCACGTTTTAATGCTGCTCGCCAAGCAGTGTTAGAATCGACTCGCATTTTTCTCACCGGATCTTTATGAACAAACACCCATCTGTGATGATTGCCAATCTGTCGCCGTAAAACTGCGCAGGCGGTGTCGTTGAGAGCGACTCCTATCGCGCGGCCAGATTTGCTATCCTCTGGGTAAATCCATGCCACCTTGCGCTGCATATCGATCTGCGACCAGGCAAGTTCGATAATGTTAGAGCGACGGAGGCCAGTGGTTAGTGCAAATTCAACGGTAGATTTAAGAGGTTCTGGACACTCATCTACTAATCGTTGTGCCTGAGCGGGTTCGAGCCACCGAACTCGCTTATTTCTTTCCTGCGGCACCTTGATCACTGGTGACTTTTCTATCCACTTCCAATCCCTTTCCGCAGCCCTCATAAGTGCCTTCATCAAGGCAAGGTGCTTAGCCTTTGTTGAAGTTGAAACGGCTTCAGATTTTCGCGGCGGTATCACAATGCCTTTCTTAGCCATTGCATCAACACGCATCTGCCAGCGCTCCTCTGCCTTCCTATTGGTCATGCGACTAACTGCGGTATAGATTTTTGCCTCGGTTATATCCTTCAATAAAACCCCTTCAAAATGCATGAGCCAGAATCCAATCCGGCCCTTGTCTGCATCGAGTGATTTCTTGTGCGCCTTTTCTTCTAACCAGCGCAAGCAAGCCTCTTCAAATGTCACATTCGGGAAGTCCCCCAAACGCTCTATTCTCCAAAGTTCAGCTTTTCTACGGTCGTGCAGCTCCTGCGCCTGGCGTCTGTCCGATGTCCCAAGCGATTCCTTAATTCGCTTGCCGCTTGGCGACGTGTAACTGCCGTACCAGATTTCTCCACGGCGGAATAATGACATGGTGCTTTCTCCTCATGTGCATCATCCGCGCTCACCGGCACAGTGTGGATCGGATTGCTAAGCGCGGCAATACAGGCTTGTCGGGTTATTAAGTAAGGGGATTTTGACTTGGTCGGATCTTTGCGGGTGGCTGATAACCTTCCTGAGCGAATCCACGCGGTTAGGGTTGGCGCGGACACTCCCAGGAAAGCGCAAGCCTCATCCCTTGTAAGGCTGTATTTATCCATCTATGCCTCTGTTATTTCCCTTCTCGTACTCTATGAACCTCACAGTTAAGCCGCAGCCATGCCGGTGGATGCTTAGGCCAATAGGGAGCGATTTTCACTGCGTGTTTGTCGAGTAGCTGTCGAAAGGTGAATTTGTTGGTGGGGGATTCGAATTCGTTCAGTAGTTCTCTTGCTGTGCTACGGAGAAGGTTTTTCTGAATGCTGCCGGTATCAGCGACAGGATGCATTTTATCTACCCCAGTTCCGCGATGCCGCGTTGACGCAAAAATCGATGCGGGTTTGTACCCATGTAACATCGACTACCCGAGCCACTTCGAATGCTTTAAGCCAAATACTGGCCGCGTCGGAATATTGGGCACGGCGTTCTGCCTCAGCGGCCTGGTGCGCTAAGTTTTTATATCCAAATGTCATGATGATGCTCCGGTATTAGTAGGCGCGCTGGTGAGTTACTGGTGCGAGCAGCTTGTTGAATTGCTGGACGAGCAGCATTTGGCGTACCACTTCTGGCGGTTCGCTGCGTAGATAGCTATCAGTGATTTTCTGCTGAATACCCTTTGGTTTTGCTCTTGCGTAGTCACCAAATCGCGGATCGACACTGACCACTTTGATTGATTTCTCTCCTTTCCCAACATGAGCCCATTCGCATTTCACAAAGCATGAGTTAACCATTGCGGCGCGTAACGTGCGGGTGCGCTTCACATCAATATTTTCTCCGGGGAAAACAGCATTAAGATGTGTGCGAAGTTCGCTGCAGGTATAACTGCCACCGTCTTTAACCAGGTGTTTTAGTAACTCACAATTGGTCATATTCAGATCCTTATCTGGTTGTTGTAGCGCTCATGGGACATGACCTCCCATGAATGGCCGTTGTCCTTTGAAAGCAAACGCCAGCAGCGGGCCACTGGCAGCGTTAAATGATTGTGTTGGTAGGTTCGTACGGGCGTCTTTTTGCCAGCCTTATAGGCGCATAGAACCCCCTCAGCTTTGATGCTGATTCGTTGTGGAATTCGAGGTTTCATTGTGTCCGGCGGGGAAGTGTTATTTTGTGATTGGGGCCCAGCAGATTTTTTTGATGTCTGGGCGGCGAACTCGCTCAACGGCCTTTTCCTTTTCCAGCCTGATCAGCCGTCTGCGTATGGCTATGCCAGTCATGCCGCTGTAACCGGCACAGCGGAGAAGGTTTGCAACTGAATCAGGTGTGGAGCCGGTAGCGCTGAGCCTTGCGAGTATTTCGTTGTCGTCTGGCATAAGCAGCAACGTGTGGATTCCTTCTTAGAAGAGGGTGAAATCGTCGTCAAACTTATCTGCGTTTCGCTCGACTGACCTTGACGCTAGGATGAATTGGATACCTTCAAATAGAGACGTAGGCCGCTCAAGTCCGAATATGAACGCATCGTTGTATGTGCGTCCCAGCCAGTAGCCGCCGCCGTACTCCTTTAGGCGCTGGAAGAACACCCAGCCACCGTCTACGAAATGGGGAAGTGATTCGCCGCGATAGACGATTTGATAGCCGAGTTCTTTTGAGCCCATAATGCACACCATGAAAATACTGTTTATGCATACAGTATAATTATGGTTGAGCGGGAGTCAATTGCCGCCCTCCGGTGCTGCTGCCAGCAACCCGCGTACCGCCGTGAAGGCTGGAGTCACATACTCAACATCTTCGGTGCATACCGCGTCGATGTTATTCAGCGTGTCGCCCATAAATTCCATAGCCTGTAACGCCAGCACAAGAGCTTCGCGCACGTTGTCCGGCAACTTGCCCTGGCTAACAGGTTGAGCCAGCATTGCGGCGCGGCAGGCGTTACCCTTGCGTTCGTATTTCACCCCGACCAAGGCCAGTGCGGCCATTACTTCTTCCAATCGAACCACAACTCCTTCATCGCTGTAGAACTCGGTCGGAAGCTTTACCACTGCTGTCGCTGGCGGGGCGGTGTAGAGCGCCAATCTGTCATCTGCGCTAAGTTCGTCTTTAGATCTTACCCAAACACGACCGCAACTCCGCGCCCCATCGGTTAAATCCTCTAGCATTTGAGCACCGATATACGCCACCGGCTGCGCCTCCCTGTTAGCCAGGAGTTCGCGGGCCATTGCAGCAATTTCGCCATGCTTGATAGAGTCGTAGATTGATTCGTAATCGTGTGGCTCTGCCGATATCGCGTCGGTAATCTGTTTCAACCGATCAGTCGTTAGTGTCTGTGTCATGCATCCCCCTTAAGCTGCTGTTGATTCGACCGGGGCCGGGAAGTTAATAACCCCAAATACGGCACCGAGTTTAGTTGCGGTAGGAATGTAGTCCCCGCCCTCGTGCTCTATAACCACGAAAATAGCATCGCTAAAACTGCTGTCGTAAACAGTGATGTCGTGATCGCCAGCAGTTGCGAATCCCAGGCGCTTTGACGGGCAGCGGTTCAGCACCTTCTGCACGTCATTTACCCATTTCTTTTCTGCAGTGGTTAGTTCAGCCATTCTTCACCTCGGTATCTGTAGTGATGGCTTGCACGATTGGCCGACCTACAATCCGTAAATCGCGCTGCCCTTCAAACAGCCTGCCCAATTTGCCAACGGCTTGCGCCAGAGCCTGCCGGTATACCTGATCAATTTGGCAATCAGGCCCCCATGAGCCGAGGTTTGTCAGCTCAAGAGTCAGCGTTACCTTTGCGCTGGTTGTCGTTTTGACGATTGGCTTTGCCATCTACTCATCCCCCTCTACGGTGAAGCCAGCGGCGCGGATAGCCTTGGCGCTTTGGTTTATTCCGTCATTAAGCCCTTCGGTGTATTCGTTGTCGTTCTCGCCATCACCGCATAACTCAGGCAACCGCACCGGCGTAGCCAGCCGCTTTTCTAACTGATCGGCATGGTCGCGCTGTTCTTCAAATGCTGATTTATAATATTCGGCATTTGTTTTTGACGCTTCCAGCTCTGCCAGCAGGGCGAGAATGGCGGCAGGGGTTGCTGCGGCTTGAAATGCAGCAACAGCATCCTTCCCCTTCTTGTAGTTGTTAATGCCGCCCAATTCTTTGGCTTTCTCTGCGATTGCTTTCAGTCCGCTGAATTTATCCATTGCGATTTTCCTTCTTGGTAGCGTATTCAGCGGCTTTGGCTATTGCCGCTCTGGGGACGGTTATGTCGAGCGCTGCACCGTGGATGTGCCGCAGAACCTGTTCCAGAGTTGAGATGTCCTGTAGCAGGGCGGATACGTACTCTTGCGAGTAGAGAGGTTTACCATCAATGAATATATTTACCGGCTTGCTCAGTTCGCTCAGCTTATTGTCCATCAGTACTCACCCCAGCTGTAATTTGATGCGATTGGCCCAGGCTGCTCAGAGGCCAGAAATTCACTGTTAGGAACGCTGACAACCTCTCCGTGACGATTGATCTGCAGGCCATCATCAAGGCTTACATTGCGAATATGGCCAGCGCCTTGAAGCCCTTTCAGACAAAGTTCGACGGTTTCAGCAGTCAACCAAATACGATTGAGCTGGAACGCCTTGCGGTAGATAAACGCCTGCATTGCCTGTTCTTTGGTCAGATGGTATCCGGAGCGAGCCGCATTTTTCAGGCAGCGTTTAACCTGCTTATTGCCTGGTCTGGAGTGATACTGGCGCATGTTCTCAAGTGACATGAGCGGCATATCGTGAACGTGCCAGAAGGTCTTTTCGGTTTCGCGCAGAATAACTCGCTCCCACAGCATGACGATCGGTCGGCCTTGACTGTCGTTGCCGTCCACATACCGGTAGCAATATTTTTTGCTGCTCATAATGCTTTCTCCTGGGCTTTAAGCCATTCAACCAATCCAACTTCATGGCCACAGTGATCGCACTGAAAACCGTCACTATTGCCGCTCATATCGGAATCAGATTCGTGTAGCGTCATTGTTTTGAAGTGGCACTTGGGCCAGTTTGGATCGACGTGTGGGGCCGCTCTGTTGCTCTTACGCTTAGCCATGCTGGGCCTCCTCGACTAATTCACCGAAAATCCGACTGCGTGCCAATTCGAAATACATCTTGTCTATTTCGATACCTATGAATCTGCGCCCGGTATTGGCACAGGCAACTCCTGTTGTTCCGCTCCCCATGCAGTTATCAAGCACCACATCACCAGGATTGCTTGACGCGAGTATTAGGCGCTCCATTAATTTGACAGGTTTTTCAGTTGGATGAATTTTCGAGCGTCCGGATGGGAATTGCCACAGCGCTTTTTTACAATGCTCGTTAAATGTCGCATTTGGCTTTCTGGCAAATACGCAGAATTCAAGACCACTCAGCCATAATCGCTTCCCATTCATTGGGCTGGGATTGGTTTTTTCCCATGCACATACTCGCGTTGTCATGCCGTGGCGTTTAAAGTGGCCTACTAAAGTGCTGATTTGCTCTGTTCCGCAAAATGCGTAAATAGTTCCATTGCAAATGCGATTGAATTCATCAGCCATCGCCTTAAGATCTATGCTGCACTCATCAGCCTTTCCGCGATCAAGAAGGCGAAGGCCGCTGCTTTTCTGTGTTACCTCTCCATACGGTATGTCGCACAAAACCATATCAACAGATCCATCGGCGATATGTTTCATGGTCTCCATGCAATCTGCGTGAATGAGCTGAGCGATTTTATTGTCAGGCATCACTGGGCGCTCTTTCATTTGGCCTCCACTTGCTTCAGTGCTTCACGTACAGCATCCAGAATGCGCTCAAGGTATTGGTATTCGTGGTTAGGGACGGTAGGCCATTTGGCGTAGTAGGGATCGTCACCAAGTAGCTCAAGAAGCACGGAGCCGTTGCTCCATGAGCAGCAATCCGTCTTAACGTCATCGCTGCACTCTGCGGAATCCCACATGTCCCGCGCCTTATCTTTATCGATTTCACCATCACGACGCAGCTTGCAGATTTCAGATTTAACAAACTCAGTATTGGCGTCGTTGTCGTCATCAACCTCGCTCTGCATTTGTGGTGCGAAGTTGTCGATCAGATAGTCATTCGACACGCGAATGAAGAACGCCTGCACGGTGTCACCACCCATCGCAAACCACGCTGATGTCCATGCCTTTCCGTAACAGGTGATCGTGATTCTCCCGCGTCCTGGCTCGTAGTTCTCAGCCATAACGCGGATAGGGTCGAGGCGTTCGACTTCGGTGATTTCGAGGCTCTGAACTTTGGTTTCAGTGACTTTCATTTGGCCTCCCGCAGCTCGGCGGCGAATCGGCAAGACAGGAACACGATGTGCTTAAGTGCCTTTGCTCTAGCAGTGGCTCCTTTCTCGCATTGATATTTTTTGCCGAGGAAGTCAGCAAACTTCTCCACTCCCCGAGCTTCGATAGCGGCAAGGGCGGCGTCAGTGTTGGGAGTGAGCAGTGCGAAGCAGTTAACAACCGACTGAGGTACTGGTCCGAAATCATCGTTATCGCTCTCATACTCCTGCAGCTCAGCGCACAGGCGGCTGTTCATTTCTCTGAGTTGCCCATTCTCCACAGCCAGCGCATCGCACTTGATCAGCGCAGTCGCAGCATCAGAAAAGTACCCTTTGCATTTGGCTTCCGAAATTAAAAGCTGGCGTTCCAGCGCGTCGCGATCAGCCTTCACCAATTCCAGTTCAGAAAACAACGTTGCATAGTCACCGTGCGCCACGTAGCCGCCCTCCTGGGTTTCACGCATGTAAGCGAGTTCATGAGAAATGCTCAACGAAAAGTCAGGATTAAAGCGCTTGATCATCGATGGACTCCTGGGCTGGGTTCTGTTGCCGGTACTCGTTGAGGATCTTGTTTATTTCCTCTCTGGTTCCCGGTGTGAGCAGCAGAACGTCTCCCTCTTCGCGGAGCATTGGCGAGGCGTCATAGAGCAGTTCGCATAATCTGCGTGCGCGGGTGGCGCTGAATAAGGGAGTGATAAAGGACTTGGTGACCTTCTTTTTGCCTGCTTTCTTTGCCTTTTCGACGTCAACGGCAAGAACTTTCCCCGCTGCTTCGCCGTGCTCTTTCACACGGTCTACAGCAGCATCAACGGCAACGGAGCCTTCTCTAACGAGCGTCTGAACGTCGTGATTTGCCTGGCTGAATGCCAGCAGCTTATCGACCGTTGCGCGGCTCTTGCCGACCAGGGCAGCGATTTCATCAGGAGAAAGGTTGAACCCTGCCAGCTCTTTGACGACGAGCGATTGCTCATAAGGTGATAGCGGTAACTGGGTGTTGCTGTTCATGATGCGAGCGATGCGCTCTACATCGTTCCCGGTAAATTGAATTATCTGTATGCGTTGTATCGGCTTGCCAGCGTCACGGCAGCGACTATATGCACGGCGACGGCGGTGGCCTTCTACGACCCAAACACCGCCATCATCACGCGGCCTGACTTCTAACGGCGGGACTTGCTTACCCTTCATAAGGTGCTGAAAAAGTTTTTCGTCTTCCGCCAGGGTGTGTTCGTTTTCTACTCGCTTGTTAAACCCCTCCTGGACGTGAATGTCATCCAGAAGCATCGTCATGCGGCCATCAGGACGCTTGATAGTGCCGTTGTTGAACATCTGCTTAAATGAGTTAGCCATTGGTTATTCAACCTCTCCGTGGATTGTGCTTTCGCTGTGGTGCTGCAGGCGGCTGCTTGAAGGGTGGGTAATGGCATACGTCAGGACATACGCCGAACCGTCTTTAAATCCCGTCCAGCGTGCGCAGGCGGTGACTATCTGGCCCTGAACATCCTTACCCCGGTGATCTGAGTAATTCACGATGGTGCCAATGTGGTAACGCGGTTCGCACAGGCTCGGCGGGAGAGGTTTCTTTTCCATGATTAACTCCAAACAGCGCCAGCGGTGAGCAAGCACAAGGTAAAAATGAGAAGGTAAAAGAGGTGTTTGCCGTGGTGGCGTTTAGGGGCGAAATCGCCCCCGGTGAGGTCATACTTATGCTGGATGCGAGCGTTGAGCGTTACCATGCTGGCCTCCGCTGCATTGTGTGCAGGCGGCGCTGCAGGGTTTTAATGTTGTTGCGGGTGACGTAGAAGCTGGCGCAGGTGTCTGTACACACCAGAATGCTCATGTTTTTATATCTGCCGCCTTCCCAACGCTGAACGGTCACAAATTTGCACTCTGTTCTTTCGCGCTGCTTTCTGCAGTGCTCACAGGTGATCTGGGCAATGGTATGCATGACATGTCCTCTCAAAGAAAATTACATGGATAAAGGCACTGCCTGAGTTGATGCGCGCGCTCGGTTTCCCTACGGTTCCAGCACTCTGGAGCAGGGCAGTGGCCTTTATTGATGTAAAAAAGAGCCCCGGCTAGCGGGGCAAAGGATGTAACAAGGGAAGTGGTACTGAGCAGGCTTGTGATGACTCACGCACCTGGTGGCGCACCGAACCGGGGATTTATACTGTGTGGGTTAAAATTAGAACCGGAATGATGCGCCACCAGATAAGTGAGACGCCGGTATTACCCGGCGATGAGAATGCCAATTACCGACCAGAACGCGACGCAGATGACAACCACGCCCAGCCAAACGATTTGATTGAATGTCATGATTGCCTCAGTGCGCCCCGTAGGGCGCGGTGGGTGTTAGTTATCGAACCAGAAAACGATCCGGTGGTTGTCGCCATCGATACCGTCGAATAAGGCGATAATCTCGTCCATGCTGCTGCCGATTATGAAGTCAGCCGGTACGTCGATTTCGAACTCTTCGTAGCTATCAAGTCCCGCCCATTGGCAATAAGGGTAAAGCTGGCCCCAATTCGGCTTTCCTGATGCAATAGACGCACGCAGTGCCGTCAGTTGATTGCGGTCCATCATGCCGCTGACCTTAATGGTCGCGACCTTCATTAACTCCCGCATATCCTTCAACTCGTGCAGGTACAGATAACTGTGTGAGTGACCGTCGATACCCCAGCGCTCACTATTGGCTTCAACCTGAGCGCAGGCATTGAACGGCAACCCACGCGGCTCGAAAGAGAAGGGATAATCAGCCCTGACGCCTTTACTCAGCAGGCCGAATAACTTGTAGTTCCGGTCTGTGAATCTGTTTTCCCATGGGACTTCTGAGTAAGTTCCCCCCTCGCCGTCATCATCTTCTTCCCAAACGTCAGCGGTCACCCACTGACCGCCAACCTGCCTCTCTCTGTACAAATGGATATCGCATCCCATAACGTTACTCCTCAGTGGTCTTAATGAAGCGCCCCACAGGACGCTTTATAAGTTCACTCTTTCCCTAAAGAACGTCTCCGGTCGATCCCTCTCGGGGCCGGGGAGTGATTACATCGCTCACCCCTGGGCGTCTTACCTGTTTGGCTTCCTGCCGGTGACGTTGTTGCTGTCGATGGGATGAATGTACAGGCAAAACTGTATTTCGTAAACAGTCAAAACTGTTATTTTTACAGCTTTTGATGTAATTGGATGATTTTGAACAGAATAAAGTTTGAATTTTTGGCATAAAAAAACCCCGCCGAAGCGAGGTTGTTTTAATTGAGAAGGGGGGAAGTTAGCCGATTGTCACGCCATACCAAAATACGGCGCCTACTACTCTGATCTTGTTGCTCTCTTCGCCTGAATAAACTTCATCAGGAAACTCTTCCGTATTGAATGATCGAAGCCTTACGCCGCCGCCAGGTAAGCGATACATAATCTTAACCCTAGCCATTCCTTCATGATCCAATGCATAAATTTTTCCGTCTTTAATCTCTGTGTTACCTGTATTAATAGCGACGGTAGCACCATCTGGTAACACTGGCTCCATGCTATTGCCCCAAACAGACATGCATGCGGCTTCTTCAGGCTTAACACCGAGTTTTTTCAAGCTGCGTAATGAAAATTTTAATTTCCTACCGTCACAATCAAGTTCTACCACTCTGCCATTCCCTGCCGCTAGCTGTGCCTCTTTAAAGAATGGCAAGTAGACGTCATCGTCATCAACTTCATCATCATCAGTCCAGAGAGACACGCCTTCTAATTGTGTGGCATTTGACTCTTGGATCCCGGTCTTAAGCCACTGCATTGAACATTTCAGAGCCTGTGAAAGCTCAAATATTTTCCTAGGGTTCTTTGTTTCCCCATTTTCAATGCTGGCAATGGATTGCTGCCGGATCCCTACTAAATCAGCCAATTCAGTTTGCGTGATATTCAGTGCTTCACGCCTTGCTTTGACCCGTTCCGCGAGGCTCATAGCCCTCTCCACTAAAAATAACTAGAACAAATCTTCACAGCAAATACTGTATTTGACAAACAGGCTTGCCTGTAGAACAATACAGATAAAACTGTAGGAGGAAGAGATGAATACAGGTAACACCATTTCTAATCGAGCTAAGTCACGGCGAATTGAGCTTGGGCTTACGCAAGCTGAAGTCGCGGAGTTAGCGGGCATTACCCAGCAGTCATATCAACAACTTGAAGCTGGAGAAACAAAGAGGCCGAGAAATCTATTGGAAATCTCATCCGCTCTCAAATGTACAGCTCAATGGCTGATGTATGGGAAAGCCAAACTTTCAGCTTAACAGCACTTTCAACCATCACTGTAAGACAACGGAAATTGTAAATGGAATCAATCGCAACAAGTCGCAATTCAGTACGTATCAACTGCAAACCTGAGTTGCTGGAGAGCTTCTTTCACAAAGAGGCAATTTTGCGCGGTAACAAGCCGCTGGCACTCGATATGGGTATTCATCCATCAGGGCTGAGCCGGGAGAAGGTAAGGCTGGTGGGTTTGGCCTGCCGCTTGATTTCCCAGCTTGGCCTGCCAGCAGGCTGCGTTACTCCAGCAGGGTGCGAGCAAAACGTGGTGCTTACCGGAGAGGTGGCAAAAAAGCTGATCTCAATGCTGGAAGGCATCCGGGAACCAAAGACGGAATAGGGGGCTTTATGGCCTGGGACACTTTTGTTTACGACAACATCAAGCGACAACTGGTGGCTGAAGGGTTCAGCGAGGCAGTCGCTCAGGGGGGGGGCAAATCATGGTTCTGATCACTATCGCCGTATGTCGCAGGCGAGCCGGAAGGGGATGGCATTCGACGACTGTCTCACCCGTGCCAGGCAGTTTGCGCTTGCGAGTTGTACGAAGGAAGAAAAGCCAGAGAAGGCGGGTAAGAAAGCAAAAAGCCGAGCAGTTACAGCTGCACGGCCTTCACTAATCTGATTTGGAGTTCTGCTATGAACAACCTGATTGTGATTGAAAAGACCGCCATTCGTCAAGATGCCGTAGGGCGTTACTGCCTGAATGACTTGCATCGTGCTGCTGGTGGCGAAGAAAGACATAAGCCGAAATATTGGTTTGCGACGCAGCAAACGCAGGAGTTGGTGCGCCTTTTGACCGAGGGGGGAATTCCTCCCTCGATTGAAAATCAACCAATTAACGTTATTCGTGGCGGATTAGAGCAGGGCAGCTATGCCTGCAAAGAGCTCGTTTACTCATACGCCATGTGGATTAGCGCGACCTTCAACCTGAAGGTGATCCGCACGTTTGACGCAGTACAGGCCCCATCAGTTCTAACTGAAATGGAAATGATAGCCGCTATGGCTACGAACGCTGCGCAACAGCAACGCCAGATGCAGGCGTTGCAGCAGCAGGTCAATGGTGTAACTCAGCAGATAGAGGAAATCTCAACTGGCGCTATTCCTCCTGGCTGGCAGACGGTGCGCAACTTGGTGGCTTTGTCTGGGCTGTCTGATAGCAAGGTTCGTGCGCTGATCTGCTCATTTCATGTTCCCAGTAAGAAAATCCCCTTTAACGCTCCTGGCGGCATCCTGACGAACGCGACGGTAGCCAAAGAGGATGACTTTCTATCTGCACTCAGTGAGGTGCGGAAGACGTCCACGCGGGCCTGTAGAAGCAAATACTGGTATCACCCGCGCCTCGGTCGTTTCGAGATGAAAGAACTCCATGACAACTAATCACTCTGTGCCATTAAACCGGAAATACCTTGATGATCACGGTAAACGCGTGACCGTCATTCGGTGGGATCGGGCTGAGCAACAGGTGATTTTTATGCGAGAGGGCTACCCGTATGAATGCATGCAGCCACTTGAGCGATTTAAAGAGAAATTTAAGCGAGTCGAAGTATGAGCATGAACCTGATGGCGCAGGCTATGAGCATCAAAGTGGGTAACCCACTGCGCAAGCTGGTGCTGATCAAGATAGCCGACAACGCTAACGACAAGGGCGAGTGCTGGCCTTCCTATCAGCATGTCGCTGACCACTGCGAGTGCAGCAAAAGCGCTGTGAGGGCGCACATTGAGGCGTTGATTAAGATGGGATTAATCACCAAAGAGAACCGTTTGGGTGTTAACAACGGCAAAGGTAACACCTCTAACCTGTATTACCTGACGCTGGATACCCCTGTGTCGTCAGAAAGCACAGCCCCCTGTGCCGTCAAAAAGCATAGCCCTATGCCGCCAAAAAGCACAGGGGTGTGCCAGCAGGAGGCACAGGGTATGCCGTCAGAAAGCACACCCCCTATGCCAGCAGGTGGCACCAGAACCAGTCACTCTTTTGAACCAGTCATTGAACCAAAAGAAAAACCCCCTGTAGCCCCCCAGAGTGAACAACCTGCGGCAGATACATCGGGCATGGCTGGGGAAGTGCTGGATTTTTTGAATGAGAAAATCAACGGCAAGACACCGAAGCGGGTTAACACCCTGAGAGAAATCACAGAGCGCCTGGCGGAGGGAAACACCATGGACGAGTTGAAACTGGTTGCAGAACACCGCGCTAGCCTGCTGCTGGGCGACCCAACGATGGGACACATGCTCAGTGCCAAGATGATTTTTGACCCGGTACGTTTCAGCGGCTACCTGGCTGCGGCCAACACCTGGAAGGTACAGCGCATTCGCAAAGCAGCTATGGCCGATGCAGTAGAACAACAACGTCAGGACATCCCTACTGGTGAAGCCCCAGAGATAGATTTTGATGAGTCCTTTGACCGCTTAATCCGTGATGCAGCAATGCCAGCTAACGCAGCAGAAAAACGAGCTCAGCAGCAGGTACGCAAAAACGGTTTTGGCAATGTTGACGAAAGTAAGGCCCGCCAGATGTGGCGTCCAATTTTAACCCGAGCATACGCAATGGCAGGAGCGCAGGCATGAGAGCAATAGTGAAATCTAACGTACAGCGCGATCTGGGCATCGCGATGATCAAAGCTGGTGGCGAGCTGCTCTCACACCTGACGGGCCGTGTTCTGGTATCAACACTGCCGGACGAGATGAAAGACCTGCCTGATGGGATTTTGCCGAAGGTAGAGCATGAGATAGCGAACGACCCGCGCCTGCAGCCATTCTTTCAGCATGAGCGGGTTATCAATGCTGCTGGTGGTATCAACTCGATGGAAGCCTGGGCAACGCGTTTCACCAAATGCCAATACGCCAACGAAAGCCACTCATCCAACCTGACCACGCGTCGTTATGGCAACGCTGCTATGCGTATCTGCTGGAGCTGTGACAACAGGACTGACGGGCATACATCACCAAAGCTTGATGCAATAGCGAACGTGAACATGGCGCGCTGGGTTGTTGAAACTGCGAAATGGCGGCTCAAGTCAGAAGGGCAGTTAACTATCCCGGAGCTTGTTCTGTGGGCGACCATTTCCGGGGTGGTTGATCTGATCCCCAATGAGATATCAGCAGAGCTTTTAGCTCTCCCGAACCCGGTAAGGGTATCTGGAGCACGCAAGGAATCCGAAATGGCTGTTGGGCCTGCACCTACAGAAATTCTGGCAAAGACCGCAATGAAAGTTTTCAAGGTCGATGCAGAAGTCCCAGGAGCCTTTATGCTGCGTCCAAAAAGAACCCGAGCCGAGGATAGCAAGTACACCCGATGGGTGAAGACAAGGCCATGCTGCGGCTGCGGTGCGCGTTCTGATGACCCTCACCACATCATCGGGCATGGGCAAGGTGGAATGGGAACCAAAGCCCACGATTTTTTCACTATCCCGTTATGCCGGAAATGTCATGACGCACTGCATGACGATGTTGCTGCTTGGGAAGCGGAGCACGGCAGCCAGATTGAACTGCTGTTCGAGTTCCTCGACTTCTCTTTTGGCGTAGGGGCAATTGCATGAAACAGGTCACTATCACCCGGCAACAGTACAGAAAAGTCTGCGACGCGCTGATCAATATCACCAATTTGAATGAGCAGCTTTTGCTGCTCTCAACACCCAACAAGAAATCAGAACGCATCCGCAACCAAGCAAGTGAAATTTTGAAAAGCATTCAGCAGCAATTGGCGGAAGCCGTGGGAGAAAAAGCATGAGATTAGAGTCGATTCCAAAATACTTTGCACCAAAATCGCCAACGTTTAGTGATTCTCCGCGCGCCACTGCCTCCGACTCCTTGACCGGTACCGATCTGATGGCGGCTGTCGGCATGTGTCAGGCGCAGGCAGCGCTCGGTCTATCCGCATTCCTTGGCAAAATGGGGGTAAGCGACGCAGACAAGGTTAAGGCTGTGTTGCTGTTGGCAGAGAAGGGCATGGCGGAATCCATCCGTGTGGCACCATTGAGAAAGCTACAGGACGACATTAGAGAAAAGGTTATTCTGGTTATGTCTGTTTTCGCATTTCTGGACTACTCACGCAGTGCAGCGAGCGAGGTTTCCTGTGATTGCTGCTCTGGCACTGGATTCATTGAGGCCGAAGTGTTTACAAACAAAGTTCACACTCCGTTCCCGGCAAAAGAAATCGTAAAGGCGTCGGTGAAGTGGGGTGTGAAAGGGTTTAAACCGTCCGAGTACGAGGTGCGGCGGGAATTTAGAGAGGTTGTTCGCGTTAAGTGTAAAAACTGCGACGGGAAAGGTTGGGTTTCAACAGCCTGCAGAGATTGCTCTGGCAGAGGTACAGCAGTTGATAAGAAGGAGACGGAGAAGCAGGGTGTGCCGGTAAGAGGAACCTGCAAGCGATGTTCAGGCCGTGGGTATGAGCGGATACCAGCATCCCGCGCTTTCGAAGCCATACAGCAGGTGACAGCAGACATTTCCCCGGCGACCTGGGACAAGACTGTTAAGCCATTCTACGACGGTTTAATCCGTACACTGGAAAGCGAAGAGAGCCACGCAGAGCTTGCATTGCAGAGAGTGACTGCATAGCGCATTAAAAAATAGTGCATTATTTTATCGTGAGCTATTTACTTTTTCCGAAAACTGGGTAATTATCTTCCTAACACTAGAAATCCGTCTGATTGTTAAGGTGGATTCAAAGATTTCAAAGGCTGCCCTCGGGTGGCCTTTTTGCATTTCAGCCCCAGCCAACATCCGACACACACCTGGCAAACCCCGTATCGCCGAATCGTTTACGGCTGGTGGCTGATCCATTCCTACCTACAGCACAGCCCGATAACCGGGAGGTGGAGTCATGAAAATGCACCCAGACAACCCAAACCTGCCGTACTGGTGGTCGGCACTGCTCGGCTTCTTTTCGTTGCTGTCGCTGCAGGATTACATATTCATCATTGGCGCAGTGATATCAGCCTTCTTCACGATCAAGACGTACTACGCCAAACGGAAAGAAGAGCGAGAGCGTTTAGCAGAGGAACGTCGCCGCACTCAAATAATGCAGGACTACCTGCACGGCGTTTCAGTTAAGCCAGAAGGTGAGCGTCCGGCAGCGGTGGAAGTAGTGGCGGAAGCAATGCGCAGAGCTGAGGGATGACATGGCGATATCTTCGACGTTAAAGAAAAGACTTATCGGAGCTTTTGCTGGTGGAGCCATGGCAATCGCTGCAGTGCTCATTCCTTCTCTGGAGGGGGTTGAGTACAAACCTTATCGTGATGTAGTAGGTGTGCTGACAGTCTGCTACGGGCACACTGGCACCGACATTATACCCACCAAGACCTACACCTCTGCTGAATGCAAAGCCCTACTGGATAAAGACCTGGTGCCTTTCGCCCGTTCTGTTGAACGATCAGTCAAGGTGCCCGCAAGCGAGTACCAAAAGGCCGCGCTGATTAGTTTCAGCTACAACGTTGGTGTTAAAGCTTTCGAAACTTCCACTCTGTTGAAAAAACTCAATGCCGGAGATAGTTCAGGTGCTTGTGACGAAATGCGGCGTTGGAATAAAGCTGGTGGCAAGGTTTGGAAAGGTCTGATTAACCGGCGCGAGGTTGAGCGTGAGATATGTAATTGGAGCATCCTAAATGTTAACGCTAAAAGCCAAGTTGATCACAGCTCTGATTCTGGTGGTGGGATTATTCCTGGCGTCTCTGTTCCTGTTCCGGGTTTTTTCTGAAAATGCAGAGCTTCGAAAATCCAATAGCCAACTGTCTGAACAAATAGGCTGGCAGAACAGCACGCAACGAGCGGTGGCCGCTATCGATGAGCACCGCACCAAGGAACTAAATGATGCCAAGAATCAGATTAATGATCTGCAGCGCCTTGTTGCCGCTGGTGCTCTCAAGTTGCAGCTCTCCGCCACGTGCCCAACCTCCGGCACCGCCGGCGTGGCTGATGCAACCGGCCCCCGACTTACTGACGCCGCTGAGCGGGATTATTACCGTCTCAGGGAGCGAATCGAAATAGCCCGCAGCCAAATAGCTGGACTGCAGGACTACATCAAAGACGTCTGTTTGAAACGATAGAGCCAACTTGATAGCTGAATGTTTGTGGAGGAGTTATGGCAAAACCGGACTGGGGAGCGTTGCAAGACCAGTTCCTCGCCGAGCATGCCAAAACTGGTGTATCCCCGAAAGATTGGTGTGAAGCGCAGGGACTTAATTATGCATCTGCGCGACGCTACATCAAAAAGCCAATTGCGCAGAAGAAAGTGCGCAGTGCGCAGACTGCGCAAAACAGTCAAACCCCAACTGCGCCTAAGGCCGGTGAGCCTGCCACTGGTAGTGAAGCAGCCGGCGACCGCCAAGAAAACCCAAGCCTGTTAAAACCTCAGCACGAACAGTTTGCGCAAAATATTGCGCAGGGCATGCCGGGGAAAGACGCTGCTGTCTGTGCGGGCTACGCGCCAACGAATGCAGAATCT
This sequence comes from Serratia sp. BIGb0234, assembly GCF_024809915.1. Classification (NCBI taxonomy): domain Bacteria; kingdom Pseudomonadati; phylum Pseudomonadota; class Gammaproteobacteria; order Enterobacterales; family Yersiniaceae; genus Serratia; species Serratia sp. BIGb0234. Next base: position 70,013 of record NZ_JANUEI010000001.1, read on the forward strand.
CAGGCCTCAGTGTTACTGCGCCGGCCGGATATAAAAGCCAGGGTAAAGGAGCTGCGCAACGATGCTGCTCTGCTGGTTTCGTTCAACGCTGGCCACTTGGCAGAGCTGTCGTACAAATCCGCGCAGCAGGCGCTGAAAAATCAAAAATTCGGACAGGTCGCGCCAAACGTGAAGAACGCCGCGCAACTGACCGGCATTGACATGAGCACGAATAAAACCGAGGTGAACGTCGATCTGGCTGGGTTGAGTTACGGCAAAGTTTGCATTGTGACACCGGCGAACTGCTCAGCTGACGTCTGGGCCGCTCATATGGAAAAGCTGCGCGAGGGAAAGCAGACAGCCCAGTCATAATTGACGGCGTTCTGTATGCCTTTAGTAGTGACTGGGCGACAGACGTTCTGTATGACGCCCCGATCGGTTCTGTGCGTTGGCGCTGGACATTCGGCGGCCGTGGTGGTGGTAAGTCGGTAGAGATTGCGCGCGCCCTGGTTATTCATGGCGCCATTGACCCGATGATCATCCTCTGCGCGCGTGAGTTCCAAAACTCAATCGGTGATTCCGTGCTGGCGCTGCTGGAGGCAGAGATTTATGCGCTGGGCCTCAATCACTTCTACACAGTAAAAAATAACGAAATCACCGGGCGGAACGGCACCCGATTTACCTTCAAAGGTCTCCGCAACAATATTCAGTCCATCAAATCGATGTTCGGCATCAAAATTTGCTGGGTAGAGGAAGCGCAGACGGTATCGCAGGATAGCTGGGATATTCTCGGCCCTACGGTTCGTGCCAACAAATCAGAAGTCTGGGTATCGTTCAACCCGCGAGAAGAGAGCGACCCCACCTACAAGCTGATGACCAGGCACCAGGAAGATCCGCCGGATGGTGGCGTGATTGTCCGCAAGGTCAACTACTGTGATAACGCCTTTTTCCCGGACGTACTCCGGCAGGAAATGGAGTATTGCAAGCGCATTGACTTTGAGGCCTACGAACACATTTGGTTAGGGATGCCGCGAGCCATCAGTGAAGCGGTGATCTTCTCTGGCAAATATCGCGTAGAAGCTTTTTCTGATGAGCTCTGGCGTGAAGCGGATCGGTTGTTCTTCGGTGCGGACTTCGGTTTCGCGAACGACCCATCCACCTTGGTGCGCTGTTTCATTATCGGCCGAAAACTCTATATCGAGTATGAAGCATATGGCGTAGGCGTTGAGCTGGACGACCTGTGGAAGTTCTACGCAGGGAAGGAGGGCGCAACGGCCGATCAGTTAAGCCAGTGGAAAACCGGTGATGAGAAAAAGTATCCCGGCATTCCATTAGCTCGCAGATGGCCAATACATGGCGATGGCAGCCGACCTGAGACGATCAGTTACTTATCCCGCCAAGGTTTCGTTATCGATGCTGCAGCTAAATGGCCTGGTAGTGTTGAAGACGGTATCGCGTATCTGAAAGGTTTTGAAGAAATCATCATCCATGAGCGCTGCAAGCACATGGCCGATGAGGCACGTCTCTATTCGTACAAAACCGACCGTATGACAGGTGAAGTGCTCCCCGTCGTTCTGGACAAGCACAATCACATGTGGGATGCGGTGCGTTACTCGCTTGATGGCTACATCACCAGTGAGGGCGACTTGGGCGTATGGGCCGCACTCGGAAAGCAGCAATAAGCCTCAAAAATGGCCGTTTGGAACAATAAAACAGCTATGCAAATTCACCCCTGATTTATGCATTGTTTATGCAGTCCGTTTTCGGCAATTCCGACGACAAAACCACGATAAATCAGCCACTGAGATAAATCAGGGGCTGAGTGTTGTTGCGGCGGGGCGCGTAACGGTCTTTATGTTAAAAAGTCCCAAAAAACGACAATTTTCAGTGAGGGAAAGATGGCCCGCAAAAATCGCCGAAACGGCGCTAAAAAGCCCGTTGCGACTGCTGACGGGTATAACAATTTCCCCGCCAAGTTAGGCGCACAGGCACAAAATATCCAGTCCGCTGGCACCTACACGCCGGGGTATATCACCCGCAACAGAGTAATGCTGGAATTCGCCTATCGTTCATCGTTTCTGGTAGGCGCTGCCGTTGATGCTGTCGCTGACGATATGACCCGCAAGGGCATTAACATCAGCTCAAAGCTCAAGCCGGGGCAGAAAGGTCAGGTAGAAACCTTCTGGGATTCCGCAGCAGTCTGGGACGGCCTTAACGATTTGGTTAAATGGTCGCGTCTGTACGGTGGTGCGGTACTTGTGGTGCTGATTGAAGGGCAAAACATGAGCACGCCTCTGAACCTCGACCGCATCAAAGAGGGGCAGTTCAAGGGGCTAATGTGCTTTGACCGCTGGCAGCTCGATCCGAGTTACAACGACCCGGTTACCGACTACGGGCCAGAGTTTGGCAAGCCGAAGTATTACAAGGTGGTGACGAACCAGAAAGGGGTTCCTGCCTGGAATATTCACCACAGCCGTCTGATCCGCATGGATGGTGACTCACTCCCCTACCAGCAGTCGATAACAGAAAACGGCTGGGGCATGTCGGTTATTGAACGCATCTTCGAGCGCATTCAGGGCTTCGATACAGCAACAGCTGGCGTGACACAACTGATCCATAAAGCGCATTTGCGCACGTACAGCATTGAAGGGTTGCGCAAGATTCTGGCTACCGGTGGCGCGCTGGAAGAGGGGCTGATGAAGCACATGGACATGATCCGTGAGTTCCAGACCATCGAAGGCATGACCATCATGGACAAAAACGATGAGTTCGCGACGCATAGCTACTCGTTCTCTGGCATCGCCGATGTCATCTTGCGTTTTGCTGAGCAGGTTTCCGGCGCCACAGGCATTCCCTTGGTGCGCTTGTTCGGGCAGTCGCCATCCGGTTTCAGTACCGGTGATGGGGATTTGGAGAACTACTACAGCCGGATTAACTCACTGCAGGAGCGCCGTTTACGCCGTCATATTCGCTGGCTCATGGATATCACCTGGCGTTCGCAGTTCGGTGAAAAGCTGCCGGAGGATTTTTCCTTCGAGTTCAATAAGCTCTGGGAGATGTCGGACACCGACCGCGCGACGATGGCAAACAACGTGGCCAGTGCGCTTGCAACGGCCGTTCGTGATATTGGAATGTCGCCTGCAGCAGCACTGAACGACCTGCGCAACCTGTCTGACGTGATCGGCATTGGCGGTTCTATCACCGACAAGGATATTGAAGATGCGAAGTCGCAGTATGCGGAGTCTGAATCTGAAACCGGCCCTCCGCCGGCGTTCGGAAATCCAGTATCAGAAAAGCCTACTGGGGATAGTCAGCCAAATAAACCAAATCGTAACTGGTTCCTACGATGGTTCCCAGACCAGCGCTGAGACAGCCGCTGATCACCTCATCGACTACTCGCATGTGTTGGACGATTGGGCCGCTATGGTGGGGCAGAAAATGTTCCTGCAGGTGGAGCGTGAGGAGTGGAACCAGTGGAAGTCGGTATCGCAGCAGATTTCCGAGGGCTTGCGTGATGTAGTCGGTAACACGCCGATCGGGCAGGTGACGCAGGACATTGTCTACCGGCAAATCCAATTAATGAAATCCCTACCGCTGGAGGCCGCCGACCGAGTTCGTGAGATACAGCAGCGAGCGATAGAGGCAACCATCAACGGTGAACGGCCTGATGCACTGTACGAGATGATTATGCAGTCTGGCGACGTCGCAGCCAGCAGGGCAAAGATGATTGCTCGTACTGAGATTGGTAGAGCAACAGGCGCATTGACGCAGGCCCGCGCGCTGTCAGTGGGTTCTGAGGGGTATTGGTGGCGTATCGAGGGGGTAGGCACACGGCCATCACATAAAAAAATGCGAGATAAGTTCGTTTACTGGCATAACCCGCCGACGCTAGACGGCATGACAGGGCACGCTGGATGCCTGCCAAATTGCAAATGTTGGTCTGAGGTAGATATCCCCAGGCCGAGAAAATAACGAGCCGCCTCTGAGCGGTTTTTTTATGCCCGCCTTTCAGCAGGTAACCCATGAAATATTTCTTCACGACCCGTCTGGGCGAAACCCGCTACCAGACGGCGGACGGTGCCTTGTTATGCAAGGACGTGCCGATCGCCCGCACCGGTGTGCAAACGTACCTGCCGGAAGAGATTGACCTCGATCCTGGACTGGATGGACTGGTGCACGTCTACCGCACCGAAGACGAGGTTTTCTCCACGGAAACCATCGCGAGCTTTGAGGGGGTAGCCGTCACGGTGGAACACCCGGATGACGGTGAAGGCAATATCGTTTTCGTCAATCCGTCCAACTTCGCGGAATTGGCCCACGGGCACATCCAGAACGTCCGTCGCGGTACTGGCGATAAATCAGATCTGTTGATCGCCGATGTGCTGGTGAAACGGCAGGAGGCTATTGACCGGATTAACTCAGGGCTGACCGACGTCAGCTGCGGCTATGACGCCCAATACAAGCAGTTATCACCTGGCAAAGGTAAGCAGTACCAAATCACAGGAAACCATCTGGCTGTCGGCATAGACCGTGGTCGGGCGGGTTCTCGTTGTGCTATCGGGGATTCTGCCCCATCAACCAAAAAGGAGAAGCCGATAATGTCATGGCTTAAAAACCTGGCTAAGGCCATTAAAACGAAAGATGAGGATGCGCTGAATAAACTCATCGACGAAGCGCCGGAGTTGCCATCTGACGGCATGGGCAATATCCCCGGTTCCACTATCAACATCAACATGCCTTCGCAGGCAACATCGCTGCCAGCAGAGAACCGCACGACCACTGATGAAGATCCAGAAGACCCAGCGAAAACGGGGGATGCGGAAGTTCCTGAGTGGGCCAACGCTATTCTTTCTCGACTGGACAAGCTGGAGGGTAAAACCACCGACGCGGATCCGGACGATGACACGCCTACGGGTGATGAAGATGCCGAAGAAGATAAGAAGGTGACCGGTGATGCGGCGTTCAAACGCAACATCATTTCGGACGCAGAAATCATCTGTCCTGGCTTTCAGCCGAAAGGTGATAAAGGGCTCAAGCGCCAGGTGCTAAACCACGCGTTGCGCACCGGTGACAGCATGAAGGCATTCGGTGTTGAAGACTTCAGTAAGGCACCAAAGGCGACCGTTGATGCGGTATTCACTGCTGCCGTGCAGATGAACAAGGTGAAAAACCAGATCACGCCACTGCCAATCAATAAGCACACCATCGACGGTGCAGCTGCCCCTAAAAATCTCACACCAGCCCAGATTAATGAGCTGAACCGTAAATTCTGGAACGAACGCAAATAAGGTAATCAACATGGCTGGAAATGCTTATTTAACGCGGATGCCTATGGGCATTGCCGGGGCCGTGACGCGTCCCCGCGACCTCACCGTTGAGCCGGTGACCCTCGACCACCTGAAGCAATTCGCTTCATATGGCTTGGCCGGAAAATACGTGAGCGACAAGTTTGTGCCGCTGGAATCAGGCGACACTATCGACAAGGTAAAGGGAATTCTGGTTCGTCCGTATCCGATCACCTCATATGCCGATTTGGCGTACTTGGGTGTCAATGTGAACCAGGTGGCCGACAACCTGAAGCGCGGTTACATCTGCGTTAAAGCGACCGCCGGCACAGCGACGAGCGCTAAGAAAGGCGATCCAATTTACGTTCGTGTCGCTGGTGGTACTACTGGCAGTCCTGTGGGCACTTTCGTGCTGACACCGGACGCCACCGCAGAGAACACGCCTCAGCTGGTAAGTGCAGAGGTAATGGGGCCAGGCGAAGCTGATGGCCGTGTCGAAATTGCCTTTAACATCTGAGGAATACTGAATGTTTACTATTGACCGAGCTACCATCGACTCCGCCGGCGTTTTCCTCGTCGGCGAACTGGAGCGCATGGATCAGCGGCTGAATATGCCACTGGTATCTACGAAATGGACGCGCGATATGCCGCTGCGTAGCGACATCTCCATCGCGGATGAAGTGTCCTCCTTTACCAACACCGACTTCGCAAGCGTCGGTGGCCCGAATCCACATGGTAAAAACTGGATGGGTAAGAAAGGAACGGCGATCCCGGGCATTGAGCTGGATATTCAGCCAACCAGAAACAACCTGACTCCGTGGGCACAGGAAGTGGGCTGGACCGTGCTGGAGCTGGCATCGGCTCAACAGCTTGGCCGTCCTATTGACGCACAGAAGTACGAAGGCATGAAGCTGAAATGGAACATGGACACCGACGAACAGGTGTACATCGGCGATACTGAGCTGGGTGTTTCTGGTCTGCTTAATCTGCCATCGGTAACGCCGATCGCTGCGTCGGCTGCTTGGACAGCAACAACCGATCCTGACGTTATTGTGCAGGACATCAACCTGGTGCTGACCGACGGCTGGGTACGCTCAGGTTATGCAATATGCCCGGCGAAAATCGGCCTTGCGCCTGAACTGTTCGGCCTGCTGGCAAGCAAGAAGGTTTCTTCTGCTGGCAACATCTCCGTACTGGAATACGTGAAGATTAACACTATTGCGTTCCAGGAAAACGGGGAGCCGCTGGAAATCGTCTCCATGAAGTGGGCGTCCAAACGTGGTGCAGGTGGTGCGCATCGTATTGTCGCTTACACCCAGGACGAACAATATGTTCGCTTCCCGATGGTTCCACTGCTGAGCACTCCGCTTGAGTATCGCGGCATGCAGCAGCTCACTGTGTACTACGGCAAACTGGGCCAGGTGGAAACGCCTTATTCCAACACCATCGCCTACCTTGACGTGCCGGCGGCCTGATAACTGATGGCGGGGAAACCCGCCTTTCATGGAGCATTGCAAATGAAATACATCGTATCTTCGGCCGCCTCTCTCAGCTTTGCTGATGGCAGCCGCTATGAGCTGACGCCCGGCATTCACGACGGCTTCCCCGAGCACGTTAAGAAACACTGGGCATTCACCCACCATGTAAAGCCGCTGACTGAATCCGATTTGCAGCAGGAGCAGCAGTCCGCCGATTTATCTTTGCGTGTTACCGCGTTGGAAGGTGAAGTAACCGATCTGCAGAAGCTGCTGGAGTTGGAAAAAGACAAGGTTGCTGAGCTGACCGAGCAGCGTGATGTGCGCGATCAGACAATTGACGAGCACCTGGCCACTATCGCCGATCTGCAGAAGCTGCTGGAGTTGGGAAAGGAACCCGCTAAAGAGCCTGACGGCGAAAAAGGGGCCGAGAATGCCAAAAAACAGTCTGCTACCAACAAATGAGCAGTTCCGCACTGACTTTCCCGAATTCAACGATAAAACCCGCTATCCCGACGCCGCTGTAAATTTCTACCTTGGCCAGGCCGACACCATCCTCAATCAGGACGTGCTGAGTGACCAGTTCGTGTATCTCGCCGAGCTTTTTATAGCGCATTACACCGAACTGCGTGGCCGCGCGCTGGCTGGGGCATCTGTTGGCATGGTTAACAGCAATGGTTCGGCAGGGGTGGCGACGTCCAAGTCGGTCGATAAGGTCAGCGTCAGCTATGACGTGTCTGGGGTGATTAACCCGGATGCCGGCTTCTGGAATAACACCGGCTATGGCCGTGAATTCTTCTGGTGGTGGTCGATGTTCGGAGCGGGCGGGAGGCAGTTGCTATGAAAAGCGGGCTCAAGGTCAGGAAGGATAACGCCGAATCGGTTTTGTCCTCCCTGCGCTCGCTTTCAAAAATGGATGTGCTGGTGGGCATACCAGAGGCCAACGCCACGCGGGAGGATGGGGAAGCCCTGAACAATGCGGAGATCGGTTATCTGCAGTCTACCGGGGCAACGGTACAACTTGACGGCCAAACCGTCACGCTGCCGCCTCGGCCGTTTCTGGATATGGGTGTCGAGGACACCAAGCCGCGAACCACTGAACACCTAAAGGCGGCTGCTGTAGCTGCTCTCAATGGGAAAACGGACGTGGCTCAGCGAGAACTTGAAAGCGCTGGCCAGATTGCGCGGGATGGTGCCAAGGCGGTTATTGGTGCGGGTGACAGGCTTCACCCTCTCTCTGAGAAAACTCTCGAAAACCGACGAGCCCAGGGACTACCAGGCGATAAGCCGCTCTATGCTCACGGCTACCTGCTGCGCTCAATCACTTACGTGGTAAGGAGTAAATAATGCCGCTTCTCGACGTGACCGAGGTGCTGCTGGATCCGGACTTTGTCGATTTCTCTCTGGTTTGCCGTCGGCAGATACAGACGACGGACGATGACAACTTTCCGATCAACACCCCTCAGGAAATCCCATTTACCGGCGTAGTGACCGTTGACCGTTCGCTAGAAGCAAGGCGTATGGCCGCCGGCCAGAACATTAACGGTGCCATTCTTATCGTGACGCAATTCAGGCTCACTCAGGGCCGCAAGAGCGCCGCTGATGGCCCCAATCTTGATGCCGACCTTGTCGTTTATAACGGCGGACTGTATCGGGTAACGTTTGTCGATCCGTACACCCGCTATGGCGCCGGTTTTGTTCAGGCCCACTGTGAGCTGGTGGGGCAGGAAGGGGGTTAAGTGAGTAACGACAGCACAACACCCGGATATCTCACTCCGACCGGTAACGGCCCTGCCTACGACGAGGAACTGGAGCGACTACTTAGTCGCTGGATCCGTGGAGTGACTGGGCTGGATAAAAACGTCGTCTATCCCCGCTGGACTGACCCACAAATCCAGATACCGAAAAACGGAACCACCTGGTGTGCGTTCGGCATTACCAGTCTGCCTGATGATATGTATCCGGCACATGTTCAGGGAGCTGAGAGTGCCGAGCAGTGGTCGCATGAAACTATCGAAACTCTATGTTGCTTCTATGGCCCGCAGGGGATGTCTGTCGCGACTCAATTCCGTAATGGGCTGTTTGTCTCGCAGAACAACGACGAACTGCAAAAAATCGGTCTGACCCTGTTGGATTGCGGTCGGATATTAAACCTTCCAGAACTCATCAATAACCAGTGGGTGCGACGGTATGACATAGCCGTGCGCCTGCGCCGCAAAGTGATCCGCGAATACGACATTAAGTCGCTGGTGGATGCATCTGTTAAATTCTTCGGAGAATAATTTATGGCACAGGGATTACCTGTCCGTAACGTCGTCGGCGTCACGGTAAATATGGCCTTGCGCGCGGCGCAGGCTCGAAACTTTGGTTCATTGCTGATTATCGGTTCTTCGGCAGTGATCGACGCTAGCGAGCGGATGCGCGCCTATTCCGGTATCGCTGGTGTGCAATCTGACTTTGGCATTCAAGCACCGGAGGCAATGGCTGCGCAGGTCTACTACTGGCAGCGACCACAGCCGATCGACCTGTACGTCGGTCGCTGGGTGAAAGATGACACCGCTGCGGCGCTGCGTGGAGCAATCCTGAACACGGCGCAACAGGCAATGACCAACTTTACAGCCGTGACAGATGGCGCGATGAAAATCAGCGTCGATGGAATGGTTAAAACGGTTTCCGGCGTGGACCTGTCGGCAGAAACCAATCTGAACGGCGTCGCCGCCCGCGTGGCGGAGAAGCTGACCACCGCGACCGTCGTCTGGGATGCGAACAATGCGCGCTTTGTTGTTACGTCAAAAACTGCAGGTGATACATCGGCAGTGGGCTATGCGACGCCAAACGCGACAGGCACCGATATTTCAGTACTGATGGGTATCCTCGAAGGTACTGGCGCGAAGGTTATCGCCCGGCAGCCGGCTGAAACTATCGCTGAATGCGTCGCGAAATTTATCGACTTGTCTTCTAAATGGTACGGTCTCTATATCGCCGACACGATCAGCGATGACGAGGTGTTAGCAGTTGCCGAGCAAATTCAGTCCGACAGCGTTACCCGTATCTACGCCCATACAACGCAAAATACCGCCGTGCTGGACGCTGACAATAACACCGACATTGCCAGTCGCCTAAAAGCAGCCTTCCTTGGTACTACCTGCGTGCAGTATTCAAGTCAGAGCCCTTACGCCGCCGTGTCGATTCTGGGCCGCGCCTTTACCGTCAATTTCAGCGGCTTCAATACCACTATCACCCTAAAGTTCAAACAAGAGCCTGGCATCGTAGCGGAAACGCTGACGCAAACCCAGGCGCTGACGCTGCAGGCGAAAAACTGCAACGTGTTCGTCAACTATGACAACGACACGGCGATCCTGCAGGAAGGGGTGATGTGTAACGCCGACTTCTTCGACGAACGCCATGGCCTGGACTGGCTGCAGAACTACGTGCAGACCAACTATTACAACCTGCTCTATACCAGCAACACCAAGGTGCCTCAGACCGACGAGGGTGTTACCCGACTGCTGACCAACGTCGAAGCCTCACTGGCGCAGGGGGTGGAAAACGGCCTGATTGCTCCTGGTGTGTGGGGAGGTGACAGCTTCGGCGCATTGAGCACTGGCGACACACTGACCAAGGGATATTACACCTACGCACCACCGATTGCCCAGCAGGCCCAGGCAGAGCGTGAGGCGCGTAAAGCGCCGGTGATCCAGTGCGCAATCAAATTGGCTGGTGCCGTGCATTTCGGCGACGTCATCATCAACGTTAACCGCTAAGGAGCCGGGGAATGTCTACTTACAGCTTTTTGGACGTATCGGCCAACATCACCGGCGTCGGCGGTTCAATCGACCTCGGCAACGGTGCGGCGACTTCCGATGAGGGGATCACCATCACCATGTCGGAAAACAAAAACACCATGGTGACCGGTGCTGACGGGGAGGTGATGCACAGCCTTCACGCGAGCAAATCCGGCACTATTACTGTCAGCCTGCTGAAAACCAGCCCAGTGCACGCCAAGTTATCGGTGATGTACAACGCCCAGTCTCTTTCCTCAGCAACCTGGGGCAATAACGTCATTGTGGTTCGAAATAAATCAAGTAATGACGTCACCACCGCGCGCAGCGTGGCTTTCCAGAAACAACCAGATCACACGAACGCCAAAGACGGTAACACCGTCGCCTGGGTATTCGACTGTGGCAAGATTGACCAGCTGCTAGGCACGTTTTAAGGGGTAATTCATGGAATTTGAAATCAAGGGCCAGAAGTACAGCGCGGTCAAATTGGGCGTGTTTGAACAGCTGAAAGTTTCCCGCAAACTCCTGCCGGTGCTGGCAGGCATTCTGGGCGAGCTGAAAGGTGGGAAAATCACCATTGAGTCAGCGCTTCCGATCATCGCTCAGTCTATTGCCGACCTAAAGGAGGAAGACTGCAACGCCATCATCCACCCATGCCTTGCGGTGGTGTCGCGGAAGAACGGCAAAAACTTTAACGCCGTATTCACCGGCGGCCAGCTGATGTTTGATGACATCGATCTGATGACCATGCTGCAGATCGTCGGCAAGGTGGTTGGGGACTCGCTGGGAAATTTTTTGCAAGAACTCCAAGGCAGCGAGAAGGACGACCAGGCGCAGGAATAACGCTGGGCGTTCTGCCTGGCGGTGAGGATTACATCATGCGGCCTGTAGATGCGGGTATGTGCAATTTTGAGGCGCTCAAGGATGGGCGCATTGACCTCTACGACATTGCACTGATGAATGATTATCTGGACCTGAAAGCCGATAACGAAGCGAAGATAGAGAAGTGGAGACAGGACAATGAACGCTGAAACCATCAAGGACTTTCTGATCTCACTGGGCTTCGAAATCGACTCTGCCGGCGAGCGGAAATTTTCTGCCGTCGTCGCTGGCGTTACGGCTAACGTGCTCAAAATGGGTGTGGCGGTAGAAGGAGCCGCGCTGTCAGTCATTGCCTTTACTACGAAGGTCGCCCAGGCGTCCGACAAGCTGTATTGGGCATCACAGCGCACCGGCGCATCCGTTGCCGGTATTCGCGCGCTGGGTTATGCCGCATCACAAACAGGTTCAGACGCAGCCGCTGCGCAGAGCTCACTGGAAAGCCTCGCTCGTTTCATCCGCAATAACCCAGGGGCCGAGGGTTTCCTGAACCGCCTGGGCGTGCAGACACGTGGCGCAAACGGGCAGATGCGCGACACTGCCGCCATTTTTACCGGCGTCGGCGACAAGCTGCGCAGCATGCCGCAGTACCGCGCTAACCAGTACGCGCAGATGCTGGGCATTGATGAAAACACGCTGCTCGCGATGCGCCGGGGGATTTCCGGTTTTACGGCGGATTACCAGGGCATGCTGAAGGCCGTTGGTCTGGACTCGGATAAGGCGGCTGCTCAATCCAATAAATTCATGACCTCTATGCGCAGCCTGACGGCGCTTCTGGGCATGGCAAAGGACAAGATAGGCTCTGACCTTGCCGGAGGTCTAAGCGGCTCGCTTGAGTCGCTACGCAAGCGCATCATGGACAATTTCCCCAAGATAGAGGGCTTCATTACCAAAACGGTGAAAAGCATCCTCTGGCTGGCGGAGGCATTCGGGCGAATGCTGTACCGAGGCTACCAGGCAATCGACAAGGTGATCGAGTGGTGGAAAGGGCTCGATACCGAATCGCAAAAACTGCTGGGTGTGTTCGGGGCGTTGCTGGTGGCCTGGCGAATGCTGAACAGCGCATTCTTGATGTCGCCTATCGGCATGCTCACCGCGTTGGTGATTGGCCTTGCACTGCTCTGGGACGATTATCAGACCTGGAAAGAAGGCGGCAAGAGCCTGATCGACTGGAAGGCGTGGGAGCCAGCAATCATCCAGGCCAAGGCTGCGATGATTTGGCTGCGCGACAAACTGCTCGATCTCAAAGATGCCGTCGGCGGCTGGAAAACGGCTCTGGAAATCTTGGCTGGGTTTATCGCGGTAAGCTGGGCGGCGAAGATGATTGGCGCAATCAGCTCCGTGACGAAGAGTGTTGGCGGCCTGTCCAAAGCATTTAAGGGGATAGGTCGGGCCGGGGTGATTGGTGGGGCGCTGGCGCTGGAGGAGTATGTCGCCAAGCCGCTTGAGGAAAAATACCCCTGGCTGAAAAACAACGTTGTCGCGAATCTCCTCAACCATTTACCCGGTAGCGATACAGTGGATGAATGGGGCCGCAAGCTGCTGCCATGGCGCCAGGGTGAACCCGATCAGCATGCACAGTCTGCCGGTACGCCGCGAGGAATACGCAACAACAACCCGGGGAACATCGACTATGTCGGCCAGGCTGGTGCTACTCTGGAGCGTCCCGGCGGCCGGTTTGCCCGGTTCGAAACCGCATTCGACGGCCTGAAGGCCATGGCGAGGCAACTGCTGCGCTACTTCGACGGGAAAACCACGGGGCGGCGTCTGCAGACGATTTCAGACATCATCACGACGTGGGCGCCCGGGAACGAGAACAACACCGCCGCCTACATCAAACGGCTGTCTGACATGATGGGCGTCTCGCCTAATGCTCGATTAAACCTGCGTGATCCGAGCACCATGTCGGCGCTGATGGGCGGCATTATCCATCATGAAAATGGCCGCAACCCCTACAGCAGCGAAGTGGTGGGAATGGCTGCTCGTTCGGCAACCGGCGGCGCCTCGGTGCAACAGGAAACCAATATCCACATCCACGGCGTGAGTGATCCGGTCAGTGCGGGTAAAGCTGCAGCCGGCAAACAGGTAGAGGTTAACTCTCAACTTACGCAGCAACTGAAGAGGGTGGGTTAATGGATATTCTCTCGGTGCTGTTTTCGCAACAGACCAGAAAGATCGGCGTCATCGTGCCGAGCGTCGTTATCTCGGAAAAGCACAACGACACGCTGGAGATCACTGAACACCCCGTAGAGCGGCCTACCGCTGAAGGTGCGGGGTTTATTTCAGACCATGCGTATCGGCGACCCTCCGAGGTGACAATGGAGCTTGGCTTTGCTGGTGGCGGCTCGTTGCTGGATGGGGTTGATACTACCCAGATGTTTGACCTCAGCAGCGGCCTATCATTGGGTGATAGCCCTCGCGACGTATACCAGAAACTGCTCAACATGCAGCGCGACCGTCAGCCCTTCGACGTCACCACCGGCAAACGTCAGTATCAGAACATGCTGATCAAATCGCTGGATGTTACCACTGACAAAATCAGTGAGAACGTTCTGATGTGCGCGCTGACTCTACGTGAGGTCATCATCACGCAAACCCAGAGCATTACCGTGGCAGATAAGTCGGATATGGCCGATGGCGTCAGCACGGCGCCCGTTCAGGATGCTGGTGTGAAATCACCAAAGGCGACAAACGAAAGCCTGCTGTTCCAAGTTCAGGGTGGCTTCAATCCCCTGTTCGGGATTTTAAACCGAGGTGGTGGATGAATATTCAGGAAATACCGCTAACGCCGACTAACCAGCAATTCGCCATCACGCTTGGCGAGCAGCAGCTCAACATGCGGATCACGTGGCGTGATGAGGCAGGCTGGTTGCTGGACTTGATGGACGGTGCCGCAGCAGAGCTGGTGAACAGCATTCCGCTGGTGCCTGGTATCAACCTGCTTGAGCAATACGCCCATCTGGGGCTAAAAGGCGCGCTGGCGGTGCTGGTGGACAACAACGAACCGGAGTTGCCGACAAAAACCAACCTCGGGATCGGCTGCCATCTTTACTACGTGCAGGAGTAGGTCATGAGTCAAAACTGGATGCGCCATTTTGAGCTGCAACTTTTCGACCAGCAAGGAAAAGGCGTCAGCCTGACCGACTTTAAAGTTTTGTTCGATATTCAGAAAATGCCCGCGACCGTGTTCAACGGGTTTGTGGGCAACTTCAAAATTTACAATCTGTCCCCAGACACCCAAAACAAAATTACGGGCAAGGAGTTTTCACGCATCCGGGTGATCGCTGGCTATGACGGTATCGCACCTAATGTCGATGCCGAACAGGTTGGTAAGGTTCGCACCGTCGATGAGTCGCAGAGTGGCCAGCGTGATGGTCAAAACTTCGGGCTGATATTCAACGGCGATGTGCGCTTCACGATAACCGGCAAGGATAACGTGACCGACAGTTGGGTCCTGCTTCAATGTATCGACAGCTGGGAAGGGCATCTCGGAGCGGTGACGAAAACAACCGTAGCCGCCGGCTGGACGTATGCCGACCTGTTCGATCAGGGGATGAAGTCCTATGCCCCGTTCGGGATCTCTCCCGGTTCGGTGCCGGACATGCCAGCGACCGTTTTCCCTCGAGGGAAGGTCATTTTCAAAACGACATCGGCTCTGATGTACGATATCGCCGGGCAGTGTAAGGCGAACTGGTGGTTCGAGAACAACCAGGTGCATATTCTGCCGGAAAGCAAATATCTGAATGAGGCCATCGTTCTGAATGCCAATACCGGCCTGATTGACCGACCGCAGCAGACGATGGGGAACGGCATTAACGCCCGGTGCCTGATTAACCCGAACATTAAGCTTGGCGGCCTGATCCGTATCGACCAGACGGCAGTTTACCGCGCCTCACTTGCAAACGACGATATAGCCATGGCTGGCGGTCGCCTGGCAGAAACGGAAGACAACGGCAACCTGTCAGTAAACACCGGCCGTGGCGATAGGATCCCGCCGTCCAGCATCAACATGGATGGGGATTACATCGTCTACAGTATCGACTATCATGGGGATACGAGGGGCAACGCCTGGTACATGGACCTGATGTGTATTGCGCGCGGCTCGAAAGATTTGCAAACCACCTCGGCCTTGAATAAGGCATTACCACAGGAGTGACGTGTGAAGTTAAGCAAAATGGCTGCGTTCGCCATGTTACTGGTATCCGCTCAATCTTTTGCTGATGGGCAATGTGGGCCATTCAGGTTAAGTGCTGGCCCAGGCGATGGCCTTATGCGAATTAACGGAGCCAAGCCATTGAGCCAAAAAGTCACCTTTCTAAAGCTGAAAGAGGACTACAACAACATCATGTTCCAGTGGATGGTTGAAGACCCTAAAACAGGGCGTTTGTTGGGCATCGAATATGTTAAGCGAGACGGCAAAGCCATTCTTAATGCCGAAGCCGTCCGCAACAATATGGATGCCCCTCGAGTGTTCGGGACCTATGACTGCGAGAAGGTAAAGTAGCTATTCGCTCTTTTCGGATATAGAAATTTTTGACTCCGTCTCGCTGAGTAATTTGAACAACTCTTGCTCTGTTAAATTTCTTGCGTCTAATTCGTAGCCATCTTTTTTTATAGAGATCCGCTTGCCATGTTTTGACCTTATCCACGCGATGACTATGGCGCCGACCGTATAGCAAACCTCTTTGCTCTGGATGAATTCGAAGACATACCCTATCACGGCGGTAACGGCTTTTACCGAATCGCCTGTTCTGGCCCGTATGCGAAGGGTTCTATTTTCCTGAGCGATAATTTCTTCAATAAATGGCTTCATTTCCTCGCCAACAGACTTAGAGAGGCTAATCGTGAACACTGACTTAGTCATAACTTTTGGCGGTTCCTTATCTTCTCGGGTGAGGGCTGTTTGGGCGCTCTCTGGAGTTATCTGCGTGCTTATCTTTAACAGAAAAGCCACGTTAACTCTGGAAAACGCTGATCTCCTTTCGACAATCGATAAGAAGTAGCACCTCTTCGATAAATTCGTAATCCTGATATTTGATCAGTAACCCGCTTCGGCGGGTTTTTTTATGGGGAAAATTCATGCCTGTATCAATCCCTTCTCAGGTTGGCAGTGAGCAGAACATGGCCACCGCGCTGACCGATGACATTATGTCTAATCTGCGTGTGGCGCTGCCTGGCATCATCCAATCATTCGACCCTGACGCCGTGACCTGTGTTGTTCAGCCGGCGGTCAAAGGTTACGAGTCTGACGATGCTGGGAAAAAATCTTCCCTAAGCCTGCCGTTGCTGGTGGATGTACCTGTCATTTTCCCGCGCGGCGGGGGGGTCACGCTGACGTTTCCTGTGAAGGCGGGGGATGAGTGCCTATTGGTGTTCTCGGACCGCTGTATTGATTTCTGGTGGCAGAACGGCGGCGTTCAGGAATCGGTTGATAGCCGCATGCACGATCTGTCCGATGCCTTCGCTATCGTCGGCCCACAGTCGCAGGACAAAAAAATCAGCGGCATCAGCACCAGCGCCGCACAACTGCGCACCGACGACGGCGCCGCATTTATAGAACTCGACCCTGGCAGCCACGCGGTGAACGTCACCACATCGGGAAAGCTGACCGCCAGCGCGCAGGGCGGCACGGAGATTAACTCCCCCGAAATAGTGCTCAATGGCAACGTGACCATCAACGGCAACCTGTCGCAGGGCATGGGCGATGGCGGCGGTACGGCGACGATGCTGGGGCCTGTGAACGTGACCAACGATGTCAAAGCCGGTGGGAAGAGCCTGATGGCTCATAAACATCGTGAACATGACGGGCCTGAGACGAGTGAGCCGCTATGAGATACCGCAAAGAAGACAAGAACGGCGATTACAGCTTCGGGCGCGGCGAGGGCGATTTCTTCATCAACACGCCTGAGGCGGTGGGCATGGCGGTGATCAGCCGCCTGCAACTGCGAAAGGGCGAGTGGTTCCTCGATACCACCGCCGGTACCGACTGGACACAGATACTCGGCAAATACACGTCGGGCCTCTACGACATCGTGATCCGCGAGCGCATCCTCGGCACGCCGAACGTAACGGAGATTGTCGAGTACCAGAGCCAGCGGGATGTAGAAACCCGCGATTTGCTTGTCACCGCCACCCTAAACACCGCATACGGACAAACCTCGGTAACAGCCTATGTATGAAGACATCATTGATGCAATGCTGCCAAAAATAACGGCGGCAGGGATGAGTGCGCCCGATTTCCAGAGCATCCTCACCGGCTGGAAAACGATTTTTCGCGGTATCTATGGGGATGACATCTACATCGAGTCTGACAGCAAAGACGGCGTGCTGCTGTCGCTGATCGCTTATGCCATGCACGGTGGCAATAATGCGGCGCTCTCTACCTGGAACGCATTCAGCCCGGCGACAGGCACAGGTGCAGGGCTGGCGAGCAACGTCAAAATTAACGGGATCAGCCGCAAGGCGCCGTCAAACTCCACGGTGGATGTGCGGCTGGTCGGCCAGGTCGGCATCGTTATCAGAAATGCCTCAGTGCGTGACAGCGCGGGGAATGTCTGGGATCTGCCGGCAGAGGTTGAGCTCGATATCCACGGGCAGGCGGTGGTAACGGCGACGGCGCAGAAGGCGGGCGCGATTACCGCGCTGCCTGGCGACGTTTCGCAAATCGCCACACCAACCCGCGGCTGGCAGTCAGTCACAAACCCGGAGGCGGCCACCGCCGGAAAGCCGGTAGAAACTGACGCTGAACTTCGCCAGCGGCAGGCGCTCAGCGTCGCGCTACCGTCCCGCACGGTCATGGAAGGGCTGATAGGTGCCATCGCCAATATCACCGGTGTGACGCGCTATAAGGGCTATGACAACGACACCTCGGAAACCGATATTAACGGCGTGCCGGCGCATTCGGTTTCGATGGTGGTAGATGGAGGTGACGCCGAAGAAATAGCCAAAATCATCGCCGTGAAAAAGTCACCAGGCGCGCCGACATTCGGCACCACGGAAGTGATCGTCAAGGATGCCTACGGCGTGGACAAAGCAATCCACTTTTTCCGGCCGACCAAAGTCACGATTTACGCCGCTATCAAGATTAAGGTGCTTCCGGGTTATACCAGCGATATCGGCGAAGACATCAAAAAGGCCGTGTCCGACTACATCAATACGCTGTACATCGGCGATACCGTCTATTTCTCGCGCTTATATGTCCCGGCTAACCTCGGTAATACAGCCAGCGGGAAAACCTACGACCTGATGACGGTCAGCATCGGCAAAGACGCGGTCACGATGAACGAAGCCAATATTTCGATCGCGTTCAACGAATCTGCGACCTGTTCGTCGGCGAATATCGAAATTATCACGGTGGCATGATGACCAATAAATACACCGCACGGATCCCCTCCTATCACTGCCAGTTTCCAAAGTATTACGCCACCGTCAATGCCGTTACTGAGGCCTTATACCGCCAGCAGGGAAGCATACGCGCTATTGTAGCAGCCTTTGACCTCGACGATGCCGTCGGTGCTCAGCTCGATGTGATAGGCCTATGGGTTGGGCGTGGTCGCCGCATTCGTGCGCCGGCAGTGAATCATTATTTCTCTTTCGATGATCCGGAGCTGGGTTTCGATTTGGGCTCGTGGAAAGGGCGTTACGACACCGGCGACGCCTATATCGACCTGGATGACGATACGTACCGAACGGTATTGCGCGCAAAAATTGGCGCTAATAACTGGGATGGAACGGTAGAAACGTTACCCGCCATCCTGTCCGCCATCTATCCCGATGGGGGTATCGCAATCTCGTTTACCGACAACCTGGACATGAGTATGACGATCACCGCCAGCGGAGCGACCATACCGGCAATTACCAAAGAAATTATTCGACAAGGTTACCTCTCGATAAAACCGATGGGGATCACCGTCAATTACGAAGTTGTGGAGGGATAAATGGCAAAGAATGATTTTAAACCGTTCGCAATCGGTGAGTATTCAAATGTTCTATCGCAGGAAGAATATGAGGCACTTCCAGCAGTAGGGGCTGGTTTCAACTCAGGGATCGCTAAAAGTGAACAGCTAAATAAGGTTTGGAGGCAGTCTTCTGTAATGGCTGCGGTTCTAGGCGATTTCATCGGTGAACAGTCTGGTGATGATGTTATCGACGATGGAAATCTTGCAAGGCTAAAAGTATCACTCACAAAGGCTTTATTTAATTATAATACTAGTAGTTTAGATACCAGATATGTGAAAAAAACCGGTGATGTGATGTCCGGTGATTTACATGTAGAGGCCGATGTTGAAGTTGATGGTAATGTTAGTGTTGGCGGAAATATGGGTTCTGCCTCTGTAACATCCCCAGATATTACGGCAAGTCGTAACCTTAAAGTCGATGGGCTGGATTTCATTATGAAACGCGGTCTGCAAGACCCAATAAATAATGAACGACAAACGAACGGTATGCGCATACAGGGTGGCGGTGATTTGTTTGTTGACTTATTCCAGCATGAACGCATTGGTCAGCATCACTTCTTTGGTATTCATGTGGCCAATGGTGGTGCTGATGGCTGGTTCGAGTTTAGAAATGATGGTTCCATGCGGGCAAATGGTGGCTTCTTTGAGGGTGAACAGCGAGTTTATAGCCCTAACAATAAGCCGAATGAATTTCATGTTGATGGTGACCGCTGGTGGTCTCGCGATTCAAGTGGGAAAATAACACAAGGAGGAATTGTTAATCGCAACGCCAACTCAAACCCCGTAATATTTCCAATTCAATTTCCCAATCGTGTTTTAGGTGTGAACTTAACTCTGCGAGAAGTTACTTCTAGTGGCGGTTCAGCTGATAATATTATTGCCCAAGGTGCTAATAATTCAGGTTTCAATGTGTGGATGAACTCAAATGAATTATCTGCTTATTGGGAAGCCACTGGGTATTAATTACCATTCGAATTAATCAGAGAAATAAATCATGTCTAATAATGGTTTGCCAGTCACTGACGTGGTAGGGGTTTCTGTGTCCCTCGGTCAGCGCCGCACAGCTGGCGCGTCCGCTGGTGATGCATATGCAGAAGCTGCAAAAGGCAGCGCCCTTTCTGCAGCCAATTCTGCTGCTGTTGCACAAAAGGCCGAACTGGGGGCTGTCGCCGCAGCAGATGGTATATTTGAAACGGCCGAAAGAGTTTCTGCTGATGCTGACCGCGCGGAGACTGCCGCAGCGGACGCGCAGACAATCTCGGATGCAGGCAGCACTTTCTATACGACACCTGAAGACCCCGATGGGACGATCGCAGGCATTGCCGGCACGAATAACCAGCAAGCATTTCGCGTTGGCCTTGGGGTTGGTAAAGGATTCAAATATTACATAAATAATAATGGAGTCGCGTTAGAGGTGGCCGAGTTAGCTGGCGCTGACTTGGTTAACGCTTTATTAAAAATAATATCCACCTTTAACACAAATGATTATGGCGCTTTAATTCAGGACGGTATAGGCAATGTTTTATTTGAGTTTTTGCTGAATGGCGGTATGGGTTCAAGTGCTTTTAATATCTCAAAAGAGGGTTTCTCTTGTGGCGGGTATTCTGTCATGACCAACACTAGCGGTAACATTATTGTTTACGACGGCATCGGTAACGTGCTCATCGATACGTCTATTAATAACAGCAAGCCTGATTACTCTCTCGATGTGATGGACATGCAGAACAAGCTGTATGCGCAGTCGAAGAAAAAGCCGATCAGTTCTTCTATCTCCGCTGCCATCTATGACTACAACATTATCGTGGTTTATGGACAAAGCTGGGGTAGTGGTTATCAAGCATGGCGCCATCTTACACGCGAGCCGATAGAGCCAGGTAATGTGTTGATGCTTGGCGACTCTGTGCGCGGTAATTCTGTAGAAGGGACCTTTAACCCGCTTGGCGCGGCCACGCTGAAAGATGCTGTTAGCGTGACGCAGACGGTTCCAAACACTGAGCAGCCAATTGCACGGATCATGACTGATGATGAGATTGATGCTTTGGAGCGTGGCGCAAACAACCAGGGTGAAGAGCTCGGCATTCCGGCGGTAAACTTCTGGCGAGCGCTGCAGAGAAAATATCGTGGTGTATACGCTGACCCTACTCGTAAAATTATCGTTGTGAATGTTTCCGTTCCCGGACGGACGATTAAAGAATTGGCACCAGGCGCAAGCACTGGTCATTTCGAAAACCGGCTGGTTCGTTCATTTCAACAAATCAAAAATACGCTCCCTGCAGGGGCCAGGGCTTCCGTTGTAGGCATGCTGTATAGCGGGAACGAGTACGACTATGACCGAAACAGACCGAACACAACTCCTGATAAAGATGAGTTCAAGGAGATAGGTCTGGACATTTTTGAAGCTACGGAAAATGCAGGTAGGTCAGTGTTCGGGTTTGGGGATAAGCTCGCAGTGTTCACGGAGCAAACGGGTGAATGGTGGACGTTTGACATCGAGAATAAATCCATTGGTCAAGCGCATATAGAATTGGATGAAGAAAACGAAAATATAACACTGTGTAAGCCAAATTACTTTGAAACAGACAAGTCAAATCATCGTGATAATAATGGAATTCGCTGGGCGGCCATGTTCTTTGGCAAGGCTATGCACATGGTGCTTGACCGACGCCAGGCGTTTTTCACAACAAAGATAATTTGGGCAAAATGTTATGGTACTACCTTATTGTTTGGTTATCTCGTATGGGAACCACCATTAAAATTCAAGCCCTCTTATTATTTAACTAATGAGTCGGCCGGTGGGGTTGTTTTTTCCGATAAAGGTTTTATTGCTAACGATGATGAAGGCGCATTGGTTATTTATAATGTCAAGATTGCAGCGGATACCATTATTAGCGCTGAGCTTAACCGTAAGCCGGTGGGGCAACTAAAAATAACGTATGCCCCCAAACTTAACCATGAGGGCGCAGGGAACGTTTGCGACTCTGACGATATGGAATCGTTGTATCCATACAAGTTTACAGAGTCAAAGTATCCAGAAACTAACATACCTGACCTAGTGGGCTTGCCGTACCCACAGAATAACTTTGCTGTAGCGCAAATCATTTACCCGGAGATTATTTCATGAGTACTACAGGCATTTCAGTTCGCGTACCAGATGCAGACTGGGGATCAACTCGCGCATGGTTTAAACCCCCTCTGGACGAGACTTTGGGTGGATGGGGCTATATCAATCTCTTCGGCACTTCTGAAAAACTCGAGCAGAATCTGTCTCGCAACATGCCTGGCGGCATTGTTACGGGAACCCCGGCGCGCAATGCCAATAGCGCTCTTTTCCGTCGCCATCTAAATTACATTAGCACCCAAGTGGCGCAGGTTTACGCAATGACATTTTTCGCCATTGCTAAAACGGCGCGAACACTCGCAAACCAGAAAGTCGGCAACGAGTTCATCATCTCCAATAACCTGAGCAACGGCCCTGACGGCGGCACTAACGGCACTTCGCTGTATTTTGCAGACCATGGCGACGAAGGGAAAATGAACGTTACATTTGCGGTGACGCAAACAGAATCGCCACCGGGTACGCCAGCAACGGGTCGGACCACGCAGTTATCAATCAGCATCCCGATTACTGACAAGCCTATCGTCATTATCGGCAGCTATTCGGCAGCTGAAAACGTCATGCGTATTGTCGTAAACGGCCAGGCTACTCAGGCGACGCTACCAATCAACTCAGCAACATCAATTCAGCGCGGCGCGCCACCGAGAGTGGGCTCTATTGGTCAGAATACTGGTACCCCGCCGCCGTATGACATTGAAGTGTTTGCGGCTGCTCTGCTAACCAGGAAGATCGCCGTAGCGGAAGAAACTACGCTCACTGATTGGGGTTATCACTACCTTGATGTGAAAGCTGTGCCGCGTTGACGACTGCGCAGGATGGACCCTGACTATAAATTTGGGTGTTTGGATGCGCCATTGTTTCACTCCGGGGATGGTCATGGAGTAATGGCCGCAGGATGGGACAAACTTGGGACAGGGATGTTTTTGCATCTGTTGATATAGTTTTCTAACTTTTTGCATCTTGGGACGTGTGAGCGCGGTCTGATGCGGTAACTGACTGTATTAAAAGGTGGTTCTAGGAACTTCTAAGCCGTAGGTCACAGGTTCGAGCCCTGTAGGGCGTACCATTAAGAAACAATGACTTACGCAATTCTTAAACCAGCCTGATTTCCTCCTTGTGTCGTATTTGTGTCGCCAACTCCCAATAGCGCGTCAATCTTCCGTGCATGTTCGGTTAGGTGATTGGGTGCCAGATGAGCGTACCGGCGAACCATTTCAATGGATTCCCAACCACCCATTTCCTGCAATGCCGAAAGCGGTACGCCGGACTGGATTAACCAACTAGCCCAAGTGTGCCGCAAATCGTGAAAGCGGAAATCTGTTATACCCGCACGCTTAAGGCTGCTACGCCATGCACTATTGTCATCCTTTCGCATTTTCCTGATTGCTGCTGTTTTGGTGCCGTCAGATCTCGTTGATGCTTTGGTGTGGACAAATACCCATCGTGAATGCTTCCCTATCTGCCCCCGCAGAACTTTGCAGGCTGTATCATTCAAGGCCACGCCAATGGCCTTGCCTGCTTTTGCATTCTCAGGATTTATCCACGCCACCTTTCTTTGCATGTCTACCTGATTCCACTCCAGATCAATGATGTTAGATCGGCGAAGTCCTGTAACCAGAGCAAAGGTGACTATTGGTCTGATACTTTCAGAACAGCACTCAATCAACCGATTTGCTTCCTCCCTGGATAGCCAGCGAATACGCTTACTCACTGGCTTCTTTGTTTTAATCACTGGGGCGTTTTTTATCCACCCCCACTCGTTAGCTGCTGCCCGGAGTAGTGACCTCATAAAAGAGAGGTAGTGACTCTTTGTACCAGCGGACAATGCCTTTTCCTTAAAATCTGGTATTGTTTTCCCATCTCTAATAGCCGCATCCTTGCGGATTAACCATTTCCTTTTGTGGTTTCGGTCGGTCATCTTGCTGACTATTCGAGCCACTTCCTCGCCTGTAATCGTTCCAATATCTCGACCAGAAAACTTGGTAACGAAAAACTCCATTTTTACTTTGTCGTCATCCAGACTGCGCTTATGCTCTTTCTCATCCAGCCAGCGCAAGCAAGCCTCTTCAAATGATCTAACGGGTAAATCACCTAACTCATCAACCCGCCACGCCTCAGATTTCAGCCTGTCATGGAGTTCTTGTGCTTGCTTCTTGTCCGTTGTGCCAAGCGATCGCCTAACTCTTTTTCCTGCCGGGGTAAAGAAATGACAGTGCCATACTCCCCCCCTAAGGGTGATTGACATGATGGGCCTCCAGTTATGGCATCACCCATGCTCGCTGGGCGATTCTGAGATGGATTACGAAGATAATCAATACATGCAGATCTAAGGACGAGATACTTACCTGATGTTCCGAAAGTCTGTCTCCCGACAAGGTCGCCACGCTTTATCATGCTGCTTACTGTTCTGGGGGATACTTTTAAGAACGCCGCCGCTTCGGTGAGCGTTAATGGCTCATCGTTGATATTTAATTCTGACATTGGATGCCTCGGCTATTTACCTTCGCGAACTCTATGAACCTCACAGTTAAGCCGCAACCACGCCGGTGGATGCTTAGGCCAATAAGGAGCGATTTTCACTGCGTGTTTGTCGAGTAGCTGTCGAAAGGTGAATTTGTTGGTGGGGGATTCGAATTCGTTCAGTAGTTCTCTTGCTGTGCTACGGAGAAGGTTTTTCTGAATGCTGCAGGAATCAGCGTCAGGTTGTTTACTGGGCATTCATTCCCCCAATGATCCCAGCCTGGCGCATCGCCCCGGCTGAATAGTTCTACTCTGGACACATCGCCATAGAGCAACTCAAGCCTGCGACGCACCTCCCACGGTTTCTGGCTGTGCTCACCAAGACAACTGAAGACGACCTGTTTTATTGATGCACTGGCTCGTTCCAGTCCTTGTCCCCGCACAGCGATCAGCACATCTTCTGAATTAGCCCGCGTATAGTTGCCGCCATTCATTCGGGTTTCGGCATTCAGCATGTCCAACAATTCGGTGAAATCGAAGATGGTTTGTTGCTCTAGCGCTTTATTGATCCGTAGCTCGGCCTGCTGATTCAGTTTTACCCACGTGAAGGCCTTCATCGTCCTGACGCTAAAACCCCACGCTTCTGCCAGCGCTATCGCTTCCTGGCTGTGATTGCCGGTGTACCACATTGCAAGAACGCTATCAGGTGCCGAGATTGCCCATACCGGCAGGCGTTTTAAATCGGCCATGGTCATCGTGCTGTAGTGATTACCTGCTGCGCCATTGCTGATTGTGTTGCCGTAGCTCCAGGGCGGATCTGCATAGATAAGTTGATAGGCCATCGTTATCTGCCCCAGTTGCGCGATGCCGCGTTAACGCAAAAATCGATGCGGATTTGTACCCACACCACATCGACGGCGCGAGCTACCTCGTAAGCTTTAAGCCAAATACTGGCCGCGTCGGAATATTGGGCACGGCGTTCCGCCTCAGCAGCCTGGTGCGCTAAGTTTTTATATCCAAATTTCATGATGATGCTCCGGTATTAGTAGGCGCGCTGGTGGGTTACTGGTGCGAGTAACTTGTTGAATTGCTGGACGAGAAGAATGTGACGGACAACTTCTGGCGGCTCGCTTCGTAGATAGCTATCAGTGATTTTCTGGAAGCTTTCTTTTGGCCTGGCCCTGGCATAGGTTTGGTACTGAGGATCTACGGCTAAAACCTTCAAGGCGCGGATATTAGATCTGATATAGACGATTTCAGCAGTGACGTACTTGGACTGGGTTATTGAGCAGCGCAACGCCGATATTCTGGATGGCGTGATGTTTTCGTTAGGGAAGGCTTTTCTGAGCAAGGTTATGTGCTCATCCCGGATGTAAAAACCACCGTCAGCAATCAGGTACTGCAGGAGTTCATAATTGGTCATGCTCCGATCCTTATCTGTGTGTTGTACCGTTCATGACTCATAACTACCCATGAATGGCCGTTGTCTTTTGAAAGCAAACGCCAGCAGCGGGCCACTGGCAGTGTTAAGTGGTTATGCTGGTATGTTCGTGCGGGTGTCTTTTTGCCAGCCTTATAGGCGCATAGAACCCCCTCAGCTTTGATGCTGATTCGTTGTGGAATTCGAGGTTTCATTTTGTCCGGTGGGGAAGCGTTATTTGGTAGTTGGTGCCCAGCAGATTTTTTTGATGTCTGGGCGGCGAACGCGCTCAACAGCCTTTTCTTTTTCCAGCCTGATTAGCCGTCTGCGTATGGCTATGCCGGTCATACCTTTGTAACCAGCACAGCGGAGAAGGTTTGCAACTGAATCAGGGGTGGATCCGGTAGCGCTGAGCCGTTCGAGGATCTCGTTATCGTCTGGCATTAAGATCAATGTGTAGTTTCCTAGTTTTTGGCAATAAAAAACCGCCATGAGGCGGTTATGGAGTGAACTAGGTGACGCTCAAGCTAGGCGAACCCTCACCATGGTTGGTTGGCATACGTTTTCGTAAATCGGCCCAGATACAGAATCAATGATGTAATCGATCTTTGTTCCATCGCGAATAAGAGTTATTGTTTGCCCTGCACGCGGTTCGAAACCTAACTCATGTTCTTCTTCAATACCGGTTTCACTAAAAATAATCTTCATTATACCGACCTTCCTCTGTTGGATAAAAGCTGGGCACGGCAATTGCTTAGAAATGCTACGATAGTGAGTTAATCGCCCACTGAAGCATTAGCGTAAGTATTTAGGCTGTTGATCCTCTACCTACACCGGTATGTTTATGTGCCATTTGTATACTACTGGAACTACGTGAACCTTCTAACGTTCTTCTGACGAGCTGTCGCCTAACTTGTATGGCACAGCCAAATCCTATGTAAGGGTAAAGTCATCATCGAATGCAGTGTAGCCATGTTCTGCTCTCTTCATCTCGAAAATGAACAATATCCCGTCGTAGAGTGAAGTTGGTCGATCATACTCCAGAATGAATACATCGTGATAGGTTCGCCCGAGCCAGTAGCCGCCGCCGTACTCTTTTAGGCGCTGGAAGAACACCCAGCCGCCCTCTACGAAATGGGGGAGGGTTTCGCCGCGATAGACGACTTGATAGCCGAGTTCTTTTGAAGCCATAACTCACACCGCAAATACTGTTTATCTGTACAGTATAATTGAGAGCGCTGGCTAGTCAATCAAACAGCTCTCCACCACATCCGGCATGATAACGCCGCGTAGCTCGCCTGTGCTTGCGTCTTTGTGATGCGGGAGACAAACAGGGCAATAGTCTGTTGAATCCCAGAACCCGGAGCGCCCCATTTTGAAGTGAATTACCCCCTTACGTGTGGCACAGGCCTGGCAGATTTCAACGTCTCACTTCAGACGCTGCTGGATATCGATGCATAAGCGGGGTTCTTTGCCTGTCGTATCCGTCACCCCCATATACCCCAACTCACCGTCACAGAGCAGATCAGCCCGTGCGCCGCAAAATATGCAACCCCGTACTTTAGTCATTTCCTACTCGGCCCCTTAGCTCTTCTCTTCACCGACCGGAACTCCGCAGCACCGTAGACAAAACTTAACGTTCCAAACAGCAATGTTATCTTGCCGGCCGTGGCAGTCCCCATCGGGATCCATCTCACAACGTAGCGGAACAGCATGTTCCTACGACTTATTTCAAGATCAACTAGTTCTCGGCAGCAGCTTTGAGGCTGCGCCCCAGCAATTGGCAGGGCCAGTCATCCACACCGAAGGCAGCAATGCGCACATACCCACAAGACTCATAAAACCGTACCAGTGCCCCGGATCCACCACCGTAGCAGTCTACTCGCAGGCTCAGTACCCCTGCGGCCCGGGCGCGACTATCTGCAAAAGCGAGCAAACGCCGCCCTATCCCACGCGCTCGGGCATCGCGCGAGGCGGCTAGCACACGCACATAGATTTCCGGCTCCGTTGCAGGAGACACGTAGGGCTGTGCCTCTCCCAAGACCAAGATGCCTAACAGGTGACCACGCTCGTCCTCCGCCACCCAGGCCTCTGGTAAGGCACAGACGTCTTCCAATATTTGAATCCGCTGCGGCGATGCGGACCATGGCTCGCTTCCCCATTGACCTTCATTGCCCATCTGCACAAACCAGGCCATTACTTCATCGAAGATCTCCAGTACTGTCGGTGCATCATGCACCGTGGCCCTACGAATTACCGGCTGTTCAATATCCACCATGTCCTTCACTCCTTCGTCCACACTATCGGATGACACCGAACCAGCATGCTCTAAATGTACATAACATCACCTGAAATACTCTTTACTGCATGCCTACAGTGCTGCCCGGAAAGGTTAGCCCTTCCAACGCGGCCTAGATTGTGATCTCAGCCAACATCTCGTCGATGTCTTCGTCCATTCCGATTTCAATGAAGCCGAAGCTTGCGTAAAAATCCCTCGCGACGGCATTTTTTGGATCATAAAGAATCAATATCCTCTTAAGGCCGACCGCTTTTATCTCTTCAAGCGCGATCTCTAGCGCCCTGCGGCCGATGCCCTTATTTTGGTATTGCCGATCAACCATGAACCGCCATATCGATTGTGCGCCGTCAGGCTCAGGTACCCACATGAAGAAACCGACAGGCTTACCCTCTAGGCAGATTGCACGTGTTTCGTAGCTCGGATTGAAACTCGCCTGAACGAGGGACCACGTATTCTCCGCAACATATTCCTCCTGATCTTTGGCCACTTCTAGCTCACATACTTCCTCATAATTGTCTCTAGTAACTTTTGACAAAGTAATATTCATAGCACTCCTTTGTATTAATTCTGTGGTTAATTTTATAATCAGTTGTAAGTTCACACGGCTATCAGGTCAGACGGTAAGGTCTTCAGGTAGTCTTTGGATCAAGTATTGCGAAATGCTTGCCATTCATCCTTAGTAATTCGACTGATGTGTTCAGTTCGATAATCGTTCAAGAATTTATTGAACTTATTTTTTTCCGTGCGATGGTGTTTAAAGCCGCATTTGATCTGAGCCTTGAATGATTGTTCATTGCCTGCAAAATAACCACACCACAACGTATCAACATTCAGACTCTCAAATGCGTGGCGCATTAATTCTTTGACAGCCTCGGGAACTAGACCTTGCCCCCAGAAAGGCACGCCTATCCAATAAGCAATCTCCGCTTCATTGTCGGCGATATCAAAATTGCTATGTTTTCCGAAAAGCAGTCCAACCAACCCTATCGCGATGTTGTCTGTCCGCATAGCCACAGCATAGACCTCGGGATGCGAGAAGACGTTCTCGATTATTTCCAGGCTATTCTCAATGCTTGTATGCGCCGGCCAACCTGCCATGGAGCCGACTCGTTCGTCTCTCGCATACTGATACAGGCTTGGAGCGTCACTGGCCTTCCAGGGCCGTAGAATAAGGCGTTCGGTACTTAACATGTTTATCCCCTCGTTAGTCTACATCGAAGCCACAGAGTAAGCGCACACAGGCGGCTTGACAATGTAAGAACCTGAGTGAAAAATGTAATTATGAAAACAAAACTCAATTTTTTGGCGATAAAGCGACTATTTTATGGTGCAAATGGAAACTGAACTTCACACCCTTCGTGGCGATACAGGGGATTTTGTTATGGGTTGCGGTCGGCTCGACGGGCTTGTGGGCTCCCCCCTGCCGCTGGCCTATGTTGTACTACTGATCTGCCAGCAAGGCTGCGCGGATGTGGATGTAAATCTTCAGTCATATCCAATCGGGAAGAATGATTTCTTGGTTTTGTCGGAAGATTCTATTGCAGTCATAAATAGTAAATCAGACGATTTTTTGTGCTCTTACTATTTAATGAATCGATCAATAGCCGCTGAAGTTGCGTATGAACTTCCTAATAGTTTATTTTTATACTTGAATAGATTCCCACATTTCAAATCTGATAGGCATTTCATGGATTTTATGAATGCGTGGGAGGGATTGCTATCTATAATTGCAAGGAAAGAATTACAATATACTCGAAAAATTATTGTGAATCATTTTCAGAATTTTTTCTTATGGATCTCTCAGAGCACTATGCATATGAGTGCGAGCACTAAAAATGATTACAGCAGGCAAGAGTCAATATGCTGGGAGTTTTGGGAGCTGATCTCTGTTCACTGTAAGCAGCAGCGAGAAGTGGCGTTTTATGCTGACCTGTTACATATCACGCCATATTACTTATCGCAATTGACCAGGAGGTTTTTTAATGACTCGCCTAAAACTCTGATTGATAGGCAGATGGTTTTGGAAATTAAAAAAAAACTGTCTCAGTCGAATGAATCAATCCAGAAAATTGCATATGATTTTGAATTTTCGGACGCATCCTATTTAGGAAGGTACTTTAAACGCATAACCGGCGTTGGGCTAACTGAATATAGGAAGTTTAGATCTTAGAGGCCAGCGTCTCTATTGAAGCAATGAAGCAGCAGGTAAATCCGACAGACGTAAACATGAGTGAGGATTACGTCTGGCGAACAAACCTCAAAATGGGACAGGGAAAACACCGCGCGTTACGCTCAATGGATAGTAGCCAGTACAAAAAACAGGCCTAACTTAGGACGTTTTATCGTGCTGTCTTTTGCCATCTGCTTAAATGAGTTAGCCATCGGTTATTCAACCTCTCCGTGAATTGTGCTTTCGCTGTGGTGCTGCAGGCGGCTAGTTGAAGGGTGGGTAATGGCATATGTCAGAACATACGCCGAACCGTCTTTAAATCCTGTCCAACGTGCGCAGGCGCTGACTATCTGGCCCTGAACATCCTTACCCCGGTGATCTGAGTAATTCACGATGGTGCCAATGTGGTAACGCGGTTCGCACAGGCTCGGCGGGAGAGGTTTCTTTTCCATGATTAACTCCAAACAGCGCCAGCAGTGAGCAGGCACAGGGTAAAAATAAGCAGATAGAAGAGGTGCTTGCCGTGGTGGCGTTTAGGGGAAAAATCGCCACCGGTGAGGTCGTACTTATGCTGTATGCGAGCGTTGAGCGTTACCATGCTGGCCTCCGCTGCATTGTGTGCAGGCGGCGCTGCAGGGTTTTAATGTTGTTGCGGGTGACATAGAAGCTGGAGCAAGTGTCGGCGCAGACGAGGATTCTCACGGTCTTATATCTGCCATCTTCGTAGCGTTGAATGCTTACGCCTTTCTTCTCTACGTCGCGTGTCTTACCGCAGTGCTCACAGCATTGTGTGGTGGTTTGCATAACATGTCCTCTCAATGAAATTTACATGGGTAAAGGCACTGCCTGAGTTGATGCGCGCGCTCGGTTTCCCTACGTTTCCAGCACTCTGGAGCGGTGGGCAGCGCCTTTATTGATGTAAAAAAGAGCCCCGGCTAGCGGGGCAAAGGATGACAAGGGAGGTGTTACTGAGCAGGCTTGTGATTACTCACGCACCTGGTGGCGCACCGAACCGGGGATTTATACTGTGTGGGTTAAAATTAGAACCGGAATGATGCGCCACCAGATAAGTGAGACGCCGGTATTACCCGGCGATGAGAATGCCAATTACCGACCAGAACGCGACGCAGAGGACAACCACGCCAGTCCAGACGATTTGATTAAAGGTCATGAGCCCCGTAGGGCGCGGTGGGTATTAGTTGAGTAGGTGACGGTTAGTACCGATGAACTCGACCATTTCGCGGAGCTTCTTCTCGGTAGTAATCAGCGCTGGTAACTCTGCCTTAAGGTCATCTGGCAGGTAAACGTTACCCCTCCATTGCAGGCCTGCGCCGGTCAGCGTGTAGCTGAACAGCCATTCCATATCGTTGTTGGACTCCCAAACGCAGAGGCAATGCTCGCTATCCAGTTTTTCAACGGTCAGCGTTAACCCGCGTTTCTGTGACCCTACCCCAAAATCCTGCTCCATTCAGAAACAGAATTCCGGCATGATAAACACTCCCCTGAGTGGAGGTTGTGCCGATGAAAAAGTCACGATTCACCGAAGAACAGATTGTCTTTGCCCTGAAACAGGCCGAGCTGGGTACATCGGTGCCTGAAGTCTGCCGTAAACTGGGTATCTCTGATGCCACCTTTTACACGTGGCGTAAAAAATACGGCGGGATTTCCCCTTCAGAGCTGAAGCACATGCGGCAGCTCGAAGAAGAAAATCTCAGGCTGAAGAGGCTGGTTGCTGATCTGAGCCTCGACAAGGCGATGCTGCAGGATGTGCTCGCAAAAAAGAACTGACGCTGCCACGCCTGCGCGAATGGGTCAGGGATTTACAGGCCCGATACGGTGCCAGCGAAAGACAAATCTGTTTTGCGCTACGGCTCAGCCGCAGCTCGTTTAGATATCGTTCTGTTGCTGCCGATGACAGCGCACTGCGCCTGCGTATTCGTGAGATCACCGAAACGCGAATTCACTACGGATATCGCCGGGTACACGTGATGCTACGGCGTGAGGGCTGGCGCGACAATCACAAACGGATCTACCGCCTCTACTGTGAGCAAGGGCTCTCGCTACGCCTCAAACGACCACGTCGCAATAAATCTGCCCAGCGGCGGCAGCCGCAGCCTCAGGGCTTATATCCAAACCACGTCTGGGGCATGGATTTTGTTTCTGATGCGTTGTTTGACGGGCGACGACTGCGCCTGTTGACGGTTATCGACCTTTACACCCGCGAATGCCTGGGGATCTGTGTGGGACAGAATCTGCGTTCGACAGAAGTGGCAGAGATGCTGAACAGCATAGCGCTCAGGCGTCCTTTACCGCAGTTGCTGAAAACCGATAATGGTTCTGAATTTGCAGGGAAAATGCTGGACAAGTGGGTGTATGAAAGAGGGATCAGGATCGACTTCTCACGCCCGGGAACACCGACCGACAACGCTACGGTGGAGTCCTTTAATGGCAGATTGCGGCAGGAATGTTTGAACGAGAACTGGTTCATGTCTGTGGAGGATGCACGGTGCAAAATCGAGGGCTGGCGCATAAACTATAACCAGAGCCGTCCCCATTCTGCCCTGGGCTGGATGACACCTTCTGAATTTGCCGAGAAATCTGCCGGTTGCCAGAATATGCAGCCAGAATGAGGCCGGTTATTCCTGATTATGAATGGATCACATACGGGGAGCGGGT
Organism: Serratia sp. BIGb0234; assembly: GCF_024809915.1. Taxonomy (NCBI): domain Bacteria; kingdom Pseudomonadati; phylum Pseudomonadota; class Gammaproteobacteria; order Enterobacterales; family Yersiniaceae; genus Serratia; species Serratia sp. BIGb0234. The sequence continues at coordinate 103,511 of NZ_JANUEI010000001.1, forward strand.
CATATGAAGACATTACTAACATCGCGGTGTATTAATCAACGGGGAGCAGGTCACGCATATCACACTCAAGCGACCTGAGCTGACTGAGAGAATGAATGGTATAATTGCCAAGTATTATCCGGGCATGCTAGCCCAGCGATAATCGGCTGTATTTCCTAACAAATTTATCTGTTGGTATAAATGTTGGTACAAATTTTATCGAACACAATTTTATCTATATAAAACATGTCAGTAATCGATGTATTCGAATCCTGTAGGGTCCAAAAATCGCATCTATCAGCCTCGCATGCTCAGTTAAAATGCGCGTTACGCTGAACCATTTCAAGGCTTTCCCAGCCGCCCATTTCCTGAAGGGCTGATAAAGGTACCCCTGCCTGAACTAACTAGCTTGCCCATGTATGGCGAAGGTCATGAAATCGAAAATCAGTTATTCCAGTCCGCTGCTTACCTGTATTCCATGCTGAGTTATCGTCAACGCGCATTTGCTGGTGCCATACCTCCGTCAGGACGTTTGCGTGCTGTAATATGTACAAAAACATACCCCTAGTAGCGACCAATCTGATCCCGCACGTTTGTAAGCAGTATCATTAGGAGCTGTACCAATGGTTTTCATCGACTCGTTTACGTCTGGGGCGGAACCCTATTGTCATGGCATTATGATCTTGTTTTTGTATCAGAGAGGGCACAACTCATCTAAATGGTAGGAAGACTAGGGTTTGTTTAACTTAAAAATGCAAGTTAACAATGAATTATCAAACATAGTTTATTAACTAATCCTAGTGAGGCTCAACATGAATAATATCTTTTCTGGTTTTGACGCTAAAATCTTGGCCGAGGCATTTGGTGTAAGCCGCGAAACAGCAGTGAAACTCCAACTGGAAAGCACCAAGCAAGGTAATTTGCTGACAGTTGTGCAGGCGTTGGTTCTTCAGAATCTGATTGGGCTGTAAGCAACCCAGAGTCAGGGGGCTGCGTGCAAATGAAGGAAGAATGCATAAAATTTCCCAAAACATAATTCAAGGCCGCATAAGCGGCCTTTTTCATTTCTATCACCCTGCATCGGGGCAGAGTCCCGGGAGGGGAAGTTATGGAAATGCCAAATGGTTACCATAGCTGGGATGACATCAGTGACATTCTCGCAGCTTTCTCACCGGCGGGAACTTGCTTGGTAACAAAACGCCGAGCAGGGAAATATGCTTGTGCAGCAGTCAGGACCGATCACCATCTTGCACACGGAAGACACCCGAAATTGCGCAATCATGGCAAAACATCAGCAGAGAGAGCAGCCATTACATCAGGAGAGTGAAATCTATCAGCGGAAATCAGGATGCGATCAAAAACAATAAATGCGCTGCTGAGCGCAACCCTGATGAATGAGTGGAACGGATATAAACGTCGCCAGCGCCAATCGTCTTTCTGCTCCTTGAATTACTATTCAGCCTTACGAACAATCAGCGTTGCAAGGTGATATCAGGGTAATATCGGCAGTTATACGTTGGAATTGAAACCAGCTTTATCAATCTCACAAACCCAGTATCCAGTCTGATCCAATGGTGTGAGAATCGCACACATTGAAAAGAGCGTTCCATTAAATTGCAATATGATTTCTCTGCACTTGCCAATATGAATTATACGAATATGAATAATTAGCTTCTGTAAGGAGGGGGTCGTGGGATGCATTGTTTGTGAACTAAAGAGCTCAAATAACTATGAAGTGAAAACAGAAGAGGATTATAGGTTAGCTCTATCTCTTGCATCGGCAGGGTTGATCACTCTTTCATTTGGTGGGGAAGGTGCTTCGTGTTTAAAAATAAAAAATAAGTTCATCCCTGTATACATTTGTTCGGCGACTTATAAGTTAAAGATGATTTTGGGAAAAGACTTGATTTAGCGTTTAAATTTAGCATAAACAATTACTTGCATTTGGACGACGTTCTGCGATTAGCCTGATGGTATTGCAGGGGCATTCAGTGCGTGTCATCGACAATGCTGACGTATAATCCTCCTCAATAGTAGGATCCTATGTCATACAATCTCGGAAATTAACCAAAAGAAGAATATAGACAAGGTGAACCTGGATCTTACGGCGCCAGGTTTAGCGAACAAAGAGCGTATTAACCAGCCAGTGATAGCTATTAGGTGGAGAGAGCAGCCTAGAGATCTGCATGAATACTTTCTTGAGCGTGTGGCACATTGGACTACTTAGAGGTGAGTATAAGGCTATCAATAGGATCCGAGCCGATTTATCAGAAAATGGCAGAAGCCAACCATAATAAATAACAGAACCCGCTACGGCGGGTTTTTAAATGGGAGCAATTCATGGAAAAAAAGAAAAGGATGAAAGCCATGAAATGGCCATATCCGCCACTGCAGTTTATTTAAGGCCATCAGCTTACTCCATATATCGGCCAGATTCCTACGAACAAGGTGCGTGATTGGGGGCAACGATAATTCTTCAGCGATAGTTGAGCCGTTGTTCAGTGGTGGTTAGTGGTCGGTTACGAACGGAACGGCGTAATACGTTGCTGTATTTTTCACCGGAGCTTTATGTACAAATAACCATATATGATGATTGCCAACCTGTCGCCGCAGAATTGCGCGATAGGTGTCGTTGAGAGCGACAACTATCGCGCGGCCAGATTTGCTACCCTCTGAGCACCAGCCTTGGCAGCATGAACCTTGCTGCAAGTGTCAGCCCCCCTAGACTTCTCGCACGAGCGCTAGCCAATACGACCCACAGAAAATGAATCTATAATGGCCGCCCTGAGCGGCTCATGATGTGTTAGTGCATTCAGACGCTTGCCTGCGGTTTGCCGGAGAATACTGACTAAGGGTTGTTTCTATTATCCAGACTAAACCCGCCAGCCCCTAAGAGAAACAGGGCGATAAAACCACCGGACATCGTGATGTTTTTCATCAGCATCAACTGACTTTGTAGGTCGGGACCACTGTGAAAAATCAGTCCTGAGATGATACAGAATCCGAAGAACAGAATGGCGACAATCCTCGTCTGAAAGCCCAGTAAAAGAGCCACACCGCCGCCTAGCTCGGTTAATATCACCAAAGGCAATAATATTGCTGGTACGCCCATCGACGCCATATACTCAGCTGTCGCGTTATAAGCCGAAATTTTACCTATTCCAGCAATAATGAATACAGATGAGAGAAGTACTCTCATTAAAATTGACACTAAGCCGAAGAATAATTTGTTGTCGATGATATTGTCAATTTTGCCTTTTATAGACATTAACGCTTCCTCAAAATATTAAATAATATACACATTAAAAATCAACGACCGGTTTGTAATTACACACCGGGCCGCGTATTCAATGGCTCGCTGATGGTGGTGGCTAAACCCTGGGCTGGGGGAGTAATGGTTGTGGCCTGAATAAAAGTAAAGAGTGCTTAAACAGCAAACTAACGACGTTATTATCCCCTCGCATTACGCTCACACCTTCTTATTCTCATTGCCCGCCTGCTTATTCATGATATCGTGCTCGGCGGGAGGGTTACCATATAATTGACGTAAGGATTTTGGTATATGCCCATTGTTATCGATTATATTATAATGCTCACCCATTTCAGCCGTCAGTAATGTACTGCCGGATAAGGCCTTTAAGTTAGGGTCGCTAAATAGCGCCCAAACCACGCGTCCACAGAATTCAGGGCTCTCAAATCCCAATGTGTCACGGAGAGCGCGCGTTTTCGGGTCTGAGTTGGCAAGCTCAACCATCGTCTCTGTGGCTACGAAACCTGGCCATAGGGATACGGCGGAAACGTTAAAGGGGGCGAAGTGTTCGGCGTAGGAAGCGGCCAATTTATCCAGGCCAGCCTTTGAAGCGTAATAGGCTGGATCATGCACCTTCGCATCGGCATAGAAAGATACGTTGACGATTAACCCGCACCCACCGGCAAGCAACAAGCGCGCCGCATGCCAAGTCGCAACATGATGAGAACGTAAGCCAACATCCAGTATATCGGCAAGATGGATGGTGGCTTCCCAAAAGGGTTTCACTCCCATTTGGCTGTTAAGCGTGGTGGCATTATTGACGAGGATATTGAGATAACCGTGCTTCTGCTCCACCTGTTTAAATAGGCGTGCTATCTGTGCATCGTCAGACATATCGCAAACAACCGCTACTCCTTGCCCCCCCGCGTGGGTTATTTCACTGACCACCTTTTCGACTGACTCCTGGTCACGACCCGTAACATAGACAATCGCACCTTGCCGTCCCAGTTCCTTTGCTATTCCCTTACCTATTCCCTTGCTTGATCCTGTAATAACGGCGATGACATCTTTTTCTGTTTGCATTATTTGCTCCTGATGACAAGGGCCAGGGCCTTCATCTTCGCTTAAACGGTGACAACAATTTTGCCTAGCTGGGCGTTCGCTTCTAGATATTGATGTGCCGCAACTATCTGATCAAACACAAAGGATTTCGCTATAACCGGCTTTAATTCGCCACGACTAAGCGCCGCCAAAATAAAGGTTTTAGCGTTGGCGAGGCGCGCCGCATTTCCTACAATTTCGCTGTAAGCAAATCCCCTGATTGTCAGGCCTTTCGGGATCGCCAAACTTGCCGGGAAAGGGGTGTTTTCACCGCTCAGATTGCCGTACTCTATCAGCGTGCCTCCGGGCGCCAAGATCTCGCATAGCGTGGGCACACCTTCCCCCCCAATACAATCGAAGATAACTCGCGGCGGCCTATCGCCGGTGATTTCTTTAACTTCAGCTACGCTTTTCTCACCCTGGGAAGTGACAACCCATGATGCACCGATATCGAGTAACGCCTGGCGTTTGGATTCGGTTCTTGAGGTTGCTATCACCCGAGCGCCAAGCATGTTGGCAATTTGAATCGCGGCGATACCAACGCTACTGGAAGCGGCAGTGACCATGACATAGTCGTCAGAGGTCACTTCTGCAACGTCAATCAGTGCCCCATATGCCGTGATGTACTGCATCCACGCCGAGGCTGCTTGCTCCCAGGATAAATTTTCCGGATGCTTAACCACGTAACGGGCTGGGTAGTGAATAGTTTCACCATAGGTGGGCCATCGATCCATAGCCAGTGAAGGGATAACACTCACCGCGTCGCCAGGGATAAGGCCTTGCACTTGTGCACCAACGGCGTCGATAATCCCGGCCGCTTCATACCCCATTCGCTGCGGAAATACCGGAGGAAATGCATACTTACCGCGACGCAGTAGCGCCTCCGCCCGATTTAAACCGATAGCTTTCACCTTAATACTGACTTCATCGGCGGCTAAGGCAGGGAGATCCACGTCCACAATTTTTAATACATCTGGTTCACCGACACGATCAAACTGGATAACCCGCGCCATTTTGTTCCCCTTTATATAAAACACGTAAACTAATACGAATTTATGACTGGAATTTTTGACACAAAAATAAGTGTAATTTTATGCCTGTTCCATTATTTCATGCGTATCACAGTTTTCCCCCGGTATCCTCCGCTCTTGACGGAGTCCAGCGCTAACGAAGTATCCTTTAAATAAAATACTCGCGGAGGCGTGAAGGGAATCTCACCTTTGGCAATCTCTTTCGCTATAGAATTCAATTTGGCAGGGTCAAATTTCATTTGAAAAAATGTCCCTTTTCCTGGTTGGCTGTCAGGTGTTTTTTCTGCGATATCAACGGCAACTGAACTTACAATTCGGCCGTTTGGCGCCAGAGTGTTCCAGAGTGCTTCCAGGGAGCTTCCACCGACCAAGTCAAGAACGAGGTCAACTCCCTTTATCATCGATAAGGCATGAGCGTCGTTATAGTCAACGACATCTGTGGCACCTAATGACTTGACGTAATCTCTGTTTTTTTGCGAAGCCGTAGCGATGACCTTTGCCCCTGCGCGATGAGCCAAAGGAACAGCCAAAGAGCCTACTCCGCCAGCCGCGCCCTGGATCAATACGGTTTGCCCAGCCGTTAATTCCCCGATATCAAATAACCCCGTCCACGCCGTCGAGCCGGCAACCGGCAGGGTTGCTGCGACGGTTTCGTCCAGATCATCGGGAATGGGGATTAACAGTTCCGGCTCAATTTCTATCGTTTCGGCAAATGCCCCGCGGTTCACAGGCTTCCCTATCACGCGATCGCCGACGTTGAAGGTGGTGACGCCAGCCCCCACTTCAACAATCTTTCCTGCGAACTCGCCACCCAAAATACAGGGAAAAGTTAATGGGAATATATGCTTAAGCAGGCCATCACGCAGTTTCCAGTCTAATGGATTAACCCCTGCGGCGGCGATCTCCACAATGACCTTGCCCGGTGAGACCTGGGGCCTGTTGATGGGCTGAATTTTGATCGTGCCCTCAGCGCCATAACTATACATAACTGCTGCTAATTGCTGATTCATGTTGATCTCCTAAGCTATTTTTTCACTATATCCGTACCAATAATAATTAATAAGATGCTAAATTATGGACGCCGCGGACCAAAAATGAGACAGCTCATGAATATGAATGCATTGCAGGACTTCATAAGTGTGATTACACACGGCAGCTTCAGCGCGGCAAGTCGCGCAACGATGACGCCTAAAGCCTCTATTTCACGGCGGATCCGTCAGTTGGAAGATGAACTGCAAACGCGCTTGTTTGAACGTACGAATACCGGTTTCACCTTGACCGCCGAAGGAACCCTGCTATTCGAGCGGATAAAGCCTTTGGTTAACGAGCTCAACGACATCAAAACTGACATGATGGAACAGACCGGTAGCCCCTCAGGAAAATTACGGATTAGCGTTCCTCCCGTTATTGCATTTGATACCTTGGGTAAACTGGCTGCTCGTTACAGAGCGCTTTACCCATTGGTCGAACTTGAACTTATTGCTGACAGCAGATTGGTTGATCCTATTCGAGAAGGTTTCGATGCCGTTATTCGTGTAAATCCGATGGCGGATGAAGAGATGATAGGTATAAAAATATTCAAAGAGACATTAATATTTGTTGCGTCACCGCAATATAGGGAACAACTGGCTTTGGGAGACCCGCTCACGGAACTTCCTTTCATCAGTATTGGAACGCACTGGAAACCGAATCAAATTAGTACCGTTTTGGAGGGGGAACCACGACATTTCAATGTGAACACGGAGTTATATATCTCCTCTCCGTTTATCACCCGTTCCACCCTCATTTCGGGAGTCGGTTCCGCACTGCTACCGGAAGCTTTGGTCGCCGATGACATCAAAGCCGGCAGGTTGCTTCACCTGGGGGTAAGTGAACAGCCAGAGCTGATTTTATGGTGCCTTTATCCGAGTAGGCGCTATGTCACCGGAAGATTAAGAGCCTTTATTGATTTATTGAAGGAAACATTTTCACAGGAAAGCAGTATTCATCATTAACGGTTCGAAAAACAAAACCGGCGATCCTGTCGGGTAAGCAGTGAATGATGGCTGCACTTAAGCGTGCAAGCAGCCATTGAACCGCCTGCAACGCTGTCCTCCAGTCCCTGGCTCGAAAATCCATTTAATTACCCGGCTAACGACTATGTTGGCTGCCGACGCTGTGCTAGTTTCTGTAGCAAATCATCAGAATGCAGGACATAACATGTTGAGTTTGTTTGTTTACGGGACGTTAGGGCCAGGGCGGCCAAACGCGCACATCATGGAAAGCATCGGCGGAAGTTGGGAAGAGGGCAGTGTGGGGGGAACGCTGCTGAATGCAGGGTGGGGCGCCGAAATGGGCTATCCGGGCATCGTGCTGGATAACAGCGGCAGCCGGGTTCAGGGTTTTCTGTTTTGTTCCGACAATCTTGCCGCCCACTGGCAAACCCTCGATGAATTTGAGGGAGAAGGTTATGAGCGGGTGGCCGTCAGTGTGACTACGGCAAGTGGCGACGTCGTCGATTCGTTTATCTACATGCTGAAGCAATAACGCCGCTGCCGTTGTTTAGCTCGGGAACGAGCCATCTCGTTCCCGAAATGCGGCGGTTACCGGTTCGGCAAACAGAAAAACGACTGCGCGTTCTCACCCAAAATCTGACGCTTACTTTTCTCCGGCAAGGCAGAGCTGCTGACCAAATGGCCAATCTGTTGTTCCCCCAGCGGGAAGGGAGCATCGGAGCCCAGCATGACCCGTTCCGCACCCAGGGTATCCACCAGAAGCTCTAGCGCCCGTGGATCGAACACCGCGGAGTCGACGGAGAAGCGATCCAGATAGCTTGACGGTTTATGCGGGCAATCTTCACGCACGATATCGCGCTGCTCCCAGGCGTTATCAACCCTCCCCATCAGGTAAGCAAAGCTGCCGCCCCCGTGGGCAAAGCAGAGTTTCAGGCTGCGCGGCAAGCGTTCGAAGGCGCCTGAGAGGATCAAAGAGAGGATCGCCAATTGCGTTTCCGCCGGCATTGCCACCAGCCAGGGCAGCATCCATTTCTTCATACGCTCCGCGCCGCCCATCATATCCCAGGGATGTACCAGCACCGGGATACCCTCGTGGGCGCAGTGGGTCAGAAAGACGATCAGCGATTCATGATCCAGATCCTTTGCCCCTACGTGATTACCTATTTGCACGCCAATATGACCACACTCTTTTGCCCGGCTGGCTTCGCGGCAGGCGGCCTCGCTGTCCTGCAGGGGAACCTGCGCCAGCACCTTCAGCCGTCGCGGATTGGCAGACGCCATCTCCAGCGCCCGATCGTTCATCAATTGGACCCAGGGCAGGGCGCGATCGAGAGCGACGTCATAGGCAAACATGACCGGCGTGGCGCACATGATCTGAATATCGATCTGCTGTTCATCCAGCTGTTCCAGGCGGCGTTCGGCATCCCACAGGGCGTCATAGACCGGCCGGAAAGGCTTATCATTGAGCATGATCTGGCCTTCGCGCCCGTGGGTTGCCAACCAGGGAGCCCGCTCAACATCCAGCCTGGCAGCCTCTTGTTGGCTGATTTTAGGGAAAAAATGCGAGTGGATATCTATTTTCATCGGGTTTCTGTTGCCTTCAGTGTGCGATGCCAGGTTTGTGCATCGCGGCTTGGGTGGATCTCGCCGCACTGGCTGCAGCGGCGTTCTTCATCGCTGGTTGCATAAAATTGTTCATAAACCGGAGGGAGATCCGCCACGATGCTCTTGAGGTTCATTTCATATCTTTTGATCAGGTTGCCGCAGGCCGCGCATGACCACTGTATGGCGTCCGGCTCATTTTCCGGGCGCATCCGTTCCAGCACCAGGCAAAGGCTGCCCTCTTCCGGGCGTTGAGGAGAATGAAGCACATGGGGTGCCATCAGGAAAATGTCCCCTTCACGCAGGTCGATGCGGTCGTAACGGCCGTCATCCCAGATGTTCAGATAGGCATTTCCTTTAAACTGGTAGAAGAACTCCTCTACCGGGTTATCGTGAAAATCGGTGCGCTGGTTCGGCCCGCCGACGACGGTAACCATGTAATCGCTGTCCTGCCAGATCTGTTGATTATTGACCGGGGGCTTGAGCCGATGCGCGTTACTGTCTAGCCAAGTATTGAAGTTGAGCGGAAATCCATATTTGAAGTTAGACATTGTTATTCTCCGATTCGTAGGGCAGAGGATATGCACAGGTTATTTTTGGGGCTTATAGGCGATGGCCTTGATTTCAATTAACAAGTGCGGGTGGGGCAGTTGATGCACCGCCACGGTGGTGCGGGTTGGGCCGTCGTAGTCAAAATAGTCGGCATACACCGCGTTATAGCCAGCAAAATCGTTCATATTGACGAGAAAAGCGCTGATCTCGACAACATCATTCAGGTCGGCTCCGACACTGCGCAGGATGTCGCGAATATTATCGAGCACCGCGCGAGTCTGAACGTCGATAGCCAGGCGGGTTGCACCCATGGCATCGGCTTCGGCCCCGGCAATACTGTTGTCCGGCAATCTGGCACTGGTGCCGGAGACAAACAGAAAGTCGCCGGCCCGTTTCACGTGTGGAAAACGTCCGCGCGGGGCGGCTTTTCCCTTAACAACCACAGCCTGGTTAGTCATAGCTGGCCCTCGGTATGAAATGCCGTTCGCCCAAAACCGGAAATATCGACGCTGACATGTAGCCCGGGGCGTAAAGCTTCTGCTGCGGTTGCCGCGCCAGCGAGGATCACCGAACCGGCAGGCAGTACGCGTTCTTGTTGATGCAGCAGGCTGGCGATCTGTACCAGTGCACGCAATGGATGCCCAAGAATAGCTGCGGTGCTGCCAACCTGCACCGGACGCCCATGAAAGTTCATCACCACACCAAGGTTATCGATGGCGCGCTGCGGGTTCTGCAAGGCCCCCACGACGAATTTGGCGGATGAGCAGTTGTCGGCAATCACGTCTTCAAGGGTGAAGCGGAAATCGCGGTAACGGGAATCGATAATCTCCAGCGCAGGGCATACCCCTTCAAGCACCCGGCCGGCTTCGGCCAGGGACAGCGGGCCATTGATCTCTTTGCCGGTGATAAAACAGAGTTCAGGTTCCACGCGCGGGTGGATCAACTCGCGCAGATCCAGTGTTCCTCCTTCTTCAATCTGCATGGCATCGGTCAGTTCTCCCCAAATAAGATGGTCAACGCCCATCTGCTGCATTTTGGCGCGGCTGGTGAAACCCAGCTTCAGGCCGACGCGACGCTCTCCACGCTGCTCGCGCAGCCGGATCCCTTCAGCCTGAATCCGATAGGCCGTGGGAAGATCCAGAGCCTGCTGTCCGGTTAACTGTGCGGTGGCTTGCTGGCTGAGTGTGGCCTGGTCTAGCTGAGTGGCCAGTGCGGTAAGATCCATGATTTTGCTCATGCAATGTTCTCCTGAAGGCTGTTTCGCTGGGCCAGCAAATCCAGGGCGACGTCAACGATCATATCTTCCTGGCCGCCGACCATACGCCGACGGCCGACCTCCAATAAGATATCGGCGGTTTTAAGTTGATACTGCTCCGCCGCCTTTTCGGCATGGCGCAGGAAACTGGAGTAGACGCCGGCATACCCCAGCGACAGACTCTCACGATCGACGCGTACCGGACGATCCTGCAATGGACGCACCAGATCGTCTGCCGCGTCCATCAGTTGCAGCAGGTCGCAACCGTGGTTCCAGCCCAAACGTTCGGCGGTGGCGATAAAGACCTCAAGCGGCGCATTGCCGGCACCGGCGCCCTGACCGGCCAGTGAAGCGTCGACCCGCTGACAGCCTTCCTCCACTGCGACAATCGAGTTGGCGACCCCAAGCGCTAAATTATGGTGAGCGTGCATGCCGATTTCCGTGTTTTCATCGAGCACCTCGCGCAGAACGCGGAAGCGATCGCGGATATCCTGCATCAGCATGGCGCCGCCAGAATCGACCACGTACACGCAGGTGGCCCCGTAGGACTCCATCAGTTTCGCCTGCTGTGCCAGATGTTTGGGTTCAGCCATATGGGACATCATCAGAAAGCCGACGGTGTCCATCCCAAGCTCACGCGCATAGCTAATGTGTTGGCGCGAAATATCCGCTTCGATGCAGTGAGTGGCGACGCGCACTACCCGCGCGCCAGCATCATAGGCATTGCGCAAATCGTGAACGGTACCGATACCCGGCAACAGCAGCGTCGCGATCCGGGCATGGCTGACCGACTCTGCGGCAGCGGCAATCCACTCGACGTCGCTGTGCGCGCCGAAGCCGTAGTTGAAGCTGGAGCCGGATAGCCCATCACCGTGGGCCACTTCGATCGAGTCGACCCCAGCGCGATCCAACGCGGTGGCGATTTGTCTGACCTGTGGCAGCGAGTAACGGTGGCGTACCGCGTGGGAACCGTCACGCAGAGTGACGTCGGAGATATAGAGTTTTTTCATCTTCATGCTCCCTGACCTTGCAGCAAACGCCTTGCGATATGCTCACCGCAGGCCAGTGCGGCTGACGTCATGATGTCGAGGTTGCCGGCGTAGGCCGGTAAATAGTGAGCGGCCCCTTCGACCTCCAGGAAGATGGAGACTTTCAGGCCACCCTGCGGCCCCAGATCCGGGTAAAGGTGCGCATCGGCCGGGGCGATGGTTTCAAACTGGACTTCCTGCTTGAGTCGATAGCCGGGAACGTACTCTTGCACTTTGGCGACCATGGCAACCACCGCCTCGGTGATTGCTTGTCGATCGCTCGGTGGCGTCAGGCAGAAAACGGTATCGCGCATCATCAAGGGCGGTTCGGCCGGGTTGAGGATAATGATGGCCTTGCCACGCCTTGCTCCGCCTACGCTTTGCAGTGCCAGCGCGGTGGTTTCGGTAAATTCGTCGATGTTTGCGCGAGTGCCGGGCCCGGCAGAACGGCTGGAGACCGAAGCGACGATCTCGGCATAGTAAACATCGGTGACGCCGGCGACGGCGGCCACCATCGGAATGGTGGCCTGTCCGCCGCAGGTGACCATATTCAGATTGGGGGCGTCGCCCTGAGTTGCCAGGTTGACTACCGGTACCACGTAGGGGCCGATGGCTGCCGGGGTCAGGTCGATTACCCGTACACCGTACTGTTGCAACAACTTATTGTGGTGCGCGTGCGCCCCGGCCGAAGTGGCGTCAAAAACCACTTTGATTTCGCTGAAATCGGGCAGCGCGAGCAGGCCATCAATGCCTTCGGACGTCGTCGCCACGCCCAGCCGATTCGCACGGGCCAGGCCGTCGGAGGCAGGATCGATTCCGACCATCGCAGCGATTTTCAGGTGCTGACCGTGGCGCAGGATCTTGATCATCAGATCGGTGCCGATGTTGCCCGAACCGATGATTGCAGCGGCAATTTGCGCTGAGTTGCTCATTGATCACCTCCTGCGGCAGGGGCGAAGCGGCCGCTGACCTGACCGAGGCCCTCAATGCGGGCGCTAAACACATCCCCAGCGCAGGCCGCTACCATCGGCCCCAATGCGCCAGTGAGGATGATATCGCCGGCACGCAAAGCGTTGCCGCGTTGCGCCAGCGTGTCCGCCAACCACAAGGCGGCAAGCAGCGGATTGCCCAGACAGGCGGCTCCGGCACCCACCGAAACCGGTTCGCCAGCCCGCTCCAGCACCATGCCGCAGCCCAGCAGATCGACGTCCTTCAACAGCACCGGGCGGTTGCCCAGCACGAACAGTCCGCAGGAGGCGTTATCGGCAATGGTGTCCGCCAGCGAGATATCCCAGCCGGCGATGCGGCTATCAACCACTTCGAGAGCGGGCAGCAGATAGGCGGTAGCGCGGATCAGGTCGGCGAGCGTGTTTTTTTCATGGGGCAGATCCTGTTCAAGTACCAAGGCGATCTCGGCTTCCACCTTGGGCTGAATCAGCCGACCGGCGGCAATCTCTTCACCGTCACACAGCGCCATGTCGGCGAACAGCTGGCCGAAATCCGGTTGATTGACCCCCAGTTGGCGCTGTACCGCCGCCGACGTCAGCCCGATTTTGCTACCCACCGGCCGGTATCCCTTTTGGATCCGCTCTTGGTTATTGACCCGCTGTACGGCATAGGCGGCATCGATATCCTGTGAACCCACCAGGTGGCGAACCGGCGCGCAGGGGCGGCCACTCTCGGCGGCCTGCCTGAGCATTTTGGCCGCTTCATGGTGTTCAGGCTTCAGTGAATTTGACACATGACTCTCCTGTTATGCGCCACGCGTGAACGTGGCCGTTTTCCCTGCGGCTGGGTATTGTCGTGAGTCATGCCCTTGAAGAAAGAGAGCGTTGGCGAACACGATTTAGCCAGCCGGCGAGAGTGGATACAGGGCAGTCTAATCAGATGGCCAATAAGCGAAAAATGAATAAAGTGGCTTTTGCTATTCCTTAAAGTTATGCCATAGTCGCCAGACTTGGTGCCTGGGCCAGACGATTTTTGGGAGTAAACGGCAATGAATGAACGTTCCCCTTTTAACGTGAGCGATATGATCCTGAACCGGCTCAAGCTGCGTCCACTGCTGATTTTTGACCGGGTATTACGCAATCAGTCGATTGCGCGTGCGGCTCGGGAACTGAATCTGACCCAGCCCGCCGTGACCAAAGCGATCCGCGAACTGGAACAACAGCTGGATACCATCCTGTTCGACCGTAATAATCGGGGCGTAACCCCAACGGACTGTGGTGTCTTGCTGGGAGAGCGGGTTAAATCGGTGATTGCCGAGCTGCGCTACCTGACCGATGAGCTGAACACCTTCAAGGGCGGCGTTACCGGCCATGTTGTGGTGGGAACGCAGATCTCGGCCAGCGCCCGTTTGTTGCCGCGCGCCATCTTGTTGCTGAAAGAGCGAGCACCCAAAATTCTGGTCACCGTACGGGAAGGGCCGCAGGATTACTTATTTCCTGCATTAGCGACCGGTGAGCTGGATGTGGTGGTAGGGCGTTTGCCCGAGCCCGATGCGCCTCTGACCGCCCGCATGGCGCTGAGTCACCGGGCATTATATTGCAACAGCCTTTGCGTGGTGGCCGGCAGCCGCCATCCGCTGGTGCAAGAAGCCAATCTTAACCTTCAACACCTTGCGTCATGGCCGTGGATCCTGCCGCCGCTCGACTCGCCGGCCCGGCGTGTGGCCGATCAATTCTTCAAGGAGTCCGGGCTGCCGGCCCCTGAAAATATCGTGGAGTCATTGTCGCTGCTGACCAACGTCAACCTGCTGGTGGATTCTTCATTCCTTGGCCTGATGCCGACCGCCGCGGCGCGGCGCTTTATTGCGGCCGGTCTGCTGTTCCAACTGCCGCTTGGCGACGTGGGCCCTTCCACCGAGGTCGGGTTTTCCATCCGTGAAGATAAGCCTTTGACGCCGGCGAGCAGGCAACTGATTGAATGCCTGAAATTGGCGGTTCAGGAAGACAATGCGTTGCCTGGCTATAACCAAACGGCATAGCAAAGCCCGCTTTATTCATTTTCACCTTATTTCTACGGCTCCCTACACTGCGTAACGATACCCGGTCGAAGCTCCCCTCCAACGGCGTTGCTTTCAGACGCCAATGGCAGGTTTCTTCGTGCCGTTTTGTGACTCAGGAGGAACAGTGCCGTGGCAATTTATCAATCCGCGCCGGATTTACCCTTGTATATCGACGGCCAGTTTGTCGATGGGATCCGGCAGTTCGACAATATCAGCCCCGTGGATGGACACCTCGTTTCGCGAGTTGCCGAAGCGGGGGAAGCGCAGGTAGCGGCAGCGGTCAAAGCCGCCCATGCCGCACTCTCCGGGCCTTGGGGGCAACTGAGCGTGCCGGAACGTGTGGCGCTATTGCACCGGGTGGCCGAGGGTATCGAAGCCCGTTTTGACGAATTTGTCGCGGCAGAAGTGGCGGACACTGGACGCCCCGAGAGTCTGGCGCGTACGCTGGACGTTCCCCGCGCCATTGCCAACTTCCGTACCTTCGCCGATCTAGCTGCAACCTCGGTCAATGAATGCTGCGAAACGCCACAGGCCGATGGTGGCCTGCTGTTCAACTATACGGTCCGCAAACCGCTAGGGGTGGTGGCCGTAATTTCTCCCTGGAATTTGCCGCTGCTGCTGCTGACCTGGAAACTCGGGCCAGCGTTGGCCATGGGTAACACCGTGGTGTGCAAACCGTCGGAAGAAACCCCCTCTTCAGCAACGCTGCTGGCGCAAGTGATGCACGCGGCCGGTTTGCCTGCCGGGGTATTTAACCTGATCCACGGTTTCGGACCGGGTTCCGCAGGCGAGTACCTTACCCGCCAGCCGGAGATTGCCGCCGTTTCCTTTACCGGCGAATCTCGTACGGGCAGCGCCATCATGAAAGCGGTGGCGGATGGCGTAAAAGAAGTCTCTTTCGAATTGGGCGGGAAAAATGCCGCGGTGGTGTTTGCCGATGCTGACTTTGAGGCGGCGGTCGCTGGCGTAGCACGCTCCTCATTTTTCAACACTGGGCAAGTGTGTTTGTGCTCTGAACGGGTTTATGTCGAGCGCCCGATCTTCGATCGTTTCGTCGCGGCATTAAAGCAACGGGCCGAAGCCTTGAAAATAGGTTATCCCGATGAGGAGGGCGTGGATCTCGGCCCGCTGGTGTCGCAAAAGCATCGGGACAAAGTGCTTTCCTACTTTGAGCTGGCCCGCACCGAGGGAGCCACCCTGATCACCGGCGGTGGGGTACCGGTATTCGGTGACGAGCGCGATAACGGCTCCTGGATCCGCCCAACCATTTGGACCGGCCTGGGCGACGACGCACGCTGCGTGCGCGAAGAGATTTTTGGACCGGTATGTCACATATCGCCTTTCGATAACGAAGAGGAAGTGCTGGCGCGGGTCAACGACAGCCAATATGGTCTGGCCTGCGCGTTATGGACCAGTCAGGTCGGGCGGGCGCATCGCCTGGCTCGGCGCGTTCATACCGGCATCGTCTGGGTTAACAGCTGGTATGCCCGCGATCTGCGCACCCCGTTTGGCGGCAGCAAACTGTCCGGCATGGGGCGCGAGGGCGGGCGTCACTCTTTGGACTTTTACTCTGAAATCAGCAATGTCTGCATAAAACTATAATCGCTCACCGGCTGCCGCCAGCCCGTGGCAGCCCGCAGAGTCCCTCTATTCGCTGACAGGAGCCTGACCTCATGTCTCATGGTGCATCTCTGGATATTGAAGCCTTTATCGATCAATCGCCATTTTCCCCGTTCCAATGGCTACTGCTTCTGCTGTGTTTTTTGGTGATTTTCATGGACGGTTACGATATGGCTGCGATTGCCTACGTGGCCCCTTCACTGCTGGACGAATGGGGAGTGCGGAAAGCCGAACTGGGGCCCGCCATGAGCGCGGCGTTGTTTGGCCTGGCGTTTGGTTCGCTGCTGTCCGGGCCGCTGGCAGACAGGGTGGGCCGCAAACCGGCGGTGATCTATTCCGTATTGTTGTTTGGGGTGTTCAGTCTGGCAACCGCCTGGTCAACTTCGATAGGATCATTGACCCTGCTGCGTTTTATTACCGGATTAGGGTTAGGGGCTGCGATGCCCAATAGCATCACGCTGCTGTCCGAATATTGCCCCAGTAAGCGGCGCACCATGATAGTCAGTGCCATGCTGTGCGGTTTCCCGCTGGGTGCGGCTGTCGGTGGCCTGCTGGCCGGTTACCTTATCCCTTCATTTGGCTGGCGTTCAGTGTTGGTGGTAGGGGGCGTGGTGCCTATCCTGCTGTGTGTAGCACTGCCGTGGCTACTGCCGGAGTCGGTACGCTATATGGTGCTTAAGGGCTATCCCAGTGCCCGTATTCGCGCCGTTTTACAGCGCATAAAGAAGGAAGGGGTCGAGCGGGCTGAGCACTTCGTCATTGCGGAAAAAATAGCCGACGGACATTCCGCTATCCGTGCCATTCTGACTTCGCCGCATCGCACCGTCACAGGGTTGCTGTGGCTGAGCTGTTTTATGAGCATGCTGGTGTTTTATATGATTGTTAGCTGGATGCCGCTGTTGCTAAAAGAGGCGGGGCTGTCGGTGCTGCAATTTTCCCATATCAGTGCGCTGTTCCCGTTAGGCGGTGGTGTGGGATCCATACTGATCGGGTGGGTGATGGATCGCCGTGAACCCAATAAGGTCCTGGCGCTGACCTATCTGGCCGCCGGGGTATTGGCCTATGGCGTGGGCCTGGCGGTTGGTAACGTCACTCATACACTGCTGTTGGGTTCACTGGTGTTCTTTATGGGATTTGCTTCCGGTGGCGGGCAATCTGCGCTGGCGTCACTGTCTGCTTCGTATTATCCCACCAGCTGCCGCGCCACCGGGGTGGGCAGCATGTATGGAGTAGGGCGTTTTGGCGCTATATTTGGCGTGCTCGCCGGTGCGGAACTGCTGCGTTACCAGTATCCCGCCGCGGCCATTTTTAGCCTGTTGCTGATCCCTGCCTGGTTGGTTTGCCTGGCGCTGATGCTGAAGTATTTCAGCGGACGGCGGCGAGAACTGCTGTTGGCTCGCTTGCCGGATAAACACTGAATACGGCCTCCACGATTGGCGAACGGCATTGCTCAACTGTCTTGCTATTCCACCGTAGAGGGAAAGAGGGGACCGGGTTGATTCGTTTATCTGAATAATTCGATATTGAAGCCCCGGCTCTGCGCTGGGGCTTTGTTTATGTGCGATCAGATCGGTGAACAATTGAGCTTTTGTTTATGCTGCGGCGTTAAAATAAAGCCAAATGCCCATTAGGATCTCACCGTGCGTAAATCAAAATTCTTGCTGGTAACGCTATTTTGCCTGTGCGCAGCTACAGCGCTTTATGTATTGGCCTATCGGTCGTTGGGCCATTATCTCAGCGACGGTGAGAAGGCCTACCCCGATATCAGCATTGAAATCCGTTAACAGCCGTCATCCCATCCAGACCGCTTTGTGCCGCCGCGATAGCGCCGGCTGCTTACGGTATACAGTATCGCCAATGAGAGGGGGCTATTTTTCGCCAGGAAGGAAATAGTGCCCGCATTTAGGGCAGATCATGGTGATGTTTTTACGCATTTTGCGACTGTTTTGTTCAGATACGTGAGCGCATTTCGGGCAGGTCACTTTTACTGATGAGTCGCTGAACATCTTAAGGGCATCAAAGATAGACATATCTTTCACCGGGTAGATGTAAGGAGCCTCAGTTTAGCATTGCTCGGGGTTAATAGCCCTTTATTGATTGTTTATTAATCATTTCTGCGAGGGCGGTGCCGGGACTTTGGCGCCGATGAACAAGCGGCGCCGCAGTAAAAATGTCACATTTCCATCCGAGGTTACATCTGTCGGAGCAACCTTACGCAGGCATGACAGTTCTATACATTGTGGCTGGTAATTTAACAGCTACCCGATGATGTTGTGTGTTATCCATTCCCTGTAGTGTATTACCCCATCCCTGTTAAGTTTATCCCGCCTTGTGCGGGATTTTTTTTACCTGCGCTCAATCATTTGCCCGCCAAACATAATGTCGCGCGTGGCCTGCAACGCCAGAAAATCATGAGGGAAACCGAGCTCGATGGCACTGGCAGTTTCCAGCCGTTGCCATTGATCTTCTGTGAGCCGGACGTCTAATGCCCCCAGATTATCTTCCAATTGCGCCAGCGTACGTGCGCCAATAATGGGGGCGGTCACCGCCGGGTTACGCAGCGTCCAGGCCAGGGCCACTTGCGAAGCGCTGAAGCCGGATTCGTCGGCCAGCGCCTGTACCTGAGCGGCGATCGAAAGGTTGCGTTCGGTCAGCATGCCCTTATTGCGTACCATTGCGCGCCTTGTCCCGTTCTCTTCCCCCATGGGCTGCAAATCACGTCGGCTGTATTTACCGCTCAAGATACCGCCGGACAGCGGTGACCAAGGGATCACACCGAGGCCCATTTCCTGTGCCATCGGGATCAGCTCACGCTCGACGGTGCGTTCCAGCAGGCTGTATTCGATCTGCAGGCCAATCAGCGGTGACCAGCCACGTAAATCCGCCAGCGTCTGCATTCTGGCAGCCTGCCAGGCGGGGAGATCCGAAACGGCCAGGTACAGCACCTTGCCGGCGCGCACCAGGTCATCCATGGCGTGCATGATCTCTTCTACCGGAGTAGTGAAGTCCCAGGCGTGCAGATACAGCAGGTCGATATAATCGGTATTCAGGCGCTGCAGGCTGTCTTCCACTGAACGCACCATACTCTTGCGATGGTTGCCGCCGGAGTTGGGATTATCAGGTTGCATGGGCAGCGTGTATTTGGTGGCGATTACCAACCGATCGCGGCGTCCGGCAGCGAACTCCCCGACAAAACGCTCGGCGCTGCCTTCGGTGTAGCGGTTGGCGGTATCGATGAAATTGCCGCCGCGCTCGACGTAAACGTCAAACAAACGGCGGGCCTCCGCCTGTTCCGCCCCCCAGCCCCAGTCGGTGCCGAAGGTCATGGTGCCGAGTGCCAGCGGCGAGACGCGCAGGCCGGAACGGCCCAGTAGACGGTAGTGGTTTAGGGCCAGTGATGTATGCATCGTACATTCCTCTGTGGTTTTTCCCCAGAATAGGCCCCGCGATACTCTGATTGAATACGCTATAATCTTCATGAATTATTAAGCGCAGGAGGCATAATGAGAGGAAGTGACTTTGCAGAGCTGCGCGCTTTTGCTGCCATTGTGGAGCATGGCGGTTTTGCCCGTGCCGCAGCGCAACTGGGTATGTCCGCTTCCGCACTCAGCCAGACTCAGCGTAATCTGGAGACCCGGCTTGGTGTTCGGCTGTTGAATCGTACCACTCGCAGCGTGGCGCTTACCCAGGCGGGGGAGCAGCTGTTAGCGCGCCTTTCGCCGGCCTTGGCCGAAATTGAGGCCGCCGTCACCCAGACGGCTGCGCTGCGTTTACAACCGGCGGGCACGCTACG
The DNA here is from genome assembly GCF_024809915.1 of Serratia sp. BIGb0234. Lineage (NCBI taxonomy): Bacteria > Pseudomonadati > Pseudomonadota > Gammaproteobacteria > Enterobacterales > Yersiniaceae > Serratia > Serratia sp. BIGb0234. The sequence goes on from NZ_JANUEI010000001.1 coordinate 123,723, forward strand.
CCTTAACGCGTCCGGTTTGGCGGCGATTTATTATCTGGCCCCGTTGTTAGCGCCGTTCAATGCACATTATCCCGATATTGTGGTGGATCTAAGCGTGGACGATCGGCTGGTGGATATTGTTGCCGCCGGTTTCGACGCGGGCGTACGTTTGCATGAGCGGCTGGAAAAAGACATGGTGGCGGTTGCGCTGGGAGGCGAGCAACGCATGTGTGTCGTCGCATCGCCGACATACCTGGCTCGTTACGGCGTACCACAGACGCCGGATGCGCTACGACAGCATCGTTGCCTAAATACTCGCTGGCCGACCAACGGCAGTCTCTATCGCTGGGAGTTCGAGCGCGGTGGCGAAAAGCTGGAGATTGCAGTGGAGGGGCCCTTGATCGTGGATGAACCGCAGGTTCTGGTGCGTGCTGCTATGGATGGGCTGGGGATTGCCTACTTGTTCGAGAGCCAGGTGGCTGAGGCCCTGAGGGACGGCCGGTTGCTTTCGTTGCTCACGGCCTGGACGCCGCCTTTCCCCGGATTTTACCTTTATTATCCCGCTAATCGGCAAATGCCGCGGCCGCTGCGCGCGTTTATTGACTTCGCCCGGCAGCAGGGTTAACGGTCAGGAGCGAGCTGATAAGCATCCGGTTTTTTTGAATAACTCTGTCAGATAAATTTGGTATTCACCCCGGAGACAGTTGATTAGATTGGATCAGAGTATCCCCGGGTGCCATAGGCACCCTTATACAACGATCAGGGAGTTTCTAATGGCGAAGACAGTGGTAATTTTTCACTCCGGCTACGGCCACACCGAACGTTTGGCAAACGTGGTTGCACAAGGTGCCGAAGCTGAACTGATCGCTATCGATCAGGAAGGCAATATCAGCGATGAAGCCTGGCAAAAACTGGATGAGGCGGATGCCATTATCTTTGGTTCGCCGACCTATATGGGGGGCCCGTCCTGGCAATTCAAAAAATTCGCCGATGCCAGTTCAAAAGCCTGGTTTACCCGCAAATGGCAGGACAAGGTTTTTGGTGGCTTCACTAACAGCGCCAGCCTGAACGGCGACAAGCAGGTGACGCTGATCGCGCTGCAAACGCTGGCCTCTCAGCATGGTGGTCTGTGGGTCAGTCTGGGGCTGATGCCTGCCAATACCAAGGCGGCGCAACGTACCGATGTGAACAACCTCGGCGGGTCCGTTGGGCTGCTGGTGCAGACCCCAGCAGACGCCGGCGTGGATGAAATGCTGTCGGGCGATCTGGAAACGGCTACGCTGTACGGCCAGCGCGTTGCGGCATTTGCCGCCAAATTGGCTTAAGCGCGATTCCCTTTCACTGATGAAGGGGAAGTTAACCAGGCATGGCGAGATTCATTGCGCGCGCTATTTTTTTCGCTCATTTTTTCTACACAATTGGGGCGTAAATTAGTGTGCGTTATTAGCCTGCTTGGGCTAACACTGCATTTCGTACAAATATTCCCGGTTCCTAGGCCGGGTTTTTTGTTGCTAAGGTGGGCTTAAGCTTCCGGCGATACAATGAGCGGCAACAGGGTCATGCAATGATCGTGTCGTAACTGTCAATTAGCTGCTCTTCAAGCGAGCCCGCATTGCGCGGGCTTTTTTTATGAATTGCGCTTCGTTGCGTCTTACCGGAAAATAATAACTGGCAGCATGGCTTGAGCGGTAGGTAAAATACCCATCTTATTATTATGGTTTTGGCGTTGTGATCATCGGTGATGGTTTACGCTATGCTGTTAGATATCCTTGAACATTATTTTCGGGCGGGTGAAAATCCGTTTCGCATTGCAGGATACCGGTGAGCGATGGCGTTAAGAGCATTCTGTTAATTAAAAACGAATCTATCTTTGTTGCTGATCTGTCTGTATTTTTTAATTTTAACACTGATTGTTATGTCTTCCTCATCATGTCGGGCGAGGGAATATGCATAGAATTGCTCTGGTGATTATAAATATATGGATAAGGCGATGAACGCCAGAATAAACCCCAAGCAGGGATTGCCGGTCGCCATCCAGTTGATCACGCTTTTTCTGCTGGCCTATTTACTTTCCCTGCTGGGTATTTTTACACGTCCAATAGGTTCGCTTTCTCTGTTTTGGCCGGTGAATGCGATTTTACTCGGTCTATTATTACGCAAACCGGCCTATGCCAGCCCTGCGGGGTGGTTGATCACCTATCTGGGGATGATCGCCGCCGATTTGACCAACGGTGAAAGCCTGTCGCTGGCGCTGTGGTTGAATGCCTGCAACATGTCCCTGATTGCTACCGGTTACGGTGTGATGCTGCTGTTGCCGCAGTCGCAGCGCCGAATGGGCAAACCTCAGGCGATCCTCTATATGTTTACTGCCAGCCTGAGCGGTGCGGCAGTGGCATCGACACTGTCGATACTGCGCAATGACAGCCTGTACAACAACACGGCGATTATCGCCTGGCTGGCGTGGTTCAGCGAACAGTTCTCGACCAACCTGCTGTTGCTGCCGGTATTGCTGGCCGCCCCGCGGCTTAAACAACTGCTGCGCCTGCAGATCAATTGGCAGCTGCGTGCCAGTATGCCGCTATTGGCGCTGCTGTTTTCACTGGTATTTAGCGTGTATATCGGCGGGCCGGGGGCGATTGCTTTTCCGATCCCTGCGTTGCTGTGGTGCGCGGTCCGCTATCAGTTGTTCACCGTGACGCTGCTGACATTGCTAACCGGCATGACCGAGATCAGCAGCATTTCGGCTAACCTGATGCTGTATGAAACGCCGAACAACCATAATGCCTACCTCGATACGCTGATGTCAGCCCGTCTGGGCATTGCCATGTTGGTCATGGGGCCGCTGATCCTTTCCAGCTCAATCGCGGTTAACCGTAAGCTGCTGCGGCGCCTGGAGCACAGTGCCAATCATGATTTCCTTACGGGCGTCTTGGCGCGTAATGCACTGACGCGCAAGGCCGGTGAAATGCTGGAGCACAAATATAAATCGAAAGAAGCGGTGTCGCTGCTGTTGATCGATATTGATCACTTTAAACAGATCAATGATACCCACGGCCATTTGGCCGGCGATCAGGTATTGGCTTCATTCGCCCACATTGTCAGGCGCGAGCTGCGTCACGATCAACTGTTTGGGCGTTTGGGCGGTGAAGAGTTTGCCATTATGTTGCCGCGCGCGCTGGCGGCGCAGGGTGTGGCGTTGGCGGAGCATTTACGGCAATTGGTGCAAAAAACCGAGTTGTATCCTGGTGGCAAGGTTCCGCTAAAAATCACTATCAGCGTTGGCGTCGCCAATCTGGCGATGAATGAGGTGAAATCGCTGGAACAGCTGATGAATATGGCTGATATCGCGCTTTATCGCGCCAAGTCGCAGGGGCGTAACAGGGTGGAGTCGTTTAATGTGATCAGTGGCAACAGCGTGGACCACATTCTGTTTAAATAAAGGCGTCAGTTCTGCTTGGGTTCAAACTCGGTGCCGCAGTTTGGGCAGATCAGCATGACTTTTTGCCGCAGCATCGAGCACTTTTGAGTCGTCACATAGGCGCATTTCGGGCAGGCGATTTGGGTTGAGCGGTTGATGAAACCTTTAACACTGCTGGTATCAGACATAATAAATGGCCTGTGTCAGGTGAAAACCCACGCTAACACAGGTGATATCAAATTGCTTTGAATGTTTTTTATACGCCTGGAAAGGGATTACAGGCTTTTAAGCACTTTCAGCGTTTCGTCCATGTCGATCTCGTGCTCGGAGAAGGTATGGGTGTCGTTCTGGAAGGTGGTGATGGTCAGCATGCGCAGCGTTTGCATGGTCTGGGACGCGTCCTCAGACTGCGGGCGGATGCGGTTCATCAGCAGGCCAACCGACAGCACGGTATTTTCTTTATCCACGTCCGCTTTCACCGGCACTTCCTTGGTGAAAGTATTAAAGGATTTGATGCTGGTGATTTTGATTCTTTCGTTGGCGATGATGATGTACTTGCTCGACGCCAGCACCTTGACCGCAAATGCCGACGGGCCTTTGGTGTTGTTGGTCGGTTCGAAAGTCACCGCCGCGTTTTTCTTAATCAGCTCCGGGTTTTGCACTTTAATCACGTGAAAATAACGATTTTCCCCGTTCTCATCGGTAATAAAGCCGAAGCCTTTGTCTTCAAAAAAAGTCGTTATCTTGCCGTTCATCATCATTCTCATAAAGTCGTTCAATACAGTGCTTATGATAGCGCGGAATGCCTTGCAGTGACAGATTGCGTGCCCGGCATTTGATAATGCGATAACGGCATTTAGCCGCGTGGTGGCCGCATGCTATTTTCAGCCTGACTTTATTCATTTCTGAAAGGGAAAATCGATGGGAATTAAACGGCTTAACCACGCGGTGTTGTATGTCAGTGACGTGCAGCAAAGCGCGGACTTTTATCATCAGGTGCTGGGATTCAAGCTCAAACCTTCAGGCAGCCCCGATAAAGCGGTGTTTACCCAGGCGGCCGATTCGGATAATGATCACGATTTGGCGCTGTTCAGCAAGAACCTGGGGCAGCAGCGGGCCGGTGTTTTTCGCGCTAACGGTGAGCCGCCGGCGGAAAACGAACCTCCGGCCGGGTTGTATCATCTGGCCTGGGAAGTCGATAGCCTGGACGAACTGGAGCGCATTCGCGATCAATTGGCGCAGCGGGGCATTCTTGGGCTGGAGGAAGACCATGGCGTGCACAAGAGCATTTACGGTCATGATCCAGACGGACTGTTGTTTGAAGTGACCTGGTTTATTCCGTCAGCGTTGCAGACAGAAGAAGATCGCAACCAGCACGGCATCAAACCGCTGGATTTCGTCGCCGAAAAACGCCGTTTCGCGCAGGCATGATAGAACGGGGCGCCGTTGGGCGCCCTGCAGTTACAGAACCTTATTGAGAAAGTTGACGGTGCGGTGATGCTGCGGATGGTTCAGTACCTGTCGCGCATTCCCCTGTTCGACGATTTGCCCATCGACCATAAAGACAATCTGATCCGCCGCTTCGCGCGCAAAGCCAATTTCATGGGTCACCACCACCAGCGTAACTCCCAGATCCGCCAGTCCTTTGATGACGTCCAACACTTCACCAACCAGTTCCGGATCCAGCGCCGAAGTCGGTTCATCGAACAAAATCACCTTTGGATTCAGCGCCAGAGCACGAGCAATGGCGATACGCTGTTGCTGACCACCGGACAGGTGACGCGGGTAGGCATCCGCCTTGTGCCGCAGGCCGACGGTATCCAACAGTTGATAAGCGACCTCTTTGGCCTGGGCTCGCGAGTAAATCTTATGTACCACCGGCGCTTCAACGATGTTTTCCAGGACCGTCAGGTGAGGGAACAGGTTGAAGTTCTGGAACACATAGCCAACGTTGATGCGCTGCTTGAGAATGGCGTTTTCTTTCAGCTCATACAGCTTGTCACCCTTGCGTCGGTAGCCGACGTAGTCGCCGTCGATACGGATAAAACCTTCGTCGACGCGCTCGAGATGATTAATGGCCCGCAGCAGGGTGGACTTGCCGGAACCTGAGGGACCAAGAATGACCGTGACGGTTCCCGGCTGCAGCGTCAGGCTGACGTCGTCCAGCGCTTTATGCTTGCCGAAATATTTGCTCACGTTGCTGATCTCAATCAGGCCGCGGGCCGGTACCGGGACAATGTTGCGCACCGGCGCTTCGCGCAGGGCATAATAATCAATGGCTTCGGACATGGGATCCTCCTAACGTTTTAACCAGCCGGCCAGTTTCTGCCATGGCGTTGGCGGCAGTTCGCGGACCGCGCCCCGGGCGAAATAGCGCTCAATGTAATACTGAATGACCGACAGTGCGGTGGTGATGAACAGGTACCAAATCGTGGCGACCATCAGCAGTGGGATCACCTGCTGAGTGCGGTTATAGATCACCTGAATGGTGTAAAACAGCTCAGGCAGCGCCAATACGTAAACGATGGAAGTGCCTTTCGCCAGGCTGATGATTTCGTTGAAACCGGTCGGAACGATGGAGCGCAGCGCCTGCGGCAGAATGATACGAAAGGTGCGCCGATAACCCGGCAGGCCAAGCGCCGCCGCGGCCTCATGCTGGCCGTATTCCACGCCGAGAATGCCGCCGCGGATGATTTCTGCGGTATAGGCCGATTGCACCAGCGTCAGCCCCAGCACCGCCACGGAGAACTGGCTGAGAATATCGATGGTCGGATAGCTGGCGAACACCACCGAAGTAAAGGGAATACCTAACGAAATCGCATCGTACAGGTATGAAAAGTTATACAAAATAATCAGCACCAGAATCAGCGGCAGTGAGCGGAACAGCCAGATATACCCCCACGCCAGCGAGGCCAGCAGATAAGAGCGTGACAGCCGCGCCAGCGCCAGCAGGGTGCCGAAGATGATGCTGAACAGGGTGCCAAGCAGCGTCAGCAGCAGGGTCTGCCCCAAGCCCGACAGCACCGCCGGTGCAAAGAACCACTCGGCGAATACGCCCCATTCCCAACGTTCGTTAGCCGCCACCGACTGGACGATGGCCGCCAGAATAAAGACTGAAAACAGCGCGCCCACCAGCCGTAGCGGGTAGCGTGCGGGAACCACTTTTAACACTTCTTGTTTGGACATTGCAGATCTCCTGAAACAGATAAAAAAGGGTTAAGAAGGGGGCTGCCCCCTAGGCAATCTTCCTTTCCGGCGCGCAACAGAGTGCGTCCGCTGTTGTCAGGCTTTTGCGAAACGGCAGTCGGCCGTCGTAGGGCGGGCGGCTGTAGACCTCACTGTCGACGCTGGGATCGAACTGTGGCTGATAGCCGTTGCTCAAATACAGGCCCACGGCCTCCGGCTGGCGAAAGCCGGTGGTCAGATAGAGCTGACGATAACCCTGTTCCAGCGCCAGCGTTTCCAACTGTTGCAATACCCGCTGCGCCAGCCCCTGTCGGCGCAGGTCTGTTCGGGTCCAGATACGCTTGAGCTCGGCAGTTTGCGGATCGTAGCGTTTGAAAGCGCCCATGGCGATGGGCTCTCCGGCCCGCAGCAGCACGATAAAGGCACCCTGTGGTGGGGCGTACAGATCCAGCGTTTCCTGCTCCTGGTCACCAAAATAGTTGCCGTAGCGTCGGCGGTACTCGTCGAACAACCCTGCGATCACCGGTTCGATCAGCGGATCGTCCGGCAGCGTTTGGATAAAAACGTCATTTGCCATCTGTATGCTCCTAATCGCCCAAGCCCTGTGGGTTGATCTCCGAGTGCGGGATGCGTTCGACGCTCTCACCCCAACGATTCAATACCTGATCGTATTGCCCCCCCTGGATCACCCCGTTCAGCGCTTCGTTCACTGCGTACACCAGGCCATTGCCTTTTTTGGTGGTGACGGCAATGTGCGCCACTTTTGGCCAGCCGCCGTCTACCGTGCCCGCCAGTTTGGTACGGCCATTGAGCGCAGCCTTGTAGGCACCCATCACATTGGGACCGAAATAAGCGTCGGCGCGGCCGGACTGGAGAGCCAGTGTGGCGGCGGCATCATCGGTGACGTAGACAGGCTGCAGCGGTTTCAGCCCTTGTTGTTGGTTCTGTTTGTCCCAGTCCAGCAGAATGGCTTCCTGGTTAGTGCCTGAGCCGACGATGATCTTCAACCCGGCGATGTCTTTGGCCTCTTTAATCGAAGTGATCTTGCCGCCCGATTTCACGTAGAAGCCGAGGGAATCGATGCGATAGGTGGCGAAATCAAAGCGTGTCTTACGCTCTTTGGTCACGGTGACGTTGGTGATGGCGGCGTCGTATTTGCCAGAGGCGACGCCCAGCGGCCAGTCCTCCCACGAGGTTTGCACCACGTTCAGTTCCAGGCCCAGACTGTCGGCGACCAACTGTGCGATGTCGGATTCGCTGCCAATCAACGTTTTATTGTCCGAGGCGAACAGCGCCAGCGGCGGGGTATTGAGCGCGGCAATCGCCACGGTGAACTTGCCCGGTTGCACGAAATGGAAACCTTGCGGCAGTTTGGCGATCGCCTGCGGGTTTTTCGCCACATGAATGCGGGTTTCATTGGCTTTTAAATCGATGCCGGTGCCGGCTGCCAGCGCCGTGCCGGCCAGGCTTAACGAAGCCAGTAGTGCGGCAACGGCGGTGACGGTAAAGGTATTTCGCATAGCAGCTATCCCTGAAAATAATATTATTGTTATTGGGTAAATTGGTTCAGTGGCTGCTTCAGGCCAAGGTGATCGCGCAGCGTGTCGCCGTTGTAATCACTGCGGAACAGGCCGCGTTGTTGCAAAATGGGCACTACGCGGTCGACAAAGTGGCTGAATGAATTTGGCGTACCGCCGCTGATGATGAAACCGTCGGCGGCCTGGGTGTCGAACCAGTTTTGCAGGCCGTCGGCCACCGCTTCCGGCGTACCGCCGAATACCGGACGTGGTGAGGCCGCCTCCAGCGCCACTTCACGCAGCGTCAGATTGCGCTCACGGGCGTTGCGTTTGATGGCGTCGGTGGTGCTGCGAAAGCTGTTTTGCCCCAGGTCGCCAATGTCTGGGAAGGGTTCATCCAGCGGGTGACGCGAAAAGTCATAGTGCTCAAAGTAGCGGCCCAGATAATTGAGCGCATTTTCGATGCTGACCAGGCGCGCGGTTTCCCAATACTGACGCTCCACGTCTTCATTATCGTCACCGACGATCACGCTGACGCCCTGGAAGATCCGCAGGTCATCCGGTTCGCGCCCTTGTTCCACCAACTGTTTTTTGACGTCCTGATAAAATGCTTGCGCCTGTTGTTGCGATTCATGATGAGTGAAGATGGCATCGGCGTGTTTGGCCGCCAATTGCTTGCCGTCTTCCGAAGCGCCCGCCTGGAACAGGATCGGACGGCCCTGCGGCGTACGGCCAATATTCAGTGGCCCCTGAACAGAGAAGAACTCTCCCTGATGGTTCAGGGTATGCAGTTTTCCGGCACTGAAAAATTCGCCGCTCTGCTTGTTGCGCACGAAGGCATCGGCTTCCCACGAGTCCCACAGCCCTTTGGTTACGTCGAGGTATTCGCTGGCAATGCGGTAACGCAAGCTGTGTTCCGGATGTTCGGCGCGCGAGAAATTTTTCGCGGATCCTTCCAGTGGCGAGGTGACAACGTTCCAGCCCGCCCGGCCTTTACTCAGGTGATCGAGGCTGGCGAACTGGCGAGCCACGGTAAAAGGATCGCTGTAGGAGGTGGATAATGTGCCCACCAGGCCGATTTTGTCGGTCGCTGCGGACAGGGCGGCAAGCAGGGTTAGCGGTTCAAAACGATTGAGAAAGTGCGGGATGGACTTCTCATTGATATATAAGCCGTCGGCAACAAACACGAAATCCAATTTACCCTGTTCGGCTTTTTTCGCCGTGGCAATATTAAAATCGAGATTAATACTGGCGTCGGCGGTGGCATCCGGATGCCGCCAGGCAGACATATTTCCCGACGCGCCATGCAAAATGGCGCCAAGACGTAATTGCCGTTGATTATTCGCACTGTTGCTCATTGCTTTCACCCTGTTAAATGCCGGTGTGGCGCTCTCTTTAGAGCTCCACTATTGATTAGCGTCATCAGGATGTAAAACAACAAAACAGCATATTCAAATGTTGAAAATAGCAAATATAACGGTGAGGGAAATAATAAATCGCAGCGCAGAATACTCTACGCCGCGAAATAATAATCAGACAGGTTTACACGTTGCTGGTGGCTTTTTCCGGCACCGTGGTTAATTGTTGCAGCGTGCGCTCCGCCAACAGTTCGAAATATTGCGAAGCGGGGAAAATCGCCTGTTCATCCGGATTGAAACGCGGATGGTGCAGGCCGAACTCGCTTGCCGAACCGATGCTGACGAACACGCCCGGGACATGATGCAGATAAAGCGCGAAGTCTTCGCCGCCCATTTGTAACTCGGCTTCTTCCACCCGGTAACCCGCTTCGGCGGCGACGGTTTTGCTGAACGCTGCCCAGCGTGGGTCGTTGATGACCGCCGGTGGCCCAGCCTGCCAGCGCAATTCTGCTTCTGCGCCAAGCGAGGCGGCCACGCCGTTAATCACCTGGCGGATTTTATCCGGTACCTGACGGCGAACCGCATCACTGTGGGTGCGCACCGTGCCCTCCAGCTCTACGGTCTGCGGCAGAACGTTCCAGGTATTGCCGCCCTCGATACGCGTGACGCTCACCACCAGGGATTCCAGCGAACTGAAGCTGCGGCTGGGCAGGGTTTGCAATGCGGTAACGATCTGGCTGGCGGTGACGATGGTGTCGACCCCTTGCTCCGGCTTGGCAGCGTGCGCGCCCTTGCCGGTGATCAGAATTTGGAAACGATCGACGTTGGCGTAAAACGGGCCTGCTCGGGTGGCAAAGGTGCCGGTCGGCAATTCGGGGGCATTGTGCAAACCGAACACTGCCGCCACGTTATCCAGCGCACCGGCGTCGATCAGGTGTTGAGCTCCGTTGAAGGTTTCTTCTGCTGGCTGGAAGAAAATACGCACCGTACCGGGCAGAGTCGCCTCACGCGCTTTCAACAAGTGCGCGGCGCCGAGCATGACCGACGTGTGAAAATCATGTCCGCAGGCGTGCATCACGCCGCTGTTTTGCGAGCTGAACGGCACGCCGGAAATTTCTTCGATCGGCAAGGCGTCAATATCGCCACGCAGCGCAATGATCGGCCCCTTGCCACTGCCGATTTCGGCCACTACGCCAGTCTTCAGCCCGAGCGGCAAAATACGGATACCGGCCTCTTCCAGCCAACGGGTGAGGCGGGCGGTCGTGGCAAACTCATGGTTGGACAGCTCAGGGTTCTGATGCAGTTCACGGCGATAGGCGATGATTTTTTCGGCCAGTTGGCTGGTCATAGTCTTGGCTCACAGTGGTTAACAAGTTTTAACCCTAGTGCAGCGCGGCCGGAAGCAAAAAGACTATATGGTTATATTTCATAGCGATTGTGTCTGCATCACGCCGTCAATACGCGTTGACGCCCCATCAAACAGGCGTTCGACCGCTGTTCGCTGGGGTTTAGAGAGGATTGGACTGCCCGTGGTGGCAATGGCCAAGGGGGTAGGCGGTTTACAGCGGCGGAGACGGATTTTTTCACTTTTTATCGTTTTTATGTGATCCAGGTTGTGGACAAAATCCCGTCTAATTGCTGTACTGTACTGGACACACGTTTTGTGTCTTACATTCACGTTAAAGGTAAGTTTGATGTCTAAGATTAAAGGTAGCGTTAAGTGGTTTAATGAATCCAAAGGCTTCGGCTTCATTACTCCGGAAGATGGTAGCAAGGACGTTTTCGTTCATTTCTCTGCCATCGCTAGCAATGGTTTCAAAACTCTTGCTGAAGGCCAGCGTGTAGAATTTGAAATCACGAACGGTGCCAAAGGGCCATCTGCTGCTAACGTTATCGCTATCTAAGCTACAGTAGCCGAAATTCTTAAAACCCGCTCTCAGAGCGGGTTTTTTATTGCCTTTTTACGACGATTTACGCCTGCGGTTTACGTACCAGCAGCTTAAACAGCAGGATGGCGATGGCATAACAGCCGACGATGGTTAGCGCCATCGACACGCTGGAGGTGCCGCCCAGGCCGGTAAGTGGCACGCTGCAGGCACCCAAAGCAAACATGCTCACGCCAATCAATGCGGAGGCGCTGCCGGCTTTGTCCCCTTGGCTTTGCATCGCCAAAGATGACGCCGTAGGGCCCACGATGCCGATCACCGCTACCGAGAAGAACAGCGGCACCAGCAATAGGACCAGCGGGGCATGCAGGCTGGCAGCCAGCAACAGCAGCAGCGAGGAAACCGCAGCCAGCGTTAAGCCGCCTTTCAGCACCTTTCTTTCTCCCCAATGTATGCTCAGGCGACTGGAGATTTGCGCCGAAATAATCAGCCCGACGCCGTTGATGGCGAAGCACAGGCTGAACATCTGCGGGCTGAGGCCGTAAATCTGTTGCAGCACGAAAGGAGAGGCGCCGATGTAGGCGAACATCCCGGCCATGACGAAACCTTGCGTCAGGCACAGGCCCATAAATTGGCGTTGGGTCAGCAAGCCGCCCAGCGACTGCAACATCGCCAAAATTCCGCCCTGGCTGCGACGTTCCGCGGGCAGTGACTCGCTGAGCTTCAAACTGGCTAGCGTAAACAGCAGCACTGCGATACCTGCCAGCACGCCGAAAATTCCTCGCCAGTCCATGAACTGCAGCATGGCTCCCCCCAGCACTGGCGCAACGATCGGCGCCAGGCCGTTAACCAACATCAGCAGGGCGAAGAACCGTGTCAGTTCATGCCCGGAATAGAGATCGCGGGCTATAGCGCGCGAAATGACGGCACCACCGGCCCCGGCCAGCCCTTGCAACAGGCGGGCAATCAACAACTGGTCGATATTCGGCGCCAACGCGCACCACAGTGACGCGAACAGCAGCAGCGCTAACGACACCAGCAGCGGACGCATGCGGCCGAGCTTGTCGCTGTAAGGGCCGAAAATCAGCTGGCCGACGCCTAACCCCAGCAGGCCGGCGGTCAGGCTGAGCTGTGCCGTGGCGGTAGAGGTATTCAGCTCTCCGGCCATCTCCGGCAGAGCGGGCAGGTAGAGATCGATGCACAGCGGCCCCAGTGAGGCGAGCAGGCCAAGCACGAGCGCGTACACCAGACGTTGTCTGGCTAATGGTCTGGTCATAAGGATTAAGGTTTCCTGAACAGGTGAGAGATAGCTTGTTGGTATAAGCCGTTCAGCAAGCTGACGTCGGCTTTTTGTGTGGTGAGTATGCGATAGCCGGTGCCTTCGCTTAATACGGCAATAAATTCCACCCTGGCGGCAATTTCCTGCTCGCTGAAATATGGGTAGAGCCGACGCAGGCTTTGGCAAACATGATGAAACAAGCGCGTTTCCGCATCGCTGAGCATTTTCGCCACCGTCGGGTTACGGGTGGCTTCAGCGGTCACTTCCAGCATCAGCATGTGATCGGTTTCAGTTTCGCCCGGTTGCTGAAACAGGCTGCGTGCTGCCAGAGTGCCGGCGATCAGGTTGATATGGTCGCCGAGATCTTCCAGGCGGCGCATTTTACTGGCGATGATGCGGTTGACGATTTCTTCGATGATGGCGTCTTTATTGTCGAAATAGCGGTAGATCTGGCCAACGCTCAGCTGCGAGGCATGCGCGATTTCCGCCATGCTGGCGGCGTGGAAACCGTGCTGGCGAAAGCAGAGTTTTGCGGCGTCGACAATCTGATCGCGGCGGGCCTGTACTTTAGCCTGCTTGCTGTCGCTGGTGGATATCATGTCCCGATCCTTTGCCAAGAAATGTGTTGTTCACCTTCTGGGTGTGAACGTTCATTCTCAATTGTAATGCAACAACGGCAATAGGCAATAGGGCAAGGGTAAAGGTGGGGAAGCGCTGTGGTTTAGGCGAACAGATATACCTTGATAAAGGCGACAACAACCAGCAGGCACAGCAGGGTTGCGGCAACTTCAGTGACGGTTCTTGGCAGGCTTGGCATCTGAGTTCTCATCCAGTTGGGGTGACTGGATGAGATTATGCGCACGGGAGATTAAGGAAACATTAAGGCAACGAAATCACTTATTGCCCGTTGATCCAGATGACCAGCATAAACGCCAACAGGGTCATCGCCAGCGATCCCGCCAGGTTGAGCAGCATATTGCCCAACGCCCAGGCGAAACGACCATCCTGCAGTAAATACACCACTTCCAGAGAAAAGGTGGAAAAGGTGGTCAGGCCGCCGCAAAAACCGGTGGTGATCAGCAGTTTCCAGGTCGGATCCAGGTGTGTCATCCGGGTGAATATCGCCATAGCCAGGCCGATGATAAAACCGCCCAGCAGGTTCACCGCCAGCGTACCCAGCGGGATGTGCGCATTGAGCGGGTTCATCTTCATGCTTATGGTCCAGCGCAGCACGCTGCCGAGACCGCCGCCAATAAAAACTGCCAGTAAAGAACTCAACATGGTCGAAACTACCTTTCATTCAAGGGGAAATAAAACTCAGAAAGGTTCAGGCGTAACGCTACGCACCCCTCTGAGAGGTTACGTAGACATCATCAGCCTGTGAGGGCGGTTATGGAGGAATGTCATCTCCGTTGTTCGGCACGGCTGTTTAGCTGTGCATAGGGGATGTTACACCTAGCGCAGCCCGTTTTGTAGTAGCAAAAGTGACAGAAAAAGCGGAAGTCGTCACTCTGGGCGTCAATGGCCGGGTACGGCCAGCTCCAGGCGATTGCGGCCGTTGTTCTTGGCGCGGTACAACGCATTGTCTGCGGCTTTCAACCAGTCCAGATAGCCGCTCATCTCGCCGTTATAATCCGCAATGCCGGCGCTGATGTTGAGCCGCAGTTGCGGGGCTTCGCGAAAAATGACCTCATTGAGCCGTTCCTGAATGCGCAATAACGCAATGCTGGCCTGTTCGGCGCTGGTGTTGGGCAGCACTGCGCCAAATTCGTCGCCGCCGTAGCGTCCGACAATATCTACGGCGCGCAGACCAATTAACAGTTCTTCCGCCAGCACCGCCAGCGCTTCGTCCCCCAACGCATGGCCGAAGGTGTCGTTGATGGTTTTAAAGCGATCGATATCCATCAGGATCAGGGTTGCGGTGTGCTGATAACGGCGACAGCTGTCAAATTGATGATGCAGCAAATGCTCCCAGTGGCGGCGGTTGTACAACCCGGTAAGCCCGTCACGCATGCTGATGCGCAGCAGCTCCTGTTTCTTTTCCGCCAGCCGTTTGGCGGTGCGGTAGGTGACTAACCCCAGCAGTATCGGATAGAGGTAGATCATTGGCAGGCACAGGTAGACCTGCGACGCCGTACTTTCCGGCTGAAAGGGAAAGCCCATCAGGGCGCCGATCGTCAGAGCGCCGGCCAACTGTGCCGCCAGGCCTTTGAAGAACAGCGGCTTACCCGCAGCGGCTATGTTGTTCATTCCCATCATCGATAAGATTACCACCGACGGCAAGGCGTTGAAGGCCATCATCGCCACCCACAGGCCGCCGAAAAACGAATCGATCAGCAGGTTACGGATTTCGGCCTTGAACGGCTGGGAGGAACGTCGTGCCCATTGATAGGCGAGGTGTGGCCAGATAAAGCCGTGCAAAATCAGCAGGACCCACAACCATGGGGCGGTGTTTTGGGTGTAGAAAACTGAAAATACGCACAGAGAACCTATGCCCAGGCCGACGATGCGCGGCAGATAGGTGCGTCTGGCAAAGCTAAGGCCGGATTTTCGGGTATCTATGACTGATGGCTTGTACATCCGGCAACTCCATGATGAGCAGGGTGACAGCGTACCACGCGGCTTCTAAACTCAGAATAGTCTGATTAATGCCCAGTGCGGATAAAATTGAGCCGTGGTGGGGATCTCACTCTGTTACATGTTGCTGTTGTCTTGCTCCGGAGAAAGTAGGTAAATACCCGCAGGCAAGGTTTGTTTTCTCGCTGCATTCGCAGCGCTATATGAATAAGAAGGTGAGTATGGAAGGGATCAGTATTACCAAACTTCTGGTGATTGCGGTGTTGATCATCTTGCTGTTCGGTACCAGCAAACTGCGCACGTTGGGCGCGGATTTAGGTGCGGCGCTGAAGGGCTTTAAAAAGGCCGTGGGCGACGATACCACCCCACCGCCAGCCAACACCGCAGAAAGCCAGGCCAACCCGCAGAGCGTCGAAAAGAAAGACGTTTAATCACGCTTTCTGCCAGGCAATAAAAAACGGATGCCGCGAGGACATCCGTTTTTTGCCGTTTCCGCAGGGGGAAACGTAACAAATCATTGCTGCGATTACTTCACTTCCATCCCTTTTGCCTGCAAATCGGCATGGTAGGAGGAACGAACAAACGGACCGCAGGCTGCATGGGTAAAGCCCATTGCCATCGCTTCTTCTTTCATTTCATCGAATTCGGCCGGGCTGACGTAACGCTGCACCGGCAGGTGATGACGGCTTGGCTGCAGGTACTGGCCCAGGGTCAACATGGTGACGCCATGGCGACGCAGATCGCGCATGACCTCAACGATTTCCGCATTGGTTTCCCCCAGGCCGACCATCAGGCCAGACTTGGTTGGGATATGCGGATGCGCTTCCTTGAACCGCTCCAGCAGCTTCAGTGACCACTCGTAGTTAGCGCCCGGACGCACCTGGCGATAAACACGCGGCACGTTTTCCAGATTGTGGTTAAACACATCCGGCGGCGTTTCGGTCAGAATTTCCAGTGCGCGATCCATACGGCCGCGGAAGTCAGGCACCAGGGTTTCAATCTTGATGGTCGGGTTTTTCGCGCGGATGGCAGCGATGCAGTCGGCAAAGTGCTGGGCACCGCCGTCACGCAGGTCGTCGCGGTCAACCGAGGTGATCACCACATAGCGCAGGCCCATATCGGCGATGGTCTGAGCCAGTTTCTCCGGCTCGTTGGCATCCGGGGCTACTGGACGACCGTGGGCTACGTCGCAGAACGGGCAGCGACGAGTACAGATTGCGCCCAGGATCATAAAGGTCGCGGTGCCGTGGTTGAAACACTCAGACAGGTTCGGGCAGGAAGCTTCTTCGCACACCGAATGCAGACCGTTTTTACGCATTGCGGCTTTAATGCCCTGAATGCGCGTAGAGTCGGCAGGGAGTTTGATTTTCATCCACTCGGGTTTACGCAACAGCTCCTGCCGTTCGGTGACCACCGTTTTAATCGGGATCAACGCCATTTTGTCTGCATCGCGGTATTTGACGCCGCGTTCCATCTGAATTGGTTTACTCATAATCGTGCAGGTTCCAGTTACGAAGCTCGACCTTCGGGTAGCCGAGTAAATGAACAAATTCCTGTACCAGGACGGGGTGTACGTCTTCTATGCCGACGCCGGGCGCCAGCGCGCTGACCTGCGCCATCTGCATGCCGGCGTAACCGCAAGGGTTGATACGCTGGAAAGGGGTGAGATCCATGGCCACATTCAGGGCCAGGCCGTGGAATGAACTGCCTTTGCGGATCCGCAAACCCAACGAACAGATCTTTTGCTCCCCCACGTAAACACCGGGCGCATCCGGACGGGCACGCGATTCAATGTGAAAGTGGGCGAGGGTATTAATAACGGTATCTTCGATAGCCGTGACCAGTTGGCGAACGCCAACCTTGCTGCGTTTCAGATCGACCATCACGTACATCACCTGTTGCCCCGGCCCGTGGTAGGTTACCTGGCCACCGCGATCGCTCTGGATCACCGGAATGTCACCCGGCATTAACAGATGCTCCGCTTTACCGGCCTGGCCCTGAGTAAATACGGGCTGATGCTGAACCAACCACAGCTCATCGGGCGTGGCTTCGGTTCGGCGATCGGTGAAGTTGTGCATGGCTTGGGATACAGGCTCGTAGGGCTGCAACCCCAGCTGACGCAAAATGATCTTGTCTGGTTGCAAAAGAGTCATCGTCAGGTTACAGAAGTGGTAAAGCCATTATACCGGGCGCTCTGGCCCGCGACCAGCATTTATACCCTTCATGCTTGAAGCTGCCTCTGTGTTGGCCACGCTTTCTCACCCGAATCACTTACTTAAGTAAGCTCAGCGGGATTCGGCCGCTTGCCGCCTTGATGCAGCTCCAATCCTTTTGGGATAGCTGACTCAAAATGCGCAACCCGGGCAGAGGATGCTCTGGCCCGGGTTGAAAAGCAGAGGATTGTGCTGGAATTACAGCACCATGCGGACAATTTCAAGGTTGCCCAACTCATCATATAAGGTTTCCACCTGGTCAATATGGGTGGCATTGATGGTGATGGACACGGAGTGGTAATTGCCTTTGCTGCTAGGTTTAACCTGCGGGTTATAGTCCCCAGGAGCGTGGCGCTGCACCACTTCAACCACCTGGTCTACCAGCTCGGGTTGTGCCAGGCCCATTACCTTGTAGGTAAATGAGCAAGGGAATTCGAGCAGTTCGTTCAGTTTAGTTTTCATGTGCGCTCCAGAGTGCGGCTATCGATATAGCGAGTCTATAAATTATAACTCCCGCCGGAGCGGGAGTTAATGTTAATCAGTATATGGGGGCAATTTTGCCCATTTCAACTGTTAACCGAACCAGTGGTGGAACATCAGTTTGATGTAATCGACGATACGGCTGAAGAAACCGCCTTCTTTCACTTCGTTCATCACTACCAGCGGACGCTGGTCGATGGTTTTACCGTCCAACTGGAAGTTGATGCTGCCGACAACCTGGTTTTTAGCCAGTGGCGCATGAATTTCCGGGGTGTTCAGCACGTAGCTGGCTTTAAGATCTTTCATGCGGCCGCGTGGGATGGTCAGGTAAACGTCTTTGTCTACGCCCAACTCAACGCGATCTGCATCGCCGAACCAGACTGGCTCAGACGCAAACTCTTTGCCTACTTTCAGTGGCGCAACGGTTTCGAAGAAGCGGAAGCCCCAGGTCAGCAGTTTCTTGCTCTCGGTTTCGCGGCCCTTATAAGTACGACCGCCCAGCACTGCGGAGATCAGACGCATCTGGCCTTCGGTCGCAGAAGCCACCAGGTTATAGCCCGCGGCGTCGGTATGGCCGGTTTTGATGCCGTCCACGTTCAGGCTGGTATCCCACAGCAGACCGTTACGGTTCATCTGGCGGATATTGTTGAAGGTGAACTCTTTTTCTTTATAAATCGCGTATTCGTCCGGCACGTCGCGGATCAGCGCCTGGCCGATCAACGCCATATCGCGTGCGGAGCTGTACTGACCCTGTGCGTCCAGGCCGTGTACCGTTTGGAAGTGGGTGTTCTGCAAGCCTAGCTTGCTGACGTAGGTGTTCATCAGGTTAACGAATGCGTCCTGGCTGCCGGCCACGTAGTCGGCCATGGCCACACAGGCGTCGTTACCTGACTGCAGGTTGATGCCGCGGGTCAGCTTGGAGACCGGTACGCGGTCGCCAGGCTTGAGGAACATCAGGGAAGAGCCTTTGAATACCGGGTTGCCGGTTGCCCAGGCGTCTTGACCTACGGTCACCAGATCTTCCTGGCCGATTTTGCCTGCTTTCAGCGCTTGACCGATGACGTAGCTGGTCATCATTTTTGTCAGGCTGGCAGGGTCACGGCGCGCATCGGCGTTCATTTCCGCCAAAACTTTACCGGAATTGTAATCAATCAGGACGTAGGATTCCGCATCGATCTGCGGCACGCCTGGGATCATGGTCTTGATATTAACGTCATCGGCATGCGCAACGGTGGTTGCACTCATCGCGATAACGGTGCCGAGCGCTATGCTCTTGATTAAGCGAAAAGAAGTTACTTGTTTCATGATCGAGACTACAACATCCATGAGGGTAAAGTTAAAAAACGAGCCACACTATAACAGATGAGATCCTGGCAGGCATTAGTCAATCCTCTGACTTATCACGCTTTACAAGCTTTTGCTGAAAGAAAATGTTTCAGCTAAAAATCAGCTTATCGGTCGCGATTGCCCGCCGGTCTATGTTTAGGGTGCGGCAGTGACAAAAGATTGTTGCTGCGCTTCAGTGGCCAGACGCTGCTGCAGCTGAGCTGCTTGCTGACGGTCGCTGAACGGGCCGAGCTGTACGCGGTAGACGCTGCCGTTGGCGGCAACCTTACCCGGTACGCCGAATTTTTGGCTCAGGCTTTGCTGCCAGCTTTGCGCGCGCTCGGCACTGCTCAGCGCGCCGACCTGCACCACATAGCCGCCTGTTGAAGAGGCACTGCTTGCTGCAACGGCTGCGGTCGCGACGACCGGTGCGGCAATGGCGGCGGGTTCAGGCTCTGAGCCTTCCAACACGCCGGCCGGTACGGCGCTTGGCGCGCCGAGGAAGCCGCTGCGGCTATTGCCGGCGCTGCTTGCCGGAGCCGCGTCGCCGGTGTTCAGGCTGCTGTTGTCAATCGGGCGCACGGCGGCACCGCTGGCTACTGGGACGTCCTGTTGAATGGGAGTTCCCATGCTGCTGGAGCCCAGATCCGGGCGAGCGGGCAGGGCATAGCTTTGTTTGGCGACGGTAGTGCCGATGGTGCCAGGGCCACTGAGGGTGCCATCCGGGGCAACGTTGATGAAATCAACCTTGACCTTGGTGTTGTTGGACAGGTTCAGACGATCGGCTACGGCTCGTGACAAATCGATGATGCGACCTTTGGTGTAAGGCCCGCGATCGTTAACGCGCACTACCAGTTGGCGACCGTTGGCCAGGTTGGTCACGCGTACGTAGCTTGGGATCGGCAGCGTCGGGTGTGCGGCGGTCAGGCCGTTAGGATCAAACTGTTCCCCCAGCGCGGTGGTATTCCCCCTTGCTTCTTCACCATAGGAGCTGGCCAGACCGGTCTGCGAGAAGTTCTGAGGATCTTTTACAATGCGGTAAGTGTCGCCATTAA
This sequence comes from Serratia sp. BIGb0234, assembly GCF_024809915.1. Taxonomy (NCBI): domain Bacteria; kingdom Pseudomonadati; phylum Pseudomonadota; class Gammaproteobacteria; order Enterobacterales; family Yersiniaceae; genus Serratia; species Serratia sp. BIGb0234. The sequence continues at coordinate 143,997 of NZ_JANUEI010000001.1, forward strand.
CCTTATAATCCTGCAGATTATTAGGGTTATAGGGTTCATATTGAGGCTCAACGCCACCGATTTCCACCACCGGTCCGTTATACGGCTGCTGCGGCGGCGCTTGCTGTTCCGTGGTCGGGGCGGTACAGGCGGAAAGCAATACCGCGACTACGCCGACCCAAAGCCATTCCTTACGCATTACTCACCTCTTATAAACTTTTAGACATCATTTTCCGATGCGTGTGGATCGACATGATAATGCCGAACCCAGCCATAAGCACAATCAGCGCCGAACCCCCGTAACTGACCAGAGGCAAAGGTACGCCAACTACCGGTAAAATACCACTGACCATACCAATGTTAACAAACACATAAACGAACAAAATCAGCATCAGCCCGCCGACCATCACTCGGCCGAAGGTGGTTTGCGCCTTGGCGGCGATCATCAAACCGCGGATGATCACCAGCAGGTATAGCGCCAGCAGCACCAGTACCCCGACTAGCCCCAGCTCTTCGGCCAGCACCGCAAAGATAAAGTCGGTGTGGCGTTCCGGCAGAAATTCCAGCTGTGACTGAGTACCATGCAGCCAGCCTTTACCGGACAGACCGCCTGAGCCGATGGCAATTTTCGACTGAATAATGTGGTAGCCGGCGCCAAGGGGGTCGGTTTCCGGATCGAGCAGCATCATAACGCGGTCGCGCTGATAGCCGTGCATCAGGAAGAACCACAGCACCGGGATAAAGGCCGCCAGCAGCACGGCGGCTACGGCGATCAGCTTCCAGCTCATGCCGGACAGGAATAGCACGAACAGGCCGGAGGCGGCGATCAGAATCGAGGTGCCTAAATCCGGCTGTGCGGCAACCAGCAGCGTAGGCAGGAAAATCAGTACCAGCGCAATCGCCGTATTCTTCAGCGAAGGGGGGCAGACGTCGCGGTTCATAAAGCGCGCTACCATCAGCGGTACCGCGATCTTGGCGATCTCGGACGGCTGGAAACGCACGAAGCCGAGATCCAGCCAGCGCTGGGCACCTTTACTGATCTGGCCGAAAGCGTCTACCAAAATCAGCAGTATCACGCAGAAAATATACAGATACGGTGCCCAGCTTTCATAGACCCGCGGCGGGATTTGCGCCATGACGGCCATGACGATCAACCCCATGACAATCTGGCCGATCTTGCGCTCCATCATGCCGATGTCCTGGCCGCTTGCGCTCCACATCACGAAAGCGCTGTAGACCAGCAGGGCCAGAATTAACAGCAGGAATGTGGGGTCGATATGGATTTTGGTCCAGATCGACGCTTTTTGTTGGCTTTCAGTCATGTTCTACCTTAATCACCTTCTACACCAGGCGGCAGCGGAGCCGCGTCCGGTAATTGCGTATTGTTGTCGCCCAGCAAGATATGGTCGAGGATCTGACGAGTGATCGTCCCGACCGCTGGACCGGCACCGCCGTTTTCCAGAATGATGGCGACCGAAACCGTCGGATTATCGAAGGGAGCGAAGGCCGTCATCAGTTTGTGGTCACGCAGGTGCTCTGCGAGTTTGTGGGCGTTATAGGTTTCGTAACCGAATACCTGTGCGGTCCCCGATTTCGCCGCGGCTTTGTATGGCGTACCTGCAAAGTACTTGCGTGCCGTCCCATTTGGGCGGTTGGCCACGCCATACATGCCGTCTTTGGCAATTTCCCAGAAGCCGGAATGAATATCGCCGATCTGCGTGCTCTCTTCCTGCTGGAAAGGCACCAGCACGCCATTGATACGGGTGCTCTGCAGCAGGTGCGGCGTTTTGACGTTGCCGTCGTTAATCAGGGTGGTCAGCGCCTTGGCCATCTGGATCGGCGTCGCCGTCCAATAACCCTGGCCGATACCTACCGGAATGGTGTCCCCCTGATACCAGGGTTTTTTATAGCGCTTGAATTTCCAGTCACGAGTCGGCATCAGGCCGGAACGCTCTTCTGACAGATCGATGCCGGTATATTCGCCGTAACCGAACTTGGTCAGCCAGGTTGAAAGGCGATCGATGCCCATGTCGTAAGCGACCTGATAGAAGAAGGTATCCGCGGACTCTTCCAACGCTTTGGTGACGTTCAGGCGGCCGTGGCCCCATTTTTTCCAGTCGCGGAAGCGTTTTTCCGAGCCGGGCAATTGCCACCAGCCGGGATCGAAGACGATGGTGTTCTTGGTGATCACCCCGGCGCTGAGCGCCGAAACGGAAATATACGGCTTCACCGTGGAGGCGGGTGGGTAGAGCCCTTGCGTGGCACGGTTGATCAGCGGCCGGTTCGGATCGTTGAGCAGCCCCTGGTAATCCTTGCTGGAGATGCCGTCGACGAACAGGTTCGGGTCATAGCTGGGGTTGGACACCATAGCCAGAATGCCGCCGGTGCGCGGATCGCTCACCACCACTGCCGCACGGCTGCCCACCAGCAACTGCTCGATATAGCGCTGCAGGTTGAGATCCAGCGTCAGATAGACGTCTTTGCCGGCGGAAGGCGGTTGCTCATGCAATTGGCGGATCACCCGGCCACGGTTGTTGACTTCAACCTCTTCGTAGCCGGTTTTGCCATGCAGGGTTTCTTCGTAATAGCGTTCGATGCCCAGCTTGCCGATGTCGTGCGTCGCAGCGTAGTTGGCCAGCTTGCCGTCTTTATCCAGGCGTTCGACGTCACGGTCGTTGATCTTCGACACGTAGCCGATCACATGGGTCAGGGCGGAGCCGTAAGGGTAATAGCGACGCTGGTAGCCTTTGACCTCTACGCCGGGGAAGCGGAACTGGTTAACCGCAAAACGCGCCACCTGCACTTCACTCAGGGCGGTTTTCACCGGGATAGAGACGAAACGGCGCGAGCGCTTGCGCTCTTTTTCGAAGTTGGTGATGTCGTCATCGGTCAAATCGACCACCGAACGCAGCGCCTGTAGCGTGGCTTTCAGGTCATCGACCTTTTCCGGCATCAACTCCAGTTGATAGATGGTGCGGTTGAGCGCCAGCGGAGTGCCGTTGCGATCGTAAATAATGCCGCGGCTGGGCGCGATCGGCACCAGTTTGATGCGGTTTTCGTTGGAGCGGGTGCGGTAATCCTCAAAGCGGACGATTTGCAGGTTATACAGATTGGCGATGAGGGTGCCGGTCAGCACCAGGATGACCAAGAACGCCACCAGGGCGCGGCGTACAAACAGGGCGGATTCGGCCGTATAGTCGCGAAAAGGGTTACGTTCTATTTTCATCCCGCTGCTTTATTTCACTCTGTCACTATTACCACCGGTTATTCCCGGTGGTAAGGATGATTTGTTGTAATGCTCCAGGCGCGATAGAGGCTTTCAGCCACCAGCACGCGCACTAAAGGATGCGGTAATGTCAACGGTGAGAGCGACCAACTCTGTTCGGCGGCAGCCTTACACGCCGGGGCCAGCCCTTCCGGGCCACCAATCAGCAGGCTGACGTTGCGGCCGTCCTGCTTCCAGCGTTCGAGTTGTTGCGCCAACTGCGGCGTTTCCCACGGCGTACCGGGAATATCCAGCGTGACAATGCGATTGCCTTTGCCTACCGCAGCCAGCATCTGCTCGCCTTCCTTTTCCAGAATGCGTTTGATATCGGCATTCTTGCCGCGCTTGCCCGCCGGGATTTCGGTCAGCTCAAACGGCATGTCTTTCGGAAAGCGGTGCAGATAATCCATAAAGCCGGTCTGCACCCAGTCTGGCATTTTAGTGCCGACGGCTACCAGTTGCAGTTTCACCGCTTAGCTCCAGAGTTTTTCCAGCTCGTACAACTGACGGCTCTCTTCTTGCATCACGTGAACGATCACGTCACCCAGGTCGACAACGATCCAGTCGGAGGCTTCCTGGCCTTTCATGCCGAACAGTTCCATACCGGCGGTGCGGGCTTCCTGCACCAGGTGGTTGGCGATCGACATCACGTGACGGGTAGAGGTCCCGGTGCAGATGATCATGCAATCGGTGATGCTGGATTTGTCTTGTACATCCAGAGCGATAATGTCTTGGCCTTTCAGGTCATCAATTTTATCGATGACGAAATCTTGGAGCGCTTTACCTTGCAAAGGTTCCCCCTCGGGTGTGTTCTGTTCATTCGACTGCGGCGGGCAACTTGCCCGTTTTGCGGCCTGAATCAATGATAAGTCGGCAGGATGCCGCTGAAAGCCAGCTGGTGACTGCCCGGCCAGCTAAGGATTCCGGGGTTTTCAGCGAATACCTGAAAAATAGCGGCGCAGTATATCACGCGGCTGTTGCTAGCGATATAAACCCTGTAACTCGATATAGCGCTGTACTGAACGCGGCAACAGGTCGTCACAGTTGAGTCCCTGATGGCGGCGCTGACGAATTTCCGTGGCCGAAATCTCCAGCTGTGGCGTATCGGCCAGATAAATAAATCCGTGAGGATGCCGGCTGAGCTGGGCGGGATCGCTCACCTGATGTTGCTCCAGCCACTGCTGTAACTCAGGCGTATCCATGCGATCGTTGTAACCAGGGCGAGCGAGCACCAGCAGATGACAGGTATCCAGCAGCGACTGCCAGCGGTGCCATTTGTGCAGCGTCAACAGCGAGTCCTGGCCAATGATAAACGCCAGAGGCAAGGCGGCGCCACGTTCTTTACGAATGGCTTCCAGCGTCTCGATGGTATAGGAAGGGGTGGTGCGATGCAGTTCACGATCGTCAACAGCAAACAGCGGGTTACCGGCAATGGCCAATTCCACCATTTTCAACCGTTGCTGAGCGTTCGCTTCGGGCTGAGGGCGGTGCGGCGGAACATGGTTCGGCAACAGCGTAACCCGGTTCAGACCAACCTCTGCGGCCAGCGCTTCCACCGGCCGCAGATGCCCGTAATGGATAGGGTCGAAGGTGCCGCCAAACAGGGCGTGCAGAACGGGAGTGCCTTGCGGATTAGTGGACATCTGAAAAACTCGTGGCCAGAGGTTTGCCGCACAGCAGCATCGACAGGGTTTCCAATTCAGACCAGACCGACTGGCCGTAATCCTGCTTAAGGGTGATTTCTATCTGCGCCAGCAGATGAACCGCTTGCCGCAGCTGGGCGCCGGACAGCCGTTGCAATGCCTGAGTTACCAGGTTACGGCGGTTTTGCCAAACCTTGTATTGATCGAACAGCGTACGCAAAGGCACTGTCGCCATGCGGCGTTGCAGGTTGAGCAACTGCAGCAGTTCCCGTTGCAGGGTTCGCAGCAGGATCACTGGCTCGACATCTTCCTGCTGCATCTGCTGCAGGATATGCCAGGCGCGTTTGCTTTTTCCGGCCAACAGGGCGTCCAGCCAGTGGAATGGCGTGAAGTGGGCTGCATCATTTACCGCCAGTTCAACGCGCGGCAGCGTGAGTTTGCCATCCGGGTGCAGCAACGACAGCCGCTCCAGCGCCTGCGACAGCGCCAGCAGGTTGCCTTCGTAGCAGTAACACAGCAGTTGGTTTGCCGCGTCGTCCAGTTCCAGCTTCAGGGTTTTGGCACGTTGGGCGACCCAGCGGGGGAGCTGCGCCTGTTCCGGCGTCTGGCAACTGACGTAAGCGCCGTGCGGGCTGAGCGCCTTGAACCAGGCACTGTTTTCTTGCGCTTTGGTCAGGCGTGGCCCACGCAGCATCAGCAAAATGTCGTCATGCAGCAGTGCGGCCAGTTTGATCAACTGTTCGCCGATCGGTGCCGTCGGCCCGTTCTCAGGGAAGATCAGCAGCAGCGTCTGACGGCTGGCGAACAGGCTCATGGCCTGGCAGATGCTGAAGATGGCATCCCAATCGGTATGGGCGTCGAGCGAAATGCTGTAATGCTCGGTGAACTGCTGCTCTTGGGCCGCGTGGCGGATCAGATCCTGGCTTTCCTGCAGTAACAGCGGCTCGTTGCCGGTCAATAAATAACAAGCGCGCAGCCCCTCTCGGAGCTGCGCGGCAAGTTGTTCAGGGTAAATACGAATCATTGATCTACGCGACTTGCCGCTTTTTCACCGGCGGCAGCGGCTTTCTGTTGGGTTTCTTCTTCCGCAGCGTGCACCGTCAGCAGCTTACGTACCAGCTGTTGGGCGGCCTGCTCGCGCATTTCCTGGCGAATAATGTCCTGTTCGGAATCTTTTGCCAATGCGGTCAACGGGTTATCGAAGAACGAACGGAAAACTTTAACGTTTAGCGGATACAGATCGTGACCCGGGATCAGCACCTGTGCCTGAACGGTCAGTACCATTTGGTACTCAGCGGTTTTACCGTCCTGGAAGATAGAGGCGGTATCCTGGCTCTCCGTGGCGCCAATGATGCGCAGGGAAGGGAGATCCTTACGCTTGGCATCCTTGACGATGGTCACGTCGCTGAGACGTAACTGCTCACGCACCGCGCGGGTCAGCGGACCATAAGGGTCCGAGCTGTCCAGCAGCAGCGTCTTCATTTCCGAAGGGACCTGCGTGGTACCACGCAGGTGAAAACCGCAGCCGGCGGTGACCAGCACCGCCAACCCCAGCAACAACGTCAGAATACGATGTCGCACAACGCCTCCTTGTGTTAACCCACAACCAGGTTAAGCAATTTGCCCGGAACATAGATCACTTTACGAACCGTGACCCCGTCCAGATATTTAGCGACCAGATGCTCCTCAGCGGCACGCGCACGTACCTGCTCTTCGGTTGCATCGGCAGCCACGGTGATTTTAGCGCGAACCTTACCGTTGACCTGCACCACCACCAGCTTGGAGTCTTCGACCATAGCCTGCTCGTCGGCTTGCGGCCAGGCTGCGGTATCCACATCGCCTTCACCGCCCAGCGCCTGCCACAGTGAGAAGCACACGTGCGGAGTGAACGGATACAGCATGCGAACGACTGCCAACAGCGCTTCCTGCAGCAGGGCGCGATCTTGCTCGCTCTCTTGCGGTGCACGGGCCAGCTTGTTCATCAGTTCCATCACGGCGGCAATCGCGGTGTTGAAGGTCTGACGACGGCCGATATCGTCGGTCACTTTGGCAATGGTTTTGTGCAGATCGCGGCGCAGCGCTTTCTGATCTTCGCTCAGCGTTGCCACGTTCAGCGGCTGAACGGCGCCTTTTTCCAGGTGTTCGTAGGCCAGTTTCCACACGCGTTTCAGGAAGCGGTTTGCCCCTTCTACGCCGGATTCCTGCCATTCCAGCGTCATTTCTGCCGGTGAAGCAAACATCATGAATAGACGGACGGTATCTGCGCCGTATTTCTCAACCATCACCTGCGGGTCGATGCCGTTGTTTTTCGACTTCGACATTTTGCTCATGCCAGCATAGACCAGTTCACGACCTTGTGGATCGGTGGCTTTGATAATGCGGCCTTTGTCATCACGTTCAACGTTGGCGTCGACCGGGGAAACCCAGACGCGTTCGCCGCTGTTGCCGGTGTAATAGAAGGCGTCTGCTAGCACCATGCCCTGGCACAGCAGGCGTTTTGCCGGCTCGTCGGAGTCGACCAGGCCAGCGTCACGCAGCAGCTTGTGGAAGAAGCGGAAATACATCAGGTGCATGATGGCGTGTTCGATGCCGCCGACATACTGATCGACCGGCAGCCAGTAGTTGGCAGCGGCTGGATCCAGCATCCCCTGGTCGTACTGCGGGCAGGTATAGCGCGCGTAGTACCAGGACGACTCCATAAAGGTGTCGAAGGTGTCGGTTTCGCGCAGCGCCGGTTGGCCGTTAACGGTGGTTTTCGCCCACTCAGGATCGGCTTTGATCGGGCTGGTAATGCCGTCCATCACCACATCTTCCGGCAGGATCACCGGCAGTTGGTCTTCTGGCGTTGGCATCACGGTACCGTCTTCCAGCGTGACCATCGGGATTGGTGCGCCCCAATAACGTTGGCGGGAAACGCCCCAGTCGCGCAGACGGTAGTTAACCTTGCGCTGACCAACGCCTTTGGCGACCAGTTTGTCGGCAATGGCGTTGAAACCGTCTTGGTGATCCAGACCGTCAAACTCGCCGGAGTTGAACAGCGTGCCTTTCTCGGTCATCGCTTCAGCTTGTACATCCGGTTGGCTGCCGTCGAGGGCCAGAACGACCGGTTTGATTGGCAGGCCGTATTTGGTGGCGAATTCCCAGTCGCGCTGATCGTGAGCCGGAACCGCCATCACCGCGCCGGTACCGTATTCCATCAGCACAAAGTTGGCGACCCAAATTGGCACTTGTTCGCCGGACAGCGGATGGATGGCGAACAGGCCGGTCGGCATGCCCTTTTTCTCCATCGTCGCCATTTCGGCTTCGGCCACTTTGGTGTTACGGCACTCTTCGATAAATTCAGCCAGCGCCGGGTTGTTCACCGCGCCTTGCTGCGCCAATGGGTGACCTGCGGCTACGGCCACGTAGGTCGCGCCCATAAAGGTGTCAGGACGGGTGGTGTAAACCGTCAGCTTTTCGTCGCTGCCCGCTACGTCAAAGGTGATATCCACCCCTTCGGAACGGCCAATCCAGTTGCGCTGCATGGTTTTCACCTGTTCTGGCCAGCTTTCCAGCGTGTCCAGATCGTTGAGCAGCTGATCGGCGTAGTCGGTGATTTTGATAAACCACTGTGGGATCTCTTTACGCTCAACCTTGGTGTCGCAGCGCCAGCAGCAGCCGTCGATCACCTGTTCGTTGGCCAGCACGGTCAGATCGTGTGGGCACCAGTTCACCGCGGAAGTCTTCTTGTAGACCAGGCCTTTTTCGTACAGCTTGGTGAAGAACCACTGTTCCCAACGGTAGTAGTCCGGATCGCAGGTGGCGATCTCGCGATCCCAGTCATAGCCGAAGCCCAGCAGTTTCAGCTGGTTCTTCATGTATTCGATATTGTCGTAGGTCCACGGAGCCGGTGCGGTGTTGTTTTTAACCGCAGCGCCTTCCGCCGGCAGGCCGAACGCATCCCAACCAATAGGCTGTAGCACGTTTTTACCTAGCATGCGCTGGTAGCGCGAGATCACGTCGCCGATAGTGTAGTTACGAACGTGCCCCATGTGCAGACGGCCTGATGGGTACGGCAGCATGGATAGGCAGTAATACTTTTCCTTGCTCGCATCTTCGGTAACTTTGAAAGTTTGCTTCTCTTCCCAGTGAAGCTGTACGTTCGATTCTATGTCTTCTGGACGGTATTGCTCTTGCATGGCGGCTGGTGGTCCTGTAGGTGTAAAACAGCTCCCCCTTCATCTTTCAAGCCACAGCGTTGTTGGCTGCGTACACTCAACCCAGTCACTTACCTTTGTAAGCTCTTGGGTTTCACGTACTGGCCGCCTGGCCGTGACTCGAAACCTATCGGGGGGATTTCTGTAGCATTCTGTTGAGTACTTATAGATCCGCATAGCATAGCTGATAAGACCTCCCGGCAACAACACCAAGCGCCCGACTCGACGTATTTAAAAAATACCGGCCATGATAAGACTCACATCTTGAGGAAACCATGTCTTGCCAAGTGACATCAGCAATTTACGGCTAAAATGATAAGGGATAGTTTAGGAGGTAAGCCCAGTCACGTAAGTTCATCGAGGAGAGATTATGAACAAGGTTGCTCAGTACTACCGCGAATTGGTGGCATCTCTGACAGAACGCCTGAAAAATGGCGAGCGTGATATTGACTCGCTGGTCGCGAGCGCAGAAAAACGGCTAAGCGAAGCGGGTGAACTGACGCGCGACGAAGTTGAGCAGGTTACACAGGCGGTACGGCGCGATCTGGAAGAGTTCGCTCGCAGTTATCAGGAGAGCCGGGACGAGTTTACCGACAGCGTTTTCATGCGGGTCATCAAGGAGAGCCTGTGGCAGGAGCTGGCGGATATTACCGACAAAACTCAGTTGGAATGGCGCGAGGTGTTCAAGGACGTCAGCCACCATGGCGTTTACCACAGCGGTGAGGTTGTCGGGCTGGGTAATCTGGTGTGCGAAAAATGCCACCATCATTTGGCGTTTTACACGCCGGAAGTGCTGCCGCTGTGCCCGAAATGCGGTCATGACCAGTTCCAGCGTCGGCCTTTCGAACCTTAAGCTTGCTGCGCGCCCTGGCCTCTCCGCTAGAAAAGGTCAGGGCAGGCGCTGCTCTTAGCCAAACAGTTTTTTCATCAGGTTGCCAAGAAAGCTTCCGCCGGCAGCGGCCGTAGCTACTTCAGCCTGCGGGGCGGTGTCGATTTTGGCGGGCACTTTCTGAGCCACCACAACCCGGCTTTCCTGAGCGGCTTTTTCTGCTGCTTCAGGGCCGTAAGCAAAGCCTTCCGCCAGCACGAACTCGACGTCGGTAATGCCGATAAACGCCAGGAATAGCTTCAGGTACGGCGTGATCAGATCGGTTGGCGTATCCGCGTGGATACCGCCGCGGCTGGAGATCACAATCGCTTTCTTGCCGGTGACCAGACCTTCAGAGCCTTCAGAGGTGTAGCGGAAGGTTTGGCCAGCGCGCGCCACCAGATCGAAATAGATTTTCAGCTGCGTCGGGATGTTGAAGTTGTACATCGGCGCGCTGATGATAATGGTGTCGTGCGATTTCAGCTCGGCGATCAGCTCATCGGAAAGTGCCAGCGTCTTTTGCTGATGCGGTGTTAAAGGTTTGTCACCGGCGCTAAACCCGCCAATCACTTCACCATCCAGCTCCGGCAGTGTCGGGTTGGCTAAGTCGCGAACCGTAAAGCTGTCATTGGGGTGTGCTTCATGCCACTGTTGAACAAAAAAATCGACTAATTTTCCAGACTGGGAGTAATCACCCAGGATACTTGATTTCAGGACCAGTATACGACTCATTGGGCTATCTCCAGGCTTGGTCTAAGGTGTCAGCGATGCTGTGCGTTTAACAGCATCTTAGAGGCAAGCCTGGGCCAGTGATAGCGTAAAAATTCGCTGAGTTAAATCAAAAATATTGAATGACAGGGCGGTTTCCCGCCCGGTGGTCAATAGCGGGCTACGCGCTCGGCCAACAGATCGATAAAGCCTTCGCGATCGATATCGGTCAGCACTTCAACGTTGGCCGGCTTGCCGTTCTGACCGAAGATATCCACTACGGTCATGCCGAGGGTATATTCCCCTTTGGTTTCCACGCCGACCCAGCGTTCGATACTGCCAAACAGCTGTGGTGCCAGCAGCCAGGCGATAGTGCAGGGGTCGTGCATCGCGGCACCGGGCAGCCCACGGGGATGGCTAAGGTACAGCGGCAGGTAGAAGTCGAGCATTTCGGCCACCGCCTGCGCCACCGGGTTGTTTATCTGACGGATGCGTTCGATATCATGTGGCAGCACCAGCGCCTGGTGAGTCACGTTCAACCCTGCCATGGTCAGCGGCACGCCGGATTTCAACACCATTTCGGCGGCTTCGGGATCGACATAGATGTTGAACTCTGCCACCGGGGTGGTGTTGCCGGCATTCATACCTCCCCCCATAAACACGATGCGTTCAATGTTACCTTTCAGCTCTGGGTGTTGGGCCAGCAGCAGCGCGATATTGGTCATGGGGCCGGTGACCACCAGCGTGATCGGCTGCGGACTGCTGCGTAGCAGGCTGGCGATCAGCTCTACGGCAGTTTGCGCCACCGGCTGGATGGCGGGCGTTGGCAGATGGGTATTACCCATGCCGGTTTTGCCGTGAACGTAGTCGGCAATCACCAGGTCTCGCATCAACGGCGCGGCAGCACCGGCAGCGACGGGAATGTCTTCACGCTTCATCAACGTCAACAGACCCAGCGCATTGTGCAGGGTTTTTTCCGGCGTCTGGTTACCGGCGGAGGTGGTAATGGCTTTAACGTCCAATTCTGGTGAACTCAGCGCCATGGCAAGGGCGATGGCATCGTCCAGACCGGGGTCGCAATCGATAATGATAGGGCGGGGCATGTTTATCTCCTTATTTGTTATCCAGTGAGCATCGGATCAAAATCGGAGAGAAACAAGTGCTTTTAGTGCCGGAAAGAGGGAATGAAACTGCGCCCCGGGCGGGGCGCAGGCGAGGCATCAGTGCAGGATTTTCGCCAGGAAGTCCTTCGCGCGTTCGGACTCCGGATTGTTGAAGAAGTCGTCTTTATTACGGTCTTCGACGATTTTGCCTTCATCCATAAAGATCACCCGGTTCGCCACTTTACGGGCAAAGCCCATCTCGTGGGTTACCACCATCATGGTCATGCCTTCATTGGCCAGTTCGACCATAACGTCCAGCACTTCGTTGATCATTTCCGGATCGAGCGCCGAAGTGGGCTCATCGAACAGCATGGCGATAGGATCCATGCACAGCGCTCGGGCGATAGCCACGCGTTGCTGCTGGCCGCCGGAAAGCTGGCCGGGGAACTTGTTGGCGTGTGCGGTCAGGCCGACGCGCTCCAGCAGTTTCAGGCCTTTCTCGCGCGAGGCGTCTTTGTCGCGTTTGAGCACTTTCACCTGCGCCAGCGTCAGGTTATCGATGATCGACAGGTGCGGGAAAAGCTCGAAGTGCTGGAATACCATACCGACCTTGGAACGCAGCTGCGCCAGATTGGTTTTCTTGTCGTTGACCGGAGTACCGTTCACCAGGATATTGCCCTGCTGGATCGGCTCCAGACCGTTGACGGTTTTGATCAGGGTAGACTTGCCCGAGCCTGAAGGACCGCAGACCACCACCACCTCGCCTTTTTTTACTTCGGTGGTGCAATCGGTCAGAACCTGAAAGTGACCGTACCACTTAGAAACATTTTTCAGGGATATCATCAAACAGTCCTTTTCTTCAAATAGCTTACCAGCGCCGAGGCGGCGAGACTGATAACAAAGTAGACAAAGCCGGCAAACAGGATCATTTCAACCTGGGTGCCGTCGCGCTCGCCAATGGTCGAGGCGGTACGGAAGAAGTCAGCCAGGCTCAGTACGTACACCAGGGAGGTATCCTGGAACAGTACGATGCCCTGGGTCAGCAGCAGCGGCACCATGGCGCGGAACGCCTGCGGCAGGATCACCAGCTTCATTGACTGCCATTGGGTCATGCCCAGTGCCAGCGCGGCTGAGGACTGGCCGCGGGAGATGCTGATGATACCGGCGCGGATAATTTCCGAGTAATAAGCCGCTTCAAACAGGGAAAAGGCTACCATAGCCGAGATCAGGCGAATATCGGTTTTCGGCGACAGCCCTAGAACCTGTTGTAATAAGCTTGGAACCACCAGATAGAACCACAGCAGCACCATCACCAGCGGGACGGAGCGGAACAGGTTGACGTAAACGGCAGCGAACCAACTGATCGGTTTGATGGGCGACAAGCGCATTACCGCCAGAACGGTTCCCCACAGAATACCGACGACGATGGCGGTCACGGTGATCTTCAGCGTGATCAACAGGCCCTGCAGCAGATAAGGGAAACTTGGGACAATCGATGCCCAGTCAAATTCGTACATTATTTACTCCCCAAGTTGCCGGGCAACTGCACTTTTCTCTCTACCAACCGCATAAACAGCATGATCACGGCGTTGATGGCGATATAGGCCAGCGTAATCGCGGTAAAGGATTCATAGGCATGCGCAGAGTAGTCCAGCAGTTTGCCGGCCTGGGCAGCCATGTCGACCAACCCGATAGTGGAAGCGATGGCGGAGTTTTTGACCAGGTTGAGCATTTCCGAGGTCATCGGCGGCACAATCACCCGGTAGGCATTCGGCAACAGCACGTAGCGGTAGGTTTGCGGCAGCGTCAGGCCCATCGCCAACCCGGCCGCTCTTTGACCGCGTGGCAGTGACTGAATGGCAGCACGTACCTGCTCGCAGACGCGAGCGGCAGTAAACAGCCCGAGGCACAGCATCGAGGAAACAAAGAATTGCACGTTAGGATCGAGTTCGGTTTTGAACCACATGCCGATATTCGCCGGCAGCAGTTCCGGGATCACCAGATACCAGGTAAAGAATTGGACGATCAGCGGCACATTACGGAACAGTTCGACGTAACAGGTACCGAGAGTGGAAAGAAAGCGGTTGGGCACGGTACGCAAAATACCGAATAGCGAACCGACAAAGAAAGCGATAATCCATGCACAGACGGAGAGGGCTACCGTGACCTGAAAGCCGGACCAAATCCAGCCGAGGTAGGTGGTATTCCCAAACGGGGCCTGCTGCAGGAAGATACCCCAGTTCCAATCTATTGACATAACAAACTCCGTTAAGCGGGCGCAGAGCGCCTAAAGATTGATGACTATTCAACGCCGAGGGCGCCGCGGCCAGTCGGGCTGACTTATGTGTGCGGGCATCGGTAATGCGTTATGGGAAAAATACGGGAGGGGAACGGCCTCCCGTATTCCTGTCTGTCCCAGCCATCAACAGGGCTGGTTTGGCCTGGCGGCCGCCCCAGCTCTTGTTCTATTAGTTCAATGCTTTATCGTTAGGCTCTTTGAACAGTTGCTTCATGTCGTCGGACAGTTCGAAGTTCATGTTGAGGTTTTTCGGTGGAATAGGCTGTTTGAACCACTTATCAAACCATTTTGTTGCTTCGCCTGAAGTTTGAGCCTGAGCGATGGTGTCATCGACCAGTTTCTTGAACTCAGGATCGTCTTTACGCAGCATACAGCCGTAGGCTTCTTTCGACTGCGGTGTGCCCAGAATTTCCCATTGGTCCGGCTTCTTCGCTTTCGCGCGTTCACCCGCCAGCAGGGCGTCATCCATCATAAAGGCTACTGCACGACCGCTTTCCAGGGTACGGAAGGAGTCGCCGTGGTCTTTGGCGCTGATGATGCGCATGTTCATCTTGCCGCTGTCGTTCAGTTTATTGAGTAGCACTTCAGAGGTGGTGCCTGAGGTCACCACGACCGGTTTGCCCGCCAGATCCTTGAAGTCTTTGACGTCAGAGCCTTTTTTCACCAGCAGACGGGTACCGACCACGAAAATGGTATCGGAGAAGGCCGCCTGTTTTTGGCGTTCGAGGTTGTTGGTGGTCGAGCCGCATTCGAAGTCAAAGGTGCCGTTTTGCAGCAGCGGGATACGGTTCTGTGAGGTGATCGGCAGCATTTTGACCTGCAGATCAGGAGCGTTCAGTTTTTTCTTAACCGCTTCAACGATTTGGTTGGAGTAGTCCTGGGAGTAACCCACAACTTTTTGCTGGTTGTCGTAGTAGGAGAACGGCACTGACGATTCGCGGTGGCCGACAACGATCACGCCGTTGTCTTTGATTTTCTTCAGCGTACCGGTCAGTTCTTCCGCATGGGCTACGTTACCTGCCATACCGATCAGCAGTAACGATAACGCCAATTTACGCATTTGCATGGTCCAACTCCTTTGCTGTTGTGGTGGCTCAAATTCAAAGAGCATCAGATTCTAAATGGAGATTTATTGCTCAAGTATAAAGATAGTCTTAGAACACATAACCGTTAGAAAATAGCCGATTGTGAATGAATTGAAACTAAAATGTTTCTTTTTTTGAGACGCCACGCGCACCAAATTAATGCAACAAAACCCCAATGCACCTTTGTGGTGCCGGTCATGCTCTTGAGTTGTGCACAGGTGCGACAAAACGTCAGTAAAAGTAAATCGGCTCTCTATAACAGAGTAATTAAAGCAAGGAGTGTGCCAGAAGCATTGATTTGGCGACGCTTTATGCTAGCCGCGTGGGAGAGTGCGGCGTGGCAAGCAGCAAGGTGGATGAGGGAAGCGGGGCGCTGACGGGCAGCGCCCCGGGGGCTTATTTACGGCGCAGGCCGAGGATCAACGCCAGGCCGCCAAGCAGCAGGGTGATTATCCACAATGGCGTGGCGCCAAAACGGGCATAAGGCGTTATGCCGGTGGTTGGTGTGACTTTCACCTCCAGCACCTTGCGGGTGAACTGAGGGATCTCAGCGATCACCTCACCGTTGGCGTCTACCGCGGCGGTGACGCCGTTATTGGTGCTGCGCAACAGAGGGCGACCCAGCTCCAGAGCACGCATGCGCGCCATCTGGAAGTGCTGCCATGGGCCGATGGAATGGCCGAACCAGGCGTCGTTGGAGATGGTCAGCAGGAAGTTGGTGTCCGGCCGGAAGTTGTCGCGTACCTGCTGGCCGAGAACAATCTCATAACAGATTGCCGCCGTCAGGTTATAGCCTTTCACGCTGAGCTGTGGCTGGACGTAGTCGCCACGACTGAATGAAGACATCGGTAAATCGAAGAACGGTGCCAGCGGGCGCAGCAGCGTTTCCAGCGGCACAAACTCGCCAAACGGCACCAGATGGTGCTTGTTATAGCGGTCCTTGGCCGGATAAACGTACGGCGTCGGTTCGCCCAGCACGATGGCGCTGTTGTAGATTTGCTGGCCCTGCGGCGTAGCACGCACATCAACAATACCGGTGATCAGGCTGCTGTTTTTGGCGCGCATCAGGTCATCCATCATGGTCAGGAAGCCGTTCTGGCTGGCTTCGTAATCCGGAATGGCAGACTCCGGCCAGATGATGATCGGCGCTTTGCCCATATAAGGACGCGTTTCGTCCAAATAGGTTTGCAAGGTGCTGACCAACGCTTTCGGATCCCACTTCATCGACTGAGCGATATTGCCCTGCACCATCGCGACGTTGACCGCCTTGTCCGGTTGCGGGGTAAACCAGTGCAGCTGGCGCAACGGCCACGGCAGCAACAGCAGTGCGACGGCAACCCCAGCCGCGGCGATCCGGCGCTGATTGACGGCGTACACCAACAGCCCGGCGATCGCCATCAGCATAAAGGTGATGGTATCTACCCCGAGCAACGGCGCCACGCCTTTCAGCGGGCCGTTAATCTGGCTGTAGCCAAACTGCAGCCAGGGGAAACCGGTCAGCACCCAGCCACGTAAAAACTCGGTGACTTGCCATAACACGGGCGCGGCAATCGCTAAACGGTACCAACTGGTGGTCGGCCACAGACGTGCCAGCAACCCGGCGAACAACCCGGTATACAGCGACAGGTAAGCCGCCAGCAGCACGACCAGGAAAATGTTGATGGAGAAAGGCATGCCGCCGAAGTCGGCAATGCTGACGTAAACCCAGTTGATTCCCGTCCCGAACAGACCGAAACCCCAGCAAAAACCGAGCAAGGCAGACTGTTTGGTGGTGCGGTTCAGGGTTACGGCCAACAGGCCGAACAGAGAGACAAGGGCCGCCGGCCAGATATCGTAAGGGGAAAACGCCAGCGTGCCGCTGGCGCCGGTCAACAGCGCCAGCAGGGCGCGAACCCACTGGCGTTCAAGGAAAGAGGCTTTAGCCATGTTTGATTTATTCTTCCAGTTTCGGTTGCGGAGAATCGTCCGGAATTTTTACATGAACCTGGATGATACGTCGACTGTCCGCCATCGCAACTTTAAATAGGTAACCTTCGATTTCAATGGTTTCCCCGCGTGCAGGCAGGTGACCGAAGGCCTGCATCACCAGGCCGCCGATGGTGTCGACCTCGTCGTCGCTGAAGTGGGTGCCGAAGGCTTCGTTGAAGTCTTCAATCGGCGCCAGCGCTCGCACGGTATACATATGGCGGCTGAGCTGGCGGATATCCAGATCGTCTTCGTCGTCATATTCGTCTTCGATTTCGCCGACAATCAGTTCCAGAATATCTTCGATGGTGACCAGGCCGGACACGCCGCCGAACTCGTCAATGACAATCGCCATGTGATAACGCTGGGAGCGGAACTCCTTCAGCATCCGGTCTACTCGCTTGCTTTCAGGCACCACCACGGCGGTGCGCAGCACCTTGTCGATGCTGAATTCCTCGGATTCCGCGCGCATAAACGGCAGCAGATCCTTGGCCATCAGAATGCCTTCGATGTGATCTTTATCTTCGCTGATCACCGGGAAGCGCGAGTGGGCGGATTCAATGATCACGTCCAGGCACTCTTCCAGCGTTTGGTTACGCTTGAGCGTCACCATCTGGGAGCGCGGGATCATGATATCGCGCACGCGCTGCTCGGCGATATCCATCACGCCTTCCAGCATGTCTCGGGTATCGGGATCGATCAGGTCGTTTTGCTCGGAATCACGGATCAGCTCTACCAGATCGCCACGGTTTTTGGGTTCGCCGTGGAACAGCTGGTTAAGGATAAGAGTAAAGAACCCCTTCTTGGGACTGGGGCTGTCATTGCTTTGTGAATGGTCGTCGCTCATGGCGTTTTAGTTAATATCACTCATGTCAGAGTTAGGGGAGTCAGCGGCAGCCCCATACGGGGGCTGCGGGGAAATCAGCTGACGTCAGAGGGGGTCTTTTTCCGCCAGGTACGGGTCCGGGTAACCCAGTCCGTGCATGATTTCGGTTTCCAAAGACTCCATTTCTTCGGCTTCATCGTCTTCGATGTGGTCATACCCTAGCAGATGAAGGCTGCCATGGACAACCATATGCGCCCAGTGGGCCTCCAGCGCCTTCTCTTGCTCGATGGCTTCCTGTTCAACCACCTGACGGCAGATGATCAGATCGCCCAGCAGCGGCAGCTCGATACCCGGGGGAGCTTCGAACGGGAAAGACAGCACGTTGGTCGGTTTGTCTTTGCCGCGATAGGTCAGGTTCAACTCGTTACTTTCCGCTTCATCCACCAGGCGAATGGTGACCTCGGCCTCCTCCTGAAACTGCGGCAGCACGCCTTCCAGCCAGCGCTGGAAGGTGGCTTCATCCGGCAGGCCGTTGCTGTCTGCACAGGCAATCTGCAGATCCAAAATCACCTGACTCATGGTGTCTCCTGCTCGGAGGCGATGCTCGCCTCGCGTTTACGTTGTTCGGCAATAGCATCTTTGCGTTTTTGTTCGGCGGCTTCCCAGGCTTCATAAGCGATGACCACGCGGGCCACCACCGGATGGCGTACCACGTCTTCGCTATGGAAGAAATTGAAGCTCAGTTCTTCGACGTCAGAAAGCACTTCCACCGCGTGGCGCAGGCCGGATTTTTGGTTGCGCGGCAGGTCTATCTGCGTCACGTCACCGGTGATGACCGCCTTGGAGTTGAAGCCAATACGCGTCAGGAACATCTTCATCTGTTCGATGGTGGTGTTCTGGCTCTCGTCGAGGATGATAAACGCGTCGTTCAACGTACGGCCGCGCATATAGGCCAGCGGAGCGACTTCTATCACGTTACGTTCGATCAGCTTCTCCACGCGCTCAAAGCCCAGCATTTCGAACAGGGCGTCATACAGTGGGCGCAGGTAAGGATCGACCTTCTGGCTCAGATCCCCCGGCAGGAAGCCCAGTTTTTCACCGGCTTCAACCGCTGGACGGGTCAGCAGAATGCGGCGGATCTCCTGGCGTTCCAATGCGTCCACCGCAGCAGCAACCGCCAGATAGGTCTTGCCGGTACCGGCCGGGCCGATGCCGAAGGTGATGTCGTGATCGAGAATATTGGCAATGTATTGCGCCTGATTCGGCGTACGCGGTTTCACCATGCCGCGTTTGGTTTTGATGGCCACCGCCTTGCCGTAATCCGGCACGCTGTCGGCAACCTGTTCCAGCACCCGGCTTTCTTTGATCGCTAAATGGATCTGCTCCGGGTCGATATCCGGGATCACGCCGCGAATGGGGGCGGTGTCCACATACAAATGGCGCAAGATATCGGCGGCGGCAACCACGCAAGGGTTCTTGCCGACCAGCTTGAAACGGTTGTCACGGCGGTTGATCTCAATGCCCAACCGGCGTTCGAGTTGTTTGATATTGTCATCAAACGGGCCGCACAGGCTGAGCAATCGCTTATTGTCTGCCGGCTCTAACAAAATTTCTTGTGTTGCGACGTTCAAACTATTCCTCAAGGCTCATATCGGGCCTGGTTGGTTTTCGGTACGCGCGTCCAGGGCCAAGCCTGAACTCTCTACCTTGAATTATTCATGGTGCGCCGCACTGGCGCAAGTTTACCCATGATCTATCTGTGCGTCGGCGGCAAAATTCAAGGGTCGAAGGAGGAAAAACGCGGCCAAAACAGCCGCGTAATGCTTGGGAGATTCAGGGCTGGCGATCAGTTCTTTTTCACGAATTCGGATTTCAGCTTCATCGGGCCAAAGCCATCGATCTTGCAGTCGATGTTGTGGTCACCTTCCACCAGGCGGATGTTCTTCACTTTAGTGCCGATTTTCAGCATGGAAGAGCTGCCTTTGACCTTGAGGTCTTTCACTACGGTCACGGCGTCGCCGTCGGCCAGCAGGTTGCCGTTGGCGTCTTTGACAATCAGCGTATCGCTGTCGTCCGCCGGCGCGCTGTCGCTCCACTCGTGGGCGCACTCAGGGCAGATAAACAGGTTGTTATCCTGGTAGGTGTATTCGGAGTTGCACTTCGGGCAGTGTGGGAGTTGCATGTTATGTCGCCTCTTAATCAAAAAAATAAAAAAAAGAAAATGGCCGGGCATCGAGACCCGGCTGATAAGTCATAAGGATAATCGCTGACGTGGCGTCGGGCGCCACGGCTTACTGCACTGCGGAGAGGGCGTCAGGGCTGATAAATGCCGACGCCCAGCGCGTTCTCTTTTCGGGTTCGGGCGATGACTGACTGCGGGGATTCATGCACGCGCAGGTCCATCTGCTGTTCGGTACGCACCACTGCGCCACGCAGTGTGTTGGTCAAAACCTCGGTGATTTCCACATCAACGAACTGACCGATCATATCCGGCGTGCCTTCAAAGTTCACCACGCGGTTGCAGGCTGTCCGGCCCGCCAGTTCCATCACGCTTTTGCGGGAAGTGCCTTCCACCAAAATACGCTGTACGGTTCCGAGCATTCGGCGGCTGAACTGCAGCACCTGCTGGTTGATGCGATCCTGCAGGATGTACAGACGCTGTTTCTTTTCCTCTTCGCTGACGTCATCGACCATATCGGCCGCCGGTGTGCCAGGGCGGGACGAGTAGATAAAGCTGAAGCTGGTATCAAAGTTGATCTCGGCAATCAGATTCATGGTCTGTTCGAAATCGGCCTGGGTTTCACCCGGGAAGCCGATAATAAAATCGGAGCTGAGCTGGATGTCCGGCCGCGCCTTGCGCAGCTTGCGAATGATCGCTTTGTATTCCAACGCGGTATGCGCGCGCTTCATCATGGTCAGTATACGGTCTGAGCCGCTTTGTACCGGCAGATGCAGGAAGCTCACCAGCTCCGGCGTGTCTTCATAAACCGCGATGATATCGTCGGTGAATTCAATCGGATGGCTGGTGGTGAAACGGATGCGGTCGATACCGTCGATGGCCGCCACCAGGCGCAGCAGTTCGGCAAACGAGCAAATTTCGCCGTCGTAAGTCGCGCCGCGATAGGCGTTGACGTTCTGGCCGAGCAGGTTGACTTCGCGTACGCCCTGCGCCGCCAGTTGGGCGACTTCAAACAGGACGTCATCGCTTGGGCGGCTGACTTCTTCACCGCGGGTATAAGGCACCACGCAGAAGGTACAGTACTTGTTGCAGCCTTCCATGATGGAGACGAAGGCGGTAGGGCCTTCGGCACGCGGTTCCGGCAGGCGATCGAATTTTTCGATTTCCGGGAAGCTGATGTCGACGATGGGGCTGCGGGTGCCCTGCACGTGGTTGAGCATTTCCGGCAGGCGGTGCAGGGTCTGCGGCCCGAACACGACGTCGACGCAGGGCGCGCGGCTGCGAATGTGTTCGCCTTCCTGTGAGGCCACGCAGCCACCGACGCCGATGATCAGCGCCGGGTTCTTTTCTTTCAGCAGTTTCCAACGCCCTAACATGGCGAAAACTTTTTCCTGCGCTTTCTCGCGGATCGAACAGGTATTCAGCAGCAGCACGTCCGCTTCTTCAGCGTTGTCGGTCCATTGGTAACCGTGTGTGCTTCCCAGTAAGTCCGCCATTTTCGATGAATCATATTCATTCATCTGGCAGCCCCAGGTTTTGATATGTAGTTTTTTGGTCATTGACTTGCCATTACTCAGTGCGGACGAAAGTTGCGATACGCGACATGCAGGGCGCTTATTGTAAACATTTGACGCCGTTGTGACCAGCGCGGGGAAAACACCATGCGACCTGAAGCCAAATTAAAAATCCGTTACACTGGAGCCAAACGCCATGCCGGTGGGAATGGCGATAATTCACTAAGAAAACATAGCCAATATGAACGTATCTCAAAAACGGTATGACGCCGTGGTGGTAGGCGGCGGGATGGTCGGCGCGGCCGCCGCATTGGGGCTGGCGCAGGCCGGTTGGTCGGTGGCCTTGCTGGAACATCAGGCTCCGCAGGCGTTCGATGCGCAAAGCCCGCCGGATCTGCGTATTTCCGCCATCGGCTGCACCTCGGTGGGGTTGCTGAAACAACTCGGCGCCTGGCCGGCGGTGCAAGCGATGCGCTCGGCGCCTTACCGCCGATTGGAAACCTGGGAGTGGGCCTCTTCACGGGTAGCGTTTGACGCCGCCTCGCTCGGCCTGCCGGAGCTGGGTTTTATGGTAGAAAACCGTATTTTGCAACTGGCGCTCTGGCAACAGCTGGAGCAGTGCGAAAATCTGACGCTCTATTGCCCCGCCAGGCTGCGTTCGCTGCAGCGGAATGACGACCACTGGCAAGTGACGCTGGACTCTTCACAGACGCTACAAGCACGTTTGGTAGTGGGGGCCGATGGAGCCAACTCGCAGGTGCGCAATTTGGCCGCTATCGGTACCAGCGGCTGGCAGTACCGCCAGTCCTGCATGCTGATCACCGTCGATACCGGCGAGCCGCAGCAAGATACGACCTGGCAGCAGTTTTTCCCTTCCGGTCCCCGGGCTTTCCTGCCGTTGTATGATCAATGGGCCTCGCTGGTGTGGTACGACAGCCCGCAGCGCATCCGCCAGCTGCAGGCGATGCCGCCAGCGCAGCTTGAGAAAGAGATCGCCGAAGCCTTTCCTGCCCGCTTAGGGGAAGTGAAGGTGCATGCGGCCGGATCTTTCCCGTTAGCGCGCCGCCATGCGCAACGCTACGTGTTGCCGGGGTTGGTGTTGCTCGGTGACGCGGCACATACCATCAACCCGTTAGCCGGGCAGGGAGTAAACCTGGGGTATCGTGACGTAGAAGCCTTGCTGGCGGTTTTGTGTGATGCACGCGAGTTGGGTGAAGACTGGAGCAGCGAAGCGGTGCTGATGCGTTATCAGCGTCGCCGTCGCACCGATAACTTGCTGATGCAAAGTGGTATGGATCTGTTTTATACCGCTTTCAGCAATAATTTGTCGCCGCTTTGCGTGGCGCGCAATATTGCGTTGATGACGGCCCAGCGGGCGGGCAAGTTGAAGGAACATGCGCTGAAATACGCGCTGGGGCTGTAGGCAGCCCTTCCTACAAGGGCGCAGTTCAATGTCGCGCCCTTATTCATTCTGTCTCGCCAAATTCCAGATAGCAAAAAGCCCGCCGAAGCGGGCTTTTCTAAATGTGGCTGGGGTGCCAGGATTCGAACCTGGGTATGCTGGTATCAGAAACCAGAGCCTTACCGCTTGGCGACACCCCAATGGTGTAACAGTAAAATATGGTGGCTACGACGGGATTTGAACCTGTGACCCCATCATTATGAGTGATGTGCTCTAACCAGCTGAGCTACGTAGCCATTTTTCGATATTTTACTTTAAAAGTCAACAGCATTGGTATGGCTGGGGTACCTGGATTCGAACCAGGGAATGCTGGTATCAAAAACCAGTGCCTTACCGCTTGGCGATACCCCATCAACACGTTTAACTTTTTTTGCAACATCCCCATCCTAAAAAAGATGGCTGGGGTACCTGGATTCGAACCAGGGAATGCCGGTATCAAAAACCGGTGCCTTACCGCTTGGCGATACCCCACCTGTTGCCTGCAACTCGATGAAAAGAAATGGTGCGGGAGGCGAGACTTGAACTCGCACACCTTGCGGCGCTAGAACCTAAATCTAGTGCGTCTACCAATTTCGCCACTCCCGCAAAAAAGATGGTGGCTACGACGGGATTTGAACCTGTGACCCCATCATTATGAGTGATGTGCTCTAACCAGCTGAGCTACGTAGCCATCTTTTTTCGCGCAACCTTCATCGGCGTTGCGGGGCGCATTATGCGTATATGGCCGTTTTGCGTCAACAAGTTTTTTCCCGAAAAAGCGGCTGGATGTGTCGTTTGTCTGGGTTGTGAACAGTATGGCGATAAAAGCATCAATTCAGGCAATTAATGGTTGAAAACATCAGCAAAAAGGCGGACCCGGAGGTCCGCCTTGAGACTGCTGACAAACATATAATGTTTGGCGGCAGGCGATAAAGGATTTGAAAATAAACCAGGAAAATCAATTTATTGATTTTCGGCTAAGAACACAAAGGGGGAAAAACCACGCTTTTATCCCCCTTTGTCAATAACCTGAAGGCGGACCCGGAGGCCCGCCTTGGGGAGAAAAACCGGCGTGATTATTTGTAGGCGGACTGGTGAACGCCGACTGCACGACCAGAAGGATCGTCCATTTTCTTGAATGACTCGTCCCATTCGATGGCTTTGGCTGAGGAACAGGCCACTGACGGGCCGCCAGGCACGCATTCTGCCGCGCTTGGCAGCGGGAACAGCTCTTCGAAAATTTCGCGATACAGGTAGCCTTCTTTGGAGCTCGGCGTGTTGTACGGGAAACGGAAACGTGCGGTTTCGAGCTGTTGATCGCTGATCTGCTTGGCAGCGACCTCTTTCAGCGTGTCAATCCAGCTGTAACCCACGCCGTCGGAGAACTGCTCTTTCTGGCGCCAGGCGACGCTGGCCGGCAGATAGGATTCAAAACATTCGCGCAGGATATGTTTTTCCATTTTGCCATTGCCGCACATTTTGTCCTTAGGGTTGATGCGCATAGCCACGTCGAGGAATTTTTTATCCAGGAAGGGCACACGGGCTTCCACACCCCAGGCGGACATCGCCTTGTTGGCGCGCGCGCAGTCAAACATATGCAGTGCTAACAGTTTACGTACGGTTTCGTCGTGGAACTCACGGGCATCCGGCGCTTTATGGAAGTACAGGTAGCCGCCGAACACTTCGTCCGCGCCTTCGCCAGACAGCACCATCTTGATGCCCATCGCCTTGATCTTGCGTGACATCAGATACATCGGAGTGGAAGCGCGAATGGTGGTAACGTCATAGGTTTCGATGTGATAAATCACGTCGCGAATGGCGTCCAGACCTTCCTGTACGGTGAAGTGGATCTCATGGTGCACGGTGCCCAGGTGGTTTGCCACTTCCTGCGCGGCGCGCAGATCCGGTGAACCTTCCAGACCCACGGCGAAGGAGTGCAGCTGTGGCCACCAGGCTTCGCTGCGCTCTTGATCTTCGACACGGCGTGCCGCGTACTTTTTGGTAATGGCGGAGATCACCGAAGAATCCAGGCCGCCGGACAGCAGTACGCCATAGGGTACGTCGGACATCAGGTGGCTTTTCACCGAGTCTTCCAGCGCGTTGCGCAGGGCATTGGCGTCGGTCACGTTGTCTTTAACGTTGTCGTAATCGAACCAGTCACGTTGATAATATTCGCGGATCTCGCCGTCCTGGCTCCACAGGTAGCTGCCCGCCGGGAATTCTTTAATGGTGCGGCAAACCGGCACCAACGCTTTCATTTCAGAGGCGACATACAGGTTGCCGAATTCGTCATGGCCCATGTACAGCGGGATAATGCCCAGATGGTCGCGGCCAATCAGGTAAGCGTCTTTCTCTGAATCGTACAGCGCGAAGGCGAACATCCCTTGCAGTTCGTCGAGGAAGTCAGGGCCTTTCTCCTGGTACAGCGCCAGGATCACTTCACAGTCGGAGCCGGTCTGGAATTGGTAGCGATCGCTAAACTGCTGGCGCAGCGCCTGATGGTTGTAGATCTCGCCGTTAACGGCCAGAACGTGGGTGTGCGCAGCGTTGTACAGCGGTTGGGCGCCATTGTTGACGTCGACAATCGACAGGCGCTCATGCACCAGGATGGCTTTATCGCTGGCGTAAACACCGGACCAATCCGGGCCGCGGTGGCGCATCAGACGGGACAGCTCCAGCGCTTTCTTACGCAATTCAACGGGATCGGACTTCAGATCGAGCACACCGAAAATAGAACACATATACCGACTCTCCTAACGACTTTTTTATACCTGTCATACTTCAAGTGGCTTGGGTGTTGGCTGCCTTCACTCACCCCTTGAGTAAGCTCCTGGGGCTTCGCTCAGTTGCCGCCGACAAGCAACTCGAATTATTTTGGGCATAGACTGTGATGTTGTATTTGCTGTTATAGGCAGCATGCCCGCTGCATCAACGATGGCGCGGTTTTGCTGCGTTGTGTTTATGAAAATGCGTCAAAACCGGCAGGGGATGCAAGCGTTTTAGCGCTGCGCCGAAAAATAGTTGTTTGGGGGAGGTCTAAAATTAGCGGATGTTCAGTTAAATGATATAAAAATTGATGAATATTCATTTTTTCAATCAATGGATGAGTTGCCGGGTAATTTTACCGGCAACTCATTGCCGACTATCAGGCGATCAACTGCCAAAGGGTGAAGGCCGCATCCGGCGTCCATCCCGCATTGGAGGTGTGCGCCTGCAGGCAGGTGTATTTCTTGCCTTTATACGTCACCACGTCACCGGCCTTATAGCTGTGGTTGTTCTGCCACTCGGCCACGCCCGGATCGGGAGGCGTACCGCCGTCCGAGGTTTTAACTGCCAGCGCACTGCTTGGCAGCGACGTATTGCCTTGGTTGTCGGTGGCGGTGACAAAATAGCCGTACTGAGTGGCTGCCGTCAGGCCGCTGTCCTGCAGCGACAGGCCACCGGTTTGGCCAATGGCGCTGCCGTTACGGTAAACCGTATAGTGGCTAATCGGTTTGACGCTGCTTGCCGCAGCCCAGTTCAACGTCAGCGACGTTGCGGTAATCGCGCTGGCGTTCAGCGCGGTAGGCGCTTCAGGCTTTCCCGGCGGCGGGGTGACTCCTCCCTGGATCAGCGCGGCATAACGAGTTTTGAATTCCCAGTTATAGGCCACGCCAGCCTTACTCTTGCCATTGTCCCAGTTCACCGACCAGGTCATCAGGCCCTTGATCGACAAGCTTTTGGCGTCAAGGCGCGCGAAAGCGTTATAGACCGCCTGTTTGTCGACCACATAACCGGTGGCGGCGGCATCATTGTTGGTAGGTAAACCGATCACAAATTTGGATGCCGGGATTTTGGTGTAGCCGCGGGTGCCGGTAACCAGGCTTTCGGTCAGGTAATACAGAAAGTCTTCTTTCATCGCGTCGTTATTCTGGGTGATCCAGGCGCCTTTGCCGCCATTGGCTTCATCGACCCAAATACCGTCACCGCCCTGGTTATAATATTGCGGTGCAATAAAGTCATAAAACCCTTCGAGAGCGGTAATATAATCCAGGTAAGTCCCGTTAGTCCGCAAATAAGGGAATTCTGGCGCCATGCTGACAATAAAGTTTTTACCTTCGGCGGCATAATGCGCTTTTACTTTTTTCAGTGCGGCAGGCAAAACGGTTTTATTATTGGCTGCACCGATAGCCGCCTGTTCCAGATCGATATCCAGACCGTCAAAACCGTAGGTTTCCACCAGGCGGATAATTTCATTGCTCAGTTTGTCTTCATCGCCGGTTTTCAATTCGATATGCGCGTCGGCGCCGCCCAGAGAAATCAGTACCGCGCGGCCCTGACTGTTCAGAACGCCGACCTGGCGACGGAACTCGGCATCGGACAGGTTGTAAGGCTTGAAGGTTGGGATACCCACGCCCTTCATAAAGGCTACGGCCACCACGTTATATTCGGCCGGGATGTCGGTCAGGTTCATATTGGCGAATTGGCCCTGCTGATAACCGTCACTGGCGCCGGCGGCCCAGTTGTGCCAAAAACCCATCATGATTTTTTTATTGGACATATCCGGCATGGCGGCTGCGTCATCTGCAGCTTGTGCATTGATAATGTTATCGGAGCTCATAGTAACCTCGTTATTTTAGGTAAGATTAATTCCGCACGCCGTCAATTGGGATTATTGACGGGGCGTAAATACATAGTGCGGATTTTTAACGAGGGCGGGGTGAAACCTTTTCGCGACAATAATAAATTAAATTCAAATTGGCGCGAAAATAAGGTGGCCGTGATGGCCACCTCAGCGATTAGAAAATATTGATATCGGCAACGGAAGGGAAGATGTAGCTCGGGCGGAACGGCATGGTTTCCACGTCGTTCAACGTCGAGACGCCGGACAACACCAGCACGGTTTCCAGACCGGCCTGGAAGCCCGCCAGGATATCGGTGCGCAGGTTATCGCCGACGATCACCGTTTCTTCCGAATGCGCCTGCATTTTGTTGAGCGCGGCGCGGATGATCCACGGGCTGGGTTTGCCGACGTAGAACGGCTTGCGGCCGGTGATTTTCTCGATCGGGGCGCACAGCGCGCCGCAGGCAGGCACAAAGCCATGGCCGTGAGTATCCGGGTTGGTCGCGATAAAGCGCGCGCCGTTATTCACGAAGTAGGCGGCCTTATGCATCATGTCCCAGTTGTAGGAGCGGGTTTCCCCGACAATCACGAAGTCCGGGTTGATGTCGGTAATGGTGAAACCGGCTTTATACAATTCATGGATCAGCGCGCCTTCGCCCACCACGTAGGCCTTTTTGCCTTCCTGACGGCGCAGGAAATCGGCGGTGGCCATGGCGGAGGTATAAAACGCGCTTTCCGGGACTTCAAGCCCGGCGGCGGAGAAGCGGTTCGCCAGATCCTGCGCAGTCTGCGACGGGTAGTTGGTCAGCACCACCAGCGGCATGCCCTGTTCCTGAATCCGCGCCAGGAAAAGATCGGCGCCGGGAACTGGCGTGTTGTCATGCAGCAGCACGCCGTCGATATCACATATAACGTTTTTGATTGTCATTGTTGCTGTTTCTCATGATTGGCGGCAGGCAAAACGCGAAGATAACACACCTGCCTTAGGCGGCGGATCAGCTTTCCAGCAATCGCTGCAATAGCACGCCGTTGAGCATTGCTCGCTTGGCCAGGGCGAAAGCCCCGATCGCCGAGCGATGATTGAGTTCGGAGGTGACCACCGGCAGGTTCTTGCGGAAGTCCTTCAGCACCTGAGTATTGATGCAGCTTTGGATCGCCGGCAGCAGCACTTTTTCCGCCTCGGTAATTTCACCGGCGATCACCACTTTCTGAGGATTAAACAGGTTAATGGCAATGGCCACGGCTTTGCCGAGGTAGCGGCCGACGTGTTCGATTACTTCGCTGGCCAGCAGATCGCCGCGGTTGGCGGCCTTGCAGATGGCGGAGATGCTGCAGTCGTCGAGTGTCAGCTTGCTCGGGTAGCCCTGAGTCAGTAACTGGCGCACGCGGTGTTCAATCGCGGCATTGGCGGCGACGGTTTCCAGACAGCCGAAGTTGCCGCAGTGGCAGCGTTCGCCCAGCGGGTCGATTTGAATATGGCCGATTTCGCCGACGTTGCCGTTATTACCCAGGAAAATCTGACCGTTGACGATAATGCCGGCACCGGTGCCGCGGTGCAGACGCACCAGAATGGAGTCTTCGCAGTCGCGGGTGGCGCCAAAATAGTGCTCGGCCAAAGCCAGGCTGCGGATGTCATGGCCGACAAAGCTGGTGACGTTAAAACGTTGCTGCAGGTTGTCTACCAGCGGCCAGTTGCTGACGCTGATGTGCGGCATATAGCGCACCACTCCGAGCGCCGGGTCAACCAGACCTGGCAGGATCACCGCGATGGCGATCAGTTCGCGCAGCTTGCGCTGGTAGTCTTCGATAAATTGCGCAATGGCGGTGAACAACGCATTTTCCAGTGTTTCCTGGGTCCTTTCCGGCAGCGGATAGTGCTCTTCACCGAGAGATTTTCCGCTCATGTCGTACAGGGTGATGGTGGCATCATGACGCCCGAGGCGAACGGCCACGGTGTGGAAATGCCGGGTTTCGGAGACAATGGAAATGGCGCGGCGGCCGCCGGTGGAGGCTTGCTGATCGACTTCTTTGATCAGCCCGCGCTCCAACAGCTGGCGAGTAATTTTAGTGACGCTGGCGGGCGCTAGCTGGCTCAGTTCGGCTATTTGAATGCGCGAGATCGGACCCTGTTGGTCGATCAGGCGGTAAACTGCCGCGCCGTTGAGTTGTTTGACTAAGTCAACGTTCCCTATCTGTGCCTGTCCGCCAGTACTCATCAATAATTTTACTCGCTGTCTACCCTTCATACTTCAAGTCGCAGGGGTGTTGGCCGCCTTTACTCACTCAAATCACATACCAGTGTATGCTCATTGAGGTTCGTTCAGTTGCCGCCTACCTGCGACTCGAATTATTTTGGGTATATATGTTAGTTAAACCTCGTTACCGTTAACGAGCGTTTTGGTGATGCTAAAGTCGCGGGTAAACGCGGTCAGGTTTGCCACCTTACCGGCTTCGATCGTGCCTAAACGATCGTCCACGCCGATAGCACGCGCCGGATAGAGTGTCGCCATACGCAGCGCTTCATCCAACGCGATGCCGACGTGTTCAACGCTGTTTTTCAACGCGTCAATCATGGTCAGCGCAGAGCCGCTCAGGGTGCCGTTCTCGTCCACGCACAGCCCATCGCGATAGTATATTGTTTTACCGGCAAAAATAAATTGGTCAATATCGGCACCCGCGGGGGCGGTGGCGTCGGTGACCAGCACCAATTTATCACCTTTCATGCGTTTGGCGTTACGGATACTCGCCCAGGCCACGTGATGGCCGTCGGCGATAATGCCGGTGTAGACTTCAGGCGTGTCGAAAATTGCCCCCATCAGCCCCGGTTCGCGCCCGGTGATATACGGCATGGCGTTATACAGGTGCGTGGCGAAAGTGATGCCGGCAGCAAAACCGGTGCGGGCCTGTTCGTAAGTCGCATTCGAGTGACCGGCGGACACCACGATGCCGGCGTCGGTCAGTTGCTTGATAAAGTGTGGCTCTACCATTTCCGGTGCCAGCGTCACCTTGGTGATCACATCGGCATTCGCGCACAGGTAGTCGATCATCTCGCTGGTTGGCTTGCGGATAAACGCCGGGTTATGGGTGCCTTTTTTCAACGGGCTAAGGTACGGCCCTTCAAGGTGCAGACCCAACGCCTGATTCTGGTGTTTTTTCAGATAAGCGCGCATCACTTCGATGCTGTGCTTCATAAATTCGTCGCTGCTGGTGATCAGCGTCGGCAGATAGCTGGTGCAGCCGGATTTTTCGTTGGCACGCTGCATAATTTCCAGCGTCTCTTCCGAAATGGCGTCCAGCGAATCGTTAAATTGCACGCCGCCGCAGCCGTTAAGCTGCACGTCGATCAAACCGGGGGCCAGGATAGCGCCACCCAGATCGCGCGTTTCAATGCCGGCCGGCAGTTCAGCCAGCGGGCAAACTCGTTCAATCAGCCCATCAGCGATTACCACTGCATGGTCGTCAAGTACGTCGTGGCCGGTAAAAATACGGCCGTGGGTTAAAGCGAACATCGTAGCCCCCTGCAGGAATTAAAGACTCTTCACGCTTTCCGCTTCTAATTCGCGGAAATACTTAACGGTTTTGACTTTCAGCTCCATGGTGGATGGCTCATCGCACACCACAACGGCTTTGGCATGCAACTGCAGGCAACTGATGGTCCACATGTGGTTGATGTTGCCTTCCACAGCGGCTTCCAGCGCCTGAGCCTTGGCGTGGCCGGTCACCAGAATCATCACTTCCTCAGCGTCGAGCAGCGTGCCCACGCCCACGGTCAGTGCAAACTTCGGTACCAGGCTAACGTCGCCGCCAAAGAAGCGGGAGTTGGCGATGCGGGTATCTTCGGTCAGGGTTTTGATGCGAGTGCGCGAGGCCAGAGATGAAGCCGGCTCGTTAAACGCGATATGACCGTCGATGCCAACGCCACCCATGAACAGGTTGATCTTGCCGTAGGATTTGATTTTCGCTTCGTACTGGCGGCACTCGGCGTCAACGTCCGGTGCATTACCATTCAGCAGGTTGATATTTTCGCTTGGGATATCAACGTGATCAAAGAAATTACGGTACATGAAGGTATGATAGCTTTCCGGGTGTTCCTGCGGCAGGCCAACGTATTCATCCATGTTGAAAGTCACCACATGCTTAAAGCTTACTTCACCTGCTTTGTGCATCGCAATCAGATGTTTGTACGCTTCCAGCGGAGTGCCGCCGGTTGGCAGGCCGAGCACAAACGGACGCTCCGCAGTAGGCTTGAATGCGTTGATGCGCTGGACGATATGGCGTGCGGCCCATTTGCCGACTTGTGCAGTATCTTTCAGTGGGATAAGTCTCATCTAACACCTCTTGGGGTAAGTAAACTAAAGCTATACTGGTTCGTGCCTGAACGAGAGTCTTAAGCCTAACCCAGGTTTATGATTCTCACGTGATGCGTCAGGTTCGATGATTTTTTTAATGATAAAATAAGTTTTGTGTGATGGCTAGCAATGTGGCAGCTTAAGACTGCTTTTTGGTGATATAAATCACAAAAAAGGAGGTTTTAATTTGCGATACGAAATAATTTTTTTACACTCCACTTTGTTGTCGTTCGTCCAGAGTTAATCGCAGTGTGTGATGGCGCTAGCGTAAAATATGATAAAGCCCATAAAAGGGCATTAGGGGGAATATTAAGGTGAACATACTCGGCTTTTTCCAAAGATTGGGCAGGTCGTTGCAACTGCCAATCGCAGTACTGCCCGTGGCGGCGCTTTTGCTCCGCTTCGGCCAGCCCGACTTACTCAATATTTCGTTCATCGCACAGGCCGGTGGATCAATCTTTGATAATTTGGCGTTGATCTTCGCTATCGGTGTGGCAGCAACCTGGTCGAAAGACAATGCCGGTTCAGCGGCACTGGCGGGTGCGGTAGGTTACTTCATCCTGACCAAAGCGATGGTCACCATCAACCCGGCGATCAATATGGGCGTGCTGGCCGGTATTATTACCGGTCTGGTGGGCGGGGCGGTTTATAACCGCTGGTCCGGCATCAAACTGCCTGAGTTCCTTTCCTTCTTCGGCGGTAAACGCTTCGTTCCTATCGCAACCGGCTTTTTCTGTTTAATCCTTGCGGCGATCTTTGGTTATATCTGGCCACCGGTTCAGAATGCCATCCACGCCGGCGGTGAATGGATTGTGTCCATGGGCGCTGTGGGTTCCGGCATCTTCGGTTTCGTTAACCGTCTGCTGATCCCAACCGGCTTGCATCAGGTATTGAACACCATCGCCTGGTTCCAGATTGGTGAATTCACCAATGCCGCGGGCACCATCTTCCACGGTGACATCAACCGCTTCTACGCGGGCGACGGCACTGCCGGGATGTTCATGTCCGGCTTCTTCCCAATCATGATGTTCGGTTTGCCGGGTGCGGCACTGGCCATGTATTTCGCTGCGCCGAAAGAGCGTCGCCCAATGGTTGGCGGTATGTTGCTGTCTGTGGCACTGACCGCGTTCCTGACCGGTGTGACTGAGCCGCTTGAATTCCTGTTCATGTTCCTGGCTCCGCTGCTGTATCTGGTCCATGCCATTTTGACCGGTATCAGCCTGTTTGTAGCCACCCTGCTGGGCATTCACGCCGGCTTCTCCTTCTCTGCAGGCGCCATCGACTATGTGTTGATGTACAACCTGCCGGCCGCCAGTAAAAACGTCTGGATGCTGGTCGTGATGGGTCTGGTCGCCTTCGCGGTGTACTTCGTACTGTTCTCCATCATTATCCGTGCATTCAACTTGAAAACTCCGGGTCGTGAAGATGCGTCTGACGATATCGTTGCACCGGAAGCCAACAGCAATACCGACGAAGGCTTGCGCGCGCTGTCTCGCAGCTATATCGGTGCCATCGGCGGTTCAGACAACCTGACCGGCATTGATGCTTGCATCACCCGTCTGCGTCTGAGCGTGAAAGATTCTTCGAAAGTGCTTGATGCAAGCTGCAAACGTCTGGGTGCCTCCGGCGTGGTGAAACTGAACAAGCAAACCGTTCAGGTCATCGTGGGCTCTAAAGCGGAAGCCATTGCCGACGGTATGCGTGCGGTTATCGCAGCCGGTCCGGTTCCTGCGGCAGAAGTGGCACCGGCAGCCGGTGTGACCGCAGTAAAAGCACAGGCGGTGCCTAATGCGGTGAAAGTGGCCTTCGAGTCACTGGTGGCTCCGGTCACCGGTGAAGTAGTGGCGCTGGATCAGGTTCCTGATGAAGCCTTTGCCAGCAAAGCGGTAGGTGACGGTCTGGCGATTCGCCCAACGGATAAAACCGTCGTGGCGCCAGCTGACGGCACCATCGTGAAAATCTTCAACACCAACCACGCCTTCTGCCTGGAAACCGACAAGGGTGCGGAGATTGTGGTGCACATGGGTATCGACACCGTGGCATTGAACGGTCAGGGCTTCAAGCGTCTGGTTGAAGAGGGCGCTGAGGTGAAAGCCGGCCAGCCAATCCTTGAACTGGATCTGGACTTCCTGAACGCCAACGCACGCTCGATGATAAGCCCGGTAGTGGTCAGCAACGCTGACGATTACGCCGGCCTGTCGGCGCTGGCGACCGGTTCTGTGGTCGCAGGCCAGACCAAACTGTTCGAGATCCAAAAGTAAACCGATTTACCTGAGTAGTACCCGGGGTGTTTAACGAGTCATGACGGAACGCACCCTACCTTTGGCGGGAAGAGAGCAATCTCTTCCCGCTTTTTTATTGGCGATAGGTGACGAAAGCTGCCCCGTTGTGGTGCGGCGATCTGTCGTGGTGCAACGCCCCGCATTTTTCGTGAAACAAACGGTTGTTTCCGGGCGTGGCTTGTTGGATCATAGGCGGTTATGTGTAGCGCTTTGCATTGAGGAATAGTGAAATGAGTGAGGCTGAAGCCCGCCCAACCAATTTTATCCGTCAGATCGTCGATGAAGATCTGGCTTCAGGGAAACATACGTCGGTACATACCCGTTTCCCGCCGGAGCCGAATGGTTATCTGCATATCGGCCATGCTAAATCCATTTGCCTGAACTTTGGCATCGCCAAAGATTACCAGGGCCAGTGCAACCTGCGTTTCGATGACACCAACCCGGTAAAAGAAGATATCGAGTTCGTTGAGTCGATCAAACACGACGTGGAGTGGCTGGGCTTTGAGTGGAGCGGCAACGTCCGTTACTCCTCAGATTACTTCGATCAGTTGCACCACTATGCGGTAGAGCTGATTAACAAAGGGCTGGCCTACGTCGACGAGCTGTCGCCTGAGCAAATCCGCGAATATCGCGGCAGCCTGACCTCGCCGGGCAAAGACAGCCCGTACCGCGGTCGCAGCGTGGAAGAAAACCTGGCGCTGTTCGAAAAAATGCGCAACGGCGAATTTGCCGAAGGTAGCGCCTGCCTGCGTGCCAAGATCGACATGGCGTCACCGTTTATCGTGATGCGCGATCCTGTGCTGTACCGCATCAAGTTCGCGGAACACCACCAGACCGGCAACAAATGGTGCATCTACCCGATGTACGATTTCACCCACTGCATTTCCGATGCGCTGGAAGGGATCACCCATTCGCTGTGTACGCTGGAATTCCAGGACAACCGTCGCCTGTATGACTGGGTGTTGGACAACATCACCATCCCTTGTCATCCGCGTCAGTACGAATTCTCACGCCTTAATCTCGAATACGCCATCATGTCTAAGCGCAAGCTGAACCAGTTGGTGACCGAGAAAATCGTTGAAGGCTGGGATGACCCGCGTATGCCGACCGTTTCCGGCCTGCGTCGTCGTGGCTATACCGCCGCATCCATCCGCGAATTCTGCCAGCGTATCGGCGTGACCAAGCAGGATAACAACGTTGAAATGGTGGCGCTCGAAGCTTGCATTCGTGAAGAGCTGAACGACAACGCACCGCGTGCGATGGCGGTGCTGGATCCGGTTAAGATTGTCATTGAAAATATGACTTCCGGCGTGGAAATGGTGACGATGCCTAATCACCCGAACAAGCCGGAAATGGGCAGCCGTGAAGTGCCGTTCAGCCGCGAGGTTTATATCGACCGTGCTGACTTCCGCGAAGAAGCCAACAAGCAATACAAGCGTCTGGTGCTGGGGAAAGAAGTGCGTTTGCGTAATGCCTACGTGATCAAAGCGGAACGCGTGGAGAAAGACGCTGAAGGCGAGATCACCACTATCTTCTGCAGCTACGATCCGGATACCTTGAGCAAGGATCCTGCCGATGGCCGTAAGGTGAAAGGCGTGATCCACTGGGTGTCTGCCGAGCACGCGTTGCCGGCGGAAATTCGCGTGTACGATCGTCTGTTCAACGTGCCAAATCCGGCAGCGGCAGAGGACTTCCTTGCCACCATTAACCCTGAGTCGCTGGTAATCAAGCACGGCTTTGTGGAGCCAAGCCTGGCAACTGCACAGCCGGAAAAAGCCTATCAGTTCGAGCGTGAGGGCTATTTCTGCGCCGATAATCGTTACTCCTCGGCAGAGCATCTGGTGTTTAACCGCACCGTTGGTTTGCGCGACACCTGGGCTAAAATCGGTGCCTGAGTGATAAGTGGTTAACGCAATAAGAGCGCAACTTCGGTTGCGCTTTTTTTATGTCTGTCGCCGTTATTTACCTTTCCTGTTGCGATGTAGTTCGCTCAATCAATGTTTAAATTTTTCTCTGGCCGTTGTATCCGTAATTTCTTGATATAAATCATCACTCATATAACATTGTCTTATATATTCGTGATGCG
Organism: Serratia sp. BIGb0234; assembly: GCF_024809915.1. NCBI lineage: Bacteria > Pseudomonadati > Pseudomonadota > Gammaproteobacteria > Enterobacterales > Yersiniaceae > Serratia > Serratia sp. BIGb0234. The sequence goes on from NZ_JANUEI010000001.1 coordinate 180,388, forward strand.
AATTAATGTCATCTAGAGAGCGCTCTCATATTTTTTCCTCTGGCTGACTTTTTTGATTCGGCTGAAACCATTAATCGTCTTATATTGACCTTATATCATTATTTATTCTGATTTTATTGAATTTTTTATTCGACACTCTCCTTGCATAGCCGCGTAACAAAATCTCATCGATATGTGCTCTTTGTCATACTTTGACAAATCTCTCTGATATTTCATTTGATAATTCGCGTCGCGAAAAATAGTCTGTCTGTAGCAATAAGTGCTGTGGGGTTTTAGCCCTGTCAGCAATATTTTTTACCCGATTGGGTTTTTATTGGCAGTCGTGCAGGGCAGTGGTGAACACGGGCGGCTGCAACTTTTAAAGTTAAGTCAAAGAGGAATTTCATTATGGGTACGCACGGTGCTCAGCGTAAAACGCTGGCGCTCGCAGTCGCGGGTGCGCTGTTGGGAACAGGGTTTGCCATGGCCCCTGAGGCGAAAGCCGCAGGATTTATCGATGATTCCACGATGACCGGCGGCGTATATTACTGGCAACGTGAGCGTGACCGTAAAGATCTCAATCCGACCAGTGACGATTACAATAAATACACCACCAACTTGTCGCATTCGACGGCCAACCTGAGCCTGGATTTTGCCTCGGGCTATGCCTGGGACATGTTCGGCCTGGACGTCGGCGCCTTTACCGCCATCGAGCTGGCTGAATCCAGCGCCAGCGGCCACCCGAATGAAATCGCGTTCTCTTCCAAAAACCGTACCTACGATGAAGACTACTCCGGCGACAAAGGCGGCATCAGCCTGTATAAAGCCGCCGGTAAATTCAAATATGGCCCCGTCTGGGCACGTGGCGGTTATATCCAGCCAAGCGGCCAAACTCTGTTGGCGCCGCATTGGAGCTTTATGCCCGGCACCTATCAGGGTGCAGAGGCCGGTGCCAAGTTTGACTACGGCGATGCCGGTGAGTTGAGCTTCTCTTATATGTGGACCAATAAATATAAAGCGCCATGGCATATCGAGATGGACGACTTCCGCCAGAACGATAAAAAAACCGGTGTCTCCTATCTGCACTCGCTGGGTGCCAAATACGACTTCAAAAACGATTTGGTGCTGGAGGCGGCATTCGGCCAAGCCCAGGGTTATGTGAATCAGTACTTCACCAAGGCGTCTTATAAATTCGATCTGATAGGCAACCCGCTGACCACCAGTTACCAATTCTATGGCACCGAAGACCGCATTAACGACAAGAACGACCCGAACAGTATTTACGACGGCCTGGCCTGGCTGCAGGCGCTGACCTTTGGTTACACCACTGGCCAGTTCAACTGGCGCCTGGAAGGGACCATGGTCAAGGCCGAAGGCAACCAGGGCTACTTCCTGCAGCGTATGACGCCAACCTATGCTTCTTCCAACGGCCGCCTCGACGTGTGGTGGGATAACCGTTCCGACTTTAACGCCAACGGCGAAAAAGCGGTTTATGCCGGGGTGATGTACGACCTGAGCAACTGGAACCTGCCGGGCATGGCGGTGGGCGGTTCTTACGTTTACGCCTGGGACGCTAAACCGAGCACCAACCCTATGTACGATCAGAGCCAGCGTCTGAAAGAGAGCGCCTGGAGCCTGGACGCCATGTATACCATTCAGGAAGGCCGCGCCAAAGGCACGCTGCTGAAACTGCATTACACCCAATACGACAACCACACCAATATCCCAAGCTGGGGCGGGGGTTACGGCAACATCTTCCAGGACGAGAAAGACGTCAAATTCATGGTTATCGCGCCATTCACCATTTTCTAAACATACCTAGAGCTTGCGAGTTGCAGCTGGTGCAGATAACGACGCTGCGGCTTGAAAGATCGCGGGTATATTCCCCGGCGGCAGCGCCGGGGTCATTTAACGGGAATAACACGATGAAAAAAATCATGATGATGTTGGCTGCGGTAGCCACGTTGAGCGCCTGCGTACAGCCTGCGGCGCCGCCGGAAGATGCCAAATTGAAACAGGCCTACAGCGCCTGTATCAACACCGCGGAGGGCTCACCGGAAAAATTGCAGTCATGCCAGGCAGTGCTGAACGTACTGAAACAAGAGAAACAGCATCAACAGTTCGCCGAGAAAGAAACGGTGCGGGTGATGGATTATCAAAACTGCATTCAGGCAGTTCATAGCGGTAACGGCCAGGCTTATGATGCCAAATGTGGCCAGATTTGGAAAGAGATCCGCGATAACAACAATTAAGGACGATGATAAAAATGAATAAATTCAAATTGAGCGCGCTTGCCGCACTGACGGCAACCATTGGGTTATTTGGCAGCGTGGGGAACGCGATGGCCAATCAGCCGCTGGTGGATCAACTGAGCCAGCTGAAACTGAATTTGAAAATGGTCGATAACCGGGCAGCCGAAAACGGTCTGGATTGCGGCAAGCTGGGTGCCGACTGGGCGGCTTGCAACAAGGTACTGATCGGCCTGACCAACGACAATCAGGAGATCAAAGGTCAGGACTGGGCGATTTACTTTCACAGCGCTCGTCAGACCCTGCGGGTGGATAACGACCAGTTCAAGATATCTCACCTGACCGGTGATCTGTACAAGCTGGAACCTACCGACAAATTTACCGGCTTCCCTGCGGGGAAAACGGTAGAGATCCCGATTATCACTGAATATTGGCAACTGTTTAAAACCGACTTCGTGCCACGTTGGTACGCCACCTCGGGCGATGCCAAGCCTAAAACTCTGGTCAATACCGATACCGAAGATCTGAACCAGTTCGTTGCGCCCTTTACCGGCGACCAGTGGAAGCGTACCAAAGACGACAATAACATCCTGATGACGCCGGCCTCGCGCTTTACGAAAAACGCCGAGCTAAAAACCTTACCCACCACGTCGTTACGCGGTCAGATAGTGCCAACGCCGTTGCAGGTTAAAGTGCATGCGCAGGATGTTGATCTGAGCAAAGGCGTTGCATTGGAGCTGAGCGCATTGTCCAAACCGGCGGCGGACGCCGTTGCCCAGCGTTTCGCGCTGTTGGGAATAACCAGTAACGCAGCTGGTTATCCGATCAAAACCGATATCCAACCGGGAATATTCAAAGGCGAACTGGCGGTACCGGGCGCTTATGAATTGATCATCGGCAAGCAGGAAGCGCGAGTCATTGGTTTCGATCAGACCGGGGTGTTCTATGGCCTGCAGTCCATCTTGTCATTAGTGCCTACCGAAGGCAGCGTAAAAATCGCTACGCTGGAGGCCAAAGATGCGCCGCGCTTCCAGTATCGTGGCATCTTCCTGGATGTCGCACGTAACTTCCACCAGAAGGATGCGGTGTTGCGCTTGCTGGACCAAATGGCGGCGTACAAGCTCAATAAATTCCACTTCCATCTGAGTGATGACGAAGGTTGGCGCATCGCCATTCCGGGCTTGCCGGAACTGACCGAAGTCGGTGGGCAGCGTTGCCACGACTTGAGCGAAACCACCTGCCTGTTGCCGCAGTATGGCCAGGGGCCGGAGGTTTATGGCGGCTTCTTCTCTCGCCAGGATTACATCGACATTATCAAGTACGCCAAGGCGCGCCAGATTGAAGTGATCCCGGAAATCGATATGCCGGCGCATGCCCGTGCGGCGGTGGTCTCAATGGAAGCGCGCTATAAGAAACTGCATGCCGCCGGTAAAGAACAAGAGGCCAACGAGTTCCGTTTAGTGGATCCAACCGATACCTCTAACACCACCTCGGTGCAGTACTTCAACCGCCAAAGCTATCTCAACCCTTGCCTGGATTCATCCAAACGTTTTGTCGACAAGGTGATCGGCGAGATTGCCCAGATGCATAAAGAGGCCGGGCAGCCGCTGAGTACCTGGCACTTTGGCGGTGACGAGGCGAAAAACATCCGGTTAGGTGCTGGTTATACCGATGTGAACAAGCCGGAAGCCGGCAAAGGCATCATCGATCAGAGCAAAGAAGACAAGCCATGGGCAAAATCTCAGGTCTGCCAGGCGATGATCAAAGATGGCAAGGTCGCCGATATGGAGCACCTGCCAAGCTACTTCGGAGTAGAAGTCAGCCAATTGGTGAAAGCGCATGGGATCGACAGAATGCAAGCCTGGCAGGATGGCCTGAAAGATGCCAAAAACGCCAAGGCCTTTGCTACCCAGCGTGTCGGGGTTAACTTCTGGGATACGCTGTATTGGGGCGGGTTCGACAGTGCCAACGACTGGGCGAACAAGGGCTACGAACTGATCCTTTCAAACCCGGATTATGTCTACATGGACTTCCCGTATGAGGTGAACCCGGACGAGCGCGGTTACTACTGGGGAACGCGTTTCAGCGACGAACAGAAAATGTTCAGCTTTGCGCCAAACAACCTGCCGCAAAACGCCGAAACCTCGGTTGATCGCGATGGTAATCACTTTACCGCCAAGAGCGACAAGCCCTGGCCGGGGGCTTACGGTATTTCCGCGCAGATGTGGAGCGAAACCCAGCGAACCGACGAACAAGTGGAGTACATGATCTTCCCTCGTTCGCTGTCGGTGGCCGAGCGCGCATGGCACCGGGCAGAGTGGGAGCAGGATTACCGGGCGGGCCGGGAGTATAAAGGCGGCGAAACCCACTTCATCGATACCAAGAAGCTGGACCGCGATTGGTTGCGCTTTGCCAACCTGCTCGGTCAGCGTGAGCTGGCAAAACTGGACAAAGGTGGCGTGAACTACCGGTTGCCGGTGCCAGGCGCCCGAGTTGTGGGGGGCAAGCTGGAAGCCAATATTTCGCTGCCGGGTCTGGGCATTGAATATTCCACCGACGGTGGTAAGCAATGGCAACGTTACGATGCCAAGGCCAAGCCTGGGGTTAGCGGTGAAGTACAAATCCGCGCGGTGAGCCCGGACGGCAAGCGTTATAGTCGCGCCGAGAAAGTGTAACTCCTGAACCACGGCCCGTCTGTTCGCAGACGGGCCGTTATTGATGGTTAACAGCAGCGACCGGCGGTAATCAGCGATGAATTCGATACGGCTGACCTTTATGGTCGTTGCTTTTTTTTCTGGCATTGCCGGGGCACTGCAAATACCGACCCTGAGCCTGTTCCTCACCACCGAGGTTCGGGTGACTTCATTATGGGTCGGTTTTTTTTATGCGGTTAATGCCGGGGTCGGCATTATTGTCAGTTTTTTGCTGGCGAAAAAATCAGATCGTCAGCGTGACCGGCGCCATTTGATTTTAATCTGTTATTTATTGGCGGCGGGAAACTGTCTGCTATTTGCTTTTAATCGCAATTATCTGACGTTAATTACCGCAGGCGTGCTGTTAACCGCCATCGCCAATACTGCGATACCACAGTTATTCGCCCTGGCGCGTGAATACGGGGAACGGTCATCGCAAAACGTGGCGATGTTCAGCGCCATCATGCGCGCCCAACTCTCTCTGGCCTGGGTTTTTGGCCCGCCATTGGCTTTTATGCTGGTGGTGAATTATGGCTTTACGGCGATGTTTATGTTTGCTGCCGGCATATTCCTGCTGGTCACGCTGCTGGCCTGGTGGATATTACCCGAGGTGGCTCGCCCGCCTGTGGGCAATGAAATCGGCATACCGCAAAAAACGGTCTTCGATAAAGATATTAGCCGGTTGTTTTTCGCCTCGGTATTGATGTGGACCTGCAGCGCCATGTATCTGATTGATGTGCCGCTGTATATCACGGCCGAGTTGGGTTTGCCGCAAAGTCTGACCGGTTGGATGATGGGCATCGCGGCCGCGATAGAAATCCCCATCATGATCCTGGTAGGCCGATATGTAAATCGGGTGGGCAAGCGTCTGATGATGGCGGGGGCGATGGTGGCCGGCATACTGTTTTATGCCGGGATGCTGTGGTTTACCTCGGCCGCTGGGTTGCTGGTCTGGCAGCTGTTTAACGCGATATTTATCGGCATTCTCGCCACCGTCGGCATGCTGTATTTCCAGGACTTGATGCCGGAGCGGGCGGGCATGGCCACCACGTTGTTCACCAACAGCATTTCCACCGGTGTGATCCTGGCCGGAATATTACAAGGGATCCTGACCGAGTACGGGCCGCATTCCTCCGTTTATCTGTTAGCCATATTACTGCTTTGTATTGCTTTACCTGTCGGTTTTAAAACCCGGGAAGTCTAGGTGGTTTCTGAGTGAGTCGTTTATTTTTAAACACAAACAAGGATATATGATGGCTATATTGGTGACGGGCGGCGCCGGTTATATCGGCTCGCATACGGTATTGGCACTGTTAGAAAGGGGGGAGGAAGTTGTCGTACTGGACAACCTGTCCAACAGTTCGCCAGAGTCTTTGTTTCGGGTGGAGCGATTAACCGGTAAAAAAGTAATTTTTTATCAGGGAGATATCCAGCAACATCATTTGCTGGATCATATCTTTCGCCAGCATGATGTTCATGCGGTTATTCATCTTGCGGGTTTGAAGTCGGTCAGAGAATCTACCGAAGAGCCACTGAAATATTATCAAAATAATATTTCCGGCTCATTGATCGTACTGGACAGAATGCGCCATGCTGGCGTTAAGCAATTTATTTTCAGCTCTTCAGCCACCGTCTATGGGCCGGCAGAATATACCCCACTGACGGAAAGCTGTCGTGTTGGGCAGACCACCAATCCTTACGGAACCTCAAAGCTGATTGTCGAGCAGATCCTGGCGGAGTTCGCTTCAACGGCACCGCAGATGGCAATCACCGCGCTGCGTTACTTTAATCCGGCCGGGGCGCACGAGTCCGGCTTGATTGGTGAGGATCCCGCCGGCATTCCCAATAATCTTCTGGCTTATCTGGCGCAGGTGGCTATTGGCAAACTCGCGGTGTTGCCGGTGTATGGCAACGACTACCCTACCAGCGATGGTACCGGGGTACGTGATTACATTCACGTTATGGATTTGGCCGAAGGGCATTTAAAAGCGCTGGATAACCTGCAGCCAGGATTTAACGTCTATAACCTGGGCACCGGTAAAGGCTACTCGGTGCTGGAGATTATTCGGGCGTTTGAACGCGCCTGTGGCTTCAAAATCGCCTACCAATTTAATCCCCGGCGTGCGGGAGATATTGCCGAGTGTTGGTCCGACCCGTCTCTGGCGGCAGAGAAGCTGGGCTGGCAAGCCAAACGCAGTCTGGAAAAAATGGTGCGCGATGCCTGGTCATGGCAGAGCAAAAATCCGCAGGGTTATGGCTCTTCGGTGCCGCTGTCATCGATAAGGATGCTGGCCGATGAAGCTTAACGACGGGCATTTGGGGGTTATGCAGGATGATCTGTTCCGGGCTGAATATGAGGCGCGGATCAACGATCTAAAGTTTGAGTTTGTGAAATATCAACGTGAGGCTTCGTTGCTGCTGCTGGAGCGTTATCAGCGCGGTGTCGCGCAACTGCGTGAGTGGCGGGCTGCACATGGACATTTATTCGATGCCGCCCGCTGTTCTTCACTATTTTGTGTGCCTACTCGCCCGCTGGCTGCGAGTGAAAAACGGCTGCACCGGATCTGGCTGGGGGGCGCGATACCTGACGACGCCAGAGAGGTTATCTCCCAGTGGGGGGCCGCGCAGCAGGCGGTGGCTAGCACCGAGACGAATGACTGGATCGGCATGTTATGGGTTTGGGACGCACAGCAGCTGGCAAGGGATGCGTATTTCATCCCCGTACCGGTGATAAAAGGCGGCTACCTGGGGGAGTATGATGCGGGCAACCATCGCCTGCAGGTGCATTCGCTGAGCGAACTGGCGCAAAAAAGGGTCGGCGACAACCTGGGCTTTATCCATCAACTGCACGATAAGCGCTATTACGCCACGCTTTCCGACTACTTCCGTTTTCTGATTTTGATCGAGATGGGGGGGCTGTATATGGATATCGATACCATCCCCCACCGGTCTGCGACGCTGTTTTTGATCAAACCAGAGGTGCCTGATTATCTTCAGTTCCTGGCTGAGGGCGAGGTCAGCCACGTCAGCTGGTTGAATCTGTTTCTCGATGAAACCGGCATGATAGTCAGCCGCAAGGGCGATATCTCACTGTGCCGAATGCTGGCGGGGTTGGATCAGATCTATGCGGCGGAAAGCGGCGAAGTCCCGGACAAGAATTCGGATTATGAACGCAAACTGTTTGATCCCTTTTATCAGCTGTGGAGTCGCCACATAGGCCGCTCTTTCCTCAGTCACGATCGCTTCTGCCAGGATTATGGCGTCCATTATGATGCGCACCCACAGGCCGTCACCTGCGGTATTCGCGGAATGCGTCTGCTGGAGGATGTGATCACCAATGAACGACTACCGCTGTCGCAGGAAGAGCAACACAGCTACCGGCAATGCGTCAGCCGGCTGGAGCAGGTGGACTGGCAGCTTGAGCAGCCGCTGGATCTGGCACGTTATGCGGAAATATTTACCGTTGATGAAGTGCCGCGTATGGCCTATCCAGCGCAGATCCGTTCCGATATTGACCATTACCACTATTATTCCGTACTTTCCCATGACCGCACGCTTGATCGGGTAAACCAGCTATTTGGCGAGTACCTGATCGCCGATAACCGGCGGCAGATTACGGCGGGTAATTACTGGTGTCCGACCGCTGGGGTAGGGGGGGCGGTTTTGCCGGAGCCGGGTGGGGCATTGCATTTTCTGCCTGGACACCAGGCGAGTGAAACAGATAAAACCCGTATGGCGAAGCTGATTTTCAGTACCAGCTACCTTGAGTACTGTTCTGTTGGCAATCGAGCCGGGCTGGATCTGGTGTCATTACAGCAGGCGCAAAATATTGAGCCTTATCTGGGGCTGATCACGGTAGCTTACGATCGGCGTGGAGAGTTTGTCGGTTTTTTTAATGCGGCCACCATTAGCGAGCTGTATGGCATAGAAGCGGATTATCATTATCGCGATGAAATAAGGCCGCTTGATGAGGCTTATGACAGCTTTGTCCAAAGCCAGTGCACTGAGGATGACTATTTCATCTGCAGTCTGGCGATTGAGAGCCAATTCCGCGGGCTAGGGCATTTTAACCAGCTGTTTGCGCAGATAAGGCAGCGAGCACAACAGCACCAGGCGAAAAATATCGTGCTGTGCGTATGGCAACGCAGTGATGCCAGCCAAATCTATCTGAACAAGGGGTTCCGTGTTCGAGGTGTATTCGATCACGCCTGGTCGCTGTTTTTTGATCGGTTGCTGTTTCTTGAGTATGAGCTGTGAAGAGGTTTGCCCATCCGCGTGTCGGCGGGTGAGTGAGTGCTGAGAGTGTAAGTGGGAAGCGAGAGAAGTGCTGTAGAGAAGTGCCGCTGCAATTGTTGTATTTAACGCTGTAAACTTTCCCCGGCCTGTCCGGGGATTTTTTATCCTATTATCGCAGGCACAAAAAAACCGCCGTTAAGGCGGTTCTCAATGCCGGTTAGGACATTATTTTTTGTCGTGCAGGGTGTCGTCTTCGCGGCAGTCACCGGTCTCACAGTGGCCGTACAGGTACAGGCTGTGGTTGGTGAGTTTGATGCCGTGTTGTTTGGCGATATCACGCTGACGCACTTCGATAGACTCATCGCTGAATTCGATCACTTTGCCGCAATCCAGGCAAATCAGGTGATCGTGGTGATGTTGCTGGGTCAATTCGAACACGGACTTGCCGCCTTCGAAGTTGTGACGGGTCACAATGCCGGCATCATCAAATTGGTTCAGTACGCGGTAAACCGTAGCCAGGCCAATTTCTTCGCCCATATCTATCAGTTTTTTGTACAGATCTTCCGCACTGACGTGATGGCATTCCGGATTTTGCAGTACTTCCAGGATTTTGAGTCGCGGAAGCGTGACTTTTAAGCCGGCCTTCTTCAATGCGGTGTTGTTGTCAGTCATGCGGATTCAGTCCTGTTACTATGCTAATCAAGTTGAGGCGTTCTCGCCTTTGGCATCGGTCGGCACAAAGAGTTAATTGCGTCTCATTATAGAACCGGTTGCTCTAAATGGAAACCGCCGGTTGTTAACAAAGCTATAATTGCACAATTGCATGTTATACATGCAACGTCTTGATGAATGGGATAAACCGAAAACTCAGTCTACCTTGATGGTGTGGGAAGTTACAAATCTGTAGCTTCTATTGCAGTAATTTGTACTGCCAATGATGGCCCTGCCGGCACACTATGCACTTTGCAGGGCTTTTGTTCAACCTTTGGCGTTACCCGACGATTTCGGCCAGGCTTAGCTCTTCGACGATTTGTTTTACCCAGCCTTCAACACGTTCGTTGGTCAGCTCAGGTTGGCGATCTTCGTCAATGGCCAGGCCGATGAAATGGCTGTCGTTGGCCAAGCCTTTGGACGCTTCAAAGTGGTAACCCTTGGTCGGCCAGTGGCCTACGATCGCGGCGCCACGCGGTTCAATGATGTCGCGAATGGTACCCATCGCATCACAGAAATACTCTGCGTAGTCTTCCTGATCGCCACAGCCGAACAGCGCAACCAGCTTGCCGTTGAAGTCAATTTCTTCCAGCGTTGGGAAGAAGTCGTCCCAGTCGCACTGCGCTTCGCCGTAGTACCAGGTTGGGATACCGAGCAGCAGGATATCGAAAGCTTCCAGATCTTCTTTGCTGCTTTTGGCGATGTCATGAATTTCAGCCACCTCTTTACCAAACTGCTGCTGAAGAATTTTCTGGATCATCTTGGCAATGTTTTCGGTATTGCCAGTGTCGCTGCCAAAGAAAATGCCTACATTAGCCATATCGCGTATAACCTTTAAATTCAATAAATTGCATTCACGATGTTAGCGTAGACTACGATAACACCGATTAAAATGATGCCATGGCAAGAGATTATCTCTTACCGGTAAGTGCGTATCATGCCAGAAATTTACCCCGGGTATTTATCACTTTAATGCGATGCCGGGTGGAATAAAGCGGTGTTGATCGGGCGTCATCCTTAACGCCGCGCCGCATGTGCGGCTGCAATGATCAATGTTCTGGCTGCTCGTCCGCCAGTTGTGCCAGCAGCATTTGCTCAATAAGCTCGCTGCGGCTGATATTACGCTGTTCCGCCAGTTTGTTCAGGGCGTCCACCGCATCCGCGTTGATCTTCAGTTCCACACGCCGTAAGCCACGGACTTTATCGCGTCGAAGCTGATTACGCTTATTGATTCTAAGCTGTTCATCTCGGGATAGCGGGTTGGTTTTCGGGCGCCCCGGACGGCGTTCATCTGCGAACAGATCCAGCGTCGTGCGATCCGTTTGTTCTTTTGCCATAGGTAGCGGTACTGCAAGGGAGTTTGCATCAAAAAGCGCTTCCACGCTTCCGGACGGTTCGGTTAACACACTTCGGGCCAATAAACCCTAACCCAAATTCACCCCAGCCTGACGTTAGCGAACACGCTCGGCACGGCGGCAAAATTATAGCGCGCCATATTACCCCAGCAGGTAGAGCGACGACAATGCTTAACTGAGCCGAAAACGCGCTAAGCCGTTATCTTTAGCGCGTTTTTTCATCAGATGGTGACTTTGGGAGAGAAACGGCCCATTTGTCGGGCCTGGCGGCGACTCAGGCTTCGCCGAGAAAGCGGTGAATGGCGCGCAACACCGCCTCCGGTTTTTCCGCATGAACCCAATGTCCGGTACCGGCAACGACGTGAGCGCGAGCCTGCGGGAATTGACGGGCAATATCTTCGCGATAGCTGTCCTGCACGTAAGGCGACAGGCCGCCGCGGATAAACAGCGTCGGGTGAGGCCAGGCCGGCACTTCCTGCCAGCCGGTGATGTTCTCGTACTCTTCGATCAACACCGGCAGATTGAAACGCCATTCGCCTTGATGGAAGGATTTCAGCAGGAACTGGATCACGCCTTCCTCTTTCAGGTAGCCGCGCATCAATTCCGCCGCCTGCTGGCGTTGGGTAATGCCGGCGGCGCTCACCGCCTGCAACGCGACAAAAATTTCGTCGTGGCGGCGCGTTTGATAGTCCACCGGCGCAACGTCAATGATGATCAGCTTCTCCACGCGCTGCGGGGCGATTGCCGTCAGCGCCATGGCCGCTTTGCCGCCCATCGAGTGGCCAATGACAATCACTTTTTCCAACTGCAAATCGTCCAGCAACGTCAGCAGATCCTGCGCCATCTCCGGGTAGGTCATGACCTCAGAACGCGGTGACAGGCCGTGGTTGCGCAGATCGACTTTAACTACGCTGTGCTGCTGGTTCAGGTCGCGCGCCAGCACGCCCAGGTTGTCCAAATTGCCAAACAGCCCGTGGATCAGGATCACCGGCAATGCATCGGACTCGGTGGCCAGCAGTTGATAATGTAATTTCATGGCGAAGTTCATACTGAGAGAGATTCAGATTAGGTTATCATGATTAAAACACTCGATGAATAAACCCGTCGCCTTTCAAGCGGCAGGGTTGTTCGCTGTACTTGCTGCAACTTAAAATCCATAGGATAAAACGTGGATTTTTCATGGTAAGGTGCAGGTTTGGCAGCGCCGGTGTCCGGCGGGCTATAGGTATTAGTCTGCTTTTGCCGTATTGGGGCACATTGTTATGTTCGCCTCTGCGCTTTTAACCTTATAATCCCATGGCTTGAATGCCGGATCTGGCTTCAGGTTCTAAGTAGAAAAAAACAGTACTGGATAAAGATGAAAACTATTGAAGTCGACGAAGAGCTCTACCGCTATATTGCCAGCCACACGCAACATATTGGTGAGAGCGCGTCCGATATTTTGCGCCGTATGTTGAAATTTACCGCAGGCCAGCCGTTACGTGCAGCGCCGGCCGCCAGCGCACAGAGCGCAGAACAGGAAAAAATCGTTGCCGCATCGCGCCCGCGCGATCGCGTACGTGCCGTGCGTGAACTGTTGTTGTCGGACGAGTACGCCGAACAGAGCAAAGCGGTGAACCGTTTTATGCTGGTACTTTCCACCCTGTATACCCTCGATGCGGCCGGCTTTGCCAGCGCCACCGATGCGTTGCATGGCCGTACCCGTACCTATTTTGCCGGCGATCAGCAAACCCTGTTGGCGAACGGAACGCACACCAAGCCAAAGCACGTTCCGGGCACGCCTTACTGGGTGATCACCAATACCAATACCGGTCGCAAACGCAGCATGGTTGAACACATCATGCAGGCTATGCAGTTCCCGACGGAACTGACTGAAAAAGTTTGCGGCACTATCTAATTTAGCGAACAGCCCGTCATGGTGGCCGTGAGCGACATATTGCCAGGCCGCAGGACAGGGATTAGGGAGATATGTCGATGGCGAATAACCCACGTGCCGGGCAGCCGGCTCAGCAAAGCGATTTGATCAACGTAGCCCAGCTGACGTCGCAGTACTATGTACTGCAACCTGAAGCGGGCAACGCCGCACACGCGGTCAAGTTCGGGACTTCAGGCCATCGCGGCAGTGCGCTGCGCCACAGCTTTAACGAAGCCCACATTCTCGCTATCGCGCAGGCGATTGCCGAAGTGCGTCATCAGCAGGGCGTGACCGGTCCATGCTACGTGGGCAAAGACACCCATGCGTTGTCGGAGCCTGCCTTCATTTCAGTGCTGGAAGTGCTGAGCGCCAACGGCGTTGATGTGATCGTGCAGGAAAATAACGGCTTCACGCCAACGCCTGCGGTCTCCCATGCCATCCTGTGCCACAACCGTAACGGTGGGGCATTGGCCGACGGCATCGTGATCACCCCGTCCCACAATCCGCCTGAAGATGGCGGCATCAAATATAACCCGACCAACGGCGGCCCGGCGGACACCAATCTGACCTCGGTGATTGAAAAGCGCGCCAATGAACTGCTGTCTCTGCAGCTGAAAGGCGTTCAGCGTCAATCGCTGGATAAGGCCTGGGCCAGCGGCCGTGTGCATGCGCAGGACCTGGTGCAGCCATATGTTGAAGGGCTGGTGGACGTGGTTGATATGCCTGCGATTCAGCGTGCCGGCCTGAAGCTGGGCGTCGATCCGCTCGGCGGTTCCGGCATCGCCTACTGGCAGCGTATCGCCGAGCATTACAAGCTGGATCTGACGCTGGTGAACGATGCTATCGATCAGACCTTCCGCTTTATGCACCTGGACCACGACGGTGTGATCCGTATGGACTGCTCTTCAGAACCGGCGATGGGTGGCCTGCTGGCGCTGCGCGACAAGTTCGACCTGGCGTTTGCCAACGATCCGGATTACGACCGCCACGGCATAGTTACGCCTGCGGGGCTGATGAACCCGAACCATTATCTGGCGGTTGCCATCAACTATCTGTTCCAGCATCGTCCACAGTGGAGTGCTAACGTAGCGGTAGGCAAGACGCTGGTTTCCAGCGCGATGATTGACCGCGTGGTGGCTGATTTGGGCCGCAAGCTGGTGGAAGTGCCGGTGGGCTTCAAATGGTTCGTTGATGGCCTGCATGACGGTAGCTTGGGCTTTGGCGGCGAAGAGAGCGCAGGGGCTTCGTTCCTGCGTTTCAATGCTACCCCGTGGTCTACTGATAAAGACGGTATCATCATGTGCCTGTTGGCGGCGGAAATCACCGCAGTGACCGGCGAAAATCCGCAGCATCACTACGAAGACCTGGCCAAGCGTTTTGGTGCCCCGAGCTACAACCGCATTCAGGCACCGGCAACTTCTGCGCAGAAAGCGGCGTTGTCCAAGCTGTCACCGGAAATGGTCAAGGCCGATACTCTGGCGGGTGATCCTATTACCGCACGTTTGACGGCGGCACCGGGCAACGGCGCATCGATTGGTGGCCTGAAAGTGATGACCGACAACGGTTGGTTCGCAGCACGTCCTTCAGGGACCGAAGAAGCCTACAAGATTTACTGTGAGAGCTTCCTCGGTGCTGAGCACCGTGAAAAGATCGAGCACGAAGCGGTAGAAATCGTCAGCGAAGTGCTGGCTTCTGCCAAGTAAGGCTTCTCTCCCTTGAAAAAAGGCGCTGTTTTAACAGCGCTTTTTTTATGCCTGCTATTTAGATATATCTTTTTCGTTTCTCCCCTCTTGCGCATTTAGATATATCGATCTAGATTAGATATATCGAAGTGACTTAGATATATCTAAATCACCTCGTAAGCTGATTATCCAATGCGAGGTACAGACTATGTTTCACCGTTTAGATTTACACCGTCGTCACGGCTGCCGCCATGACAGCGAAGAAGGGCACGAACATCACCATCGTCGTCGTGGCGGTCGCCATCATTTTGGCGGCGACCATGGTGAAGAGCATGGCCGGGGAGGGCGCGGCGGTCGTGGCGGCCGTCACCGCATGTTTGAACACGGCGATCTGCGGCTGGTGCTGCTGGCGCTGGTGGCGCGTAAACCGAGCCACGGTTACGAACTGATCAAGGCGATCGACGAGGCGTCTTCCGGTCTCTATGTGCCAAGCCCAGGCGTGATTTATCCGACACTGACGCTGCTGGAAGAGCAGGATTTCCTCGAGCCGATCACCAGCGGCAACGGCCGTAAAAGCTATCAGATCACCGAGCTGGGCCAGAGTGAATTACAAAAACACCAGGCCGTCGTCGATGTGATCCTGGCCCGTTTGGCCGGTGCCAGTCGCGGCCACCATCATCATGGCAATCTGGCGGAAGGCATCTCCGACGCCATGAACCGCCTGCGCAGTTTGTTGCGTGGCAATGTGATGCGCGCCGATCTTTCGCCACAGCAGGTCGAACGCATCAATGCGGCGCTGCTCACCGCGGTGGCGGCAATTGAAAGTGAAATGAACATTGCTCCAACAGATACAGATAAGGAAAACAACTGATGCCTGGCCACCGTTTCCGCATTACCGTTGAAGCCCTGAGCGATCGCCAAGGCGAGCCCGTTGAGAAAACGCCACTGAGTTTTGAGGTGGAAAACCACGACGATATTCTTGGCATCGTTGAGCGCATCAAAGCGCGCGAAGATCTGAACTTTGGCGAAAATAACAGCGCGGCCTTCGCCGTCGGCTTGAAGCTGTTCTCTGAAGTGATGATCGAAAACCGCAAGCACCCGGTGTTTGCCCCGCTGCGCGAGGCGTTCAAAGAATTTATGGTGGGGCTGAAGAAAGGCCAAAACGTGTAGGGGTGCCGCATGCTGCACCCTTTCACCTCAAGGCATAAAGCGGTAACCGACGCCGGTTTCGGTCAGCAAGTGTTTTGGCCGGGCCGGATCGGCCTCCAGTTTTTGCCGCAGATGCCCCATATAAATTCGCAGATAGTGGCTGTGTTCGACGTAGTTCGGTCCCCAGACGTGGCTTAATAGCTGACGCTGGGTGATGACCTTGCCGGAGTTGGCCAGCAGTTCGGCCAGCAGGCGAAACTCTATCGGTGTCAGATGCAGATCTTCACCCTGGCGCAGTACCCGGCGGTTGATCAGATCGACGGTGATTTCGGAAAAGCTGACCAACGGACTCTCCTGCTGGCTGCCTGAATGGCGGCGCAAGGCGACTCGCACGCGGGCCAGCAGTTCGCCGATGCCAAACGGTTTGCTGAGATAGTCATCCGCCCCGGCGTCCAGCGCGGCAATTTTGTCTTCTTCGGCATTACGCGCCGACAGCACAATCACCGGAATGGCGCTCCACTGGCGCAAATCGCGGATATAGTTAAGCCCGTCACCGTCCGGCAACCCTAAATCGAGAATAATCAGATCCGGCTTGCGCGTGCCGGCTTCAATCAGCCCGCGCTGCAGCGTTTCGCTTTCAAACACCCGTAGCCCCTCACTTTCGAGCGCGGTACGGACGAAGCGCCGGATCTCTTTCTCATCTTCGACAATCAGAATATTGGTTGGCGTGCTGCTCACAAGGCTCCCTGGAGTTGGTTAGAGATCAAAGGCTTCGCTGTCTATTTCCGGCGGTTTTTCCAGCGGCAGCACAAAGCGGAAGCTGGCACCGCCGTTAGCGCCGTTTTCCGCCCAAATGCGGCCGCCGTGCACTTCAATAATGGCACGGCAAATCGCTAACCCCAAACCTACGCCGGGAATGGCAGATTCTTTATTGCCGCGGGAAAACTTATCGAAGATAAGCTGTTTTTTCCCTTCAGGAATGCCCGGGCCATCGTCCCAGACTTCGACTTCCAGCCAGTCGGGCAGCGTATGGGCGCGAATGCCGATAGTAGCATCGATACCGGCGTATTTATTGGCATTTTCCAACAGGTTAGTGAAAACCCGCTCCAGCAGGCTGCCGTCGCAATTAACCAATATCAGCTCCGGCGGCAGCTCAACCTTGATCTGGTGTTGGGTCATCAGCGGTTCCAGCATGTGCAGCGAAGCGCCGACGATCTCCTCCAGCGACTGCCACTCTTTTCGCAGGTTAAAGCCACCGGATTGAATGCGTGCCATATCCAGCAGGTTGTTCACCAGCCGGGTGGTGCTCAATACCTGCTGGCGGATCTGACTGGCCTGCGGAGCATGGTTGGAGCCTTCCGCGGCCAGATCGAGCGTCAGAATTTCCGCCTGGCCGAACAGCACCGTCAGCGGCGTGCGCAAATCGTGGGACAGCGCCGCCAGCAGCGAGTTGCGCAGCTGCTCCCGCTCGGCGTCCAGTTTTGCTTCCTCGGCGCTGCGCGCCAGATGCAATCGTTCCAGTGCGCTGGCGATCAGCACCGCAAAGGTTTGCAGCAGCCGCTGTTGTTCCGGCACCATCAGTTGGCGCAGGTTACTGGGTTCGATAGCCAGCAGGCCGAAGGTTTGTTTCGACGTGGTGAGCGGGAGCAGTTGGTAAGGCACGCCAGGCAAGGTGTCGGTACCGGCGCCGGCCGGCATGCCCTTGTCGAAACTCCAACGGGCGATAGCCTCATCCACCGACAGCAGCCCGCCCGTTTCGCCAACCATTTGCTGCAGCTTGCCGTCTTCCTGCGGCAGCAGCAGGACGGTTTTGGCCTGGAAGCTGCTGGAAAGGAAGTGGCGGCTGGTTTTGGCGATATCTTCGGTGGTCAGCGCCTGGCTCAGCCCACGAGATATTTCATACAGGTGCCGAGCTCTTTGCTCGCGATAACGGGCCACTCGCGCCTGATAACGCACGCCGGCGGTCAGGTTGCCGATGGTGATGCCGACGATCAGCATGACGCCGAAGGTCAGCAGATACTGCATATCGCTGACGGCAAACGACCATTCAGGCTGGACGAAAAACAGATCAAAGCTGGCGACGTTAATCACCGCCGCCAGTACCGAGGGCCAGCGACCGAAGAACAGCGCGACGATCGCCACCCCGAGCAGATACACCATCACCAGGTTGGCCTGGTCAAAGCCCGGCAACAACCATTGGGAGAGCAGGGTGATCAGGGCGCAGAGTGCAACGGCCACGGCGCAGCCGCGCAATTGCATGCGCCATTTTTCGGTAAAGTTGCGGCCATCATGTTCTTTCCCCTGCGGCGCAGGGGTGTCGTTTTCCAGCGCGACGATCACCAGATCGAGATCGGGTCCCAGGCGACCGAGACGATCGGCAAAGCTGCCGCGCAGTTTCCAGCGTTGTTCGCTGCGGCGGCCGATAATGATTTTGCCCAGGTTATGTTCGCGGGCATAGCGCAACACCGCACGTTCTTCATAAGGTTCAGACAGGGTAGCGGTTTCAGCCCCCAACTCCTGCGCCAGCCGCAGCGCCCGCAGGATCGCCCGGCGTTGATTTTCCGGCAAACGGTGCAGTTTCGGTGTTTCTACATACACTGCGTGCCAGTGGCAACCCAATCGGGCCGCCAGCCGCGCCGCGATACGCACCAGTTTCTCATTGCCGCTGCTATGCCCCACGCACAGCAAAATGCTGTCGCGAGTGTGCCATACCCGCTCGCGGCCCTGAGTATCGCGAAAGGCGCGCATCTGGTCATCAACCCGGTCGGCGGTGCGGCGCAGCGCCAGTTCGCGCAGCGCGATCAGATTGCCCTTGCGGAAAAAGTGCTCGATGGCGCGCTCGGCCTGGCCGGGAATGTACACCTTGCCTTCATTTAATCGCTGACGAAGATCGTCTGGCGGCAGGTCAACCAGCACCACCTCGGTGGCCTCGTCGAACACGTGATCGGGCACCGTTTCACGTACCCGCACGCCGGTCACGCCGCCGACCACGTCGTTCAGGCTTTCCAGATGTTGGACATTAACGGTGGTCAGCACGTCGATACCGGCGTCCAACAGCTCTTCCACATCCTGCCAGCGCTTCGGATGGCGTGAACCGTAGGCGTTACTGTGCGCCAGCTCATCCATCAGGATCAGTGCCGGGTGGCGTGCCAGCGCGGCATCGAGATCAAATTCCTGCACTAAGCGTCCGCGATGCTGGATGCGTTTTTGTGCCAGCAGATCCAAGCCGTTCAGCAGCGCTGCGGTTTCGCTGCGGCCATGGGTTTCCACCACGCCGACCAGCACGTCCAACCCCTGGCTGCGCAGCCGCTGGGCTTCCTGCAGCATGGCGTAGGTTTTGCCCACCCCGGCACAGGCGCCGAAGAAAACCTTCAACCGGCCGCGGGGCTTTTCATTGGCCAGCGCCAGCAGGCTGTCAGGGTCAGGGCGTTGTTGTTCCTCATCCACCATCGGAGTTCCTTTTGCAGCAATGTACCCGTCATACTGCAAGCTGCTTGGGTGTTGGCTGCCTTCACTCACCCCAGGAACGATCTTGAGTAAGCTCCTGGGGATTCACTCAGTTGCCGCCTACAAGCAACTCGAATTATTTTGGGTATATATATCGGGTTCGGCACGCCGAACCCGATACTTATCCTTTAACACGCAACGGATTATTTCAATGCGTCGAGCGCCAGGTTCAATTTCAGCACGTTTACCACCGACTCGCCCATAAAGTTGGGGGTGGCCTGATCGGTGCTTTGATCAATCAGCTTGGCGATTTGCTCCGGCGGTAGTTGGCGCGCCGCCGCAACCCGGGCCAGTTGATATTGCGCCGCCGCGAGGGAAATCTGCGGATCCAGTCCGCTCCCCGAAGCCGTCAGCAGATCGACCGGGATCGGGCCCTTCATCGCCGGGTTGGCCAGACGCAATTGCGCGGCACGCTCGGCGATGGCTTTATCCAGCGCCGGGTTGGTGGCGGCCAGGTTGCTGCCGGCGGACGCCATCGCATTATAGGCCGAATCGCCGGTGGCTGAAGGGCGGCCCCAGAAATACTCGGGTTTGGTAAAGTTTTGGCCGATTAACGCGGAGCCGACCACCTTATCGCCCTGATACAGAAGCGAACCATTGGCCGCGCCGGAAAACAGCAGCTGCGAAAGTCCGGTCGTCAGCAACGGGTAGGTGATACCGGTAATCAACGTCAGCAGGATCAACATCACCAACGAAGGGCGTAAATAAGACATTTTCATTTCCTCTCAATGATTAACCGGCGATGTGCAAGGCGACCAGGATCAGGTCGATCAGCTTGATGCCGACAAAAGGCACCAACAGACCGCCCACGCCATAGAGCCACAGGTTGCGTCGCAGCAGTGCCGCTGCGCTCATCGGTTTATAGCTCACCCCTTTCAGCGCCAGCGGGATCAGGAATACGATCACCAGGGCGTTGAAGATCACCGCCGACATAATGGCGGAGGCTGGGGAGTGCAAATGCATCACGTTCAGGGCGTTAAGCTGCGGATAGGTTGCCGCAAACGCCGCCGGGATAATGGCGAAATACTTGGCCACGTCGTTGGCGATGCTGAAGGTGGTCAATGAACCGCGCGTCATCAGCATTTGTTTGCCGATGTGCACCACTTCAATCAACTTGGTCGGGTTAGAGTCCAGATCGACCATGTTGCCCGCCTCTTTGGCGGCCTGAGTGCCCGAGTTCATCGCCACCGCCACATCAGCCTGAGCCAGCGCTGGGGCGTCGTTGGTGCCGTCACCGGTCATCGCTACCAGACGGCCTTCCGCCTGATATTGGCGAATCAACGCCAGCTTGGCTTCCGGCGTCGCTTCTGACAGGAAGTCGTCTACCCCGGCTTCGGCGGCGATCGCGGCGGCGGTCAGTGGGTTATCACCGGTGATCATCACCGTTTTGATGCCCATTTTACGCAGCTCGGCGAAACGCTCTTTAATGCCGCCCTTGACGATATCCTTCAGCGCTACCACGCCCAATACGCGCGGGCCTTCTGCTACCACCAGCGGCGTACCGCCAGTGCGCGCCACGCTGGCGACCAGTTCGTCCACCGCCTGCGGGAAGTGGCCCTGATTGGACTCCACGTGACGACGAATGGCGTCCACCGCGCCTTTGCGGATCATCCGGTCCTGCACGTTGACGCCGCTCATGCGCGTTTGGGCGGAGAAGGGCACGAAAGTGGCGTTCAGCGCCTGCAGGTCACGTTCGCGCAGGTTGAAGCGTTGCTTCGCCAGCACCACGATGCTACGGCCTTCCGGCGTTTCGTCCGCCAGGGATGACAGCTGGGCCGCGTCGGCCAGATCTTGCTCCTTCACGCCCGGCGCAGGCAAGAACTCGGAGGCCTGACGGTTACCCAGCGTAATGGTGCCGGTTTTGTCCAGCAGCAGCACATCAACGTCACCAGCGGCTTCCACCGCGCGCCCGCTGGTGGCGATCACGTTGGCCCCCAGCATTCGGCTCATCCCGGCCACGCCAATGGCCGACAGCAACCCGCCGATGGTGGTAGGGATCAGGCAGACCAGCAGCGCCACCAGCACGGTAATGGTGACTACCGAACCGCCGTTGGCGGCGTCCACGCTGTACTGCGAGAACGGAAACAGCGTCGCGGTCGCCAGCACGAACACGATGGTCAGTGCGACCAGCAGAATGGTCAACGCTACTTCGTTCGGGGTTTTACGCCGTTTGGCGCCTTCCACCATGGCGATCATCCTGTCGAGGAAGGTTTCGCCCGGGTTAACGCTGCACTGCACCACCAGCCAGTCGGACAGCACGCGGGTACCGCCAGTCACCGACGAGAAGTCACCGCCGGATTCGCGGATCACCGGGGCGGATTCGCCGGTAATGGCGCTTTCGTCCACGGAGGCGCCACCTTCCAGCACTTCGCCGTCGCAGGGGATGGTATCGCCGGCTTCCACCAGTACGATGTCACCCTTACGCAGGCTTTCGGCTGACACTTTCTCGGTGGCACCATCACGGCGCGGCGCGGCCAATTTTTTCGCCCAACTGGTTTTCTTGGTGCCCCTCAGGCTTTCCGCCTGGGCTTTGCTGCGCCCTTCGGCCAGCGCTTCGGCAAAGTTGGCGAACAGCACGGTGAACCACAGCCACAGCGCGATACTGCCGGTGAAAGCCGCGCTGCCGTCGGTCTGTCCGGCGAGGATCGCCAGCCAGATGGCCGTAGTCAGGATGCTGCCTATATACACCACGAACATCACCGGGTTACGCCACTGGGTGCGTGGATCCAGCTTTTTCAGCGCATCGATCAGCGCGGTACGGACCAGTGCCGGTTCAAACAGCGCACGTTGTTTGCGAGTCATCTCTTAATCTCTCTCTTTATTTCATTCCCTATGGATTTCGAGTTGCAACTAGGCACCCAACTCGCTCATCCCCAGGCGCTTACTTGAGTAAGTAACTGGGGTGAGCGAGTGCCAGGTAACAACGCTGCGGCTCGAAAGGCGACGGGAATGCGCCTGTTATTTGGCCAGCCAAAGTTGCAAATGTTCGGCCACCGGTCCCAGCGCCAGCGCCGGTACGAAGGTCAATGCGCCCACCAGCAGCACGGTGCCGATCAGCAGACCGATAAACAGCGGCCCGTAGGTTGGCAGAGTACCGTTGCCCGCAGGCTGACGTTTCTTCGCACACAGCGAACCGGCAATGGCCAGCACCGGCAGGATCACCCCAAAGCGGCCGACGAACATGGCGAAGGCCAGCAGCAGGTTATAGAACGGCGTATTGACGCTCAGGCCGGCAAAGGCGCTACCGTTGTTGTTGGCGGCGGAAGACAGCGCATACAGCACTTCGCTGAAGCCGTGCGCGCCCGGGTTAAGGATGCCTGCACGACCGGCGTCGGTGGCGATGGCCAGCGCCGTGCCCAACAGCACCAGCGTCGGCGTGACCAGGATCGCCAGAGCGGTCATTTTCATGTCGTAGACGTCAATCTTTTTGCCCAGGTATTCCGGTGTGCGCCCGATCATCAGCCCGGCAATAAACACCGTCAGCAGGACGAACAACAGCATGCCATACAGGCCCGAGCCCACACCGCCAAACACCACTTCGCCAATCTGCATCAGCCACATTGGCACCATGCCGCCCAGCGCGGTAAAGGAGTCATGCATCGCATTGACCGCACCGCAGGACGCCGCGGTGGTCACCACCGAGAACAGGCTGGTGGCGAGAATGCCAAAGCGCGACTCCTTGCCTTCCATATTGATGTTGCTGGCACTGCCCAATTCGCCCAGATGAGGGTTACCCGCCAGTTCGGCGAACATCACCACCACCACGGCAACCACGAAGATCAGCGCCATCGCCCAGATCAGCGCGTGGCCCTGGCGGTTTTCACCGGCAACCTGACCGAAAGCAAAACACAACGCGCAGGGGATCAGGAAGATCGCCAGCATTTGCACAAAGTTGGTCAGCACGGTCGGGTTTTCGAACGGGTGAGCCGAGTTGGCGCCGAAGAAACCGCCGCCATTGGTGCCGAGCATCTTGATCGCTTCCTGAGAGGCTACAGGCCCCATCGGCAGCGTCTGCTGCGCGCCTTCCAGCGTGTTGATGTGCAGGTAGGGCAGGAAGTTTTGCAGCGTGCCCTGGCTGACGAAGAACAAAGCGATCAACAGCGAAATCGGCAGCAGCACATACAGCGTCACGCGGAACATATCGATCCAGGCGTTGCCGATAGTGGCGCTGGAACGACGGGTGAAGGCGCGGATCAACGCAAAGGCCACGGCGATACCGGTCGCGGCGGACAGGAAGTTCTGCACCGCCAGGCCGGCCATTTGGCTGAGATAGCTGAGAGTGCTTTCACCGCTGTAGGCTTGCCAGTTGGTGTTGGTGACAAAGCTGACCGCGGTATTGAACGCCAGATCCCAGGACAGGCCGGGGAAGCCCTGCGGGTTAAGCGGCAGCGAGCCTTGCGCCATCAGCAACGCGAACAGCAGCACCAGACCGAGCAGGTTAAACCACAGGATCGCCAGTGCGTATTGCCACCAGTTCATTTCGGCGGGGGTTGTGCCACAGCAACGCCAAATGCCGGCTTCCAGCCGACGCAGCGCCGGCAGCGGCTCTCCTTCAATCAGGCGTGCCAGGAAACCGCCCAGCGGTCGCGCCAGCAGCAGAAGCACCAGCAGGAAGCTGGCAATCAATAAAAAGGCTGAAGCTGCCATCAGAAATCCTCCGCATTGAACAGGGCATAAACCAGATAGCCCAACAGCAGCAGAACCAACAGCGCACCACCAATAACGCTGATACTCACGGGACACCTCCAGAGGTGTAGTTTTTGATAGAGCGAGTGTAGGGAGGGCGGTAGAAAGAAGATGAAAAAATAGCGTTGGCCGGTGTAAAAAAAGTATAAAAATGGCTGAAATTACAGCAGAAAATGGCTTTTTAGCCTCGATTTTGGGGGGCGTAGCGCGATTGGACTCCTGTTTGGGGGCGTGAAGATGAAGGTTTGCGTAAACAGGGCGTAAATAACCACAATGTAACCAATGGTTAGTTAATTATTAACCTTGATGTAACAAAATTACGGATTAGGCGAATTATTTGCGATTTTTTGTGCGATTCAGTGGTCGGATGAGTAGTAAACTTTCATCAATTGCGCTAAAATTTTGTCCAGTTACCAAATGGTCTTGTTTCTATTGTTTACGCCAGCGCTGTTTCGCAGTAAATCAACGGCCAGGCGTTTTTGAGGAGGTTCGCATGTCTACTTATCACGCTTATTCATTGCATCGGATTCTCCTGCGCCGCAGCGCAGTGATCCTGGCAGGTGTGTTGGCTTTACCGGTAATGCTGTTCCGCAGCGACCGCGCCCGTTTTTACAGCTATTTGCACCGCGTCTGGTCAAAAACCAGCGATAAGCCGGTCTGGCTGCAACAGGCGGAACTGGCGTCCTGCGATTTCTACTGATCGCAGCTTGCCCCAACGAAAACCCTCGCTCTCCAGCGGGGGTTTTTTTATGGCTGCGGTTCGGGCATGGTGTCGATAGCGTTCGTGTCATAGCGCGAATTCTTCTACACTTTTAGTCACATCCAACGCTGCGGGAGCCTATCAATGAGTGACAAAATTCCAGTCGGTATCAGCGCTTGCCTGCTTGGCGAGACGGTACGTTTTGACGGCGGCCATAAACGGCTGGCCTTTGCGGTGGAACAACTGGCCCCTTTTGTGCGGTTTGAGCCGATTTGCCCGGAAATGGCCATCGGTTTACCGACCCCGCGCCCGGCGCTGCGGTTGATCAAAAAACAACATCACGTGGCACTGCGCCACAGCAATGACGATAGCATTGACGTAACCGAGCGGATGCAGCAGTTTTCCGAGCAGCGAATCGCCGCTTTGCAGCACCTGTGCGGTTACATTGTTTGCGCCAACTCGCCAAGCTGCGGCATGGAGCGGGTCCGTCTGTATGATGAGAACGGTAGCGGCGCGCGTAAAAGTGGCGTCGGATTGTTCACCGCCGAGCTACTGCGGCAAATGCCCTGGCTGCCGGTGGAGGAGGACGGGCGGCTGAACGACGCAACGCTGCGGGAAAACTTTGTCGAACGCGTTTATGCGCTGTATGAGTTAAACATGCTGTGGCGTAAAGGCCTGAGCCGCGGCGGCCTGATCGCCTTTCACAGTCGCTATAAGCTGTCGCTGTTGGCGCATTCGCAGCAGGAATACCGGGAGCTTGGCCGTTTTGTGGCAGGCATCGATAAATGGGATTCGCTGGAAGCCTTCACCCTCGAATACCGCAGTCGCCTGATGAAACTGCTGGCGCGCAAGGCTACCCGTCGTAACCACACCAACGTATTGATGCATGTGCAGGGCTATTTCCGCAATCATCTGAGCTCCGCGCAGCGCCAGGAACTGGCGCAGTTGATCGATCGTTATCGGCAGGGCGTGCAGCCGTTGTTGGCACCGATAACCCTGCTCAAACACTACATGGCCGAATACCCCGATCGTTATCTGGCCGACCAACGCTATTTCGAGCCCTATCCCGAGGCGCTGCGCCTGCGTTATGGCCACTGATTGACAAGGAGTTTTATGACCACGCATCTGGTCTGGTTGCGTAACGATTTGCGTATCACCGACAACAAAGCCCTGCACGCCGCCTGTAGCGATCCCGAAGTTCGGGTGCTGGCGGTGTTTATCGCCACGCCGCAACAATGGCAGCAGCACCAAATGGCGCCACGTCAGGCGGCGTTTATCCATGCGGGTTTGCTGCAGGTACAGCAGGCCCTTGCCGAGCGCGGCATTCCCCTTAGCTATCACCAATGCGACGACTTCTCAGCTGCAGTGGATTGGCTGGTGGCGTACTGCACACAGGAGCGGGTGGATGCGCTGTTTTACAATCGCCAGTACGAAATCAACGAGCGCCAGCGCGACCAACGGCTGGAACAGCGTTTAGCCGGGCAGGTGATTTGCCAGAGTTTCGACGACAGCCTGCTGCTGCCGCCGGGGAGCGTGCAAACCGGCGGCGGTGAAATGTACAAGGTCTATACGCCTTTTCGTAAAGCCTTTATCCAGCGTCTGACCGAATCCGACATCCGCTCTGTTCCCGCCCCCAAACCGCGAGCCGGTGGCGCACTGCCCACCCCTGCAGTACCCGAGGCGTTCGATTATCCACCGGCAGAGCCGACCGGGGATTTTCCAAGCGGGGAAGAGGCGGCTTTGCAGCGATTACGTTCTTTTTGCCGGGAGCAGGTGCAGGACTATCTTAAGCAGCGCGATCTGCCGGCCATTGACGGTACCAGCGGCCTGTCGCCCTATTTGGCGATTGGCGTGTTGTCACCGCGCCAATGCTTTAACCGCCTGCGTGCTGAATGCCCACAGGTGCTGGAAAATCCCGACGGCGGCGCTTTTGGCTGGCTGAATGAACTGATCTGGCGCGAGTTTTATCGGCATTTGATGGTGGCCTATCCTGCGTTATGCAAGCACCGTCCCTTTATCGATTGGACGGATAAGGTACGCTGGCGGAACGACCGTGAGCTGCTGCAGGCCTGGCAGCAGGGCGCCACCGGCTATCCGATCGTTGATGCCGCTATGCGCCAATTGAATAAAACCGGCTGGATGCATAACCGGTTACGCATGATCAGCGCCAGTTTTCTGGTGAAAGACTTACTGATCGACTGGCGCGAAGGTGAGCGCTATTTCATGTCGCAACTGCTGGACGGCGATCTGGCGGCCAACAACGGCGGTTGGCAGTGGGCGGCCTCCACTGGTACCGACGCCGCGCCGTATTTCCGCATCTTTAACCCGACCACTCAGGGCGAACGTTTTGATCCGCAAGGCACTTTTATCCGTAAATGGTTGCCCGAGCTGGCGGATGTACCGGACAATGCTATCCATCAACCCCATCGCTGGGCAGAACAACAGCAGCGCGTGCTGGATTATCCGCTGCCGATTGTCGACCACAAGCAGGCGCGGCTGGAAACGCTGGCGGCCTTTGAGGCGGCGAAGCGCGGGGAATATTAAGGCAACAGCAAGGAGCGAAATAATGATGAAAAAGGTGCTGGCCCTGTGCCTGAGCGGCTATTCAGCCCTGGCGCTGGCCGGTTTTGACGTGGTGGCGCTGGGCGTGGATGGCGGCGTTAGCGACGGCAATCTGACCTCTTATCTGATCCGCAGCGACAACCAACCGCAGTATCTGGCGCTGGATGCCGGCTCGTTGTTACCGGGTATCGCCAAAGGGCTGGAGAAGGGGAGTTTCCCGCAGGTGACCCCTGAACTGGCGGCGCCTTATACTCCGCAGGGTTATGTATTCCGCCAACTGATCGGCGCTTACTTTATCAGCCATGGTCATCTGGACCACGTGGCGGGGTTGATAATCGGTTCGCCGGAGGACAGCAAGAAGAATATCTATGCCCAGGCCGATACCATTCTGACCCTGCGCAATCATTACTTTAACTGGAAGGCCTGGCCCAATTTCACCGATTCCGGCAACGGATCGCGGTTGGGGACTTACCGGCTGCAAACCGTGCGCCCGCAGCAGCGTGTGACCCTGGGCGTGACCGGTTTGAGCGGCGTAATGTATCCGCTCAGCCACGATCGGTATCCTTCTTCGATGCTGCTGGTCTCCGATCGCAGCGGCTCTTTCGCCTATTTCGGTGATACCGGCCCGGATGCGCTTGAGCAGTCGCGCAATCTGGACGGTGCCTGGCGCGCGTTGGGGCCGCTCATCGAGCAGAAAAAGCTGAAAGGCATGATCATCGAAAGCTCCTATCCCAACGAGGTTGAAGATAAAAATCTCTACGGGCACCTGACGCCGGCATGGTTGTTGAAAGAGTTGAAAAATTTGACCCAGTACAGTGGGGGAGAAGGATCGCTGAAGGATTTCCCGGTGGTCATCAGCCATATCAAACCCAGCCTGAAGCAAGGGCAAGATGTGCGGGCGACCATCAAACAGCAGTTGGAACAGGGCAACGATCTGGGCGTGAAATTTATCCTGATGGAACAGGGCGACCGCCAGAAATTTTGAATTGAAGAGAGAATTTTTATGCGTAACCTCGATCTTGAAAAGTTGATCAACACCGAACTGAATACCGGCGCGTTTCAGGATTACGGCCCTAATGGGTTGCAGGTGGAAGGGCGGCCCCATGTGCAGCGTATCGTTACCGGCGTTACCGCCTGTCAGGCGCTGCTGGATGCGGCGGTGGAACACCAGGCCGACGCCGTTGTGGTACATCACGGCTACTTCTGGAAAAACGAGGCGCCCTCGGTACGTGGCATGAAGCGCAATCGGCTGAAAACGCTGTTGAGCAATGATATCAACCTGTACGCTTATCACCTGCCGCTGGACGCGCATCCGGTGTTGGGCAACAACGCGCAGCTGGCGCATCAACTGGGCATTCGGGTGATTGGCGAAGTGGAACCTCTGGTGCCGCACGGGGAATTTGAGCAACCGCTGACCGGCGTTGAACTGCAGCAACGTATTGAGAGCCGCCTCGGGCGGGCCGTACTGCACTGTGGTGATAACGCCCCGGCGCATATCCGCCGTGTGGCCTGGTGCACCGGTGGCGGTCAGGGCTTTATCGACAGCGCCGCGCGATTTGGCGTCGATGCTTTCATTACCGGAGAGGTTTCTGAGCAAACCATTCACAGCGCGCGTGAAATGGGCATTCACTTTTTTGCCGCCGGGCATCATGCCACTGAACGCGGTGGCGTCAAGGCGCTCGGTGAATGGCTGGCTGAGCAGCATGGTTTTGATGTGACCTTTATCGATATCCCGAATCCCGCCTGATTTCCCTCCGAGGATCCAGCCCGGTTTATACCGAGGCTGAATCCTTTTAATAGCCTAATCCCTTATTTTCTCGAAGGTTGTTCTATTGACAGCCGGAGCGCTGTCGCGCATAACTGATGTGTTTTCATCGCGATAATAATAAGGAGAAAAGGGTGCAACGAGCACGATGTTACCTGTTAGGTGAACGCGCGGTAGTGCTTGAACTGTCGCCGCCGGTGACGCTGCCAAGCCAGCAGCGGATTTGGGCACTGGCCGAAAAGCTGAATCATCATCCCGACGTGCGCGAAGTGGTGCCCGGCATGAACAACCTTACGCTGCTGCTGAAGACGCCGCAGGGCGACGCCGAAATGATGTTAGCGCTGTTGCAACAGGGATGGGACAGCGAGGAGATCCTGGTGCCGGAATCACGTCAGGTGGATATTCCGGTGATCTACGGCGGCCAGGACGGGCCCGATCTGGATGAGGTCGCGCGCCACACCGGCATGACTCCGCAGCAGGTGGTGGAGTGCCACTCCTCAGCGGATTACGTAGTCTATTTCCTTGGTTTTCAACCTGGTTTCTCCTACATGGGCGGCATGCCGGACAAGTTGGCAACGCCGCGCCGTGCCGAACCGCGCCTGTCGGTGGCGGCTGGCTCCGTGGGTATCGGTGGCAGTCAGACCGGTATTTATCCGCTGGTGACCCCCGGCGGCTGGCAGTTAATCGGCCGTACACCTCTGGCGTTGTTTAATCCCTATGAAATGCCGCCGACCCTGCTGCGCCCTGGCGACAGCGTGCGGTTTGTGCCACAGAAGGAGGGCGTATGCTGAAGATCCTGCGTGCGGGCATTTACACCACGGTGCAGGATTTGGGCCGTAACGGTTTCCGTCGTCTGGGCGTCAGCCAGGGCGGCGCGCTCGACGAACCCGCGTTGAGGATCGCCAACCTGCTGGTGGGTAACGATACGAATGCCGCCGGTCTGGAAATCACCCTCGGGCAATTTAGCGCCGAAT
Organism: Serratia sp. BIGb0234; assembly: GCF_024809915.1. Lineage (NCBI taxonomy): Bacteria > Pseudomonadati > Pseudomonadota > Gammaproteobacteria > Enterobacterales > Yersiniaceae > Serratia > Serratia sp. BIGb0234. Next base: position 210,551 of record NZ_JANUEI010000001.1, read on the forward strand.
TTACCCGGCCAGGCTGGATCGCGCTGACCGGCGCCGGTTGTGATGCGCAACTGGACGGCAAGCCGCTGTGGACCGGCTGGCGTTATCAGGTCAGTGCGGGCCAACAGCTGATGTTGAAAATGCCAAAACGTGGCATGCGCAGTTATCTGGCGATAGACGGTGGCATCGCCGTGCCGGAAATACTCGGTTCACGCAGCACCGACAACAAAGCCGCTTTTGGCGGGCTGGAAGGGCGTAACCTGCGAGATGGCGACTGCCTGCCGTTGGGAGCGGGGCGCGAATTGCAAAAGCAAAGCACCGGCGTGAAACAACTGTTGTTCAACAACCGTATCCGGGCCCTGCCGGGGCCGGAATATGACGAATTCAGCGAAGAGGCGAAAGAGTCTTTCTGGCGTACTGCCTGGCAACTGAGCCCGCAGAGCAACCGCATGGGCTACCGTTTGCACGGCAGCAGCGCGCTGAACCGTACCACCGAACGCGAAATGTTGTCGCATGGCCTGTTGCCGGGCGTGGTGCAGGTGCCGCATAACGGTCAGCCTATCGTGTTGATGGCCGATGCTCAAACTACCGGTGGTTACCCGCGCATTGCCTGCGTGATCGAAGCCGATCTCTATCATTTGGCGCAAATCCGTCTGGGCGAAGCTATCCACTTTGTACCCTGTACCCTGGCCCAGGCGCAGCGCGCCAAGGCCGAACAGGAGCACTTTATCCAACAGATTGCCTGGGGGTTAGATGAACGTTGATTTGAATGCCGATCTTGGCGAGGGCTGCGCTAACGATCAGGCGCTGCTGCAATTGGTCAGTTCGGCCAATATCGCCTGCGGTTTTCACGCCGGAGATGCGCAAACCATGCGCCAGTCGGTGCGTTGGGCGCTGCAGTACGGCGTGGCGATTGGCGCGCATCCGAGTTTTCCCGATCGCGAGAACTTTGGTCGTACCCGCATGCAGTTGCCACCGGAAACGGTGTATGCGCAGGTGGTGTATCAGCTCGGTGCGCTGGCGGCGATCGCCCATGCAGAAGGCGGGGTAATGGTGCACGTGAAGCCACACGGCATGTTGTACAACCAGGCGGCCGTGGAGCCGGCGCTGGCGGAAGCCATTGCCCGCGCGGTTAAAGCAGTCGATCCGGCTTTGCGTCTGGTGGGGCTGGCGGGCAGCGAACTGATCCGCGCCGGTGAAAAGCAAGGTTTGGCGACGCGACAAGAGGTCTTTGCCGATCGCGGTTATCAGGCCGATGGCACGCTGGTACCACGGGGCCAGCCAGGGGCTTTGATTACCAGCGACGAACTGGCGCTGGCGCAAACGCTGGAAATGGTACGCCACCATCGGGTTCGCACTCTGGACGGCACCTGGGCCGCTGTTCGGGCCGAAACCGTCTGCCTGCATGGCGACGGTGAACATGCGCTGGAATACGCGCGCACGCTGCGCAAACGTTTTGCCGTGGAAGGCATTAACGTCAGCGCAGAATAAAAATAATTAAACATACACAACACACAACACAATAATACCCAATGGATTTCGAGTCACCGCCAGGCAGCAAGGGGGTAAATCTCCAGGAGCTTACTTAAGTAAGTGACTGGCGTTTGCCCATGCAGCTAACAACGCTGTGGCTTGAAAGACGAGGGGAAAAGGAAGGCGCTATGGAACAGGTTGTTAACGTATGGCCACTGATTGGCATTGCCGCCATCGTGGTCGGGTTTGTTTTACGCTTTAACCCCGTGCTGGTGGTGATTGTCGCCGGCATTATCACCGGGCTGGCGGCATTGATGCCGCTGGATGTGATCCTGGAAAAACTCGGTGAGGGCTTCTTGAATACCCGTAACCTGCCGCTGATCCTGCTGCTGCCGTTGGCGGTGATCGGTTTGCTGGAACGCCACGGTTTGAAAGAGCGTGCACAGGCATGGATCGCCAAGATTAAAAGCGCCACCGCTGGACGTTTGTTGATCGTCTATCTGTTCGTGCGTGAAATTACTGCCGCCATGGGGCTGACCAGCCTGGGCGGGCACCCGCAAATGGTGCGTCCGCTGTTAGCACCCATGGCGGAAGGGGCTGCGGAAAACCGTTACGGTGAGCTGCCGGAGCGTACGCGTCACCGCCTGCGTGCCATGTCTGCCGCGACGGATAACGTCGGGTTGTTCTTTGGCGAAGACATTTTTGTGGCCTTCGGCGCGATCATCTTCATGCACAACTTTATGCTGGAATCCGGCGGTATCCAGACCGAGCCGCTGCATATCGCCTTGTGGGGCATTCCCACCGCTATCTTCGCCTTCCTGATCCATGCGTTTCGACTTTACCGGATGGATAAGCAGCTCAGCGCTGAATTGTCGCAGCTTAATCAGGCGGCACTGCAGGCCAAAGGAGATGCCCAATGACTTTCCAACAACAATATCTCTATTGGCTGGCCGGCGTGGTGCTGCTGATTGTCGCCGTGATGTCGTTCCGCGATCGCGCCAACCCGCGGCGTATTACCACCGGTTTGTTCTGGGCGTTGTACGGTGTGGTGTTCCTGGTTGGCGACTGGACCTATAGCCTGTTGGGCGACGTGCTGGGGGAGGGCAGCAACGAAAAACGCATGCTGCATATTATCGTCGGCGTGGTGGTCGTGGTGATGGCGTTGATCGCCGGCTTTGGCGGTGTGCGTCTGGGTAGCTATCATCAACGTACCCCACAGCAGCGCGAAGAGAGCGCGAAACGTCTGGGTAACCGGCTGTTTATTCCGGCACTGGCCATCCCGGTGGTGACGGTGGTTGGCGTGCTGCTGTTCAACAATATTCCGGCATTGCAAACGGCGGTATTCGGCAGCGGTAACCACGCAACCTTGATTACTCTGTTCTCGATGACCGTCGGTTGTTTGCTGGGGTTGGTCATTGCGGTGAAAATGACCCATGAGAAAGCGCTGCAGCCGATTCAGGAAGCGCGCCGCCTGCTGGACTCCATCGGTTGGGCGTTTATTTTGCCGCAAATCCTCGCCACGCTGGGCCTGCTGTTTACCACCGCAGGCGTCGGTACCGCCATCTCTCATCTGACTCAAGAGTATCTGGCGGTGGATAACCGCTTTATAGCGGTGGCGGTTTATGCCATCGGTATGGCGCTGCTGACCATGGTGATGGGTAACGCCTTTGCCGCTTTTCCTATCGTCACCGCCGGTATCGGTATTCCGATCCTGGTGCTGCAACACGGTGGTAACCCGGCGGTGATGGCGGCCATCGGCATGTTTTCCGGTTATTGCGGCACGCTGATGACGCCAATGGCTGCTAACTTTAATATTGTACCGGCGGCGTTGCTGGAATTGCCGGACAAGAATGCGGTGATCAAGGCGCAGGTACCGACCGGGGTGCTGCTGCTGCTGGTGAACGTGTTCCTGCTTTATTTCCTGATGTTCCTTTAAGGAGAACGCATGCAAAAGGTATTGATCACGGGCTTTGAGCCCTTTGGCGGCGAGCGCGTTAATCCTTCGTGGGAAGTAGTAAAGCAACTCAATGATATGGAGCTTTCCGGCGCGCGCATTATTGCGCGCCAGCTGCCTTGCGTATTCGGCGCGGCGCTGGAAGCGCTCAATGAGGCGATTGATGACGTGCAGCCAGTGATGGTGTTAGCTATCGGCCAGGCCGGTGGACGGACTGACATTACGCTGGAACGCGTGGCAATCAATATCGACGATGCGCGTATTCCGGATAATCAGGGGCAGCAGCCGATAGACGAGCCTATCGTTGAAAAGGGGCCTGCGGCTTATTTCAGTACCTTGCCCGTCAAGGCTATGGTCGAGGCGATGCGTGAAGCGGGTATCCCTGCTTCGGTATCGCAAACGGCCGGCACCTACGTTTGCAACCATGTGATGTACGGCTTGTTGCACCGTTTGAGCAAACAGCAGGCGATCAAGGGCGGATTTATTCATATTCCTTATCTGCCGGAGCAGGCTGCTGTCCATCCTGGTGCCCCCAGTATGGCGGCAACCACGGTCCTGTTTGCGCTGGAATTGGCCGTTTCCATTGCGCTGCAGGTTGAACACGATTTGAAAGTCGTCGGCGGCGCGACGCATTAATCGCCGTTTTTACCCCCGGCGCGGTTTGTCGCGTCGGGGCTACTCAGGAGTGATTCTATGCCGGAAGGACCGGAGATTCGCCGGGCGGCAGATGCATTGGCGGCGGCGGTGATCGACCAGCCGCTGACCGACGTCGGTTTTGCCTTTCCCCAGCTTAAACACTATCGCGACCGGTTAATCGGTGAGCGGATCATTGCTATCGAACCGCGCGGCAAGGCGTTACTGACCCACTTTTCCAATGGGCTGACGCTTTATAGCCATAACCAATTGTATGGCGTGTGGAAGGTGGTGAACGCGGGGGAAACGCCGGAAACCAAACGGGATCTGCGCGTACGGCTGGAAACGGCGGAGCGGGCAATTCTGTTGTACAGCGCGTCAGATATTACCCTGGGGCCGCGCGAAGAAATTGAACAGCATCCGTTTTTGCAACGGATCGGCCCCGACGTGCTGGATATGACGCTGACGGAAACCGCGGTAGAACAGCGACTGTTGTCGCCGAAGTTTCGTCGCAGGCAACTGGGTGGCATGTTGCTCGATCAGGCGTTTCTCGCCGGGCTGGGCAATTACCTGCGCGCCGAAATTCTCTGGCAGGCCGAACTGGCACCGCAGCATAAGCCGCAGGATCTGTCACCGGAGGCTTTGCAACGGCTGGCAAAGGCCCTGCTGGCGGTACCGAGGCTGTCTTACCAGACTCGCGGGCAGGTGGATGAGAACCGTCATCACGGCGCGTTATTCAGTTTCAAGGTGTTTCACCGCAGCGGTGAACCCTGTGAACGTTGCGGCGCGATGATCGTCCGTACCTCGTTGTCGTCGCGGCCGTTTTATTGGTGTCCAGGCTGTCAGAAATAGCAAAAAAAAGCCGCCCATCGGGCGGCTTCAGATTATTGACAAAGGGGGATAAAAGCGTGGTTTTTCCCCCTTTGTGTTATCAGCCGAAAATCAATAAATTGATTTTCCTTGTTATTATCAAACCTTTGGTGCCTGCTGCCAAACTATATGTTTGTCAGCAGCACAAGCCGCCCATCGGGCGGCTTGTGCTGCTTTATGTAGGGTAAAGCGGCGTTATTTGTTTTTCACCTGGGATTTGAAATCGCGTTCGGCATAGCCGGTGTACAGCTGGCGGGGACGGGCAATCTTGATGCCTTCGTCGTGCATTTCGTTCCAGTGTGCAATCCAGCCGATGGTACGGGCGATGGCGAAGATTACGGTGAACATGGATGAAGGAATACCCATTGCCTTCAGAATGATGCCTGAGTAGAAGTCGACGTTCGGGTACAGCTTCTTCTCGATGAAGTACGGGTCGTTCAGCGCGATGTGTTCCAGCTCCATCGCCACTTCCAGCAGGTTGTCGTCCTTCTTGTTCAGTTCTTTCAGCACTTCGTGACAGGTTTCGCGCATCACGGTGGCGCGTGGGTCGTAGTTCTTGTACACGCGGTGGCCAAAGCCCATCAGGCGGAAGGAGTCGTTCTTGTCCTTGGCGCGCTTGATAAACTCAGGGATGTGCTCAACGGTTTTGATCTCTTCCAGCATTTTCAGCGCGGCTTCGTTGGCGCCGCCGTGTGCCGGCCCCCACAGGGAGGCGATACCGGCCGCGATACAGGCAAACGGGTTAGCGCCTGAAGAACCTGCGGTACGTACGGTAGAGGTGGAAGCGTTCTGCTCGTGGTCTGCGTGCAGGATCAGGATGCGATCCATTGCGCGTTCCAGCACAGGGTTCACCACGTATTCTTCACACGGGGTTGCGAACATCATGTGCAGGAAGTTACCGGCGTAGGACAGGTCGTTACGTGGGTAAACGAACGGCTGGCCCAGGGAATATTTATAACACATGGCCGCCACGGTAGGCATTTTGGACAGCAGGCGGAACGCGGTGATCTCGCGGTGACGCTCGTTGTTGACGTCCAGCGCATCGTGGTAGAACGCCGCCAGGGCACCGGTCACGCCGCACAGTACTGCCATTGGGTGCGAGTCGCGGCGGAAACCACGGAACAGATGGGTGATCTGGTCGTGGATCATGGTGTGGCGGGTTACGGTCGTTTTAAAGGTTTCGAACTCTTCTGCGGTTGGGGTCTCGCCGTACAGCAGGATGTAGCACACTTCCAGGTAAGAAGACTCTTTCGCCAGCTGTTCAATCGGGAAACCGCGGTGCAGCAGCACGCCTTTGTCACCGTCGATAAAGGTGATTTTTGATTCGCAGGAAGCGGTAGAGGTAAAGCCGGGATCAAACGTGAAATAACCTTTGGAGCCCAGGGCGCGGACATCGAGGACATCGGGGCCCAGTGTCGGGGATAATACGCCCAGTTCGATTGGAGCTTCACCATCATTAATGGTTAGCGTCGCTTTCTTATCAGTCATTTACTGTCTCCTTAGCGCCTTATTTTAAAAACCTCTAACAACTGAAATACCTTAATTCTCCTCAGGTTGCCCGCAAAAAATGGTGCGGACGCTAACTCTGTGAGCGACTGCGCAAATGCGCGGGTAGGGTACAGAGTGCTAACCAGGCGAACGAGGCGGGTGACCAGTTGTTAACGATTCATCGGAATTCGTTATATTCTGTTAATCTTACCTACGACGTGTTCGGGGGTTGTTGAACCTATCCCAATAAACTGTTTTATATGCCTTATTTTGTTTAATCTGCGGCGAACTGCTGCAAACATGTCCGGCAAAAACCGCCATTGGGATAGGTTCTGCCAAATACACTGTTGCATATCTTGAACACAGGGGGAAGTGTATCTGCTGACCTATAGCGCATCATAGGACCGTTTGTGCCCCTATATGTAATGGAATTGTTGATCTCTTGTCAAATCAGATAATTAATTTTGTGCCAATTGTGAAATTCGTGATCTAAATCACTGTTCGGGGGAAATGTTACCAAAGGGATTGTATGGGAATTGTAATCAGAATGTGATCCTCCTATACTGCCGCCAGGTCTCCGGGATACCCTGAAGTAGGAGCACCCAGCGTTATAACTACGCGCCGTTTAAGCACAGAGGATGTTGTTGTTTGAGCGCGTGACGTGTGAGGGTTTTGGCTCTTAACGCTGTCTGATCCCCGCCCAGGCCGGAGGAAGGAAAATAATAAGAGCTGTGTGGGCAAAAACGTGAAAAAACAAAGACCTGTCAACCTGGATCTGCAAACGATCCGGTTTCCCGTAACTGCGATAGCGTCCATCTTACACCGAGTCTCTGGCGTAATTACCTTCGTTGCCGTGGGTATCCTCCTCTGGCTGCTGGGCCTGTCTCTCTCTTCCCAAGAGGGGTTCATGCAGGCTGCCGCCATCATGAATAGCTTCGTTGTCAAATTCATATTCTGGGGCATCCTCACGGCGCTGGCCTATCACATTTGCGGTGGTATTCGCCACTTGTTAATGGATTTTGGCTATATCGAAGAGAGTTTAGCTGCCGGTACCCGTTCTGCCCAGGTGGCGATCGGTCTGACCGTCGTGCTGTCAGTTCTGGCTGGAGTCCTCGTATGGTAAACAATGTTTCTGCATTAGGACGCAACGGCGTACACGACTGGTTGTTACTGCGTGCTTCCGCTATCGTCATCACCCTGTATGTTCTGTATATCCTGGGCTTCTTCGTTACGGCTCCGGATCTCACCTACGAAATCTGGCGCGGCTTCTTCGCCACCTCTATTACGAAAGTGTTCACTCTGCTGACGCTGCTGTCGATTCTGGTTCACGCCTGGGTCGGTTTGTGGCAGGTATTGACGGATTACGTCAAACCTTTGGCGGTACGTCTGGTGTTGCAACTGGCGATTGTTGTCGTGTTGCTGGTCTATTTACTGTACGGAACAATCGTAGTGTGGGGTGCATAAGATGAAACTGCCGATCAGAGAATTTGATGCTGTAGTTATCGGTGCAGGCGGCGCAGGTATGCGCGCGGCACTGCAAATTTCTCAAGCAGGCTCCAGCTGTGCCCTGCTGTCCAAAGTATTCCCGACCCGTTCCCATACCGTGTCTGCGCAGGGCGGTATCACCGTTGCGCTGGGCAACAACCACGATGATAACTGGGAATGGCATATGTATGACACGGTGAAAGGTTCCGATTATATCGGTGACCAGGACGCCATTGAATATATGTGTAAAACCGGCCCGGAAGCGGTTCTGGAGCTGGAACATATGGGCCTGCCGTTCTCCCGTACGGACGAAGGCCGCATTTATCAGCGTCCGTTCGGAGGCCAGTCACTGAACTTCGGTGGCGCACAGGCGGCACGCACCGCTGCGGCGGCTGACCGTACCGGTCACGCGTTGCTGCACACCCTGTACCAACAGAATTTGAAAAACCACACTACTATCTTCTCCGAGTGGTATGCGCTGGATCTGGTGAAAAACCAGGATGGCGCAGTGGTCGGCACCACGGCTATCTGCATCGAAACCGGTGAAGTGGTTTACTTCAAAGCCAAGGCCACCGTGCTGGCGACCGGCGGTGCGGGCCGTATTTACCAGTCCACCACCAACGCCCATATCAACACCGGCGACGGTGTCGGCATGGCGCTGCGCGCCGGCGTGCCGGTGCAGGACATGGAAATGTGGCAGTTCCACCCGACCGGCATCGCCGGCGCCGGGGTCTTGGTGACCGAAGGTTGCCGTGGTGAAGGCGGTTATCTGCTGAACAAACACGGCGAGCGTTTCATGGAGCGCTATGCGCCGAACGCCAAAGACCTGGCGGGCCGTGACGTCGTAGCCCGTTCTATCATGATTGAAATCCGCGAAGGCCGCGGCTGTGACGGTCCATGGGGCCCACACGTCAAGCTGAAGCTGGATCACCTGGGCAAAGAAGTGCTGGAATCCCGTCTGCCGGGCATTTTGGAACTGTCGCGCACCTTCGCGCACGTCGACCCGGTGAAAGAGCCGATTCCGGTTATCCCAACCTGCCACTACATGATGGGCGGTATTCCGACCAAAGTGACCGGCCAGGCGTTGACCGTGAACGAAAAAGGCGAAGACGTGGTGATCCCGGGTCTGTTCGCCGTGGGCGAAATTGCCTGCGTTTCAGTGCACGGTGCCAACCGTCTGGGCGGCAACTCGTTGCTGGACCTGGTGGTGTTCGGTCGTGCCGCCGGCATGCATCTGCATGAGTCTCTGGCGGAGCAGGGCGAAAGCCGTGATGCCAGCGATTCTGATGTAGAAGCATCGCTGGATCGTCTGAACCGCTGGAACAACACCCGTTCCGGTGAAGATCCGGTCGAAATCCGTAAGGCGCTTCAAGCCTGCATGCAGCACAACTTCTCGGTATTCCGCGAAGGCGATGCGATGGCGAAAGGCCTGGAAGAGCTGAAAGTGATCCGTGAACGTCTGAAGAACGCACGTCTGGACGATACCTCCAGCGAGTTCAACACCCAGCGCATCGAATGCCTGGAGTTGGATAACCTGATGGAGACCGCGTTTTCCACCGCCGTGTCGGCCAACTTCCGTACCGAAAGCCGTGGCGCACACAGCCGCTTCGACTTCCCGGAACGTGATGACGCCAACTGGCTGTGTCACTCGCTGTATCAGCCGCAATCGGAAAGCATGACGCGTCGTGAAGTGAACATGCAACCGAAGCTGCGCCCGGCATTCCCGCCGAAAGTGCGTTCTTACTAATTGCGGAGATCGATTGATGAAACTCGAATTTTCAATTTATCGCTACAATCCGGATGTTGATGACGCTCCGCACATGCAGGATTACAGCCTGGAAGCGGAAGAAGGTCGCGACATGATGTTGCTGGATGCCTTGATCCTGCTGAAAGAAAAAGATCCTAGCCTGTCGTTCCGTCGTTCCTGCCGCGAAGGCGTGTGTGGTTCCGACGGGATCAACATGAACGGTAAAAACGGCCTGGCGTGCATCACCCCGATCTCGTCGCTGCGTAAAGGCAACAACAAGATTGTGATCCGCCCGCTGCCTGGCTTGCCGGTAGTGCGCGATCTGGTGGTGGATATGGGTCAGTTCTACACCCAGTATGAAAAGATCAAACCCTACCTGCAGAACGACGGCAAGAACCCGCCGGCGCGTGAACACCTGCAATCGCCAGAGCAGCGCGCCAAGCTGGACGGACTTTATGAGTGCATTTTATGCGCTTGTTGTTCGACCTCTTGCCCGTCATTCTGGTGGAACCCGGACAAATTCATTGGCCCGGCTGGCCTGCTGGCGGCATACCGCTTCCTGATTGACAGCCGCGACACGGAAACCGAAGAACGTTTAGACGATCTAGACGACGCTTTCAGTGTTTTCCGCTGCCATAGCATTATGAATTGTGTCAGTGTATGTCCTAAAGGCTTGAACCCGACGCGTGCTATCGGTCATATCAAGTCTATGCTGCTGCAACGCGGCGCATAAGCGGAATGAGATGCTGCGCCGGGCAGTTTCCGGCGCACATCACAAAGGAGGGAGCCTCTAAAAACTGACCCGTGGCTGCGGCACTATGCAGCCAGGTTCGCCCGCCGGTTTTTAGAGGTTCCTTGTAAGGGACCGCAAGGTCCATAGCAGAACGTACCGTAAAAGTACGTCGAGTGAACCGTTTCTACGGCAAACCGTATCCATCACGGTAATTATGTTAACCACGGCGAAAACTAAAGCTTCAAAGCTTAAGGGATCATGATGCAGAACGGCGCAATGAAGGCCTGGCTGGATTCCTCCTATCTGGCGGGCGCGAACCAGTCTTACATAGAACAGCTCTATGAAGACTTCTTAACCGATCCGGGCTCCGTTGAAGATAGCTGGCGTTCCATTTTTCAACAGCTACCAACCGCGGGTGTAAAACCCGATCAGCTTCACTCTCAAACGCGTGACTACTTCCGCCGCCTGGCGAAAGACTCCGCGCGTTACAACACCACCATCAACGACCCAGACACCGATGCCAAACAGGTCAAGGTACTGCAGCTGATTAACGCCTTCCGTTTCCGCGGACATCAGCATGCCAACCTCGATCCGCTCGGTCTGTGGCAGCGTGAGCAAGTTCCTGACCTTGAACCCGCCTATCACAACCTGACCGAAGCCGACTTCCAGGAAACCTTCAACGTGGGTTCTTTCGCTATCGGCAAAGAAACCATGAAGCTGGGCGACCTGTATGCCGCGCTGAAGCAGACTTACTGCGGCTCGATCGGTGCGGAATACATGCACATTACCAACACTGAAGAGAAACGCTGGATCCAGCAGCGTATTGAATCGGTGGTGGGGCACGCCAGCTTTACCGATGATGAGAAACGCCGCTTCCTGAACGAACTGACCGCAGCGGAAGGTCTGGAGCGTTACCTCGGTGCCAAATTCCCAGGGGCGAAACGCTTCTCGCTGGAAGGTGGCGATGCGCTGGTACCGATGCTCAAAGAGATGGTGCGTCACGCCGGTAAGAACGGTACGCGCGAAGTGGTATTGGGCATGGCCCACCGCGGCCGTCTGAACGTGTTGATCAACGTACTGGGCAAAAAACCTGCCGACCTGTTCGACGAGTTTGCCGGCAAGCATAAAGAACACCTCGGCACCGGTGACGTTAAATATCACCAGGGCTTCTCCTCCGACGTAGAAACCGAAGGCGGCATGGTTCACCTGGCGCTGGCGTTTAACCCGTCGCACCTGGAGATCGTCAGCCCGGTGGTCATGGGCTCAGTTCGTGCCCGTCGTGACCGTCTGGACGAAGCGCGCAGCAATATGGTACTGCCAATCACCATCCACGGTGACGCCGCCATTACCGGCCAGGGCGTGGTTCAGGAAACCCTGAACATGTCGCAGGCTCGCGGCTACGAAGTGGGCGGCACGGTGCGTATCGTGATCAACAACCAGGTTGGTTTCACTACCTCCAACCCGTTGGATGCGCGTTCTACCGAATATTGTACTGACATCGCCAAGATGGTGCAGTCGCCGATCTTCCACGTAAATGCTGACGATCCGGAAGCGGTGGCCTTTGTGACCCGCCTGGCGTTGGATTTCCGTAACACCTTCAAACGTGACGTGATGATCGATCTGGTCTGCTACCGTCGCCATGGGCATAACGAGGCCGATGAGCCAAGTGCAACCCAGCCGGTGATGTACCAGAAGATCAAAAAACACCCAACGCCGCGCAAGCTTTATGCTGACGTGCTGACCGAACAAAAAGTCGCCAGCCTGGAAGATGCCACGGAAATGGTCAACCTGTATCGTGATGCACTCGACCGCGGCGATTGCGTGGTTGAAGAGTGGCGTCCGATGAACCTGCATAGCTTTACCTGGTCGCCGTACCTTAACCACGAATGGGATGAAGAGTACCCAAGCAAGGTTGAGATGAAGCGCCTGCAGGAACTGGCCCGTCGCATCAGCACCGTGCCGGAAGCGATCGAAATGCAGTCACGCGTAGCGAAAATCTACGCAGACCGCGCCGAGATGGCGGCAGGCAACAAAGCGTTCGACTGGGGCGCGGCGGAAACGCTGGCCTATGCCACCATGGTCGATGAAGGCATCCCGATTCGCCTTTCCGGCGAAGACGCCGGTCGCGGTACCTTCTTCCACCGTCACGCTGTGGTGCACAACCAGAAAAACGGTTCGGTCTACGTTCCGCTGGCCAATGTTCACAGCGGGCAGGGCGAGTTCAAAGTGTGGGACTCCGTGCTGTCGGAAGAAGCCGTACTGGCGTTCGAATATGGTTACGCCACCGCAGAACCGCGCACCCTGACCATTTGGGAAGCGCAGTTCGGTGACTTCGCCAACGGCGCGCAGGTGGTGATCGACCAGTTCATCAGCTCCGGCGAGCAGAAATGGGGCCGTATGTGTGGCCTGGTGATGCTGCTGCCGCACGGTTATGAAGGCCAGGGCCCAGAGCACTCCTCTGCGCGTCTGGAACGTTACCTGCAGCTGTGTGCTGAGCAGAACATGCAGGTGTGCATCCCGTCCACTCCGGCACAGGTCTACCATATGCTGCGTCGTCAGGCGCTGCGCGGTATGCGCCGTCCGTTGGTGGTGATGTCGCCGAAATCTCTGCTGCGTCACCCGCTGGCAACCTCGTCTCTGGAAGAGCTGGCTAACGGCACCTTCCTGCCGGCTATCGGCGAGATCGACGAGTTGGATCCGAAAGCGGTCAAACGCGTGGTCATGTGCTCCGGTAAGGTCTATTACGATCTGCTGGAACAACGCCGCAAGAACGACCAGAAAGACGTGGCTATCATCCGTATCGAGCAGCTGTACCCGTTCCCGCATCAGGCCGTTCAGGCGGTGCTGGAGAAGTATGCTCACGTGCATGATTTCGTCTGGTGTCAGGAAGAGCCGCTGAACCAGGGCGCCTGGTACTGCAGCCAACACAACTTCCGTGAAGTGGTGCCGTTCGGGGCTTCTTTACGTTACGCAGGACGTCCAGCCTCTGCCTCTCCGGCAGTCGGTTACATGTCCGTACACCAGAAGCAGCAGCAGGCTCTGGTTAATGACGCGCTGAATATTGTTAAAGATTAAGGGAAAGCTAAATGAGTAGCGTAGATATTCTGGTACCTGACCTTCCTGAATCGGTTGCGGATGCGACCGTAGCCACCTGGCACAAGAAACCAGGTGACAGCGTCCAGCGTGACGAAGTTCTGGTTGAAATCGAAACTGACAAAGTGGTTCTGGAAGTTCCGGCAAGTGAAGCCGGGATCCTCGATGCGATCGTGGAAGAAGAGGGCGCAACCGTGCTTTCTCGCCAACTGCTAGGCCGCATCCGCCCGGGTGACAGCTCCGGCAAGCCGACCGCCGAGAAGAGCCAGGAGAAAGAAGCCACGCCTGCACAGCGCGCGACTGCCAGCCTGGAAGAAGAGAGCAACGACGCGCTCAGCCCGGCGATCCGCCGTCTGATTGCCGAACACGATCTCGATGCTGCCGCCATCAAGGGCAGCGGCGTGGGTGGCCGTATCACCCGTGAAGACGTGGAAGCGCACCTGGCTAACGGCAAAAAAGCCGACAAACCTGCCGCCGTCGAAGCCGCACCGCAGCCTGCTCTGAGCAGCCGCAGCGAAAAACGCGTGCCGATGACCCGCCTGCGCAAACGCGTGGCCGAGCGCCTGTTGGAAGCGAAGAACAGCACTGCGATGCTGACCACCTTCAACGAAATCAACATGCAGCCGATCATGGACCTGCGCAAGCAGTACGGTGAAGCCTTCGAAAAACGTCACGGTGTACGTCTGGGCTTCATGTCCTTCTACATCAAGGCGGTGGTTGAAGCCCTGAAACGCTTCCCGGAAGTGAACGCTTCCATCGACGGTACCGACGTGGTGTACCACAACTACTTCGATATCAGCATTGCGGTATCTACCCCACGCGGCCTGGTAACCCCGGTACTGCGTGACGTAGACACCATGAGCATGGCGGACATCGAGAAGAAAATCAAAGAGCTGGCAGTTAAAGGCCGTGACGGCAAATTGACTGTGGAAGAGCTGACCGGCGGTAACTTCACCATTACCAACGGCGGCGTATTCGGTTCACTGATGTCTACCCCGATCATCAACCCACCGCAGAGCGCCATCCTGGGCATGCACGCCATTAAAGATCGCCCAATGGCGGTTAAAGGCCAGGTTGTGATCCAGCCAATGATGTATCTGGCACTGTCTTACGATCACCGCCTGATCGACGGTAAAGAATCCGTCGGTTACCTGGTGACGGTAAAAGAGATGCTGGAAGATCCGGCTCGTCTGCTGCTGGACGTATAACCCTGATGGGCGCGTATATCTTAAATCATTGAAGTTGCATCGCGGCGGCAACGGAGCGAATCCCCAGGAGCATAGTCAACTATGTGACTGGGGTGAGAGAAGGCAGCCAACAAAGATGCAGCTTTAAGGATGACAGAGATTGCCGCGCCCACACTCTGTGCTATGTGGCCGACGAAAGTCATGCGGTTTTCCGCCAAAATGACTCGGCTAAAACCTTCAGAACTGAATGGATAGAACATCATGAATTTACACGAATATCAGGCAAAACAGCTGTTTGCTCGGTATGGCATGCCGGCACCAACCGGTTACGCCTGTACCACACCGCGTGAAGCGGAAGAAGCCGCATCCAAAATCGGCTCCGGCCCGTGGGTGGTTAAATGTCAGGTTCATGCTGGCGGCCGCGGTAAAGCTGGCGGCGTTAAAGTTGTAAACAGCAAAGAAGATATCCGCGCTTTCGCTGAAGCCTGGCTGGGCAAGCGTCTGGTGACCTACCAGACTGACGCGCTGGGCCAACCTGTTCACCAGATCCTGGTAGAAGCCGCGACCGACATCGATAAAGAACTGTACCTGGGCGCGGTAGTAGACCGTGCTAGCCGTCGTGTGGTGTTCATGGCCTCCACCGAGGGTGGCGTTGAGATTGAGAAAGTTGCGGAAGAAACGCCGGAACTGATCCACAAAATGACCATCGACCCACTGGCAGGCCCACAGCCTTACCAGGGCCGTGAACTGGCCTTCAAACTGGGCCTGACCGGCAAGCAAGTTGGCCAGTTCGCCAAGATCTTCATGGGCCTGGCGACCTTGTTCCTGGAGCGCGACCTGGCGATGGTTGAGATTAACCCGCTGGTGGTGACCAAGCAGGGCGATCTGATCTGTCTGGACGGTAAACTGGGCGCTGACGGTAACGCACTGTTCCGTCAACCTGAGCTGCGTGAAATGCGCGACCTGTCTCAGGAAGACGAGCGTGAATCCCGTGCGGCACAGTGGGAGCTGAACTACGTTGCTCTCGACGGCAACATCGGCTGCATGGTTAACGGCGCAGGCCTGGCGATGGGGACCATGGACATCGTTAAGCTGCACGGCGGTGAGCCAGCCAACTTCCTCGACGTGGGCGGTGGTGCAACTAAAGAGCGTGTGACCGAAGCCTTCAAAATCATCCTGTCCGACGACAAGGTGAAAGCGGTATTGGTTAACATTTTCGGTGGTATCGTGCGTTGCGACCTGATCGCTGACGGTATCATTGGCGCCGTAGCCGAAGTGGGCGTTAACGTCCCGGTGGTGGTGCGTCTGGAAGGGAATAACGCCGAACTGGGCGCCAAGAAACTGGCGGACAGCGGTCTGAATATCATTGCTGCGACCAGCCTGACTGATGCGGCTCAGCAAGTTGTTGCGGCAGTGGAGGGTAAATAATGTCCATTTTAATCGATAAGAACACCAAAGTTATCTGTCAGGGTTTCACCGGTAGCCAGGGGACCTTCCACTCCGAACAAGCTATCGCTTACGGCACCAAAATGGTCGGTGGCGTGACGCCGGGCAAAGGCGGCACTCAGCACCTGGGCCTGCCGGTGTTCAACACCGTGCGTGAAGCGGTAGAAGCGACCGGCGCCACGGCGTCCGTTATCTACGTACCGGCACCATTCTGCAAAGACTCCATTCTGGAAGCTATCGATGCAGGCATCAAACTGATCATCACCATTACCGAAGGCATCCCGACGCTGGATATGCTGACCGTCAAGGTGAAGCTGGATGAAGCCGGCGTGCGTATGATTGGCCCGAACTGCCCAGGCGTTATCACCCCGGGCGAGTGCAAAATCGGCATCATGCCAGGCCACATCCACCTGCCAGGCAAAGTGGGCATCGTTTCCCGCTCCGGCACCCTGACCTACGAAGCGGTGAAGCAAACCACCGATACCGGTCTGGGCCAGTCTACCTGTGTAGGCATCGGCGGTGACCCGATCCCAGGTTCTAACTTCATCGATATCCTGAAGTTGTTCCAGGAAGATCCGCAAACTGAAGCGATCGTCATGATCGGTGAAATCGGCGGCAGCGCAGAAGAAGAAGCAGCGGCGTACATCAAAGAACACGTGACCAAGCCGGTAGTTGGCTACATCGCGGGTGTTACCGCGCCTAAAGGCAAGCGTATGGGCCATGCCGGCGCCATCATTGCCGGCGGCAAAGGCACTGCGGACGAAAAATTCGCAGCGCTGGAAGCGGCAGGGGTTAAAACCGTGCGCAGCCTGGCTGACATCGGCGAGGCAGTTAAAGCGGTTCTGAACCGCTAATTTAATCTGCGGTAGTCCGTATTCAAGCAGGGTCAGACCAAGTGTCTGGCCCTGTTTTTTTTTGCCTGCGCGAGAGGGAATAGGGCATTGCGGTGGCCGTGGTGAGCGTTAGCGGCATCAATTAAAGGGGGGAGGGACGGGCGGACGTATTTAAGCGCTGCTTTATCGATAATTATTCTTTTTATTGCCTACAATTATCAGAGTAAAAAAATAAGCTAAGCTTGTCCTATTAGCAGGTTAATAAACGTTAACATCATTCACACTCGAGACTTCATTTAAATACAGATAACCATTAAATATCACATCTATTTAACACAAAAAGTACCTAGATAGACTACGAAACCATTATGTAACATAACCACAAGATAATTATGAGAAATTGTGAGCTGAATCTGGAAATAAAATTCAGATAGGCTTAAATTGTTCCAGATCAAATTAGGGCTTAGTACCTCTTTGGGCTAAAATTTGACCTGTAACCAAAAGTCTAACCCATATCACGTAAAAACCTATTTATTGTGTGGGATTGGGCGAGTATCATCCATGGTGAATATGGATGGTTGATCTTGTTGCATTTGTTACCCGTTGTCGGTTTTCAGTGGTGTGTTTAGTGCACTGGCCAGTACGGCCCGCGTCGAATGCATGGTTGAAAGCGGAGAAGCTGGATCAAATTTTTGTTGTGTTTAAGGGCATTCACTGCGGGGCGTTACCGGTAGCTTCACCCGAAGTCATATCGATAACCGCATGTCGGAGTCTTCCTGCGAGGAGCAAGGAGTCAAGATGTTTGATATTGTCGAACTGTCGCGCTTACAGTTTGCTTTAACGGCGATGTACCACTTCTTATTTGTCCCATTAACGCTAGGCATGGCGTTTTTGCTGGCAATTATGGAAACGGTATATGTACTGTCAGGCAAACAAATCTATAAAGATATGACCAAATTCTGGGGCAAGTTATTTGCAATTAACTTTGCTCTGGGTGTGGCCACCGGTTTGACCATGGAGTTCCAGTTCGGGACCAACTGGTCATATTTCTCACACTACGTCGGTGATATTTTCGGGGCCCCTCTGGCCATCGAAGGTCTGATGGCGTTCTTCCTTGAATCGACGCTGGTCGGCCTGTTCTTCTTCGGCTGGGATCGTCTGGGCAAGGTGCAGCACATGGCCGTAACCTGGCTGGTGGCACTGGGCTCAAACTTCTCCGCGCTGTGGATCCTGGTGGCCAACGGCTGGATGCAGAACCCTATCGCCTCGGACTTCAACTTCGAAACCATGCGCATGGAGATGCTCAGCTTCTCCGAACTGGTGCTCAACCCGGTTGCGCAGGTTAAGTTCGTTCACACCGTAGCTGCCGGCTACACCTGTGGTGCGATGTTCGTACTGGGTATCAGCTCTTACTACCTGTTGAAAGGCCGTGATACTGCCTTTGCCAAACGTTCCTTCGCAATCGCTGCCAGCTTCGGTATGGCTGCCGTACTGTCCGTAATCGTACTGGGTGATGAATCCGGCTACGAAATGGGTGACGTGCAGAAAACCAAACTGGCCGCCATCGAAGCCGAATGGGACACTCAACCGGCTCCGGCTTCCTTTACCCTGTTCGGTATTCCGAATCAGGATAAAATGGAAAACTCCTACGCGATCCAAATTCCTTATGCGCTCGGCCTGATTGCCACCCGCTCAACGGATACTCAGGTCACCGGCCTGAAGGATCTGATGGCGCAGCATGAAGTGCGTATCCGCAACGGGATGAAAGCCTACCAACTGCTGGAAGAGTTGCGCAGTGGCAATACCGACCCGGCGGTTCGCGCCGAGTTCAATAAAGCCAAGCAGGATTTGGGCTACGGTTTACTGCTGAAGCGCTATACCCAGAACGTCACCGACGCGACGGAAACGCAGATCCAGCAGGCGACCAAAGACTCTATCCCACGCGTAGCACCGCTGTACTTCGCCTTCCGTATCATGGTGGCCTGTGGCGTGCTGATGTTGCTGATTATCGGTCTGTCGTTCTGGAGCGTGCTTCGTGGCCGCATTGGCCAGAGAAAGTGGCTACACCGTGCGGCGCTGTATGGCCTGCCGCTGCCGTGGATTGCCATCGAAGCCGGCTGGTTTGTGGCTGAATACGGTCGTCAACCTTGGGCGATTGGTGAGGTGCTGCCGACTGCGGTTGCCAACTCTTCACTGACTGCGGGCGACATTCTGTTCTCGATGGGGCTGATTTGCGGCTTGTACACCCTGTTCCTGGTGGCTGAAATGTACCTGATGTTCAAATTTGCACGTCTGGGTCCAAGCAGCCTGAAAACTGGCCGCTACCACTTTGAACAACCGACTGCCGCCGTGCAGGAAGCGCGCTAAACAGGAGTCCACGTATGTTTGATTATGAAGTACTGCGATTTATCTGGTGGGTCCTGATTGGCGTACTGCTGATCGGTTTCGCCGTCACCGACGGTTTCGACATGGGGGTCGGCATCCTGGTGCGCATTATCGGTAAAACCGATACCGAGCGCCGGGTGATGATCAACTCCATCGCGCCGCACTGGGACGGTAACCAGGTGTGGCTGATCACGGCCGGTGGTGCGCTGTTCGCCGCCTGGCCAATGGTCTATGCGGCGGCGTTCTCCGGTTTCTACGTTGCCATGATCCTGGTGCTGTCCGCCTTGTTCTTCCGCCCGGTCGGTTTTGACTACCGCTCGAAGCTGGAGAGCAGCCGCTGGCGCAACATGTGGGACTGGGGCATCTTCATCGGCAGCTTCGTGCCGGCGGTGGTGTTCGGCGTGGCGTTCGGCAACCTGCTGCAGGGCGTGCCGTTCCACATGGACGAATACATGCGTCTGTTCTACACCGGCAACTTCTTCCAACTGCTGAATCCGTTTGGCCTGTTGGCGGGTGTCGTCAGTCTGACCATGCTGGTGACCCAGGGGGCAACCTACCTGCAGATGCGTACTAGCGGTGAGATCCACCTGCGTGCACGTGCTGCGGCGCAGATCTCCACGTTGGTGATGGCGGTGTTCTTCCTGTTGGGTGGTATTTGGCTGGTGAAAGGCATCGATGGTTATGTGATTACCTCGGCGCTGGATACCATGGCGGAGTCTAACCCGATGCGTAAAGAAGTGGCTCATCAGGCCGGTGCCTGGTTGATCAACTTCAACAAGTATCCGCTGCTGTGGGCATTGCCTGCCCTGGGTGTTCTGCTGCCGCTGTTTACGGTGCTGTTCTCCCGCATGTCGAAAGACGCGCTGGCGTTCGTGACTTCGTCACTGACCATTGCCTGCGTGATCCTGACTGCCGGTGTGACCATGTTCCCGTTCGTGATGCCGTCAAGCACCGTGCCTAACATCAGCCTGACCATGTGGGATGCCACCTCCAGTCTGTTGACGTTGGAAGTGATGACCGTTGTCGCGGCGATCTTCGTGCCTATCGTTCTGGGGTACACCAGCTGGTCGTACTACAAAATGTTCGGCCGTCTCGACAAAAACTTCGTCGAGAACAACAAGCATTCGCTGTATTAAGGATAGGGAGCTAAACCATGTGGTATTTTGCCTGGATTCTCGGAACGCTTCTTGCCTGTGCCTTCGGTATCATCACGGCGCTGGCGCTTGAGCACCACGAAGATTCAAAAGCACAGCAAGACGGTAAGTGATGAGTTCGTCATTAACTGACAAGCTGTACGCCATGACTGACAAGGGCCCTGTCCGGGCCCTTTCACTGGTGCTGGCGTTGATTTTGGCGGGCTGTATTTTTTGGGATCCGACCCGCTTTGCGGCGAAGACCAGCTCGCTGGAGATTTGGGAAGGGCTGCTGCTGATTTGGGCAGTTTGCGCCGGGGTGGTTCACGGCGTTGGCTTCAAACCGCAGCGGACGTTATGGCGCGCTTTTTTCGCGCCACTTCCGGCAATTGTGATCCTCGCCGCAGGATTACTTTACGTTTCTTTATAATCTCCGTTATAACCCCGAGTTATGGGCCCTTCCGGCCCATAATTATTTTCGTTCCCCTCTTGTAACCCATTCCCAACCCGATCTGTCTTGCGTATAGTAGCACCGTTAAATTGCATTGCTGGGAAGTAGAGTGAGTAATACGTTGTTTCGATGGCCGGTTCGCGTTTACTACGAGGATACCGATGCCAGTGGTGTGGTCTATCACGCCCGCTATGTCGCCTTTTTTGAAAGAGCGCGCACCGAGATGCTGCGTCATCACAACTTTCATCAACAGCAGCTGCTCAGTGAACATGTCGCTTTCGTGGTTCGGCGCATGACGGTGGATTACCTGGCTCCGGCTCGTCTCGACGAACAGCTGGAAGTGCAGAGTGAAATCACCTCAATGCGCGGGGCCTCTCTCACGTTTGCCCAACGCATTGTCAATTCTGACGGGACTCTCTTGAGTCAGGCCGATGTGTTGATTGCATGCATTGATCCACACCAAATGAAGCCGATAGCGCTTCCTAAGTCTATTGTCGCGGAGTTTAAGCAGTGACTGACATGAACATCCTAGATTTATTCTTGAAGGCGAGCCTGCTGGTTAAGCTTATCATGTTGATTTTGATATGCTTCTCAGTGGCCTCTTGGGCGATCATCATCCAGCGCACCCGCATCCTGAATGCGGCCACGCGTGACGCCGAAGCCTTTGAAGACAAATTCTGGTCCGGTATCGAGCTTTCTCGCCTGTACCAGGAAAGCCAGGCGCGTCGCGATAGCCTGACCGGCTCAGAGCAAATTTTCCACTCTGGCTTCAAAGAGTTCGCTCGTTTACACCGCGCTAACAACCATGCGCCGGAATCGGTGATCGAAGGGGCGTCACGCGCCATGCGCATCTCGATGAACCGCGAGCTGGAAACGCTGGAAAACCACATTCCTTTCCTCGGCACCGTGGGTTCGATCAGTCCGTATATCGGTCTGTTCGGCACCGTGTGGGGGATTATGCACGCCTTTATCGCACTGGGCGCGGTGAAGCAGGCCACGCTGCAAATGGTAGCACCGGGTATCGCCGAAGCACTGATCGCAACCGCCATCGGTTTGTTCGCCGCTATTCCGGCCGTTATGGCCTATAACCGCCTCAACCAGCGCGTCAACAAGCTTGAGCAGAATTACGACAACTTTATGGAAGAGTTCACCGCTATTCTGCATCGTCAGGCCTTCTCCAGCGACAGCAAATAAGTAGGAGGTAGCATGGCGAGAGTTCGTGGACGTAATCGGCGCGAGCTGAAGTCCGAAATAAACATCGTTCCGTTGCTCGACGTGTTGCTGGTGCTGTTGCTGATCTTTATGGCAACGGCGCCGATTATCACGCAGAGCGTTGAGGTTGATCTGCCGGACGCCACCGATTCCAAGACGGTGTCCAGCGATGATAACCCGCCGGTGATCCTTGAGGTTTCAGGCGTGGGTCAATACACCCTGGTGGTGGATCACAACCGCATGGAGCTGCTGCCGCCGGAACAGGTTGCCGCCGAAGCCAAGTCGCGTTTAGCGGCTAACCCGAAAACGGTCTTTTTGATCGGTGGGGCGAAGGAAGTACCGTACGATGAGATTATCAAGGCATTGAATATTCTCCATCAGGCGGGCGTGGCTTCCGTGGGGCTAATGACCCAGCCAATCTGACCCTAAGGTCAGTGGCAACCCGGTTCCTGTGCCGTTGGCTCAGGAACCCCGTATAAGCAACACCAGTTTTTGGGAATCTATTTTGGTAAAGGCAACTGAGCAAAACGATAAGCTGAACCGCGCCGTTATTGTTTCGGTCGTTCTGCACTTTGTATTGATTGCCCTGCTGATTTGGGGATCGCTGCAAGAAAACGTCGACATGAACAGTGCTGGCGGCGGTGGCGATGGTTCTGTCGTCGGTGCAGTGATGGTCGATCCCGGGGCAGTGGTGGAGCAGTACAACCGCCAGCAACAGCAGAGTAACGACGCGCAGCGTGCTGAAAAGCAGCGCCAGAAAAAAGCGGAACAACAAGCCGAAGAACTTCAGCAGAAGCAAGCGGCAGAGCAACAGCGCCTGAAAGAGCTGGAGAAAGAGCGTTTGTCTGCGCAGGAAAAAGCGGCGCAGGACGCGAAAGAACAGGCTGAACAGCAGAAGCAGGCCGCAGAGCAGCAAAAACAGGCGGCGGAGCAACAAAAGCAGGCTGCTGAACAGCAAAAAGCGGCCGAGAACGCCGCGGCGAAAGCCAAAGAACAACAGAAAGTAGCGGAAGCGGCCGCCGCCAAGGCCAAGGCCGAGGCAGATAAAGTCGCTAAAGCACAGGCCGACGCGCAGAAGAAAGCGGAGTCTGAAGCCAAGAAAGAAGCGGCTGCTGCCGCTGCCGCCAAGAAACAGGCGGAAGAAGCGAAGAAAGCCGCTGCTGCCGAAGCTGCAGAGAAAAAGGCCGCTGCCGAAGCCGAGAAGAAAGCTGCAGCTGATGCCGAGAAGAAAGCGGCCGCAGAAGCTGAGAAAAAAGCCGCCGCTGCCGAAAAAGCCGCCGCTGAGAAAGCTGCTGCCAAGAAAGCCGCAGACGCCAAGAAGAAAGCGGCTGCCGCAGCGGCAGCTCAGTCTTCGGACGTCAATGATCTGTTTGGCGACCTGGCGGACGGTAAAAACGCGCCGAAAGGCGGCGGGGCTAAAGCTAAGGGTGACGGTAAACCGGCCGGTCAGGGCAATGCCAAGACCGCGGGGGCCAGTGGTGCCGAGATTAACGGCTATCTGGGGCAGATCACCTCGGCTATTCAAAGCAAGTTTTACGACGCGGACTTATATAAAGGGCGTAAGTGTGACCTGCGGATCAAATTGGCACCGGACGGTTTGCTGATTGATGTTAAATCGGAGGGGGGCGATCCGGCATTGTGTCAGGCAGCAATAGCCGCCGCTAAGCAGGCAAGAATACCGAAACCGCCAAGCCAGGCAGTTTACGAGGTGTTTAAGAATGCTCCCCTTACATTTAGACCAGAATAATGGTTGTTTTGGCTGAGTCATATCGCAGGGATGTACTAAGGTAACCAACAGGGATTATGTAGTTTTGTTTGCGTTGGTTTGTTAAAATTCTGCTAATTTATCGCAGGCATCCCGCCTGGATAAGGGAGATGAGATGAAGCAGGCATTTCGAGTAGCGTTAGGTTTTTTAATACTGTGGGCCTCCGTTCTTCACGCGGAAGTTCGCATTGAAATCACCCAAGGGGTCGACTCCGCTCGCCCGATTGGGGTGGTGCCGTTTAAATGGGCTGGCCCAGGCACGCCTCCGGAAGATATTGGCAAGATTGTCGGCGCAGACCTGCGCAACAGCGGCAAATTCAACCCAATTGACGTAGCGCGCATGCCGCAGCAACCGACCACCGCGTCTGAAGTGACGCCGGCGGCCTGGACTGCATTGGGCATTGACGCAGTCGTGGTCGGTCAGGTTCAACCTGGTGCGGACGGCGGCTACCTGATCTCTTATCAACTGGTGGACACTTCAGGTTCTCCAGGCACCGTATTGGCGCAGAACCAGTATAAAGTGACCAAGCAGTGGTTGCGTTATTCTGCTCACACCGCCAGTGACGAAGTGTTTGAAAAGCTGACCGGTATCAAGGGCGCATTCCGTACCCGTATCGCTTACGTTGTGCAGACTAACGGCGGGAAATTCCCGTACGAGCTGCGCGTAGCGGATTACGACGGCTACAACCAGTTTGTGGTACACCGTTCACCGGAACCACTGATGTCCCCGGCCTGGTCGCCGGACGGCAGCAAACTGGCGTACGTGACCTTTGAAAGCGGCCGCTCTGCGCTGGTGGTTCAGACCCTGGCTAACGGTGCTATCCGTCAGATCGCCTCGTTCCCGCGCCACAACGGTGCACCGGCGTTCTCACCGGACGGCAGCCGTCTGGCCTTCGCGCTGTCTAAAAGCGGCAGCCTGAACCTGTACGTGATGAATCTGGGCTCTGGCCAGATCACTCAAATCACCGACGGGCGCAGCAACAATACCGAACCGACCTGGTTCCCGGATGGCCAGTCTCTGGCATATACCTCGGATCAGGGCGGCCGGCCACAGATTTATAAAGTCAGTGCCAGTGGCGGTGCGTCACAGCGTCTGACATGGGAAGGCTCTCAGAATCAGGATTCTGAAGTCAGCTCTGATGGTAAATTCCTGGTGATGGTGAGCTCAAACAACGGTGCTCAGCATATCGCCAAACAAGATCTCGGATCGGGTGCAGTTCAAGTTTTGACCGGCACCTTCCTGGACGAAACGCCTAGTATTGCGCCAAACGGCACCATGGTGATCTATAGCTCCACGCAAGGTATGGGCTCCGTGTTGCAACTGGTATCGACTGATGGGCGTTTTAAAGCGCGTCTTCCGGCAACTGATGGACAGGTCAAATTCCCTGCCTGGTCGCCGTATCTGTGATGCATGTGTAAATATGTATGGCAAACTATAAAAGGATTAAAGAAATGCAACTGAACAAAGTGCTGAAAGGGCTTCTGCTGGCACTGCCAGTCCTGGCTGTAGCAGCTTGTAGTTCTAACAAAAGCGCAAACAACGACCAATCTGGTCTGGGCGCTGGCGCTGGCACTGGTACAGAAAACGGCAGCAGCAACCTGTCTTCTGAAGAACAAGCTCGTCTGCAGATGCAAGAACTGCAGAAGAACAACATTGTTTACTTCGGTCTGGACAAGTATGACGTGAGCTCTGAGTTCGCTCAGATGCTGGACGCGCACGCTGCATTCCTGCGTAACAACCCGTCTTACAAAGTGACCGTAGAAGGCCACGCGGATGAGCGCGGTACGCCGGAATACAACATTGCCCTGGGTGAGCGTCGTGCTAACTCCGTGAAAATGTACCTGCAAGGTAAAGGCGTTTCAGCTGACCAAATCTCTATCGTTTCTTACGGTAAAGAAAAACCAGCAGTACTGGGCCACGACGAAGCGGCTTATGCTAAAAACCGTCGTGCAGTTCTGGTTTACTAAGAGAATCGCATGAACAGTAACTTCAGACGTCACTTGTTGAGTCTGTCGTTACTGGTTGGCGTAGCGGTCCCATGGGCCGCTACTGCCCAAGCGCCAATCAGTAATGTCGGCTCCGGCTCGGTCGAAGACCGTGTCACCTCGCTTGAGCGCATCAGCAATGCTCAAGGCCAGCTTTTAAACCAACTCCAGCAACAACTCTCTGACAATCAGCGCGATATTGACTCGCTCCGCGGTCAAATCCAGGAAAGCCAATATCAACTGAATCAGGTCGTTGAACGCCAAAAGCAAATCTATCAGCAGATGGATAGCATCAGCCAGGGCGGCGCTCAGAGCTCTGCTGCCGCAGCGGGTGCCGCGGGTGGAGCAGCAGCGGCTGCGTCCTCCGACGGTGCTGACAGTGCGTCTGCGGGCGCTACAGCAGCAGCGCCGGCCAGCAAGGGTGATGAAAACAGCGACTACAATGCCGCTGTTTCATTGGCGCTGGAAAAAAAACAGTATGACCAGGCAATTTCTGCTTTTCAGACCTTCGTAAAACAGTACCCAAAGTCTACTTACCAGCCTAATGCCAACTATTGGCTGGGCCAGTTGTATTACAACAAGGGTAAGAAAGACGATGCGGCTTACTATTATGCGGTCGTGGTGAAGAATTACTCAAAGTCACCTAAGGCGCCGGACGCCATGTACAAGGTAGGTATCATCATGCAGGAGAAAGGGCAGGCCGATAAAGCCAAAGCCGTGTTCCAGCAGGTGATTAAACAATACCCAACCAGTGCGGCGGCCAAACAGGCGAAAAGTCGCGTAGCCGGTTAGTCAGAAAAAATAATGAGCCCAGAAGTTAGTCGATTTGACCGCTTTCTGGGCTCATTCGCGTGAAGAACAAGCAGTTGAACCCCTTGTTCAAAAATTTAGGTTGCGCTGCCAAGATAAATTAGTAATATATGCCGCCGTTGCCAAGACATCTTGCAAGATGTTAAAGCAGCAAGGAAATTGGGTCGTTAGCTCAGTTGGTAGAGCAGTTGACTTTTAATCAATTGGTCGCAGGTTCGAATCCTGCACGACCCACCAATTTCTGAAGTAGTAGCAGTAACCACGTCAGTGGGTGATTAGCTCAGTTGGTAGAGCATCTCCTTTACACGGAGGGGGTCGGCGGTTCGAGCCCGTCATCACCCACCACTGCTGTGGGTCGTTAGCTCAGTTGGTAGAGCAGTTGACTTTTAATCAATTGGTCGCAGGTTCGAATCCTGCACGACCCACCATTTCAGAATTGTTTTTCCTCAATCCAGGCTTCGGTTTGTATTGGCTGTTCAGCAGTAAACCACGTCAGTGGGTCGTTAGCTCAGTTGGTAGAGCAGTTGACTTTTAATCAATTGGTCGCAGGTTCGAATCCTGCACGACCCACCATTATTGCAGCGAGTTCCTCTCCTGCTTACGCGGTTCAGCAGTAAACCACATCAGTGGGTCGTTAGCTCAGTTGGTAGAGCAGTTGACTTTTAATCAATTGGTCGCAGGTTCGAATCCTGCACGACCCACCATTCTTAAAGAAATACCCCCCCTTATTAAAAACTCTGAATTGGCATATAGCACGAATCGTGTCGGTGAGAAGCTGCGTTCAGATTCGAGGAAATCTCCGGTACGTTCCACCTTCCGCCATTTTTGTTGGCATGCGCACTCCATTCTCTCTATCACGAAAGCACTTTCCCCCTGCAGATCTCTCTCTTTGATCAAAAATTCAATCCATTAAACTTCATTGGCGTGATATTGAAAATATCAGCGGACTTTTCGCTCAATTTTAGGTATTTTGTTTAGTATATAAAACGAAGGGGGTTGCGATGGGTAATACCCGGGCAGCAGACACCCAGCCTAGCACAGAGATTGCAGCGATGAGTGAAATGTTTGATGTTAATGCGGCGGTGTACCCGTTCCCGCCCAAACCCGTGCCGTTAGACGTCGCGCAGAAGGCGTTTTATCGTGAGAAGATTAAAACCCTGCTCAAGCAGCGCAATGCGGTGATGGTGGCCCATTATTATACCGATCCTGAGATCCAGGCGCTGGCGGAGGAAACCGGCGGCTGTGTGGCGGACTCGCTGGAAATGGCGCGCTTTGGCAGCAATCACCCAGCTTCGACCTTACTGGTCGCCGGCGTGCGCTTTATGGGCGAAACCGCCAAAATCCTCAGCCCGGAAAAACAGGTGCTGATGCCGACGCTGCACGCAGAGTGCTCGCTGGATCTTGGCTGTCCGGAAGAAGAATTCCATGCATTTTGCGACAGCCACCCCGATCGCACCGTGGTGGTCTACGCTAATACCTCGGCGGCGGTAAAAGCTCGCGCGGACTGGGTGGTTACCTCCAGTATCGCCGTTGAACTGATTGAGCACCTCGACAGCCTTGGCGAGAAAATCATCTGGGCCCCGGATCGTCACCTGGGCAACTACGTGCAAAAGCAGACGGGCGCCGACGTATTGTGTTGGCAGGGGGCCTGTATCGTCCATGACGAGTTTAAAACCCAGGCCCTGATGCGCATGAAGGCCTTATACCCTGACGCGGCGATACTGGTGCACCCTGAGTCGCCACAGGCGGTGGTTGACCTGGCCGATGCGGTAGGCTCAACCAGCCAATTGATACAGGCGGCGAAAACTTTGCCTAATCCGCAGCTGATTGTCGCCACCGATCGCGGTATTTTTTATAAGATGCAACAGGCCTGCCCGGACAAGGAGCTTTTTGAAGCGCCGACCGCCGGTGAAGGCGCCACCTGTCGCAGCTGTGC
The DNA here is from genome assembly GCF_024809915.1 of Serratia sp. BIGb0234. NCBI lineage: Bacteria > Pseudomonadati > Pseudomonadota > Gammaproteobacteria > Enterobacterales > Yersiniaceae > Serratia > Serratia sp. BIGb0234. Next base: position 239,150 of record NZ_JANUEI010000001.1, read on the forward strand.
GCACTGCCCATGGATGGCGATGAACGGCCTGAAGGCGATTGCCGACGGGCTGGAGCAGGGCGGTGCACTGCATGAGATCCACGTGGATGCGGCGTTACGTCAAAAGGCGCTAATCCCGCTGAACCGGATGTTGGATTTTGCTGCCCAATTAAAAATGCAGGTAAAAGGGAACGCTTAACCGTTTAATAAGGATAATAAAATGAGCTTTTTCAGTACCAGCAATATCTTGGTGCATATCCCGCTGGGCGCAGGGGGTTATGATCTGTCATGGATTGAGGCGATCGGCACCCTGTTCGGTTTGTTGTGTATCTGGTATGCCAGCAAAGAGAAAATCATCAATTACCTGTTCGGCCTGATTAACGTCACGCTGTTCGCGGTGATTTTCTTCCAAATCCAGCTTTACGCCAGTCTGCTGCTGCAGCTGTTCTTCTTTGTTGCCAATATCTACGGCTGGTACGCCTGGAGTCGTCAGACGCAGGATAATCAGGCCGAGCTGAAGATTCGTTGGTTACCGCTGCCGAAGGCATTGGGCTGGGCGGCGGTATGTGTGATCGGCATTGCACTGATGACCTTTAATATCGACCGCGTTTTCGCCTGGTTGACTCAGGTTGCGGTGACGGTAATGCAGGGCTTGGGCCTCAGCGTGCAAATGCCTGAGCTGCAACCGGACGCCTTCCCGTTCTGGGATTCGGCGATGATGGTGCTGTCGATCGTCGCGATGATTCTGATGACGCGCAAGTACGTGGAAAACTGGTTGCTGTGGGTGGTGATTGACGTGATTAGCGTGGCGATTTTTGCCTATCAGGGCGTTTACGCCATGGCGCTGGAATACGTGATCCTGACGCTGATTGCGCTGAACGGTTCCTGGCTGTGGATCAAAAGCGCCGGCAACAACCAATCGCGGCCTTTGTCTTCCGCACCTTAAAATATCGCCGGGGCGCCCTATAAGGCGCCCCGTTTGTTTTAATGATGATGCCCCAGATGGGAATGCGAGCCGGAATGTGAGTGGTCACTCGGCTCGGGAGCCCGATTAATTCCGCAGTCGGGCGTATCACAATGCTGGTATTCCATTTGAATGGTCACGTGGCCAATCCGGTAGTGTTCCAACAGATAGCCCTGAATGCGGCGCAGCAAGCCATCATGGTCATTCGGCGGTATCACCTGTGCATGCAACGTCATCAGCTTCTGTTCACCAATCTGCCAGACGTGGACGTGGTGGATATTGCGTACTTCCGGAATATTCAGGCACAGGTCTTTTTGCAGTTTGGCGATATCCACTTCCTGTGGCGTACCTTCCAGCAGCTCGTGGAAGCTCTCCTTCAGCAGCCGCCAGGCACTGCGTATCACCAGGCAGGATACCAGTACCGACAATATCGGGTCGATCGGCGTCCAGCCGGTGGTCAGGATCACAATCGCCGCGGCAATGGCACCCACCGACCCCAGTAAATCCCCCAATACGTGCAATGCCGCGGCCCGCACGTTGATGTTCTTCTCTTCGCTACCGCGGTGCAACAGCCAGAAGGCGAACAGGTTAGCCAGCAACCCCGCTATGGCGATAATCAGCATTGGGGTACCCATCACCGGCTGTGGTTCGAAGAAACGCCGTATCGCCTCCCACAGTATGAATACCACGATCACCAACAGCGCGGCGGCGTTGAGGAAAGCCGCCAGCGTCGTCAAGCGCAGATAACCGAAGGTATGGCGTGCATTGGGCTTACGCTGTGAGAAGTGCACCGCCATCAATGCCACCAGCAGCGCCGCCGCATCGGTGAGCATATGGCCGGCATCGGCCAGCAGCGCCAGGGACCCTGAAATTAACCCACCGATCACTTCGGCGATCATGAATACCGCAGTGACTAAAAAAGCGGTCAGTAGGCGTTTACTATTACTGTCTTTCGGTAGGTGTACGTGCGGGCTATCCGACATTATTCATCCTTATGATGCATAGCAATATACGACTCGTTAGCGCTGACCAGATCATCCAGTTCTATCAGTATCTGTTCCACTAACGTACTTAGTTCAGTATAGGCGTCCTGAAGCAATGTTCCTTCACGACCGCTTTCCACCAATTGTTGGCACAGGCTGGCCGCTGCCGGCAGTTGCAACATCAACAGGCTACCCTTAATGCGATGCGCGGCTTGCCCAAGCTGTAGCCAGTCCTCGCTTTGTGCCGCTAGCGCGAGCCGCTGTCGGTCTTGCTGCAGGGTTGTCAGCAGCGTTGTCGCCAAACGTTGGATCATCGGTCGGTCATTACCGGCCATATCGGCCAGGGACTGCTGAAGGTCAGTAAGGACTAACTGCTGCTCCAGCGCCTGGGGTTGCTGTGGCAACGCTTGGGCGAGTGCGTCCAGCGAGATGGGCTTGGTTAAAAAGCGATCTATGGCCACCAGCTCCGGCGGGATACGGGTAAATTCCTGCACGTCCGCCGAGCAGAGGATAATTTGGCAAGCCGGGCGTCGATGGCGCTGCTCGTCGCGGCGTATCAGCCTCGCCAGCGTCAGGCCATCCGGGCGCGGCATATTGTAATCAATGAACAGCAGATCAAACGGCTGCCGACGATGGGCTTTCAGCAGCGGATAACCCTGCTCGAACAGCGTCGGCTGCAGACCGAAGTGGCGCAACTGTCGTTCCATCAGCAGGAGATTGGTGGGGTGATCGTCAATCAGCGCCACGCGCAAACTCGGCGGCGGCAGGTTGAGCGGCTTATCGGTTTGCTGTGTCGCCGAGTCAAGAGCAACCTCGGTGACCGGTACCGACAGGGAAACCTCAGTGCCGACGCCGAGACGCGAGTGCAACTCAATCCGACCGCCCATTTGTTCGATAATTTCCTTGCAAATAGACAGCCCTAATCCGGTTCCCTGCACGGATACTCGCTGCGCACCGCGCGCGCGGTAAAACGGCTGGAACAGTTTGCCAATCTCATCGGCGGCGATGCCACACCCACTGTCGGTCACCGTCAGCGACAGTTCTCCCTGCTGTGCAGACTGCTCACGCCAGCCGATGCTGACCTGAATACTGCCGCTCGGTGTGAACTTAATCGCATTATTTATCAGATTGTTAGCGACCTGAAGTAAACGCTCACCATCAATAAGAACGGCTGCGGGCAGGTTGTCGGCCGCACTCACGTTTAACGTGACTGGGCGTTCGCCAATCAGCGGTCGGTACAGGGCGCTAATGTGGGCCACCCAAGGGTGCAGGGCTACGGCCTTGGGCGCTAAGGTTAACGAGCCGGTGGCCAGTCGGGCATGATCTTGTAAGTCATTGAGCAGGTTGAGCAACGATGATGCCGAGCTGTAGATCACCGGCAGCCCCTCGGGCGTTGGCTGACGTTTCAGCTCCAGCTCCAACAGACCAAGAATGGCGTGCATCGGAGTGCGCAATTCATGGCTGACGGTAGCCAGGAATTTACTCTTCATTCGGTTTTCGGCTTCCGCATGCCGACGAGCCTGTTCAAGCACTTCCCGTTCGCGCTTATCCCGTCTCTGCAGGATAAACCGGCGCAGGGTCAGCCCCAACAGCAACAGGATCGCCGCAGCCAGCAGCGCCAGCAGCCAGGTGGTTTGCGGCTGCATACGGTTTTCATTCACGGCGTCAATCAGGTTGCTACGATCGACAATCCACTCATCGCGCAGTGATTGCAGCGTTTCCGACGGGATCTGCATCAGGTTTTTATCGAGGATAGCCAACAGTAATGGCTGATCCTGCCGCACGCCGAACGCTACCGGGTAGGCAATATTATTGGCGGCGAACGCCAACTTTATCGCCCCGGAGTAACGAGACAAAGCGACAAAGTTTGCCGAAATCACGTTATCCACCAGCGCATCCAACTGGCCGTTAGCCAGAGCGTCATACATGGCCTTACTGTCGGCAAAACGGATCTGTTCTTCGTTGGCAGGCACCAGGCCTTGTGCCAGATCGCCCTGCAGTACGCCAATGCGTTTACCGGCCAGATCGCTCCAGGTGGAAATCCCGTTGTCGTGTTGGCCAACATACACCCCCCACAGCGAACGGTGGATAGGCATACTTGCGCTGTAGCGCGCTTTAACCCCACGCGCCAATGGTAACGCGGTGCGAAAGCTGGCCTGGCCGGATTGCACCAGTTGATCGGCCTGTTCGGCATTGCGCGCCCACAGCGGAACAAAGCGCAACCCGGTGTTTTGCGCAATGATATTCAAAATGTCGATGGCATAACCGCGCGCTTGCCCACCGGAACCGCGGTAAGCGAAGGGGAAATTATTCTCGATGGCGGCGTAATAGACGGTGGGGTGAGTCTTCACCCAGCTTTTCTCCATCTGCGTCAGATCGGCATTGCCGGTATCGAGATAGCTGGGGATCTTTTTACTCCAGCGGCTTTGGATGGCATTCATCAACTCCATCGGGGTGTCGGCGATGGCCACGTTGAGGGTCTCGATCAGCGCCGGGTTGGCGGCGGCAAATACGAACGACAGGTTGCCGAGGTTGAGGGTACTTTCGATCTGATAAAGCTGGCCGAGCTGCAGCTGGTCGATAATAAAGCTGGCGCTGGCTTCATCGGCAATAAAGTAGTCGCTGCTGCCATTGAGCAGGGCATACACCGCCTGAAGGTTGTTGTCATAGCGTTGTACGTGGGACGACACCGTCTTTAGCGCATTGCCAGCCTGCATATCGGTCAGGGTGCTGATCGCCACCCGGGCATTGGCGGAATTGAGCATCACTTTGCGATCGTTGCTGCGATCCCGCAGTACGCGCAGGTTACTGACGTAATAAGGCTGAGAAATTTTCAGGCCGTGTAGCGCTTCGTTTTGTGGAATGCCGTACACCAGATCGACAGTCCCGTCATGCAGCGCTTGCTCAAGTTTCGCCAGATCGGAGAAGCCGTAGATCTGAAAGTGGATGCCGGTGACCTGCTGAACATAGCCCAGGTAGTCGGCATTCAGACCGTACAGGTCGTCATCCACAATAATGTTATAGGGGCTGGTATTTTCACTGATGATACCGATGCGCAGCGTCGCGTCGCGCCAGGGATTTTTCTCGCTGGCGATCAGCAGGTCGGGCGGGATATTCAGGTTGCTGACCAATTGATAACGTACCGGCTGCGCCGCGTGCGCCAGACTGCCGACGCACAGCAACATCGTTACCAGCAGCAAAAGCGCACGCATCATGGCGCCAGCTCTTTAAACACCGCCACCAGCTCCAACAGATTACTGGCGCCGGTCTTACGCAGAATATTCTTCTTGTGGGTACTGACGGTTTTGTTGCTGATGTTCAGCATCTCGGCGATTTGCAGATTGGACAAGCCTTTGCTGAGCAGCCCGAGCACCTGCAGTTCTTTTGGCGTCAGCAGTGTACCTTCTGCCGGTAGCGCCTCCTCGGTCATGGCGGTGGCGGGAAAGCTCAAGCTTCCATCCAGTACGGTTTCAATCGCCAGCACCAGCTCTTCGAGACGGCTGCCCTTGTGCACAAATCCGTTGGCGCCGGCCGAATAGGCCATACGGGCGTAGATATCTTCTTCCTGTGCGGTATAGATCAGGATCGGTTGCTGCGGATAGTGGCGGCGGATTTTTTTCAATAATTGCAAACCGTCCACCTGTGGCAGACCGATATCGAGGATCACCAGCGCAAAGTCGGCCGTGGCCAATTGGGCCATTGCCTGAACGTCGTCTTGCACCGCCTGCAGGTGAAAGCGGCGGGATGACTTGATTAGCGCCGCTTCCAGTGCGACATGAACCACCGGGTGGTCATCAACTAATAACAAAGAGGGCATGGCTTGGCTCGAGTAACAGTATCCTGGCCGTTAGCATAACGAAAAAGGAGCCACTGCGCTCCCCTGATGAAACAGCACAATCCACTGTTAATTTAGAGGTTCATTCGGCAGGTGGCAAAGGTGATTTACAGCGTTATCCGCACAGGCTAAATTGGTTGGATCTATGCTCTGCGAAATACCGCCTCTCGATACCGAATGGAAAAGTTATGAATTACCAAAACGACGATTTACGCATTAAAGAAATTAAGGAACTCCTGCCACCGGTGGCCCTGTTAGAGAAGTTTCCGGCTACTGAACGTGCAGCAGAGACGGTGTCAAAGGCACGCAGTGCCATTCATCAGATCCTTCGCGGCAGTGACGATCGCCTGCTGGTGGTGATTGGCCCTTGTTCAATCCACGATACCAAAGCGGCGAAAGAGTATGCCGGTCGCCTGCTGTCGCTGCGTCAGGAACTGAGCGGCGAGCTGGAAGTGGTGATGCGGGTTTATTTTGAAAAGCCGCGTACCACCGTGGGCTGGAAAGGGTTGATCAACGATCCGCAAATGGATAACAGCTTCCAGATCAACGACGGTCTGCGTCTGGCCCGTAAGCTGCTGCTGGATATTAACGATACCGGTTTGCCGGCGGCGGGCGAATTCCTCGACATGATCACCCCGCAGTATCTGGCAGATCTGATGAGCTGGGGCGCGATCGGCGCTCGTACCACTGAATCTCAGGTGCATCGCGAGCTCTCTTCCGGCCTGTCTTGCCCGGTTGGCTTCAAGAACGGTACCGACGGCACCATCAAGGTTGCTATTGACGCCATCAATGCTGCCAGCGCACCGCACTGTTTCCTGTCGGTGACCAAATGGGGCCATTCAGCCATTGTGAACACCAGCGGTAACGGCGATTGCCACATTATTCTGCGCGGCGGCAAAGAGCCGAACTACAGCGCGGCGCATGTGAAAGAAGTCAAAGAAGGCCTGGTCAAAGCGGGTCTGCCGGCGCAGGTGATGATCGATTTCAGCCATGCCAACAGCAGCAAGCAATTCAAAAAGCAGCTGGAAGTGAATGCTGACGTTTGCAAGCAGATTGCCGGCGGCGAAAAGGCGATTATGGGCGTGATGATTGAAAGCCATCTGGTGGAGGGCAACCAAAACCTGGAAAGCGGCGATCCGCTGGTTTATGGCAAGAGCGTCACCGATGCCTGCATCGGTTGGGAAGACACCGAAACCGTGCTGCGCGAGTTGGCAACAGCGGTGAAAGCGCGCCGCGGCTGATAAACCTGCCTGGTTCCAATAAAAAAGCCCCCGGCCAAAACCGGGGGCTTTTTAGATCATGCGGCGAAAATTACTTCGCTTTACCCTGGTTTGCCACGGCGGCCGCTTTAGCAGCGATCTCGTCGGCATTACCCAGGTAGTAACGTTTGATTGGCTTGAAGTTCTCGTCAAATTCATACACCAACGGCACGCCGGTTGGGATGTTCAGCTCGAGGATCTCGTCTTCGCTCAGGTTATCCAGGTATTTCACCAGCGCACGCAGGGAGTTGCCGTGTGCAGCAACGATAACGCGCTCGCCGCTTTTGATGCGTGGCAGAATTTCTTCGTCCCAGTAAGGGATCACGCGATCGATGGTCAGCGCCAGACTCTCGGTCAGCGGCAGCTCTTTCTCGGTCAGCGCGGAATAACGCGGATCGTGGCCCGGGTAACGTTCGTCATCTTTGGTCAGCTCTGGTGGAGTAACGGCGAAGCCGCGACGCCATTGCTTAACCTGCTCGTCACCGTATTTTTCTGCGGTTTCAGCCTTGTTCAGACCCTGCAGCGCGCCGTAGTGGCGTTCGTTCAGTTTCCAGGATTTCTCAGTCGGCAGCCAGGCCTGATCCAGTTCGTCCAGAATGTTCCACAGGGTGTGGATAGCGCGCTTCAGTACGGAGGTGTAAGCAAAGTCAAAAGAGAAACCTTCGTCTTTCAACAGTTTGCCTGCTGCTTTCGCTTCGGTGCGGCCTTTGTCGGACAAATCAACATCATACCAACCGGTGAAGCGGTTTTCGTTGTTCCACTGGCTTTCGCCGTGACGCACCAGAACCAGCTTAGTTACAGCCATAGCTTAACTCCTTAATAATCTGACATTTCAATGATAACGAAAATCATTATATTGCCGCGGCCGGGGGCTCGGCAATCGATAGTGTTTAACCATAGCCAATTTCTTGCCGCAAAGTAAGTGCTGTTCTGAGGAAAAGCTGAATCGATCAGGCTGGTGCAGATAGGGAGTGCGGCACGGCGAAGGGAGATTCGGCCGTGCCGTGGGGAAGGGCAATCAGGCTGCTTTTTTCAGGCAATTGCTCATAAAGGTTTTACGCTCGTCACCCTTCAGGCTTTTGGTCTTGGCGTCGGCGTTACAGGTTTTCATTTTCTGCTGCTGCGGAGTCAGCGTTTTGGTCGCAGCGGTGCCTTCGGATTTCAGGCAGGTGCTCATGAAGGTAGAGCGATCCGCGCCTTTCAGCGTTTTGCTGGTGGCCTGTTGATTACAATCGGTCATGCGTTTCTGCTGCGCGGCCTGTGCCGGTGATGGCGTTTTTGCTGCGGTCTCGGCAGCCATCAGATTGGTGCTCAGCAGTAAACCCGCCAGTAATGGAAGTGCAGTAATCAGACGCATAGGTGTTCCTTCAGCTATTGGCCGGCCGGGGTGGCCGAAAATTGTGACGTTGCACAAGGTGTTGTGCTTATCACCGTAGCCTGATTCTAGTGCGCGCTTTGGAATAAGGAAAGGCAGCCCTCGGTGCGGCAGCGGGGTAAAAAGGTAAGCATTTATAACAAACGGCCCCTCGCCGCGTGGCAAGGGGCGTAGCGGGTCAGATAGGATAAAACTGATAATGGGTGGCGCTCAGGTATTGTTGCCCCGGCTGCAGCCAACAGTTGGGCTGCGGCCATTCCGGGTGGTTCGGGCTGTCCGGCAAAAACTCGCTTTCCAGCGCCACGCCGGCGTAATTGGCATAGCTGCCGCCTTCGCGTGCCGGGGTTCCGCCCAGATAGTTGCCGCTGTAGAGCTGCAACGCCGGCGCACTGGTGAAGACGCTCATTTGTACCTGGCCATCAGCCGACCAAAGATGGGCCGCCGGGCAGTCCAATGCGCCACAGGTACGATGCAGCAAAAAGGCATGATCGTAGCCTTTTACCCGCTGTTGACAGCGATCGCTCAAAAAATCCTGCAGCAGCGTTTTTGGTTGGCGGAAGTCCATGCCGCTGTCTGCCACCGGGGTTAGATCGGCACAGGGGATGCCTTCGCTGTCGACCGGCAGATAGCGGTCGGCAAACAGCTGTAGCCGCTGATGGCGGGCGTCGGTTCCGGCCCCGTCGAGGTTGAAGTAGGCGTGGTTGGTTAAATTGACCGGGCAGGCGCTGTCGGTCCGCGCCTGATAGCTGATTTCCAGTCGATTGTCGGCAGTGAGTCGATAGTTGACCTGAATGTCGAGATTGCCGGGAAAACCCTGGTCACCGTCTGGCGAATGCAAGGCGTAGCTCACCTGCTGCTGATCCTGTTGGGTAATGCGCCAGCGGCGGGCATTAAAGCCTTCCGGCCCACCGTGCAGCTGGTGTTCTCCCTGATTGGCGACCAGCGGATGCGGTTTGCCATCAATCTGCAGGCTGGCGTGCGCGATGCGGTTGGCGTAGCGCCCGACGGTAGCGCCCAGGTAGGCCGCTTGATTCAGGTAGTCCGCTGGGGTACGACACCCCAGCAGCAACTCGCGCGTTTTGCCCGATTTCAGCGGCAATACTGCGGAGAGCCAGGTGGCGCCCCAATCCATCAGCGTTACCGTCATTCCGCCAGCGTTTTTCAACTGGGTCAATTGGTAGGGCTGGCCGTCAGGGGCCAACGTTTGACTGTCGCTCAGCATCTGCCGGCCCCCTCTGACGCCTTACAGACGTAAAAGGTTTCTTTCAGCCCATGGGTCTGCAGCGGGTATTCGCGTGCTACTGCCTCGCGGACCGGCTCGACCAGCGCCTGTGGCATTAGCGCCACGATACAGCCGCCAAAACCGCCGCCGGTCATGCGCACGCCGCCGCGGTCGCCGATAACGGCTTTGACGATCTCCACCAGCCGGTCGATCGGCGGCACGGTAATTTCAAAATCATCGCGCATCGAGGCGTGCGACTCCGCCATCAGTTTGCCCATCAGCTTCATATCACCAGCGGCCAGCGCATCGGCAGCAGCCAGTGTACGATCGTTTTCGCTGATCACATGACGCGCTCGTTTGGCGACGATCGGATCCAGCTCATGCTGGATCGGGAAAAACAGATCCGGGCTGACATCGCGCAGCGCTTTGACACCGAAGAAGCGCGCGGCTTCCTCACACTGCTTGCGGCGGGTGTTGTATTCGCTGTCTACCAGACCGCGTTTCACATTGGAATTGATGATCACCACCGCGATATCTTCCGGCACCGATACTGCGCGGGTTTCCAGCGTTCGGCAGTCGATCAGCAAAGCATGATCCCGTTCGCCGAGCGCGGAAATCAGTTGATCCATAATCCCGCAGTTACAGCCGACAAACTGATTCTCTGCTTCTTGCCCATTGAGGGCCAGCGCTACGCCATCCAGCGGCAGGGCATACAGTGCCTGCATGGCCTGACCAACGGCGACTTCCAAAGAGGCGGAAGAGCTGAGGCCGGCACCTTGCGGCACATTACCGGAAATCACCAGGTCCGCACCGCCAAAATCGCTGTTGCGTTGCTGCAGGTGTTTGATCACGCCGCGTACGTAATCGGACCAGCGTTGGGTTGGATGGCTGACGATCGGTTCGTCGAGCGAAAACAGATCCTGCTGGGCGTCGTAATCGGCGGCGATCACCCGGATCTGACGGTCGTCGCGTTTGGCGCAGGCGATCACCGTCTGGTAATCGATGGCGCACGGCAGCACAAAACCGTCGTTATAGTCGGTATGCTCGCCGATCAAGTTCACCCGGCCCGGGGCCTGGATAGTCAGTGCGGGCGCGTAGCCAAAACGTTCGGTAAAAAGGGTGTGGGTAAGGTTCTTTAAACTCATTGTTGGGCTCCGGCTTCACGGTAATGAACATCGCTAACGGCACGCAGACGTTCTGCGGCCTGTTCTGCAGTCAAATCGCGCTGGGTTTCTGCCAGCATCTCGTAACCCACCATAAATTTACGCACCGTGGCAGAACGCAGCAGCGGCGGATAGAAGTGGGCGTGTAGTTGCCAATGGCGGTTATCTGCGTCGTTAAACGGGGCGCCGTGCCAGCCCATGGAGTAGGGGAAGGAGCACTGGAACAGGTTGTCGTAACGGCTGGTCAGTTTTTTCAGCACCACGGCCAGGTCACGGCTCTGTTCGGCGCTGAGATCGGTAATGCGCTGCACTGAACTCTTCGGCAACAGCAGCGTTTCAAACGGCCAGGCCGCCCAGTAGGGCACCACGGCCAGCCAGTGTTCGGTTTCCACCACCGTACGGCTGCCGTCAGCCTGTTCGCGCTGGACGTAATCCGTCAACATCGCGGAGTGGTGCCGTTGGAAATACTCGCGTTGCAGCCGGTCCTCATGCTCGACTTCGTTCGGCAAGAAGCTGTTGGCCCAAACCTGTCCATGCGGATGCGGATTAGAGCAGCCCATCGCGGCGCCTTTGTTTTCAAAAACCTGCACCCACGGATAGCTGCGTCCCAGATCGGCGGTCTGTTCCTGCCAGGTGGCAATCACTCGTTCCAGCGCTTGCAGCGGCAGTTCCGGCAGGGTCTTGCTGTGATCGGGCGAGAAACAAATCACCCGGCTGGTGCCACGGGCGCTCTGGCAGCGCATCAGCGGATCCTGACTTTCCGGTGCCAGCGGGGTATCCGTCATCAGCGCGGCAAAGTCGTTGGTGAACACGTAGGTGTCCTGATAGTTAGGGTTTTTATCGCCGGTAACACGGGTGTTGCCCGGGCAGAGGAAACAGTCGGGATCGTGCTGCGGCAACGTTTCCTGCTGTGTTGACTCCTGCTGGCCTTGCCACGGCCGTTTGGCACGGTGTGGCGAGACCAATACCCATTGGCCGGTCAGCGGGTTGTAGCGGCGATGGGGATGATCTACGGGGTTAAAATCCGTCATGGTGGTTCCTTTTTCTCGGGCGATGCGGCGCGGTGTAATCGCTTTCATCTACCGCTAACCTACCCTTGACTCATACAAATGGATAACTATGAGCAAAAAGATAGCACGTCCTACGGGGGAAAAAGGTGATCCAGAGCGAAAAATGGAATCGTTTACACTGCGTGATGCAAGTGAGAAAACCGCTGGCAGTGTAGGAGGGGGAAAGCTGAAAAAGTTGGCATCAGGCTGGAAGTGATAGCGTTTTCACACTGGTAACCGGCAGGCGTTCACCTGCCGGTTATGGCGATCAGGAATGCTGGTACAGCGGGTAAGTGAACAGCAGCAGATGGGTCAGATTAAGTCCGAAGTGGAATAAAATCGGCACCCACAAGCGGCCACTCCACATCCATGCCAGGCCGTAAATCAACCCGGCAAGCGTGGCGAAAATGACCATCAGCATGCCACCGGCCAGATGCGCGGCGCCAAAAATCAGCGCGGCAATAATCAATGCCGGCCAAGCCCCCAACCATTGGCTCAGCCGTTGCTGCAGATAACCGCGGAACAGCGCTTCTTCAGCCATGCAGACAAAGAACAGGTTGGCCATGATAAACGGCAGGATCCAGGTTGGGGTATGCAGCTCAATCTTCAGGCCGCCAAGCGCCACCGCCAGCAACAGCAAGGCTGGAACGCTGATAATCAGCGCCGTCCAGGCCGATGTACCTACGCTTTTTTCAGGTTTATCGCGTTTAAACAACGTTGGCAGACAGGCGAACAACAGGAAGGGCACTATCGCCTTGTCAAAGTTGTAATACATGGTGAAGGGTGCGCTTAACGGGCCTGCTTTATCGCCGTCGATCATCAATTGGTTATTGATCCCCGGCACCAGGTGCAGGAATAGCGCCACACAGCTTAAAACCACTAACACTTCAAGTGGGACAGCCAGATTACGCCGTGTCCGAAAATGGTGTCGCAGCCCTGCGAGGGCGGCAATGCCTAATAAGCAAGTCAGGCTGAGCGGGGTGAGTACCGCGTGGTACATGCCCATCCCCGCCGATGCGGCCAGAATCAACCAGGCAATAAGCCGGTTAAATGGCAAAAAGAATAACGAAGAAGCCAGTACGCCCCACATAACTATGTCCCTTTAAAATATGCACACGGTACCCATTACCGAAGGCAATCATTGCTTTATCGGTGTGCGAATGATCGGTGAGTTGGGCACTATGCCGGATAGTAGCACAGCGAAATGACGATAAAGGTCGGTGCAGTGGGTGAAATAGTGCTGTTAACCCTTCATCCAGGCTTGCGAACGGGTGATTTCCGCCAGGTTCTGCAGGATATCCAGACTCTGCTGGTGGATTTCCTGCGTCGGTGCGGCGCATAAGTCCTGCAAGACGGTCACCTGAAAACCGGCGTCGTGCGCCTGTCTTGCGGTGCTTTCGATCGCCAGTGGGGTACTGACCCCGCCTAGCAGCAAATGATGGCAGCGATGCTGCTGCAGCCAGGCTAACAAATTGTTACCGGCAAAGGCGCCAACGCCGTGCTTTTCGAACTGAATATCCGTTGGCAGCACCTGCAAATCCTTATCCCATTGGCAGCCGGGGCTGCTCAGACGCAGTGCGCCAATCTGTTTCAGGTGGCTAAACAGCGGAGAGTGAGCGGGAATGTCGTGATAATCGTCGGCAAAACCGACGCGCACCCAAATCACCGGAATTTTACGTACCCGGGCGTAAGCCGCGGCGGCGTTGGTGTTGGCAATCAGGTTTAATGCCAACACCTGCTCACGGCAATGGTTCGCACGCCCTTTGGGGCCAATCAGATCGTCGATAAGATCGATAATAATCAGTGCGGCGGACATGGTGTCTCCAGAAGCGGATCCTTTACTCCTTATGATAAAAGGCCAAATGTGATGTGTTGCAGAGGAAGTGTTGCCGGATATGTCATCGGATGAGTAGCGGGGCTACCCATCCGCGCGGATTATCGAGGATTTCAGATCAGCGTATCCAACTGATAACGGTAGCCGTCGCCGTCAGGGACAAAGCTCAGGCGGTGGGTAATACTTTGCGGCGCGTCTTCCGCATGGTGGGAGACAAACAGCAGTTGGGTCGATCCCTGGCCGATCAACACGTCGACAAAGCGACGGACCAACTGGCGATTGAGCGGATCCAGCCCCTGCAGCGGTTCGTCGAGGATCAACAGCGCCGGGTGTTTGACCAGTGCGCGGGCGATCAGCGCTAACCGTTGCTGACCCCAGGAAAGGCTGTGAAAGGGGGCCTCGCCGTTTGCACCGCCCAGCCCCAGCAACGTCAGCCACTGGTCAGCCAATTGCCGTTGGCGATCGGATACCGCCTGATAAATACCGATCGAATCGAAAAAACCGGACAAGATCACGTTGCGCACGCTGGCGCTGACGCGGTAATCCAGATGCAGGCTGCTGCTGACGTAGCCGATATGGCGTTTGATATCCCAGATGGTTTCCCCGCTGCCGCGCCGCCGGCCGAACAGGGTAAGATCGTTACTGTACCCCTGAGGGTGATCGCCGGTGATCAGGCTGAGCAGCGTCGATTTACCGGCACCGTTCGGGCCGACGATCTGCCAGTGTTCGCCGGGATTAACCTGCCAGTCGAGGTGATTGAGAATAGGTCGATCGTTGTAACTGACCCTCCCGTCGCGCAGGATAATTAACGGTTGATCCGCCGGCAGCGTGGTTTTCTGCGCCGGATCTTCGGTTTCCGGCAGCGCCAGGCCATCCAGATTCTCGCTGTGCGCCAGTTGCGCTACCAGCGCTTCCGCCATCACCTGCCGGCGCGTCCCCTGGCTTGCCAGGGTGCAATCGGCCAGCACGCCCACGTTACGGATAAAGTCCGGCACTTCGTCAAAGCGGTTGAGCACCAGCACCAGGGTATAGCCATGCCCGGAGAGGTCATTCAACAGCGCAGCCAACTGAGCGCGTGAAGTCACGTCCAGCCCGTCGAAGGGTTCATCCAGGATCAGTAAATCGGGTTGTGGCATCAGCGCCCGGCACAGCAGGGTTTTGCGCGTTTCGCCGGTAGAAAGGTATTTAAAGCGACGTGACAACAGCGAGGTAATGCCGAACTGCTCCGCCAGCTGCGCGCAGCGCGTGGGGTCTTTGACCTCTTCCTGAATGATTTCCGCTGCGGTGCGTCCGGTATCTTCCTCGCCTGGGCTAAGCAGGTCGGTATTGTTACGTTGCCATTCGTCGCTGACCAGCTTTTGCAACTGTTCGAAGGAGATGCGTACCGCATGCTTGAAATCGCTGCGGCGCTCGCCGTTGAGCAACACCAGTTCATCGGCCAGCGCGCGTGCCAGGGCGGATTTGCCGCTGCCGTTGGCGCCGACAAAGGCCCAGCTGTCGCCGGCCTGAATCTCCAGCGCTTCCAGCGTCAGGGTACGGGTATCGCTTAAGCGAAATGAACCTTGCGAAATGTGCAACGACGACATCACCTGTTCCTTTTTATGCAATTATTTTGTTTAGAAATAGGCGCATTGCGGAGCGATGTCAATCGGCAAAAATGCAACGTTACGTTGCGTTTAGCACAACGTGGCGACAATCACCCGATCGGCGTTAAACAAGGCGTGAACCTGGCTGCCGGGGCGCAGTTTTAGCTGCTGCAGCTCTGGGTTGGCCACGGTGGCGCACAGGGGTTCACCGCCCGTCAGCGTGACCAGCACCTCGCTGTGATCGGCACCCGGTTGAATGCTGGCGACCACGCCCGCCAATGCGTTGTCCGCTGCCCCGACCAGGGCCGGATCGGTATTCAGTTTCACCCAGGGGGCTTTAATCAGCGCCAGCACTTCCTTTCCGGGGGATAGCTGCAGCCGATCGGCGCTCTGTTGGGTGATGGCCGCGCTGAGACGGGTTTTGCCGTCGTTAAGCAGAATATCCAGATGCTGCTGCACCTGCTGGTGATCGCGTTCGATCACGGTGCCAAAGAACTGGTTGCGGGCGCTGGTTTGCAGCGAGAAACGCGAGATTGCCGCTAACAGGCTATCGAGCGGCAACTCGTCCTGTTGCAGCACGTCGAAGGCTTTTTGTTGGATCTGCCCCAGCAGATCGTAAAGCTGGATCAACCGCTCACCGTAGCGAGTCACCTGCGCACCGCCACCGCCTTTGCCGCCGGTGGCACGTTCTACCACCGTCTGCTCCGCCAACTGGTTCATTTCGTTAATCGCGTCCCAGGCACTTTTGTAGCTGATGCCCGCCAGTTTGGCGCCCTGGCTGATGGAGCCGGTGTGCCGGACCTGTTTCAGCAGCGCGATGCGGCGCGGGTCGGCGAACAGCTTCTGCTGAAGTTTTAGGGTAAGAAGAATTTCGGCCTGCATAACGCGTCCTGTCGGCTGCAAAAGCCTTATTGTCGCCGATTTAGCCGCAAAGCGCCAAAGGATGCGTCGGCTACAGTCAGGGCTCGGTAACAATAAAAACTGGTCTTCAATTATTGAAATGTTATAACATAACAAAAAATATAATGATTGATGCCGGCCACGGCGGGTTTTTATTTCACCAAAGGGATGCTGTAAATGAGTGCTGCACGTCTGGGTTTCGTCACGCCCAAAAAACCACCTTATTACCTGATTACCGCTTTGCTGTTAAGCCTGCCGAACGCCGCGCTGGCCGTCGGCGCTTGCGACAAAACCGAAAAGTCATCACGTTGCGAAGACAGCTTAACCGTGCAGGCATCCAGCCAGCCCCAGAGCACCTATGGCTCGTTGGAGGTCGTCACCCAGTCGGCTTCGCGCCTGGGGCTGACCAATCTGGAAACCCCACGCAGTATTGATGTTATCAGCGCACAGGCTATCCAGCAGCGGGGTGATAAATCGCTCGCCGCCGTTGTCGAGCGTGCTCCCGGCATGTCCGGCGTGGCTTCCCCTACGCTCAGCAATAACTTTTCACTTCGCGGCTTCAGGCCGGTGTCCTGGCTGTATAACGGCGTCGAAACGCCGGGCAGCACCCTTCAGCTAGCGGATCCTTCCCATTACGGCAGTGTAGAAGTGTTGCGCGGCCCCGGATCGGTGCTCAATGGCCTGAGCGCCGCCGGCGGCAGCGTCAATCTGCTTTCGCGCCAGCCGACCTTCAGCCGCCAGCCCATCGAGTTCGACTATGGCTTGTCGAGTTATAACAGCCAGCGCCTGCACTTGGGAGCGGGAGGGACGTTAGTCGACGACGTGGCGGCCTATCGTCTGGACGTCAGCGGCAGCGACAGCGGCACCAATGTGCAATATGAGCGTGACAAACAGAAACGGGTATCCGGCGCGCTGCTGTTTAAACTGTCTGATAATGCCCTGCTGACGTTAAGCCTGGATCGCATGCTCAATCGCACCAACAACCCTTACTACGGCACGCCGCTGGTGGAAGGGAACATCGCCCGCGAACTGCGCGATATCAACTACAACAACCTGACCGACAGCCGTATCCAGAGTAACGCCACGTCGTTTCAGGCCAGCCTGGATTGGTTCACCACGCCTGAAATTGAGCTGCATAACCAGTTCTACTACTACAGCGGCTTTCGCGAATGGCGCAATGTGGAACGCTTTCGCATCTCGGCCGCCACCCAGCCCGGCTATGTCAATCGCGATTCGTTCGGGGCGCTGGCCCACGATGACGACCTGATCGGCAACCGCAGTTCACTGGTGTTCGACCGGCCGTTGGGCGGCTTCGATAACCGGTTTATTGTCGGCCTTGATCTGAGTAAACGTCGCTTTCAGTACTACTCCAACGGCTTCCCCGGTTCCGAAGAGGTTCCGCTGCAGGCACCGATCAGAGAAAGTTTTTCACAGGGCACCGCTAGCCAACGTTCTCCGGTTCGCCACGTTACGCAAAACCAGTACGCCGCTTTTATGGAAGACCGCTTCAGCCTGACTGAACGTTTAACCCTGCTGGGGCAGTTGCGCTACAACCATATGGATATGGATTGGCATTTTCAGGGCCCGCAAGAAGAGCGCTCCGCGCAAACCTACGCCTTCAGCGTCTGGAGCCTTGGCCCCAGCTATGCGTTGACCGATAACATCAATATTTACGCCAACTACACCACCGGCAAGGAGCCGGGCAACGACCTGTTCTTTTTAAGTCCGGCGCAAACCGGTCTGCCGCTCACCCGGGTACGCCAAGGGGAAGTCGGCGCCAAGGGGCAGTTTTGGGATAACAAGGGAGAGGCCACGCTGGCGTTGTACGAACTGCGCAAGGACAACCTGTTTGTGCCCAATGCGCAGCAGCCGGATACGCTAAATGCCGTTGGCCGGCAGACCTCGCGCGGCGTGGAATTAAGCCTGATGTTGCGCCCCAGCGAACGCTGGGAGCTGGCCGCCAATGCGGCCTACACCCACGCCCGTTATGATGAGTACCGCGGCGGCAGCCCGTTACGTAGCTATAACGGTAATCGTCCGGCCTACATCCCTGACAGGACCGCCAACCTTACGGCACGTTATATGCCGACGGAACAGTGGGGGCTCACCTCATCGCTGCGCTACGTGGGCAGCAGTTATAACGACGACGCCAACCAGCGTAAAATGCCGTCCTACACCACGCTCGATTTGGCGACAGACTATCAGATCACCCGGACCGTGGGTGTGGGCGTGCGTATCAGAAACGTCACCAACCAGCTGTATGCCTATCAACGTACTTACCCGGATCAGGTGCTGATTGCGCCATCACGCACCTATGAAAGCTGTATTTCGGTGAGGTTCTGATCCCGCTATGCAGCCGATGATCTGCCTGCTGGTGGCGCTGGGCCTGTCGTTTCATGCGCTGGCACAGGCCGGTGCTGTCACCCTCAATAACTGTGACCAGGCTTACCGCTACCCCACGGCGCCTGAGCGGGTGCTGGTTTACGCCAACCCCGCGTTGGAAAACCTGCTGGCGCTGGGACTGGCGCAGCGCATCGTCGGCATTATCGGTTATGACTATGCACGGGATACGGCTCCGTCTCCGACGACGTGGGGCAAAGCCCTGAGCCAGTTGTCGGCCGCCGCACCGCCAGCGGCGGAACCTTTGCTGTTGCTCAATCCGGATTTGGTCTATTCGGCCAGTTACTACTGGTTTAACAGCCCGGAAACGCCCAGCCGCGATCGGCTGACGGAGTGGGGAATCGCTACCTATCTCTCGCCTGACGTCTGCAGTGGCCAACAAAGTACCGTAAGCCGCTCGGCGAGCTTCGAGGGTATTTTTGCCGAACTGCGTGAAATTGCCCGAATTTTTCACGTCACCGGCGCAGCTGAGCGCTTAATTAAAAAGCAGCAGTCACAACTGCGGGAACTGGAGCGTCAGGCGGTGTCCTTGCCCCAACAGCGGCTACTTTGGTGGTATGCCGGTACGCAAACCCCTTATGTGGCGGGATGCTGCGGCGCACCTGCACTGTTGACCCGTCAGATTGGCAGTCAAAATCTGTTTGGGGATCTGCCCGAGCTTTGGCCCACCGTATCCTGGGAAACCATTGCCGCCCGCGATCCCGACGTGATTGTGCTGGGCGATTTGCCTCGTGGCGGCCTCGGCGACAGTGCCAAAGATAAGATCCATTTTCTGGAGCATCACCCCCTGACCTCAACCCTGCGCGCCGTGCGCCAAAAACGCTATGTCATTTTACCCGGCTACGACCTGGATCCCTCGGTACGTACCCTGGCAGCCTTGCAACGTTTAATTCAGGGCCTGCAGCAACAGGCCTTAGGATCATCCATTCTCAAAAAGGAACCCTGATATGTCCTCTCTTTCATTCTCCTCACTGTTGACCTCGTGGGATCAGCAACAAGGGGCTTACATCGCCGAGCGAGAAGCGCGTTTTAATGCTCAACTCGACGTGTTAGCGCTTTCGGTCGGCGAGGATTTTCACGTACTAGATCTGGCTTGTGGGCCGGGATCGCTAAGCCTGCGCATCCTTCAGCGTTTCCCGCAGGCCAAAGTGACGGCGATGGATCTCGATCCGTTATTGTTGGCCATCGCCCACGGTGCTCTTGCGGAATATGGCGACAGGATCCGCATTCTTCAGGCCGATCTCGCCGATCCTGAGTGTTTCTCATCGCTCGAGGGGGCAACGCCTGATGCGGTGGTTTCCAGCACGGCGCTGCACTGGTTAATGCCGGAACAGCTGACGGTGCTGTATCGCAACATCGCCGAACGGCTGCCCAAGGGGGGCGTATTTTTGAATGCTGACCACCAGCGTTATGACCATCGGCAGCCACGCGTTAAAACGTTGGCTGAACTGCACGATAACCAGACGCAGCAACAGGCCTGGCGCAACGGTGTCGAAGACTGGGAGCAGTGGTTTGACAAGGTGCAGCAGTTGCCGGAGCTGGCGCAATATCGGCAACAGCGGGAAAAGCTGTTCGCCGGGCGTCCTGTCCCTCCGGCGACGGCATTAGATTTCCAACTGGCCAGCCTGACGCAGGCGGGGTTTACCGAAGTAGAGCCGGTCTGGCAGTTGTTGGATGACTACGTGATTGCAGGCTGGAAATAGTATGGACGGATCGGTACGCCGGGGGGCCAGGCGTTCAGGCGGTTGGTTGTGCATGCTGGCGCTGGCGTTGCCGCTATTTTTGCTCGCTGCCTCGTTGTACGGACCGGCGCCAATATCGCTGCATGACGCGTGGCGTATTTTGTCTGCCCCTGGCGCCGCTAACGCCGAGGACGGTAGCGAGATTTATCAACGGATAATCTGGTCATTGAGAATGCCGAGGGCGCTGTTGGCCGCGGTGGCAGGGGCCGGTCTGGCCTTGGCCGGCACCGTCCTGCAATCGCTGACGCGCAACCCGTTGGCCGATCCCTGGGTGCTGGGGATCTCTTCCGGGGCGGGCGTGGGCGCTGTTCTGGTGCTGGTGTTGGGGCTCGGCGGCGGCCTGTTGTCGGTGTCTGGCGGAGCATTTATCGGTGCGGCCGGGGCCTTTGCTCTGGTTTTACTGCTCGCCGGGCGTTCCTTGAACGCCGAGTCATCGCTGTTTATTTTGGCGGGGGTCGCGGTCACGCAACTGCTTTCGGCACTGACCTCGCTGATTACCCTATGGCAAGCGGACGCCAATGCCACGCGTGGCGTGATGTTCTGGCTATTGGGATCCTTCAGTGACGCCCGCTGGTCGCAGGTGGGGCTTTGCGCTCTGCTGCTGGCGGCGGCACTGGCGGTTTGCTGGATGAAAGCGGGCGAGCTGGACGCACTGGCATTCGGCGGCCTGACCGCGGCGTCGTTGGGAGTGGCGGTGGCGCCGCTGAAGCTGCTGCTGTACGGCATTACCATGGCGCTGACGGCCGTTATCGTCGCATTCAGCGGCGCGGTGGGGTTTATTGGGCTGACGGTGCCGCACGTCGCCAGACTGCTGGTCGGGCCGCGTCACCGGTTGCTGTTGCCGGCCAGCGCGCTGTGCGGCGCGTTGTTTGCCGTCGCGGCGGACACCCTGGCCAGAACCTTGTTTGAACCGCGCGAACTGCCGGTGGGCGTCTTGACCGCGTTGTTGGGTGTCCCGGTATTTCTCGCCTTGCTGTATCGGAAAATAAATGCATGAACATTGAAAGCCGGTTATCGGGGCTGCGTGCCGAAGGGTTGGGGTGGTCAACGGCAGAAAGAGTGGTGCTGAATAACCTCAGTTTTCACGCCCGGCCCGGTGAAATTACCGGCGTGCTCGGCGTCAACGGCAGCGGAAAATCTACGCTGCTCAAGTTACTGGCGGGATTGATTTCCCCCAGCCGTGGCCGGGTGTATTTGCAGCAAACCGATATTGCCTCAATGAAAGGGCGCGAGCGAGCCAAATGCATGACTTTCCTCGAACAGTCCGGGCCCGGCGCCTTTGCCATTGCGGTGAAAGACGTGGTGTTGCTCGGGCGTCTGGTTTACGCCAGCCGCTGGGCAGGATTCAGCGCGGTAGATTATCGCATTGCCGGGCAGGTGATGGAGCAGGTCGGCATTTCGCACCTGGCCGAGCGTGAATGGCATCAGCTGTCCGGCGGGGAACAGCAACGCGTTCATCTGGCACGCGCGCTGGCGCAACAAACGCCATGGCTGTTATTGGATGAACCTGCCAACCATCTTGATATTGCCCATCAGCAGCAGTTTATGGCGTTATTGCGGCGGCTGGGCATCAGCGTAGTGGTTTCGCTGCACGACCTGAATTTGGCGGCCTGCTACTGTGACCGGCTGATGTTGTTAAAGCAGGGCGGTTTACACGCGTTCGGCCCCCCGCAGCAGGTGCTGACATCGGAGACGATAGACAGGGTTTATGGGGTAGAGGCCAGGCTGGCGGCGGTTAGCGATTATGCCGCGCCGCTGATCTATTATCCTGTTCAATAGCGTTCGCCGCAGGCCGATAGACGCCACCGGAGCACAAATGGCACGTTTGGCCGGTTACAAATTCCGCCAAGTCTTTAAAATAACCCCGTTTTAGTTGGTTTTTTGGTTTAAACTAGAATTTACGTGGCGGTGTTCATTACCGCTCAATGGGCAGTTAAGTGAGGCTACCATGTTGGATTTATTGAAAAGTTTGCTGTTCGCTGTGGTCATGGTTCCGGTTGTGATGGCCATCATCCTCGGCCTGATCTACGGTTTGGCGGAAGTGTTCAACATTTTCTCCAAAGTGGGCCGTTCGAAAGAAAATCGTACCCAGCACTGATCGTTACCCATCCCCATTTCAAAGCCTGCCGGCGTCGTTCGGCAGGTAGATATATGCCCTAAATAATTCGAGTGGCTTGTAGGCGGCAACGCAGTGAATCCCCGGGAGCTTACTCTGGTAAGTGACCGGGGTGAACGAGGAGAGCCAACACCCAAGCAGCTTGAAGTATGACGGGTATATCAAGATATCTCACACCCTGCCGATAAACCGCATGACAAGCTTCTGCACGACGTTATATTATTTTTTATATAACGAAGAGTGATAATGCACGTTAACTTGCGGAGAAAACAATGAAACAGCAATGGACTAAGTGGGTCGGCGGTATCGTATTGGCATCCGGTATGGTTATGCAGGCATCGGCAGCGGATAAAATTACCGTTTTTGCGGCCGCCTCGCTGACTAACGCACTGCAGGATATCGCGACCCAATACCAGAAAGGCAAGGATGTGCAGGTGGTTTCCTCATTCGCCTCTTCTTCCACGCTGGCGCGCCAGATTGAGCAGGGCGCGCCGGCCGATCTGTTTATCTCTGCCGATCAGCAGTGGATGGATTACGCCATCGACAAACAGCAAATGGTCAAAGACACCCGTTACACCCTGTTGGGCAACGAACTGGTGTTGATCGCGGCAAAAGACGCCAAACCGGCTAAAATCACGCTCGACAAGCAAACCGACTGGGCAAAACTGCTCAATGGCGGCCGCCTGTCGGTGGGTGATCCGGATCACGTGCCTGCCGGCATTTATGCCAAGGAAGCGCTGCAGAATCTCGGAGCCTGGACCGCGCTGGAACCTAAGTTGGCCCGGGCCAACAACGTACGCAGCGCCATGGCATTGGTAGAACGTGGCGAAGCGCCGTTGGGCATTGTTTATGGTTCAGACGCGGTAGCCAGTGATAAAGTCAGCGTGGTGGCCATCTTCCCGGAAGACAGCCACAAACCGGTGGAATACCCGATGGCGATAGTGAAAGGTCATCAAACCCCGGCCGTCAGCGCGTTCTACAGCTACCTGAAGAGCCCGGAAGCGGCTGCTATTTTCAAACATTATGGATTCTCCCCGCGTAAATGATCCTGAGTGATTACGAGTGGCAGGCCGTTGAACTGAGCCTGAAAGTGTCCGCCCTGGCGGTGGTGTGCAGTTTACCCTTTGGCATTCTGATGGCCTGGGTACTGGTACGCTGCCGCTTCCCGGGTAAATCGCTGCTGGACAGTATTATTCACCTGCCGCTGGTACTGCCACCGGTGGTGGTCGGCTATTTATTGCTGATCGCCATGGGGCGGCGCGGCGTGATTGGCGAATGGCTGTATGACTGGTTTGGCTTCAGTTTCAGCTTTAGCTGGCGCGGTGCGGCGCTGGCTTCTGCCGTGGTGGCGTTCCCGCTGATGGTGCGCGCCATCCGGTTGGCGCTGGAGGCGGTGGATACCCGGCTGGAGCAGGCTGCCCGCACCCTGGGGGCCAACCCGTGGCGGGTGTTTTTCACCATCACGCTGCCGCTGTCGCTGCCCGGCGTGATTGTCGGTGTGGTATTGGCCTTTGCCCGTTCTCTGGGCGAGTTCGGCGCCACCATTACCTTTGTTTCCAACATTCCCGGCGAGACGCGCACCATACCGCTGGCGATGTATACCCTGATTGAAACGCCGGGGGCTGAAGCCGCCGCCGCGCGCCTGTGCGTGATTGCCATAGTGCTGTCACTGCTTTCACTGATGGTTTCCGAGTGGCTGGCCCGCTGGGGTCGTAAACGGATGGGCGTGTAAATGCTGGAGCTGGATTTCTCCCAACGCCTTGGGGATTTAAACCTTAACGTGCGCGCCGATCTGCCCGCACAGGGCATCACCGCGATTTTTGGCCTGTCGGGTGCGGGTAAAACTTCCTTAATCAATGCCATTGGCGGCCTGACGCGCCTGCAGCAAGGCCGCATTGTGCTCAATGGCCGTACGCTGGTGGATACCGCCAGCGGCCTGTGCCTGCCACCGGAGAAGCGGCGGATTGGCTACGTGTTTCAGGACGCGCGCCTGTTCCCGCATTATCGGGTACGCGGCAACTTGCAATACGGTATGGCGACCAGTATGCGTGCTCAGTTCGACAACATTGTTGAACTGCTGGGTATCGGACCCTTGCTCAACCGCCTGCCGTTGACGCTGTCCGGCGGTGAAAAACAGCGGGTGGCGATTGGTCGTGCTTTATTGACCGCGCCGGAGTTGCTGCTGATGGATGAACCTCTGGCGTCGCTGGACCTGCCGCGCAAGCGCGAACTGCTGCCGTATCTGGAGCGGTTGGCGCAGGACGTCAATACGCCGATCCTTTACGTCAGCCACAGCATGGATGAAATTCTGCGTTTGGCCGAGCAGGTGATGGTGCTGGATAACGGTCAGATAAGGGCATTCGGCGGGCTGGAAGAAGTGTGGGCCAGCAGCGCACTGCGGCCATGGTTGCAGCGTGAAGATCAAAGCAGCGTGCTGCGCGTCAGCGTAATTGAACATCATGCGCGCTACGCCATGACGGCCCTGGCGTTGGGCGACCAACGCCTGTGGGTCAGCGGAGTCGATGCCGCGTTGGGCGCTCAACTGCGCATCCGAATCAACGCCGCCGACGTTTCATTGGTGCTGCAGCCGCCGGTCAACAGCAGTATCCGCAACGTACTGCCGGCCAAGGTGACCGAGTGCCTGGACGTGGATGGACAGGTGGAGGTGAAACTGGCGGTGGGAGAGAGCGTGCTGTGGGCGCGTATTACGCCGTGGGCGCGTGATGAGTTGGCGATCCGACCGGGTCAATGGTTGTATGCGCAGGTGAAAAGCGTGTCGATCAGCCGCGAGGCGCGTTAAATAGCGCCCTCCCCGCGGGGAGGGCAATCACGAATTACTGACCCAGCACGCGCGTGCGGATCACCTCGGCGATGCCGGGCTGCAGGTGATCGGCGATCACCAAGTCGGCGCGTTGCTTGATAGCGTCATCGGCATTGCCCATCGCCACGCCCAGGCCTACCGCTTCCAGCATGCTGAGGTCATTGTAGTTATCCCCGAACGCCACCACCTGATCCATGCTCAGGCCCTGCGACTCGACCCACTGCTGCAGGCGTTTCCCTTTGCTGTTGCCGCCTTTGGCGATATCGACCTGATCGTGCCACGACCATTCGCAGGCCAGTCCCAGCTCTTTTTCCACCGTTTCGGCAAACTGGCGCAGAGCGGGAATATCGGCGTGCGAAGTGGCGAATTTCCAGATGGATTGTGCTTCATCGGCCGCCTGTACCAGGCTGTTGACCTGCAACAGCGTTGGGCGCTGCGCCGGCGGCAGGGTTTCCGCCCAGGCAAGTGAACGGGTGACGTGGCCGCTGGGTTCCTGATACAGCATGGCGTCGTCCACGTACATCAGGCCGTGAATGCCGCTTTGTTTCAGCATTTGCAGCACCAGTTTGGCCTGATCTTTGGCCAGCGGATCGGCGGCCAGCACTTTTTGCTGTTGGAAGTCATACAGATAGGTGCCGTTGCAGCAGATTGCCGGGGTGTCTATCTCCAGCGCCTGATAAAACGGGTGGATCGCCACGTGATGGCGGCCGGTGACGACAATCACTTTGATACCGGCAGCGCGCGCTTGCGCCAGGGCTGCCAGCGACTGCGGTAAAATGCGTTTTTGGTTGTCCAGCAGGGTGCCATCCAGATCGAGGGCAATGACGCGGTAGCTCATAGGGATCTCATTATCGTTAGCAACAAAATTAAACCGATGGTACACCGGATAAGCGATGGATAAAACAGCACAGATTTCCTCAGCAACACAGGGTTGTTATGTCACGGATGTGAGGTAAGCTAGGGGAAACCGAAAAACCTGAAACCGGTTTCTCTCTTACCCTATTCAAGGAGAACACATGAAGCAAATCGTTTATGTCGCCAGCCCGGAAAGTCAACAAATTCACGTCTGGCAGTTAGGCGATGCAGGGGCCCTGGCGCTGCTGCAAACCGTCGAAGTCCCGGGTCAGGTGCAACCGATGGCTATCCACCCGGACCGAACGCACCTGTACGTCGGCGTGCGCCCGGCGTTCGGCATTGTCAGCTACCGCATCGAGGCGGACGGCACGCTGCAACAGGCGGGCATGGCACCGCTGCCGGGCAGCCCGACCCATATCTCCACCGATTTGCAGGGGCGTTATCTATTCTCCGCCTCCTACAGCGGTAACTGCGCCAGCGTCAGCCCGATCGGCCATGACGGCGTAGTGGGCGCACCTCTTCAGCAGATTGACGGGTTAACTGCGCCGCACTCGGCCAATATCGATCCGACCAATCAGCTGCTGCTGGTGCCTTGCCTGAAAGAAGATCGCATTCGTCTGTTCAATTTGGATCAACAGGGTGAACTGACGCCGCATGCTCAGGAAGCGGTTGCAACCGCCGCCGGTGCTGGCCCGCGCCACATGGCATTCCACCCTAACGACAAATTTGCCTACTGCGTCAACGAACTGGACGGCACGGTAGACGTGCTGGCCATCAGTGAAAACGGCGCTAAATACACCCTGGCGCAAACGCTGGATATCATGCCTGCCGATTTCAACGGCACCCGTTGGGCGGCGGATATTCACCTCACGCCGAATGGCCGCTTCCTCTACACCAGCGACCGCACCGCCAGCATTTTGACCATTTTCAGCGTCTCCGAAGATGGCAGCACCCTGTCGGTCGTTGGCTACCACCCGACTGAAGAGCAGCCACGCGGCTTCAACATCGACCACAGCGGCCGCTTTGTGATCTCGTCCGGCCAGAAGTCCGATCATATCGGGGTATATGAAATCGATCAGGCCAGCGGCAAGCTGACCACTCTGGCACGTTACCCGGTGGGTAAAGGCCCGATGTGGGTAAGCGTATTAGCGAAGTAAATGATACCCGGTTGCCGTAAGGGTGAATGAATAATGAGGGCGCAGCTTGCTGCGCCCCTACAGTCTCTCGGGTTGGGGATGTTTTTCCCGAAAATCAGCTGTATTTCACCGTCAGCGTGGCGCTGCCAAGGCTATGGAAGTGCACGTTGAAACCGACCAGCGCGCCGCTGGAACCTTCATCCACCTCAATACTTTCTACGTCCAGTGCGTGGACGGTGAAGTGATAGCGGTGGCTTTCTCCCTGCGGTGGCGCCGCGCCGCCATAGCCGGCGGAACCAAAATCGGTGCGAGTCTGCACGGCGCCGGCCGGTAAGCTGCCCTTGCCGGAACCTGCGCCCTGCGGCAGTTCACGCGTGGCAGCCGGGATATTGGCTACCACCCAGTGCCACCAGCCGGAGCCGGTCGGGGCATCGGGATCGTATACCGAAATCACGAAACTCTTGGTGCCTTCCGGCACGCCGTCCCAGGCCAGATGCGGCGACAGATTATCGCCATGATAACCCATGCCGTTGAATACCTGGCGCTCCGGCATTTTCGCGCCGTCCTGCAAATCGTTGCTGTACAAACGAAAGCTCATAATGACTCCATTGGTCGGTAAAAGCTGAATGCCTAAGCTAGACCTTTTTGACGTAATAACACAAGCCTCATTGCGCCTCGCCAGTGGCCTGCTCTATGAGTTATCCTCGTTAACGCCGAAGCTACATACGCGACATCAATAATTCACAGATCGATACAAGCAATCATGATTTCATTAAAAAAACGCACGCCGTGGTTTGGTTGGCTGCGCCGCTGGGCCAAGGG
Source organism: Serratia sp. BIGb0234 (assembly GCF_024809915.1). Taxonomy (NCBI): domain Bacteria; kingdom Pseudomonadati; phylum Pseudomonadota; class Gammaproteobacteria; order Enterobacterales; family Yersiniaceae; genus Serratia; species Serratia sp. BIGb0234. The sequence goes on from NZ_JANUEI010000001.1 coordinate 267,191, forward strand.
CATCAAGCGCGATATTTATGCTCTTTGGCTGGCCGCCCGTGACCGGCGCACGCCCTGGTATGCCAAATTGATCGCCTTGCTGGTGGCGGGTTATGCGGTATCGCCTATCGATCTGATCCCGGACTTTATTCCGGTGTTGGGCTATCTGGACGACGTGATTATTGTGCCGCTGGGCATAATGCTGGCGGTGCGGTTGATCCCCAAGCCGCTGATGGTGGAGTTCCGCGAGAAGGCGCAAAGGCGTATCGACAATCCTACCGGGCGGATGGCGGCGGTAATGATCATTTTGCTGTGGGTGTTGTGTCTGGTATTGCTGGCCCGTTATCTGGACCAGCATTGGTAATCTGTTATTGGACCGCGGCGGTGACTGCGGCGGTCAATTTGCTGAGCTGTTCAGGCTCGATGATGTAAGGCGGCATTAAATAAATCAGTTTGCCGAACGGGCGGATCCACACGCCGCGCTCGACGAATCCGCGCTGTAGCTGCGCCATATCTACCGGCTCGCGCATTTCCACTACGCCAATCGCCCCCAATACCCGCACGTCCGCTACTTTTGGCTGCATTTTCAGCGGCAATAGCTGCTGTTTCAACTGGGTCTCGATGGCGGCCACCTGCTGTTGCCAGCGATTTTCCGCCAGCAGCGACAGGCTGGCATTCGCCACCGCGCAGGCCAAAGGATTGCCCATAAAGGTAGGACCGTGCATAAAGCAGCCCGCAGCGCCGTTGCTGATGGTTTCCGCCACGTGGCGGGTGGTCAGGGTGGCGGAAAGCGTCATATAGCCGCCGGTCAACGCCTTGCCCAGACACAGAATATCCGGTACTACCTCGGCATGTTCACAGGCGAACAGCTTGCCGGTACGTCCGAAGCCGGTAGCGATCTCGTCGGCAATCAGCAGCACCTGATAGCGGTCACAGAGTTCGCGTACCCGTTTAAGGTAAGTCGGGTGATAGATGCGCATGCCGCCCGCCCCCTGGACCACCGGTTCCAGGATCACCGCCGCCACTTCACCGGCGTGTTGTTCCAACAGCGTGGCGAACGGGGCGATATCATTTTCATCCCAGGCCTGATCGAAACCGCACTGCGGCGCGGTAGCGAACAGGTGCGGCGCGAGATAGCCCTGATACAGGCTGTGCATCGAGTTGTCCGGATCGCATACCGACATCGCGCCGAAGGTATCGCCGTGATAGCCGTGACGCAGGGTCAGAATGCGCTGCCGCCGTTCCCCGCGCGCTTGCCAGTATTGCAACGCCATCTTCAGCGACACTTCCACCGCCACCGAACCGGAATCCGCCAGGAACACGCATTGCAGCGCTTCCGGCGTCATAGCGACCAACTTGCGACACAGTTCAATCGCAGCGGGGTGGGTAATGCCGCCGAACATCACGTGCGACATCTTTTCCAACTGCTGCGTGGCGGCCAGGTTCAACTGCGGGTGGTTATACCCGTGAATGGCCGCCCACCAGGACGACATACCGTCAATCAGGCGTCGGCCATCGGCCAATTGCAGTTCAACGCCGCTGGCGGCCTCTACCGGATAACAGGGCAGTGGGTGGCTCATCGAGGTGTAAGGGTGCCAGATATGGCGCTGATCGAATTCCAGGTCGGAGTCAGTGACAGACATACTTGTAAACCAAATCATGTGTGTAATGGTTGACAGTATATCCACAATATCTAAACTGACGACACTTTTTTCATTTTTGGAGACGCCGTGATGGCCGATCGCATTCACTGGACAGTGGGTCTCGCCCAGACCCTGTTTGATAAACCCCTGCTTGAGTTATTGTTTGAAGCCCAGACGGTTCACCGCCAGCATTTTGATCCGCGTCAGGTGCAGGTGAGCACGCTGTTATCAATCAAAACCGGCGCCTGTCCCGAAGACTGCAAGTACTGTCCGCAGAGTTCCCGCTACAAAACCGGCCTGGAGTCGGAGCGGTTGATGCAGGTGGAACAGGTGCTGGAATCGGCGCGCAAGGCCAAGGCCAACGGTTCGACCCGCTTCTGTATGGGCGCGGCATGGAAAAACCCGCACGAGCGCGATATGCCTTACCTGCAGCAGATGGTGCAAGGCGTGAAGGCCATGGGGATGGAAACTTGCATGACCCTGGGCACGCTGGATGGCTCACAGGCGGAACGCTTGGCCGAAGCCGGGCTGGATTATTACAACCACAACCTGGATACCTCGCCGGAATTCTACGGCAATATCATCACCACCCGCAGCTATCAGGAACGCCTGGATACGTTGGGCAAGGTGCGTGGTGCGGGTATCAAAGTCTGTTCCGGTGGCATCGTTGGGCTGGGAGAAACGGTGCGTGACCGCGCAGGGCTGCTGGTACAGCTGGCCAATCTGCCCACGCCGCCGGAGAGCGTGCCGATCAACATGCTGGTGAAGGTTAAGGGGACGCCGCTGGCGGACAACGACGACGTCGATCCTTTTGATTTCATTCGCACTATCGCAGTGGCACGCATCATGATGCCGTCTTCTTACGTGCGTCTTTCAGCCGGTCGCGAGCAGATGAACGAACAAACCCAGGCGATGTGCTTTATGGCCGGTGCCAACTCCATCTTCTACGGCTGCAAGCTGCTGACCACGCCAAACCCGGAAGAGGACAAGGATCTGCAATTGTTCCGCAAGCTGGGCCTCAACCCGCAGCAGACCGAAACCGAGCACGGCGACAACCAGCAACAAGAAGTGCTGGCTGCGCGCCTGATGCAGGCCGATACCGCTGAGTTTTACAACGCGGCGCTGTAATGAGCTGGCAACAACGTATTGAACAGGCGCTGGAGGAGCGGCAACAGAGTGCCGCTTACCGCCACCGTTTAGTGAATCAGGGCGGCAATGGCCGCCATCTTCAGCTTAACGACCAACGCTACCTGAATTTTTCCGGCAATGACTATCTGGGCCTGAGCCAGAATGCGCAGGTGATCGCTGCCTGGCAGCAGGGTGCGCAGCAATATGGCGTGGGGTCCGGCGGTTCCGGCCACGTCACCGGTTTTTGTACTGCGCATCAGGCGCTGGAACAACAATTGGCGCAGTGGTTGGGTTATCCGCGCGCGCTGCTGTTTATCTCTGGCTATGCCGCCAATCAGGCGCTGCTGGCGGCGCTGATGCAGGAAGAGGATCGCATTCTGGCCGATCGGCTTAGCCACGCCTCGCTGCTGGAGGCGGCAGCTCACTCACCGGCCCAACTCCGACGCTTTCGCCATAACCAACCGCAGGCGTTGGCCGATTTGCTGGCAAAACCCTGCGGCGGCCAGACGTTGGCGGTCACCGAAGGGGTATTCAGCATGGACGGCGACAGTGCCCCTTTGGCAGAGCTGCACCGTTTGACCCGCGAGGCAGGCGCCTGGCTGATGGTTGACGACGCACATGGCATTGGCGTTCAGGGCGAGCAGGGGCGCGGCAGTTGCTGGCAGCAGGGCGTACGGCCCGAGTTGTTGGTGGTCACTTTCGGCAAAGCCTTTGGCCTCAGTGGCGCTGCGGTCCTGTGCGATGAATCTACGGCTGAATACCTGTTGCAGTTTGCCCGCCATCTGATTTACAGCACGGCGATGCCGCCGGCACAGGCCTGTGCGCTGCAGGCAGCGTTGCATTGTATCCAGCAGGGTGACGAATTACGCACGCGGTTGAACACGAATATTCAGCGATTTCGCCAGGGGGCGGCCCAGTTGTCGCTGACGCTGACGGAGTCTCTAACCGCCATTCAGCCGTTGCTGGTGGGGGATAATCAGCGAGCGCTTGATTTGGCGCAGCACCTGCGTGCGCAAGGCCTGTGGGTGAGTGCGATCCGCCCGCCAACGGTACCGCCGGGCGGTGCGCGTTTGCGTATTACCCTGACGGCGGCGCATCAGCCACAGGATATCGATCGTCTGCTGGAGGTATTGCATGACGTCAGCGTTTGAACAGGTTAACAAGCAAGCGGTCGCCTCGGCCTTTAGCCGCGCGGCCGTGAGTTATGACGCGGTGGCGGTATTACAGCGTCATGTGGGTGAGCGCTTACTGGGGATGGGGCAGGAGCACCGGGGCGAGCAACTGCTCGATGCCGGCTGTGGCACCGGTTATTTCAGCCGCCGCTGGCGCGAACTGGGCAAGCAGGTGACGGCGCTCGATTTGGCACCGGGTATGCTGGCCTTTGCCCGCCAGCAGCAGGCAGCGGATCATTATCTGCTGGGCGACATCGAAAATGTTCCCTTAGCCGATGCTGCCGTGGATATCAGTTTCAGCAGCCTGGTGGTGCAATGGTGCAGCGATCTGCCGCGGGCGTTGGCAGAGTTGTACCGCGTTACCCGCCCGGGCGGCGTGATTTTATTTTCCACCCTGGCTGAAGGTTCGCTGCATGAATTGGGTGACGCCTGGCAGCAGGTGGACGGTGAGCGCCATGTTAATGATTTTCTGCCGCTGGCGCAGATTGAGGCGGCCTGCGCGGGTTATCGCCATCACCTGCAGGCGGAATGGCAAACCCTGAATTACCCGGAGGTAATGGCGTTGATGCGATCCCTCAAGGGGATAGGTGCGACCCATTTGCATCAGGGGCGCGAAGCCGGCCTGCTGTCCCGACAGCGCCTCGCCGCCTTGCAGGCAGCCTATCCCTGCCGCCGTGGACAATTTCCGCTCAGCTATCATCTGATTTATGGAGTGATTTATCGTGATTAAGCGTTGGTTTGTCACCGGCACCGACACCGAAGTGGGCAAAACCGTGGCCAGTAGCGCCTTGCTGCAGGCAGCCAATTTGGCGGGTTACCGCACGGCCGGCTACAAACCGGTAGCTTCAGGCAGCGAGATGACCGCGGAAGGGCTACGTAACGGCGATGCGTTGGCATTGCAGGCCAACAGCGCGGTGGCGCTAAGCTATGACGAAGTAAACCCTTATGTGTTTGCAGAACCGACCTCGCCGCACATTGTCAGCGCCGACGAAGGGCGGCCGATCGAACTGGCTCAGCTTTCCGCCGGGTTACGTCACCTGGAGCAGCGGGCCGAGTGGCTGTTGGTCGAAGGCGCCGGGGGCTGGTTTACGCCGCTTAGTGAACAACATACCTTTGCCGACTGGGTGCAGCAGGAACAACTGCCGGTCATTTTGGTGGTGGGAATACGGCTGGGCTGCATCAACCATGCCGTGCTGACCGCACAGGCTATCCGGCAGGCGGGATTGCCGCTGGTCGGTTGGATCGCCAATGACGTCTGCGCACCGGGTCGCCGCCATCAGGAATATATGGCCACGCTGCGCCGCATGTTACCGGCCCCGTTGCTGGGGGAGATCCCCCATCTGCCCGAAGCCGAACGGCAGGCGCTGGGGCAGTATCTGGATTTGAGCGTTTTACCCCTTTAAGCGTTAGATCCTCCGTCCAGGGTATTCGCCATGGACGGAGATCGCCTGGTTACCTATTTACATGGCGGTGATACAAGCGTTATCCACGTATAAAACCCCGTTTTTAGCTAAAGCATACAAATTGAATGACAAGATAATGTGAGTTGCCCAAACCGGCACTTTTCGCCTGTTGCTATTAAATCGGTATTCTTTGAATTCGAGATAATCATTGGTGTTTAGCATGCCATCCCAGGCGGCGACATCCGATTTCGCGATGATCGACACACCATTGCTTTCGGTTTCCTGAATACAGGCATAGTGCAGCGTGGAAAATAAATTGCCGGTGCCGCCATTCAGTGTTTTCAGGGTAAAACAAGCACCTAATTGTTCATATTGTGATACTGGCACAATCAACCTTAGGCCCGCATTGGTGTTGGTATTGCCCAATTTTGTCACTTTTAACGCATTACTGCCGTTAGTGCCTGCACCAGATTCGATGGCGATAGTGATGGCGTCTGAGGTGAAGGGATCGCTGACGCTACCGCCAGAGACTTCCCAACCTAAAGGTTTCGTCGTGAATGAAAAACTTCCGTCTTTAATCTTGTTATTATTCATGGTGGTTAAAGTTTGAAGACCTTTGCCTCCGCCGCCACCATCGAGGCGGCTATTACGGATCACGAAGTCACCGGTGCCGCCGAAATAACGTCCTGTCGTGGTTCTCACACCATAAAATTTGACATTTTCGACGATAATTCCACTGCTGCCAGCTTCGGCAAAAAAACAGTATTCTTTGGTCAGGGGGCCTTCCAGCGTAATAATTTCACCCCCCTGAATAAGTAGCGAGGCGTTTTGGTTGGCACTACAGCGGAACGGGAAATCAGTAAGCGGACTATTTTCATTATTGAACTCGATATGGCAACCGTGCAATTCGACGCTCCCCGCTTGCACATTTACAATAGCACCAGCGTAATCTATTGATGTACCGAAAAAACGAAATGCACCGTTCGGATTCTGGTTGCCAATGGCCAGACCTTGCGAGTTACCGAGTGTACCGCCAAAGAAGTTAATTCCTTCGCCAAAGTTTTTAGCACCGGATTCAGCGGATGGCATATGTACACATTCATAACAACGGATGACCTCACAGGCGTAGTGATGTCCAATATAGGCGTTAGCGCCAAAATACATACCGTAATAAAAACCAGAAATATACACGTTATTAACGGAAAAGTTCCCCAGCAGGCCTCCCAGCAGATTTCCCTGTGGATCTTTTTTTTCTGGCGAATCAAACAAGATCCCGTCAATAAAGTTGTATTCGTCTTTTTTTTCATCTGCCATATCAGGTAACGCAGTTTTTTTCTTTGCACCGATCCCTTTGACGCTAAAGTTTTTTAAGATTGGCGCTGGCCGAATGGGGACACCATTATCCAGTGCGAGCGAGGTCGCATAGCAACGCATAAAGTAGTTGTGATCGTTTTCAGTGCCGCTTGGAATGTTAGTGGTGATTTTTACACCATTACCGTCAATATAAACGAAGCCAACGTCGATATCTGTCTTGGGGGCTATCCAGGTCTCAAACGGGGAGGCGAATTTTACGGTTGTTGGTCTTTTTAAGGTGTCTTTAATGAAGGTTTGCGCTTTGACCAGTTCGTCGCGCGACTTGACGTAAATACCCGCCACATCGAGACGCTCTTTTAGCGTCCAGACTTTACTGTTCAGATCGCTATATTGGATAAATTGTGCATCATTATCAGCCATGATCTAACCCTCGATTCAAGTATATTGGATGTGAAAACCCGTTGAATATGGAGGGAGTGTCTGACCACTTCCAGTCTCTATCGTTCTGTCTGCGTTGGTACAACGGCAGAGGTGTTAATTCAGCATCGGCTAATTAAAAGCAGGGACGCATTATTTGCGTCCCTGCTTATCACACCGCCAGATAGGCATTGATCAAGTCCTCATCCAACTGTTCCAGCGTACCATCCGCCACGCTGCGGCCCTTATCCATCAGGCAAAAGCGATCTGCCACGCGGCGGACAAAGGGCAGTTTGTGCTCCACCAGCAGGATAGTCATGCCCAGTTCCCGGTTAAGTTTGCGGATCACGTTGCCGATATCGGCGGCGATGGACGGTTGAACACCGCTGGTGGGTTCGTCGAGGATCAGCAGCTCTGGTTCCAGTACCAGTGCGCGGCCAATCGCCAGCTGCTGCTGTTCACCGTCGCCCAAATCGCCGGCCCGACGTCCGCGCATCTCCCTCAGGTTGGGAAACAGGTTATAAATTAACGGCGGGATGCGGCGGGATTTATCGCGTCCGGCCATCAGCGCCACCTGCAGGTTTTCCTCAACGCTGAGTTGTGAAAATATCTGTCGCCCCTGGGGAACGTAGCTGATCCCCAGCTCCGTTCGGGTTTCTACCGGCTGCTGCAGCAGATTTTGCGGGGGTTCGTCTGCCAACTGCCAGGTCATGCTGCCGCTGACCACCGGCAAATGACCCATAATGCAGTTGACCAGCGTGGTTTTGCCTACGCCGTTACGGCCGATAAGCACCGTACATTGGCCACGCGGCAGTTCCAGATTGATATCCCACAGGGTATGGTTTTGCCCATAAAACTGATTCACTGACCTTAAACTCAACATCCGACATTCTCCTCAAAGACCTGTCTTCCACTCGTGGTTGTACGCCCATAGCGGGCGTCGGCGTAACGCGGCGTTAACAGGCCGCGCCGATTTCACCCGCCGGAACCGCAGGGCGGCCGGTGCAGGGAAGGGGGGTGACCCCTTCTTCCTCGCTTAATCCACTCCCTACTGCGATTTCCGCCTTAGCGGTTTCTTTCCCGAGTGTTTCAATGTCTGGAACAAAATGCTGATCTGCTACCTTCAACGAGGTAGTTAAGTTTTGACTTAAGCAAGCAATACATAGGTGAAAATGGCACCTAAAGGCCATTCGTTAGCGCTCTCTCATGTTTATGTCGCCAATGTCAGTTGATTCGTATTGGCGTGACGCTAAACCCCGAACAGCTCATTCTGCCGTTTCGGGGCGTAGATTTCCCCGAGCCCACTTTCGCCGTCAAAGGGTAATGCAACCCTTGGGCCAACTTTTTGAACGCTGTAAATCAGAGATTGTTATTGCCTTGTTAACGGCCTGGCGCGCCAGACGCGGGCTGGGTGGAATAGCGGAAAATAGCGGGAAAGTTAACACGGACGATTTTTGCACTCTTCCGGTGCTGAGCAGAAGAGTTATGGTGCAAGCTATTTCATCGCTCGCCGCAAGATGCAGCAAAGGAAGGTAACAATGGGACAAATCTGTTTTTGGCAATGGGTCTTTTTAGCATTAATCGGCATAAACAAAGCGATATTTTTGTGAAAAAATAACTAAAAAAGCCATCTTGGCGAGAAGAAACGCCAAAAAGCGTTCTTTCTGCAACTCCCGCCGGGGGCGGGGCGGTGAGAGTTATCCACTATTCCTGTGGATAACCTTGTGCATTAGATTTAGAAAACCGGTTTAAAGCGAGAGCGGACGCGGGTTCTGTTCGCTTTGTCCGCAATCTCGTCTTTTTTATAAAATCATTATTAATCAATAAATTAACTAAAATCAAGCGGCCTCTGTATTGATGAAGTGCCTATGTATGATTTTTCGCCACAGTGCTATCAATAAGTTAATTCGTGGCGGATTTTGGGGATAAAACTGTTATTGACAATAAAAATGTCACGCCGCTGTAACTCTGGCGGTGCATTCAGCCCAGATTGACGCACGCCAAAGCAACGAACCGCTTGAAGCTGGTTTTATATCCAGTATCATAGGCACTGGCGAAAATCGCCGGGGCTTTCCATAATTAGAGGCCATTCACCGAGCAGCAGCTCCATGGCCGCCTGAGCGCGCGCATCTCCACAGGGTAGCCGAGTCAATGAGTAAAACGTTCAAACTGCATTCCGAATTCAAGCCGGCCGGCGACCAGCCGGAAGCCATCCGTAAGCTGGAAGAGGGCCTGGAAGACGGCCTGGCTCACCAAACGCTACTGGGCGTAACCGGCTCGGGCAAGACATTCACCGTCGCTAATGTGATCGCCGATCTCTACCGGCCCACCATGGTGCTGGCGCCCAATAAAACTTTGGCGGCGCAGCTGTATGGTGAGATGAAAGAGTTCTTTCCCGAGAATGCGGTCGAGTATTTCGTTTCTTACTACGACTACTATCAGCCGGAGGCCTACGTCCCCAGCTCCGACACCTTTATCGAAAAAGATGCCTCGGTGAACGAACACATCGAGCAGATGCGCCTTTCTGCGACGAAAGCGCTGTTGGAACGCCGCGATGTGATCGTGGTGGCGTCGGTATCGGCGATTTACGGCCTGGGCGATCCGGATTTGTACCTGAAGATGATGTTGCATCTGACCAAAGGCATGATCATCGATCAGCGGGCGATCCTGCGTCGTTTGGCGGAGCTGCAATATAGCCGCAACGATCAGGCTTTCCAGCGCGCGACGTTCCGCGTGCGGGGTGAAGTGATTGACGTCTTCCCGGCGGAATCGGATGAATTGGCGCTGCGCATCGAGCTGTTTGACGAAGAGGTCGAACGGCTTTCGCTGTTTGATCCCCTGACCGGCCAGATCGAACAAGAGGTGCAGCGCTTTACCATTTACCCCAAATCGCACTATGTGACGCCGCGCGAGCGGATCCTGCAGGCGATGGAAGAGATCAAGGTGGATCTGGCCGAGCGGCGCAAGGTGCTGCTGGCCAATAACAAGCTGCTGGAAGAACAGCGTCTGACGCAGCGCACCCAGTTTGATCTGGAGATGATGAACGAACTGGGCTACTGCTCCGGCATTGAAAACTATTCGCGCTACCTGTCCGGGCGCGGCGAGGGTGAGCCACCGCCAACGCTGTTTGACTATTTGCCGGCAGATGGCCTGCTGGTGGTTGACGAGTCCCACGTGACCATTCCGCAAATCGGCGGTATGTACAAAGGCGACCGTTCACGCAAGGAAACGCTGGTGGAATACGGTTTCCGCCTGCCGTCGGCGCTGGACAACCGCCCGCTGCGCTTTGAAGAGTTCGAAGCGCTGGCGCCACAGACTATCTATGTGTCTGCAACGCCGGGCAAATACGAGCTGGAAAAATCCGGTGGTGACATTATCGATCAGGTGGTGCGCCCAACCGGGCTGCTGGATCCGCAAATCGAAGTGCGGCCGGTGACCACCCAGGTGGACGATCTGCTTTCTGAAATCCGCAAGCGGGTGGCGATCAACGAGCGTGTGCTGGTTACCACGCTGACCAAACGCATGGCGGAAGATCTGACCGAATACCTGGAAGAGCATGGCGAGCGGGTGCGCTACCTGCACTCGGACATCGATACCGTGGAACGGGTCGAAATCATTCGTGACCTGCGTCTGGGCGAGTTTGACGTGCTGGTGGGTATCAACCTGCTGCGTGAAGGGCTGGACATGCCAGAGGTGTCGCTGGTGGCGATTTTGGATGCCGATAAAGAGGGCTTCCTGCGCTCCGAACGTTCATTGATCCAGACCATTGGCCGTGCGGCGCGTAACCTCAACGGTAAAGCTATTCTCTACGGAGACAAAATTACCGACTCGATGGCCAGAGCGATCGGCGAGACCGAGCGTCGCCGTGCCAAACAGCAGGCGTTCAACGAAGAAAACGGCATTGTACCGCAGGGCCTGAACAAGAAAATTTCTGATATTTTGCAGTTGGGTAAACCCAGTACTCGCAGCAAAGGCAAAGGGAAGGGCAAAGCTGCGGAAAATGCCGCCCAGTACCAAAATCTTACGCCAAAAGCGCTGGATCAGAAGATTCGCGAGTTGGAAGCGCAGATGTATACCCACGCGCAAAACCTGGAGTTCGAGCAGGCGGCGGGCTTGCGTGACGAAATCCACCAGCTGCGCGAGCAGTTTATTGCCATTTCATAACCCATTGGCGCGCTGCAGACCGCGGCGCTGCCAAAACATAAAATCCTTGTCGCCTCCGCCAAAGCTGATTATGGTGTGCGGCCATTTGACTACTGCGAGCCACCGACCATGACCCAACACCAGTCCAAAGACCCGATGCACGGCATCACTCTGGAACAGCTTCTGAATAAACTGGTGGAAAACTACGGTTGGTCAGGGCTGGCTGAACGCATTCGCATCAACTGCTTCAGCAGCGATCCCAGCATCAAGTCCAGCCTGAAATTTTTGCGTCGCACGCCCTGGGCGCGCAAACAGGTGGAAGATCTTTATCTCGACATGGTTGAGCAGGCCGCCAGCGATAACCCGTGGCTACGTGGCGGCAAATAAACGCTTAGGCGCGGGCACCTAACTCGATCAACGCCTGATCCAGCGCCTGGCGCAGCAACTGACGATCGTGGCGGTAAGGAATATCCTGCGCTTCCAGCGGCTGTTTGATCACCACCCGATCTTGCACTTCACGGGTATCCGCCGTTGGCCCGACAATGACGGCATCAATCATCTGGCGGCCAATTTTCGCCTCCATCAATTCCAGCTTGTTCTTCAGCGTCAAGGCTGCCGCCGCGACGCTTAATTCGCGTCCGAGGTTGTCGATATAAATCATATTGGCGCTACTGCGACGCAGAGCCTGCGTAAGGTCATCGAGCAACAGCAGAGGCATCAGGCTGGTCAGAAAACTGCCCGGTCCTATCAGGATCACGTCGGCCTGCGCGATAGCATCCAGCGCCTCGCGCGTTGCGTTGACGTGAGGTGACAGCATCAGCTCCTGTGGCATGTCGGTCAGTTGATCGACATTCACCTCGCCGTAAACGTGGTTGCCTTCATGATCGTGCGCCATCAGGTCCACCGGCTGTTCGGACATCGGGATCAGCGCCGCGTCCACCTTCAGCAGGCTGCGCACCAGGTTGATCGCTTCCAATGGGCGTACGCTCAGGTGATCCAGGGCTTTCAACATCAGATTGCCGAGGTTGTGCCCAGACAGTTCGCCATTGCCGCTGAAGCGGTATTCGAACATCGCGGAAGCCACGCTCGGTTCGGTGATCAACTGATTCAGGCAGTTACGGGTATCGCCCCAGGCAATGCCCCCTTCCGAACGGCGAATACGGCCGGTAGAACCGCCGTTATCGGTGGTGGTGACAATACCGGTTAAACGGGAGCCTAAAGACGACAGGGAAGACATCACGCGACCAAGACCATGACCGCCGCCTAATGCCACTACCCGATCGAGATCGGCCAGGGTTCGATTACGCATAAATTTCCTTACAAGGGGGCTTAACTGCCCGCATAAAGTAGCGGATTTGGCGTAAAAACGCGAAAAAGAGTGTGGTTTGCGTGATTCCGGTCAATTCGTCTCCCTAAAGGCTGTTTATCATGGTTTACCAGATTAGGAATCGCCTAAAATCGCTGTATACACAATTATATAGCGAAATTGCGCGTTGGCTATCGCGTTTGTTTAGCGCTAGAATTCCGATGAAAACCACGGTTTCGTTCCGGCTACTCCGACTGCGGGAACTGAGACCAAAACTCCTAGCCTCTGGGCCTACGTTGTTCCTGCGAACAATATGGCGCTTGGGCCGTGGCGAAGTCAGCCACCAGGGTGCAGAGCGGAAACGTTCGCATCTCCCGACTTTGGAAGGTGTTATGGTGCCGCAACTCATTGATGCTTATGAGCGCAAGTTCTATTACTTGCGCCTGTCGATCACCGACGTGTGCAACTTTCGTTGCACCTACTGCTTGCCGGACGGCTACCGCCCGAACGGCAGCCCGAAAACATTCTTGTCGCTTGATGAGATCCGACGCGTCAGTCGCGCATTCGCCGAACTGGGCACCGAAAAAGTGCGCCTGACCGGCGGAGAGCCTTCTCTGCGCCGCGATTTCACCGAGATCATCGCCGCCGTGCGTGAAAACCCGGCCATCCGCCAGCTCGCCGTGACCACCAACGGTTACCGTATGGCGCGCGACGTCGCCGGCTGGCGTGATGCCGGCCTGACGGCGGTCAACGTCAGCGTCGACAGCCTGGATCCCCGCCAATTTCATGCCATTACCGGGCAGGACAAGTTCCGCCAGGTGATGGACGGCATCGACGCCGCCTTTACCGCCGGTTTCAGCAAGGTGAAGGTCAACGCGGTGCTGATGCGTGACGTGAACCACCAACAGCTGGGCGCCTTCCTTAACTGGATCAAAGACCGCCCGATTCAACTGCGCTTTATCGAACTGATGGAAACCGGCGAGGGGGGCGATCTGTTTCGCAAGCACCACGTTTCCGGTGAAGTGATCCGTTTGCAGCTGGAACAGCAGGGCTGGCAGCGCCAGCCGCGCGGCCGCAGCGACGGCCCGGCGCAGGTGTTCAGCCATCCGGATTATCAGGGTGAAGTGGGCTTGATCATGCCGTATGAAAAAGATTTCTGCGCCAGCTGCAACCGGCTGCGTGTTTCCGCTATCGGCAATTTACACCTGTGTCTGTTCGGCGAGCAGGGCATTGGTCTGCGCGATCTGCTGACGAATGATCAGCAGCTTGATGAACTGAAGGACCGCATCCAGGGCGGGCTGCTGAGTAAGAAACAGACTCACTTCCTGCATCAGGGTAACAGTGGCATAACGCAGAACCTGTCGTTTATCGGCGGCTGATCCCCGGCATCTTTCAAGCCGCAGCGTTGTTGGCTGCGGGCGCTCACCCCAGTCACTTACCTGAGTAAGCTCCTGGGGATTTACGGCCTTGCCGCCTAGCTGCAACTTGAAATCTATTGGGTATCCTATGAATAGGAGCAAAGTGAACAATGAGTCATGCCAACAGTGAATTCATTCCGGTACATATCGCTATTTTGACCGTTTCGGACAGCCGTGGCGAAGCGGAAGACACCTCGGGCCAGTACCTGCAAGAAGCGGCGCTTGAAGCCGGACACCGGGTAGTGGATCGCGCCATCGTCAAAGACGACAAATACCTGATCCGCGCACGCGTTTCCACGTGGATTGCAGACGAAACGGTACAGGCGGTGCTGATCACCGGGGGCACCGGCTTTACCGCCAGAGACTACACCCCGGAAGCGCTGCTGCCGCTGTTCGATCGCGAAGTGGAAGGGTTCGGCGAACTGTTCCGCATGGTGTCTTACGAAGAGATTGGCACCGCCACTGTCCAGTCGCGCGCGCTGGCCGGTATGGCCAACCAGACGGTCATTTTTGCCATGCCGGGGTCAACCCGCGCCTGTCGCACCGCCTGGGAACGCATTATTGAAGAGCAGTTGGACGCGCGTCATCGCCCGTGCAACTTTCTGCCACATCTGAAGAAATAAAAATTATGACGCAGCTAACTCACATTAACGCCGCGGGCGAAGCCCATATGGTTGACGTTTCAGCCAAAGCAGAAACGGTGCGCGAGGCGCGCGCCGAAGCTTTCGTCGAGATGTTGCCGACCACGCTGGCGATGATTATCGAGGGCAGCCACCACAAGGGCGACGTGTTTGCCACGGCGCGCATCGCCGGTATTCAGGCGGCGAAACGCACCTGGGAGCTGATCCCGCTGTGCCATCCGCTGATGCTGAGCAAGGTCGAAGTGCAGTTGGAGGCCCAACCGGAACACAGCCGGGTGCGGATTGAAACCTGTTGCCGACTGACCGGTAAGACCGGTGTTGAAATGGAAGCGTTAACCGCGGCTTCAGTGGCTGCATTGACCATTTACGACATGTGTAAAGCGGTACAGAAAGACATGGTGATCGGCCCGGTGCGGCTGCTGGCGAAAAGCGGCGGCAAATCCGGTGATTTTAAGGTGGAACTATGATTAATATTCTTTTTTTTGCTCAGGTACGCGAACTGGTTGGCACCGGCGATTTATCGATGCCTGCAGATTACCCGACGGTAGAGGCGCTGCGTAAGGCGCTGTGCGAACGTGGCGACCGTTGGGCATTGGCGCTGGAGTCCGGCAAGCTGTTGACCGCGGTGAACCAGTCGCTGGTGGCGGCCGAACATCCGCTGCGCGCCGGCGATGAAGTCGCTTTCTTTCCACCGGTAACCGGAGGTTAATGGTGGAAAATACCCGTATCCGCGTGGGTGAAGCGCCGTTCAGCGTCGGCGACGAATACCAGTGGTTGGCGCAGTGCGACGATGATGGCGCCGTGGTCACCTTTACCGGCAAGGTACGCAATCATAATCTGGGCGATGACGTCAGTGCGCTGACGCTGGAGCACTACCCTGGCATGACCGAAAAAGCGCTGGCCGAGATCCTGGACGAAGCCCGTAGCCGTTGGCCCTTGCAGCGCGCGACGGTGATCCATCGCGTGGGCGAGCTGTTTCCCGGTGATGAGATTGTCTTCGTTGGCGTGACCAGCGCGCACCGCAGCATGGCGTTCGAGGCCGCCGAGTTCATTATGGATTACCTGAAAACCCGGGCGCCCTTCTGGAAACGCGAAGCCGTCGGGGAGGGAGACCGTTGGGTCGATGCGCGCGACAGCGATCGCCAGGCGGCGGAACGCTGGCATAACACGCGTCATACTTGAAGAAATGCCGATCAGTTAAGGTGCTTTTTGGCAAGTTCGAGGTTATTTTCGGTCGATAAACGAGCAAAGCACCCTGAGGGTCTTAGGCTCCGACCGAGCAAGGGGCCGAGGCGCGGCCCCTTGCAACCCGCGCCTTTGCCCTATCAGACGGTTGGCTGCGCCAACGGCTCTCACTTCATCACGCCGCATCACGGCCGGCTACGACAGGCGTCCCTGCCTGTCTCGCCTGAAACCGCCGTCCCTGGCGGTTTCGCCTATGCGTCGCTCCTGCGTTCGACGTCTTCAAGGGCGCCCAACACCCTGCTCATCTCATCATTTTCACTGTCTTTCATCACGTAGCGTCAAACTGAGGGCATAAGCTGCCCGGTGGCTGCCAGTGCGGGTGTTGACCTTGGTGCGCATCACCGGCTGCCGAGCAAGACGGCGTTGTCAGGGGCAACCGGCCAGGGAAGGCCGGTTGAGGCGAGACTAACAGGGACGTTTGTCGTAGCCGATCCGCCCGACAACCTAGGTGCAGCGAGGGAATCCGCGCAGCGGACAGAGGGTGTTAAGCGAAGGCGCGGGTGGAGGGGCCGGGCCTTCGGCCCCTCCAATTGCCGTTCATTGTGGCGGCAGAGAAATGCCGGATATTGACGGCAATTCTACCTACACTGAACCTACAGGGACCGAATAAAAAAATGCCAGTCAGGCTTAACCGATCAGTATTCCGTCATACTTGAAGCTGCATCTGTGTTGCCCGCCTTTGCTCACCCCAGCCACTTAGTTATCTAAGCTCCTGGGGATTCGCTCAGTTGCCGCCTTGATGCAACTCCAATTATTCAGCGCATAACGCGTAACAGCGGAAACAAATCAATACCTTTGCCGCTTTGCCATCAGGTTTTATGTGGTACGCTTATAGCAGGCCGAGCCCCATAAATGGGGGTCGAAATCTTGTTTCATATGCAAAAGGTAACCGTCATGGACCGATATCCACGCTCTAATGGTTCAATCGTCGAACGTGCCAACAGCGGCATTCAGGCTTATATGGCGCAGGTTTATGGCTGGATGACCTGCGGTATGCTGTTGACGGCGTTTGTTTCCTGGTACGCGGCCAACACGCCTGCGATCCTTAACTTTATCTTCTCCAGCCAGATCACCTTCTTTGGCCTGATCATCGCGCAGTTGGGGCTGGTGTTCGTCATTTCCGGCATGGTCAATCGTCTTAGTGGCACGGTCGCCACCTCGCTGTTTATGCTCTATTCGGCGCTGACCGGGCTGACGCTTTCCAGCATTTTCATCGCTTACACCTACAGCTCGATCGCCAGCACCTTCGTGGTGACCGCCGGCATGTTCGGTGCGATGAGCCTGTACGGCTACACCACCAAGCGCGACCTGAGCGGTTTCGGCAGCATGTTGTTTATGGCACTTATCGGGATTGTGCTGGCTTCGCTGGTCAATATCTGGCTGAAAAGCACGGCGTTGATGTGGGCAATTACCTATATCGGCGTGGTGGTGTTTGTTGGCCTGACGGCGTACGACACCCAGAAACTGAAGGCCATGGGCGAGCAACTGAATGCCGATGATAAAGACAGCTTCCGCAAATACGCCATTGTTGGCGCGTTGACGCTGTATCTCGATTTCATCAACCTGTTCCTGATGTTGCTGCGCATTTTCGGCAACCGCCGCTAAATCCGTCGTCTTTCAAGCTGCAGCGTTGTTGGCTGCGCTCGCCTAGCCGCAGCATGAAATCCATAGGATTTACAGCGAATAGAAAGACTCTGCGATCTCGATCGCAGAGTCTTTTTTTATGCAATTTTACGGCGGAACATGGCATAGGCGGCGCTGCCGGTGGTGGCGGTAATGGCCAACAGCGGCCACAGGCTGTGCCAGATGATGCTGAAACTGGCGTCTTTCAAATAGATCTGTTTGGTGATGTCGGTGAAGTGGCGGATGGGGTTTACCCAGGTGAGGTTTTGCAGCCACACCGGCATATTCTCCACCGGTGAAACATAACCGGAGAGCAGGATGGCCGGCATCATAAACACGAACACGCCGATAAACGCCTGTTGCTGGGTGGCGCACAGCGACGAAATCAGCAGGCCGAACCCCACCAGCGACAGCCCGTAAATCAACATGGTGCCGTAGAACAACAGCAGCGACCCGGCGAACGGGATCTGATAGATAAAGATGCCGATCAGCAACACTATGCTGGCCTGGAAGGTGGCGACGATCAGCGCCGGCACCGCTTTGCCGATAAAAATCTGCCAGGTGGTTAACGGCGACACCAGCAGTTGCTCCAGCGTGCCCTGTTCACGTTCGCGCGCCACCGACAGCGAAGTCACTATCAGCACGCCAATGGTGGTGATCATGGCGATCAGCGACGGCACCACAAACCACTTGTAGTCCAAATTCGGGTTATACCAGTTGCGCACCACCAGTTCACTGTTGTTAGGCTTGGCACGGTTGCCGATCAGCTCATTTTGGTAGTCCTGCACAATCTGCTGCACATAGTTGGCAGCGATCTGTGCGCTGTTGGAGTTACGCCCATCGAGCAACAACTGCAGCGGGGCCGTATTGCCGCTGGCGATATCCCGTGAAAATTGTGCCGGGAAACGGATCAGCAGCAGCGCTTTTTGGTTATCGATAACGCTTTGTATCTCTTGGGGGCTGCGCAATAGCAGCACGTGGGAGAAGGCCTTGGCCTTGGCAAAGCGCTGGGTCAGCTCGACCGAGGCATGGCCGCTGTCTTCGCTGTACACCGCAATGGTGGCATTGGTCACTTCCAGCGTGGCGGCGAAGGGAAACAGCAGCACCTGCAGAATAACCGGCAAAATCAGAATGGCGCGGGTTTGCGGGTCGCGCAGCAGCGATTGCATTTCCTTAATGATTAACGTCCAGAGACGGTGAAACATCTTCTTTCCCCTTAATCCAGCCGCCGCTGGGTTTTCCAGGCCGTCAGGCCGATAAATACCACCGCAGAAGCGATCAGGAACAGCAGGTTAATCATCAACACCGTGCCGACGTTGCCCGCCAGGAATAGCGTTTGCAGCGTGCTGACGAAGTAACGCGCCGGAATGATGTAAGTGACGGCGCGTACGATGGCCGGCATGCTGTCGATCTGGAAGATAAAGCCGGACAGCATAATCGACGGCAGAAAGGCGGCGTTCAGCGCCACCATCGCCGCGTTGAACTGGTTGCGGGTAATGGTGGAAATCAGCAGCCCCATGCCGAGCGTACTGGCGAGGAACAGGCTGCTGATGACGAACAGAATCAGCAGAGAGCCGCGATAGGGCACCCCGAGCACCCACACCGAAACCACCATGCACAACACCATGGCGATCATGCCGAGGAAGTAGTAAGGCACCAGCTTCGACAGCAGCAGTTCGGTTCGCGTCACCTGAGTGGAAAGCAGCGCTTCCATGGTGCCGCGCTCCCATTCGCGTGCGATCACCAACGAGGTGAGGATAGCGCCGATGACCGTCATGATAATGGTGATGGCGCCGGGAATGATGTAATGCCGGCTGATGGCCGCCGGGTTAAACCAGTAGCGCATCTGCACGTCGATCAGCGGTTTTTCTTCGCGCCCGCTGTCGGTGGCGCGCTGCTGTTGCCAGATTTGCCACACTCCCTGGGTATAGCCCTGAACGAAGTTGGCGGTATTGGGTTCACTGCCGTCGGTAATGATTTGCAAGGGGGCGCTGTCGTGCGGCCGCGCCATACGTTGGGCAAAATCATTGGGGATCACCACCAGCCCGCGGATGCGCCCGGCTTGCATCAGCTGGATCAACTGCTGGCGATTGTCGCTGATGGTGGGCTCGATATAGGGCGAACCGGTAAAAGCGTTAGCCAGATCGCGTGCCTCTTCGCTTTGTTGTTCCATCAAAATCCCCAGCCGCAGCTTGCTGGAATCCAGGTTGATGCCGTAGCCAAAAATAAACAGCAGCATCAGCGGAATGACGAAGGCGATCAGCCCGCTGCTCGGATCGCGCATAATTTGCCGCGTCTCTTTCAGGCACAGCGCGCGCAGCCGCCGCCAGGAGAAACCGCTGTCGTCGGTGCTGGCCGTTTCGCTATTCATGCTTTTTCCTCCTGATCATAACCCTGCACCAGTTCGATAAATGCTTGCTCCATCGAAGGGTTGGGGTTCTCGCTGCTGGCCACCTGATGCTTGAGATCGTCCGGGGTCCCGGCGGCGATGATTTTGCCGCGATACACCAGCCCGATGCGGTCGCAATATTCCGCCTCGTCCATAAAGTGGGTGGTGACCATGACGGTGACGCCCTTGTCTACCATGCCGTTGATATGCAGCCAGAATTCACGCCGGGTGAGGGGATCGACACCGGAGGTGGGTTCGTCGAGAAACAGAATATCCGGTTCGTGCATCAGCGCGCAGGCCAACGCCAGCCGTTGTTTGAAGCCAAGCGGCAGGGAATCTGGCGTCTGGTTAATGATGGGGTCGAAGTTGAAGGCGCGGGACATCTCACTGATTTTTTCGCGCTGCGCCTTGCCGCTCAGGCCATACACGCCGGAGAAAAATTTCAGGTTTTGCGCCACCGTCAGGTTGCCGTACAGCGAGAATTTTTGCGCCATGTAGCCCAAATGCTGGCGCGCCTTGCCCGAGCTGGTTTTCAGGTCCATTCCCAGCACCAACGCCTTGCCTTCGGTTGGCACCAGCAGCCCGCACATCATTTTGAAAGTGGTGGACTTACCGGCCCCGTTGGGGCCCAGCAGGCCAAAAATCTCGCCGCGCTGCACTTTAAAATCCACGTGGTCGGTGGCGGCAAAGTCACCGAATTTCTTCGTCAGTCCCTGCGCTTCGATCACGGTTTCGGTGCTTTCCCCTTCGACGGTTGGCATGATTTCCGCCAGCGCCGACTTGCTGTTCGGCCCGCCGCCGAGCAAATCGATAAATGCATCCTCAAAGCGCGGTTCCGCTTCGCTCAGTTCGGCGTCCGGCAGATCCAACGCCTGCAACACCTGGCGGTGATCTTCGCCTTCTTTCAGGATCAGGCGCAGATATTTGCCCTGGATCACGCCGTCGGTGACCGCAGGCAGGCAGATCGCGCGTTGCAGCAAGGCACGGTGGCTGCCGGCTGGTGGTGCTATCAACACCGTGCGCCCGGCCATGCGCTGGGTGAGATCTTTAGGTGCGCCGCTGAACAACAGTTCCCCTTCATTGAGCAACAGCACTTCACGGCATTGTTCCGCTTCGTCCAGATAGGAAGTGCTCCACAGGATCAGCATGCCGTCGTTGGCCAGCTCATGCACCATGCGCCACAGCTCGCGGCGCGAGATCGGATCGACGCCGACGCCGGGCTCATCGAGCAACAGCACCTGCGGTTGCCCGACCAGCGTACAAGCCAGCCCAAGCTTCTGCTTCATGCCGCCCGACAGTTTGCCCGCCAGCCGGCTGGTGAAGCGGGTGAGATCGGTAAATGTCAGCAGCCGATCAAAAGTCTGTTTACGCAGATCGCCAGTGACGCCGCGCAGATCGGCATACAGCGTCAGGTTCTCCATCACCGTCAGATCTTCGTAAAGGCCAAACTTTTGCGGCATATAACCGAGGATCGCGTGCAACTGGCGATCCTGAGCGATCGGATCCAGCCCGGCGACGCGTAACGTTCCGCTGCTGGGTTTGAGCAAACCGGCCAGCATGCGTAGCAGGGTGGTTTTTCCGGCGCCGTCCGGGCCAACCAGCCCGGTAACCGCGCCGCTGGTCAGCCGGGTGGTCAGGCTGGCGACCGCCGGTTTTTGCAGCGACGGAAAACGTTTCTCCAGCGCTTCCAGCTCAATCACCTGTTCCATCACCGTCCCCTCAAGGTTTGGCAAAGTGAACGGTAACCGGCATCCCCTGGCGCAGCGCGTCATCGGCATCGGTGACGATCACCCGCAAGCGGTACACCAGATCGGTTCGCAGGTCTGGGGTTTCGACGCTTTTCGGCGTGAATTCAGCGGTCGGTGAGACAAAACCAATTTTGCCGTGATAGGGCTTGTTCGGTCGGCTGTCGGTATAAATTTCCAGTTCGGTGCCCGGCGTTGCTTTACCCAGATTGACTTCATTCACGTAGGCACGTACCCAGACCGGACGGGTCAGCGACAGAGTAAACACCGTGCCGCCGGCATTAAGCATGGTGCCTGGCTCAACTGCCCGAGTCAGTACGGTGCCGGCCGACGGGGAAACCAGAGTGGTGTCGTGTAAATTAAGCTGTGCCTGAGCCAGTGCGGCTTCGCTCTGCGCCAGATTGGCTTTGGCTTCTTCAATCTCCTGCGGCCGGTTGCCTTTCAGGTATTGCGCCAGCTTGTCCTTTGACGCCTGCAGGTTGGCCTGCGCCTGATTGCGTGCGGTACGGGCATCTTCCAGCGCGTCGGCAGAAGTGGCGTTTTTCGCCCACAGTCCCTGTTGTCGCTTCAAGTAGCTGTCGGCGTAACTGAACGCGGACAGGCGCTGCGCCATTTCCGAACGCACCTGGGCGATTTCTTCGGTACGATAACCGGCCAGCAGCAGCGCCAGTTTGGCTTTGGCACTGCCGACGTTAGCCTGCGCCTGCTGCAGGGCGTTGATGTAAGGCGCGTCGTCCAGTTTCCCGAGCAATTGCCCCGGCTGAAGGGCATCGCCTTCATCCACCGTCAGCGACGCCAGCCGCCCATCGACGCGGAAGCCCAAATTCACCGTGCGGATATCCACGTTGCCATACAGCGTCAGCGGTTTGTCCTGCTGCTGCTGGTAATACCAAACCCCGTAAACGGCCGCGGCGATCAGCACAATAGCCGCCACAATGAGGGCACTGCGTTTCTTGTTCATAACACTCCCTGCCTGAATTTACGCGCCATAGCGTTGGCGCAGCCCATTAACCAGAATCTCGATATGTTCAGCCAGCACCTCGCTGATTTGTTCCGCCTCGGCCGCGCCGATCTGCTGCCAGCCGGCCTGACGGCGAACGGTTTCCCGCGCCACGCGAAACGACAGCACTTCGCCGATCAGCGCGTGGGTATGCAGCACGATTTTGGTCGAATTCCCATCCAGGCCGGTGTAGGCCGCCAGCAGGCGACAAAGCTTGTCATGCAGCGGTGCGACCACCTGCTGGTGGATCAGCGGGTAGGCATCGGTGGGGGAAAGCTGCTCGCGCGACATGATTTTGCTCAGGTTCAGCGTCTGCGGTTGCGTCATCAAATCGCTGAACGCCAGTAGGCCGCGCTTCAGGTGGTCGAGGTGGTGCTCCGGCAGGCGTTCGGTGGCCGGCAACTGCCAGAAGCGATCAATCTCGTCGGCCAGGGGGCGAAACGCCTGCTGGATAAAATCGGCAATCCACTGTGCAACGGCCAGATACAGGCCTTCTTTGGAATTGAAGTAGTAGGTGATGGCGGCGATGTTGTGCCCGGCGCGCTGGGCGATATCGCGGGTGGTCGCACCCTGAATGCCATATTCGCCGAACATCTCGATGGCGGCGGCGATCAGCTGCTGTCGCGCCTGCTCACCCCGTGCCCGGCTGGCGGTCTGGTTATTTGGCATTGATGGCACTCGCTAAAGTTAATCAATCATATGATTAACTTTATGCCAGCTTGGGTAAAATGCAACCAGTAGGCATCGTTTATTTAAGGTTATTTTTTCGGACTAGGCTGAATTCCCGGCATATTGTGCTTTGAGCCAGTAAAATTGCGTTTTCTTGTTCGAGTTCTGCTACAATCGCCCGCTTGGTGCACTGCAGTTTGTGCCAATCCCTCGTGGTCATGCTTAATGTCCCGTCTGATAATCCTCCCAGGAAACTGCACCGAACACTGTTAGGTTAGGGGGGATCTGGAGTTTTTCTCTTTATGTCATTTGAAACCCTCGGCTTAAGTGCTGAAATTCTGCGCGCTGTTGAAGAACAGGGCTATCGCGAACCTACGCCAATTCAACGCCAGGCGATTCCTGTCGTATTGGAAGGTCGTGACCTGATGGCCAGCGCCCAGACCGGTACCGGTAAAACCGCTGGCTTTACCCTGCCGCTGCTGCAGCTGCTGAGTAAGCATGACCATCCGGTCAAAGGCCGCCGTCCGGTACGTGCGTTGATCCTGACGCCAACCCGTGAGCTGGCAGCGCAGATCGGCGAAAACGTCGAAGCCTACAGCAAATACCTGCGCCTGCGTTCGCTGGTGGTATTTGGTGGTGTGAGCATCAACCCGCAGATGATGAAACTGCGCGGCGGCGTCGACATTCTGGTGGCAACGCCGGGTCGCCTGCTGGATCTGGAACACCAACGCGCCGTTGACCTGTCCAAAGTTGAAATTCTGGTGCTGGACGAAGCCGACCGCATGCTGGATATGGGCTTTATCCATGATATCCGCCGCGTGCTGGCCAAGCTGCCTGCCAAGCGTCAGAACCTGTTGTTCTCTGCGACCTTCTCCGACGATATCAAAGGGCTGGCCAACAAGCTGTTGCACAACCCGGCATCGGTTGAAGTGGCGCGCCGCAATACCGCGTCCGAGCAGATCGAACAAAGCGTGCACTTCGTAGACAAGAAGCGTAAGCGGGAATTGCTGTCCCAGATGATCGGTGAAGGTGACTGGAAGCAGGTGCTGGTGTTCAACCGCACCAAGCACGGTGCTAACCACCTGGCCGAACAGTTGAATAAAGACGGCATCACGGCCGCTGCGATCCACGGCAATAAAAGCCAGGGCGCTCGTACCCGTGCGTTGGCCGATTTTAAAGACGGTAAAATTCGCGTATTGGTTGCTACCGACATCGCGGCGCGTGGTCTGGACATCGATCAGTTGCCACACGTGGTGAACTACGAACTGCCTAACGTACCGGAAGACTACGTACACCGTATCGGTCGTACCGGTCGTGCAGAACGTACCGGTGAGGCTATCTCGCTGGTGTGCGTGGATGAACACAAGCTGCTGCGCGATATCGAACGCCTGCTCAAGCGTGAAATCCCGCGTATTGCCCTGCCAGGCTACGAGCCAGATCCAAGCATCAAGGCGGAGCCGATCATTAACGGCCGTCAGGGTGGTGGACGTGGTGCGCCGCGCGGCAACGGCGGTGGTCAACGCGCCGGTAACGGTGGCGGCCAGCGCAGTGGCAACGGCGGCCAGCGTGAAAACCGCGGTGGCGGCAGCGCCCGCCCACAGGGTGATGGCAAACCGCGTTCAGGCGCACCTTCGCGTCGTCCGCGCAGCCGCCCGGCCGAGTAAGCTGATACCCTGATGATAAAAAAGCCACCGTTTACGGTGGCTTTTTTTTACGTGAAAACCCAGATGATCGCGTCAAAGCGCGGGGCAAAAGTTCTCAGCGCATTTCGAGTTCCGGCACCACCGACATACCGACCCGCAACCGTGCCAGGTCAGCCTGGTTCGGCTCCAGCAGAATTTTCACCGGCAGGCGTTGCACCACTTTGGTGTAGTTGCCGGTGGCATTATCGGCGCTGATGGCGGCAAAGGTGGCGCCGGTGGCGGGCGCTATGCTGTCGACATGACCGCGCAGCGTTACGCCGGGCAGCGCATCTACGCGGATCGATACCGGTTGGCCGGCGGAGACATTGGCCAACTGGGTTTCCAGGAAGTTGGCGACAACATAGCTCTGCTGCAGTGGCACTACCGCCAGCAACCTCGTCCCGGCAGAGACCCAGGCCCCTTCGCGTACCGCTCGCTGGCCCACGGTGCCGGCAATGGGCGCGATGATTTGCGTATAAGAAAGATTGAGGCGTGCCTGGTCAACGCTGGCCTGTGAGGCGGCAATGTTGGCTTCGGCCTGTTTCCTGCTGGCCTGCAATACCCCGACCTCTTTGCGTGCAGAGACCACGCCAGCCTGGTTTTGTTTCAGCTGTGCCGCGGCGCTTTGCATCGCGGAGGCGGACTTTTGCTGTTCATCAGCGGTTGCGGTGCCGGTTTTTAGCAGCCGGCGATAGCGGTCGGCATTTTGCCCCGCGTAGTTGAGCGTGGCCTGGCTGGCGCTGACGCCGGCTTCCTGTTGGGCAATATTGGCCTGTTGTTGATCCAGCTGCGCTTGAATACTGGCCAGCTTGGCCTGGCTAATTTGCAGATTGGCCTCTGCCGTTTCCAGCGCCACGCGATAGTCGCGGTCGTCGATAGTGGCCAATACTTCGCCGGGTTTAACCTGCTGGTTATCGGTCACGTTAACGCTGCGGATATAGCCGGAAACCTTGGGCGCCACCAGTGTGTAATCGGCCGTCACCACCGCGTCGTCGGTACGAAAATGGTGGCGGGTAAGCGATGAATAGACAAAGAAAGCGATGGCCAACAGGATGACCAGCAACAGCGCCAGAGTTAAGGTTCGTTTTGCAGGAGTGAAGCTCATGGTTATGATCCTGATGTTTTTGGAACTAAAGGTAAAAGGGTTTGCGGCGGGTAGACGCGGGTCGGTAGCCAGGCAGTCAACAGCACCAGCAGCAGGGCACAGCAGATAATCAGCAGATAGGCATCACTGATGCTGAGGATCATCGCCTGATGTTTCACTAACGTTGAAAAATGCCCGAGGTTTTCCGCAGAACTGACCGATCCGTCCGGCAATAACGGCATGGCGCCGCTAGCTTGTTCTGCGTTCTCTGCGGTCATTAGCCATGGGCTATTGCCCAGTCGATCCACCAGCACCTGAGAGTGGAACTTCTCCCGGTGACTCATGAAATTCTCCACCAGACTCCCCGCCGCCACGGTCGAGAAGCCGCGTACGGTGTTAAACATCGCTGAGGCGAAAGGCCCCTCGGGTGCCAGCACGACGCTGGTGGAGGTCATCAGGACCGGCAAAATCATCATCGGTTGACCAAACGCCAGCAGGCTCTGGATCAGCCAGAAGTTTTGCCGTGCCCAATCATCGGTTAATTGCATACCCAGCAAGCAAGCGCTGACGATGAGGCCCGCACCGGCGGCGAGCATCCAGCGACAGTCAATCCAACGGAAATTCAGCAGGGTAGCGACGAGTGGCGCTATCACTAACTGCGGTAAGCCAATAGTCAGCGCCAGTGGCGCGAATTGTGCGGTGCGGAAACCTTCAACCTGCGAGAAATAGAATGAAGGAAGCAGTGAGCCGGATAGCCCCAGTATCAGTACGCCTGCCAGCGTCAGCAGACTATGAGACAGGTTTATCCGCTTCAGCATTTGCAGCTTGAACAGGGGGAGCGGGTGATACCATTCGTTGATTAAAAACGTCACCAGCAATGCGATGGATACCGGCAGCATCAGGCAAATCAACGGCGAATTAAACCAGTCGAGCCGCTCTCCCTGCGTCAGCGACAGGATCAACAATGCAATGCCACTACAACCGGTCAGCATGCCGAACAGATCGATCTGGTGTAAACGTTCAAGGCGTAATGGATCCTGCGGTAGCCCCCATCCCATCAATAAAGAAGCGATAAAACACAGCGGGATAGCCTGCCAGAAGACAAACTGCCAGCCCAGATGATCGGTCCACAGCGCCGCCAGCGGCGCCGCGACGTTGGGACCAAAGGTGGCGGTGAGCGCGTAGGCGGCCAAACCATAAAGTTTGATACCCGGCGGCAGAAAACGCAGCGCGACCGTCATCAGCAGCGGCGGCAGTGCACCGCCAAACAGGCCTTGAACGATTCGTAGCGCAATAAACAACGTGGGATCAGAGACTAAGGGTTGGAGTACGCCGACCGCAGCAAATCCGCTGACCATCACCAGGGCAAAGCGCCGCAGTGAGAACGTCACGGCAAACCAGGGCGCGACCATCATTGCTGCCACCTCCGCAGCCTGATAAGACGAGGTGATCCAACTGGCTTCGTCATAGCCAATGCCGATAGCCGCACGAATATCCGCCAACGCCAGATCGCTTAACCGGTCATTCAGCCCCGAAGTCAGGGCAGCAATCAGTACCCCCACCAGGCCTAATGCCAGGCGCAGGGTGAAAGGATGCGGTGCAGCGGCAGGCGCAGGCTGAACATTCATAGTGTGACTCCGGTAACGAAACTAGCGATGCACTGTATTGCATGGTGGTACAATGTGATGCATGCTACATTGTGGTTCGCTGTATTGCAATGTGGTACATCGTGTCTGGGGGAATAAAAAAATGTTACAGTGTGGGCCAAAAGTCAGGGAGAGAGCCTCAATGTCTGAACCTACAACCTACTGTGATGATGAAAGGGCCGGTGGCATTCAGGTCATTACCCGTGCAGCGAAAATCCTTGATGCCCTGGGTGAAAAACCGAACGGCATGAGCCTGGGGGAAATCGCTGCGGCGGTCGATCTGCCGCGCTCCACCGTGCAGCGTATTGTCAATGCGTTGGATTCTGTACAACTGGTGCGTGGCGGAGCCGGCGGCGTACGCCTGGGGCCGTCGCTGTTGCGGCTGATTGCCAGCGTACATACTGAAATGGTGGCGATTGCCACCCCCTGGTTGCAGGCATTGAGCGATGCTACCGGTGAGACGGTATCTCTGGGACGAGCCAGCGGGCTGCAGTTGGCTGTGGTGCACTACATCGTGGCGGATCGGGAACTGCGAGTCGTACCGCGCATCGGCATGAATTTGCCGCTGTACAGCACCTCCGGCGGGCGGGCGCTACTGGCGTTGAACAGCGATGATGCGGCGCGGGATCTGTTGGGTGAAGCCTATCAGGCGGTGACTGACTTGACGGTACGTGATTTTGCCGGGTTGATGGATCGCTTGGCTGAAATACGCCGTACCGGCCTGGCTTACGACCGGGAAGAAACGCTGGAAGGCGTCTCCACCATGGCGGTGGCTATCGACACTATCCTCGGGCGCTTCTCCATCAGCCTGTTAGTGCCCAGCAGTCGCTTGATCAAAAACGAAGCTCGCTATCGTGAGGAGATCCTCAAATGCAAAGAGGCGCTGATCGATGAGATTGGTAAAGGCACATCGCGAGATTGACGGGAGAAGACGATGAAAACGCTGTTGGTCGCAGTTGATAATTCCGCCACTGCTCGTAAAGTTATTTCACTGGCTGCTGAACAGGGGTTGGCCCAACGGGCAACGGTAGTGGTGCTATGCTGTGTGGACCTCAGCTATTCCACGACGGGCCCCTATGAGATTGCCGTCGGTGAAGATCCGGCGGATTTTGGCTGCGCACAGGATGAACAAGGCGCAGCGGCAGCCGTAGTGCGTCAGGCGCTGAGTGAATTGAAAGATGCCGGTGTCAGCGCGCGTGGCAAGGTAGTGCCCGGTGAACCGGCGGAAACCATAGTGGCTCAGGCTAAAGAGCTGAATGCCAGCATGATTATTATGGGCCGCAGGCATCTTTCACCCTTTAACCGTTTGTTGAGAGGCTCGCACAGCGCTTTGGTAATAGAAAACGCCGACTGCCCGGTGCTGATCGACGTACGCGCTGATTGACTGTCTCTGCTTCCCGGAGCCGAAGATGAAATTGAAGTGTGCAATTCTTGATGATTATCAGCAGGTGGCGCTTGGCATGGCGGACTGGTCGGCTATTGCCGATCGGGTAGAAGTATTCGCCATGAGCCAGCATTTTACCGACGAAGCGGAGTTGGCCGTGCACCTGCAGGATTGCGACATTCTGGTGATCATGCGCGAGCGCACGCCAATCACGGCCTCGCTGTTGGTGCGTTTGCCTAAGTTGAAGCTGGTGATCACCTCGGGTATGCGCAATGCGTCTGTTGATCTGGCCGCGGCGGCGCAACGTGGCGTTGTGGTCTGCGGTACCGCCAGCGGTTCGGCCGCGCCGATGGAGCTGACCTGGGCGCTGTTGCTTGGGCTGGCGAAGCATATCGTGCCGGAAAACGCCGGGCTGCGTAATAACGGCCCCTGGCAGCAGGCGCTGGGCGTGACGCTACAAGGGAAAACGTTGGGGCTGTTGGGCCTGGGCAAGATTGGCAGTCAGATGGCGGTGGTCGCGCAGGCCTTTGGCATGCGTGTGGTGGCCTGGAGCCAAAATCTGACGGCGGAAAAAGCCGCTCAGCAGGGGGGTCACCTGGCGGAATCTAAACAGGCGCTGTTTGAACAAAGCGACTTTGTTTCCGTCCATCTGGTGCTGAGTGAACGCACTCGCGGGCTGGTGGGCCAGCAGGAGCTGCAGGCAATGAAAAAAACCGCTTACCTGATCAACACCTCACGTGCGGCCATTGTCGACCGCGCTGCGTTGATTGACGCCTTGCAGAACCAGTGGATAGCCGGGGCCGGGCTGGATGTATTCGAGGTCGAGCCTCTGCCGCTCGACGATATCTTCCGCCGTCTGCCCAATGTGTTGGCGACGCCGCATCTGGGCTACGTGGCGGATGATAACTATGGCATTTATTTCCGCGAAGCGATCGAAGACATCGTGGCGTTTCTCGCCAATGAACCGATACGCCGTTTGAGCTAGCCGGCTTTTATTCCCCTGGATGCTTGTCTGATGCGGGTATTCGCCCGTATCATTGCGCGTCTTTTTTAGCAGGGGTAATCATGCGCGTATTATTGGCTCCGATGGAGGGCGTTCTCGATTCTTTGGTGCGTGAGTTACTCACCGAAGTGAACGACTACGACCTGTGCATCACCGAATTCCTGCGCGTAGTCGATCAGCTGTTACCCGCCAAATCTTTCTATCGCCTGTGCCCCGAACTGCATCATGCCAGCCGCACGCCATCCGGCACCCTGGTGCGCATCCAATTGCTGGGCCAATATCCGCAGTGGCTGGCGGAAAACGCCGCCCGTGCGGTTGAACTCGGGTCCTATGGCGTCGATCTCAACTGCGGCTGTCCGTCCAAGCTGGTCAACGGCAGCGGCGGTGGCGCGACGCTGCTGAAAGATCCGGAGCTGATTTATCAGGGGGCCAAAGCGATGCGTGCGGCGGTGCCGGATCATTTGCCGGTCACGGTAAAAGTTCGGTTAGGTTGGGACAGCGACAGCCGCAGTTTTGAAATCGCCGACGCGGTGCAACAGGCGGGTGCCACCGAGCTGGCGGTGCATGGCCGTACCAAAGAGGACGGCTACAAGGCGGAACGCATCAACTGGGCAGCGATTGGCGAGATCCGCCAACGCTTGAGCATACCGGTGATCGCCAACGGCGAAATCTGGGACTGGCAAAGTGCGCAGGATTGCCTGCAAACCACCGGCTGTGATGCGGTAATGCTGGGACGTGGCGCGCTTAACGTCCCTAACCTGAGCCGGGTGGTGAAGTATAACGAACCGCGCATGCCCTGGCCGCAGGTGGTGCAACTGCTGCAAAAATACGTTCATCTGGAAAAGCAGGGCGATACCGGCCTTTATCACGTGGCGCGCATCAAGCAGTGGCTGGGTTATTTACGTAAGGAATATGACGAGGCGACCGAGCTGTTCGGCGAAGTGCGGACCTTGAATAATTCAAAAGATATCGCCCGGGTAATTTG
This sequence comes from Serratia sp. BIGb0234, assembly GCF_024809915.1. Classification (NCBI taxonomy): domain Bacteria; kingdom Pseudomonadati; phylum Pseudomonadota; class Gammaproteobacteria; order Enterobacterales; family Yersiniaceae; genus Serratia; species Serratia sp. BIGb0234. The sequence continues at coordinate 298,210 of NZ_JANUEI010000001.1, forward strand.
CCGCTCGGAATAATAAAAACCCGCCTAAGGCGGGTTAGCGTAAATTCGTATTATCAGGACTCACTGTCGAGACGATTTATTTCTATCTCGATATCCTGAATGGTTTTTTCCAACCCTTCAAGGCAGGCACCCTGTTTATTCAGCAGGTCGCCAATCGCCCCAGCGAATTCCTTATGTTTATATTCGCCTTGGTCGAAAGCCAGCCATTGCGCAGACAGCGTCTCGGTATTGGATTGTGCATAGTGTCTCATTTCCTTCAGCTGAGAAACCACATCACGTAAATTATCAATCTGCGTTTTGCTGTTTTCATTGTCACTCATGCATAGCTCCTTGGGATACGTCGTTTAAATAATTGCGACTGCCAGATAAAGACTACCCTATCTGGAAAAATATATCAGTGCTATGAGCTGCCATGACTGATTATCGCGGGATATATATCGTTAAAATTGCTTTATAAACAAAATAATATGCCAATTGTAAAATTTTATAAATTATCATTATTAAATCGTTTTTATAGGTGTTAATTAAATTGTCAATAGTCTGTGTCTTATATTTTGAAGGCGGAAGGAAAGCGTAAATATTTAATTTTTGTAGCGCTATAAAATAGAAGGAATATTCCCCTATTGAAAGGGGCGTTATTTCCCTGCGGGCGGCTTAGCCCTTTTTATACTGCGCCACCGGGCCATGCCATAGCTAATTCAGAGCGTCAGTTGTCCAGATCGATACCAAAATAGCGCATCAGCGCTTCACGGCGCTCCTGTTCCGAATGCAACGTCGACTCCCGACGGTGGTGATCTTCGGTGATAATTAGCTTGTTCTCACTGATCGTCACGCGGCCATTTTCTGTGGCGTGGGAACACACCAGTTTTTGGGTGAAGTGCGACTGCGGTGAAGTGCTGTGGTATTCACACATGTCGGCAAACTCGTTGAGCTCGCGTTTTTGCAGGGTAAAGCGGTACAGGGTTTTGGCATGCGAGCGGTTGTCGCCATTGCGGCGTTCCAGATAGTAGATTTCGCCTTCCTGTTCCAGATGGAAAGTGCCGCTGGTTTGCGGCTGTTGTTCGGTGGTGGTTATCTTTAAGGGCGTCAGGAAGGAATCACCAAACCCCACGTCCACCAGATACGGCTGATCCAGCTCTACCATCAGCGCCATATGATCGAAGGGCGCGCCGAAGCTGCCGTCGCGGGCGCGGATCTCGCCGGAAATAAAATTCACCTTGAAACCTATGTCTTTCAGCAGCAGGGCGAACAGCCGGTTCAACTCATAGCAAAAACCGCCGCGGTTGCGTTCGACAATTTTATTGAACAGCGCCTGTTCTTCCAGATGAATGCCCTGATGATAAATAATGCTCAGGTTCTCAAAGGGAACCCGCAGCATATGGCCACGGTGTAATTGCTGCAGCGTCAGAAGGTCTGGTTGGGGGATGCCTGCGAATCCAATATGTTGCAGGTAGCGTTGTCTATCCACGGTTTGTCTCGCAGCAAAAAATTTGATTATATCTTTCATACTTCAAGCTGCCTCTTTGTTGACTTCCTGCGCTTACCCAGTCACGTACTGTTTGTACGCTCCCGGGGATGCGCTTAGTTGTCGCCGCGATGCAACTCGAATTATTTTGGATATATAAAATAGATGGATTTTTCGCACCTGTGGGAGCAATAAGTGCTGCGTCAGAACGCCGGGGGCTTGCCTGCCGCCTGCAGCAGCAAATTCACCCAGCGGCGGGTGGTGGTGCTAACGAATGCGCTGTCCGCCCAGCACAGGCGATATTGATAGGCTGCGGGCAGTTGTTGGTTTTCGCCAAACACCCGAACCAGCGTGCCGGCAGCCAGGGCGTCCTGAGCGACCGCCAGGCTACCGAGTACCACGCCGTTGCCGTCGATGGCTTCTTGAAGCGCATGCCCGACGCTGTTAAAGGTGATTATACCGCGTGGCGCGGTGGTGCCTTCGCCAAAGGCGGCAAACCAGTCCTGCCAACCGGCAACGCCGAGCTTATGCCCGTCTTTCCACGGCGAATGGATCAGCTGCAACGATGCCAAGTCAGCGGCGGCGATCGGCGCTGAATGGGCGGCGAGAAAGCTTGGGCTTGCCAGCGGGGCGAAGGCATCGGCGAGGAGTTCGTGCGAGTGTGGCGGCGGGTTGTCCGTGGGGCTATAGCGGATAGCAATGTCGGCTTCACCACTGGCCAGATCGCGTAAGCTTTCGTTGGCATCCAACACCAGCGAAACATCGGGGTCGGCACGACGTAACGCCGGCAAACGTGCCGCCAACCAATGGCTGGCGATCCCCAGGGTACAGGTCAGTTTCAGCGTTTGCTGCTGCTCCGGTCGGGCGCGGTCACTGGCTTTTTGCAGCAGCGTCAGCGCGCGGGTGACATCAATCGCCAGCCTTTTTCCGGTATCGTTAAGCGCTACCGCATTGCCCTTGCGGTGAAACAGTTCCACCCCCAGCTCGTTCTCCAGATGACGTATCTGGCGGCTGACCGCACCCAGCGTCACGTTCAACTCTTCCGCCGCTTCGGTAAAACTGGCGCAGCGGGAAGCAACCTCGAAGGTATGCAAGGCTTTCAGCGACGGCAGGCGAGGTTGAGCGTTCAGCTTGAGTTTCATTCAACCATATTGCCAATCTATCGATGTTCCACAAGCGATTTTTTGCTTACTTTTGGGGCAACAATCGGACGGGAGTATCGCGTGGACGTAATGATGGGGCTGGCCGCCGCGCTGTGCTGGGGCAGCACGGATTTTTTGATTGGCATTAACGCCCGAGCGGTGGGGGTGCGTAGGGCGGTATTTTTCTCGCAGGCGATCGGCTTTGTGATTTTTAGCGCGTGGTTATGGGCCACTTCGGCCCCTTGGTTAGAAGCTTCAGCTTCCATTTGGGGGCTGGCGTTGCTGGCCGCGAGCCTGACGGTGAGCGGCACCTTGGCACTGTCGCAGGCCTTTGCCATTGGCAAGGCGGCGATTGTGGCGCCGCTGGTTACCAGCTACGGGGCGGTCACTACGCTGTTATCGTGGATCAGCGGTGAACGGCTGGGAGCTTTGACCCTGGCAGGGCTGGCGGTGTGTCTGCTGGGCGTCATGTTGACTGCCGTGAGCCCGGGTCGTCAGCCGGGCAGATCGCGCTCGACTTTGCCCGCAGCGACCTTTGCGTTGATCGCCGCCTTTTGTTATGGCACCGGTTTCTGGTTACAAGGGAAATACACGCTGCCGGTGCTGGGGCCGAGCCTTAGCCTGTGGCTTGGTTATACGGTGGGGCTGACGGCTGTGCTAGCGCTGAATACTGACCGACGCGCTTTGGTAAGCCGACCTAACTGGCGACAAGGAGGACTGCTGCTGCTGGCCAGCCTGCTGAGTCTGGCGGGCTTTAGCGCATTTGCCATGGGGGCCGGTAGCGGATCGCTGGCGATTGTGACGGTGCTGAGCACCCTGTCTGGCGGCATTGCCGCACTGCTCGGCGCGCTGTTACTGCGCGAGCGGCTATCTGCCTTGCAGTGGGCAGGCGGGCTGACGGTACTGGCTGGCGCCCTGGTGCTGCATATGAAGTGACCTAACCCATAACCAGCAGCGTCTTAATTTGGGCCGTTGTTTGCATTGATGATCTGAGCGGGCGATATTCATTCCAACCCTGAATTTCGCCCGGTTTTACTGCGTGGCCTGCTATTTTTCGCAAAAACGCGTGGGTCGATAACGCTCGGGGATTTCCCGGTTTTTACCGTCGATCAGTTCTTCACTGACCCACCTTCCAACCGTGGCGGCGCAGGTTACCGCCGGATGCATCACGGCCACATAAAGCCCAGTAACCTCACCGATAAACCCCATGACGGGGCATTTGTCCTCGGGTACGGGCCGTTGTCCCACCGATTGGCTGAGCAGGCGTGCGGATCCTGTCCCTTTCAACCTTTTGGCTATTGCCGCCAAGGTGTCGGAAGCCATCTCATCAGCACCACCAACGGCCGGATAATCTTCAGCGGCCAGGATATCGCCGTTGCGGGCATGGCGAACTTCTATATCATCCCCTGAAATGAGGGTATTGATGACGTGGTCCTGCGTGCTGTAGCGCAGCAAAATTGCCGGCGAAGCTTTAATCGGAAGTGAGATGCCAATGGCGTTTAGCAAAGGGGAAATACCCGTTCCGCAGGCCAGCACGACACAATCTGCGTTGAACGTTCCCTGCAGGGTGTCAACGCCGGTAATGGCATCGCCTTCCCTGACGAGTCCGGTGACCGGCGTCTGGGTTTTTAATACAGCGCCGAGGCTGCAAGCCCTATCCAGCAAGGCGTGGGTGGCGTCGATAGGGTCAACGGCGCCATCCTGTTTTGCATAATAAGCCTGTGGAGGCGGATTATTCATCGCGGGTTCAAGCTGGGAGATCACGGATTGCTCAAGCATTTTTTCATGGGCCTGAGCCGCCAATGAATCGCTGTCGTAACTCAGTGCGCCGGCCCAATGCAGCCAAAGCTCCGGCACTTCTTTCTCCAGCCGATGCCAGTCGGCCACGGACGCGCGGCGAAGCAGGACATCGGGCGCATCATCACTCACCGTGCTGTGGATCCAGCCGAAAGAGCTGCCGGTGGCACCTGATGCCGGGTGGTGTTGGTCAATGACGGTGACCTTCACACCACGGCGAGCCAAATGATAAGCGATGGTCGCGCCGATAATGCCTGCGCCCACAATAAGAATATGCCTGTCAGAGAGATCCATACCCACGTTCTACCTCGCATGTACCGGGCACAAACTATCCCATAAATTAACGGTTTCATGCAGATAAATGTGCTTTGCTCCCCGAAGCCTACCAACCTCAACCGGCGTGCTGAGTGCGTCTGATATAGGTCCAGGGGTTCAGCGAACGCAGATGCATTTGCAATACCGCGCCACGGCGGAAGAAGTAGTTAAGCAGGGTCAGTGACAACAGCTCTGTCAGCAGGGTGCTATAAGCGGCGCCCATCATGCCGTACTGGCGGATCAGAAAGTACGACAGCGGAATGTTGATGATAAACACCAGAAACATCTTCTTCGATAGGAAGCCATAGCCGGAGAAGAGCACAATGTATTTGTAGGCTACGGTGCCCAACGCGGAAAGCAGCGTTGAAACCGCCAAGACGCCCATCGCCGGATAGGCTGCCAAATATTGCTCCCCGTACAGCAACACAATGACCGGTTTGCCAAGCAAAACGATACCGGCCACGATGGCGGCGGCGATGGCCAGCACCAGCCCATTCAGTTTGGCGGCGGTGCGCATTGCGTCATCGCGGTGATAGGCGAAGATTTTGGCGAAAAACGAGGTGATCACCGCATCGGTAACAAACATCCAGGCGGTTGCCAGGGTGATGGCAACCGAGTAAATGCCCAGCGCTTGCGCCGAGACGAACCACATCAGGAACAGCTGCGCCAGCCGGGTATAAATGGCAATGGAGACATTGGAAACCGCCAGTGGCAGGCCGCTGGCGAGCAAATAGCGCACATATTTACGCCGTACGCGTTTTGGCGCGACAAAGCGCGGATAACGGCGGTGGTAGATATGGTGGCGAATCAGATAGGGGATCAGGTAAACCATCACGATCGGGATTGCCAGGAAATACAGGTGCAGATCAAGATAAACAATCAGATAACGCACCAGCAGTGCGCTGCCCAACCCGGCTACGTTAGCCAGCGTATTGAAGCGTGATTCCAGCCGGGCGTCGTGATAAATGGTGAACACGTCTCTGAGCGAGAAGAAGCTGGCGACAAAGGTGGCGGCGCAAAAATAGAAGGTAATGAAATCTTCACGCAGCCCGGTGTAAATCAATATTGCCGCAGAGAGCAGCACAAAGCAGCCCTGTCGCAGCCGATTGGTGGAAAACATCAGGGCGGTTCCGGAACCTGGGTTGCGGCTAATCCGCTTGAATAGAACGGTATCGGAGCCCAGCAGCGCCAGCGTTTGGGTAATGGCGAAAATAGCGGTAGCGAAGGTGATCTTGCCGAAGCTTTCTGGGCCGATGTATTTCGCCATATAGGCGGTAATGAAAATGACCCCCAGAATAGACACCATTTTTTCGGATATCATCCAAAACGCATTTCTCACAATATTGATATCTATGAATTTTAATTTCATTGGTACTTTCCCTGTCGCCTCTAATAATAGGAATCGTCCGATTATTCCCTTACCCACTGTAAGGGATGCCCCGCAGGGTTTTATAATTGAGATGCAATAATCGGAATGTGAGAAGCATTCCTGCGTATGCTATGTTCATGGAAGAAAGAGAAGAATGAGAAAACTCGCAAAACGACTCTATCGGGCCGCACCCGATTTTATCTATTACCAAGTCAGCCATTATCTTGCCCACGGCTCTTGGGTTAGCTTCAAAAACCCGAAAACATTTTCAGAGAAGATTTATCAGCGCATGCGCTACCCGCATAATGATTTCAGTATGTTAGCGGATAAGGTGGCGGTCAGAGAGTATATTTCTCAGCGGGTTTCAGATAAATACCTAACGCCCATTATCATGATTACCGATAATTTTAGCGAACGGGACTACCTGGCCTTGCCACAATCATTTGTTATCAAAACTAATAATGCCTCTCAGCAGGTCAAGATAGTTAAAGATAAAAGTAAGGTCACCTATCAGGATATTACGAAAATTCTTAGGGAATGGTCTGGAATAACCTATTGGAAAAGATTTCGAGAAAAACACTACGCTAATATTCCGCAGAAAATTATTGTTGAGGAACTGCTGGATATTGAATGCGACGGTGAGCTGATAGATTACAAAGTGCACGTGTTTAACGGCAAATACTCTTATTTATTCGTTGAGTTGTTACGTGGCGGGCCAGAGCCGACTTCGCTGGAGTTTTTGGACGAATATGCCCACCATTGTTTTTTCACCCAGGGTGACATTCCGCAGATCAATACGCTGAACCAGAAACCGGCGTTTTGGGATGAAATGATCCAGGTGGCGAAAGCGGTCTCGGAAGATCTGGATTATTGCCGCGTCGATTTTTATCTCACTCGCGACCAGATCTACATTGGCGAATTGACGCTCACGCCAGGCGCAGGCAACGAAGTTTATCTGCCGCGCGCGACGAATCTGCTGCTGGGCGAGATGATGTCCAAAGACGGGTAAACATTGCGACGCCGCTTACCCCGCGCTGTCCGCCGGTGCGATGCTTTGCAGCCACGCCAGAAATTCGGCGGCTTTGGGTTTGTCCAGCGTGCGTTGCGGGTAGACCACATAGTAAGGCTTGCTCAGCGGTAGCGTCGGTTCTGCCAGCGGCACCAGGGTTCCCTGAGCCAGTTCACGCTGGATCAGCTGCTGCTGGCCGAGCAAAACGCCGTGGCCCTCAACCGCGGCGTCAATCGCCAGCGAGGTCAGATTATAAGTCAGGCCGCGCCGCTGCGGCGGTGGTAACCCGGCGGCGCTGAACCACTCATGCCAGCCCGGCAGAAACTGGCTCTCCTTTCCCCAATCCACCTGAATCAGCGGCTGTTGAGTCCAGTCGCTGATGCTCTGTAACTGCGGGCTACACACCGGCTGCACGCAGTCCTGAAACAGCCGCACTTTTTCCATCAATGGATAGCCCTGATCGCCAAAGCTCAGGGCAAAATCCGCCGTTGAAGCGGCAAAATCGACCTCGGCGTGGGTGGCGTGCAGGCGAATATCCATCTGCGGATGCTGGTTCAGCCACTTGCCTATGGCCGGGTTCAGCCATTTTGACGCCAGGGCCGGCAAGGCAAAAATCGTCAATGCCTCTTGGCCCCGTTGGCGATCGACATGCTGTTGCGCCACGCGCAGCGTTTCAAACGCCTGCTGCACGTAGGCCAGGTAATCCGCCCCTTGTTCAGTCAGCGTCACGCCGCTTTTGGCACGGATAAACAGTGTGATGCCCAGATGCTGCTCGAGCTGGCGGATCTGCTGGCTGACGGCGGCGGCGGTCAGCGCCAGGCTGTCTGCCGCTCTGGCCAGGCTGCCGGTACGGGCGGCGGTTTCAAACGCCAGAATGGCGCTCAGTTTGGGCAGGCGGCTGCGGGAAGGTGCGTTCATGGTGGCTATCGCTAAGAATTGGTTAGCTCATCCTTAACGCATTTTTGTTATTACGGCAATCCGACATTCGCTACAGTGAGGTTATCCGGCCCTTATGCCCTCAGGAGTTCAGCATGCAGCAACTTGCTCATATCATTGATTTATCCGCCAACCCGATTGGCGATGCTGCCTTTCAAGCCCGTTGCAGGGCGACGCTGGATGCGGCAGGGGCGCTGGTGCTACCCGGCTTTTTGACCGCTGCGGCGCTGGCGACGGTGCGTTTGGAGGGGGCAGAGCACAGCCCTGCGGCGTTTTATGCCGCCAGCAAGCACAATGTCTACCTGAAACCGCAGGACGACGCCTTGCCGGCCGATCACCCACGCAACCGGCTGGTGGTTTCTTCCAAGGGGTGCATTACCGACGAGGATATCCCGGCGCAGTCGCCGCTGCGTACGCTGTACGATGCGCAATCCTTCCGCGATTTCCTCTGTGCGGTACTGCAAGAACAACAGCTGTATCCTTACGCCGATCGGCTGTCTTCAATCAATCTGCATTATGCCCATCGCGGGCAGGAGCTGGGCTGGCATTTTGACAATTCGTCGTTTGCCATCACGCTGCTGATCCAGAAACCGCACGCCGGTGGGCAATTCGAGTACGTGGAAAACCTGCGGGATGCCGATCGTGGGGAGATGAATTACGCTGGCGTGTCGCAGGTATTGGACGGCGAACGGGCGGTTAAGACCTTGGCGATCGAAGAGGGGGATTTGGTGCTGTTCCGGGGGCGCAATGCCATGCACCGCGTCACGCCAACCGAAGGCGATACCACCCGCATGCTGGTGGTGCTGGCCTACAATGCCCAGCCGGATATCGCGCTGTCGGAGAGCGCCAGAATGACCTTTTACGGCCGACTCTAAGAACAAAAAATTCAGGGGGCTGACAAGCCCGCTTAAGGGGTAACCGGTAGGGGTCGAACATATTCGACCCGATTTAACCAATTGATTATGCGGTAGGGCGCGGCATGCAGCGCCCCTACTACGAATAACTGCCCCGAAAGGGGCAGTTAAGAGACTCAGTGGTGGGCTTCTTCGTGAGCCTGCTGTTCCAGCTTCACTTCCTGAGCCCGCTTGCGCAGGCCGAACCAGCCCAGCGTCAGCAGCACCGCCAGCACCGGAATGGTGGCGATAGTCCAGGTGCCGTTCGGGTAGTCGAACGCCATCATGATGACGACCGCCAGCAGGAATGCCAGCGTTAGCCAAGAGGTGAAGGGCGCGCCGGGCATTCTGAAGGATACCGGCTGGGCGCGGCCTTCGCGTACGGCTTTACGCAAACGCATCTGGCACACGATGATAAACGCCCATGAGGCGATAATGCCCAGCGAAGCGATGTTCAGAACGATCTCAAACACCCGCGAAGGCACAAGATAGTTCAGCAAAACGCCAATCACATAAATGCCGCAGGTCACCAGAATGCCGGCGTAAGGCACTTGCTGGCTGCTCATTTTGGCCATGAATTTCGGCGCTGACCCGCCCATCGACAGTGAACGCAGGATACGACCGGTGGAGTACAGGCCGGAGTTGAGGCTGGAAAGTGCTGCGGTCAGCACCACGATATTCATGATGGTGCCGATATAAGGCACGCCCAGCTTGCTGAAGAAGGTAACGAACGGGCTTTGGCCCGCCTGGTAGGCGTTCCACGGCAGCAGCAGCACCAACAGTACCACCGAACCGACGTAGAACAGGCCAATGCGCCAGATCACGCTGTTGATCGCTTTTGGCATCATTTTGGCCGGATCCTTACACTCACCGGCGGCGGTGCCGATCAGCTCAATCCCGGCGAAGGCGAAGATAACACCCTGCACTAACACCAGCGCTGGCAGCAGCCCGTGCGGGAACATGCCGCCGTTTTCAGTAATCAGGTGCAGGCCGGTGGTGTTGCCGGCCACCGGGGTACCGGTGCCGAGGAACACTACCCCCACCACCAGGAACAATGCGATGGCGACGACTTTGATCAGGGCGAACCAGAACTCCATTTCGGCGAACCACTTCACGCCGATCATGTTCATGGTGGCAACCACGCCGAGGGCGCAGAGCGCGAACAGCCATTGTGGGACGTCGGCGAAGGTGCCCCAGTAGTGCATGTACAGCGCCACCGCGGTGATATCGACGATGCCGGTCATCGCCCAGTTGAGGAAATACATCCACCCGGCGACGTAAGAGGCTTTTTCGCCGAGAAACTCACGGGCATAAGACACGAAGCTGCCGCTGGACGGGCGGTGCAGAACCAATTCGCCCAATGCGCGCAGAATGAAGAAAGAGAATATGCCGCACACCAGATAGACCAGCGCCAGTGCCGGGCCGGCCAATTCCAGACGGCCACCGGTACCGAGGAACAAGCCGGTACCGATTGAACCGCCGATAGCGATCATCTGTATTTGTCGATTGCCCATGCTTTTGTGATAACCGGATTCATGGGAGTCTAACCATCGTCTTCTGGCTGCGTGCTTGTCATGCGCAGACTTTTTATTTGATTGCATTATCCGTCCTGTTTACCTGTCTATGGAATTACCCTGCTCTGGCTTCAGAGCAAACGATTGCTATGGACAATCGTTATGAGAATGAGGTCATGGCATCATTCTGCTGTTTATTGTGTATACAAGCCGCCACGAAATAACGGCGAAGCATGCTACCTTTTCTCAGTAAATGTGGCAAAAAATCCTGCGTATAAATCGTGAACAAGTGTGTTTGTTTTTTGTTCTATATATAAAAGAATATATTATTCAATAAGATGGTTGATTTTATCAAGACGGAAATATCGAGGAATAAAAAGTGATTAAAATCACATAATAATAATTACCGTGCAAACTACAGGGAATTTTTCTTATTAATGGGTGAGGTGAAAGGAGGGGGATAATAAGACCTCCCAACCTGTGGTGATATTGTCCGCAGGCGGGAGATAATAAACGGAGAGATTTGGCCGATTTTTAGGCGGATTCACCGGCCGGCAGAGCCGAAGTCGGCAGGCCGAATACCTTGTCGAACACCCAGTTAAACACAAAGGTGTAGCACGGGATAATCACTATCAGGGCCATATCCAGCAGCAGCGCCTGCCACAGCGTAATCCCCATCCACCAGGCAATCAGCGGGATCAGGTAAACCACTAACGTTAATTGAAAGCCTACGGCGTGCAGAATACGGCGTTTAAGCGTACGGCCGCGTGAGGCCTGGCGACTTTCCCACAGCTCAAACAGCGAGTTGTAGATGAAGTTCCAGGTGACGGCGATAGTGGTAATGATCACCGCCAGCGGCCCGGTGCTGCTGGGGGCGCTGCCGGAAAGCAGCGCCAGCCCGAGCGCTGAGATCGCCATGCCGATAATTTCATAGGCGGTGACATACACCAGTTTGCGTTTAACGCCTTGCATTACTCATCTCCTGACTGATTTCTTGGCTTTGTGGTCGAGTGACCTTTTGCCGTCTGGCGGGTAAGATAACGTCAATCACATTGATAGAAAAAGTCAGGAGCTGTCAGTTTTACTGATAGGAGGTGCAATGAATTTTTCCAGCGATAATATAGAGCTGTTTCTGGCGGTACTGGATCGCGGTTCGTTTTCCGCCGCGGCCCGTTCGCTGCGCCGCGTACCTTCGGCGGTGAGTATGGGGATCGCCAATATGGAGGCGGAACTGGGGTTTCAACTGTTTGATCGTTCGCACCGCGAGCCGGTGCCGACCGCGTTGGCATTGGCCCTGGCACCCCATGCGCGACTGATAGCCGAACAGCTTAAGCAGTTGCAGAACCACGCTATCGAACTGTCGCAAGGGCTGGAGAGCACTTTGTCGATTGGCGTTGCCTCGGACATCAATAGCAGTGGCCTGCTGACGGCGATCAACACGCTGGCGGAGCGCTATCCGCTGCTGAATATTGAAGTGCTGACCGCTCCGCAGGATGACGTGGTGCATATGCTGCATCAAGAGCGAGTCGACGTTTGCCTGGCATTTGGCGGACTTAACATCAACAGCCAGGAACAGTTTCACTTCGTCGGCGCGGAATCGCTGGTTGCCATGCTTTCGCCACGGCACCCGGCGTTGCAGGGGGCGCCTGATGAGCTGTTCCTCGAGGATTTGGTCAACGTGCGGCAGATAATGGTGGCCAGCCGTGATTTGCCGATCGCCGATCTGCGGCCGCGGGTGGCGGAATCTTACTGGCGCACCGACAGCCTGCCGATGGCGCTGAACATGGTCGAGGCGGGTTTGGGGTGGGGCAATTTCCCGCTATCGCTGACCGCACCATTGTTAGCTCAGGGGCGGTTGATCAGGCTGAAATTTAAAAACACCAAAAATGAGCTGCGATTGCCGATACACCTTGTCTGGCTGAAAAGCCGACCGTTGGATAAGGCCGCCCGCGAACTGGTGGCCCTGATGCGCGACGCGTCGCAGGCGGAATAATCCCGGCGGCCGTATTGCTTTTGTTTTCATCGCTGAGCTACTTTGAACCGTGGCATTTACGAAGGGGCGGAAAGCATGATCAGCGAGACGGCATTATCGGTATTGAGCATTACTGGCGCCATTGCGCTGGGGGCAATGAGTCCGGGACAAAGCTTTATTCTGGTGGCGCGTACGGCCGTGGCATCGTCTCGCCGCGACGGTATGGCAGTGGCGCTGGGTATGGGCGTCGGCTGCTTTATTTTTGCACTGGTGGCTCTGTTGGGGCTTCAGTCATTGCTGTTGGCATTGCCATGGCTGTACTCCACGCTGAAAGTGCTGGGGGGCGCTTACCTGGTCTACCTGGCGTTCAAAATGCTGCGTGGGGCGAGTCAACCGTTGAACGTGGAGGCTGTCGGCGCGCAGTCTCTGGGCTTTCGCAAGGCCTTTACCACGGGGCTATTGACCCAGTTGAGCAACCCGAACACCGCCATCGTGTTCGGCAGCGTGTTTGCCGCCTTGCTCAGCCATAAAATCTCGCCGCTGATGTACATTATTCTGCCGGTGATCGCCCTGACGGTTGACGTCCTCTGGTATGCCTTCGTGGCCTTTGTGTTGTCATCACCACGTCCGCGTCGCGCCTACCTGCGTTTTAAAGCCTGGTTTGATCGGGTAGGCGGCGGAGTGTTGGCCTTGCTCGGTGTGAAACTGATGCTGAACCGATAAGCTTAATCGGCATGCCGACGGCGCCACCAAAACCGTACTAGCAGAATGGCGGCGATCACCAGCGCGCAGAACAGCACGCTGGTGAGTCTTTTGTCGAAGCCCGAGATAAAGCGGCCGATCGCCTCGCCACCAAAATAGCCCAGCAGCACAAAGATTGTCGCCCACAGGATGGCGCCCAAAATGTTCAGTGGCACAAAGCGCGACGGCGGCAGCTTGCTGGCGCCGATCAGAACCGGGCCGATAATGCGGAAGCCATACATAAAACGTACGCCAATCACGAACAGCATTGGGTGGCGTGCGATCAGCTTTCTGGCGCGTTCGATGCGTTTTTCCTGGCTTTTCATGCGTGAAATGACCCGTCCGCCGAAGCGACGGCCCAGGAAAAACAGCAGTTGATCCCCAAGCGTGCCGCCCAACGCCACCACCGCAATAACCCAGGGCAGATGTAACAGTCCCTGATGTGCCGCAATGCCGCCCAGCAGCGTGATGGTTTCGCCTTCGGCCAGACAGCCGATAAACAGCGCCCAATAACCGTAGTCCGTAATGTAGTGGGCTAAATCCGCCATTCTGATCCCCTATGTCTTTAACACATAAGGTTAAGTATACGCCCTGTGCGCTAGCCGCGGGCGGCAATCTGCGCCACCAACGCCCGACGTTGCCGCAAACTGTCGGCCATTTGCGCCTGAACCCGAGCCAGAACATGCGCCGGCGCCAGTTCCGGCGTTCCTCCCTGGAAAGGCGGTGCCGGCGCATATTCCAGATACAGTTGGATCATTTGCGCGGTTTCCTCATCGTGCAATTCGGCGATTAATGCCAGGGCGAAATCGATGCCGGCAGTCACGCCGCCGCCGCTGATGACGTTACCGTCACGCTCTACCCGGGCATGACTGGGGAGGGCACCGAACAGCGCCAGGCTTTCGCGCATGCTCCAGTGACAGGCGGCGCGTTTGCCCTGCAGCAAACCGGCAGCGGCCAGGATCAGCGAACCGGTACACACGGAGGTCAGATAGCGGGCATCAAATCCCAGACGGCGGATCTGGCCCATAAAGGCGTCGTTTTCCAGCGCCTGGGTGCAGCCGGCGCCGCCCGGTACGCACAGCACGTCGCAACGCGTGACTTCTTCCAGCTTCTGCAACTGGGTAAAGTGCAATCCTTCGGCGCTGATATCTGCGCCACCGACGGAGGCCACGACAATTTCGGCACCCGGCATGTGTCGCAAGAACTGCAGTGGCCCGGTAAAGTCCAGCTGGGTGACGCCCTGATAGATCGGAAAAACAATCACTAATGGTTCAGACATGATATTCGCCTCAGTTTTGTCATTTGCTTTGGGTAATAATAGCGACCCTGTTTTTGGCTGATATGACGGATAACCCTCAAAAAGCGCCATGATGAAAAATATCGGCTTTGTGGTCTTCCCCGGCTTTAATCTGCTCGACTTCGCCGGGCCACTGGCGGCCTTTGATAATGCCAACCAGTTTACGGCGACCCAGGCCTACCGGTGTCTGCCGCTCTCGGAGCGGGGCGGCAGCGTGGTGAGCTCTTCGGGTGTGGAAGTGCTCACTCAGCCGTTTGGCGAACATCGCATTGATACGCTATTGATTGCCGGAGGCAGCGGTAACGTCGTCGCCACCCAGTCGGCGGGGCTATTGGCGTTTCTGCACCGGCAAAGCCGGCAGGCGCGGCGCATGGCCAGCGTGTGCACCGGCGCATTTATACTGGCGGCTGCCGGGTTGCTGGACGGCAAGCGCGCGACTACTCATTGGTACCATGCCGCACGGCTGCAACAGAGTTATCCGCGTATCCGCGTCGACAGCAATCGTATTTATATCCGCGACGGTGCGATCTGGACTTCGGCGGGCATCACTGCCGGTATCGATTTGGCGCTGGCGATGGTCGAGGAAGATCTCGGCAGCGCATTGGCGGCCAGTGTGGCGCGGCAACTGGTGGTGTATCACCGGCGTCCGGGCGGGCAGTCGCAGTATTCCTTGCTGCTGGAGCTCAACCCGTCTTCAGATCGCATTCGCAACGCGCTCTCTTATGCTCGCGAACACCTCCATCATCCGCTGACGGTGGGCGATCTGGCGGACGCCGCCTGTCTGAGCGAGCGGCAGTTTGGCCGCTTGTTCCGCGCCGAAACCGGCCAGACGCCGGCCAAGGTGATTGAACAATTGCGAGTCGAGGCCGCCAGGGTCAGGATTGAAGAAGGTCACGAAGCGCTGGAGAGCATCGCCCGCGCCGTCGGGTTCAGTGACCCGGAGCGTATGCGGCGGGCCTTCATCCGTCTGTTTGGCCTGTCGCCACAGGCGATAAAGCGCCTGAGCCGCAGCGGTTAAATCATTCTGCCGTGCCCCGGTGGCGCGGCGCAGTAGAGGAGCGACAGATGTATCAGGATTTTGAAAGTGAGCTGAACTGGGCGATGCGCCACATGCCGCGTACCCGGGCGGCCGTTGCTGCACTGCCGGATTTAAGCGGCGTGCGTCTGGCGTGCAATATGCACCTGGATCTGAAAATGGCCCCGCTGGTGGCGGGTCTGTTGGATAAGGGCGCTGCCATCTATCTGACCACCTGCAACCCGACCACGGTGCAGGATGACGTGGTCGCCTGGCTGGAACGCCGTGGGGCACAGGCTCACGCCTGGCGCGACATGAGCGACGCCGATTGGTCGGCATCGTTTGACCGCGCGCTGGCCTGGGGGCCTACCCACCTGTGCGAAATGGGGGCGGATCTGACTACCCGCCTGCACCAGTCTGCCGACGGCCCGCAGATTATCGCCGGGCTGGAAGCGACAGGTTCCGGCATCAGTCGACTGAACGGTATGGCACCGCGCTATCCTATTTTTAACTGGGACGATTTGCCGGTAAAAGAAGGGCTGCATAACCGTCACATGGTCGGCTTGACCGCCTGGCACACCTTCTTCCAGACCACCCATTTGACGCTGCATGAGAAATGCGTGCTGGTGATTGGCTATGGTTTGGTTGGGCAGGGCGTTGCGGCCGCGGCGAAAGCTTACGGCGGCCAGGTGATCGTGGCGGAAATCGATCCGGCGCGTGCGCTGCAGGCGCGTTATGACGGCTGGGCGGTCGTTGATTTGGCCAGTGCGGTCAGCCAGGCCGATGTAATTGCCACGGCAACCGGGGCAAAAAACGTGCTGTCAGCGCAGCATCTGCAGCAGGCGAAAGACGGGGTGTTCATCCTCAACGTCGGCCATGTAACGGCGGAAATTGACGTCGGTTTCCTGCAGAACCTGCCACACAGCGAGCCTATGCCGTTTGTAAATGTCTACCAACTTGGCGACAAACAGTTGTACTTGTTGGCCAACGGTTCAATGTTCAACCTGACGGCGGGCTACGGCGACAGTCTTAACGCCTTCGATGTGACGCTGGCGGTGATGGCGGCAGGCATTGGCCATATCGTCGGGGACGGCGCACGCCAGGCCCCTGGGTTGTACCTGTTGCCGCAGTCGGCCTGGCAACCGGCACTGTAACTTTTTCAACGCGGGCGTTCATCCCAGAGCGCTCGCGGTTTGCGCAATTATCTCTCCGACAGAATTTGTCACAAATCGGCTGACATAATCCCAGTGCCAATGGGAGAACCCTCACATATAATTCGGCCAAATAAGACCTTCATCTTCTTCAGTGACAGAGTAATGCATGTGAAAAAACGTGTTTTGGTACTAGCCCTGCTCGCTTTGCAGGCAGGGGCAGGCTTCGCGCCGCGCGCGCTGGCCAGCGAAAATAACGCCGTCACCCGGGCCGCCCAGCCTGAGCTGGCTTCCGGCAGCGCCATGGTGGTGGATATGCAGACCCACAAAGTGATGTATGCCCGCAACCCAGATGAAATGGTGCCGATCGCCTCCATCACCAAGCTGATGACGGCAATGGTGACGCTGGACGCCCATCTGCCGCTGGATGAAATGCTGTCGGTGGATATTCACCAGACGCCGGAGATGAAAGGGGTCTATTCGCGCGTACGGCTGAACAGTGAGATCAGCCGTAAAGATATGCTGCTGTTGGCGCTGATGTCGTCGGAAAACCGTGCTGCCGCCAGTCTGGCGCATCATTACCCGGGTGGGTACGGTGCATTTATCAAAGCGATGAACGCCAAAGCCAGGGCGCTGGGCATGACCAACACGCATTATGTGGAACCGACCGGGCTGTCGATCAAAAACGTCTCTACCGCCCGCGACCTGACCAAACTGTTGATCGCTACCAAGCAATATCCGCTGATTGGCCAGCTCAGCACCACCACCGAACGCATGGCGAGCTTCAAGGATCCGAACTATACGCTGCCGTTCCGCAATACCAATCATCTGGTATACAACCCGAAATGGAACATCCAGCTGACCAAAACCGGCTTCACTAACGAAGCGGGACACTGCCTGGCGATGCGCACCATGATCGGCAGTCATTCCGTGTCGCTGGTGGTGCTGGACGCCTTTGGCAAGTATACCCACTTCGCCGACGCCAACCGCCTGCGCAGTTGGATCGAAACCGGTAAGGTGACGCCAATCCCTGCCGCTGCCCGTGACTACCGTCGGCAGAAAGACGCCCGTCTGGCGAAGAACGAAACCGAATAATCGATGCTGTGGCCTGCGGAGCTGTTCGCAGGCCGTTACCGTCCCTCAGGGCGCCGGATAACAAAACCCCGCTCCCGATCGCCGTCGAACCCGGCGCGCAGATACAGCTGATGTGCCCCGGTGCGCTGTTGACCGGAGAGCAGCATCACTTTGTAGCAACCTTTCCGCCATGCCAGTTGCAATGCGTATTCAAGCATCGCTAAAGCAATACCTTGTCCGCGATACGCCTGAGCAGTGACCACGTGCTCAATGATGCCGAAGGGTTGCCCCTGATGCACCAGCCCCGGCACCATCGCCAGCATGCAGGTCGCCACCGGTTGGTCATCGACCACGCTGACCACCAGACGAATCGCCGGGTTGTCGAGCAGGCGTTGCAAAGTACGCTGGGCATTATCCGGGCGCAGCGGCTGATCCTGCGGGCGTAACTCCCTGTACAGCGCCTGCAGGCCGGCAAGATCGCTCAATTGGGCCTGACGGTGGATGACGGTCATATTTCCTCCTTTCAATCGCCGTGAAGGCGTATCCATCCGCTATCATCAATTAATACCATATTGCACGCGAGGGCAGCATCCCATGAGCCACGTTTCTACCTTTGTCATGTTTCAGGGCCAGGCCCAACAGGCGATAGATCTTTATAGCGAACTGTTTGCCGGTTTCCAGGTTCAGCAACTGCTGCATTTTGATGAGCGCGATGGCGGGCCGCGACGGATCAAGCAGGCTACCATCGATTTTGATCGGCATAATCTGGTGTTTATTGACAGCCCGGTCAGCCATGACTTCAGCTTTACCCCGGCGGTCTCGCTTCATGTGAACTTGGCCACCGAGGCGGAGCTTGAAAGGATTTTCGCCCGCTTGGCAGAGGGCGGCGAGGTGCTTATGCCGATTGATGATTATGGTTTCGGCGCGCGCTTCGGATGGTTGAACGACCGCTTTGGCCTGTCCTGGCAACTGAACGTGCCTGCCGGTGATGCCGGCTGAGATACCCGCACCCGCTCTTTTATGGTATTTAAGCGTTCAGAAAATTTGCGCAGGGATGGATGGGTATGTTCAAGATAATGGGCTGGTTAGCGTTGGCTCTGCTCTCCAGCGGCGGGCTGACAGCCTATTTTTTGCAGCAGCAGTACGAAGAGAAAAGCGCTGATTTTCGTATACTTTATCGCGACGTGACGGTGAAGCTTTCACAGCACGACGCCATCATTCCGCTATTGCCGGCCAGCCAATACAGCCGGGAAGTGCAGAGGATCTTTCCGCAAATCATCCATTGGCGTTCTCATCCTGGTATTGAACCGCGACGGCTCATCGTCGTGGAACAAAATGGGCGCTACTGGCTCAATGCCGGTAACCAGTCGTTGTTGATCGATCTGAACCAATTGATGAACGAATTGGTGGGAGAAAACGGCTTCCGGCACCTGGTGGTGCGTTGGAACGGTCAGACCTTATTTGAGCGCGGCGCGGCGCAGGCTTCCTACTATTGGCAATGGGAAAAGGTGATAGCCAGCCATTCGCAGCCTTTTGTGCTGGCCGCCGGTGACGATCCGAACTGGGCTACGCTGCCCTGGCCCCTGATCCTGTCCCCTGCATTGTTCTGGGGACTGGTGCTTTACTTGATTAACCAATATCGAACCAACCGTCGGCGGCGAGATATCGCCGATCTGCGTGCCCATTACGCCGAAATCACACGGCTCAATACCCTGGGCGAACTGACCGCCGGTATCGTGCATGAACTTAACCAGCCCCTCACCGCGATTTTGAGTTACAACCAAACGGCCTTGCGTCTGGTTCGGCAACAGCACACCGAACAACTGCCGCAGTTGCTTGAGGCCGCCGTGGTTCAGATCAAGCGCACCGACGCATTGCTGCAGCAATTTCGTCAGAAGCTGACCAGTGAGCGAGTCGATTATCAACCCGTCGCGCTGGGCGCACTCTGGGCCCGGGTTAGGACGCTGTTGGACAATGAAATTCGGGGCAATAAAGTCAAAATTAACAGCAGCATTCCTGACAATTTGCCCAGGCTGTTTGCTCCGCCGCTGTGGATAGAGCAAATTCTGCACAACATCGCCAGCAATGCGATTCAGGCGCAAGAAAATAATGCTGTCGGGACGGCCTGGATCAACCTGGCAGCCACGGCCACCGACGAGGGGATTGCTTTAACCCTGACTGACGGTGGCCCAGGGCTATCGGAACAGGCTCTGCAGCATGTCTTTATGCCGTTTTTCACCACGCGCGCCCAGGGCATAGGATTGGGAATGGCCTTGACGGATACGCTGATCCAACGTCTTAACGGCACCATCGAAGCGACGAATATTGTCGGGCAAGGGGCCTGCTTCCGACTCTGGTTACCGATACACCCTGAGGAGAGATGATGAACCAAACCATTTACCTTATTGACGACGAACCGGCCATTCTCTCCTCGCTTAGCGCCTTGCTGGGTACCGTCGGTTGGCAAACCCGTACTTACAGCAGTGCGCTGGCGTTTCAGCAAGGCGTCGGTGAGCTGCATGGTTTAACCGGCTGTCTGCTGCTGGATATCAGGATGCCGGGCAAAACCGGGCTGACGCTGTTGGAGGAATGGCAACGGCAAGGGTTGGCGATCCCGGTGATCATCATGACCGGGCACGCGAACATTGATTTATGCCGCCGGGCCTTCAAAAACGGCGCCTTCGAATTCCTGACCAAACCGATCGACGCCGATTTACTGTTCGAAGTGGTCGGCAGCGCATTGGAACAGCAGCAGAACTTGCAGGAGCGGCAACAAAAAATACGCCTGATGCAACACCGGCTGGCTACGTTGACTGCTCGCGAACAGGATATTTTTGAGCACATTATGCAGGGGAATTCGAGCAAGGAGATCGCTCGCGTTTTTGCACTGTCGCCGCGCACCGTGGAGGCCCACCGGGCCAATATCTTCGCCAAGCTGGACGTCAACTCTCTGCCCAAACTGATGAACGAATATGGCGAGCTGGCGCTGCTGAAAAAAATGTAACAACGCTTTGTTATTGATGAAAATGGGGCGCAAGTCCCGTCCCAAGGGCATTCTAGGTAAAATTACTTAATCGCGTAGGTAATCACGCCAATAGTGTGCTGCGGCTGCACCTTTTACTATTCCTGATATCCACAAGGGACAAGCAAGGAGCAAGCCAGTATGAAAATCATCATTTCAAGCATCATTTTACTCAGCAGCGTGACGTCGTTCGCCAGCATGGCCGGCGGCGTTCTCAGTGAAAAAAACCTTTCCCTCGACCTGGCCGATAAACTGGCTCAGAGCGCTATTCAGGCCTGCAGTGCGAAAAACTATAACGTCGCCGTTACGCTGGTCGATCGCGCCGGTACCCCGCTTGTCATCAAGAAAATGGATAACGCCGGTCCGCATACGATCGAAGCCAGTCGCATGAAGGCGTTTACCGCCCTCAGCACCAAAAACCCGACGGAAAACGTGATGAAGAATGCTCAGGCTAACCCAGGGGCGGCAAACCTGCGCGATATCCCGGGCTTCTTGTTGCTGGCAGGTGGCGTACCGGTGAAATCTGGGGACATGGTCATCGGTGCCATTGGCATTGGTGGGGCACCGGGCGGGGATCTTGATCAGCAGTGCGCGCTGGAAGCCTTGAAAAATAACCAGAGCAGCCTGAATGCCGGGTGATCTTTTTTAACGGTTACCGCCGCTTCTTAGGGGGCGTTAACCTGATGACCGGCATGGCTATACGCTTTCACCCACTGGATGATTTGCTGCAACCACTTGGGCAATCATCCAGCAATACTTCCTGTTTATCCCCCGTCTCTCCTCCCAATCGTTATTTCTCCACTAAAATATTCATTAGCAAATCGACAATCATTAATGTTGTAGTATGAATCTCGACGAAGAGATCGTGACTCGTGAATATGAAAAGGATGAACCACTTTGGCTGGAAGTAGCTTACTGACTTTAATCGACGATATTGCCTCACTGCTGGACGACGTCTCGCTGATGACCAAGATGGCGGCGAAAAAAACCGCCGGGGTATTGGGAGACGATCTGGCACTTAACGCGCAGCAGGTCACCGGCGTAAAGGCCGATCGCGAGCTGCCGGTGGTGTGGAGCGTGGCCAAGGGCTCGTTTATCAACAAGGCGATCCTGGTGCCGCTGGCGTTGCTGATCAGCGCATTTGCCCCTTGGGCGATCACGCCGCTGCTGATGGTGGGTGGGGCTTACCTGTGTTACGAAGGGTTCGAGAAGGTGTTCCACAGCCTGACCCACAAAAAACAGGATGGGGAAGAGAATAAAGAGGCGCTGAACGCCAATGAAGACGTGGCGGCCTATGAACAACGCAAGGTGAAAGGGGCTATCCGCACCGATTTTGTGCTGTCGGCCGAAATTATTGCCATTACTCTGGGCACCGTGGCCGGGGCGACCTTCAGCCAGCAGGTGATTGTGCTGTGCGGTATCGCGATTGTGATGACGGTGGGGGTTTACGGCATCGTGGCCGGCATCGTCAAACTCGACGACCTGGGGTTGTATCTGAGCCGTAAAAGCAGTGCGCTGGCTCGCTCAATCGGCAGCGGTATTGTCAGTGCGGCGCCTTATCTGATGAAGACCCTGTCGGTAGTCGGTACCATCGCCATGTTTATGGTCGGGGGCGGTATCCTGACCCATGGCTTGCCGCCGGTGCATCATTTGTTTGAGGACTGGGCGTCGTACGCCACCGTGGTACCTACCTTCGGTCAGATCCTACAGGGCGTGATTCCCGCCTTGCTCAACGTGGTGTTTGGTCTGGTTGCCGGCGGCGTAGTCCTGCTGGTGGTTTCGGCTCTGGGGGCGATCCGGGGACGTTTAAAGGCCTAAGCTAATCCCGCGCCTCTCGGCGCGGGGTCATTTAAAAGATCAGCTTGAACACGCCGGTGATGGTGAGCAGGCCAACGATAAAGATAATAGCGACAATCCACAGAATGATTTTCATTCGTCTCTCCCAATTGATTTGAATGACGGCGCGAGTTTTCGCTAACCTGATGAAATCATTATTTACTGTAGTCGATAATTCGCAAATTGCTCGCTGCAAGCCCATCAGGGGGGATTGTCGCCACCTGCGCCTAACGCACGCTGCATGATATGGGTGTCGCGCCACTTACCCAATTTAAACCCTACCGCCTTTAGCGTCCCCACGCTGCCAAACCCCAATTTTTGATGCAAGGCCAGCGAGCCATGGTTTTCCCCGGCATTGCCGACGACAGCCAGCATTTGGCGCCACGGCCCCTGCTCGCAGCGGGCAATCAGCTCAATCAGTAACGCCTTGCCGATGCCCTGACCCTGTTGCCCTTCGGCGATATATACCGATTCTTCCACGGTGAATCGATAGGCTGGACGCGGTCGATAAGGCGTGGCGTAACAGTAGCCCACGACGAGATGACCCCGCTTGGCCACCAGCCAGGGCAGCCCGGCCTCTTGCACTTTGCTCAGCCGCTGCCGCATTTCTTCCTGCGTGGGGGGCGTTTCTTCAAACGAAGCGGCGCCGAATAACACGTGATGGGCGTAAATCTGTTGGATGGCGGCTATGTCGTCCGGCGTAGCGTCGGTGAGGATCAGCGGAGCGGTGTGGGGCATAGTGATTCATGTTTACCTTGGAAATCAGAAGATAAGCGCATTATGCGCCGCGCCTGGCGACAAGGAAAATTGGGCTTTCTTATGCTGAAGATAAAAAAAAGTTATACCCGGCCGCGAAACGAAAAAATGGCGCATGACGATCTTCGCCATGCGCCGGGAGCCGCTGCGAGCAGCATTCGGACGGGGGAAAAAACCGGGCTAGCCGCGCATGAAGTGCGCCACCGCCTGCTGCAGGTAGCGTAATAGCGGCGGGGTCAGCCAGGTGCCTTCCGTCAGCGTCGGTTCCTGCTCCATGGCCTGGCGGATTTTCATCTGGGTGGCCGGGTGGGGACCGGCGTAGGACTGGAACAGTTCAAGCCATTGGGCTGCCAGCTGTTTTGCCCGCGCTGACTCTGGCGGTATGCCCTCATTCAGCGCCTGATGGAACTGGGCGATCAGTGCCGGCCATTCCTGCAGGCGGGTAAAGTAGTGCTGGCGTACATGGGCGTATTCTTCCGCCGACAGGTATTTTTGGTAGATTGACAGCTTGGTTTCGGCGAATGCCCGGGTCACATAGTCGGTCATAGCCGGGGTAATGCCGGTTTGTTCGCGTATCGCGGGCTCATCGGCATGCATGGCGTTGAGTCGGGTGAGAAACGCCGGATTAAGCGCCGTATCGCGTTCCAGCATCAGCATCCAACGACGCGCCAGCGCCTGAGCCTGCAACGCTTGCGGTTCAACGCCGCCATCGATCAACTGGCGCATGCTGCTGACCAACTCGGCCCACTCCTGATTGCGGCTCGGGTCGGCCTGATAGAAAGGCAATTGGGCCAGTTCGTCTGCGGTAAAATATTTATCGTACATGGTCATTAACTCCAACGTAGTCAGCCAGTCGTTCAGTTCCGGTTCGTCTCCGGCGGTGAGCTGAGCATGCATATGCTGCAGACGATCGCGCAGCGCGGCGGTCTGTTCCAACTGCCGCTCCAGCATGACGATTTGCTGTTGTATCACCGAAGTGAGCGCCATCCCCGAACGCGCCAAAATTGCCCCGACCTCTGCCAACGAGACGCCCATTCGGCGCAATGCCTGAATGTGGTGCAAGCGAGTGATGTCAGCCCGGTTGTATAACCGATACCCGGCGTCGGAACGCGCAGAAGGAACCAGCAAGCCAATGCTGTCGTAATAATGCAGCGTCCGGACGGTAATGCCGGAACGGCGGGCCAGTTCGCCCACTTTCAATAACATCGGTGTGCTCCTCCCTTGTGCGTTCCGGGATACTAAAACCTGACGTAGCGTGAGGGTCAATAGCGGAGTTAAGGATATTTTTGGCAACGGAGGAGGGCGTTTGCCTTAGGGAACATTAGCAAAGTGCTCTGTTGTTTCGTAGTAGGGGCACTGCATGCTGCTCCCTATTACATAATCAACAGATTAAATCGGGTCGAACATGTTCGCCCCTTACCGACTTAACCCATATGCAGGGGTGTCTGCCGTATGAGCCCAGCCAGGGGGCTGGGCTTTGTGGATCTATGTGCTGCTACCTTTCGCTGACGAGCAGCTCAAACAGCGTGTCGATTTCCTGCAGGGTGTTGTAATGCATCATTCCAATGCGCAATACGCCGCCGCTGTCTTGCAGGTTCAGTCGTTGGATTAAGCCTTGCGCATAGAAGTGCCCGCTGCCGACGCAGATATTGTGCCGGCCTAATCGGCGCGCAACCTGTTCGGGGGCATGTCGCTTAAAGGTCAGTGCAAAGGTGGGCGTGCGGCGTTGGCAATCCGCCTGAGGGGAACCGTACAGTTGCACATCGTCTATTTGCTGTAAGCGCTGCAAAAAATAGCGGCACAGGTTCTCTTCATGGCGATGGTAGTCGGCAAAACTTTCCTGCAACCGCTGCCTTAAGGACGCACCGGGCGTTCCCCATTGCGCCAGGTAGTCAACGGCTGCCGTGACTCCTGTCAGCCCTTCAAAACTCTGAGTACCCGTCTCAAAACGTCCTGGCCCCACGTCGGTAGCCGGTTCGACTTTATAGGGTTGCAGCCGCTGTAACCACTGCGGCGCGATATAGGCCATGCCGATGTGCGGACCAAAGAATTTATAGGCGGAGCACACTAAAAAATCACAGCCCAATGCCTGCACATCGATCAGATTGTGTGGGGCATAGTGCACGGCATCGACATAAACCTGAGCGCCGACCCGGTGAGCGGCTTCGGTGATGGTTTTAATATCGACGATGCTGCCGGTCACGTTGGACGCGTAGGTCACTGCCACCAGACGGGTTTTAGCGGTGATCTGTTCGCACAGTCGGGCAACATCCAAAGAACAGTCTGCTTGTTGCAGGGGGATTTGATGCACGGTGACTTGTTTATCGTTTGCCGCCTGTTGCCAACTGGAGACATTGGCGTAGTGATCCAGTTCGGTGACGATAATCTCATCGCCGGCCTGCCAGTGACGGCTAATGATTCGGCTGAGATGGAATGTCAGCGAGGTCATATTCATGCCAAAAATGATGTTATCGGGCGTCGGCGCGTTTAATAAGGCGCGCACCGACTCCCTGGCATTATTCATCACTTCGCCGGTCACGTGGCTGGAAAAATAGTGCCCGCCCAGATTGGCGTTATATTTCCCCAGGTAGTCAGTCATTTTTTCCAGTACGCCTCGTGAAACCTGAGACCCACCAGGGCCATCGAAGAAGATCACCGGTTGATCGTTATAATGCTGGGTCAGCGCGCTAAACTGGGCTCTGGCGAGTTCGGGCGTAAAGGTCATGCTTTTTCTCCGCGGGCAGTCAGGACAAAGATATCCAGGTGTCCTTCTTCTTCCGGGACAATGGCGCTGATCGGCGTGGCGTTATGCCATAACTTGCTGTCCGCCAGTAAAACGGCTTCGCCGTCCGCCAGCGCTTTTTTAAAGAAGGGAGGCTGGTGATTATCGGCGTATAACATGATTTCGCCGCCGACAATATTCTGCCGATGAATAGCAATCATCGCGATATGATCAAAACCATCCTGATGGATCCCTTCCGGCGCGACCTGCGTTTCATTATGAATGGCGACCACGCGCATCTGGTGAATTTCTATCTCCGCGCCTTCGGGTAAATCATTACTTTCCGCGAATAGATTACACATTTCATCCATGCCGGCGCTTTGCAACACGTCGCTATCAATGGGTTCAAAATGGCGTACCACGTTGCCCTGGAAGTGATTGATCTCATCGGACTGCACGAAATTGCGTTGGCCAACCTCTACCACATGGCCATTGAGATGTTTGACTACCGAATAGCGCCGTAAGCGGTATTTTCCGTCAGCGTGTTGTGTATGGGGCAATGCAGAAAACGACGGCGTTAATTGTTGGGTGGCCTGACGGCTAAGCGTAGTCATACTTATTACGTTTTCGTGTTTCTGTAACATAATCACCTCTAATATTATTGAATGATGACTTTGTAGGGAGGTATTTCGATTGAATTGTAGTCGACACTTTTGCCAAAGCAATTTTTGGCCGTCGCCCCGCAAATGTGGCTGTAAACGGGGATGAACGCAGAGAATGTTGGGTGTTGCGCGGCCGATGGTTTACCCGATGCGGTGAGGCTGGCGTTCGGGGCTGTAATGAGCTGCGGAATGGTTTTGACTGGCTGCCGGACCGAGCGCGGCGAAGGTAGGGGACTGAACTTGGGGAGAGATTAAAAGTGCGAGCACCTGCACAGGTGCTCGCCAGTAGAGCGCTGTTTTACCAGCCTTTGACCGCACCGCCGTTAAAGATCTTTTCGGCGGCTTTGGCCACTTCATCCGACTCGTAGGCTTTGATGAAGTTTTGTACGTTCGGCGCGTCCTTGTTGTCTTCACGCGTCACGATGATGTTGGTGTACGGCGAATCCTTGTCTTCGATGAAAATGCCGTCTTTGGTTGGCGTCAGGCCAGTTTGATTAATGTAGGTGGTGCTGATGATTGCCACGGTGACTTTCGGATCATCCAGCAGCTGCGGCAGCTGTGCGCCTTCCAGCTCCATAATCTTGTAGTTATGCGGGTTGGCGCTGATATCCAGTGAGGTCGGCAATAGCCCCTTGCCCGGTTTCAGCTTAATCAGGCCAGTTTTTTCCAGCAGCAGCAGCGCACGGCCGAGGTTGGTGGGATCCAGCGGAATAGCGATAACCGCGCCGTCCTGCAGCTCTTTCAGCGATTTGATTTTTTTCGAATAGCCGGCCATCGGGAACACAAAGGTATTGCCTACTGCCACCAGTTTGTAGCCGTGATCTTTATTCTGTTGTTCGAGGAATGGCCGGTGTTGGAAAACGTTGGCATCCAGTTCACCTTTGTCGGTGGCGTCATTGGGCAGCAATGAACCGCTGAAACCGACCAGTTCAACATCCAGGCCGTACTTCTCTTTCGCCACCTGCTTGGCGACTTCTGCCACGTCCTGTTCCGCGCCGTTGATGACCCCTACCTTGATGTGATCCCGATCGGTTTTCTGTTCACAGCCCTGCAGTGCCAGCACCGCGGCAAACGCCGCCAGCAGAGGGGTATAACGCCAGCTTTTGGTCATCGAGTGCTCCCTGAAAAAAACAATGAAATCAGTTGGTTTTGTGCTGCTAGCTAAGCCTGAACCTGCGGGGAAGTCAAACGCTTGCTCAGCACAAACGCTTATAGCTCATAACGGGAAGTTTTAAATCCCCCTCTTGCAAAACGCTACGCCGTTAGCGGCAAGCGCAAAGCCTGAAGGGGGAGGGGAATGTTATTTGGCGCGCAGCACCACGATGCCTGGCGTAGCCTGGACGTACTCCATAAACGGCGAGTCCACCACCTGCATATTCTCTTTACGCGACGAGGCATTACGCAATACTGGGCCGTTTTCGGTCATGATATAGATACCGGTATGGGTGACGTCCAGACCGGCCAGGTTGGTATAAATACCGATGTAATCACCGGTGTGCAACCGGGCCAGAACCTTGTCGTCAATCGCCTCGCTGGGCAGGTAGGTAATGCTGCGTCGAACGTTTTTCAGCCCTGGCAGATAGCTGCTGCCGTCTGATTTTTGATTGAGGTTTTTCACCAGCGTCACGGTATGCGGGCTGAGCGTGGCTGTAACGTCCGTTACGTTGGTTTTGGCCTGATGCGACCAGTCGGTGAAGAAGTGTTTACGCTTCAGGAAGCTGATATCGCCATTGGCATAGCGGATTTGAATCAGCCGCTGTACAAAGTCAGCCTGGCTGTTGGCCTGGCGCAGCGCATCGACATAATCGATGTAGGTGAAGCAATCCAGACCGCGGAAGTCGATCACCAGTTCTTCCGGCGTAGTCTGCGAGCCAATCAGCCGGTTGGCGACGTAGGGCGTACCGAGGAAAGGCCGCGACAGCAGGTCGATCATGCGGCCGTTATCCTGCCGTTGTTCGGGCGTTGCCTTGGCGCGCAGGGCGAGAAGCTCATTGAGTTTGTTTAACGTGTCGTTGTCCATGCTGGCCTTGAGATCTGCAGGTGGGGTAGTGATGGGTTCAGGTGTTTGCCCGACCGGAATTTTATCTGCACAACCGCTAAGCGCAATAGCCAATATCATTGAAACTACCTTGTACATTTTACCCTCCAATGGTTCGGCTTGTGATAGTAGAAATGATAACAGTTCTCACCATGGCCAGGATGGTTAATGTTTAAACATAGCCTCAACGTTCGGCGATCGCTTAATACCCGATTTCGCTGTTAAACGGCAAATACCAGAACAGGGCAATTTCGTGATCGGGAATATCAGGTTGAGCACGATACAGCAGATGATCGATGCCGCCGAGGATAAACCCAAAGCGCTGGTAGCAGCGGCAGGCAGGCAAATTGGTGTTTTGCGTTTCCAGCATCAGCCCGGCGGTTTCGTGACGTTGCGCCCAGAGTCGTGCGCTCTCCAGCAGCGCCGTGGCGACGCCGAGTCGGCGCACATGAGCACTGACGACAATCTCCTCGATGAGCGCATAGCCATTCCAGTTATTGCTCAGCGTAATATGGCCAACCGCCTCCCCGCGATGACGCGCCAGAAAGGTTTCGCTTTCATCATTGACGAACGGTGCCAGCGGGTAGTGCTTGCGAAACGGCGTCACCGGCAGCAGCGGCCAGCTGTCAATCGGCGCGTTGAAAATCGGCTGGGCGTAGTGGGCAATCTGAAAGCTGAAGTCGCAGCCGGTCAAGTATCCGTCGGGCAACTGGGTCACCGGGGTAATTTGAATCGCTTCGCTCATGGGGTCAGTTCTCTTAGCAGGCGGGCTGGATTGCCGGCGTAAATCCCCTTGCGGGTGATGTTTTGGGTGACCACCGCACCGGCGCCGATCACCACTCCGCTGCAGATTTCCACCGCCAGTACCGTGGCGCCGGACCCGATGGAGACGCTGTCGCCAATCCGCGTGCGGCCCCAGCTTGCCGGATCGGCATTGGGGGCGCCATCTTTGAACAGATCGTTGGCGAAGGTCACGTTGTGGCCGATAAAACAGTCCTCGCCGATGGTGACATATTCGCAGATAAAGCTATGAGACTGGATTTTACTGCGGGCGCCAATGCTGACGTTTTTTTGGATTTCGACAAAGGGGCCGACGAACACTCCGTCACCGAGTCGGCAGCCGTACAGATTACAGGGCTCTACGACGGTGACATTTTGCCCGGCGTCGACATCGACGATGCCGACCTGGCGAATCTTGATGGCGGATGACATGGCATTCCTCACGGCGGATAAGCAGGCGGGAATTATAAAACAAACTGCCGCCGCGTCTGCGCTTTCTGAACGTTTTTTCAGCGAAAGACTATAATTAGTACAGGGGAGAGAGCCCCGTGGCCGCAATCCTCGCACGGTTAGCAATCCGTCAGAGGGGTAAATTCGTTCGCCGATCGCGACCTACGGCGATGGAGGAGGTGTCTCATGGTTAATCATGTTTGGGGACTTCTGGCGCATCCAAGCACCGAGTTCGAACACATTAAAAGCGAGAACGAAAGCGTCTCGCACCTTTACACCCACCACGTGCTGTTGCTGGCGTTGATCCCGGTGATCTGCGCGTTTATCGGTACCACCCAACTGGGCTGGCTTTCCGGCGAAGGGCACGCTATCCGGCTCGATATGTTTACGGCTTCCTATACGGCGGTCGCGTTTTACCTGCTGATGCTGGCAGGCGTAGCTATCATGGGGAAAGTGATCCACTGGATGGCGCGCCGTTATGAGGTTCGTCCCAGCTTGCATCGTTGCATGGTGTTCGCCGGTTATGTCGCCACCCCGATGTTCCTCAGCGGCATCGTGGCGTTATATCCCGTGGTGTGGTTGTGTCTGTTTGTCGGCGTGATTGGCCTGTGTTATTCAGGCTATCTGCTGAACCTGGGCATACCTCACTTCCTGAATATCGACAGTAAAGAAGGTTTTATTTTCTCCAGCTCTACCTTTGCCATCGGCATCCTGCTGCTTGAGTTACTGCTTGGGGTTACGGTGCTGCTGTGGGGGTATGGTTCCTGGTTGTTCTGAAGTGATTGAGTGTTAGCCCCTCACGCCGGCCTGGCGTGAGGGGCTTTTGCTATTTAAGGTTGGCGAAACACCAGCATCACCCCGAGCAGAATGGCTGCCATGCCCAGCATGCTGATGGCCGCCAGCGCGTGGCCGAGCAGCAGATAGTCCAGCAGGGCGGTAACCGCCGGGATCAGATAA
The DNA here is from genome assembly GCF_024809915.1 of Serratia sp. BIGb0234. NCBI lineage: Bacteria > Pseudomonadati > Pseudomonadota > Gammaproteobacteria > Enterobacterales > Yersiniaceae > Serratia > Serratia sp. BIGb0234. The sequence goes on from NZ_JANUEI010000001.1 coordinate 329,123, forward strand.
AACAGGCTGGTGACCTGCACCAGATTGCCGCGCTGGATCAGCCGGTACAGCAGGAAGGTGGCCAACACCGAAATCACCACCGCCATCCACAGCAGCGGCAGAACAAATGCCAGGCCCCAATCGACCCGCAGCGGTTCAAACGGCAGCACCAGCGTACACATCAGCAGCCCAACCGCATACTGCAGCGGTAATACCGCTAGCGGCGGTTGGCTAAGCCCTTTTTGTAGCAAAGTCCCGGCGGTCATGCAGCCCAGCGCGATAAAGGCGCACAGCATACCGGCCAGTGAGAAGTGGGCAATCATCAGGCTTTGATACACCACCAGCGTCAGTCCGGCCATCGCCAGCAGCAGGCCCAAGCCGCGCAACCCTGAGCAGCGGCGTTCGGTAATGAACTGGGTGAGTATCGGCTGAACGCCGAGCAGCGTCGCCAACACGCCGGGGGTAATGCCCTGTTCCAGCGCCAGCAAATAACAAATCTGATAGCTGCCGATCATCAGCAGACCGATCAGCACCACCCGAAGACGGGTGCCCGGAGCCGGCAAGCACTGCCGTTGCCACAGGCCGATAGCCAACAGCAGCGCCAGTGCGATGGCGCAACGAAAGAAGAGAAAAGCGAAGGCGGAAGCATGCTCCAACCCCCAGCGCGAGAAAATTGCGCCGCTGCTCCAGAGCAGAACGAATAGCGTAGCCAGGCCGGCGTTGGTCCAGTGAGAAATCAATCGCATTTTGTTTTCACCTGTCGTGAAAATAACAAGCTCCAGCACGCGCGGCGTTCTACGCCTGAGCGCAAAGCAAGGAAAGCTGGAGGTGAGGAATTCGGTTTGGCTTAACGCACAACCACGGCGTGTGGTGGGTAAGCGGCTACCGCGGTAACGACAGAGAAAACGGCGGGTGGGGCTGAGGATGCGCACAGCAGAACGACGGCCGCAAGCGGCGTGTTCGCAGGATCGGTAGCGTGCGCAAACTCTGTCATGGATATTCCTGAATACAGGGAGTGATTAACCTCTTCAAGATAGTCAAGTTTGGCGGAGGGCGCAACCTAAAAACGGCGCACTCCGCAACCGTTCTCAGTACAACTCCAGATGCAGACGCCCTTGTTGCGTCAGCCTTTGCCACAGGCTGTCCGTCGCGGTTTCGTCCCCTGGAGCACAGGCCTTTTCCAGCGCCTGCGCGACGGCGGTTTCAAGATACTGTCGGTTGCCGCACAGGTAGATGTGTGCCCCCTTTAGCAACAGTTCCCTCACGTAATCGGCATGTTCTTCGATCGCGTGCTGCACGTAGTATTTGGCGGCACCATCGCGGGAAAACGCGGTAATGAGCCGATTCAGTACGCCATCCTTGCACAGCGACTCAAGCTCTTCGCGGTATAGGAAGTCTTCGTCGCGGCGTTTTTCGCCGAAGATTAAGGCGGTTTCTCGCTGTCCGCCGTCGATCGCCATTTCACGCAGCAAGCCTATCAACGGGGCGATACCGGTACCGGTGCCGATGAACAGCACGGGAGTTTGCGGATCGGGCGGCAGGTAGAAGTTGGGATTGGCGCGGCAGAAGACACGGAAGGGGCCCGGGTTATCGAGCAACCAGCCGGTGGCCGTGCCGTTTCGGGCGCGCCCATTACGCTCGTAGCGAACCTCGCGAACGCACAAATCCAGGCTGTCTTCTCGCGAAGCCGAAGCGATCGAATAGGCGCGCGGTAAGCAGGCAGGGAGCAGCGTTAGCAGATCATCCAAAGTGACCGACTGCGGCGTGCAAAACTCTTGCAGCACGTCCAGCAGATCGGCGCCGTACAGGTAGGCTTCCAGCGCTTTGCGCTGGCGGATTTTCAGCATCCCCTTAAGGTCTTCGCTGCCGGTAAGCTGCGCCAGTTCGCGCAATATCGCTTTGCTTATTTGGCGCAGTTCCCGGCGGCGCAACGCCTCTGCGGCCTCCGGCCGGTCGAACCAGGCTGACAGACGAAGCAGTAAATCCTCGTCGTTTTCCGGCAACAGGTAGAGCGTATCGCCTGCCCGGTAGGCGATGCCGCTGCCGCTGATATCCAGACGAAGATGCCAGGCATGCGGCGCGCGAGCGCTGAGCGAACGGCGCTCCAGCAGGCCGGCGGCAAAAGCATTGTCCTCGCCATAGGCGGTGACGCGCAGATGCAGATCGCGACCGGCCTGCCAATCCCCCGCAATCACCTGTTCCACTACGGCTGACCAGGTAGTGAAAAAGCTCTCGAAGTTTAGGTCGGCATCAACGCGGTTGACGATGGCCTGCGCGCCGCGTTCGGACAACCCGGCGTCAAGCCATTGCGTGAAACCGCAAAAACGCGGGTACGCCGTGTCGCCCAAGCCGAAAATGGCGTAGCGCAGGTGCGCGAGGTTTGGCGTGTGTGTCAGAACGTCGAAAAAAAGCTCGGCGTTGGCGGGCGGCTCCCCGTCGCCAAACGAACTGGATACGATAAGCAATAGGTCGCCTTTCCCCAGGTTTGCCGGTGAAATTTCGTTGAGGGTCAATAGGGTGGGGGCGTAAGGGTGCAGAAAAGGTAACTCGCCCAAGCGCGTAGCCAGCGCCTGGGCTTTGCCCGATTCCGAACCGTAGCCAATCAGGATACGTTCGATGATATCGGCCATGTTTCTTACTTATCGTAGTGGTTGTCGAACTGTTCTTTGGAGAATTCGACGGAGTCGAAATCGGTCATCAGATCGTTGATCACACGGCGGATACTGATGTAGGCCTCGATTTTGCCCTGAGCGTCATAGAGCGGTTGCACAGTGGTGTCGACCACATACAGCACGCCACCCTTGCCAACGTTGGGAATGATGCCGGTCCAGATATTTCCGGCTTTAATGGTATCCCACATCTCTTTATAGATGGCCTTGGGGACGGAAGGGTGACGCACGATGTTGTGGGGTTGCCCTACAAGTTCTTCCCGGGTAAAGCCGGTGAGCTGGCAAAACAGGTCGTTGACATAGGTGATGGTGCCTTGCAGGTCGGTGGTAGAGATCACCATCACTTTGTCCAGTGCAGACAGCAGTTGGGCGGAATCGAGGGTCTGGCTCATGGTAGGTTCCTTCTCATTAATTTTGCGGTGAACGTCACGGCAGATGTCACGTATCCGTCATGACAAATTTGTTATTGATTCTTATTTACACCGCATAATAATCAGCAGACTTTAAAGTTGCAATAAAAATGCATCTTTAAGATTGCAAAAGAGGGAAGCATCTTGAAGGAGGGCTCGCCCGTACAGCGGCGAGCCTGAGGGAAGAAGGTTATTGACCGTTACCGGCCCAGTGCTTCCGCTTGCTGGTTTTGCCCAGACCGGGGTTAAAGCTGTTGGTGGGATCGGCGCTGCGGTAGAACGCCTGCAGATCCGGCTTGGCGGTGTACAGATGGCCGACGTTATGTTCCGCCGGGTACTCCGCGCCGCGTTGGTTGAGGATCTCCAACATCTTTTCCTTGAGCGCATGGCTGTCGACGCCTTTTTTCACCACATAATCCTGATGGAAGACGTGACACATAAAGTGGCCGTAATACAGCTTGTGCACCAGTTGGCTGTCGATTTCCGGCGGCAGGGTTTCGAACCAGTCGGTGTCGTTGCGGCGCAGCGCGATATCCAGCGCCAAAATATCCTCGACCTTGTCGGCGTGCACCGCATGGTAACGCACCGCGGCTCCGGCGGCGGCAAAGCGGTGCAGGAAAGCTTTCTTGCCTTCATCCGGGGTGCAGACGAAGAACGCCCCGTTGGCCTGAGCAAAGTATTGGCTCAGGTACTGCTGCGCCTCTTCGACGCCCGGCCCGGCCATTTTCAGCAGCAGGTGGTGTTCAAAGCGCTCGCGATACTCTTTCATGCGTTTAGGCAGGTGGCTGGGCGCCAGATGGCTCAGGCCCTGCATCAGGCGGTCGGTCAGGTTATGCGGCAGCAACGGCAGCTTGTTGAGGCTGGCGTCCATGCGGCCTTTCAGAGTGAAGAAGGTCGGCATCTGATCGGTGCCGAGCTTATCGATCATCATAAAGGTGTCTTTGCCGTACACTTCGGCGATATCAAAAATATCCCGGTGCATGTATTCGCCGGCAACCGGCAGGTTGTCAAATTTGCTCAGCATGTGGCGGCGCAGTTCGGTCAGTACGGCGGTGTCGTTGGTCCCGATGTAAAACACCTGCTCTTTGCCTTCTTTCTCGAAGGTGTCCAGCCGCACGGCAAATACCGCCAGCTTGCCTGCGCAGCCGGAGGCTTCGTACAGGCGGCGCTTGTCGGCGTTAAAACGGGAGGGCGTATCGGCATCAACGTCGCGTACGCGGCTGGCGTATTCATTGTCGGAGGCACGCAGTTCGCCGTGCTCGACATCTTCCTGCCGGTAGTCGCCTTTCTCCAGGCGGGTAAGGATCTCTTCCGGCGTGTCCCCGAGGTTAATGCCCAGATGGTTAACCAGACGCAACTGACCGTCTTCACCCAGTTGGGCATACAGCGCCATCTCGGTATAGGCAGGGCCGCGTTTGACCAGTGAACCGCCGGAGTTGTTGCACACGCCGCCGATCACCGAAGCACCGATGCAGGACGAGCCAATTACCGAATGCGGTTCGCGGCCATAAGGCTTGAGCAATTTTTCCAACTGGTTGAGCGTACTGCCGGGGAAGCCGACCACCTGTTTGCCATTGTCCAGCACCTGCACATGGTTGAGCCGCAGGGTGCTGATAATGACGATATCACGGTCATAGTCGTTGCCGCTGGGCGTTGAACCTTCGGTCAGACCGGTGTTCGCCGCCTGCATGATGACGATTTTATCGGCGGAGACGCAGGCCTCAAGCAACTGCCACAACTGCAGCAGGCGTGTCGGGAACACCACCGCCAGCGCCTGGCCCTCGCCGGAGCGGAAGCCCTTGCGGTAACGTTCGGTGCTGCGTTCACCGGTCAGCAGCTGCGGGCCACCGACGATGCTTTTGAGTTTACTGAGAAACGCCTGGTTGGTGGCGCTGGTGGACTGCGTCATGCCGATCTCCCTGTCGTCCCCATCGTTTTCCACCGGGCAGCCTTGTCGATTGCCCGGTGAAATCCATGAGGTGATTAATTTAGTAAGTCATTAACTTGGTAGCTTAATGGCTTAATAACTTAGTATCGTTCTTTGTAACCAGCCTGGCGCTCTTCGTCGCGCAGCGTCAGGATTTCCACGCCGTCGGCGGTGACCGCCACGGTGTGCTCCCACTGGGCAGACAGCTTTTTGTCGCGCGTAACCACTGTCCAACCGTCTTTCTTTTGCTTGATGCGGTGGTCGCCCTGATTGATCATCGGCTCGATGGTAAACACCATGCCTTCCTGCAGTACCATTCCGGTACCCGGTTTGCCAAAGTGCATTACCGCCGGCTCTTCGTGCATCTCGCGGCCGATACCGTGGCCGCAGTACTCCCGCACGATGCTGTATCCGGCCTGTTCTGCATGCTGTTGAATTGCATGGCCGATATCCCCCAGCGTCGCGCCCGGTTTCACCACGCGGATGCCTTGCCACATCGACTCATACACGTTATTCACCAGCCGTTTGGCCAGCGGCGTGATCTGCCCAATGCAGTACATTTTACTGGAGTCGGCAATATAACCGTCGTGTTCCAGCGTAATGTCGACGTTAACGATCATGCCGGAGCGCAGTATTTTGCTGACCGACGGGACGCCGTGACAGATCACTTCGTCAATCGAGGTATTGAGCACATAGGGAAAACCGTACTGTCCTTTTGTAGACGGGCGTGATTTCAGCTCATCAACGATAAAGGCTTCGGCGCGGTCGTTAATCTCCATCGTGGAGATACCTTCGACTATCACCTCATCGAGCATAGCAAACACCTTTGCCAGCAGCGCGCCAGAGTGACGCATTTTGACAATCTCTTCCGGTGTTTTGATCACAATCTGTTTCACCCGACAATCTCCTTTAACGTCATCGCGTTATCTTTCATCATTTTTTTTACCAGTTGGGGATAGGTCAGTTCCGGATGGAACTCCGCCAGCATGCCGATCTTGATCCAGTATTCCGCCTGCGCGTTGATCGAACGCGTCATCGTCAGGCTGGCGAGGCGCAGATCGTCATGCAGCGCGTCTGAAATTTTCACAATGCCCATAGGCTGCTCCTCAGTGAGTAATATACGAAGTGTATACGTTTTGGATGGTCGCAATTTGGCATTCCGTGGGGTGGTCATTTTCAGGGTTGCAACGATTGCTGCCACGGGGCAATGCGTTTATTGTGATAAGCGACTTTTTTGCCATGATTTTTCAGAAGGATTAGGGCGTGACCAAATTACGTGTTGGGGTGATCTTCGGCGGTAAATCGGCGGAGCATGAGGTTTCACTGCAGTCGGCAAAAAACATTGTGGATGCCATAGACAAAGAGAAGTTTGACGTCACATTGCTGGGGATAGACAAGCAGGGGCATTGGCACATCAACGATGCGTCCAACTACCTGCTGAATGCGGAAAACCCGGCGCTGATTGCGTTGAACCGCTCAAATAAAAATGTAGCGCTGATCCCTGGTCAGGAAAAACAGCAGTTGATCGAGTCAGGCAGCGCCGGTGCGCTGGGCCAGCTCGACGTGGTGTTCCCGATAGTGCACGGCACGCTGGGGGAAGACGGATCATTGCAGGGGCTACTGCGGATGGCGAATTTGCCGTTCGTCGGCGCTGGCGTGCTGGGGTCTGCGGTCAGCATGGACAAAGACGTCACCAAACGCCTGCTGCGTGATGCCGGGCTGGCGGTCGCGCCCTTTGTAACCCTGACGCGCAGCAACCGCGCCAAATTCACGTTTGAACAGCTTAGCGAACGCCTGGGGCTGCCGCTGTTTGTTAAACCGGCTAACCAGGGCTCTTCGGTGGGCGTCAGCAAGGTGCAGGATCGCGACGGCTATGAGGCCGCAGTGGCGCTGGCGTTCAGTTTCGATCACAAGGTGCTGGTGGAGTCGGCGATTGTCGGCCGCGAAATCGAGTGTGCGGTGCTGGGCAATGATGATCCGCAGGCCAGCCTGTGTGGCGAAATCGTGCTGAGCGACGCCTTCTATTCGTACGACACCAAATACATCAACGAGCAGGGTGCTCAGGTCGTGGTACCGGCGGCGATTACGCCGGAGGTGAGCGACAAAATCCGTGAGGTGGCGCTGAAAGCCTTCCGGGCGCTGGAATGTTTCGGTTTGGCGCGCGTGGACGTGTTCCTGACGCCGGACAACAACGTGGTGATCAACGAGATCAACACGCTGCCGGGCTTCACCAATATCAGCATGTATCCCAAACTGTGGGCCGCCAGCGGCATCAGCTATAGCCAACTGATTACCCGTCTGATTGAGCTGGCGCTGGAGCGCCATCAGCAGGATCGTGCGTTGAACAGTTCGGTATTCGATCGCTAAAACAGTCAGGGGCGAAGCGATTTTCGCCCCTGATTTTTACTTCACCGTTACGTCAATATCGCCAAAATATTTCTTCGCCAGCTCGCTCACCGTGCCTTGCTGCTTCACTTTGACGATCGCCTCATTCAGTTTTTTCTTCAGCGCCTCATCGCCTTTACGCAGGCCGAAAGCAATGCCCTCGCCAAGGATTTTGTCGTCGCTGACCGCATCGCCGACGAAGGCAAAGCCCTTACCGTCCGGGTGCGCCAGGAAACCGCTTTGTCCCGACGGGGCCATCACCAGCGTGGCGTCGAGACGCCCGGCGGTCAGGTCCAGATAGGCCTGGTTCTGATCCTGATAAGACACCACGTCCACGCCCTGCGGTGCCCAGTGAGCCTTGGCATAAGTCTCCTGAATCGAGCCTTGCAGCACGCCGACGTGTTTGCCTGCCAGCGAGGTGGCGTTCGGCAACAGGCCGCTGTCGGCCTTGGCGATCAGGCGGTTCGGTACCTGATAGATTGAATCGGTGAAGTCGATGGCCTGGCGACGCTGATCGGTGACGTTCATCGCCGAGTTGATGGCGTCAAACTTGCGCGCCTTCAGCGCCGGGATCAGGCTGTCGAAAGAGGTTTCAACCCAGCTGCATTTCAACTGGGCGGCGGCGCAAACGGCATTGCCCAGATCGATATCAAAACCGACGAGCTGACCGCTGGCAGATTTGGATTCAAACGGTGGGTACAGCGCTTCCAGGCCAAAACGCAAGGTGTTTTCCGCCGCCAGCGAGGAACCGGCGGCCAGCAGGCAGCCTGCGGCGATCAACGTTTTCAGTGATTTCATATTCAGAGCCCTTTTCCCATGGTCAAAGCAAAAGTGAATGCATTACACCTGACACAGACGGCGTGCGCCTTCCAGCAGGGTCTGGTTATCTTTTGAAAAACTCAGTCGAATAATGCCGGTATTGGTGCCGTCGCTGTAGAACGCCGACAGCGGGATAGTGGCGACTTTGGCTTCGCGGATCAGACGCACCGCAAAATCGTTGTCGCTTTCGCTGCTGAAACCGCTAAAGCGGGCCAGCATAAAGAAACTGCCACGGCTGGGCAGTAATTCAAAGCGCGAATCTTGCAGGGCGTTCGCCAGCAGGTCGCGTTTTTGCTGGTAGAAAGCCGCCAGCCCTAAATAACTTTGCGGGTTAGCCAAGGCTTCGGCGAAGGCGTACTGCATCGGGGTATCGGCGGAAAACACCATAAACTGGTGTACCTTGCGGATCTCGTCCATCAGCGCCGCCGGTGCCATGCAGTAACCGACGCGCCAGCCGGTGACGTGATAGGTTTTGCCAAACGACGAAACGATCACGCTGCGTTCGGCCAGCTGCGGGTGGCGTGCCATGCTGTGATGAATATCGCCGTCGAACACCACGTGTTCGTAAACTTCGTCGGACAGAATGACGATGTCGGTATTGCGAGTCAGGGCGGTCAGCCGTTCGATATCATGTTCACCGAATACGCTGCCCGTTGGGTTGTGCGGGCTGTTGACGATGATCATCCGCGTTTTGCTGTTGATGGCCGCAGCGACCTCATCCCAGTCAATATGCAGATCTTCCAGCGACAGTTTAATCGCCACCGGAGTGGCGCCCTGCAGACGCACGATCGGCGCATAGCTGTCGAACGCCGGTTCAAAATAGATCACCTCATCGCCAGGGTGCACCAGTGCGCTGATGGCGGAATACAACCCTTCGCTGGCGCTGGCAATGACCGTGATTTCTTCGTCAGCGTCATAGCGTGCGCCATATAAACGTTCAACTTTATCCGCCAGCGCGATACGCAATGCTGCCACGCCGCTCATCGGTGCGTACTGGTTATGTCCTGCACGCATGGCTTGCGACACTGCCTCTACCAATTGCGGTTCGCAGGCGAAGTTTGGCGCGCCCTGCGACAGATTCAGGGCCTGATGTTCGGCGCTAAGCTGGCCGATAACGGTAAAAATAGTGGTGCCGACGTCCGGCAACTTCGAGCGTAGTGCGCATGCGCTCTGCATGAGTGGCTCCAGGGGATAGGGGGATATCGCTTGATTAAGCATCAATGACGGTAGGCCAACAAGGGAAAGTTTGTCATACTTGCCATGCACTCAGATCATGACTGATTCCTCTTCATTCTTGAAACGATCTCGGCGTTGGCTGCGCTCACTTACCCGAATCACTGACTCATGTCAGCTCATCGGGTTGCGTTCACTGGCCGCCTTGATGTCGTTCCAATTATTTGGGGGAATCCTTGGAATTTCAGGGGATATCAAGGAACTCGCCATGTCGTCATCACTGCCGTCGCTCGACGTATTGAAAACCTTTTTGGTGGTGGCCCAGCGCCTTAATTTCACCCACGCCGCTCAGAGCCTGCACCTGACGCAGGGCGCGGTCAGCCGGCAAATACTGGGGCTGGAACAGCATCTGGGTTATCCGTTGTTTAGCCGTCGCGCGCGTGGCCTGACGTTGACACCGCAGGGAGCCATGCTGTTGGCCCCGGTGCAGCAAGCCCTGGGACAGTTGGATGAGGCGCTGAGCAGAATCGGGGCGCAGCCGGGGACCTTGCGGATCAAGTGCCCGACCTGTGCCATGCGCTGGGTGTTGCCGCGTATTATCCGGCTTCAAAACGAGCGACCGGAAATGCATATTGAGCTGACCGCTTCGGTATCGCACGGGCTGGATTTCGCTGCGGAACACTTCGATGCCGCGGTGGTGTTCGGCCAGCCGCAGGGCAAAAAACTGACGGTGCATCATCTGTTCGATGAAATTCTCACGCCGGTCTGCACGCCGACTTACCTGCCCGATTTATCTCGCCCGCCGACGCCGGCCGATCTGGCGGAGAAAACGCTGTTACATCCCACGCGCGATCGCCGCGATTGGCTGCTGTGGCTAAAGGCGGCGGGGCAGGAAGCGCTGCCTTCCGGTAAGGCGCAGCATTTCGATACGCTCGATCTGGCGATGAGTGCGGCACTGCAGGGTTTTGGCATCGCCATCGGTGATTTATGTTTGCTGGAGGAAGACATTCAGGCGCAGCGTATCGTTACGCCGTTCCCACTCAGCGTGCTCAGCGGTGCGGCTTACTATCTGGTCTATCCTGAACGAGCAGTGCAATCGCCGGCATTAACTACGCTGGTGGATTTCCTGGGCGATGAGGCGGCGCAAAGCCGCACCCGGCTGAAAAACTATCGCCCGGCCCGCGCTAATAGCTTGTAACCTTTAACATTACAAAGTATTTCTGCGGTGAAAAGGAGTATGGCACACTGCCTTTTCACATCGATTAATCATCTCCGCCGCGCTCTGCGACGGGAGCATGCCTGAGATAAAAAATATGAAATGGCTTTGTGTGGTGAGTATGTTGTCCGGTCTGGCCATCAGTCCGGTTTTTGCACAGGAAAACGCCGTAACGCAAGGCGTTAATGCCCAGCAGCGCGATGCCTTTGTTTCCAACCTGATGAAGCAGATGACGCTGGAAGAAAAAATCGGCCAGCTGCGGTTAATCAGCGTCGGCCCGGATAACCCGAAAGAGGCGATCCGCGACGGCATCAGCAAGGGGCAGATTGGCGCCATCTTCAACACCGTCACCCGGCCGGATATCCGCGTTATGCAGGATCAGGCGATGCAGCTCAGCCGCCTGAAAATCCCGCTGTTCTTTGCCTATGACGTGGTGCACGGCCAACGTACCGTGTTCCCAATCAGCCTCGGGTTGGCGGCCAGCTTTGATCTGGAAGCCATCGCACTCAGCGGTCGAGTGTCGGCGCAGGAAGCCAGCGACGACGGCCTGAACATGACCTTCTCGCCGATGGTCGACATCACCCGCGATCCGCGTTGGGGCCGGGTCTCTGAAGGCTTCGGTGAAGACACCTGGCTGGTGTCCAAAATCGCCAAGGTGATGGTGGACGCCTACCAAAACGGTGACCCGTCCAAGCCCGGCTCAATCATGGCCAGCGTGAAGCACTTCGCGCTGTACGGCGCTACTGAAGGCGGCCGCGACTACAACACCGTCGATATGAGCCCATTGCGGATGTATCAGGACTATCTGCCGCCCTATAAAGCGGCGGTGGAAGCCGGCAGCGGTGGCGTCATGGTGTCGCTCAATTCGGTGAACGGCATTCCGGCCACTGCTAACCCATGGCTGCTGAAGGACCTGCTGCGCGATCAGTGGGGCTTCAAGGGCATCACCATCAGCGACCACGGTGCGATCAAAGAGCTGATAAAACACGGTGTGGCAGCGGACGCGCGTGATGCAGTACGACTGGCGATCACCTCTGGCGTCGACATGAGCATGAGCGACGAATATTACGACCAATACCTGCCGGGGCTGGTGAAAGACGGGCTGGTGTCGGAAAGCGACATTGACCGTGCCTGTCGCGACGTGTTGAACACCAAATATGATATGGGCCTGTTTAAAGACCCTTACACCCATCTTGGCCCGGCAGGTTCCGACCCGCAGGACACCAATGCCGAAAGCCGCCTGCACCGTGCCGAAGCGCGCGTGATCGCGCGTAAGACTATGGTGCTGTTGAAGAACGACCGGCAGACATTGCCGTTAAGCAAACAGGCGACCATTGCGCTGGTCGGGCCGATGGCCGACAGCCAGCGTGACGTGATGGGCAGCTGGTCAGCGGCTGGGGTAATCAAACAGTCGGTGACCCTCCGCGAAGGGCTGGAACGTGCGGTGGGCGACAAGGCGAAAATCCTCTATGCCAAGGGGGCCAACGTCACTCAGGACAAGAGCATTATCGACTACCTGAACGAGTATGAGCCAGCGGTGGCGTTTGACACCCGTCCACCGCAGCAGATGATTGACGAAGCGGTACAGGCGGCGAAGAAAGCCGACGTGGTGGTAGCGGTGGTCGGGGAATCGCAGGGCATGGCGCATGAAGCGTCCAGCCGCGCCGATATTACTATCCCGCAAAGCCAGCGCGACCTGATCGCAGCGCTGAAAGCCACCGGCAAGCCTTTGGTATTGGTGCTGATGAACGGCCGGCCGCTGGCGCTGAGTTGGGAAAGCCAGCAGGCGGATGCGATGCTGGAAACCTGGTACAGCGGTACCGAAGGCGGTAATGCGGTTGCCGACGTGCTGTTTGGCGATTACAACCCGTCGGGCAAGTTACCGATGACCTTCCCGCGTTCGGTCGGTCAGATCCCGATGTATTACAACCACCTGAACACCGGCCGTCCGTTCGGCAAGGAAAACCCGGGCAAATACACCTCGCGCTACTTTGACTCGCCGAACGGTCCGCTGTATCCCTTCGGTTATGGCCTGAGCTACACCAGCTTCAGCCTGTCGGACCTGAAACTTTCCAGCCCGACAATGGCGCGCAACGGCAAGATCACCGCCAGCGTCACGCTGAAGAATACCGGCAAATATGATGGTGCCACCGTTGTGCAGCTGTACCTGCAGGACGTGACCGCCTCGGTCAGCCGTCCGGTGAAAGAGCTACGCAACTTTAAGAAAGTGATGCTGAAAGCGGGCCAGGCGCAGACTGTTGAGCTGCCGATCACCGAAGACGATCTCAAGTTCTATAACGCCAGCCTGAAATGGGGCGCGGAACCGGGCAAGTTTAACGTGATGGTGGGTCTGGATTCCGACAACGTGCAAACACAGAGCTTTACGCTGAAGTAATCACCCTCTCTGACCCTCTCTCATCGCGGTGGGAGAGGGTTTGCGTTGCTTTTGAGATCCCAAGCTCTTCAACGCATAACCGTTCTGCTTTCGCACGGAAAATCCCGTTGTTTTGATCCCGCTGATTGTTTCGCCACAGCTATCGCTATATGATTTTATATATAACGATAACTCACCGGAAACCCCCATGTTCAAACGCTTGTTGCTGATTTTTATTCTTTTCTCTTCCGCCGCACAGGCGGATCGCCAGGTCACCGACCAACTCAACAGACAGGTCACATTGCCCGATACCATCACCCGCGCGGTGGTGCTGCAACACCAGACGCTGAACCTGCTGGTGCAGCTCGACGCGCTGCCGCAGGTGGTAGGTGTGCTCAGTAGCTGGAAGAAACAGCTGGGGCCGAATTATCTGCGGCTGGCACCTGGGTTGGCAAAAATGCCGATGCCGGGCGATCTCACCTCGGTGAATATCGAAAGCCTGCTCAGCCTGCACCCGCAGGTAGTGTTTGTCGCTAACTACGCACCGCCGGAAATGATTGCCCAGATTGAACGGGCCGGTATTCCGGTGGTGGCTATTTCGTTGCGCCGTGAGGCGGCGGATCAGGCCGGGAAAATGAACCCGGTACTCAATGATGAAGACCAGGCCTATAACCTCGGCCTGCAGGACGGTATCCGCCTGATCGGCACGGTAATGGGGCACCAGCCGCAGGCAGAAGCGATGATCCAGGACGTTTTTCAGCAGAGAACGCTGGTGGCCGACCGGCTGCGAGACCTGCCTGCGGACCAACGGGTTCGGGTGTATATGGCCAATCCGGATTTAACCACTTATGGATCGGGCAAATACACCGGGCTGATGATGCAGCACGCCGGTGCGCTAAACGTGGCGGCGAAGGATATTCAGGGTTTTAAGCAGGTATCGATTGAAGACGTGCTGAAGTGGAACCCGGCGGTGATTTTCGTTCAGGAGCGTTATCCCGAGGTGGTGCAGCAAATCCTCAGTTCGCCGCAGTGGCAGGGGATTGACGCGGTAAAAAATAAACGTGTCTATCTGATGCCGGAATACGCCAAGGCCTGGGGCTACCCGATGCCGGAAGCGCTGGCGCTGGGTGAACTCTGGATGGCGAAAAAGCTGTATCCGCAGCGTTTTAGCGACGTCAATTTGCAGCAGCGGGTGGATGCCTATTACCGGCAGTATTATCGCAGCAGCTGTTGCCAGAGCGAGCAATGAGGCTTGGCTGGCTGCTCCTGCTGACGTTGCTTTGCGCGCTGCTGTCGTTGGGGATTGGCCGTTACCCGGTATCGGCAGCTCACAGTCTGATGATCCTGCTCGAGCCGTTGACCGGCCCGAACGGTGCTATCGATGCGGTTCAACGTCAGGTGATTCTGGGGGTTCGCGTACCCAGAGTGTTATTGGCGATGGGGGCCGGCGCCTCTCTGGCCCTGTGTGGCGCCGCGCTGCAGGGGGTATTTCGTAATCCGCTGGTGGATCCGCATATCATCGGTGTCTCTTCCGGTGCAGCCTTTGGCGGCACGCTGGCAATTTTACTTAGCCTGCCGATGGCCGCGCTGTTGCTGTCTGCATTTGTATTCGGCATGGCGGCGTTGCTGCTGATTTTTGCCATTACCAGCGCCATCGCCCGGCGCAATATTTTGTCGCTGGTGCTGGCTGGGGTGATCCTCAGCGGCTTTTTCTCCGCCTGCGTCAGCCTGTTGCAATACCTGGCCGATACCGAAGAGAAACTGCCGAGCATCGTGTTCTGGCTGCTGGGCAGCTTCGCCACCGCCGACGACAATAAACTGTTGATGCTTTTCCTGCCGTTGTTGTTGGCTGGCGGGCTGTTATTGACATTGCGCTGGAGAATCAATTTGCTGTCGATGGGGGATGAGGATGCCGCTGCACTGGGCATTAACGTCGAGCGCACCCGCTGGTTGATCCTGACGCTGTGCGCCGCGATTGTCGCCGCACAGGTGGCGGTCAGCGGCAGCATTGGCTGGGTTGGGTTGGTTATTCCGCACGTTGCCCGGCTGCTGGTTGGCCCCGATCATCGTCGTCTGTTACCGGCTTCTCTGTGTTTGGGGGCGTTGTATATGGTGTTGATCGACGATTTGGCACGCACGCTGAGCAGCAGTGAAATTCCGCTGGGCATTTTAACGGCATTGATTGGCGCACCGCTGTTTGCGTTGCTGTTGCGCCGTGCGCAACTGAGAGGTTGGCATGGCTGAGACATTACTGACGGTTAAAGATCTCAGTTTTGGTTGGCCCGGCCAAGCGCCTTTGTTTAACGCGCTGAGCCTGCAATTGTCGCGTGGCGAAGTCTTGGCGGTACTGGGCCCCAACGGGCGCGGCAAAAGTACCCTGATGCAGCTGTTGCTCGGCACCCTGCCGCTGCAACAGGGGGCGGTTGAATGTGCCGGCGGCATCGGTTTTGTGCCGCAGCATTTCACGGCGCCTTTTGCCTATCGGGTGCTGGATATCGTGCTGATGGGGCGAGCGCGTTATGTGGGGTTGTTCCGCTCCCCTTCGGCGCAGGATCATCGGCTGGCGAAAGAAGCCCTGCAGTCGCTGGATATGTTGGGCTTTGCCGACCGCGAATTTGGCAGTTTATCGGGCGGACAGCGGCAACTGGTGCTGATTGCCCGCGCACTGGCGATGAGCTGCGAGGTGCTGATACTGGATGAACCCACTTCGGCATTGGATCTTCATCACCAGGATCGGGTGCTGAGCCTGATCTCGTCACTGGCGCGGGAACGACAGATGGCGGTGATGTTTTCGACCCATCAACCCAACCATGCTCATGCGGTGGCCGATCGCGCCTTGCTGCTGGGGGCCGAGGGACAGCATCAAATCGGGCCCTGTGCCAAGGTGCTGACGGCCGAGTGCTTGTCGCCACTGTTTGATTTGGCGATTGAGCGGGTGGCTTTGCAGATTGAGGGGCGGCAGTTTGAAACGCTGGTGCCTTTATATCGCAGTCAAAGGGAGCGTCATCATGAGTAATCTTCTGCTGTTTGCCGCCGGTAGCCTGCGTGTGGCATTTGGGCCGCTGCTGGCCGCGTTTCAGGCACAAACCGGCGAGGTTGTAGATGCGGTATTTGGTCCCGCAGGCCTGCTGCGTCAGCGCATTGAAGCCGGTGAACGGCCGCATGTTTTCGCTTCGGCCAATCTGGCGCATCCGCAGCGATTGGTCGATCTGCATTTATCGCCACGGGTACAAACTTTTGCCCGTAATCGGTTATGCGCGACGGTACATAATAGTGCCGGACTAACAGAACGCCCGTTGTTGGCGGTACTGCTGGACTCGCGTTGGCGGGTGGCGACCTCAACGCCGGGTGCCGATCCTTCCGGTGACTATGCGCTGCAATTATTTGAACGTATTGAATCCCTGTTGCCGGGGCAGGGGACAGCCCTGCGGCAACGGGCTTTGGCTCTGGTGGGCGGCCCAGATTCGGCGCCGTTGCCGATGGACCGGCCGGCGGCTGAGTATCTGCTCAACAGCGGACAGGCGGATATCTTCCTCGGTTACGCCAGCTATGGTGCGGCGTTGGCAAGGTTTCCCGAGCTGGTGGTGCGGCAGTTACCGCCTTCGCTGACGATTGAGGCCGACTATGGTCTGTGTCTGTTAGATGGACGGGCACAGCCCTTGGCCGAGTTTATTCTGGCGGAACAGGGGCAGGCGATACTGCGTGAACAGGGGTTTTTACCTGCCAACCTGGTGAGCTAATGGCTTATTAAGTTGGCAGGTTAAGAGGCTATTACAGCTTTTTCAGCAGTTGCATCAGATGTTCTTCGCTCTTCTCCGCCAGGCCGTCAATCGCCAGCTTGATGATATCGGAGCGGGTAATGCGCACCACGCCGTTACGCGCCGCCTGCACAATGATTTCATCAATGGCGTCTACGTGATTATCGGTCAGGCTGACTGAAATGGCTTTGTAAGTGCGTTTGCGACCCTGCGGCTTGGCTTCGGGGGCGGGAACCAGCAAAGTGTGCGACGTGGCGCTATTGATAAATTCGTCTTCCGACATGCGGTGGGTTGGGGTGCGTTTTTTCACAGGATCACCTCCTTCACCAGGCTTTCGATTTCCGCCTGCGCTTTTTCGTTATGCGCCTCATGCACGGTAATCGCCTCGCCCCAAGCGTCGCGGTAAATCTTGCGGTCGCACAGGCGGTTACTGACCAGCGTCAGTTCCGGGTATTCGCTTAATACCTGCGCCGCTTCGTTGGCTTCATTAATGAAGATGTTGGTCGGGCACATGTTCAGCACGATGTAGCCTTTCACCTTCTCGTTATATTCTTGCGCCGTGGCGAACATTTCAGACAGATACCCGACGGTGTCCAGATCCATCTGCGACGGGCGCAGCGGAGAAAGGAACAGATCGGCGGCCAACAGGCCCGAGCGCAGTTCGGCGCTGTCGCGGCCGGCGGTGTCGACAATCACATAGTCGTAATGGCGATCCAGCTCCAGCAGCGTCTCTTTGATTTTACCCGAGGCGGCAACCACCGGAATATGCGGCAGACCTTCAACATTTTGGCGATCGTTATACCAGGTCATGATTGATTTCTGATCGTCGGCATCGACGATGATGGCCGTTTTTCCCTGCTTGAGGATCAGATATCCGGCGATATTGACCGCCTTGGTCGATTTCCCTACGCCACCCTTTTGCGAGCCAATCAAAACAATCATGCTGCCATCTCTCAAGTTATTAAGCTGGTAACTTATTAAGTTAATATGCTTATTAGGTTGATAACTAAACAGGTTAACTACAACAGAGCCTGAACAATATGCACCAATGTCGGCGGCTTGCCAAGCCAGTATGCGGTTAACTTTACAGCCTATTTTGCTGGTAACGTAGTCAGCGGGTAAGTAGGAATGTTCTGGGAAGGGGGGACAAGCGGAAGGATTTTTTTAATTTAGCAGCTTAATAAGTTATTAAGCTGCTAATGATGAGGCTGCCAGAACGCTACTTTTTCAACATCGACTTCAGGTTGGCGAACGGGTTATGGGTCGCGAGACCGACGTCTTTTTGCGCATCTTCACCGGCAACAACCGTTGAGCCATACTGATCGGCTTCGGTGTATTTTGAATGCTCATGGTCGTGACAATAAAGGCACAGCATTTCCCAGTTGCTGCCGTCTTCCGGGTTGTTGCTGTGGTCGTGATCGATATGGTGAACCGTCAGTTCGCGCAGGTTGGAGTACACAAACTCACGCGAGCAGCGTCCGCAGACCCAGGGAAAGATTTTCAGCGCTTTTTCGCGGTAGCCAGTCTCCAGCCTCGCGTAGTTTTTTGGGATATATGCCATGGTGTATGCCCGTCGGGTGATAATAATAATGCGTAAAATAATACCACAAAGCGCCGGCTTACAGCGTGCGGCACATCACCGTGACGGTTTCGCCACAAACTTCACGTTGCTCAACAGGTTGCCAGCCCAGTTTCTGATAAAGCGGTTGTTGGTCGGGCGTGTAGAGATACAGCGCGCTGATCTGTTCCCGTCGGCAGTGGGCAATGCACTGGGCGATCAGTTCGCTAGCCACGCCCTGGCCGCGGTGTTGTGGATGGGTAAAGACTTCCCCCAGCCAGAACTTGCGCTCTGGCTTATCTGCCAGTTCGTAAACGATCAGGCTGGCGGTTCCGAGGATCTGTTGTTGCGGTGACAGAGCCAACAGCGCCAGCCCGGGGTGCTGTGGTTCACAGCGCTGTTCCAGGCGCTGGCTGATTTTCTCTCGGCAGCTCCACGGGGGGAAGTCCTGCCACTCCTGATGCAGTAAAGCGGCCAGTTCACCAATGCGCTGGCGATGCGCAGAAAGTCGTTCGATACGCATGATTCGGTTCATTTTTTGCCCAAGGGCAGACAACTATAGCGACGATTTTCGCCTATTTGAAGGTCTCGATCGCCCAATCGATAAATACCCGCATTTTGGCGCTCAGATGGCGGTTGGAAGGGTACACCACATACATCTGCTCAGCCGGTGGTTGCCAGTCTTGCAGCAGGCTGACCAACTCACCGCTGTCCAGATGCGGTTGTGCCATAAAACGGAAGGTTTGGATGATACCCAATCCGGCCAGCGCCGCCGCCAGCAGCGCATTGCTTTCGTTGACGCTGACGTGATAGCGGTGCTGGATATCGATTTCTTTGCCCCGATCGACAAAGTGCAGCGGCAGGATGCGATCGTTCAACGCATGACGATAGTGTGCCAGCGGATACCCCAGTTCCAGATCGCAGGGATGCTGCGGCGTACCGTAATGAGCCAGATAGGCCGGGGTTGCGCAGGTTACCCATTCAAGCTCGAACAACCGGCGGGCAATCAGGCTGGAGTCGGCCAGCGGACCGCTGCGGATCACGCAGTCAGCGCTGTCGTTGATCAGGTCGATGAGTCGATCCCCCACGCCCAGATCAATCTGTATTTGCGGATAGCGGGCAATAAAGTCCGGCAGCGCCGGCAACAGCAGCTGGCGAGCGGTGGCACCGCCAACGTCGATGCGCAGCACGCCCTGCGGCGCACTCTGCGACTCGGTCATGCTGCCTTCCATTTGCTCCAGCTCTGCCAGCCATTTAACCGTTCGTTGGTAGTAGCATTCGCCTTCGGGCGTTACCGACACGCTGCGGGTGGTGCGCTTGAACAGCTTGGTTTGCAGGTGATCTTCCAGGCTCTGGATCAGCTTGGTGACGGTGGCTTTGGGCATCCGCAGCGAGTCCGCGGCACGGGTGAAGCCGCCGGTTTCCACCACGCGGTTAAACACCCGGATAGCGAGTAAATGATGATCCATAGCGCTCTCAGTGCAAACCCCGACGGCAAGCCGGGGTGAATTTGATGACAAACACCCGAAAAGCGTGGTTTTCGGGTGTTTGGGATAAACCTGAAGACATCATTCTTTGTTTTTATTAGTACACAAAACATGACTTTTAAGCACAGAGGACTTTGTCAGCCGTCTGACCCCGGCGGCAAGCCGGGGAGTGTTTCTGCCAGTAAATAATGATTATGACTGTTTAGCGCTAATCATGCCGGAGCGCAAGGTCAGGCCGAATACCAGCGCGGCGGACAGGGTCAGTGCGCCACCGAACAACATGGCGCTGCTGACGCCCTGCCAGTCAACCACTTCTCCACCCAGCAGCGCGCCGGAGGCCAGGGCAATCTGGATCACGCAGACCAACAGTGCCTGGCCGGCCTCCGGTGCCTGCGGTACCGCAGCGAACATCCAGTTGGTAGCGCACACCGGCACGGCGCCGAACGCCAACCCCCATACCATCACCATCAGCGTAGCCCCGGCGATGCCGCTGAGGAACGGCGACACAATCAGGATGGCGGCCAACATGGCGGCAATCAGGATAAAGGTGGCGCGCAGGCTGCGTTCGGCCAGCCTCTCGCCCAAAAAGGTTCCGAGCAGGCCAATGGCGCCATAGGCCAGCAGCTGCAGCGAAATCGCCGACGGGCTGAGGACAAATACCTGCTGCAGCAGCGGTTTCAGATAGGTGTAGGCGGCAAAATGGCCGATAAACAGCAGCACGATGGCAATAAGCCCGGTACGCGCCATCGGCAGACGCAGCGGCAACAGCAGATCGCGTGGCGTAACCGGCCGGGTGGGGGGTACCGATGTCAGCAGGCGCAGCTGTGCCAATAACACCCCGACCGCCAGCACCGCGCTGCCAAAGAAAGCGGCGCGCCAGCCGAACAGGTCTCCAATCAACGCACCGGCAGGAACGCCGCACACGGCGCCGACCGAAATGCCGCTCAGGATAAGCGCAGTGGCCCGGCCCTGGCTGGCTTCCGGCACCAGATGACGGCCGTAGTTGGCGGCAAAGGCCCAAAAACCGCCGACGCAGATGCCCAGCAGCACGCGGCCCAGCAACATCATGGGGAAGTTTACCGCCAGTGCGGAGACCAGGTTGGAAACCGTCAATAGCACGCTCAATGCCAGCATCAGCAGACGACGATCGAGCCGACCGGCCGCCAGACTGAGAGCAGGGGCGGCGATGGCCGCGACGATACCGGGCACGGTCACCATCAGTCCGGCTTTGCCGGTGCTGACGTCCAGCGATGGGGCGATATTGGTCAGCAGGCCAATCGGTAGAAATTCGGTGGTAACCATCACAAAGCAGGCGACGGTCAGCGAGAAGATCGCCAGCCAGGGTGATGGTGCAGGTTTCTCATTATTATTCAGCATAGTACCGCTCGTCCCAGGTGGATGCGTAAACCGCGCGGTAGGCGCGGAGTGACAGAGATCACAATTTACGCAGGCCTCTGCGGCGGATAAATCCGTTTGCGGTGGTTACACTGTTTCTGAGGGGGAATAATCGCGCGCGGCCAGTCTGGCATGGGGTATCGGCCGTCAGGCTGGCTAAATGTTTAATTGGCATAAGCTTATGCGATGGGTGCAGCAGGCTGCACCCGGTCGTGTATTACAAGCCCGGCGCTTTCCACATCGAGGTGGTCAGGCCGTGGTCGACCAGGGTGAGCTGATCGGCATACACCTGACGCCAGGTTTCTTTTTGCTGCCGGTACAGCTCATGGTTGGCCATATCCGGCTGATATTCTCGCTCCCAACGCACCAGCTGTTCCCCGGTTTGCGCCAACGATTCATACAGTCCCGCCCCCACCCCAGCGGCAATTGCGCAACCCAGCGCGGTAGCTTCTTTCACCACCGGCACACGCACCGTCAGGCCGGTAACGTCGCTAAGGATTTGGCTCCACAGCTTGCCCTTCGAGCCGCCGCCGGCGAACACCAGCGAACGGGCCTGCACGCCGGAGAAGCTGGCGATTTGTTCCAGATTGCAGGCCGACACAATGGCGGCATTTTCTTCCAGCGCACGGAACAGGGTCTGCTTATTGCAGCGTTCCGAGTCGAGCGACAGGTTAATAAACGACGGCGCGGCGTGGTACCAGGTCTTGAAATGCATGGCGTCGGAAAATATCGGCATCACGCCGTAGGCCCCAGGCGGCACGCGCGCCGCCATCTCTTCCAGCAGGCTGTAGGCATCGACACCCAGCCGTTCCGCCAGCAGCTTCTCTTCGGCACAGAAGGCGTCGCGGAACCAGTGCATGGTCAACCCGGTGAAGAAACTTATCGACTCCGCTTGTGCCATGCCGGGGATCACGTGTGGGTTGATGCGAATGTTCATCTCCGGATCGGTGGCCGGTTCCGGCAGATTGACGATCTGTTGCCAGAAGGTGCCGCCCAGCACGGCTGTCTGTCCGGCATGCACCACCCCCAGCCCCAGGCTGCCCAGTTGCACATCGCCGCCGCCCATCACGACCGGTGTGCCGCGCAGTAAGCCGCTTTGCTGTGCCGCCTGTTCGGTGATGTGTCCCAGCACACAGCCGGTCTCTTTCACCGGCGACAGCATATCGGCACGCAGTCCGGCCATATCGAGCAGCGCCGGACGCCAGTCGCGGTTGACCAAGTCGAGCATGCCGGTGGTACCGGCGTTGGAGGGATCCACCGCCAGTTCACCGCTGAGCATATTTGCCAGCCAGTCGCTGATCATGGTCAGCGTTGCCGCCTGACGGTAAATGTCCGGCCGGTGATGCGCCAGCCACAGCAGGCGCGGCATGGCGCTCAACGCCAGCGTTTGGCCTGAATACTGGTAAACCTCGCGCTCAAAATTATGGTTTTGCAGCTCTTTCAGTTCGCTGACTTCCTGGCTGGCACGGGCATCAACGTTGGCGCAGGCCCAGATCGGCACGCCGTCGCGATCGTAGAGTACGATGCCTTCACGCATGGAGCAGCAGGCCACGGAACGGATGGCCTGGCCAGAGAGACCGGCGTTTTGCAGCGCCTGGCGGATACATTGGCAGGTCAGTTGCCAGTTGTGGCTGAGGTCAAACTCCATGGAACCGGGCACGCCCGGCACGGCCAAATGCCGCCATTCCGCCTGGCCCTGAGCGATCTGGTTACCCGCCAGATCGAAGATTACCGCGCGAACGCTGCCGGTGCCTGCATCCAGCGCCATCAAATAGTTATCCATAGCTCACACTCTCTGGGGAGGAACCTTAACTATAGATGCCGTACTGTTCGCCCCGGTGGGGGAAGCGACAGGCCTGGCGGGATTTGTGAGCCAGGCAGCAAAATTACCCTTGCGGAGGGGCAATCTGTGGGATTAAACCTATGGTTGGAAAGAACATTGACCTTCGAGGTTTAACAAGGAGTCGCCATGCACGTCACACTGGTAGAAATTAACGTTAAACAGGACAAAATCGACGAGTTTATTGAGGTCTTCCGTGCCAATCACCTGGGGGCGATAGAAGAGCCGGGCAACCTGCGTTTTGACGTATTGCAAGATGAATCCATCCCGACGCGGTTTTATATTTATGAAGCCTATCGGGACGAGCAGGCGGTCGCCGCTCACAAAAAGACGCCGCACTATCTGCAATGCGTGGAGAAACTGGAAGCGCTGATGACCGGCCCACGCAAGAAAACCAGCTTTATCGGCCTGATGCCGGGTTAGCGCCGGCGTAGGGTAATTCTGTTCAATACAGTGACAAGCCAAGCCGTCAGTCTGGCATCTGTGAACTCTTTCTCAGGTGCCTTTAATGAATATCTATCTTTCCATGGCAGCGTTTGCGCTGGCCGCTTCCATCACCCCCGGTCCGGTCAATATCGTTGCCCTGAGCGCGGGGGCACAATTCGGTTTCAACGCCACTCTGCGCCATGTTTCGGGCGCCACGCTGGGGTTTACTCTGCTGTTGATCCTGCTAGGTCTGGGGCTGAACACGCTGTTGGAGCTGTGGCCGGTGCTGACGCAGGTTATCCAGTGGGCGGGCATCGCGTTTTTGTTGTTTATGGCGTATCAACTGGCGTTTGATGACGGCCGCTTGGGGCAGGGTAGTCAACCGCAAGCCCCTTCTTTCTGGTACGGCGCGCTGTTGCAGTGGCTGAACCCCAAGGCCTGGCTGGCGTCGGTGGCCAGTCTGGGAGCGTTTGTTGCCGATGGCGATCGCCTGCTGCTGTGGCAGTTCGCGGTAATTTACTTTGTGATCTGTTATGCCTCGGTGGCCTGCTGGGCTTACACCGGCGCGATGTTGACCGGCCTGCTACGGCAGGCACGCAACGTACGGCGTTTTAATCGCTTGATGGCGCTGCTGTTGGCAGCCAGCGCCTGCTATCTGTTGGCCGACGGCATTTAGCGTGGGTTTTGGTACTGGCCGGGGGTGGCGGCCAGCAACAGTTTGAAGGTGCGCTGAAAGTGCGCCTGATCGGCAAAACCGCTTTCGCTGGCCGCTGCGGCGATCGGATAACCGCGTTTCAGCAACCGGTGACCGAATTGAATGCGTTGGTTAACCAGATAAGCATGCGGCGTCATGCCGTAACGCTGTTTAAAGGCGCGTATCAGGTAAGAGGGCGAAAGCGCTGCCGCCTGGCAGATGGCTTCCAGCGTGAGCGGTTGGGTGCAATGCGCGTTGATAAAGGTTGCTGCGGCCGCCAATCTTGGGTGCTCGTAGGGGGTTACCGGCGTATTCCCCAAAGAGGTCTGCAAATCGCTGAAGTATTCCACCAGAGCGATCTGTTTTTCCAAATGGCAGCGCAGTGGGTCGATCAGTAGCTCATACAGCCGGTTCAGGCCACCAAACAGTTCGGGGTCACGGCTGAGCACCTGAGCGAAGGGGATAAAACGGCCGTCGCCGCCGACGATTTCTTGCTGCAATTTACCCAGCCAGGCGGCATCAATATAAAACATGATGTATGACCAGCGCTGGTCGCCGATGGGGTTACAGGCGTGGGCCTGCTGCGGATTGATGATCACCACATCGCCGGTGCTCACCTGCAACGCTTGGCTGCCGTTAATATAAATACTGGTGCCGTCGGTGATGGCGCCGATGGAAAAGATTTCATGGCTATGCAGGGCGTAACAAACCTTGCGGCCATCTTCAATGGCGCGGGCTTCCACGAAGGGGAGCTGCGGATCACGCCAGAACTGTGGCGCATTAGCGGTCATTGTCTTTCCTTTTCGATGCGACGGGGCTAGCTTGTGTTATAGCCTAAAACGCACCGGGGAGGGAATGCGGGTGATGATTTTTAATGTGTTCGGCCGCCTGCTGGGGGTCAAACGGGCAGGGGGGCAGTGGCAGCTGTTTCGCGTGACGTTGCCGGAGCGCAAGTATGCGCGCAGTTACGACATCGTGTTGCCGGATGAATTGACCGAAAGCGAGATAGCCGGCTATCTGGGGGACATTTACCACGAGGCTGCGACGGAACGCCATCCTGACGTCGTCAGGATCGAGTAAACCCCGGCCCGATAAAAAGGGCCGGAGGATTAATCTTCTTCGTTGCGGGCCATCAGTTGGCGTTGGTGCTCTTCGCTGGCCGCCTGGATCTCTTCCAGGACGGAACCGACATCGGCGCGTTTGTTGCTCTCGACAAACTTGCCGGTCAGCACGCTCGCCGGGGTCAGATTACCTTCCTGGTACAGCGCCCAAATCTCTTTGGCATATTTGCTGCCGAGCAGTTCTGGCGCGTACTGACCGTAAAACTGCGACATGTTGTTGATATCACGTTCGAACATGCTTTTGGCGTGGTTGTTGGCGGCGGCATCCACCACCTGCGGCAGATCGATAATCACCGGCCCGTTTTTGTCCATCAGCACGTTGAATTCCGACAGGTCGCCATGCACCAGCCCGGCACACAGCATGCGTACCGCGTAGTTCATCATCAATGCGTGATCGGCCCGTGCCTGTTCCGGCGTCAGGGTAACATCGCTCAAGCGCGGCGCTACCAGGCCTTCTTCGTCGGTGATCAGTTCCATCAGCAATACGCCATCCAGACAGATATCCGGCTGCGGCACGCGAACGCCCGCTTTGGCGAGCAGGTTCAGCGCATCGACCTCGGTGTTCTGCCAGGCTTCTTCCTGCTGCTGGCGGCCGAATTTAGAGCCTTTGCTCATGGCGCGCGCATCACGGCTGTTGCGCACTTTGCGCCCTTCCTGATAGTTCACGGCCTGCTTGAAGTTACGTTTTTCTGCTTCTTTGTAGACTTTGGCGCAGCGGATCTCTTCGCCGCAGCGCACGATAAAGACGTCGGCTTCTTTGCCACTTTTCAAACGGCGGATGACGTCGTCAATTAAACCATCATCTACCAATGGCTGGAGTCGTTTTGGAATTTTCATGCAGCCTTGTACCCTATTTAGGCTCCGGTGTGAATGGTTTGCTAAGGTGTTACCCCAATTTAGACCTGAAAGGCAAAAAATAGTTTGCCGCCGTTGCGACCGAACGCCGCAACGGCGCACCCGCTACAGGGTTTCCGCCAACACCCAAACGCTTACGCTGCCGCCGTTAACCGGGAAAGTTGCCTGCCCCAGTTCGTCGGTGATGACCTCATCCTGACGGTTGCCGAGCAGATCACGCCAGCTTTTATGTGCCAGAGCATCGCCCAGCGAAACCGCTTTGCCGCTTTCAGCTCCGTTGGTGAGCACCACCACGCAGCCAGGGGCATCGGCGGTGCCGCTGCGGGTGAAAGCGACGCAGTTTTTATCATCAAAATAATCGGTTTGCACGCCGTTGGCAAAGCGTTGACGCGCCTGGATCAACTTTTCCAATTCCGGGATCACCGGCATATCAATTTGGTATTCCTGGCCGTCACTGCCTTTATCCTTATAGCTGGCACCGTACAGATCGGGATAGAACACGCAGGGTACGCCTTGTTCGCGCAGCAGGATCAGAGCATAGGCCAGCGGTTTGAACCAGGGTTCGACCGGAGCTTCCAGCGATTGCAGCGGCTGGGTGTCGTGGTTGGCGACCAGCGTGACCGAATGGGCCGGATCGGCGGCGGTCAGGGTGTCGGTGAAAATCTGCGCCATATCGAACCCGTCCCCCTGCTTGGATGCCTGATGAAACTTCAGGTGCAAGGCTACGTCGAACAGCATCACTTTGCCCTCGACCAGGTCAATATACTGTTGTAACGCTGCCAGATCGTGCGACCAATATTCGGCGACGATAAACAGATCGCGCTGCGCGCTGTCACGCACATGATCAGCCCACTCTTTAAAGAACCAGGCCGGGATGTGTTTGGCGGCGTCCAGCCGGAAACCGTCGCAGGGCAGAGTCTCCATCAGCCAGCGAGCCCAGTATTTCAGTTCCTCCGTCACGGCGGGGTTGCGAAACTCAACGTCGGCGCCCATCAGGTAATCGTAGTTGCCTTTCTCGTCGCCGACCTGATCGTTCCAGCCGTCGTCGCCGTAATCATTGGCGATTTTGAAAACGCCTTTTTCATCGGGCTGTTCTACGTAATCCACTCCGCCGAAGCATTTGTAGTCCCAAATGAATTTGGAATAGGTACCTTGCCGCCCTGGAAAGGTGAAGCGGGTATAGGCCAGGGCGTCAAAACCCTGATCGTTGATGTCATTGCGGTTGTTGGCATCCGCTTTGTATACGTGCACCTGCTCTTTTTCGTCGGCCCCGAGCTTATGGTTAAACACCACGTCGTAAATGACCCTTACGCCGTTGTCCCGCAGCCGGTTGGCGGCGTGGGTCAACGCCTCTTTATCGCCGTACTTGGTGGCGCGACTGCCTTTTTGATCGAACTCCCCGAGGTCGAACAGATCATAGCTGTCGTAACCTACCGAATAGCCGCCGGAAGCGCCTTTATAGGCAGGGGGAAGCCACAGGTCGGTGATGCCGATCCCGGCAATTTGCTCTGCGCGTTCGGCGGCTTCCTGCCATAACTTACCGCCATCGGGGTAATACCAATGGAAAAACTGCAGCAACGTGGTTTTTTTCGTCATGAGCAAGCCGTCCTGTTTGCCAAAAGGAGGTGCAAGATGAGCGGTAGCTCACCCCATCACTGTTACAGCATGGGCTACTTTTGGCAAAAGGGAAACCAGGTTTGGGCGGCCGGATCTGCCGCCCTTGGAGGTTAGCGTTGGCTGGCGTAATGCGGCGAGCGCGGGCCATACAAAATGGCGCCGTTCTGGCCGTTTGCTGACAACAAGCGGGTATTGGCGATAGCACCAACATCGAACCCCTTGTCACTGATGGTATCGGCAATTTGCGCGATGGCGGCGCTGATTACCATACCCAGCAGACCGCCGCTGGAGTTGTTGTTATTTTCGTTGCTGGAGGCGGTAGCGCTGCCGGCCCAAAGTTGCTTGCCGTTACGCAAATCGACCAACCTGGCTTTCACGGTAACGCGCGTTTCGCTGTTAATAACGATATAGCTGGTGCCGTATTGTGTGACATCCAGGTACAACACAGCGTCGGCACCGAAGATCTTATGCAGCTTTTGGATACTGACCGCACGGATATCGTTGGCGTTGGTCAGGCCGTTTTGCTGAAAAGTCTCTTCGACCACGGCGACCGGCAGCACATAGTAACCGGCTTCCGCCAACGGCAGCGTGGTGCTTGCAAGGACGCTATGGCTGGCTTTGACATCCGGCGACTGATTGACAGGAGGGAGCACCAGGATGGATTTCGGCTTGCTCTCGTGGAAGGCTGCATAATCGTAAGCTGCTTGTTTGGCGCAGCCGCTCAACAGCAGGGTAACGGCGACGCTGAAGAAACCTAATGCACGTTTCATTTAAAGCTCCCCTTATCCTTAGCCATCAGGAAATTCATAAACGGCGCTGATTCCGGGAACAGCGTTTTCTCTGTATTGAACTCGGTCATGGCCTGGCCGGTATTGCCGGTTTTGCTGTACAGCAACCCCAGTTGCGCATGCAGGCCCGGCGGCACGGCTTTATTCTTGGCGCGAGATTTTTCGGCAATTTCTTTTAGCGTCAAAATCTGTTGTTCAGGGCTTTGGCCATCCTGTTGGTAATATTGGTAAATCGAAGTTTGATAGCCATCCCAGTTGTAGAGCGTTTTTGGCGCGGCGCAGCCGGCCAGCAGGGTCGCTGCGAACAGCGCCCCACCCATTTTTTTAGTTATCATATTGCTGCTTCTATTCCGTTAGTTAGCAGGGCGCCATGCGCCACTTTCGATACCGGCAACCAGGTTATTGACCGCTTCGCGTACGGCCAGATCCAACACTTTGCCGTTGAGGGTGGAATCGTAGCTGGCGGTGCCGCCGAAGCCGATGATTTCACGGTTGGATAGTTGGTACTCGCCGGCACCCTGGGTGGAGTAAACCACTTCTGAGGTCTGTACGTTGACCACATTCAAATTGACCTTGGCATAGGCCACCTGCGTTTTACCGCGTCCCAGAATGCCCCACAGCTGGTGATCGCCCACTTCTTTACGGCCGAATTCGGTCACGTCACCGGTGATCACGTAGTTGGCGCCTTTCAGCGTCTGGGTTTGGCCTTTAATGCCGGCTTCAGTTTTCAACTCATCCATATTGGCGCGATCAAGCACGTTGAAGCGGCCGGTTTGCTGCAGATGGGTGATCAGGATGGTTTTTGACTGGTTGCCCAGGCGATCGACGCCATCGGAGAAGATGCCGTTCATATAGCTGGAGCGATTATCGAACTTGCCGACGGAGATAGGGCTGCGCTGCCCCTGGTAGCTGGTGTTGTAGGACGCCACTTTAGGCACTTCCAGAGAGCGCGAGGATTCAGTAGCACAGCCTGCCAGCAGGCTGACGGAAAGGGCGACTGAGCAGACAACGAGTGATTTTTTCATCGGAATACAATCTCTCCATGATTATAAAAGCGCGCAAGACAGACCGTTTTGCGCCAGGAATTTAAACGGCAGGGTAAATAACAGGTGCTATTTAAACGGGGCAATCCTGCCATGGATATGTAACAAAATACAACTGAATATCGACATAATTGGCGCTATTGGGGATTAAATAACTCATTCAAATACAATGGATTGTGTAAGGATATCATTCGTATTTTATCTGGTTTGCTGAATTATCCGGTTTTTGATGGGTTTATTATTTGTAAAATATATATTTTGTGGATTTTTATTTTGTAAATTTAATTCAGTAAAGAATGTAATTCTGCGTGAGGCGACAGATTGCTGCAGATGTCTCGTCAGGTTGAGATTTCACGCCGTTTAAAAATCCGTTATGGTAATGAATATTAGGTAACACTATCAACTAAGTGAAGTGTTTTAGCGCTGGTAGCAACGGGGACATTGATTGTGAACATCAGAGATTTCAGGGCATTGTCGCGCAACCTGGTCAGAGAACTGGGCATGCTGAATAAACAGAGTAACGGCAGCCGTTTTTCACCATTACAGATCCATATTCTGATTGAGATCAGCACGCTACCCCTGGGCGTGACCGAACTGGCCACCCGGTTGTGTATCGATAAGGCCAGTGCCAGCCGGGCGGTGCGTAGCCTGGTTGCCGCAGGCATGATTGAAGCGGTGGATTATCCGCACGATAAACGCCACAACCTGAATCAACTGACCCGTTTGGGCCGTAAAACGCTGGCGGCGATAGACACCAATGCCGATGGTTTTATGCAGGATGCATTGGCGCAGTTGGACGATGATGAGTTGGCTGCCACTACGGCCGCGATGAAAAAGATGACCTCGGCATTACGTAACGCACGTAAGCAGCGTGACGCCGCTTTGCGGGTTCGTCCGATAACCCAGGATGATGATGCCGCGATGGCGGGGATTATTTGCAACGTATTCCGCGAGTACGGCATGGATAAAATGGAAGGCGTTAGTCTGCACGATCCCGATTTGGATCGCCTGACCGGCGTTTACCAGGATAACGGCGGAAAATATTGGGTGCTGGAACAGGAAGGCCAGGTAGTGGGGGGCGTCGGCATTGCCCCTTTGGCGGGCGGTGACGTCGGTTACTGCGAGCTGCAAAAACTGTTTTTCAAACCCAGCGTACGCGGGTTAGGCATGGCGCGTTACATGGTGGTGCAGGCGCTGAAAGCGGCGCGGGCAGCGGGGTACCGCTACTGTTATCTGGAAACCACCGAGCAGTTGAAAGAGGCGCTGGGATTGTATTATGCGCTGGGTTTTACGCTGCTGACGGAAAGACGCGGCAATACCGGCCACCACGGCTGCAATATCTACCTGCTCAAGAATCTGCAAAGCG
The DNA here is from genome assembly GCF_024809915.1 of Serratia sp. BIGb0234. Classification (NCBI taxonomy): domain Bacteria; kingdom Pseudomonadati; phylum Pseudomonadota; class Gammaproteobacteria; order Enterobacterales; family Yersiniaceae; genus Serratia; species Serratia sp. BIGb0234. Next base: position 360,023 of record NZ_JANUEI010000001.1, read on the forward strand.
ACTGAGTACCATCCATAAAACAAAAGGCGGCCCAAGGCCGCCTCTTTGCGCAATAGCTGATTCAGCCATTAATTGTAGATGATCGCAGTACCGTGCAGCTTGTTGTCGCCGGTAGTTGAGATGATCTGGAATGATTTAGCGCCTGCTTCATCCGCTTTGGCCGCCAGTTTGTTTTCCAGGCTGGTCAGGTCGGATGCACCGCTGACGGTGACTACGCCGGCTTTTTGCAGATCTGCCGGTTGAGCGTTAACCAAATCGGCGGCAAAGCTGCCGAATGAAGCGGTGGCCAGTGCGATGGCTGCGATGGTGATTTTCAGGTTTTTCATAGTCTTATTCCTATCTTTATATTCTGTATACGGTTTTGTCTGTTGGGTCGTTAAATTAATTAACGATCGATAATTTAATGTTAGACGCCTGTTCGACGCTTTGCAACCATTTTTTTAGTGTTCGTTAATTAATTTTTTCTGACAGCTTTTTGCTGGAAGGCCAAAAGCCGTAGCCACTCCAGCGTTATTTAATCAACTTATTGTTATTTATAAATTAATGCGGTGCCGTGCAGTTGGTTGTTGCCGCCTGCGCCAACGATCTGGAACGATTTTGCCCCGGCTGCGTCAGCCTTGGCCGCCAAACCGGCCTCCAGAGCGGTGAGGTCTGAAGCCCCGCTGACGGTGATCACCCCGGCTTTCTGCTGATCTGCCGGTTGGCTATTAACCAGATCGGCGGCGAAGCTGCCGAATGAAACAGAGGCCAGCGCAAGGGCTGCAAGCGTCATTTTTAAGTTTTTCATAATGTTAATTCCTGTTTTATCAACGTAAATGGGCGTATTTGAATTGGTTGTCGTTAATTACTTAACGATCGATAACTAAATGGTAATCTCTTCTCGACGAGAGCGCAATATTTTTTTATAATGACCGTTAATTTAATTGGCAAGCCCTGCTGCAGAGCGGGATAAGAGAGGGTCTATGAGCATCAATGAAGAAGTCTGTGCCAAAAAAACGCGTGGCAGACCGAAGCAGTTTGATCGCGACCGTGCGCTGGAAAGCGCACTCGATCTGTTCTGGCTGCATGGTTATGAATCCACCTCGATGGCCGATCTGGTCGAGGTGACCGGTGCCAAAGCGCCTACGCTGTATGCGGAGTTTGGCAATAAAGAAGGGTTGTTCCGCGCTGCGGTAGAGCGCTACCTGGAAAAATACACCACGTGCATCAACCAACGGCTGGAGCAGGATTTGCCGGTGGCGGACCTCGTCGAGGATTATGTGCGTTCTCTGGCGCAGCTGTTCACCGATCCGGAAAAACCGTCCGGCTGCCTGATGGTTTGTGCGTCCGCGGCGTTATCGTCCTCTTCCGGTGATGTGGCCGAGATGCTGCGCAAAAAGCATCATATGCAGGAGGCCAGCCTGAAGGCTTGCTTCGACCGCAAGGTAGAACAGGGCGAACTGTTGGTGAAAACCGATACCGCGCTGCTGGCCAAATTTATCATTTGTACCATTGAGGGCATGTCGACTCAGGCACGCGAAGGCGCCAGCCGTGAAGATTTGTTGCGTTTGGTTGATGCGTTGATGCTGGTCTGGCCGCGCCTGAGTCAGGTGGGCAATAAGGTCTAAGCAGGGCACACGACAGGAATAAAGGCCGCATCGCTGCGGCCTTGGTCGGTATTATTGGTTAACCGGGATCACCGCACCCTGGTATTTTTCGCGGATGAAATCCTGAATCGCCTTGGAGTGCAGCACCTTCACCAGCGCAACAATTTCCGGCTTGTTCACGTCGGCCTTGTGCACGGTGATGATGTTGGCATAAGGGTTGTTTTCGCCGCTTTCCACCGCAATCGGGTCTTTGGTCGGGTTCAGCCCGGCGTCGATGGCGTAGTTGGCGTTAATCACCACCGCATCGCCCTCGTCGTTGTTGTACATCTGCGGCAGCAGTGCACCTTCCACATTGGCCTGGAACTTCAGGTGTTTCGGGTTTTCCACCACGTCAGAAATGCGCGCATCCACCTTGCTCACGCCCGGCTTCAGTTTAATCACGCCTTCTTTTTCAAAGATCGACAAAATACGACCTTCTTCCGCCACCGCGTCACGCATGATGATTTTGCCGTTGTCCGGTAAATCCTTCAGGCTTTTGTACTTCTTGGAGTAAATACCGATAGGTTCGATATGGATAGCGCCGGCGCTGACAAAGTCGTAGCTCTTGTCGTCGGCATGATCCTTAAGCACCGAATTCAGGTAAGGCACGTGTTGGAAATAGTTGGCGTCAATATCGTGGCTGGCCAGCGCGGTGTTCGGCAGGATGTAGTCCTGGAAAGGTTTGATCACCAGATCTATGCCTTCCTTCGCCAGAATCGGTTTGGCCTGCTCGAGGATTTCCGCGTGCGGCACGTTAGATGCGCCGACCACCAGTTTGGTTTCCGCCGAGGCACCCAAAGAGGCCAACGCGGTCAGTGAGGCGAAAGCCAGCATCATAATTTGTTTTTTCATCATCATTATTCCCTGGTTATTTATCGTTTATCGAGCGTGGTTGTAAGGGTGTCGCCAATGAACTGGATAACGAAAACGATCAATAAAATCGTTAGCGTTGCGGCCAGCGTCACGTCACCGTGGTTGCGTTGAAAACCTTCCAGATAGGCCAGATTGCCCAGCCCGCCTGCGCCAATTACCCCGGCCATCGCGGTGTAGCTCACCAGCGCGATCAGGGTAACGGTAATGCCTGAAACCAGTGCCGGTGAAGATTCCGGCAGCAGCACGCGGAAGATAATGGTGCTGGTTTTGGCGCCCATCGATCGCGCCGCCTCAATCACTCCTTTGTCGACTTCGCGCAGGCCAATCTCGACCAATCGGGCGTAGAACGGTGCCGCGCCGACGATTAGCGCCGGCAATGCCGCATCGGCGCCCAGAATGGTGCCGATCAACGTCTTGGTGAACGGGATCAACAACACGATCAGAATGATGAAAGGAATGGAGCGGAACACGTTGACCAGCACTGAAATCAGCGAATAGACGGCCCGGTTTTGCAGCAGCTGACCGCGGGAGGTCAGGAACAGCAACACCCCGAGGACGATGCCGAGTACCAGCGTCGCCAAACCGGCGATCCCGGTCATATACAGGGTTTCCCAGGTGGCGTTCAACAACGAATCAAGACGCAGGTGAGGGAACAGTGACTCAAGCATGTTTAATGACCTCAACGGCGATCTGTTGCTCTTTCAACAGCTTCAGCATGCTGTCGATTTGCAGGTCGTTGCCTTCGACGTGAATGTAAAGTTCGCCAAAGGAACCATTCAGGGTTTGACTGATTTTGCCGTGCAGAATGTTGATACTTACCTTGTAACGCAGGATAACGTCGGAAATCACCGCCTGATGGGTCTGCACGCCGACAAACGTCAGCTTGAAAATCGCGCCCGACAGATGTTGGCTCAACAGCGGATTGAAGCTTTCCTCGGTTTCCTGATATTGCGAAACCTGTTTGACGAACTGTTGGGTGATCGGCTGTTGCGGCCGGGTGAACACGTCAATCACCGGGCCTTCCTCAACGATGCGACCGTTTTCCATCACTGCCACCCGGTGGCAAATTTTGCGCACGACGTGCATTTCATGGGTGATCAGCACAATGGTCAGGTTCAGCTTGCGATTGATGTCCAGCAGCAAATCGAGAATCGAGTCTGTGGTTTGAGGGTCGAGCGCCGAAGTGGCCTCATCGCACAGCAGAACCCCCGGATTATTGGCCAGCGCGCGGGCGATGCCGACGCGCTGTTTTTGTCCGCCGCTCAACTGCGACGGATAAGCATCTTCGCGGCCCTGCAGCCCAACCAGTGCGACCAGCTCCGCCACTCGCGGTTTAATCTGCGCTTTGGGCACGCCGGCGATTTGCATGGAAAAAGCAATGTTCTGACTGACGGTGCGTGACCACAGCAGGTTGAAGTGTTGAAACACCATGCTGATTTTCAACCGCGCCTGGCGCAAGGCATTGCCTTCGGCTCCGGCGATATCGAAACCTTCAACCTGAATGCTGCCGCTGCTGGGCGTTTCCAGCCCGTTCAGCAAGCGGATCAGCGTGCTTTTACCGGCGCCGCTGTAGCCGATGATGCCGTAGATTTGCCCGGCCTCGACCGTCAGGTTGACGTCATCCACTGCGACAACGCGGCCCTGTGCGCTGTCAAAAGTTTTGCAAACGTTCGAAAGAACGATCATAGAGAAGCGAATCCTTATTTAATACATCACAGAATTCCGTCCGGAGTGCGTCACGCCGGAAAGGGATCGGCTTCTTGGGATAAGGGCAGACGGAACCTCTGTTGCTGGTGAATACGGGCCAATCCTACCGGGGGTTTATAGTGACAGGAAGAATGTAAATTCTATTAGTTATTCTGATTTGGTATATCAAGTGATGAGCGGAAGTGATGGTAAAACGACGGCCAGGGCAGACCATGGCCGAGGGGTTGGCGTTAGCGTTTGGCGAGCTTCATGTGCAGCAGCGGGAAAGGGTTGCCCTGGCCGTCGAGCGCGGAACGCCCGGTGATTTCAAACCCGTAGTGGCGGTAAAAACCACTGGCCTGCGGGTTCTGTTCATTAACGTCCAGCTGCAACTCGTTATGCAAGGTTTCCGCATGCTCCAGCAGTGCTTTGCCGACGCCCTTGCCGCGCTGATCCTGATCGATAAACAGCATTTCCACTTTGTTGCCGCTCAGTCCGATAAAACCGCAGGGCTGGCCGGTGCCGTCCACGGCAACCCAAACGTTGACCGCAGGCAGGTAATCGTTCAGCACCAGCGGATAGAGTTTGGCGATGTCTTCTTCGGTAAGAAAATGGTGGGTAGCGCGTACCGAACGCTGCCAAATCTCCACCAGTTGCGCATTGTCTTCTGCCGCGCGAGCTCGGATAGTGAACATGGTAACTCCCGTATTTGGACTCATTTATTTTAAACCCGGCCCCACAGTCTGGCTACGGTCAGGGCGATAAAGGTTTCCAGCTTGGCGGATTGCCGCCTTTCGGGCAGATAGACCAGGTGCATCGGGCGCGGCAGTGGTGAATACTCCGGCAGTACCCGGACCAATCTGCCGGCGGCGATATCTTCATCCAGCAGCAGAGTGGCATGCAGCGCGATGCCAAAATCCGCCAATGCCGCCCGGCGTACCCCTTCACCGGAGTCCATTCTCAATCGAGGCCTGACCGGTACGCTGATCTCTCCCGGCGGCCCCAACAGCCGCCAAAAGTGGTTGCCATCCCACTGGCTGAAACCAAAGCAGCAGTGTGCGCTGAGCTGCTCCGGCCTTGTGGGTTCACCGTGCTGTGCCAGATAATCCGGCGAGGCAGCCAGCGTCATGCGGTAATCGGGCAGGGCGCGCGCCACCAGGCCGTCGTCCGCCACCGGCCCGATGCGAAACGCGGCCTCGTAGCCTTCTTCGATCAAATCCACCTTGCGATCCGACAGCACCACTTCCGCTTCCACCTCCGGGTGCCGTTGCAGGAACTCGGTCAGTATCGGTGTCAGAACGCGGTTGCCGAAGGTGACCGGCGCGCTGATGCGCAACAGCCCGCTGGGGGAGCTTAACAGCGCCCGCGCACTGGCTTCGGCCGCGTCGGCATCGGCCAACAGTCGGCGGCAGCGTTCGTAAAACACCCGACCGGCCTCGGTCAGCCCCTGGCGGCGGGTAGTACGATTAAGCAGCGGCGCATTCAACCGTTGTTCCAGAGCGCGAATGTGTTTGCCAACCATGGTCGGTGAAATAGCCATCTCTTCGGCGGCGGCGACGAAGCTGCCTTTTTCCACCACCCGTACAAACACCGCCATGCTGGTTAATCGATCCATTATAAACCCCTGGTGTTTTCTGAATGCTTTTTAGGCCACTGTTGCCGAGTATAGCGCTTTGCGATAATCAATCTATCGACCGTCAGTGTGTTATTGGCGGAAATTTTCCGGAGTGGCGATATGCAGGCATTAGCGTTTGAACAATTTGGCGGGCCGGACGTGCTCGAATACCTTGAGCTGCCGACACCGGCGGTACCTGCGGGTGCGGTACAGGTACGCATGGGGGCCGCCGGGCTGAATTTTGCCGATATCTATCGCCGTAAGGGCAATTACGTGCTGCACGGCAATCCCCCTCATATTGGCGGTTACGAAGGGGTTGGGACCATCATTGCCTTGGGTGAGGGCGTTCAGGGGTGGCAACTCGGAGAGCGGATTGGTTTCGCTGACGTACCTTTTTGTCATGCCACTCGCATCAATGTGCCGGTGGAGCACGCGCTGCGTCTGCCGCAGGCATTGAGCGACGTTGAAGCCGCCTCTATTTTGCTGCAGGGGCTGACGGCGCAGTACCTGATCAATGACAGCGTTCAGGTCAAGGCGGGCGATCGCGCCCTGGTGCATGCCGCCGCCGGCGGTGTCGGACAGATCCTTACCCGGATGCTGGTGGCGCGTGGCGCGCAGGTTTACGCCGTTGTCTCTTCGGCGCATAAACAGCAGATTGCGTTAAACAACGGTGCGGTGGCGGCCTTCACTTATCAGCAGGATTGGGTCACGCAGATTGCCGCTCTGACCGACGGCGGCGTTGAGTACGGTTTTGACTCCGTGGGCATCACCCTGCAACAAAGCATCGACGCGCTGCGCCCCGGCGGTCGGGTGGTCACCTTCGGCATGGCCGGGGGCGAGGCACCGGCGATCTCTGCCTATCAGCTGATGATGGATTCCAAAGGCGTAGTGGGGGGCGATCTCTGGACTTACCTCAATAACGCAGAGGCGCGACGTACGCGGGCCGAGCGTCTGTTCAGCAGTTGGCAGAATGGCGAGTTTGCTATCCCGCACATCGAAACCTTCCCGCTCAACGAGGGGGCGGCGGCGCACCGTCGCCTGGAAGATCGCAGCTTTGCCGGTAAAATTGTGCTGCTCAACGATAGCGACCCGCGGAGTTAAAAGCCGTATTTCGCTTCATGTTACACTGGCCGCCAGAAGCTAAACGGGGCCAGTCAGGATGGAAGTGATACGCGCAGCGATAGAAAAACAGGTCATCAGCCTGACCGGGCTGGCGCTCGGCGGCATTGATTTTGAAAATCCGCCGGGGGATCCGGGCCTGTTCGGCCCGCAGTCGGTTATCTGGCAGGTGCACAACGATTTTACCTCGATGCTGTGCGGGGGCGTCAGCGCCTTGCTGATGCAAATGCTGCACCCGCTGGCGTTGGCGGGAGTGTGGGATCATTCCAACTTTCGTGAAGATATGCTCGGCCGCCTGCGCCGTACCAGCCAGTTTGTCTCCGTCACCACTTTTGGCCCCACCGCCGAAGCCGAACGCCTGATTGCCAAAGTCAAAGCTATTCACCTGCAGGTCAACGGCGTCAGCAGCGACGGCAGGCCTTACGCCGCCAGCGATCCTGAGTTGCTTACCTGGGTGCACGTGGTGGAAAGCAGTCGTTTTTTGGCCAGCCATTTACGCTACCGCAACCCGTCTCTTCCCCGTGAAAAGCAGGACCAATATTACCGTGAGGCTGCACGCGTAGCCGCAGCCTTGGGGGCGGAAGAAATCCCAACCTCCTGCACGGCGGTAGAGGAGTATCTGCAACGGATGCGTCCGCAATTGGTGTGCGATGAGCGCACGCGGGAAGTCGCGCGTATTCTGCTGGCCGCGCCGGCTCCCAGCGCATTGGCCCGGCCTTTTGGCGCTTTAGTGATGCACGCGGGTATCGACCTGCTGCCTGACTGGGCGCAACAACAGTTTGATTTTCATCCCGGAAACTTACGCCGCCGCCTGGTGCGCACCGGTGCAGGGGGCGTCGGTAAAGTGCTGCGCGCCTCAATGCGTAATGGTTCATATCAGCGTGCGCTGCGCCGAATTAACCGACAGGCCTGAATCGGCGCAGACTATAATTCTTACCAATAACCCGATGTTTCGGGGCACTTTTGAGACTTTTACGGGTGATCCGAGCGGTAATGCGCTTTACACTGGATAAAAGCCAATTTCCATTTTATTTAGCGTGCAGCATTATTCTGCGCCTTGAGCCTATTTGAGGTTATATGAACGAGTCACACGTACTTGCTGAAGTCAGTAATGAGAACCAGACGCTGGTCGCGGTGGTTCAGCAAGATCACCGGGCTGCTTATTTTTATATTTACCCTACAGAAGAAAATAGCGAGCGTTTTCAGGTGCGCGCTTGCTGGCTGCGTAACCTGGCCGCTGCGCCGCAGCAGGAAGACAGCGCGGCACTGGCGCTGGGGCAGCCACCGATGCTGGCGGCCGAGTTTTGCCGCAATCTGGAAGGGGAAGCGCCGCTGAACCCGGAAGGGCTGACGGTGGTTTGGACCGAGAGCGACGACGGCGCGGCACTGTGGTATTACGGTCAATTGCTGGCGGTGATCCCCGGCTGGAGCCTGTATATCGACCATTCGGTATGTTATTCCGCCAGCTGCATTAAAGAGAGCCCGCTGGCTTATCCGCTCGGTTCCGCTTCCACCAATACCCAGTATGCACTGGCGGAAAGTACCCGTCAGTTCTGGCGCAGTTGGCAGCGGGAGGAAGGGAATCCCTGGCCCAAGATGCAGAGCGATTATCAGGCGCATTACGAGCAGCATTTTGGCCCCTCGGTGAAATACTACGCCATCGATCAGGGCAAGTGGCCGCCGATGGCGATCACTCAGCATGAACGCGACGGCATCTACTATTTCCTTACCCTGGGCGTCAGCATCCGGCCGATGCCGTGGGTAGAGATCCTGTTTAACGACGACGCCTCCCGCTATCGCCGCATGGAAATGGGTATCGCCATCGACGGTCAATACATGACCGAGGAAAATGCGATACAGATGGCCAGCGCGTTGGCCGGTTTTGCCCACGTGCCCTGGTCAAAAATCACCTGGTTTGGCGAAGGGCATACCCTGGAGTCCGAAGTGGCGCCTCAGGGCTATGAGGGCTACGTGCTGTCTTCCTCCTTTTATCCGTATCACGAGCATCTGAGCTTGCCGAAACAGTATGGCGATCCGGTCAATATTTTCTGGGCCAGCCCAGTATTTGAAGCCGAGCGTCTGCTGGCGCATGCGACGCCGAATGGGGGTCATGAGTTGGTTAACAAACTGCGTGAGCAGGGCGTTGACCATATCTTCCGCCCGCGTCAGCCGGTATGCTGAGACGGAATTTATTCTCTGGAGCCAATCATGAAGTCAGCGCTGTTGGTTATTGATGTGCAGAAAGGGTTGTTTACACCGCCGCCGGCGGATGCCGAAGCGACGATCGATCGCATTAACACCCTGAGCGCCGCTGCCCGTCAGGCCGGCGTGCCGGTGATTTTCATTCAGCATCAAACGCAGCATGATGAGTTGGCGCACGGCAGTGACGCCTGGCAACTTGATCCCGGTTTGCAGGTAAATGCCGGCGATCATCGGGTAGAGAAAACCACGCCGGACTCATTCCTGCGTACCGGATTGGGGCCGCTGTTGATTGCGAACGGTATCTCGCATCTGGTGGTTTGCGGCTATTCCACCGAATTTTGCGTGGATACCACCACCCGCCGCGCCGCCGCTCTGGGTTACCCGGTGACGCTGGCGGCCGATGCGCATACCAGCCATGACAAAGCGCATGCCTCCGGCCTGCAGATCCGCGCCCATCACAATGCCACACTGTCGAATATCGAAAGCTTTGGTGTCCTGATCGACGCACTGCCAACGGCAGAAATTCGTTTCTGACGGCCAAATAAAAAGCCCGGAGCGATCCGGGCCTATCAGGATTACTTCAATCCGGCTCTGCGTGCCGCCACTTTGGCCAACGCCGACCAATCCAAATCTGCGTCGCCTTGCGCCACCGCGTCGAGGAAGTTGTCCTTTAGCACGCTGGCGAACGGCATTGGCGTGTGGCTGTTGGCACCGGCCTCTAGCGCCAGGCCGACGTCTTTCATCCCCAGGCTTAATTTAAAACCCGCAGGTTCAAACTTTTCTTCGGCGATCAACCCTCCATAACCCTTGTAAGCCGGAGAGGCAAACAGGGTACTGGTGAGCATGTGCAGATAATCCGCGCCGGAAACGCCGTAGTTGCGCACCAGAGCACTGCCTTCCGCCATCGCCTCAATGGCGCTGGCCAACGTGAAATTGGCGGCGATTTTAACGATGTTGGCCTGCTCGGGCTGATCGCCAAAATGCCAGGTCTGCTGGCCGAGCACCTCAAACAGCGGCTGCACTTTGGCGAGCAACAGCGGATCGCCCGCCGCCAGAATATTCAGCTTGCCGGCTGCGGCTACGTCCACCCGCCCCAACACCGGTGCGGCGATATAACCGACGTTGCGCTCCGCGTGCAGCAACGCCAGCCGTTTGGCCAACGCCACCGAGACCGTCGCCATATTGATGTGAATCGCTCCCGCCCGCAGCTGTTGCAGCAGCCCGCTTTCCACCACTACCTGCTCGGTGGCGGCATCGTTGGCCAGCATGGTGATCAGTACGTCCACCTCCGCCAGTTCTTCCGGCTGCCGAGCCTGCACGGCCCCGGCGCTCACCAAAGGCTGTGCTGCCTGGGGCGAACGGTTCCATACCTTTACCCCATAGCCAGCCTGCAACAGGTTGGCGGCCATCGCGCTGCCCATACCGCCCAGGCCGGCAAATCCGATCTTCATATCGCGTTCCTTTTCTCAGGTTATCTTCCTTCACCCTAACGCGACGCTCGGAGAACGCAAATGGCGGAATGTAACGCTTTCTTAACCGACCCGCGCCCCCCCGTTAATCGAGGTAACGGTTCCGGTGATGAAAGAGGCCTCTTTCGAAGCCAGCCACAGCGCGGCGCTGGCGATATCCTCTACCCGGCCGGTGCGCCCCATCGGCGTTTCGGCCGCGATGGCGTCAATGCGATCCTGCGGCAAACCGGTACCGAAAAAGCGAGTATCGGCGATAAAGCCCGGCGCAATGGCGTTAACCGTGATGCCTGCTTCGCCCAGTTCGCGTGCCAGGCTGAGGGTAAAACCTTGCACGCCGGCCTTGGCGGCGGAGTAGCCCAGAGCACCGGCACTGCCGCTGCCGCATTGGGCGGCGATCGAACTCAGGTTGATGATGCGACCGCCCGGTTTACGCAGGTGTGGCAACATCGCCAACGTAAACAAAAAGGTACTTTTCAGGTTTCCGTCGATCACCGCGTCCCATTCCTGCTCGGCCTGCGCCAGGGGCGTATCGGCGGCAATCACCCGGGTAAAACCGGCGTTGTTGATCAGCACATCCAAAGTGCCCAGATCGGCTGCCAACTGGGCGGCCACTTCTTCCACCGCGCCACGTTGGCTCAAGTCCGCCGCATAATGGCGGGTGCCGTGGCCAATTTTCTGCGCCGCCTGTTGCAGGCGTTGAGGGTTACGCGCCACGATGGCGATGCGGTAATCCTGTTGTGCCAGTTGCTGGGCGATGGCCAGTCCAATACCGCTGGATCCGCCGGTAATCACCGCTGTACGTTGCGTCATAGCTGATTCTCCTGTGCCCGTGGTCCACGCCGGAATGGCGCAGAACTTGAGGGTTCGGAAAGTATTGGCTTTCGCTATCGATACATCCAATACTCTATTTATGCTTCCAAAATACGAAAAAGGTATCACGTGATTGAGCTACGCCAACTGCGGCAATTTGTCGCCGTCGCCGAAGAGATGAGCTTTCACCGCGCCGCCGAGCGTTTGCACATGGCGCAGCCGCCGTTGACGGCCGCCATCAGAAAGATTGAGCAGGAGCTGGGTGTCCCCTTACTGGAACGCGGCAACCGGATCACGCGCATCACCGAGGCTGGGCAGGTGTTTCTGATCGAGGCGCGGCGGACCTTGGCGCAGTTTGAGCGCACCCTTGGCAATACCCGACGTGCGGCGCGTGGCCTGACGGAATCGCTGCGGTTGACCTTTGTCGATAGCACGGTCAATGCCCTGTTGCCGGGGATCCTGCGCCAGTTTCGTCAGGCGCACCCGCAGGCGGAGTTTCATTTGCAGGAGGCCACCACCGCCGAACAGCTGATCGCGCTGCGCGACGATCGCGCCGATATCGGCATGGTGGTCCTGCCGATAGCGCCACAGGATGAGCTGCAGATTCTGCCTTTTTTACAGGATCGCATGGTGCTGGCGCTGCCGGATCACCACCCTTTGGCGACGCAACGGCACGTGACGCTGAGCGATTTGGCCGATCAGCCCTGGGTGCTGTTTCCGGCACATTATGGGCCGGGGATGCACGCGGCGATTTTGCAGGCCTGTGCGGTGGCGGGGTTCAGCCCGCGTATCGTGCAGGAAGCTCGGCAGATGCAAACCATCGGCGGGCTGGTGGCCGGTGGGGTGGGGATTGCACTGATGCCGGCTCTGTTTGCGGTACTGAAATCACCCGGCGTGGTGTTCCGCGAACTGAGTGGCGCAGGTAGCCCGGTGCCCTATACGTTGGCGCTGGCGTTACGCACCCCTTCACCGCTGATCGAGACATTTTGTCGTATCGCCGGCGAACAGGCGGCGGCCTGGCAGCGTGCGGTTATTGACAACCGGCGCAGTGGGGGGATACCTTAAAAGCATGAATATGCCGATGCACTCCACTCACAGCCAGTCTTGGTGGCGCCTCCTCTGAAGGCGGCACGGGTATTCACACCTCTTTTCAATGCCGCCGGTTCTGGCGGCATTTTTATTGCGTTGATCCGGTGGTGTATTTACTTTCAGGAGCAATGCAATGAGCTACACCATTTTGACCGGCGATCGCGCCACCGGATCCCTGCATTTAGGCCACTACGTCGGATCCTTGCGCCAGCGCGTTGAGCTGCAACAACAGCATCAGCAAACGGTGCTGGTCGCGGACCTGCAGGGGCTGACCGATAACGGCAACAATCCGCAAAAAATCAGCGCCAACGTGCTGAATCTGGTCGCCGACTACCTGGCGGTCGGCATTGATCCGCAGAAAACCACGATTTGCCTGCAATCCGCGCTGCCGGCGCTGGCTGAGCTGACGATGTATTATCTCAATCTGGTCAGCGTGGCACGGCTGGAGCGCAACCCCACAGTGAAAAGCGAAATTATCGAAAAAGACTTTTCCCGCAGCCTGCCGGCCGGTTTTCTGGTGTACCCGGTCAGCCAGGCGGCGGACATCACCGCATTTGGCGCGACCCACGTGCCGGTTGGTGACGATCAGCTACCAATGCTGGAGCAGACCAACGAGATCGTGCGGCGTTTTAATCGCATCGTTGGCAGACCGGTACTGACGGAATGCCAGCCGTTGTTGAGCAACGTCGGCCGCCTGCCGGGGCTGGATGGGCAGGGCAAGATGTCGAAATCGCGCGGCAACACCATTACTCTGGGCGCCGATGCCGAGCAGGTGCACAAGGCGGTGATGAGCATGTTTACCGATCCTGGTCACCTGAACGTTAAGGATCCCGGCCGCGTGGAGGGCAATATGGTGTTCACCTATCTGGATGCTTTCTGTGAGGATGCCGATCTGGTTGCCGATCTGAAGGCGCATTATCGTCGTGGCGGGCTGGGGGACATGAAAATCAAACGCCTGTTGGAAGATTGCCTGCAAAGCCTGCTGGAGCCAATCCGTACCCGTCGGGCCGAGTATCTGGCCGATAAGGGCGAGCTGTTGCGCATTCTGCAGCAGGGCACCCAGCGTGCCGATAAGATCAGCAAGCAGACGCTGGCACAGGTGAAAGGCGCGTTGGGGCTGGATTTCTTTAGCCTGTGTTGAACGCACGCCCTCAATCGTGGGAGAGGGCGGCGGAGTGAAATCCTTAGGCGGCGCTGTCAACGATCGGGTGTTTAACCACGAAGATATACGACAGCGCGCCTATCAGGGTGAAGCAGGAACAGAGGATGAGTGCCAGGTTGAAAGAGTGGGTGGTATCGAGGATCCAGCCGGTGACCACCGGCGCGAACGAAGCGAAGATAAAGCTGGCGAAGTTTTGAATGCTGCCGACGGAGGCCGTCATGCGCGAGGTTACCGCCACGTGGATCAGGCCCCAGCAGGAGGTGCCGGCAAAGTGGATACAAAACAGCGCCATGCCGATCAACAACACCGCGCTGTAGGTGGTGGTAGCCTGGGCAACCACGGCGGTAAAGGACGCGGACAGCAGCATGCCGGCCACAATGCAAATTTTGCGGCTTTTCAGCGGTGCCATTCCGCGCCGAACCAAAAAGTCGGTGACGAAACCGTTCGACAACATACCGGCGGCGCCGAACAGGAAGGGGATGGCACTCATTAGCCCGGTGCTTTTCAGGTCCAGATGGTAAGTGGTTTGCAGGTAACCCGGCAGCCAGGCCAGATACAGCCAGGCGGTGTAGTTGATGCCGCTAAAGCCGATCATCATGCCCCACATGGTGCGGTTTTTGAATAGCCCACGCCACTCGCGAAAGTTCATCGGTTCAGGCCGCGCGCTGACGCTACCGGCGTTCAGATAGGCCTGTTCCTGAGCACTCAGGCTGACGTCCTGCCGGTTGCGGTACAGCATGTACCAGCCGATCGACAGGGCGATCCCCAACACGCCGATGGTGATGAACATACCGCGCCAGCCGAAGGCCAGCATCATGGCCGTGAGGATCGGCGGGCTGATCGCCAGCCCGATGGTCGAAGCGGCATTGAAAATGCCCATGGGCATGCCGCGATCTTTAATGTTGAACCAGTCATTGATCACCTTTACGCCGCACGGATTCATTGGCGCTTCGCCGATCCCCAGCCCGATACGTACCCAGATAAACTGGGTGAAGTTATGGATCATGCCGGACAGCGTTTGAAACAGCGACCAGACAAACATCCCGATCCCCAGCATCAGACGTGGGCCTTTTCGATCCAACAGCGGCCCGCAGGGCAGTTGGGCGATGCCGTAGGCCAATGAAAAAGCCGACAGCAGCAAGCCGATTTCGGTACCGCTCAGCCCCATTTCTTCCCGAATGGTGGAGTTCGCCACTGAGAGCGAGCTGCGATCGAGAAAATTGATTATTGCCGCCAGAAATAGCAACAACATGGCCGTAGTTTGGATTTTTTTAATTTTTGCCGAGCGGACTAACATGCCCTCCGGTGGCATAGGAATTATGTTATCGGAATAGGGATCCGTTTGTGGTTTTCCGCTATCGACGGTATGGGTTCTTTCCATCTTTCTTTGCCTCCAGAATTTCGCATTAATAATATTTATTATTCCGGGTATTCCCCTGGGAAGTGCATTAGCAGGTGGTCGGCAGTAAGCCTAGTGGGCGAAATGGGGTTGGCGGTGTGTTTTGTCGCGGTTCCGTGCAGCAGCCAATATTTTGCTGCTTTTTATCGGTTTTAAATGCTGTGGGGATGTTTTTTATCAATAAAGAACGCCACCCTGAATCAGGCGATGCTCTGATTGATCGAGCGGATCATGGACTGCTTGGCGGTGTCCAGATGGCGGTGCAGGCCGTTGATGGCTTCCTGATCGTTACGGCAGATCAACGCGCTGAGAATGGTCATGTGTTCTTCAATGGCGACGATATTGCGCTGTTTAAGATCGGTTTCATCCCACTGATAGTGGAAATGGAAAATCACGGAAATGATCTCCAGCGACTGGTTGAAGAACGGGTTGTTGGCAGCGGAGAGAATCAGCCCGTGGAAATCGCGATCCAATTGGGAAAACAGGCGATAGTTGTCGCTGATGTTTTCCCGCAGTTGGCGGTGACGGCTCAGCAGCTCTTTGGCCTGCAGCCAGCGCTCGTCGTGCATCGGCAGATTGATAAAGTGGGAAAGGGCGTGCGTTTCCAGCATCTGGCGCAATTCAAACAGCTGTTCGGCGTAGCGTTGATCAAATTTCTTCATGCTCCACTGACCGCGCCGGACGCTGTCGATCAGGTTGTAACGGCTGAAGTGCAGCAGAAACTCCCGCACCACCACCGGGCTCACGTTGACCGCACGCGACAGCTGCAGTTCGCTGAAGGTATCGCCGGCGCGCAGCTGCTTTTGGTTGATCATTTGGTAGAACGCCTTTTCAAACTTTTTCCCCTGTTCATCAAGAGAAAGGTTCTGGCAGTCGAAGCCATCTTGCGGCAGTGCCCGGCGTAAAATAACGTAGTCATCGCCGACTTTTTCCAGCACGCCACACTGGGACAAGTGCGCCAGCGTATGGCGTACGGTGGTGCGGCTGATGTTGTACATTTCGGCCAGGGCGGCCTGAGACGGCAGCGGCGAGCGCAGGTGGCCGTTATTGATGCTGTCGATCATCTGGTTTACCACGTTTTGCCGCAGGTTTTGGGTTCTGCTCATGCTGTGCCTCAGGTGTTTTTTATGCATTTAAAACCAATTTAAATCGGTTTATTTAGCGATACCTCACAGATTTGTCTGAACATATCGGCGGCGCTCCGGTTTTTATTTAATAACCTCCTCATCATTAGTGGAGGAAAAACGATGACAACAATGAAAACCTTAGTGTGTGAGCAGCCGACAAAATTAGTTTATCAACGGCGTCCGGTGCCTTTTCCTGCCGCGCAGGAAGTGGTGATCAAAATAATCACCGTCGGCATTTGCGGCACGGATATTCATGCCTGGTCCGGTCATCAGCCTTTCTTCAGTTATCCACGCGTATTGGGCCATGAAATATGCGGTGAAATTGTCAGCGTCGGCAATAACACCACTGACTGGCAGGTGGGCCAGCGGGTGGCGGTAATGCCGTATATTTCTTGCCACCGCTGTGGCGCTTGCCAAAGTGGCAAAACCAACTGCTGCGAGAATATTTCGGTGATGGGTGTTCATCAGGATGGCGGTTTTTGCGAATACCTCAGCGTGCCGATCGGCAACCTGCTGGCGGTGGACGATGTGGCTCCTGAAGCGGCGGCACTGATTGAGCCCTTTGCCATCAGCGCTCATGCGGTGCGTCGTGCCGGGATTGCGGCGGACGATCAGCTGCTGGTGGTAGGTGCCGGGCCTATCGGGCTGGGCGTCGCGGCGATTGCCAAAGCCGATGGCGCGCAGGTGGTGGTGGCGGATACCAGCGCCGAGCGTCGGCGGCACGTCGAGCAGGTGTTGCAGTTACCAACGCTTGATCCGCAGGATGAACGCTTTGATGCGGCGCTGCACGGCCAGTTCGACGGCAAATTGGCCGCCAAGGTGATTGACGCCACCGGCAACCCGCAGGCGATGAACCACGCCGTTGATCTGATTCGTCACGGCGGCAGCATCGTGTTTGTCGGCTTGTTTAAGGGCGACCTGCAGTTCTCCGATCCGGAGTTCCATAAAAAGGAAACTACCTTGATGGGCAGCCGCAACGCGACCAGCGAAGACTTTGCCAAGGTGGGGCGGCTGATGGCGGCAGGGAAAATCACCGCGCAGATGATGCTTTCACACCATTTTGATTTCGATAGCCTGGCGGAGCATTACGAAGCGCAGGTGATCAACAACAGGCAGTTAATTAAGGGTGTCATTCACTTTCAATAAGCCCCAGCGGGAAATGATGGCACGCGTCATTTCCCGGCCACAAAAGCATCATCCCGTTGTCATAAACTTATCCGTTAATAGGTGCCCATAATGATTAGTCACTGAAACCAGAGAAATCATATGGCTCAGGCACTGTTAAAACTGGCACCAACCGATTTTCCAGGGCAGCAACCGGTTCAACTACAAAAAGTGTTATCGGTTAAAGGTTTGGGAAAAGCGTATAAATCTCAGCATCGCGTGCTGGATGACATCAACTTCGATCTGCACGTCGGTGAATTCGTGGCGGTGATCGGGCGTTCCGGCGCCGGCAAATCCACCTTGCTGCATACCCTGAACGGCACCATTCCTTCGAGCTGTGGCGAGATGCTGCACTTTGAGGATGACGGCGTAGCTCAGGATATCGCGCAGCTTTCCCCTCGTCAGATGCGGCAATGGCGTGCCCGCTGCGGCATGATTTTCCAGGACTTCTGCCTGGTGCCACGGCTGGACGTGATGACCAACGTGCTGTTGGGGCGACTGAGCCACACCTCGACCCTGAAATCCTTCTTCAAACTGTTTGACGATACCGACCGCGCCCGTGCTATCGAGCTGTTGCAATGGCTCAATATGCTGCCGCATGCCCTGCAGCGCGCCGAAAACCTGTCAGGCGGTCAAATGCAGCGAGTGGCGATCTGCCGCGCGCTGATGCAAAACCCCAAAATCCTGCTGGCCGATGAGCCGGTGGCGTCGCTCGATCCGAAAAATACCCGTCGCATTATGGATGCGCTGCAAAAAGTCAGCGAAAACGACATCGCAGTGATGGTGAACCTGCACTCGGTCGAGTTGGTAAAAGAGTACTGCACCCGGGTGATCGGCATTGCACAGGGCAAGATCGTGTTTGACGGCCACCCTTCGCAATTGAACGAACGGATACTGCACCAGCTGTACGGCGAGGAAGCCAATCAGATCCATTAACCACCAGAACCTTTATCTTCACTTTTACCTTTACACACACAAGGCATTGTAATGAAAAAAGTATTGAGTCTGACCACAGTGATGGCCGGCGCGATGATGGTATTTAATGCTGCCGCAGCGGATGCACCTAAAGAACTGAATCTGGGCATTCTTGGCGGACAGAACGCCACCCAGCAAATCGGCGACAACCAGTGCGTGAAGCAGTTCCTGGACAAGGAACTGAACGTGGACACCAAGCTGCGCAACTCCTCTGACTATTCTGGCGTGATCCAGGGCCTGCTGGGCGGCAAAATCGATCTGGTGCTGAGCATGTCACCGTCGTCGTTTGCCTCGGTCTATATCAAGGATCCGAAAGCGGTAGATATCGTCGGCATCGCGATTGACGACGTAGACCAATCTCGCGGTTACCACTCCGTGGTAGTGGTTAAAGCTGGTAGCCCGTATAAAAAGCTGGAAGATCTGAAGGGCAAGGCCATTGGCTTCGCCGATCCGGATTCCACTTCCGGTTTCCTGATCCCGAACCAGGAGTTCAAGAAACTGTTCGGCGGCACGGTAGACAATAAATATAACAACGCCTTCTCTAGCGTCACCTTCTCCGGCGGCCATGAGCAGGACATCCTTGGCGTGCTGAACGGCCAGTTCGAAGGCGCGGTGACCTGGGCGTCGATGATCGGCGACTACAACACCGGCTATACCAGCGGCGCGTTCAACCGCATGATCCGTATGGACCATCCCGATCTGATGAAACAGCTGCGCATTATCTGGCAGTCGCCGCTGATCCCGAATGGCCCAATCCTGGTGAGCAACTCGCTGCCGGCTGATTTCAAAGCCAAGGTCGTGACGGCCATTAAGAAGCTGGATAAGGACGATCACCAGTGCTTCATCAAGGCCATGGGCGGTAAACAGCACATCGGTGACACCACTCTGGCGGAATACCAGAACATCATCGACATGAAACGTGAGCTGACCAAAGGCGACCGTTAATGCTGACGGGGCTCGGCCTGGTCGAGCCCCGCTGAATTCCTCACGTCGGAAACCTATTTTGAATACAGATTTTGCGCACTACTACCAACAGATCCGCAGCAAGCAAAAGCGCGAGACGCTGTTTTGGTCGCTCGGTCTGGTGGCGCTCTACCTGGGCGCCGGCAGCATCGCCGAGTTCAACCTGCACACCGTGTGGGTCTCCATTCCTCACTTCTTTGATTATCTGGCGGAAACCATCCCCACCCTGCATTGGAATCTGCTGTTCGCCGATGGCCGCACCGAAGGCTCTTTGGCCTACTGGGGCTATCGGTTGAATATCCAACTGCCGCTGATTTGGGAAACGCTGCAGCTGGCGCTGGCGGCCACCATTCTTTCGGTACTGGTGGCGGGGGCGCTGGCATTCCTGGCGGCCAATAATACCCACAGCCCGGCGTCGTTGCGGCTGGCAATCCGGACGCTGGTGGCGTTTTTGCGCACCATGCCGGAGCTGGCCTGGGCAGTCATGTTCGTGATGGCGTTTGGCATCGGTGCCATTCCGGGCTTTTTAGCCCTGGCGCTGCACACCATCGGCAGCCTGACCAAACTGTTTTATGAATCGATCGAAACCGCGTCCAACAAGCCGGTACGTGGGCTGGCGGCCTGTGGCGCGACGCCGCTGCAGCGCATGCGGTTTGGCCTTTGGCCGCAGGTAAAACCGGTCTTCTTGTCGTACAGCTTTATGCGCCTGGAAATCAACTTCCGTCAGTCGACCATTTTGGGGCTGGTGGGGGCGGGCGGCATCGGCCAAGAGCTGATGACCAATATCAAACTCGATCGCTATGACCAGGTCAGCATGACGCTGCTGCTGATTATTCTGGTGGTTTCGCTGCTGGACTATGCCTCGGGCGAACTGCGCAAACGGGTCGTGGAGGGGAAAAAATGATCACAGCACCAACGCTCACGGCGGAAGGAATGCAGGCGCTCAAGCAGCAGCATCCGGAAATATTCTCGCAGCAGCGTCGCTACCTGCGCACCGTCGGCATCATCGCGGTAGCGATCGCGCTGTATTACCTGTTCTTCTTCCAGTTTTTCGGCATCTCCTGGCCGCAGTTCGTTAACGGATGCCATCAGCTTGGCCGCTATTTTATGCGCATGTTCGTCTGGCATGATTTCGTCAACTGGCCGTTCATGTACTATTTCCAGCAGATTTTCATCACCATCGGCATCGTGTTCGCCGGGACCATTACCGCTTCGCTGATCGCCTTGCCGCTGTCGTTCTTCGCAGCGCGCAACGTGATGTCAACGCCGCTGTTGCGACCCATATCGGTGGTGGTGCGGCGGTTTTTAGATATTTTTCGTGGCATCGATATGGCGATCTGGGGGCTTATTTTTGTCCGCGCGGTTGGTATGGGGCCGCTGGCTGGGGTGCTGGCGATCGTGATGCAGGACGTTGGTCTGCTCGGAAAACTCTATGCGGAAGGGCATGAGGCGGTCGATAAATCCCCGAGTCGTGGTCTGACGGCGGTGGGGGCCAACGGCCTGCAAAAGCACCGTTACGGTATCTTCACCCAGTCGTTCCCGACCTTTCTGGCGTTAAGCCTTTACCAGATTGAATCCAATACCCGCTCGGCGGCAGTGTTGGGCTTTGTGGGGGCTGGCGGCATAGGGTTGGTGTATGCGGAAAACATGCGGCTGTGGAATTGGGACGTCGTGATGTTTATCACGCTGATCCTGGTGGTGGTGGTGATGATTATGGATAAGGTGTCGTCGATCCTGCGTAATAAATACATCATCGGCGAAGACATTCCGTTGTACCAGCAGAAAAGCCAAATCGATTAAGCACTGACACTATTTCACTGGCGGTTGGACATATTTGGCTTCTGATGCTGCGTTATCCACTTACAAGATTAACGCAGCGTATAAATAGCCAGGTAATTATGATTAAGGCGCAATGTCACCGTTGCGCCTTGTTATTTTTATGGGATTTATCCCCATCGCTGTTCTATGTGTTGTGTGGTACTTCAGTAATCGTTATCGATTAGTGCGTAAGTGCATTCTTAATTATTTTATCCAGGTCTGTTAGAGGACAAAATAACCTTGAGGAATGCAGGATGCCAACTATCACTAAATCAAAATCACTTTATACTTTGACGCGACCCGTTTGGTTAGATGCTGCGGGCATGAGCAAAGGGATTGACCACGATCGTCAACATCTGGGGATTATTCTCGCCGCCGGCCAAGTGGTGCGAGTTCGCCAGACCAATTCTGCCTTTAGCGGCAAGCTGAAGCTGCGCTTGTTGAACGACGACAGCAAAACCGAGGCCGAATTCACTATCGGCAGCAGCTGGGTTGAGGCCAGCGTGAAGGCCGTATCCGTGCCGTTTATCGACACGCCATACGCGGCTGGGGCGCCCGTCGTGGAGGTTGAGTACCCGGACACGTCGAAAATCTTGCCGGTCTACCGTAAAGGCGAAAACGAAACGGCGTTCTTCGCCCGCTGGGATAATCAGGATGCGGAATTTGCACTTGTCGAGTCCGACTACGCGGCGCTACTGGTGCCAAAAATCAGCAAAAAAGAGCTGAAGGCGCTGGGCGAAGCTAAAAACATCGACGGCCTGATCGCCTATTACGATCGTATTTTTACTTTTTATAATGCGCTGGCGGGGGTGTCATTCGAGGATGAGAATGCTTCGGATCTTAATATTAAAAACCGCTACTTTATTAAGGCTGATAAAAATGGCGCCGGCGCTGCTTATTACGGTGGTCGTTGGACGGCGGAAACCAGTAATTCGGTCAGCAGTTTCTGGCTAACCCCGAAAGACAATAACTGGGGAAGCCTGCATGAAATTGCCCATGGTTATCAGGGCCATTTTATGGGCGATAAATACTTCGCCACCGGTGAGATGTGGAACAATATCTATGCTGCCTGTTATCAGGACGTGATGCTGGGGGCACGCAAATATCAAGAAGGCTGGTTGTATGCGCATGGCGATATGGCCGGCGTGGAGAAGGTTATTGTCGATTTTATCGCCAAAGCTACTCCGCTTAATCAATGGGACCTGCGCTCGAAACTCTACTTTGCGGTTCTGATGGTGGATAAGGCGGGCAAAAATGCCTTCACCCACTTTAATCAGCAATACCGTAAACGTTGCAACACCCCAGGCTTTGTTCCTTCCGAACATGCGCTGCTGGATATGCTCAGCGAAAGCTTTGCGGTCTCCGGCGAGCAGATTGACGTTACGCCATTTATCCAACTGGTCGGCGGCTACGTCACACCGGCTCAGCAGAAGCGTAATGTCTTTAGCCACGCGAAAGCGGTTTATCCTCTCTATCAATTGGTTGCCGCGCAGGATCTCGATGCGGTGAAAACGCAGTTGAAGCTGGACTCCACCCTGCGTCTGGTGGATTCCGCCCAGTTGAAGGCTACCGGTCTGAAAGGCAACGTTACCCTGAGCTTTGACATTGACGATTTCGCCCAGATTTACGGCGAAGATCTGATCCTGCTGGACGGGGCCCGTTACGTTCGCAAAATGCGGATCGACAGCCCAACCCTGGTGCTGAAAGAGCTGCCGATTGGCGTTTATACCCTGCGACTGCCTACCGGCAAAGACCGGAAGTATCAGTTGGCCCAGGGTTACCTGGTGCTGAAACAGGGCGATAACGCGCTGAAGCTCGGTTTGGTTAAAAAAGTTGCGTCGCCGATCGCCACGCAAGAAATTAATCTGTTGGGGCTGAGTGATGCCGTTTTCGCCACGGTTGTGGCCGATCGCGGCAGGGGCAAAGTGGTGATTGACGTTACCAGCAAGGAACCGCACTCTTATTTCCCCGGAGAGACCTATGCCAAAATCACCCTGCGCAATGCACAAGATGCGGTGATCTTCAGCAAGGATATCCAGGGTACCGCCGCGAGCCTGAGCCATGATGAGTTGCCTCTTGCCGTCGGCGACAAAATTGAAATCTATCATGTGGAGCCGGGACGCGTACGGGTGGCACCGGCCTCTCCGGATATCATTGATAATAAAAATAAAACTAACGTATTGACGATCACCCAATACGGATTGAAGAACGAAACCTTGTCGGGAGATCCGCAGGCAGCTCTGTTGGTGCGTCTTGAGGCAGCGGTACAGCGTCTGCGTGAATACCGTCAGGCCTATTTAGCGCCGTTCAGTGAGTTTAAAGACGATATCTATCTGGCGATCAATACCTTCGACAGCCCGCAGCGCGAGCAGTTATCGGCAAGCTATCAGGACTGCATTCCGGCTCACAATACCCGGCCGGGAGATCACCTGGGCAATGCCTTTACCCTTGCCGGCAAAGGCATTGGCGATCGTCAGTTCCTGACCGGTACGGTCGATTTGGTGAAGAAAACTTTCACCCTGTCGATTGGGGCAGGGATTGCACATCATTACTTCACGGATGTTTATGCGGCCGTTAGCTACACGGATGCGGAAGGTAACGTGCTGTATAGCGATGAGGTGGTGGGTAACCAGGAGCAACAGGCTCGTTCGGTCGTGTTGCCAATTTCCGGCTACGGCGGCGAGGTGATTCAACTGCGTCATGAGGAACCGGATAACCGCCTGATTATCACCAACGAGATGCAGCATGTCCGGCTGGCTGAAAAGGGCAAGCAGCAGAGCTATTGCCTCACGCCGATAGGGCTGGAACGGATTACTGAATAACCTATACCCGTCATACTTGAAGCTGCCTCTGTGTTGGCTGCGCTCACTTACCCGAATCACTTACTACAGTAAGCTCATCGGGATGCGCTCCCTTGCCGCCTTGATGCAACTCCAATTATTTAGGGTATATATATGGTGCCGGTTTGATAACCCAAAAGCCAAATCGATTGAGAAACCCTGCACTGATCCTTATACTGCCGCACATATTCAAGGCGTGCGGCACTTATTTGATTTAACAACGCGAGCACGCCTTCCGGTTTACAAGCTAAAGGCAATTCTATGATCAACAATGACGTGCTGCGCAGCGTGCGCTACATGCTGAGTATTAACGACGCGAAAATGGTCGAGATTATCAAGCTGGATAATTTCGATGTTGCGGTCTCGGCAATGGGTGCTTACGTCATCAAAGAAGGTGAGCCAGGTTTCGAGAAGTGCCCGGACGAAGTGATGGCTCACTTCCTGAACGGTCTGGTGTTTTTCAAACGCGGCAAGGACGACAAGTTCCCGGCGCCGGAAGTGGAACTGCCGATCACCAATAACCTGGTGTTGAAAAAGCTGCGCGTGGCGTTTGAGTTGAAAGATACCGACATGCACCAGATTTTCACCGCCGTAGATTTCCGCATTTCCAAGCCGGAGCTAAGTGCGCTGTTCCGCAAAGAAGGCACCAAAAACTTCCGCCCGTGCGGCGATCAGATGCTGCGTTATTTCCTCAAAGGCTTGGCGCAACGCCTGCGCGGCGCATAAGTTACGCCACCATTGATGAAAACCGCTTCTCAACGCCAACATCCTGTTGGCGTTGTTCTTTCTGCGATATGAACCAAAATCGAGCTTAACTCTTATTTAGCGTCTCAAAAACGGCTCCAATTCTCCGCGTCATCATCGGCAAGCGCTGGTCCTTTCGCTGCGGTAATAACCTGCGGCCGGACATTAATCGCGGCGGGCGCGGACGTGGCGAGTTTGAAAACGGCGACGGTTTGGTTCAAGTGATTGGCCTGATCTTCCAGTGCACTGGCGGCGGAAGCTGATTGTTCAACCAGCGCGGCATTCTGCTGGGTCACCTTATCCATTTCGTTAACGGCTTGCGCGATTTGTGCAATCCCACGGCTCTGCTCTTCTGAGGCGCTTGAGATCTCCTGCATGGTTTCCGTGACCTGACCGATGGCGGTAACAATTTCCGTCATAGCCCCGTTAACGTTCTCCACCAGATCGTTGCCCTGACTGACGCGCAGCACCGACGTATCAATCAGCGTTTTAATTTCTTTGGCTGCCTGAGCGCTGCGCTGTGCAAGGTTGCGCACTTCACCGGCGACCACGGCAAAGCCACGGCCTTGTTCACCTGCACGGGCCGCTTCTACCGCCGCATTCAGGGCCAAAATATTGGTTTGGAAAGCGATACCGTCAATGACGCTGGTGATATCACCAATTTTGCGTGAGCTGTCGGCGATATCGCTCATGGTGACCACCATTTTGCGAGTAATCTCGCCGCCGTTGATGGCACTTTGCGAAGCGCTTTTCACCAACGAAGTGGCAGCGCCGGCGCTCTCTGCGTTGTTTTTCACCGTAGCAGAAAGCTGCTCCATGCTGGCCGCCGTTTCTTCCAGCGAACTTGCCTGTTCTTCCGTGCGGCTTGAGAGGTCGTTGTTACCCGCGGCAATTTCCTGCACGCCGGTATAAATATTTTGCGTGCCTGCACGGACGGCGCTGACGGTATTCGCCAGCTCATCACGCATATTGACGAGCCCTTGCATCAGCTTGCCAATTTCATTATTTCCACTGGCATTAATTTCTATCGCCAAATTTCCGTGTGCAATTTCAGCTTGATAGTCGATAATCTGATTGATTTTGTTGATCACATATTTTCTGATCCAGACCAGTACCACGCCGGTTAGCAGAATAAAGATAAAAATAAACGTCAACGATAAAGGCACCATTTTATGGTAACTGTCCTGTGCCGCAATACCCGCTGGAGTAATAATATCGTTGGCAACGTAGGCTGAGGTCTCATCAAGCGCAGACATGAAATGCGTGGCTGAGCTATTGTGCATAATTGTTTGGAAACGGGAGATATCGCCATCTTCCAGGCTGATAATTAATTTAAGCAGGTCGCCGCGTGCTTTTTCATACAGATTCTTGACGTTCTTGGTCCGCGCTTGTTCATCCTGATCCTTCAGTGACAGTTGATAAAATTCTTCCATCAATTTATCAACTTCAGTGAGGCGCTGGCGAAGTTCGCCCAGAGATTTTTTTGCATTGTGATTTTGTGGCTGCGTGCTGAGCATCAAGGCATCTTTCAGCACGTCTTCACGGATCTCGGTAACGGAAGCGTAGGCATTATCCATTGCCATGATTTGATTAAAGCCGGAGGAGATTTGGGTAATGCGGTTATTGGTGCCTGAGGCATCCAGAATGCTCCACGCGCCGGAGAATATCTGAATAATACAGAATAGGGTTAAAATCCCCATTAGCCCGTGGGAGATTTTTAATCGTTCAAACATAGTACAACCTGAGATTTCAGTGAGGTGCCAGTGCGGCAAATAACACTATTTTGCCGCGAGAAGTGCTGTGTGTTTTCGGCAGATTACGATAAAACTTTAGTGATTAATTGGGGGCGGGATTTGAGGGCCAAATTATCTTTGTTTTTAACTTTTCGTTTTTAGTTGAAACATACAGATAACATGAACTGGCCTGAGACCTATTATCCAAAGCCCGGCAGTAAAGTAATAGCGATACCTCGAGGGAAAATAGCTTAAGGTTTTGTAACGGAGCGTATTTATTTTTCCTGGTTATTATTAATCATGTTTCTATTTTAATGGCGGTGCAGCCAAACCCAAACAGGGCTCAGGCTGCTGACAAACGCTCGAAAAGGCTAAACCGGTAGGGGTCGAACATGTTCGACCCGATTTAATTCATTGATTATGCTATTGGGTGCAGCATGCAGCGCCCCTACCATTAAACAACAGAGCACTTTGTCAACGGCTTCAGCTCGCAGGGGGGATTGGCGAACCGCCGAGCAATTGCTGCGCCAGCGATTCTGCGTGTTGCGCCACCTGCGGCAACCCCATCAGTTCACCGAAGCGTCCGCGGGCGGCGGGGCCTGCCACATAGAGACGATCGTTACTTTTTCCCTGGCGATCAATCGCTCGCGAGTGGCCATCGACCCAAATTCCCAGCGCCAGCGGATCGGGCTGGATAGCCCCTTCCGCTGCGAGCTGCTTCAGCAGCGCATCGCTGTTGAGCAACGCACCGTGCGCCGGGCCAGTTGTGACAATCAGTTTATCCACCCGCAGAGTTTCCGTGGCGGCTTTACCGCGTGCTTTCACCGTCAGAATGAGCGTTTCTTTGTCTACCTCAACCTGCTTAAGGCTGGCGGCCAGCACCTTAAGGCGCCCATTTTGCTGTAGCAGGGACAATACCTCACTGACCTGCGGTGCAATGCGGTAACGGTGCACGTCCCACCATGGACGCAGATGGCGTAGAAAGCGCCGCTGTTCTTTCAGCGAAAGCCGTTGCCAAATCTGCTGTCCGTTCAGCCGTATGTCATCCAGTACCCCTTGCCAGGGCAGGCCTTCCTTGGCGGCCAGCGCTACTTCCTGTCGGACTCGCCGCAGCCAGGCGCGGGCGCTGTCCGCCTGTGGACGCCGATAATCAAGCTGGCGAGGCGGCGACTCACCGGTCAGATTTGGCCGGGGCAGCAGGCCGCGGCGCGAGAATGCCAGGATCGGCCCACGATGCCCCTGGCGCTCAAGCGATGCCACCACGTCAGACATGGTTAACCCGGAACCGATGATAGCCACCCGCGCACTCTTCTCCACCCCGATTAACGCATCTGTCCGCCACGGGTTGGCGATCAGGCCTGGATGGTCTTGCGGCACCTGCTGTAGTTGTCTCGGTACGTCAGGGGGAGGGTGGCTGATGGCCAGCACCACCTCATCCGCGCGATATCTATCCCCGGAGGCCGTCAGCACCTCTGCATTTTGCAGCGCCACGGCATAATCCTGAACATGGGTGACCTGTACCGGCGATATTTCCAGCGCAGCGGCCAGCTTGTCGACAATATAGGCGGCGAACCGTCCCCGTTGCGGATAAAGGCTGCCATCACTCCAGAGCGCTTTGTCATCCTGTTTGAGGCCTCCCTCAGCCCTCAGCCAGCGGTCGAAGTCGCCTTCTTCGGCGGCGGAAAGCTGCATACGTGCGGCAGGGACGTTTATGCGATGCGCCGGGTCGACCGTGCCATAAGCCACGCCCTGAGCCAACTGCGCACGAGGCTCGATAACGATCACCTTCAGGCCGGATTGGCCCAACCGCGCCAGATGAATAGCCAGCGCGGTACCGCTAAAGCCGCCGCCAATGATGACAATCTGCCGATCAGCCATGACTTAACACCGGTTGCTGTTGGCGTTCCAGCTCGCGAACCCGCGGGATCACTTCGCGGCCAAAGAACTCCACCTCTTCCTGAAAATGCAGGAAGCCCAGCAGCATCAGATCCACGCCGGCTTGTTTGAGTTCGA
The DNA here is from genome assembly GCF_024809915.1 of Serratia sp. BIGb0234. Classification (NCBI taxonomy): domain Bacteria; kingdom Pseudomonadati; phylum Pseudomonadota; class Gammaproteobacteria; order Enterobacterales; family Yersiniaceae; genus Serratia; species Serratia sp. BIGb0234. Next base: position 388,449 of record NZ_JANUEI010000001.1, read on the forward strand.
CGATCCGCTCCGCTATCTGCTGCGGGGTGCCAATCAGGTTGGTTTTGAAGCCATCGTTATATTGCACCAAATCCTCCAGCGTCGATTTCGCCCAGTTACCTTCCCCCTCAGGGGAGGCGCTACCGGCATTTTTCACCTCAGACTGGAACCCTTTCACCGCATCCGGATTCGCATTGTCCAGGATATCACGCAGTACGCTTTGCGCTTCCTGCTCCGTTTGGCGGGCAATGACGAAGCCATTGACGCCGATCTTGACCTTGTGCTGATTTTCGGCGGCTTTTAGCTGGATATCTTCAACCTGCTGACGGATACCTTCCGGGGTGTTGCCGTTGGTGAAGTACCAGTCGGACACTCGTGCGGCCATATCCCGCGCGGCTCTTGAACTGCCTCCCTGGAAAATCTCCGGTTGCGGATCCAGCGGTTTCGGCTTCAGCGAATAGTCGCGGAAGCGGTAAAAATCACCGGCAAAGGTGAAGCTGTCCTGCTGCCAGATGCCCTGCAGGCAGCGAATGAACTCTTCCGAACGCAGATAGCGCTCCTCGTGATCCAGCCAGGGTTCGCCAATGGCTTTGAACTCGCCCCGGAACCAACCGCTGACGATATTGACCGCAATACGCGCGTTGGACAGATGGCTGATGGTGGCAATCTGTTTGGCGGCGAGGGTTGGATTCCATGGGCCCGGCAACAGGGCGGCGATGACCTTGAGCTTGTCCGTCGCTCCCAGCAAGTCCTGTGAAAATGTCACCGACTCATGTTGATTATCCGCGCCATAGCCGGCGGTAAAGCGGATCTGCGTCAGGGCATAGTCAAACCCGGCGCGCTCGGCAATTTGCGCCAGCTTGCGGTTATAGTTTGCATCCCAACTGGTACGCTGAGGGATTTGGCTGATCACCAGGCCACCCGACACGTTAGGGACCCAGTAGGCGAACTTGATCGGTTCATTGCTCATGGTTTTCTCCTCAGTTTCACTTTTTCACCGGACGACGATCGCCGCCGATGGTTTCTCCAAATGGCCCGGTGTTAACCGTGCGCTGACGTTTTTCGACGTTGCCCGCCAGCGGCAACAGTGGCATCACCAGTTCGGCAAACCGGTGAGCCTCTTCCAGGTGCGGATAACCCGAGAAAATAAAATTAGTGATCCCCAATGCCTGATATTCACGGATGCGTTCGGCAACCTGTTGTGGATTGCCGACCAGTGCGGTACCTGCGCCGCCGCGCACCAGCCCCACGCCTGCCCATAAGTTGGGGGCGATGCGCAAACTGTCCTTCGAGCCGCCGTGCAGTGCGCTCATGCGGGCCTGTCCGGTCGAGTCCATACGCGAGAAAATTTTCTGTGCGGCGGCGATGGTGTCATCATCCAAATGGGCAATCAGTTTGTCGGCGGCAGCCCAGGCTTCCTCTTCCGTTTCCCGAACAATGACGTGCAGGCGAATGCCGTAGTCCAGCGTGCGTCCGCGCTCCTGGGCGCGCCGACGCACCACGGCAATTTTCTCCGCCACCTGCTCAACCGGTTCTCCCCAGGTGAGATAGGTGTCGATCTGGCTCGCCGCTACCTCCAGCGCTTCCTCTGACGAGCCGCCAAAAAATAGCGGCGGCCCGTTCTCCTGTACCGGCGGGAACAGCACTTCAGCGCCTTCAACCCGCAAATAATCGCCCTGAAAATCGACCTTTTCGCTTTTCAGCAGGCGAGAATAGACCTCCAGAAACTCGCGGGTGACCTGATAGCGCTCGGCGTGACTGAGGAAGATCCCATCGCCTTTGTTCTCGATGGGATCGCCACCGGTCACCACGTTGATTAACAGACGCCCCTCCGAAAGGCGATCCAGCGTGGCGGCCATCCGCGCGGCAAGGCTCGGGGGCTGCAACCCAGGGCGCACGGCGACCAGATAGCGCAGACGTTTGGTGAGGGGGGCGAGTGCGGCCGCGACCAGCCAGGAATCCTCGCAGCTTTTGCCGGTTGGGATCAGCACGCCGTAATAGCCAAGGTTGTCTGCCGCCAGCGCAACCTGTTGCAAATAAGGCAGATCTACGGCTCTTCCGCCCTCGGTCGTGCCCAGATAACGGCCGTCGCCGTGGGTCGGTAAGAACCAGAATACGTTGATGTTTTGCGCCTGCCGTTCGCTCATTAGTCATTTCCTATATAACGATATCTTAATTTATTCAATAGAATATCCATGCTTGGTTATAAACAACCAAGCAGAAAGCATGCCAAAATGATTGGTTTTTTTTGTTCTTATCTATTAACGGGTTAGCGATTTTTGTCGTGGACGGTTTTGCTGCAAATGCAGCAGTGACTGATGGCAGGCTGTTGCATTTGCAGCAACGGGGGCGGTTGAGCCTCTCGTCTTGTCTGGCCGCTGTCGGTATTGTTTCTGTACTGTTCCCTTAAAGGTATCGACGATGCAAAGCTCCGGTCCGCGGTTAATTGACCCCGCTTCTCTTGCCTTCCAAAACGTTCTGGATCGTCTGGCTCCGACGGACGCCACCGTGCTTATCGTGGGCGAAACCGGTACGGGTAAGGAGCTAATGGCCCGCTATCTGCACCATCACAGCCTAAGGCGCGATCGCCCCTTTCTGGCGGTGAACTGTGGCGCGCTGACGGAGAGCCTTGCCGAGTCGGAACTGTTTGGACATGAGAAAGGTGCTTTCACCGGGGCGGTGGATCGCCACCAGGGTTGGTTCGAGGCGGCAGAAGGGGGCACCTTGCTGCTGGATGAAATCGGTGAGTTAAGCCTGCCACTACAGGTAAAGCTGCTGCGTGTATTGCAAGAACGGGAAGTGACCCGGGTGGGCTCCCATCGGCCGGTAAAAGTGAACGTCCGCGTCGTGGCCGCTACCCATGTGGATCTGGCGAATGCCATCCGCGAACGCCGCTTTCGTGAAGATCTTTATTACCGGCTCAACGTGGCCGCCGTGACTCTGCCTCCCTTGCGCCAGCGGCGGCAGGATATTCCACTGTTGGCTGAGCATTTCCTGACGCTGTACGCGCGGCGGTTGGGGCGCCCTCAACTGCGTCTTAGCGCAGAGGCGCTGGCCACGCTGATGGATTACCCGTGGCCGGGGAATATCCGCGAGCTGGAAAACACCCTGCATAATGCGGTGCTGCTCAGCAAAGCGCCGCTGATTACGCCGCAGCAGCTGAGGCTAAGCGCTGAAATGGCCAGCTTGCCGCCTCAGGGGGATGCTTCGCTGGACAGCTTCCTTCGCCAGCAGTTGGTGGGTAACGATGGCCCCCTCTACCAGCGGGTGATCGACTCGCTGGTGCGCAATGCTTTTGAACTGAGCCAGGGTAACCAGTTGCAGGCCGCGGCGCTGTTGGGCATCAGCCGTAATACGCTGCGTACCCATCTGGGGCATCTTGGCTTAATCAAAGCCAGGAGAAGCGTCGGCGGCACGGCGTTAAAATCAGGCCGGGAGACCGGCAGCCGTGAACGCGAACTGCGTATTGGTTACCAGAAGTTTGGCAACCTGGGAATACTCAAGGCCCGCCAGTCGCTGGAGGCGCGCCTGGCCGACAGTGGGGTGAGCGTGTTGTGGAGCGAGTTTCCTGCCGGTCCTCAGTTGCTGCATGCCCTGACTAACCGAGAGATCGATTTTGGCACCACCGGCGAGGTTCCTCCTTTATTTGCTCAGGCCGGCAACAGCCCATTGCTGTACGTTGCCTGGGAACCGGCCGCACCACAAAGCGTGGCGTTGCTGGTTACCGATGACAGCCCGATCCGCACTCTTGCCGACCTGCGCGGAAAGCGGATTGCGGTCAATAAAGGCTCCAATGTGCATTATCTGCTGTTGCAGATCCTTGATGAAGCCGGATTGACGCTGGAAGACGTACGGGTGGTTTATGCGCCGCCAAAATACCCGCTGACCCCCAGCGATCATCATGCGGTGGATGCCTGGATGATGTGGGATCCCTTGCTGAGCGATGCCGAACAAAGCGGGCAGTTCAGGGTTATCGCCAACGGCGTTGGGAGGGTCAACAACCATCAGTTCTATCTTGCTCACCGCGATTTCGCCGGCCACTCTTCCGATTTGCTGCACGGCCTGATGGCGGCGCTGGAACAAACCGGGCACTATATTGACGCCCATCGCGACGAAGCGGCAACGCTGCTGTCGGCCGAACTGGGACAAGGTATCCCCTCGCTCACCCACGCACTGGCTCGCCGCAGCCATCAGACACGCCGAATGGATTTAAATATCATTCGCCAGCAGCAGGCGATAGCCGACCGTTTTTACGCTTTGGGGCTGTTACCCCGAGCGATTAAAGTTCGCGAGGCGATATGGCAGTGACGGGTTACTTCCGTCATCAACCCTGTTCCCTTGGCGCTAATGCATTCATCAAAGTGGGCTGCGGCTTGTTTGTGATCAATCGAAAAGCGGCATTTAGCCGCGTGAGTCGAGAGCGTGGTGCATACCAGAAAGCCCCGCCAGCGCTGTAATAACAGAAAGTGTACTGCACCTTTTTTGCTCGCCGATTGTGCAGCGCTGGTGCAGGATGATTATTTTATTGTCATAAGTTTTAATTATAATTTATTGAAATCATACGATTAAAAATTGGCACGTCGGTTGCTCTATTGAATCCCATCTTGTGTACTAGATGGAATTCAGCCGATGACCCAGCCTGTTAATACGCTACGCGGTTTCACCCTCAGCGAATGGCAACACCACTATCACACCCGCCCGGCCGACGAGCGCATTGCCTGCGTGCGCGCTACCCTGACTGCACTGGCCGCCGACCTGCCGGTGGATGACAACGCCTGGCTGTATCTTGCCAGCGCCGCACAGCGTGAAGTGCAGTACCAAAGATTGGCGCAGCGGCTTGAAGCGGTTGCCGGCGATATCAGCCAGCTTCCGCTGTTTGGCGTACCCTTTGCGGTAAAAGACAACATCGACGTCGGCGGCTGGCCGACCAGCGCGGCCTGCCCGGAGTTCGCTTATCTGGCGGCGTCGGATGCCACCGTGGTCGCCAATTTGTGCGCTGCCGGTGCCATCGTGATCGGTAAAACCAATCTCGATCAGTTCGCGACCGGGCTGGTGGGCACCCGTTCGCCACACGGCGCGGTGGTCAACAGTTTCGATAGCCGCTATGTCAGCGGCGGTTCCAGCTCCGGTTCGGCGTCGGTAGTGGCGCGTGGCCTGACGCCGTTTTCTCTGGGCACCGACACCGCAGGTTCGGGGCGCGTTCCGGCAGGATTCAACAATATTGTCGGCCTGAAACCGACCAAAGGTGGGCTGTCGAACCGTGGCGTGGTGCCCGCTTGCCGATTGAATGACACCGTATCGGTGTTTGCCCTGACGGTGGCGGACGCAGCGCTGGTGGCCGAATTGGCCGGCGGCTATGACGCAGCCGATGCCTATTCCCGCATTAACCCCCGCACCGCCCCGGCGGATTTACCTGCGTCACCTCGTTTCGCGGTGCCTGCGCAACTCGAATTTTTCGGCGATGTGCAGGCCGAGCGGGCATTTCAGCGGGCGCTGGTGCAGTTGAAAAGCAGCGGCGTGACGCTGGAAACCCTCGATTTTACGCCGTTTCGCGTGCTGGCGGAGCAGCTCTACTACGGCCCTTGGGTGGCGGAGCGTACCGTGGCGGTCGAAGCGATGCTGAGCGCCAATCCGCAGGCCATCAATCCGGTAGTGCGCGGCATCGTCAATAACGGCCTGAAGTACAGCGCCTGCGATGCTTACAAGGCGGAATACCTGCGTGCCGAACTGACGCGGCAGATTGAGCAGCAACTGGCTCCCTTTGATGCGCTGGTGGTGCCGACCTCGCCGACGATCCGCACCCTGGCGGAAATGGAGCAAGAGCCGGTGTTGTTCAACTCGCAGTTCGGCACCTACACCAATTTCACCAACCTGGCCGATCTGAGCGCACTGGCGCTGCCTGCGCCGATGCGTGACGACGGATTGCCTGCCGGTATCACCCTGATTGCACCCGCCTGGCACGATCGTGCGTTGGCGGCGTTCGGCCAGCGCTGGCAGCAGGCCCAGGATCTGCCGCTTGGCGCAACGGGTCGCCGGTTGCCTGCTGCTCAATTCTTGACGCCATCCAGCCAGCACGTGCGGGTAGCGGTGGTCGGTGCGCACCTCAGCGATATGCCGCTGAATTTCCAGCTCGTGCAGCGCGCGGCAACCTTCGTAGAGCAAACCACTACCGCGCCGTGCTATCGCCTCTACGCCCTCGCCAATAGCCAACCGCCAAAGCCGGGGTTGGTCAAAGCCGCTCAGGGGGCCGCCATCAGCGTCGAACTATGGGATATCCCGCTGGCGCGTTTCGGCGAGTTGGTGGCCGAGATCCCGGCGCCGCTGGGTATGGGCACCTTGCTGCTGGCAGACGGGCGACGGGTGAAAGGCTTTATCTGCGAACCCTGGGCGCTAGAGGGCGCGACGGACATCACTGAATTTGGCGGTTGGCGCCACTATACCCGTCATCTTTCAAACCGTGGCGTTGTTGGCTGCACAGGCGCACCCCAGTCACTTACCTGAGTAAGCTCCCGGGGATTTACCTGTTTGCCGCCTAGCCACTGCCTGAAAACTATTGGGTATAGCGAATCTGGTCTTATAAGGGTTTCATTATGTTTACTACCGTATTAATTGCCAACCGCGGCGAAATTGCCTGCCGGGCGATCCGCACCCTGAAACGTCTGGGCATCACCAGCGTAGCGGTCTATTCCGACGCCGATCGCAACGCCCCGCACGTGACCGAGGCTAATCTGGCGATACCGCTCGGCGGCGACAAGGCCGCTGACAGCTATCTGTGCATCGACAAGATCCTGGCGGCCGCGGCGCAAACCGGCGCGCAGGCGATTTATCCGGGCTATGGCTTCCTTTCCGAGAGCGCCGAGTTTGCCGACGCCTGTGAAACGGCGGGCATCGCTTTTATCGGTCCGACGGCGGCGCAAATCCGCGAGTTTGGCCTGAAACACCGTGCTCGCGAGCTGGCGGCGGTGGCGCAGGTGCCGATGACGCCGGGTACGGGCCTGCTGAACAGCGTTGAGGAGGCGGTCAGCGCCGCCGGCCGCATTGGTTATCCGGTGATGCTGAAAAGTACCGCCGGTGGCGGTGGCATTGGCCTGACGCGCTGCGACGATGAAGCCGCGCTGCGTGAGGCTTATGACAGCGTAAAACGCCTGGGCGAGCAGTTCTTCCGCGACTCTGGGGCCTTTATTGAGCGCTTTGTCGATCAGGCCCGGCACGTGGAAGTGCAAATATTTGGTGACGGTCAGGGCTGGGTGGTGGCGCTGGGTGAGCGCGACTGCTCATTGCAACGCCGCAACCAGAAAGTGGTGGAGGAAACCCCGGCACCGAATCTGCCCGCCGCCACGCGTCAGGCGCTGCATCAAGCCGCAGTGGCGCTGGGGGCGTCGGTCAACTACCGCAGCGCCGGCACCGTGGAATTTATCTACGACGCTGCGCGTGACGAGTTTTATTTTCTGGAAGTGAATACTCGCCTGCAAGTGGAGCATCCGGTGACTGAATGTGTCACCGGGCTGGATCTGATTGAATGCATGTTGCAGGTGGCTGCGGGCGATGCGCTGGACTGGGCGGCGTTGCAACGAGCGCCGCAGGGGGCATCGATTGAGGTGCGCATTTATGCCGAAGATCCGCTGAAGCATTTCCAACCCAGCCCCGGCGTGCTGACTGAAGTGCACTTTCCGGACGACGTGCGCGTCGACGGTTGGGTGGCCACCGGCAGCGAAGTGTCGGCCTTTTATGACCCGATGATCGCCAAGCTGATCGTTCATGGCGAAGACCGCCGCCAGGCGCTGGAGAAAATGCGTGTCGCGCTGGATGCAACCCGACTGCACGGGATTGCCACTAACCTGGACTACCTGCGACAGGTGATTGCGACCGAGGCATTCCAGAACGGCAGCGTCTGGACACGCATGCTGGACAGCTTCCGGTTCCGACCCAATAGCATTGAAGTGCTGCAGCCGGGCACCTACAGCAGCGTGCAGGATTATCCCGGCCGTGTTGGCTATTGGGATATCGGCGTGCCGCCGTCCGGGCCGATGGACGACTTCGCTTTCCGGCTGGCCAACCGCATTGTCGGCAACCACCCCAGCGCCGCCGGGCTGGAGTTTACCCTGCAGGGGCCGACCCTGCGCTTTCACTGCGACGCCATTATTGCCCTGACCGGCGCGGATTGTCCCGCCGATCTGGACGGTGAGGCCGTGGCCTACTGGCAGCCGATAGCGGTGCGTGCCGGTCAGGTACTGCGTTTGGGGCGAGCACAGCGGGGATGCCGTACCTATCTGGCGGTACGCAATGGTTTTGACGTGCCGGTGTATCTGGGCAGCCGTTCGACCTTTGCGCTGGGGCAGTTTGGCGGCCACGCCGGCCGTACCCTGCGCGTGGCGGACATGCTGGCGGTATCGCAACCGGGTTTGGCTGCCGCCACGACTCCGGCGCCGATTGCGGCCCCGCAGGCAATGGACGAAAGCCTGATCCCGCAGTACGGCAATCTGTGGAATATCGGCGTGCTGTATGGTCCGCACGGCGCACCCGACTTCTTTACCCCGGCATCCATCGAGCGTTTCTTTGCCGCCGAATGGCAGGTGCATTACAACTCCAACCGGTTGGGCGTACGCCTGTCCGGGCCTAAACCGGAATGGGCGCGACAGGACGGCGGCGAGGCGGGGCTGCACCCGTCCAACGTGCACGACTGCGAGTACGCCATCGGTTCGATTAACTTCACCGGCGATTTCCCGGTGATCCTTACCCGCGACGGACCGAGCCTGGGCGGCTTTGTTTGCCCGGTGACCATCGCCAGGGCGGAGCTGTGGAAGGTCGGTCAGGTGAAACCAGGGGATCGCATCCGTTTTCATCCTATCGGTTTCAAGCAGGCGCAGTCGCTGGAGCAGGCGCAGCTCGGCAGTATCGAAGCCCTGGCGGCGGTGAAGGCCATCACCCTGGCACCGCCGGATCTGATGCCGGGTACGACCGCCTCCGCCGCCATAGTGGCGGCGTTACCGGCCACCGACAGTCGGCCGGCAGTGGTCTATCGCCAGGCCGGAGATGGTTACATTTTGCTGGAGTACGGCGACAACGTGCTCGATCTGGCGCTGCGGCTGCGCATCCATTTGCTGATGCAATCGCTCAAGCAGGATGCGATCTCGGGCGTGGAGGAGCTGGCACCCGGCGTGCGATCGCTGCAGATCCGTTATGACAGCCGCATTATCGGTCAGGCCGATTTACTCCAGCGCTTGTTGGCGCGCGAACAGGCGTTGGGTGATGTCAGCCAGCTGAAAGTGCCGACGCGAACGGTTTATCTGCCGATGGCGTTTGAAGATTCCGCCACGCTGGGCGCGGTGGAACGTTACCAGCAGACGGTGCGTTCGTCGGCCCCCTGGTTGCCGAACAACGTCGATTTTATCCAGCGCATCAACGGGCTCGGCAGCCGCGAGCAGGTGCGCGACATCATCTTCGACGCCAGCTACCTGATCCTCGGGCTGGGCGACGTCTACCTGGGCGCACCCTGTGCGGTGCCGATCGACCCGCGGCACCGTTTGCTCAGTTCCAAATACAACCCGGCGCGCACCCATACCGCCGAAGGCACGGTTGGCATCGGCGGCATGTACATGTGCATCTATGGCATGGATTCGCCGGGCGGCTATCAGTTGGTCGGACGTACCTTGCCGATTTGGAACAAATTTCTCAAAAACCCGCAGTTCAACCCCGGCGAGCCCTGGCTGCTGCATTTCTTCGATCAGGTGCGTTTCTACCCGGTGAGCGAGCAGGAGCTGGATGAGCAGCGCGAGGCGTTCCGCGAAGGGCGCGCGCAGATCCGCATTGAGGACAGCGAATTCGATTTTGCCGATTACCGCCGTTTTCTGGCGGAAAACGCGGAAGACATCAGCGCCTTCCAGCAGCGCCAGCAACAAGCATTCAGCCACGAAGTGACGCGCTGGCAGGCGGAGGAGGAGGGGGAGGCCGAGGCCCAATTGTTGCCACCGCAGACTGATGAGGAAGAGGTGGATGGCGACCTGGTCAGCGCCGACCTGAATGGCAGCGTGTGGAAGATCCTGGTCGAGCCGGGGCAGAGGGTGGAAGCCGGTCAACCGCTGATCGTGGTCGAGGCGATGAAAATGGAGCTGGCGGTCACCGCGCCGCGCGCCGGGATCATCAAGCGCATCAGTTGCCAGCAGGGGCGACCGGTGGGGCCGGGCGATGCGCTGCTGTGGCTGGAACACGCCAGCTGACGCTCAATCATTCACGTCGGGGCGCGCTATGCCGCGCCCACGGAGAGGCATGCGATGCAAATCACCAATAACCGCAGCAAGGCTCGGCCGGAGGGGCTGGCGGAACGTATCTATCTGCAGCTCAAGGACGACATTTTTGATTTTCACCTGCTGCCGGGCGATCGCTTCAGCGAAAACGAAATTGCCGTGCGTATGGACGTCAGCCGTACGCCAGTGCGTCAGGCGTTGTTCTGGCTGGAGCGCGAGGGCTACGTAGAGGTGCATTTTCGCAGCGGCTGGCAGGTGCGCCCGTTCGATTTTGCCTACTTCGAAGAACTGTATGACCTGCGCATCGTGTTGGAGTGCGAAGCGGTAAAACGGCTGTGCGCTCGGCCAATGGGCGAGGTGCCGGGGCAGTTGGCGGCGCTTACCCGTTTTTGGATCGACGAACCGCGGCTGGAGGAGGGAAAAACCGTCTCAGTGCACGACGAGCAGTTTCATATGGCGCTGGTCGAGGCGGCGGGGAATGGAGAAATGGCGCGTATTCACCGCGATTTGACCGAGAAAATTCGCATCATTCGTCGGCTCGATTTCACCCAGGAAAGCCGGGTGGAGGCGACCTACAACGAACACGCCGCCATTTTGCGGGCGATCTTGCAACACCGAACCGAGGAGGCGCAAACGCGGCTCAGTCACCATATTGCCGTCAGCAAGGCTGAAGTAAGAAAAATAACTCTGCATATGCTGCATCAGGCCCGGCTTCGTCAGCCATAACCCGGCGTCTTTCGAGCTGCAGCGTTGTTGGCTGCAACTCGAAATTCCTAGGGTTAATTCTTCTTAACAAGGTGGGTTTTCTAACATCAACATCAGGAGTTTGAATTATGCAACGTCGTCACTTTATAAAAGCTTTTGCGTTGTCCGCCACCGTGATCGGCATGGGGATGGCCTGGGGCGTACAGGCCGCCGACACCATCAAGGTCGGTATCCTGAGCTCGCTGTCCGGCACCATGGCGATTTCTGAAACGCCGCTGAAAGACGTGGCGCTGATGACCATCGACGATATCAACGCCAAAGGTGGCGTGTTGGGTAAAAAGCTTGAGCCGGTGGTGGTGGATCCAGCCTCCAACTGGCCGCTGTTCGCCGAGAAGGCGCGTCAGCTGTTGAGTCAGGACAAGGTGGCGGCGGTGTTTGGCTGCTGGACTTCGGTGTCGCGCAAGTCAGTGCTGCCGGTGTTTGAAGAGCTGAACGGCCTGCTGTTTTACCCGGTGCAGTACGAAGGGGAAGAGATGTCGCCGAACGTGTTCTACACCGGTGCCGCGCCTAACCAGCAGGCAATCCCGGCGGTGGAGTATCTGCTGAGCGAAGACGGCGGAGCGGCCAAACGCTTCTTCCTGTTGGGAACCGACTACGTGTATCCGCGCACCACCAACAAGATACTGCGCGCCTTCCTGCATTCGAAAGGGATCCCGGATAAAGACATTGAAGAGGTCTATACGCCGTTCGGTTACAGCGACTATCAGACCATTGTCGCCAATATTAAAAAATTCTCCGCCGGGGGCAAAACGGCGGTGATCTCCACCATCAACGGTGACTCCAACGTCCCCTTCTACAAAGAGCTGGCCAACCAGGGGATCAAGGCTACCGATGTGCCGGTGATTGCCTTCTCGGTCGGTGAAGAAGAGCTGCGCGGTATCGACACCAAACCGCTGGTGGGTAATCTGGCGGCCTGGAACTACTTCGAGTCGGTGGATAACCCGACCAACAAGCAGTTTGTCAGCGAATGGCGAGCCTACGCCAAGGCCCATAACTTGCCGAACTATGCCACCGCCGTGACCAACGACCCGATGGAAGCGACCTATGTCGGCATTCACATGTGGGCGCAGGCGGTTGAGAAGGCCGGAACTACCGACGTTGATAAGGTGCGCGCCGCCATGGCCGGGCAGACCTTCGCTGCGCCATCGGGCTTTACCCTGACCATGGACGCCACCAACCACCATCTGCATAAGCCGGTGATGATCGGTGAGATTGAAGGCAACGGTCAGTTCAACGTGGTGTGGCAGACCGATGCGCCTGTTCGTGCTCAGCCGTGGAGCCCGTACATTGCCGGCAACGATAAAAAGTCGGATCACCCGGTAAAAGGCGGTCAGTAAAACCCGGTTCCCCCGCTGCGGCGGGGGCAGGCTACGACGCCCCATTGCGACGAGACACCCGATGAAACTTTTCTCTTTAAGCCAACTCAGGCCTCTGTGTTTTCTGCTGTGTTGCCTGCCGATGTTCGCGCAGGCGGGTCCGGCCGATGAATTTGCTACGGCCAATCGCACGCAGCAAGCCAAATTATTACAGGCATGGGCCACCGCGCCGGATGCTTCGCGACTGCCGCTGCTGCAAGCGCTGAAACAAGAAAGTGTGGTGATCGACGACGCCAAACATGCCTTTGTCCAGCAGGGCGAAAACTACCAGCCCTTGTCTGGCAGCGCTGCCCCGGTCGGCACACCGAAGAAGCTGTGGTTGAACAACCGGCTGCGCATCCTGATTGCCAACGCACTGTCGGCGCATCGGCTGGTCAGCGAGGACCCGGCGGTGCGTTTACAGGCGGCGCAGGCCCTGCAGCGCGAGGCGCAAAGCGATCAGTTGCCGCTGCTGACCCAGCGTTTGGCGCTGGAACAAGACAGCCGGGTGCATGAGGCATTGAGCATCGCGCTGGCGAATCTGCAACTGAACGATGCCGATGCCGGGGTACGCCTCAACGCGGTGCGCTTGCTTGGCAGCTCGGGCGATCCTGAAACGCAAACGCGCCTGCAGGCGTTGACGGAGACAGGCCATGAGCTGGACGCCGCGGTACGTGCCGAAGCGATGAAAAGCCTGAGCAGCGTGAAACATCGGCTGATGATCGGTGACCTGATCGGCCAGGCATTTACCGGTCTGTCGCTGGGTTCGATCCTGCTGTTGGCGGCGCTCGGTTTGGCAATCACCTATGGCCTGCTGGGGGTGATCAACATGGCGCACGGCGAAATGCTGATGCTTGGCGCCTATTCGGCGTATCTGGTACAGGGGCTGTTTCAGCAGTTTGCGCCGCAGTGGCTGGCGCTGTATCCGCTGGTGGCGCTGCCGGTGGCGTTCGCCATCACGGCCTGCATCGGCATGGCGCTGGAGCGCACGGTGATCCGCCACCTTTACGGCCGACCGCTGGAAACGCTGTTGGCCACCTGGGGCATTAGCCTGGTGCTGATCCAAGGGGTACGGGTGTTGTTCGGTGCGCAAAACGTGGAGGTCGCAAACCCGGCCTGGCTGTCGGGCGGTATTCAGCTCCTGCCGAATCTGGTGCTGCCGTGGAACCGCATTGCCGTCATCGTGTTTGTGGCGTTGGTCCTGATCCTCACCTGGCTGTTGCTGAATAAAACCCGACTGGGCATGAACGTGCGAGCCGTGACGCAAAACCGCGGCATGGCCGCGTGTTGCGGTGTGCCCACCGGCCGTGTCGATATGCTGGCGTTCGGGTTGGGGTCCGGCATTGCCGGGTTGGGCGGCGTAGCCTTGTCGCAGTTGGGCAACGTCGGGCCCGAGCTGGGGCAGGGTTATATCATCGACTCCTTCCTGGTGGTGGTGCTTGGCGGCGTGGGCCAGTTGGCCGGTACGGTGGTGGCGGCTTTTGGCCTCGGCATCCTCAACAAAATTCTCGAACCACAGATTGGCGCCGTGCTGGGTAAAATCCTGATCCTGGCGCTGATTGTCCTGTTTATTCAAAAGCGTCCTCAGGGGCTATTTGCCCTCAAGGGCAGGGTGAATGACTGATGAGCCAACCTTTGACTGTAACCGGGGTGCAAAAGGCCCCCCGGCTGGCGCTCGGCATCGGCGGGCTGGCGTTGCTGACGCTGTTAATCATGCCGTTTCTCGCGCTGTTACCGGCGGATCACCCGCTGGCGATCTCCACCTATACCCTGACGCTGGTAGGCAAAATTCTGTGCTATGCCGTGGTGGCGGTGGCGCTTGATCTGGTGTGGGGCTATGCCGGGTTGTTGTCCCTGGGTCATGGGCTGTTTTTCGCTCTGGGTGGCTATGCCATGGGCATGTACCTGATGCGCCAGGCGGCGGGAGAGGGCCTGCCGAGCTTTATGGCGTTCCTGTCCTGGAGCGAACTGCCCTGGTTTTGGAGCGGCACCCAGTATTTCGCCTGGGCATTGTGCCTGATTGTGCTGGTGCCGGGCGTGCTGGCTTTTGTCTTCGGCTACTTCGCCTTCCGTTCAAAAATCAAAGGCGTCTATTTTTCCATCATGACGCAGGCATTGACCTATGCCGGCATGCTGCTGTTCTTCCGCAACGAAACCGGGTTTGGCGGTAACAACGGCTTTACCGGCTTCACCACGCTGCTGGGTTTTCCGATCACCGCGATCGGCACGCGGGTGGCGCTGTTTCTGGCAACGGTGTTGTTGCTGGCGGCCAGTTTGGCGATCGGCTTTGCCCTGGCGCGCAGCAAGTTTGGCCGGGTGTTAACCGCGGTGCGCGATGCGGAAAATCGCCTGACGTTTTGCGGTTACGATCCAAAAGGTTTCAAGCTGTTCGTCTGGACGCTGTCGGCGGTGCTGTGCGGCCTGGCCGGGGCGTTATATGTGCCGCAGGTGGGCATTATCAACCCGGGTGAAATGTCGCCGACCAACTCGATCGAGGCCGCTATCTGGGTGGCACTCGGTGGACGCGGCACCTTGGTGGGGCCACTGCTCGGTGCCGGTATCGTCAACGGCGCCAAAAGTTGGTTCACCATGGCGATCCCGGAATACTGGCAGTTCTTCCTTGGCCTGATGTTTATCATCGTCACGCTGTTCTTGCCCAAAGGGGTTATCGGCCTGCTACGCAGAGGGAAATCACAATGAATTCGCTGCAAATGACCGACGAGTTGTTTACCCAACCGTTGCCGGCGGATAAACATCGCCAGCAAACCGATCCGGTGCTGTTGCTCGACAAGATCAACGTCAGCTTCGACGGTTTTCGCGCACTGAGCGATTTGTCGCTGCAGATTGGCGTAGGGGAATTGCGCTGTGTGATCGGGCCAAACGGGGCGGGGAAAACCACCTTGATGGATGTGATCACCGGCAAAACCCGGCCGGACAGCGGCAGAGTATTTTACGATCAAACGGTCGATCTGACCGCGTTGGATCCGATGCAGATTGCCCAGGCCGGCATTGGCCGCAAGTTCCAAAAGCCTACGGTGTTTGAGGCACTGACGGTGTTCGAAAATCTTGAGATTGCCCAGAAGGCGAAGAAATCGGTGTGGGCCTGCCTGCGCGCCAGGCTGAGCGGCGAACAGCGCGACCGTATCGATGAAATGCTGAAAACCTTGCGGCTGGACCATGAGCGACATCGGCCCGCCGGACTGCTGTCCCACGGGCAGAAGCAATTTCTTGAGATTGGCATGCTGTTGGTGCAGGAGCCGCACCTGTTGCTGCTCGACGAACCGGCAGCCGGAATGACGGATGCGGAAACCGAGTACACCGCCGAGCTGTTCCGCGCATTGGCGGGCAAGCATTCGCTGATGGTGGTAGAGCACGACATGGGCTTTGTCGAAACCATCGCCGATCATGTCACCGTACTGCATCAGGGCCAGGTGCTGGCGGAGGGCTCTTTGGCGCAGGTGCAGGCCAACGAGCAGGTGATTGAAGTCTATTTGGGGCGCTGAGGAACCACTATGTTGCAGGTTAACGAGCTGAATCAATACTACGGCGGCAGCCATATTTTACGCGGCCTGTCGTTTGAGGCCCGCATCGGTGAGGTGACTTGCCTGCTGGGGCGCAACGGCGTGGGGAAAACCACGCTGCTGAAATGCCTGATGGGGCTGATCCCGGTTAAAAGCGGCACTCTCAGTTGGCAGGGAACGGCCCTTAACGGCAAAAAACCGCACCAGCGTGTACAAGCGGGGATCGCCTATGTGCCGCAGGGGCGAGAGATTTTCCCGCGCCTGACGGTAGAGGAAAACTTGCTGATGGGGCTGGCGCGTTTTTCCGGCACGGAGGCACGTAAGGTGCCGGAGCATATTTATGAGTTATTCCCTGTCCTGTTGCAGATGAAAGATCGGCGCGGTGGCGATCTCTCTGGCGGGCAGCAACAGCAGTTGGCGATTGGCCGTGCGCTGGCCTGTCGGCCGCAGTTGTTGATCCTCGACGAGCCGACTGAAGGGATCCAACCTTCGGTGATCAAAGAGATCGGCGCTGTGATCAAGCAGTTGGTGGCAGGTGGCGATATGGCGATCCTGCTGGTAGAGCAGTTCTATGATTTTGCCGCCGAATTGGCAGACAGCTATCTGGTGATGTCGCGTGGCAGCATCATTCAGCGCGGGGCAGGCAGCGCGATGGAGCAGGACGGCGTACGCGGGCTGGTGGCGATATAAACGTGGGGATGACCCAATAAATTGCGTGCGGGTGGAATCCCGGGAGTGATGCAAAACCCTGATGATTCTTACCCAATGGATATCTTCACGAAAATAAATGAGATGCCCAGTGGCTGGCAGAACGCAGAGATCTTGTGCAATCAAGGCTACGTTTCTGCCAAGCTGAAAATGGCTAAGATTATCAAATGCCTTATGAATATGGTTAAGGTAGCCTTCGGCGGCTTGTAATCCATACCGCTCCAGGCCATAGAAATAAATACTTTCCATGTCATCCAGCGCTTTTGGGCGGACGACTATTTTTCTCCGCATCCTTTTGTTTTACTCCGTATTCTTTCCATGAACACATCTCGATCCCACTCTTGGGCATCGCCACTATTTTCACCTTCGGCGATCAAGCGGCGCAGTTCTTCCAGTTTTGATGCAGCTGTACGTTCGCGCAGGGTACGTACCGATTCGCGGATGACCTCACTTGGGGTACGGTAGTCGCCGCTGGCGACCAGGCCTTCGACAAACCCACGCAGTTCTTCACCCAGGTCTACCGTTAACGTTCTGCCCATTGTGCGCCTCCATCAATTATGTCGCTTTTGTAAGATTTGTTCTTACAATATAGTTGCTAAGATACTCCAGGAACTGACCGACTGCAAACCTCGGTCCGTTTGGATAATCGGGGATACACCTAAAATAATTAAGGATAATTATGAACGAAATCAATATCTCACGCCTGTCTTGTATCGTCCTGTCACTGTTCCCGGCCCTGTGGGGGATTTTCAGCCTGCTGAACAATACTGCGGATTTTGCCAATACCGCACGGCATGCCGTGGGGCCCCTGCTAACTATGCAAAATACCTATCAGGTGCCCGGTCTGATGTGGCGTGCCATCACCGCGCCCTGGGCCGGAATGGTCGGGTTGGCGTTTATTACCCTGCTGGAATCTCTGGCCGGGATCGCGGCAACCTTGGGCATAGTGTTGATGGTGAAACATAGGGGTCACTCTTATGCGACGTTCGCCAGAGGCAAAGCCTGGGCCATGCTGGGTGCGCTATGTGCGATTGCAGTATGGGGGATCGGTTTTATGGTAGTCGCCGGCGACTGGTTTATGGCCTGGCAGGCCAAGGAGGATCCGCTGGCGGTGCAGCTGGGTGCCTTGCTGTATATGGTGCCCAATACGCTGGCGCTGATGTTGTTGATGCTGCAACGGGACTCGCGATAGGCGCTGAGGGGGCGACATTTTAATAAAACTGCGGCGAAGTTCGCGAAAGTGTTGCCAAATGCTAACCTGCCGCAGTCTGTCACATTTCGTTCATAATTGTGCCATAGCATAATGACTCTTAAATAAATTGATAATAAATCAACAGGTTAAATTTTTTAAGGGAACAGGCATGAGCGATAAACCACAGAATGATTTGCCACCGTCGGAGCAGGATCAACAGCAGCAACCGAGCAACCCGGCGCGTCGCCGCTTTTTGGCGGGGGCGACGGCATTGGGCGTTGGCGCCTCCATTGCCCCCTTGGGCGGAGCCGCGGCGGAGGGGAACAAAAAAGTGCTGCTAAACGCTTTGCCGCAAAGTGCGCAAAACTCATTGCTGCGGCGCTATGTGAAGAATGTGGTGGTGATTTACGCCGAAAACCGCAGCTTCAACAACCTGTTCGCCAATTTCCCCGGGGTGGAAAAACCGCTGTCGGCGCTCAAGCCGGAGGAGTACCAGCAGCGCGATCGCGATGGTCAACTGCTGGATACGCTGCCGCCGATCTGGAAAGGCCTGGTGCCGAAGGCTCAGGAAGTCGGGCATGTTAACTACAAAATCGACGAAGATGCGGTTTTTACCACTCAACTGCCGAACCAGCCGTTTGTGCTGACCGGGCCGCAGGGGGAAAACCTGCCGCATGGCGTGGTAACTCGTGATTTGTGGCACGTGTTTTATCAGAACCAGATGCAGATCAACGGCGGCAAAAATGACAAATTCGTCGCCTGGGCCGATTCCGGTGCTCTGACCATGGGCTATTACGGCGACGGCGCATACAACCTGCGGCTATGGACGTTGGCGCAGGAATTTACCCTGTGCGATAACTTCTTCCAGGGGGCGTTTGGCGGCTCGTTCCTCAATCATCAGTATCTGATTTGCGCCCGCCCACCGTTCTACCCCGATGTGCAAAACTCTGTCGCCAAAGACGGCATTGCTCAGCTTGAAAGCGACGACGTGACGGACTGGCGTTTAAAGCCGCTGAGCGATTCGCCGGTCAGCGCTTCATTCGGCATTCCGCTGTTCGGCAAAAGCCTGCTGACGCCGGACGGTTACGCGGTCAATACCATGGCGCCACCGTACTGGCCGTCATGGACGCAGGATGAGAAAGATCCGACGTTGGCGGATGCCACCATGCCCAACGTTATGCCGCCACAGAAACACCCGCACATTGGCGATTTGCTCAGCCAGAAAGGGATCGATTGGGCCTGGTACGCCGGTGGTTGGCAGTACGCGCTGGACAACCGCAAAGATCAGGGTGATTTCCCCGGCGCACCGGATTTTCAGTATCATCATCAACCGTTCAATTACTTTGAAAATCTGGGGCCGGCCAACCCGCAGGCGCGCGAAGCTCATTTGCGTGATGGCGGCATTGGCGATTCAACCGCCGGCAATAAATTCCTGGCGGCGGTGGAAGCGGGCACCTTACCGCCGGTCGCTTTCTACAAGCCACAGGGCAACCTCAATATGCACGCCGGCTATTCGGATGTCGAAGCCGGAGACCGTCATATTGCCCATATTATCAATAGCCTGCGTAATGGCCCGCAGTGGGATAACAGCGTGGTGGTCATTACATTCGATGAAAACGGCGGCTGGTGGGATCACGTTGCACCGCCGCAGGGGGATCGTTGGGGACCTGGCTCGCGCATTCCAGCGTTGGTGATCTCACCGTTCGCCCGTAAGGGATATGTCGATCACCAAGTGTACGATACCGGATCCATCTTGCGATTCATCAGTCGGGTGTTTGATTTGCCAACGCTGGAAGGGCTGGCAGATCGCGATAAGGCAATGGCGACGCGTGGCCAGAAACCCTTGGGGGATCTGACCGGCACGCTGGAGTTTCCGGGTTAATCTCATGCTTGAGCGCTGGAGTTACAGCGCTTTCGACATATACCAGATGCCGATGGAACCTTGGGCGCTGGTGTAGCAGGTCTCGCCGCAAATGCTCAGCCCCTGACGTTGGTAAAAACGCTGGGCGCTGGTGTTGCGCTTTAGCACCTCCAGCCACAGCGTTGTCTGCCGGCGTTCGAGTGCCCGCTGCTGTACCTGTTCAAAAAAACGCTGGCCATAACCCTGGCCGGCATATTCCGGAAGGAAATAGATTTTCTGCAGTTCTGCGCCCGTCTGTTGAGTGGGCGCTAGCAGGCTGTTGAAGTTCAGCCGTGCATAGCCCACCAGACGCTCGTCTTCATAGCCCAACAGCCAACACACGTCCGGATCCTGCAGGGTCTGCTCCAGGGCTTCGACCGCAAAGTCCTGAGCCAAAAAAGCATCCAATTCCGCTTTATGGTGCCAAAGTTCGCCAAAATGGGCCTGATAAGTACGAATACCGACGTCACGAACTAGCGCTAAATCATGGCGTAAAGCCTGGCGAATACTGAACATGTAAACCTCTTGATGGATAGGAACAGGGCCGTTGGCGAGGATTTAGGCAATCCAGCGCATACTCAATTTACTCAATATCCGCATACCGGAGGGAGTATGACCGAGAAACAACACACCCATCGTCGACAGGGACATCGCATGACCATGCAGATGCTCACTGCCGATCAGCTACAGCATCTTAAGCCAAGTAAAGGTTCGGCGCGATTCCTGGTAGTTGAAATCGATCCCGATGCTCATCAACCCCAAGGCCAGAGTCACGTCGGTAATAACGCTTTGCGTAAAAACTGACGTGACCCCGCGGTGGATCCGAATACGGCGATGCAAATGCTGGAGATTGCGTGGGATAGGGTGACAAAGTCTGCTGGAGTGAAGGTTCCGGTAGCTGCAGTCGACATTGAAAGCGAAGCCAGTGAACCTGACGCTTTAATGGAAACGAGTTATCTATTGCTGTTAGCACGGTATCAGTAACAGATAAAAGCGTTTTAATACATCTATTCGAACTGGCCGATAGCATGGAGATGACGCTTCTGGAGGGGGGGTGAGCACGCCAATATTATCAGTTTAGCGCTTTTCCTCTCTTCTTCCTGATCCTGGCTGAGCCCGATCAGTCCAAATGTTTCGGCGTCTCGCGCCTGAACCCCAGACCGATAATCCGGCCAAACAAATGTGGCAACCAACGGCTGTTGCCTACCCGGGCCATCAGTTTGGAGCTCTCGCCGGCACGGCGTTTTTTCGGCCTGCGCTGGCTCATTTTGATTTGCAGGAACTGAGTGGCTTTGGTGGGGAAGTTGCGGCGTCGCTGTACCTGCTGCAGGTGTTTTAACTGCAAGCGCTGGCTGCGCAGCGGGGGGATGATCGCGTTGGCGGTCGCGACTGCATCCTGAATCGCCAGATTCACCCCAACGCCACCGATGGGTGACATGGCGTGCGCGGCATCGCCAATGCACAGCACGCCCGGCTTGGCCCACTGATCCAGACGATCGATGCGGATGCTGAGCAGTTTCACCTGTTGCCAACTGACGATCGTTTGCAGGCGATGATCCTGGAACGGTGCCACCTCGGCAATCTGCAGTAAAAAATTCTCCAGCCCGTCTTGTTGGATCGCCTCGAAGCTGCCTTTGTCGATCGAATAGCCACACTGCCAGTATTCACCCCGGTCGATCATGATGAAGTTTTGCTTTGGTCCGGTGTGGCCCATCGACCAGGCCGGATCGCCTTCCTGTTTATCGATTTTCATCCACAACACGTCGCGCGGTGAGCCAAAGCTGTGGCTGCTGAGAGAAGCCTGTTCACGCACCACCGAGTTGCGGCCGTCGGTACCTATCACCAACTGGCAGCGAACGCGGATCGGCCCTTCCGGCGTGTCCGCCAGCACGCCGCAGACCTGGCCGCGATCGTACAACAGCTGGTGCACCTGCGCGGACTTGATCAGTGTGAATTCGGGAAAGGCGGCGGCCTTTTCTGCCAGAAAGTTGAGAAACTCCCATTGCGGCATAAAGGCGATAAATTTGCAGCGGGTTGGCAAGCGTGTGAAGTCTGCCAGCCGAATGTCACGCCCGGCGATCTCGGCATGCAGCGTTTCCGCACGCTGGTGTGGCAGAGCCAGCAATGCTTCCAGCAGGCCAAGCTGGTGCATGATTTCCAGCGTCGAGGGGTGAATGGTATCGCCGCGAAAATCACGCAGAAAATCGGCGTGTTTTTCCAGCACCGTCACGTTAATGCCAGCCCGAGCCAACAAATAGCCGAGCATCAGCCCGGCGGGGCCGCCGCCAACGATACAGCAACGGGTGACATAAGGCGTGATCAGGGACTGTGGCATAGCGGTGACCTCAACGAGTCGCATCCTGCAAATCGTTATTGAAAACTTTATTTTGATAATGATTATCAATATCAAATAAGGCTGTCAACCCGTGGCACTGTGTGGTCAAAGAGTGAAAACCGATTTTTACCCGTGCTCGCCTGGCGTCAGGCTTTACCTCATCCTGAATGGCAGCCCCGTCGTCACCGGCGGGCAGGGGGAAGAGTATTCCCGAAGGCCTTGCTGAAAGCGGTTGACCCGCGATGCCTGACGCGCCATCTTTATCCATAAATCGGTATTATTTTGATTAATGGTTCTTAAAAACGGGACGGTCAGTATGGGGCGTGTCACCTTTGATCTCGAAGATCTGCGCAGTTACGTTACCGGTATTGAGTTGGGCAGTTTCGCTAAAGCGGCGGAGCGGCTGGGGCGCTCAACCTCGGCGGTCAGCGCGCACCTGAAAAAGCTGGAGCAACAGGTTGGCACCCCGATTCTGCGCAAGGCCGGGCGCAACATGGTGATGACCGAGGCCGGCGAGACATTGCTGGGCTACGCCCGCCGGCTGCTGGAGCTGAACGATGAGGCCGCCGCCGCGGTGCGCGGGCTGGATTTGCATGGCCGGGTACGCTTGGGGTTACAGGAGGACTTCGGGGAAACCTTTTTGCCGCAGGTGTTGGGCAGTTTCACTCGCGCGCATCCGCGTGTGCGCATCGAAGCGCGGATCGCCCGCAATGCCGAGCTGATCGACTGGGTATTGAAAGGGGAGCTGGATTTGTCGCTGGCGTGGGACGGGGGCATCAGCACGCCATTTCACCAGGCGCTGGGGCAAAGGCAAATGCACTGGATCGCCTCGCCTGATTTTGATCTGTCGCTCTGGCGCAGTGGGCATGAACCGCTGCCGCTGGTGATGTTCGACGCCCCTTGCCTGATGCGCAGTGCGGCGACGCAGGCATTGGATCGTGCCGGGATTGCGTGGCGTGTCGCCTTTACCAGCCGTAGCCTGAATGGCGTATGG
This sequence comes from Serratia sp. BIGb0234, assembly GCF_024809915.1. Taxonomy (NCBI): domain Bacteria; kingdom Pseudomonadati; phylum Pseudomonadota; class Gammaproteobacteria; order Enterobacterales; family Yersiniaceae; genus Serratia; species Serratia sp. BIGb0234. The sequence continues at coordinate 411,442 of NZ_JANUEI010000001.1, forward strand.
GCTGCCGTCAGCGCCGGGCTGGGAGTGACGGTACGCACCGATGCCGGGCTGCCGTCGGGATTATCCCTTCTGCCGCCCGGCATGTTACCGGCGTTAAGCCCGCTTGGCGTGGTGTTGCATCGCGCACAAGAAACTCCAACGGCGGCCATTCAGCGGTTGGCGCAAATCGTGGCCGACAGAATCAAAAACTAGTCCTGCTCGATCGGCTGATTGCCGCTCAGCGCACCCCATTCGGTCCAGGCGCCGTCATACAGTTTCACCTGTTTTGCATCGAGGGAAAGCAGGCCAAAAGCCAGCACTGCCGCAGTTACCCCGGAGCCACAGCTGGTGATGATTGGCCCGTTGAGATCGACGCCCTTGTCGCTGAAGGTTTTCTTGAGGGCTTCCAGCGATTTGAAGCGGCCGTTTTCCAGCAGTTCGCCGTAAGGAATATTGATGCTGCCGGGAATATGGCCACGGTGCAGGCCAGGGCGCGGCTCTGGGGCTTCAGCGTAAAAACGCGGTGCGGCGCGTGCGTCGAGGATCTGCACCTGCGTGTTCAGCGCCTGTTCCACCTGCTGCATAGTGACTACCGCGTCCGCGTTGAAGCGGGCGTTGAAGGTTTGCTGCGTGCGTTGCGTTGCGCCGGTTTCCAGCGGTTGGCCCAGGGCAGTCCAGCCGTTGAGGCCTTCGTCCAGCACATAAACCTGCTGCGCGCCAAAGTTACGGAAGGTCCACCAGCCGCGTGGGGCAGAGAACTGATTGCCCTCGTCATAGAACACAATGGTGTGTTGATCGCTAATGCCCAACTTGCCTGCCGCCGCGCTGAAGGCTTCCGCCGTGGGCAGCATATGCGGCAGATCGGTGTTTTTATCCGCGACGTCATCGATATCGAAGTACACCGCGCCCGGGATATGACCGCGTTCAAATTCGGCAAGCATATCTTTTTTCGGTACCAGGCCGACCGGAGACATTCTGACATCGACCACGACCAGATTTTCATCGTTGATATGTTGTGCAAGCCATTGGGGAGTAACCAGAAACGGAGAGTTCATCGTCATTGTTCGCCTGTGGTGAAAACGGTTTTTCACTATACACCAGCGCGCACTCCGATGAGGTAAGATGTTAGCTCAATGGCGAAAACGGGAGCCTGGCGGGATGACGGATAAGCATTTTGGCGGCGCGAAAATCGCGCTGTTGTGCGGCAACAGCGTGCTGACCTATCAGCGAGACGACAAGCCCGACATTCCCTGGCCTGGCTGCTGGGATCTGCCCGGTGGTGGGCGCGAAAACGAGGAAACGCCGCTGCAATGCGTGCAGCGGGAAACCCTGGAAGAGTTCGGCCTGCGGATTGCCGCGGGGCAGGTTCGTCATCAGCAGCGCTACGAGGGGATTTTCGCCGGCTATCCACCGACCTGGTTTATGCTGGGCGAAATCACCCCGCAGCAGATTGCCGCCATCCGCTTTGGCGATGAAGGGCAGCGCTGGCAGATGATGACACTCGACCGCTTTATCCATCACCCGCAGGGGATCTCCCATCTTCAACAGCGGCTGGCGGAGCACCTGCAGCGTTAGGGTAGCTCCTCGGCCTCCACCCGGGCGATCAGCGCCTCCAACTGACGGTCGGAAAAGACCTCAATGCCATTCTGACGCAGCAGTTCGGCGGTGACGCCGCTGCCGGGTTTGGTCTGGCCGCTGAAAGAACCGTCGTAGATAAATTGGCTGCCGCAGGACGGGCTGCCGTCGGTGAGCAGGGCAAAGCGGCAGCCGTGGCGCCGCGCGGTTTCCAGCGCCAGATGGGCGCCAAGCAGGTAACTGTCGGTGACGTCACCGCCGCTGATCTCCATAACCCGAGCCCGTTGCGCGAGCACCGTGGCCCCTTCGGCGGTCGGAGTGATTTCTGCTGAGGGACGTGGCGTGGAAAAGCCGGCGGCCAGTTCCGGGCAGCAAACCACCAAACGGCCTTCGCGCTGCCAGCGCAGCAGGGTGAGATGGGGCAACGGTTTATCGGAACCGTTATAGCGAACTTTAAAACCGGCCAGGCAGGCGCTGAATAAAATTTTTGACGGCATGGGTCTGTCTCTGTCGCAGTGGCGAAAGCGTGGCACAGGTGGCCCACGCGCGCGGCTTTAACATAGCAGAATCAACCCGCCGAGGGCAGGGCCAAACGGTTAATCTCCACCGGTTCAAGGATGCGCAAGTCTGTCTCGCGCCGTGCCACGGCCAACATTGCCAGTCCGATACGTTCGGTGGTGGTGACCTGATTGGGGAACAGCCGTTGGGCGCCAAACCACAGCGGTTTAAAAAGCCGGTACAGCAGATCATAAAGCCGGGTTCGGGACCGGATGCCGTGCAGCGGCACGATAACGCCCGGGCGGAGCATCACCGCGTGGAACGGCAGCGCCAACAAGGCATTTTCGGTTGCGCCCTTGACCCGTGCCCACATGCTGCGGCCTTGCTCGCTGCTGTCGGTGCCGACGCCGGAGACATAAATAAAGACCATGTTCGGGTTTAACCGCGCCAGCGGGCGGCCCGCAGCCAGCGTCAGATCGTAGGTCAGGGCACGGTAGCGTGCTTCGCTCATGCCGGCGGAAGATACGCCAAGGCAGAAGAAGCAGGCGTCGTAGCCGCTGAGCTGAGTCTCCAGGGCGGACAAATCACTCAGATCGGGCAACGTCAGTTGGCGAAGCTTGGCATCGCTTTGCGCCAGTTCACTGCGGCCGATGCTCAGCACTTCCGTCACCTGCGGATCGAGCAGACATTCGCGCAGTGCGCCTTGCCCGACCATGCCGCTGGCGCCGAATATTATCACTTTCATAACCTGTTCTCCTGACGCCCGGCGATGCGTTGATGACGCCAGCGGTTCGGCGTTTGTGATTCCCATTGCATAAAGGCACGGCTAAATGAATTCAGTTCTTCGAACCCGAGCACGAAGGCAATTTCACCGGGCTCCAGATCGGTATCCGACAGCAGATGACAGGCCGTACGGTGGCGGGTTTTATCCAACAGTTGCTGATAGCTGTAGCCGTGCTGTTGCAGACGACGCTGCAGGGTGCGTGGGCTGAGGTACAGCTCGGCAGCCACGCTGTTCACGCTGGGTCGTTGTCCGCGCATGCTACGGGTGAGGATCGCCATCACCCGTGCGGGCAAACTGTCGTCCTGCTCGACCTTGGCCAACTCGGCTTCCAGCCCGGGCAGCAGTACGGCCAGCATGTCCTGGTTATAGGTGATAAAGGGCTGCTGCATCAGCGCACGATCAAACACCAGCACGTCCAGCGGGGCGTCGAAGCGGATCGGACAGCTAAAATGGCGCAGCAACGGCGAAGCGGGATCGTGGTGCCGCGTCAGTTCAATCGCCCTCGGTTGAATTGCCAGGCCGGTGCCACGACGGCACAGAGTAGTGATGGACGCAAACATGGCGTCCACCAACAGCTCAGGGGCATGACCTTCGGCCATGGTCCAACGGGTGTGCAACCGCACGGCCTCGCCGTCTTCCGTCAGCGTCAGTTCTTCGGGACACACCAACCGCTTGTAGCGGGCGACTTTTTGCAAGGCCTCCCCCAGCGTCGCCGAATGCAGCGCCGCGACTGAAGCGATATCGTAATGCTCCGGTGCGACGTCACTGCCGAGGCGAAGACCAAAGGCCGTATCATCGGTCAGGCGCGGGAGCGCCTGCCAAATATCAAAGAACTGCCTGGTGGAAAGCTTGACCTTTTCGCGCCCGTGGCTGAGCAGCCCGCTGGGGAGGCCGGCCAGTTGACCAAGCTTTTCAATATCCACCCCCAGCGCTTTGAGACGAATGGCTAAGGCGCTGGAGACCGGGATTTGATCGCTGCTCATGGTGTTCCTTATGATTTGCCGGCCACCAACGCCGCCATGATTTCGTGATCCGGTTGGCTATCGTCCCGGTCGGTGCTCAGGCTGAGGTAACGGAATTTGGCATCCGTCGCTTCACGTTCGGCCTGCACCTGTCCGGCGATAAATACCGCATCGCTGCCGAGTAACAGGCGCAGCGGGGGTTCATCCATCTCGGCGATCTGCAAGATAACCTGCGCGGCCTTGGCCGGGTCGCCGGGTTGATGGCCGTTATGCTGTTGCAAGTAGTCTAGCATGGGCCCAAGCGTTGCCTGGTAAGCGGCGCTGACAGGGGCGATGGTCATTGATGAGCCGGCCCAGTCGGTGCGGAAACCGCCGGGTTCAACCAGGGTCACCTTCACGCCGAAGGGCGCAATTTCTTTTGCCAGCGATTCGGAGAAGCCTTCGACCGCCCACTTGGCGGTGTGGTAAGCGCTCAGACCCGGTACGCCAAGGCGTGCGCCTATGGTGGAGATCTGAATGATATGGCCGCTGCCCTGTTGACGCAGCACCGGTAGCGCCGCGCGGGTGACGTTAAAAACGCCATAGAAATTGGTATCGACCTGGGCGCGGAAATCGGCTTCATCGGCATCCTCCACCGGCGCGATGTTGCCATAGCCGGCATTGTTGACCACCACATCCAGTCGGCCGAAGCTGTCTATTGCTGTCTGTACCGCACGTTTGGCGGCCACGGCGTCAGTAACGTCCAACGCCACGGTGACCACTTGCTCACCGTACTGTTCCACCAGCGGCTGTAACTGCTGTGGCTGGCGTGCGGTCGCGACCAGACGGTGGCCGGCGGCCAAAACAGCCTGCGCCAACTGCTGGCCCAAACCGCGTGAACTGCCGGTAATTAACCATACCTGAGACTGAGACATAACCACCTTCCTGTACCTGCTTGTTGAAGAGGTTCTACTCTAGAAGGTTCGTCCACATGCGGATAATCCGATTGCGCCAGAGTTTAATCCGATCGCGCCAATGTGATGTCGCGCTCTGGGGCGTGCGCCAGCATCAGCATTTGAATGGTCTCGCCAACCCGTTGCACCGCTTGTTCAATCTCTTGCGTCAGCTTGGGCGCATAGTTGATACGCAGGCAGTTACGGTATTTACCGGAGGCGGAAAAAATGCTGCCGACGGCGATCTGCACACCCTGTTGTTCCAAATGGCGATTTAGCCGCAGGGTATCAAACGCTTCATCCAGCTCAATCCACAGCATAAAGCCGCCGCGTGGTTGGCTAACACGGGTACCGAGCGGGAAGTACTTCATAATCCATCCGGTCATCACGTCCCGGTTCTGCTGGTAGCGGGTACGCATGCGCCGCAAATGTTGCAGATAGTGGCCGTGGCGGATGAATTCGGCAATCGCCAGCTGTGGCTGGGTCGCAGTAGAGCCGGTGCCGATATATTTCATGTGCAACACGCGCTCCAGATAACGCCCTGGGGCAATCCAACCGATGCGCAGGCCGGGTGCCAGCGTTTTGGAGAACGAGCTGCACAGCAATACCCGGCCGTCTTCATCGAAGGATTTGATGGTGCGAGGCCTTGGGTATTGGTAGGCGATATCACCGTATACGTCGTCTTCGATGATCGTCACATCGTAGCGCTGCGCCAGCGTCAGCAAACGCTGTTTGCGCTCCTCCGGCATAATGTAACCCAAGGGGTTATTGCAGTTGGGCGTCAACAGAATGGTTTTCACCGGCCACTGCTCCAGCGCCAGTTCCAGCGCCTCCAGGCTGATCCCGGTCAGCGGATCGGTAGGGATTTCCAACGCCTTCATGCCCAACCCTTTCAGCGTTTGCATGGTGCCGTGAAAGCAGGGGGAGTCTACCGCCACGATATCCCCCGGCTGGCAGACGGCGCGCAGGCCGGTGAACAACGCCTCGTGGCAGCCGGTGGTGATCACCAGCTGGTCGGCGCTAATCTGGCAACCGGAGTCCAGCAGCAGCCGGGCGATTTGTTCACGCAAGCCGATAACGCCTTGAATGCTGTCGTAGAGCAGGCTGCGCAGATCGCCGTGACGGCCCAGGGTGCCCAGCGCTTTGGTCAACGGTTTCAGCGTAGGTTCGCTGATATCCGGCATGCCACGGCCGAGCTGGATCACATCTTCGCGCGGTTTATTTCGGATCAGTTCCAGTACCTGCTCCCACTGCGAAATATCCACCGGTCGCTGCACCGGACGGGTGACGGCGGGAAGCTCGGCCAGAGTGCGGCGCCTTTGTACGAAATAGCCGGATTTGGGGCGCGCTTCCACCAGTTGGCTCTCTTCCAGCAGGCGATAGGCCTGTTGCACCGTGCTGATGCTGACGCCGTGTTCCAGGCTTAGTGCGCGCACCGACGGCAGACGATCGCCGGCCGGATAGAGCCCCTGTTCGATGCGTTGGCTAAGGAGCGCGGCCAGGGTGGCGTAGCGTGTCATACAGATACCCAAAGTGAGAGTGGTTGAGGAAAAAACCGGTACAGATGAGATTAAATTAGACCATTCAGATAGGCAGAGACAGCTTTTGTATGGAAAAAATATCAACGCCCTGAATCTGTATTGTTTTTCGCGCGATCAGCATCATAGGTTTCGTGATCAAACCGAAAGAGGATCTGTGATGAGCATTTCTGTTGAGGGCGAACCGGTACAGCACCGGGCGAGATTTCCACTTTGGCAGTTGTACCTGCAGCGTTATCGCACCCGTAGATCTTTGTTGCAGTTGGACGATGCCCAACTGGCGGACATTGGTCTGTCGCGCGCACAGGCAATGCAAGAAGGGCGCAAGCCTTTTTGGAGAACATAAATGTTGAAATTGTTGGGTAAGGCCTCGTCGATCAATGTGCGCAAAGTATTGTGGACCAGCCATGAACTGGCGTTGCCGCTGACCAGAGAAGACTGGGGCAGTGGTTTTCGCTCCACGCAAACACCGGAGTTTTTGGCCCTCAACCCCAATGGCCTGGTGCCGGTATTGATTGACGGCGATCGGGTGCTGTGGGAATCCAACACGATTTGTCGTTACCTGGCGGGCCGGGAAGGGCGTCAGGATCTGTTGCCGACAGAACCGGGCGCACGCGCAGCGGTAGAAATGTGGATGGACTGGCAGGCCACCGATCTCAACAACGCCTGGCGCTATGTTTTCATGTCGCGAGTTCGCCAGGATGCCGCCTACCAGGATCCGGAGCGACTGGCAGCGGCGGAGCGGGAGTGGAACAGGTTAATGGGCATGCTCGAACAGCATTTGGCGCAGGGGAATGCTTATATTGCTGGCACGACCTTTAGCCTGGCGGATGTGGTCATTGGGCTGTCGCTCAATCGTTGGCTGATGACGCCTTTCTCGCGCCCGGATTACCCAGGGTTACAAGGGTATTTGCAACGGCTGCAACAGCGGCCGGGTTTCTTGCTGTATGGTGCCAACGGGTTGCCGTGATATGAAATAAAATATTCATTTTGGCCTGACATCTTTGGCCAGAAGACGCAGCGTACCCTCGAGGCTGCCTCGTTACATTCCCGTCTGCAAGGTTTCATGAACGGCATCACGGATATGAGTTTTATTTTTCTCTTTGCTTGTTATTGAAATTTATATTTCATATAACCGTATCACAGACGGTGCGTTTCATTAAGTGGCGCGCTGACCAGATTACGGATACAGGCAACGGGAGAGGGTGATGAAACAGGTACGCGTTGGTTTAATTGGCACCGGCTATATTGGGCGCTGCCACGCTATTGCTTATGCGCAGGCTGCCACGGTATTTCCACTGAAGGGGGAACTGGTGTTGGAAATGCTGGCGGAAGTGACGCCGGAGCTGGCGCAGCAGCGCGCTGCGGAATTTGGTTTCTCTCGTTCGACCGCCGACTGGCACCAGCTGGTGGCCGATCCGGCTATTGATGTGGTGGATATCTGCGCGCCGAATTTCCTGCATAAGGAGATGGCGCTGGAAGCGATTCGCCACGGCAAACACGTTTATTCTGAAAAACCGCTGGCGTTGGACGCCAAAGACGCCGCTGAAATGGTGCAGGCCGCTCGCGCCAAGGGGGTTAAAACGCTGGTGGGTTTCAACTATATGAAGAACCCGACCAGCCAGCTGGCGCGCGAAATTATCGCCAATGGCGAGATTGGCGAAGTGGTGCATTTTTACGGCACCCACAATGAAGATTATCTCGCCGATCCGCGTACGCCTATCGACTGGCACTGCCGCAAGGCCACGGCCGGGTTAGGCGCGCTGGGCGATTTGGCGGCGCATATTGTCAACATGGCGCATTACCTGGTGGGTGACATTGTGGCGGTCTCCGGCGATATGCAGACCATCATCAAACAGCGCCCGGATGCGAAAGACCCTACGCTGATGCATCAGGTTGAAAATGAGGATCAGGCCAGCGCGCTGGTGCGTTTTGCCGGTGGCGCCATGGGTACCATCGAGACTTCACGCATTGCCTGCGGGCGCAAGATGGGGCTGACCTACGTGGTCACCGGAACCAAGGGCACGTTAAGTTACACCCAGGAGCGAATGGCGGAGCTGAAGCTGTATCGTCACGATGAGCCGGCGGAGCGCCAAGGGTTTAAAACGCTGCTGGTAGGCCCTAAGCATCCGGATTACGCCGCCTTCTGTATTAGCGCAGGGCACGGCATTGGTTTTAACGATCAGAAAACGGTGGAGATCCGCGATCTGGTTAACGGCATTGCCGCCGGTGATCGCATGTGGCCTGACTTTGAAGAGGGCTGGAAAGTATCTTGCGTGCTGGATGCGATAGCCGCCTCCGCCGAACAACGGCGCTGGCTGGAAATTAATCGCGATTAACCAAGGGCTATGACGCTCACAACTCGAGAGCGTCATAGCTTAACTGGCTAATAAGTTAATAAGCTATTAGCTTGATAACTTACTGCGGTGATAGCCTGCCAATCAAAAAGCGAAGCAGGAACAACCGAATGCGCCCCAAAAGGCATTGTCGTCTGAAACAGGAATGCTGGAACGGCGGGCGACGTCATGCTGATGCGCGTGCACGCCGCAAGGGCCGCAACACTGGTGCGCCTGGCCCAGCACCCCGACGCGGGCCGCGGCTGAAGGAGGGGCAGAGCGATAATGCCCCGGCACCTGGGTCACCGGCGACCAGTCAGGCAGTACCGGAATTGCCGGCGGCGCCAGCGGTGAAAAACTGCCGGCGGCGTACACCACCTTGCCGTCCACCACCGTCATCACCGATTCAATCCCCTTGATCTGCTCCTCGGGTATGCTGAAATAATCCTGCGACAGCACGGCCAGATCGGCTAACTGTCCGACCTTAATCTGTCCTTTTTTACCCTGTTCGGTTGAGAACCAGGCGCTGCCCTGGGTCCACAACATCAGGGCCGTTTCGCGATCCAATCGCGCACTGTCGTCGTACATCGCCATACCGCCAACGGTACGGCCGGACACCAGCCAATACAGCGCCGTCCACGGGTTATAACTGGCCACGCGGGTGGCGTCGGTGCCTAACCCGACCGGCAACTCGGCCGCCAGCATTTTCGCGACCGGCGGCGTCTGTTTGGCGGCTTCTTTGCCGTAGCGTTCGGCAAAGTATTCCCCCTGAAATGCCATGCGATGCTGTACGGCAATGCCGCCGCCCAGCGCTTTCACCCGCTCGATGTTACGTTCGGAGATGGTTTCCGCGTGGTCGAAGATCCAGTGCAGGCCGTTGAACGGAATATCGCGGTTCACCTTTTCGAACACGTTCAGCATGCGGCTGATGGATTCGTCATAGGTGGCATGCAGGCGGAACGGCCAGCGGTGCTCGACCAGATGGCGCACTACGCGCTCGAGCTCATCTTCCGTACCTTCCGGCAGATCCGGACGCGGCTGGAGGAAATCCTCGAAGTCGGCGGCGGAGAACACCAACATTTCACCGGCACCGTTATGACGGTAAAAATCGGTGCCCTGACCGGGTTTCAGCATGTCGGTCCACAGCTGGAAATCTTCAAGCTCCTGCTTCGGTCGCTGAGTGAACAGGTTATAGGCGATACGCAAAGTGAGTTGCTGCTTATCGTGCAGTTCGGAAATCACCTGATAGTCATCGGGGTAGTTCTGGAAACCGCCGCCGGCGTCGATGGCGCTGGTCAGGCCCAGGCGATTGAGCTCGCGCATAAACTGACGGGTGGAATTGACCTGTTGTTCAAGCGGCAGCTTGGGCCCTTTGGCCAGCGTGGCATACAGGATCATGGCATTAGGCTTGGCAATCAGCATGCCGGTTGGGTTGCCGTTGCCATCGCGCTGGATCTCGCCCCCCGGCGGATTTGGCGTGTCTTTGGTGTAGCCCACCACTTTCAGCGCGGCTCGGTTGAGTAAAGCGCGATCGTACAGGTGCAGAATAAACACCGGGGTGTCCGGCGCCGCCTGATTGATTTCGTCCAGCGTTGGCATGCGGCGTTCCGCGAACTGGAATTCGGTCCAGCCGCCGACCACCCGTACCCATTGTGGGCTGGGGGTACGCAGTGCCTGCTCTTTCAGCATGCGCAGTGCATCGGCCAACGACGGCACGCCTTCCCAACGCAGCTCAAGATTGTAGTTCAGACCGCCGCGGATCAGGTGCAGGTGCGAGTCATTGAGGCCGGGGACGGCGGTGTGGCCGTGCAGATCAATCACCTGAGTTTCAGGTCCTGCATGCTGCATAACGTCGTTTTCACTGCCGACGGCGAGGAATTTGCCGTCGCGGATAGCAACCGCCTGGGCGGTAGGCGCCTCGCGATCGACGGTGTGAAATTTACCGTTGGTGATAATCAGGGAAGCAGAGTTACTCATAACGTTCTCCCGGCAGGCCGCCTAACGGCGGGTGAGCCATTGATGAAATATGCGTGTGACTATCGGCATCCAGAGGAAGACCACCAGGGCGACGACGGTGGCGTCATTAAGCAGGTGGCCGACCAGCGTGCCGTTCAACTGCGGCAACAGGTTTCCCCAAAACCAGGGCACCAGATTGGTGGACGGAAAAATCACCAGCAGGGTGATCAAAAATTGTTTCCACTTGGCGGGCTGGCGGGTATTGGCGCTCGGCGGCGTGAACCAGAATTCTGCGCCGGGCCGAATTTCAATGCTGTCGCTCTCCAGCAGCAGCGGCGAAACTTCCTCGATGTAGCGTTTGCGCAGCGGTGAATTCACCCACTGGGACAGGTTGTCGAGGTTGTCAAAACGGACCAGTACGGTGTAGGCCTGCTCATGACCGGTGGGGCGGATCACGTTAACGCCCAGATGTCCGGCAAAGTTGGCGGCTTCGGGCATAATGCGCTTCAGCCAGGCCTCGTAGGCCGGTTCCTGCCCCGGCGCCAAACGGTGAGTGATAACTAGCGTGACATGCTGCGGGTGGGCCATAGCACCGACTCCAGAAAAACCCCGGCGACGCGGCCGGGGTTAGGTTTATTTCGCCACCCGCGCCGGGGCGTGATGCACCATGGTGTAAGCGTAGTCAACGCCCATGCCGTAAGCACCGCTGTGTTCGCGCACCAGTTCCATAACTGCGTCGTAAGTCTCTTTGCGCGCCCAGTCGCGTTGATACTCCAATAGCACCTGCTGCCAGGTTACCGGGATGGCACCGGCCTGCACCATACGGTCGATGGAACGCTCATGCGCATCCACCGAGGTACCGCCGGAAGTGTCGGTGACCACGTAAACTTCATAGCCTGCCTCGAGCGCCATCAGCGCCGGGAAAGTCAGACAGACTTCGGTCCACAGCGCGGAAATCACCAGCTTTTTGCGACCGGTGGCTTCAACGGCCTTTACGAAGGCTGCGTCTTCCCAGGAGTTCATCGAAGTGCGTTCAATCGGGGTGATTTCAGGGTGAACCGCCAACAGTTCTGGCCAGATATAGCCGCTGAAACTTTCGGTTTCAACCGAGGTGAAAAGGGTGGGAACATTAAAAATCTTGCCGGCTTTCGCCAGACCGACCACGTTGTTTTTCAGCTGCTGGCGATCAATATTGGCCACGCCAAAAGACATTTGCGGCTGGTGGTCAATGAAAATCAGTGCAGAATTATCTTTATCAAGTAATTGAAATTTAGACATTATTTACCTTCCCAGAAAGACTTAGGTTTAACAACGGGTGAATGTAACGTCGATAAACCGCATGGTAGGCAGGGGCTGATTTCAAAGATAGCGCAGAATTTTTGCCGTCTTGTTGAGTTTTTTTATACACGGAGAGGGAGCGATGAGGTTAAACCTGGAAGCGTTATTGATTTTGGATGCGCTCGATCGGCACGGGTCATTTGCGGCGGCCGCCGCCGTGCTGTTTAAAACACCTTCGGCGTTGAGCTATATGGTGCAAAAACTGGAGAGCGATCTCGACATCACCTTGCTCGATCGCTCAGGCCACCGCGCCAAATTCACCGATACCGGCAAGTTGATGTTGGAAAAGGGCCGGGTGCTATTGCGCGCCGCGCAGGATTTGGAGCAGCAGGCTCGCTATGTGGAAAACGGCTGGGAAAGCGAGATCACTCTCGGTATCGATGCCTCGTTTCCTTTTGAGCGCCTGTTGCCGCTGATGGAAGAATTTTATCAGCAGAATCACCATACCCGGCTGCGCGTTAGTCACGAGGTGCTGGCGGGATCCTGGGAGTCGCTGGTTTATGGTTGTGCGGATATTATTATTGGCGCGATTTGTGAACCCCCGTCGCGGGTAGGCTATGCTTTTAGTCAGTTGGGTCGGTTGGACTACGTATTTGCCGTCGCACCGCAACACCCGCTGGCGACAATGGCGGAGCCTTTGCCGAAGGCAGAGATCCGTCAGCACCGTGCGGTGGTGGTGCGTGATACCTCAAGGGTGAACGCACCGCAGAACCTGAATATTCTCGAGGAGCAGGACACCTTGACGGTGTTCGGTTTCGACGCCAAGTTGCGGGTGCAGCTCAGCGGTCTCGGCTGTGGTTATTTGCCGCGTTATTTGGCTGAACCTTACCTGAAAAGTGGCGAGTTGGTCGCGAAAAACGTCGAATCTGAGCGCTGTAGCGACGTTGCTTATTTTGGCTGGCGTGAGAATAACGCCGGTTTGGCGTCCAAATGGTGGCGTGAACGCTTGCAGCAGTGTGCCGATGCCGGGAGCCTGTACCCGGCATCTTGATGCCCCGCCATTGTGCGGAACGACAAGGATGCAGAATGATGAGAACAGGGATGTGGCTTTTGGTAGCGTTGTTACCGTTGCTGGCCGGTTGTAATACGGACCACCGTACCGAGATTGCCGGGCTGGAAAAACCGATGTCTGCCGCGGCATCGGTGCAGCCGCCGTCGGGCAACTACCCGGAAAGAATGCGGCGTGCCATTACGCAAGAAATGCCGACGCTCGGCAAATACAAATCCCAAACCTGTTCGATCAGCATTCATCTGTTACCGGACGGCTCCCTGAAGGACTTCAAGGTACTGGCAGGCGATGCTGAGTTTTGCGCTGTAGCAAGTCAGGCAGTACAGCGCGCCAAACTGCCCAAAATGACCAGTCAGACCGAATACGCCTTATTCAACAGCTCGGTGCTGGATTTCGTTCCCTGATGCCGATGGCTTACCGCATCGGATGAGCTCGCGATTGTGTGGGGCATCAAAAGTACGGCATAAATAGCTGATTTTTAACTTTGCTTTGCCGCTTTCGTTATTTTGAGCGCCTGCGCTGCTCGAAGATACTGAGGAAAATGACCCACAGCGAGCCGCCGCATGTCCTCAGCCAAAAGCCACAGCCACTATTTGCATTCTGCACAACGCCTTTGGATCCAACAGCTTAACCAGCGCTGGTATTGGCGATGCGAGTTGCCGACCTGGGGCATCATGGCGGCGGTGTACGGCGGCTGGTTTGGCGTGGTGCACTACTGGCAGTCGCTGGGACCCTGGCTTGGCACGCCGTTGCTGATTTTGTTGGCCACCTGGTATATGTCGTTGCAGCATGAGCTGATCCACGGCCATCCGACGCGGTGGCCCCGCATCAATCAACTCTTTGGCCTGTTGCCGCTGGCGGTGTGGTATCCCTATGGGTTGTATCGCGATTCGCATATTCAGCATCACCGCAATGAACATCTGACCGACCCGCATGAAGATCCCGAAAGTTATTATTTCAGTCAGACACAGTGGCAGCGTTATCCCAGATTGTTTCCGCTGTTGGCCAAGGTGCGCAATACGCTTAGCGGGCGGATTGTGTTCGGTCCGGCGCTGGATATCGTCGCGACGGGGGTTAATGCGCTGAAAGCGATTGCCGCCGGTGAACTGCGCACGTTGGTGATGTGGTTGGTGCATCTGCTGCTGCTGGCGGCAGTGCTGGTTTGGCTGAAGCAACATGGCATTGGCACGACGTTTTACCTGTTGGCGATCGGCTATCCAGCGCTGGCGCTGACCAAGATAAGATCGTTTTTTGAGCACCGCGCCGTTGAAGCTCCGCAGGCACGTTCTATTATTAATGAGGCGGCTTGGCCGTGGCGGCTGCTGTTTCTCAATCTGAACTATCATTTAGTTCACCATGATCTCCCCGGCTTGCCGTGGTACGGTTTAAGGCAGGTCTATCTGGCGGAGCGCGGTGCTTACCAGCAGCGCAGCCAGGGATTTGTGGTGCAGGGCTATGGCCAATGGGTCAGCGAATACGCTTTTACCCCGGTCGCCGTTGAGGTTCATCCGTTTAACGCCGGCGAGCCGCTAAAGGAAGTTCAGGGCGAAACCGAAGCCTGGCCGGCGGAGACTTTTATCGTGCGATGGAAACGCGCGTCTCAGGATTTTCCAATCGATCTGGCCAAATAGCCGGAAAATACACAACAAGAGGAAAAAGTATGGCAATCACCCCATTACGTGGTCGCGTTTTCGCTTTGGCACTGGGTTTACTTGCCGCGAGTATCGGCGTGGCTCAGGCGGCCGACACGGTGCGCGTGGGCTCAAAAATCGATACCGAAGGCTCGCTGCTGGGTAACATCATCGTGCAGGTGCTGGAGTCCAACGGCATCAAAACCACCAACAAATTACAGCTCGGTACCACCAAGGTGCTGCGCGGGGCGATCACCTCCGGCGAGATTGACATCTACCCGGAATACACCGGCAACGGCGCATTTTTCTTCTCCGATGAAAAAGATCCGGCGTGGAAGAACGTCCAGGCCGGTTTTGAGAAGGTCAAAAAACTCGATTACGACAAGAACAAAATTGTCTGGCTGGATGCTTCGCCGGCCAACAATACCTGGACTATTGCCATTCGTCAGGACGTGGCGGACGCCAACCACCTGAAGACGCTGGCCGATCTGGGCAAATGGATCAACGGCGGTGGCAAGTTCAAACTGGCGGCCTCGGCGGAATTTATCGAACGTCCGGACGCACTGCCGGCATTCCAGAATGCCTATGGCTTTAAGCTGAATCAGGATCAGCTGCTGTCGCTGGCTGGAGGGGACACGGCGGTGACCATTAAAGCGGCGGCGGAGCAAACCTCCGGCGTGAACGCGGCCATGGCTTACGGCACCGATGGCCCGGTGGCGGCCCTGGGTCTGCAAACGCTGGAAGACCCAAAAGGGGTGCAGCCGATTTACGCACCGGCACCGATCATTCGTGAAGCCGCGCTGAAACAGCACGCCAATATCGCCGAATTGCTGAAGCCGGTCTTTGCAACGCTGGACGGCCCGACGCTGCAAAAACTTAATGCGCAGATCGCGGTGGAAGGTCAGGATGCCAAACAGGTTGCGGCCGCTTATCTGAAAGAAAAAGGATTGGTTAAGGGATAGCGCTGATATTCCCTCTCTCCCTATGGGAGAGAGGGAGAGCAGGGCCCATTGACTATGGAGCCGGAGAGTTTCTTTGATTATTGCCGTAAAAAACCGCGTATTACTGACGCTGCTTGTTCTGTTGCTGCTGGCCGCATTTGGCCTGCCGTTCCTCAGCTATGCCCCCAATCGCCTGCTGTCGGGCAAGAGCATTTCCCTGATTTCCCTGCTGCACGGCCCGGCGCTGTGGCTATTGGCCCCGCTGTTGGTGCTGGCAGTGCTCAGCCTGTTGGCACCGCTCAGGCGCAATGCATTGTTGACTGCGCTGGCGGCTGCAGCGCTGCTGGCGCTCACCTTCTGGCTGAGCGGGCATGCCGCGCAGCAGTTGGCGCAGGAAGGTTCCAAACTGGCGCGTACCTCCTGGGGCAGCGGCTGCTGGCTGATGCTGGCGCTGAGCCTGCTGATGGCTGCCGATGCCATCACCCGCATCACGTCTTCGCATTTGTGGCGCATGCTCGGCAACCTGCTGGTGATATTGCCTGCGCTGGCGCTGCTGTTCGGCCATCAGTTGGATCAGCTTTCGCTGCTGAAAGAGTATTACAACCGGCAAGATGTGTTTGATGCCGCGCTGTTGCAGCACCTGACTATTCTGCTGGCGACGATGGTCCCGGCGCTGCTGATCGGCGTGCCGCTCGGGGTGTTGTGTTTTCGTTCATCCCGTTTGCAAACCCCGATCTTCTCCACGCTGAACATTATCCAGACCGTGCCGTCGATTGCCCTGTTCGGCCTGCTGATAGCGCCGTTGGCCGGGTTGGCGAAGGCGGTGCCCTGGCTGGCGGAACACGGCGTCAGCGGCATTGGCATGGCGCCGGCGATAGTCGCCCTGGTGTTGTACGCCCTGTTGCCGCTGGTGCGCAGCGTGGTGGCCGGGTTACAGAGCGTGCCCGCCAGCGTGATCGAATCTGCCAGCGGTATGGGGCTGACGCGCGGCCAGATTTTCTTTCGCGTACAGCTGCCGTTGGCTTTGCCGCTGTTTCTGACCGGCGTACGCATTCTGGCGGTGCAGACCGTCGGCATGGCGGTGGTGGCCGCGTTGATCGGTGCCGGAGGTTTCGGCGCCATCGTTTTCCAGGGGTTGCTGAGCAGCGCGCTGGATCTGGTGCTGCTGGGCGTGATCCCGGTGATCGTGATGGCGGTAATCGTCGATTCGCTGTTTAAATTTATGGTTTCAATTTTGGAAGTGTCACGCCGATGATTCAGTTTAATCAGGTCAGCAAGATTTTTCAGGGTAAGCCGGCGGTGGACGATCTGACGCTGCAGATTGCCAAAGGCGAATTTGCCGTACTGATCGGTACCTCAGGCTCCGGTAAATCCACCACATTAAAAATGATCAACCGGCTGATCGAACACGATCAGGGCAAAATTTACTTTGCCGATGAAGAGATCCAAAAATTCAAACCGCAGGATCTGCGGCGCCGCATGGGCTATGCCATTCAGTCGATCGGCCTGTTTCCGCATTGGACGGTAGAGGAGAACATCGCCACCGTGCCGCAATTGCTGAAATGGCCGCGGGCACGGATCCGCGATCGGGTGACCGAACTGCTGGAGCTGTTGCACCTGGAGCCGGAACTGTTCCGACACCGTTATCCGCATCAGCTTTCCGGCGGGCAACAGCAGCGGGTGGGAGTGGCGCGCGCGTTGGCTGCCGATCCGGAAGTGTTGTTGATGGACGAACCCTTTGGCGCTCTCGATCCGGTAACGCGCACCGCGCTGCAGACGGAGATTGCGCGTATTCATCATCTCTCCGGGCGCACCATCGTACTGGTGACGCATGACATTGACGAAGCGCTGGCATTGGCCGATCGCATCGTGTTGCTCGATCAGGGCCGTGTGGTGCAACAAGGCACGCCACTGGAGCTACTGACTGCACCGGCCAACGATTTTGTGCGCGATTTCTTTGGCCGCAGCGATCGCGGCATCAAATTGCTTTCTTTAGGCACGGTGGCGGAACGGGTGCGGCCCGGGCATGCGGACGGTGAACCTATTTCCTCCACCATGAACCTGCGTGAAGCGTTGTCGGTATTTGTGGCGCGCGGCAGTGAATGCTTGCCGGTGGTGGGGGAGCAAGGAGAGGCACTCGGCGTGCTGCATTTCAACGATCTGATTGCCCAAAAGGCGCTGTCATGAGTGCGCCTAAAGCCCTGCGTTGGCTGCGCGATCCGCTGCCCTGGACCTTTGCCCTGCTGCTGGCGCTGGTGTTTGGCATGAATCATCTGCATGGCCTGTTTGCTGCCTGGTTTCCCGATCTGGAAAGGCCGGTGTATCAGCAGGACAGTTTTATCTCGCTGGTGTGGGCACATCTGTTGCTGGTCGCGGTCTCCAGTCTGATCGCCGTGGTGATTGGCGTAGCGGCCGGGATCGGCGTGACGCGCCCTGCCGGTAAGGCGTTTCGTTCGCTGGTGGAAACCGTGGTAGCGGTCGGCCAGACTTTTCCGCCCGTGGCGGTGCTGGCGGTAGCGGTACCTGTGATGGGCTTTAGCGAACAGCCGGCGATTATCGCACTGGTGCTGTACGGTTTGCTGCCGATCTTGCAGGGCACGCTGACGGGTATTGAATCGGTACCCAGCGCGACCCGCGAGGTTGCGCAAGGGGTTGGTATGAGCGCCAGGCAAATTCTGTGGCGCGTCGAACTGCCGCTGGCGGCGCCGGTGATTGTTGCCGGTATTCGGACCTCGGTGATCATCAATATCGGCACGGCGGCAATCGCTTCCACCGTCGGCACCAAAACGCTTGGTTCGCCGATAATCATTGGCCTGAGCGGTTTTAATACCGCCTACGTGATCCAGGGCGCGGTAGTGGTGGCGCTGCTGGCGATCATTACCGATATGCTGTTTGAGCGCTGGGTGCGCTATCTCACCGCCTGGCGTCAGCAGACGCAGGCGGCTTCTTCTGCGGGGTAAGGGAATAGGATGCAAGTATCTTTGCCGATGTATGGCGTGACTCATCAACCGGCCGAATCTTTCTGGCGAGTGCTGCGCGGTAAATTACTGCAGTTGGGATTGCCGCTGGCTCCTGAACAGCTCGTCTGGCCGCACGACCTGGCTCAGCACTGGCTACAGGACGATTTATTGCTCAGCCAAACCTGCGGTTATCCGCTGGTCAGCAGCCTGCAGCAGGTGCAGCTGATCGGGACTTATCACTACCGCGTCGAGGGTTGTGAGGGCGCGAATTACAGCAGTTGGTTGGTGGTGCGCGACGACGACTCAGGCGAGCAACTGGCGGATTTTCGCGGCCGGATCGCCGCATACAACAGTACCGACTCTCAGTCAGGGCATAACAGCTTGCGTGCGCTGATCGCACCCTTGGCACAGAACGGCAGATTCTTCAGTGCTGCCATCGCCTCCGGGGCGCACTATCAGTCGCTCAAGCTGATCCAAAACCGGCAGGCAGACATTGCTGCCGTCGACTGCGTCAGCCTGGAACTGTTGAAACGGGCACGGCCCCAGGCGTTGGCCGGGCTGAAAATTATTGGACGAACGGCCAGCGTGCCGGGGCTACCCTTGATTACCTCGTCGCAGACCCCGCCGGAACAGCTGGAAATACTGCGTGCCGGGGCGAAGGCGATGCTGGGCGAAGCGGTAAGCGACAACCTGCTGATCGGCGATTTCAGCCTGGTGCCGCGTTCGGCATACCAAATAATCACCGAGCTGGAGCAGCAGGCCGCCGCCCGCGGGGTGACAGCGCTGTAAGCTTATGACTGGCCTGCGTTCAGGCTGCGCTAAAGCGTGCGTTCAATTTTTGATCGACAATGATCTCGAAGTCAGTAAATAAGGCTCTGGGTTTGACCGTTCGGCCGTGTTTTTCCAGCGATACCAGACCGTGGCCGCTGAGCGTTTTCAGCGTGGCGGAAAGATTGCTTATTTGCCGACCGGAGAGTTCCGCCAATCGGCTCATGGTTGCCGGTTTTTCCGTATCAATCATCCGCAGCAGGGCAATATTTTCATTGCTGAGCACCTGGGCCAAAGCAATCATTGAGGTGAACCAGACCTGCGGTTCACGCTCCTGCGGCTGGTATTCACCTTTTGCAATGGCCAGTATCCGTTTGCGGATCAACTCTTCAGGCATTACGCCAATCAGTGCTTTCATCTTCAACCTCGGTTTTCTCTCTTGCTTATGACTTCATCGATTTTAGTGAAGAAATCTTCCACCAACTGAAAAGCGGAATGAAACTCATAGGGTGAGCCTTTATCCGTGGGCGTCTGATGTTGGTGGTCGTAAAGTATTCGGCCTGAAAATTGCCCTTTTCGAGGGACTTTAATGGCATGGGCATTGTCGATGCCAAACACTCGGGTGTTGTATTTATCATGCAGCGTCAAGTTGTAGCGTATGCCATGGGGAATGAAAGCCGTTTTGGTTACTTTCCATGCTTCTATTTTCCACCAGTAGCCATCTTCACGGTTTACTCGGGTGCCATGAAGGCTAAGGATGTAGTCCATTGCTTGCATCCATTTTCAGTACTCCAGAAAGTTATGATTTAACCATAACTCTTGGGTGTTTTACGGTCAATGCTATTTCATCAGGAAGAGTGGCAGACTGAATAGATGAGAATTTGACCGCAGAATGGGGTTGAACACAGCGGTAATTTGTTGACGTTTCTGTCGGCGGCAGCGCGCAGAAAATCGCACCAACGGTTGGCGAAAGAAGAGAAGGGGAATTGCTGCTGAAATGGAGCAATGAGGCGGTTACCGCGCCCTTTGCAGATACCGGTGCGCGTCGGGCGACTGCAGCGTTTTTTTACAACAACGCTGCCAGCGCGGGACGCATCACTTGGCCTGAATGCTCTCTGCCGGAGTGGCAGTGGCGGCGGCTTCGTGTGACGTGGCGGTCTCTTCTAGCGGCGTGGTGGAACGGGTGTACATATTCAGCCCGGCCAGGAATACGCCGCCGAGTGAACCAAAGGCACACAGAAAGATAACGATAATGAACGATTTTTTCAGCATGGGGATGATTTCGCAGGTTGCCAGGAACAACGGGAATTATAGACGCTTCGTAATATGAAACAAGAATCGTTTTAATACCCGTCGTCTTTCAAGCTGCAGCGTTTAAACCTGTTTCCGGTGGATTTGTCACTCCAGCCGCTGTAGGGGGCGAATACATTCGCCCCGATTAATTCGGCCGCAGCGTGCAGCGCCTCTACCTTTGCCTGCTTATGCGACTGACTGGGCGAGCAAACAGGAATTTGCCCAGCGTCACCAGCACCACCGCCGCTACGATAATCACCAGCGCCGCCCATTCACGCGGTGCCAGCGATTCGCCGGCAAAACCGATGCCGAGCAGCACGGCCACCACCGGATTGACATAGGCATAACTGGTGGCTACCGCCGGACGCACGTTTTTCAGCAAAAACATATAGGCGCTAATGGCCAACATGGAACCGAAGATAATCAGGTATCCCAGCGCAAAGAAACCTTTGGCGCTGGGCATCTGCGTCAGGCGTTCGCCGCTGAGCTGACTGACGACCAGCAGAACCACTCCGGCAACCAGCATCTCCGCCGCGCCCGCCATCGGTCCGGCCGGTAGCGAAATACGTGACCCCAGCACCGAGCCAAAGGCCCAACTGGCGGAAGCCAGCAGGATCAGTAACGCACCGGTAGGGTTGCCCACCAGGTTATTGCCGGTATTGAGCAATACGATCCCCACCAGGCCCAATGCGATACCCGCCCACTCCAGCTTGGTATTGCGCATGCCCCAAAACAGGCTGAAGAACAGGGTGAACAGCGGTACCGTCGCGACCATCACGGCGGCAATACCGGAAGGTACGTGCTGGTGTTCTGCCACGGTCACCAGACCGTTACCCACCGCCAGTAGCAAGATACCGATAGTGCCAGCGGCCAGCCACTGCCGGGGGGTTGGTAATGCATGGCCGCGCAACGCTAAAAAGCTGAACAGCACTATGCCGGCGACCAAAAAGCGGATACCGGCCATCATCAGCGGTGGCCAGCTCTCCACGCCCAGACGAATAACGAAGTAGGTAGAACCCCAGACAATATATAACGTGAACAGCGCCCCGATTAACGGCAGGACGTTACGGCTACTTTGACTCAGCATGGATATTTATTCTGCAGGGAGGTTATTATTAGAGGACTCAGTAAACCCGATCGCACGGAAGATTAGCAACGCTTTTCACTATTTTTTAACGGCAAGGTCGGCTGGCGAACCGATGAGAATCGAGAGAGAACGCCAGCCTGCAGATAGCCTTGAGCCGAGTGCCGATTACAGCAGCGAAATACGGTAGGCGCAGCGGCGTGCACCGGCCAGAATATGTTCGGAACGTTCAACCTGCGCCTGCAACACCTCGGTGAAAATACTCAGCTCAGCACGGCAGAACCCCTGACAAACGGTAGCGGCGGCGCAAATAGGGCAGTGGTTCTCTACCAACAGAAAGGAGCCGTCTTCCTGAGTACGGCATTCGGCCATATAGCCTTCGCGGCAACGAATGGCCGTCAGACGCTGAACCCGTTCCTGCAAGTCGGTAGCGCCAATCATCGCCTGCTTGTAATTAATCCGCGTTTCTTGCTCGCGGGTGTCGATCAATAACTCAATCGCCTGCTCGCCCAGCTTGTCGCGTACGGTGCGCAGCAACTGTACCGTCAATTCTGAATGGGTATCCGGAAAGCGCGCATTGCCGGCGGCGGTCAGGTGCCAGAGCTGCACCGGTCGGCCGACGCCGCGGGTTTCCGCCACGGCTTCAACCAGCCCGTCTTTGGCCAGTTTGACAAACTGCTGGCGCGCAGCCTCACCTGTGGTGCCAAGAACCTTTCCTGCATCAGACGCTTGTTGTGGGCCGCGGGTTTTTAATAGTGTCAGCAAACGGTCACTGACCGATTGTGCGGGACTACCGCCATTTTCCAAGTTTATTCTTGACATATTTCTCCGCCTCGCCCTACCATTATTCCAAGTTAACTCTTGTTAAATTTAACGCAATATCACTATTAACTCAATGCCCTTCCTCTGAAAACAGGACGACAACCGTGATAACCAACGATGATAGCCGCTGGGCCGACTTATTCTCCGGCAAAAATGGCGCCAGTGCGATCGCGCTCTCACTCGGCGTAGCGCTGCATGCGATCAATATTCTGGTCGCCACCACCATTCTGCCCTCGGTGGTGCAGGATATTGGTGGCCTGAATCTGTATGCCTGGAACACCACGCTGTTTGTGGTGGCGTCGATTCTCGGATCGGCGTTATCTGCACGTCTGCTCAGTGGTTACGGTGCACGCAGTGCCTATCTGGTGGCGTCGCTGTTCTTTATTGCCGGGGCAATGCTGTGTGCATTGGCGCCGTCGATGCCGGTGATGCTGATAGGTCGCACCGTGCAGGGGTTCGGCGGCGGGCTGATTTTCGCGCTTTCGTACGCCATGATCAACCTGGTGTTCGAGCAAAAACTTTGGCCGCGGGCAATGGCGCTGATTTCGGCGATGTGGGGTATTGCTACGCTGGTGGGACCGGCGGTGGGCGGCATTTTCGCCGAACTGAACGCCTGGCGCTGGGCCTTCGGCATCCTGTTGCCAATCATGGTGTTGTACGCCGGGTTCACCTTCCTGATCCTGCCGAAAGGCAAACCGCAACAGCAGGCAGCGCCGCTGCCGGTAGCCCAGCTGTTGCTGCTGGCGGTGGCGGTGCTGGTGGTATCCGCCGGCAGCCTGGCCGACAGCGCCTGGGTCAATTTTGGCGGTATTGCATTGGCCGTGCTGATGATGGTTTGGCTGATTCGCCGTGAAGCGCACTCCCGCGCCCGTCTACTGCCTCAAGGCGCTTTACGCCGCGGTTCCCCTCTGGCTTCGCTGTATATCACCGTCTCCCTGCTGGTTGTGGGCATGACCAGCGAAATCTTCGTGCCTTATTTCCTGCAAACGCTGCACGGGCAGTCACCGCTGATTTCCGGCTATATTGCAGCCACCATGGCGGCGGGCTGGACGCTGTCGGAGATCCTCAGTTCGGGCTGGCGCAGTGCGGGTATGCGCCGGGCCATTATCAGCGGGCCGCTGTTTGTGTTTGTCGGGCTATTGGCCCTGGGCGTATTGATGCCAACGCCTTCCGGTGGTCATTGGTCGGCACTGACGCCGATTGTCATCGCTCTGACAGTGGTGGGGTTTGGTATCGGTTTTGGCTGGCCACATCTGCTGACGCGTATTCTGCAAGTCTCGCCAGAGGCGGATAAGGATATTGCCGGCGCGTCGATCACTACGGTGCAACTGTTTGCCACCGCGTTCGGTGCCGCGTTGGCGGGAATGGTCGCCAACCTGGCCGGGCTGAACGTGCCGGGTGGGGCACCGGGTGCCGCCTCCGCCGCGCGCTGGTTATTCCTGCTGTTTGCCTTGGCGCCGCTGCTGGCGGTCTTTAGCGCCTGGCGTTGTGCGGCGATTACTCCACCTGTTGTGGCAACCAGCGATGCCGAAATTGCGCTGGCATCGCCGGGGTTGTCGCTCTCTGCCACCCCTGTGAGCCAATGCGTTCGTCCTGAATAAGACGGGTGCCGCCTGCTGAGTTTTACAACTTCGCAGGGGTTGCTTGAAAATCTGATTGACGAATCCCGTATTTGAGATTATTTCTCTCATATGGGATTTTTCATATCAGGGCTATAGAGACCATGGATAACGGAGTGGACAGCGCCGACCTTCGCTTGGCGCAACGGCTGTCTGATTTACGCCAGCAGCAGGGCTGGTCGCTGGAAGCGTTGGCGCAGCAAACCGGCATCAGCCGGGCAACGCTATCGCGGGTTGAGCGTGCGGAAACCAGCCCGACTGCCTCGTTGTTGAACAAACTGTGCGCGGCGTATGGGCTGACCATGTCACGGCTGCTCAGCGAGGTTGAGGACGAACCGCCAGAGTTGCTGCATCGCGAACAGCAGACGGTGTGGGTTGATCGCGCCAGCGGTTTTCATCGTCGTTCGGTATCACCGCCCGCCGCCCTCTATAAGGCGGAATTTATCGAGGGCACGCTGGAGGCCGGCGCGGTGATCGCTTATGACGCCCCTTCGATACACGCGCTTGAACACCATTTATGGCTGCTGGAAGGCCGGCTTGAATTGACGCT
The DNA here is from genome assembly GCF_024809915.1 of Serratia sp. BIGb0234. NCBI lineage: Bacteria > Pseudomonadati > Pseudomonadota > Gammaproteobacteria > Enterobacterales > Yersiniaceae > Serratia > Serratia sp. BIGb0234. Next base: position 436,017 of record NZ_JANUEI010000001.1, read on the forward strand.
GGAGGCGCGAACTTTTCAGCTAGAACCGGGCGATTGCCTGCGTTACCGCTTGTTCGGCGCTTCAAAATTTCATGCACCCGGCCCCGAGCCGGCCCATTACACCCTCGTTATCTGCAGGCCATAATCATGATTGAGATACAGCAATTGAACGTCAGTGCGGTACAAAGTGCGATCCCTGAACTGGCGGCGATGCTGCATGCCAGCGTCTCGCAGGGGGCGAGCATCGGTTTTGTCATGCCGTTTAGCGTTGAGCAGGCGCAGGCGTTCTGGCACCGTCTGTTGCCGGCTATTGAACGGAAGGAAAGGCTGCTGCTGGTGGCCCGAGATCGAGATGCCGGAAGGGTGGTCGGTACGGTGCAACTGCTGCTGGATATGCCTGATAACGGCCGCCACCGGGCGGAGGTGGTGAAGCTGATGGTGCACCCGGATGCTCGCCGTCAGGGCATTGCCCGCAGCCTGATGTTGCAGGTGCAACAGCTGGCGGTTGAGCATCAACGGCATTTACTGGTGCTGGATACCCTGACCGGCGACACGGCGGAAGGCCTGTACCGTCGGCTGGGCTTTCAACTGGCGGGCAGCATTCCGCAATACGCACGCGCCAGCAATGGCGGTGCGCTGGACGCCACCAGTTATATGTATAAATTGCTCTGACTACCCCGTCGTTTTTCAAGCGTTATCGCCTAAGGGGGCGAACGTATCGCCCCCTTAATCAGAACGCAGCCAGCGCCGTCCCTGCAAGGCTTGGGAGGTTACTGTCCGTTCCAGGCCTTGATTGCCTGTTGGCGAATCTGCAGCTTTTGCTCTGGCGTCAGCTTGCTATAGTCCTTCGCCATGCCGCTTTCCCAATCGCCGTACAACGGGTTGGGCAACACGATAAACTCGGTGCCGAATTTGCTTTGGTTGTCGGCGACGAACGCCCGCCGCTGCGCGTTATCTTTGTGGTAGGTCGCGGCGCCGAAGTCGTTCAGGTTGTCACCGGCGTAAACCACGATGTCGTAACCGGCGTTCTTGATTGCGTCGAAACGCGCCTGCTTGTTGGAGGTATCACCGCTTAACAGCACGGTTTTTTCCGACATGCCGGTGAAGCCCAATTTTTGCATATTGGCCAGCGTGGCGGCGTATTCAGACTGTTTGCGGTTGGAGACGTAAAACATGGTGCCCTGATGACTGTTGACGTAGCGGGCAAACTGCACGGCACCTGGCACCGCGCCGGCCTGTTGCGCCTGTGACCACTTCGCCCAGGTGGCAGCGGCGAAAGGTTGGCCCTGCTGCGCCTGCCAGCCGGAATAAGGGCTGTTATCCAGCATGGTTTCGTCCAAATCGACCACCACGGCCTTCTTCTTGCCCGGCGCGGCCTTGGCCTGATCAAAGGCCAGCCTGGCGCTGTTGAAGGCCTGGTGCGTCAGCGCCTGATATTCGCCGGATTGCTGGAACCAGTTCAGCGCCAGCACGGATTGCTCAGCCAACTGCTGTTGTGCCTGCCGATCGGTTTTTGCTGGCTGCACGCAGCCGGTCAGGGTCACCAGCGCAATGCCGATCGCCGCGCCGAGGGCCATTTTCTGTCTCATTATTCCTGCCATAAATAAATCACTCTCTGATTGTTATTGTGGTGTGTTCAAGGTCATCGTCATTTCAAACTGGCGCAACGCGTCCTGCTGCCAGCCGAGTCGGTCGAAGAAGGGGGCGGCCACTTCAGGAACGTAAACGTTGGCTACCAGCGGTAACGGCGCAAACTTCGCCTGTAATGCAGCCAGCATGGTACGGGCATGGCCCTGACTGCGGTGCTGCGGCGGCACGTAGATCATGCGCAAAAAGCACTTGTCGGCGCCCAACTGCACCACCGCATAGGCCTGGTGGCCAAGGCTGAAAGCATGGGGTTTGCCGGGTAGCTTGAACAACGTCTCCGGCGCGATCAGCCAGGGCAGGTCGGTGGCACCCTCGGCAATCAGGCGGTGAGAGACGAACAGCGGGTCGATCTCTTGCAACTGCGCAACTTCGTCAAGTACCGGCGTAGCGGCCAGATGCCCGGTCAGCGTGCGGACGATTTGCAACCCGGCCCGATGGTAGAGCGCCAACGCAGCCTCGTTCCCTTCAATCACTTCCAATGACAGTTGACGATCGCCGCGCTGATGCGCGTCGGCGACAATGCGTTTCATCAAGGCTTTTCCCAAGCCTTTGCCGCGCATTTCCGGACGGATGGAGAGTGCCGATATCCGGCTGTGCAGGCCACGGCGGCTGATCAGCGCCAGCGCTACCGGTTGTTGCTGGTGGGTAACGATAATACTGTCGTTCAGGCTGAGGTCTTCGGCACCAAAACGGCGGGCGAAGGTATCACCGTCAATCACGAAACGTACAATATAGTTTTCAAAACAATGACAAAGGATCTGCGCCAGCTCGTCGCTGCTGTAGCGCAGGGCGCTTTGGTACTCGAAGCTTTCATCGGTGTGCATGAGCTTTCCCTGTCTAAGGCGGAAGCTATACATCTAGACCCGATTGTTTTATAAGGCAAGTTTCCGCGTGCGGTTACGGGATATGCAGCGGTAAATGAGGCAGGAACAGGCGGTAAAAGCACAAATGAAAAAACCGGGCGTTGCCGCCCGGCGAAGTAACTCTGGGTATAAAGTGAAGCTAAGGTTTGCAGTGGTGGTTATTCATCACATCAGAACTGGTAGGTCAGGGCGACGGCAATCACGTTGTCGTCTTTCAGACCCAGCTTGTTATCGCTGTCGAGTTGGTTGATTTTATAATCGACATAGGTCGACATGTTCTTGTTGAAATAGTAGTAGGCGCCAACGTCGATATATTTCACCAGGTCGGCGTCGCCGATGCCTTCAATATCTTTGCCTTTCTGCTGAACATAACCCAGCGATGGACGAAGACCGAAGTCGAACTGATATTGCGCAACCAATTCCAGACCTTCCGCCTTATTGGCAAAGCCGCTTACGGAAGTGGAATTATTATTGATAGTGGCGGTGCCGGAGATTGGCGCGATATTACGGCTTTGCGAATAGGTTGCTGCCAGGTAAACATCGTTGTTGTCGTATTTCAGGCCGCCGGCCCAAATATCAGCTTTGTCGCCCTTACCGAAGGTACCCGCTTTTTGCCCGGCAGTACGGTTGGAAGAGGCATAGGCGGCACCCACGCTCAGGCCGTCGATGATTTCATAGCTGGAAGACAGACCCCAACCGTCGCCGTTCGCCTTGCTGTTGGAACGGCCGTCGTTTTCGTTCTTGCCCTGGTACTGTACCGCGAACTTCAGACCTTCGACCAGGCCGAAGAAGTCATTGTTACGGTAGGTTGCCACGCCGTTGGTACGACCATTCATAAAGTTGTCGGTTTTGACGTAGGCGTCATCACCGAACTCAGGCAGCATATCCGTCCAGGCGCCGACGTCATAGATAATGCCGTAGTTGCGGCCGTAGTCGAATGAACCGATATCTTTATATTTCAGACCGGCGAAGCCCAAACGGGTTTTGGTATCTTTTGTGCCGTCAGATTCAGAGTGGTTGGCTGCTATTTGATATTCCCACTGGCCATAGCCAGTCAGCATATCGTTAATTTGAGTAGCGCCTTTAAAACCGATACGCACATAGGTTTTATCGCCATCATTACCGGCATCGTCAGAGAAATAGTGCAGTGCTTTTACGCGGCCGTAAAAATCAAGTTTGTTGCCGTCTTTATTGTAGATTTCTGCTGCCTGTGCTGTCTGCGCAATTAAAAGTGCCGGAATAATAACGGCCAGAAGATTACGTTTCATGATTTACCCTGCTTTATTCGATTGAAAGACGCTTATCATCAGTAGTACTGCTGTTTCACTGTGCCGCCTGTTTTTTTGCAGCGAGGATTTTTTACCGTAGTTATGTGATCTATTTATGACAAAATATTCATTTCCATGTCGAACGATTAAAAATCTCGCGGAAAGCGTCTGTTTCTTCTACGGGCGCCTAGAATTCCCCGTGATGCCCATCAGGTCGCTGCCAAAAATCATGCGTGAGATTTATACGTTGACGAATTCCTTCAGCGCATCAGGAGGGCTTATTGTCCTGTTTATGTGAATGATTGATGCTGAAAATCCCGATTTTCACCCATGCAGGTTGAGGGTAGCGTAAAGCTTCCCTTAAGCAGCAGGAGTGCAAGATGCAACCTTCCCAACAGGCTGGCCAGCAGGCGTTTGGCGACATTGCCCCCAAGTTGGCGCAGCTCAGCGACAGCGTATTATTCGACGATGTATGGCAGCGACCGGGGCTCACGCCGCGCGAGCGCAGTCTGATCACCGTGGCTGCGCTGGTGGCGCTCAACCGCGTGGAGCAGATGCCGTTTCATCTGCAACTGGCCGAACGTAATGGCGTGAGCGTTGAACAGCTCGCCGAGGCGATCACTCATCTGGCGTTTTATGCTGGTTGGCCAGCGGCGGCCTCTGCCGTGGCACGCCTGCGCGAATTGAAACAGGAGTAGTCCCATGCCATTCAGCCGTATCGCTTTGCATCAGGGCAAGTCAGCGCAATACCTGAAAACCTTATCTGACAGCCTGCACCAGGCGCTGGTCGAGACTTTTAGCGTGCCGCCGGCCGACAAGTTTCAGGCCATTGATCAATACCGCCCCGGCGAGCTGATTTACGATCCCCATTATCTCGGCGGCCCACGTTCGGCGGATTATGTGCTGTTTTACATCACCATTGGCCGTCCGCGCGATACCGCCACCAAGCAGCGTTTTTATCAGCGGTTGGCGGCGTTGCTGGAAGAAAACCTGCAGTTGAGTCCGCAGGATGTGATGGTAGTGATTACCACCACCCAACAGGACGAGTGGTCGTTCAGTGCGGGTCGCGCTTCAATGATCGAAGGCTAGGCTGACGCAGCCGACGGTCTGTGGGACAATAGCGCCATCATTTCGTTGAGATACAGAGTTGAATGGCGCTCTCCCCCGCAGTTAAAGATCAGATTGGCCAGTGGTACAAAGCCCTGCAGCAACAAATACCGGATTTTATTTCCCGTGCACCGCAACGGCAGATGATCGCCGAAGTCGCGAAAACCCTGGCCGGAGATTATCCGCGCCACCTGGCGATTGAGGCGCCGACCGGCGTGGGCAAAACCCTGTCGTACCTGATCCCAGGGATCGCCGTAGGCCGCGCGGAGAGCAAACCGCTGGTGGTCAGTACCGCCAACGTGGCGCTGCAGGATCAGATCTACAGCAAGGATTTGCCGTTGCTGAAGAAGATCATTCCCGATTTGAAATTCACTGGTGCCTTTGGCCGCGGGCGCTATGTTTGCCCGCGTAATCTGGCGGCATTGAGCACCGACGTCAGCGAGCAGGGCGATCTGACGCTGTTCCTGGATGACGAACTGGCGCCTTCCAGCGGGGAAGAGCAGGCGCTGTGCCAGAAACTGAGCAAAGCGCTCAGCCGCCATGAGTGGGATGGGTTGCGAGACCATTATCAGATGACGATCGACGATCCGCTGTGGATTAAGCTCAGCACCGACAAGGCCAACTGCCTGGGGCGCAACTGCCATTACATTCGCGAATGCCCGTTTTATATCGCCCGTAAAGAGATTGAAACCGCCGACGTGGTGGTGGCTAACCATGCGCTGGTGATGGCGGCGCTGGAAACGGAATCGGTACTGCCCAACCCGAAAGAGCTGTTGCTGGTGCTGGACGAAGGTCATCACCTGCCGGAAGTAGCGCGTGACGCGCTAGAGATTGACGGCGAAATCACCGCGCTGTCGACCAATTTGCAACTGGACATGATCGTGCGTCAGGTTGAACAGTGCATGACGCAATATCGCCCGAAAAGCCCACCGGGGCTGACCAACGACGAACGTTTGAAAAATCACTGCGAAGAGATGCGTGAGCTGATTCAGATTTTCGAGCATCAGGTCAGCGCCTATCTGCCGACCGACACCGTGATTGCCGAACACCGGTTTGAAATGGGCGAACTGCCTGCGGCGATGGTGGAAACCAGCGCACGCTTGTTCAAGCTGACTGACGCGTTGCGTGGGGTGGCAGAATTTATCCTCAACGATCTCAGCGAGCAAACCGGTAAGCACGACATTGTGCGACTGCACCGGTCAATCATTCAGATGAGCCGCACCCTGGGTTATCTGGAAGCGATGAGCAAACTATGGCGGCTGGCGGCGCTGGACAAGTCTTCCAATGCGCCGATCTCCAAATGGGTCACGCGCGATTTGCGCGATAACGTGACGCACCTGTATTTGCACTGCGTAGGCATTCGCGTGAGCGATCAGCTCGAAAAGCTGTTGTGGCGCAAGGTGCCGCATGTGGTCGTCACCTCGGCGACCCTGCGTTCATTGAACAGCTTTGCGCGCCTGCAGGAAATGAGCGGGCTGAGCGAGAAAGCCGGCGATCGTTTCGAAACCCTGTCTTCGCCGTTTAACCACGTTGAGCAGGGCAAGATTGTCATCCCGAACATGCGTTTCGAACCGGCGATGGCCAACGAAGCTGAGCATCTGGAAGAGATGGCGCGCTTTTTCCGCGCCGAGCAGGCCAGCGGCAAACACAAGGGCATGCTGATCCTGTTCAGCAGTCATCGTGCGATGCAGACCTTCCTCAGCTACGTGACCGATTTGCGCCTGATGCTGTTGGTACAGGGCGATCAACCGCGTTATCGCTTGGTGGAAGAGCACCGCAAGCGGGTCGAAAAAGGCACTGCCAGCGTGCTGATCGGCCTGCAGTCGTTTGCTGAAGGGCTGGATCTAAAAGGGGAATTGCTGACCCAGGTGCATATTCACAAGATCGCCTTCCCGCCGATCGACAGCCCGGTGATCCTGACCGAAGGCGAGTGGCTGAAGTCGCTGAAGCGTTATCCCTTCGAGGTACAAAGTCTGCCGAGCGCCTCGTTCAACCTGATCCAGCAGGTGGGTCGACTGATCCGCAGCAACGAATGCCACGGCGAGATCGTGATTTACGATCGCCGCCTGCTGACCAAAAGCTACGGCTCGCGCCTGCTGGCGGCATTGCCGGTGTTCCCCATCGAACAGCGTGAGGTGCCTGAAGCCGACAAAGCGCACCAGGCAGCGCTTAAATCCGCCGCCGAAGCGGAGAAAAAGAGCAAGAAGCGCAAGAGCCCGTTCGCCCGCAAACGTACCCGTTAATCACAGCATTGGCGGCAGGCGACGTTTCACCGGCGTTGTTTTGACGATGGAGGTATTGCTCTGTGCGCGCTCGGCCAGCCGATCGAGGATCTGGTCGAGTTGCTCCATCGAATGCGCCACCAGGCGCACGATAAAGCAGTCTTCGCCGGTCACCTTGTCACACTCAACCACCTCCGGGATCTCCTGAATCATTTGCTCGACCTTTTTCAGCATGCCCGGCAGCGGTTTGATGCGCACCAGCGACTGAAAAGCGTAGCCCAACGCCTGCAAATTGACGTTCAGGGTGTAGCCCTGGATCACGCCGCTCTCCTCCAGCCGCCGCAGCCGCTCCGAGGTACTGGGTGATGACAACCCGACGCTGGCGCTGAGGGTTTTCAGCGATACCCGCGCATCCTCTGCCAGCAGGTTCAGGATTTGACGATCGATAGCATCCATAGGCTCTCCATTAGGTTTTTTTCAATTCATGCCTTAATTAAAAAGGAATTTAAGCATTATTGCCTTTTTTATGCCATGGAAACCGCTGCAGGAAAGCCGCAAGCTAAGTGCATAGGCTTACTGTGAGGAAACCAAGATGAATGCAGAGATAAAACGCGGCTCGCTGGAGATGATCGCCGCGATGTTGATTTCCGGTACCATCGGCTGGTTTGTGCTGATGTCCGGCCAGCCGGTGATCAACGTGGTGTTCTGGCGCTGTGCGGTAGGGGCGCTGGTGCTGCTGGCCATTTGTGCTGCGCTGGGGCAGCTGCGGCGCGACAGCCTGACGCGTACTACGTTGCTGGTGGCAATCGCCGGCGGCGTAGCGCTGGTGGTTAATTGGCTGTTGTTGTTTGCGGCCTATTCCTATGCGTCGATCTCCATCGCGACGGCGGTGTATAACACGCAGCCGTTCATGCTGGTGGCGCTGGGGGCGCTGTTTCTCGGCGAGAAGCTGACCCTGCGTAAGCTGTTTTGGTTGGTATTGGCGTTTATCGGCATGACGCTGGTGGTGTTGGCGCAGCCCAAACAGGCCGGTGGACAGAACAACTACCTGATGGGCATTTTGTTGTCGCTGGGCGCGGCATTTTTTTACGCGCTGATGGCGCTGGCCGCCAAACGGCTGAAAGGGACGCCACCGCACCTGATCGCCTTGATCCAGGTAACGGTCGGCGCGCTGATGCTGTTGCCGATGGTAGATTTCCACGCGCGGGCCAATGCCGGACAGTGGGGCATGCTGGTGACGGTGGGCGTATTGCACACCGGGATCATGTATGTGTTGCTGTATGGCGCGATCCAAAAGTTGCCGACCAACCTGACAGGTTCGCTGTCGTTTATTTATCCGATCGCTGCCATGCTGGTGGATCGCCTGGCGTTCGGTCACCGATTGGTGGCGCTGCAGTTTGCTGGCGCTGCCCTCATTTTGCTGGCGGCGGCAGGCATGAACCTGCTGGGGGAGCGCCGTGTTCGGCTAGCGGCTGCGCCAGGCGGCAAGCAGGCCCCCGAACAATGACAGCGCCAACAGCAACAACATCACCGGCGTGTAGCCGTAGCTCGGGTAAATCAGGGTCGCCACCGCCAGGCCAACGGCGCCGCCGAGATTGTGCAGTGTCCAGGTGATGCCTAACGCGCCGCCGCTTTGCGACTCGCTGACGCTGTTGAGCGTCGCCAACACCAGCGGGCCGAGAATGCAGCCCCAGCCCAGCCCCATCAGGGCGAAGGCACCGAGCAGCAGCGGCAGCGGGCTGTCGACGTTAAACCGGCTTTGCAGGGCCGCGGAGCCGGCAAGGGCGGCAAAACCGAGGATCAACGCCGCGCGTGGGCCGGATTTATCCACCCATCTGCCGACCCAGGGCGAGAGGGCTGCCATCACCGCGGTGGTTGGCAGCAACAACAGTCCCAGCATCGTTCCCTGGTAGTGGCGGGTGTTTTCCAGGTAAATCGGCATCAAAAAGAAAGCGGCGCAGTAGAAAAAGGCCAATAGCGCGCTCATCAGGCAAACGCGCAAAAAGGCGGGACGCCGCAGCAAAACCAGCGGTACCAGCGGCGAATGTGCCCGTCGTTCAACCGGCAGTAGCAGGCCGAGCGCGGCGAGCGCCAGTGCAGCCGTTAACCCGGTTTTTGCGCTCAGCCATCCCCATTGGCTGCCCTGACTGATGGCCAGCAGCAGCCCGGCAACGCCGATCACCAACAGCAATAAACCGGGGATATCCAGCCTGCTGCCTTGTTGGGCGCGAGACTCTCGAACGGTTCCCAGGCAGAAGGCGAAACTCAGCGCAATCAGCGGCACGTTCAACAGAAACACCCAGCGCCAGCCCAGGGAACCGACCAACAGGCCACCGGCCACCGGGCCGATCGCCAGACCCAGGCCGTTGACCGCCAGCAAAATGCCGATTGCACGACCGCGCTGCTGCGGCGGCCAGGCATCGGCGACAATGGCCGTAGTGGCGGTGTACAGTACCGCGCAGGCGGCGCCCTGCACAAAACGCCAGACGTTGAGCAGCTCAATACTGCCTGAGAGCCCGGCGCCCAACGACGCGGCGGCGAACGTCAGCATTCCGCAGTACAACACCCGACGACGGCCATACAGATCCGCCAGCCGTCCGGCGCTGACCATAAAGGCGCACAGTGCCATCACGAACAACGTCATCACCCATTGTACGCTGCTCAGGCTGGCGGCCAGCTCACGCTGGATCGCAGGGATGGTGGTATTGACGATGGTGAAATCGATACAGCCCAAAAAGCTGGCGATACTGATGCCAATCAGCAGACGCCATAGTTGGGGGGCGCCGCTGTCGGTCAGAATTTCACTGCGTTCGCTCATAGGGGTTTCCTGGCAGAGAAGAGTGCGTCCAGTTTACTCAGCGAAGGCGGTAGCCAGTGGCGTTGTTTCATCGTTTAATAGGCGAATTAATATCGCCAATAGGGCAGGCCTGATGATTTCCAGCGAACGATTACATGCAATCCGCGCCTTTGTGCAGGCGGTGCAGGCCGGTGGTTTTAGCCGTGCCGCCGAGCAACTGGGCCTTTCGCGTTCAACGGTGGGTAAAGCCGTGGCTCGGTTGGAACAGCGGCTGCAGGTGCGGTTGTTCCAACGCACCACGCGCAGCCTGTCGCTGACCGATGAAGGGCAGTTGTTCTATGACGATTGCCTGAAGGCGCTGGCGGCACTGGAAGCGGCGGAAAACCAGCTGGCGGTTCGGGCCCAAACGCCGGAGGGACGACTGCGGGTATCGCTGCCGGTGCTGTTCGGCCAAAAGTGGGTGATGCCGCCGCTGCTGGCATTGGCGGACCGTTACCCGAAATTGCACATCGAAGCGTTGTTTTCCAACCGTGCGGCAGATTTGGCGGAAGAGGGGATCGATTTGGCAGTGCGAATCGGTTCGCCGGGTGATGCCGCGGCCATCACCGCCCGGCAACTGGGTGAGCAGCAGCAAATACTCTGCGCAGCTCCGGGTTATCTGACACGACAGGGGGAACCGAGCACGTTAGCAGAACTGTCGCAGCATCAGGCGATTGGCTTACTGCGTGATGGGCGTAGCCAGCCGTGGCATTTGCTGGATGAGCAGGGTAAAGCTCAGCGGCTGTCGCCACCGGCCCGTTTGAGATTGGGCAATATGGAGGCGGTGCTGGGGGCTGCCTGCGCCGGTCAGGGGGTTGCCATGCTGCCGCGTTGGCTGGCGCATGATGCGCTGACGGCCGGGACGTTGCGTGAGGTTTTACCCGGCAGCTGCGGTGCGGGGCTGGCGATTAACGTGGTCTGGCTAAAAGGGACCGGCATGCCGTTACGGGTGAGGGTCGCCATTGATGCCCTGCTGGCGGCCTTCACCCCCAAAGCGCCGTGGCAGTGATTTGGCGCTGGTAAACGCCGGTGGCGCGGCTATGATAAAGCCTGCTTCCCACCATGCTGCGTACGGGTGACTTATGATCGATGCTTCCACCATTTTGCTGTTTTCCGGGGCCTGTCTGGCGCTGACGGTGACCCCTGGGCCGGATATGTTGCTGATTGCCTCGCGCAGCGTTAGTCAGGGGCGCCGTGCCGGTTTCGCGTCACTGGCTGGGATCCAACTGGGTACCTATTGCCACGCGCTGGCGGCGGCGTTAGGCCTGTCGCAACTGTTTGTCGCGGTCCCGCTGGCCTATGATGCGGTGCGCATGTTGGGCGCTGCTTATTTACTGTATCTGGCGTGGAAAACGCTGCGATCCGGCAGCAGTTTGCAGGCTTCTGCGGGATTGGCGGCGGTACCGGCTGCACGCATTTTCCGGCAGGGATTATTCACCAACATTCTTAACCCAAAAATGGCGCTGTTCGTTTTAGCACTGTTCCCACAGTTTATCGATCCACACGCCGGTTCGCTGGTGGTACAAATGCTGTTGCTGGCGACGGTGTTAAATCTGGTGGGGTTGGTGATTAACGGTGGGTTGATCCTGGCGGTCAGCGGCATGAAAAACCGTTTTGTCGGCCGCCGTTTCAGTGCGCGCTGGCCGAATTACCTGTTGAGCGGCGTGTTCGCCGGGCTGGCCTGCAAGCTGATTTTTGACAGCCGCAAATAGCCTTACGCCTGTAAGGATGCTTCAAAAGCCGCGCTGGCCGGGCATTGCGGCAGCGCGCTGTACATCACCAGCCGCAAATGATTTTCTTCATCGACAATAAACGACGCATGTTCGAAGGTTACCTGGCCGGCGCCCGGCACAATGAACGTGCGTTCTCCCTGGCAGCGACCGTGAATGTCATGCTGTTGCCACAGCTGACGGAACAGAGGCGAAACCTGCTCCAGCGCCTGCACCCGCTGTTGCATGGTGGCGTCTTGTGGCGCACGCGCATAGTCGCGGCGGAAGCTGGCGAGGATTTGCGGTGCCTGCGCTTGCCATTCCACCAGCCGTTGATTGAGTTGAGGATCGGCAAACAGCATCCAAAGCATATTGCGCTGATCCGCCGGGCGATCGCCAATCGCGAATAGCCGTTCCGCCGCCGGGTTCCAGGCGATGATGTCCCAGCTCAGATTCATCACGTAAGCCGGGCGCAGTTGCAGATCGTCCAGCAAGCGGCGCACCAGCGGTGAAACCTGACACCACTGATGACCGACCGGTACCGGCGGGCGTTGATGCGCCAGCAAAAACAGATGGTAGCGCCCGGTCGCATCCAGCTTTAATACCCGCGCCAGATTTTCCAGAAAATCGACCGAAACGTTGATTTCCCGCCCCTGTTCCAGCCAGGTGTACCAGGTCAATCCTACGCCTGCCAACGCGGCGACCTCTTCGCGCCTCAACCCCGGCGTACGGCGACGCGTGCCGCTCGGTAAGCCGACGGCCTGCGGTGACAGCTTCTCGCGTTTTTGACGCAGGAAATCCGCCAGATCCTGACGGGTTCGGTTGAGGGTACGCGGTGGCATAGCGGCCTTCCTGTTGCTGTTAGTAATAGTATAACTGGCTATATAGTAACAGTTTATGACATGTTCCATACTGCCGCCATCGTAATCTTTGGAGGCACGTATGGAACAGTCATTAGCACAAGGCGATCGTCGTCTGGTGGGGTTACCGGTGTTGCTGTTGGGCGGCTTTGTGACGGTGTTTGACCTGTTTGTGGTGAACGTCGCGGCGCCGGTGATCCAGCAGCAGTTCGCGGCCAGTTTCGCTGGCGTGGGGTTGATCATTGCCGGTTATGAGTTGGCATTCGGCGTGTTGTTGATTGCCGGTGGACGTCTGGGCGATCGCTTTGGGCGACAGCGTATGTTTAGCCTCGGCATGCTGGGGTTTACGCTGACGTCGGCGCTGTGCGGTATGGCTACGTCACTGAGTATGCTGATCGTTGCGCGTTTTCTTCAGGGCGCGGCGGCAGCGCTGCTGTTTCCGCAGATATATGCGTTGATGCGCGTATTGTACAACCCACATCAGCGGCGGCGCGCCTTTGCCTGGCTGGGGATGACGCTGGGGCTGGCGGCGATTTTCGGCCAGATATTCGGCGGGTTTATTATTGAAGCCGATGTTTTCGGCAGCGGCTGGCGTATGATTTTTCTGATCAATCTGCCGATTGGCGTATTGGCAATCGTGGCGGCGCGTCGCATTCCCGAGTCACGTCTTGAACAAGCACAGCGGCTGGACTGCATGGGCTTGCTGTTGGCGGCGACCGGTTTGCTGTTGCTGCTAGTGCCCTTGTTGGAAGGGCCATCGCGCGGCTGGCCCTGGTGGGTATTACCGGCGTTGGCTTGCGGAATTGGCATGCTGTGGGCTTTTATTCGTTGGGAGCGGCGTCTGGCGCAGCGTTCTGGGGATGCGGTCCTGGATCCTGCGCTGTTGCGGCAGGGCAGTTTTGCCCCTGGGGTGGGCGTGGTGCTGGCGATTTACTCGACCGCCTCTTCGTTCTTTCTGTGTTTTGCCCTGCTGCTGCAAGCGGGAATAGGCCTGACGCCGTTTCAGGCCGGTAGCCTGTTTGCCCCCGCCAGCGCGGCATTTATGCTGGCCTCGTTCCTGGCACCGGGGCTGGTGCAACGCTGGGGGAACGGCGTGCTGGCGCTTGGCGTCGCAGTCTATGCCGCCGGCATGGCGCTGTTGGTGGTGGAGGTGCTGTCGGGCGCGGCGTTGGTACAGCCGTTGTGGTTATTGCCGGGGCTGGTGATCCTGGGCTTCGGCCAGGCGCTGAGCATGACGCCTTTGCTTAATTTGGTGCTCGGGCTGGCGAAAGAGCATCAGGCCGGGATGGCCGCCGGGGTCATTTCGACCGTGCAGCAGGTGGGCGGGGCGTTGGGGATTGCCGCCAGCGGCGCGTTTTTTGTTCCCCTGTTGGCGGGCGGTGCTGGCGCAGAACGTTACGGACAGGCGTTTGCCGGCGCGATGGTTTACAACCTGCTGGCGATGGCCGTTGCCTTCGGCTTGCTGAGGTGGATCATCCAAAAACAACGCAAACTGGCCCTTCAGTAAACCCATGGCGGGTGTTATTGCTATTTACCGCCAACCGTAAATCCCCAAGGAGCCAAGGTAATGTATCTGCCCGCCTCATTCCGTGAAGACCAACTGGACGCTCAAATTGCGCTGGTGCGCGCCAACCCGCTCGGCATGTTAATCAGCCAGGGGGAGCAGGGCCTGGTGGCGGATCCGCTGCCCTTTTTAATCGATGCCGATGAGCAGGGCAACGTCCTGCTGCGGGCGCATTTGTCCCGTGCCAATTCCCATTGGCGGCTGTTGCAGGCTGCCAGTGAGTGCCTGGTGATTTTTCAGGGAAGAGACGGATATATTTCCCCTGGTTGGTATGAGACCAAACGCCGGAGCGGCAAAGTGGTACCCACCTGGAATTACAGCGTGGTACAGCTGCGCGGTACGCCACGGATCACGGAAGATGCCCGCTGGCTGCGACAACAGCTGGAGGGTTTAACTGCGCTGCAGGAGGGGCGTCAGCCTGAACCCTGGCGAATGGAAGATGCTCCGGCCCACTATATTGCCGCACAGATCCAGGGCATTGTCGGCATTGAGATAGTCGTAACCGAACGTTTGGGCAAATGGAAAATGAGCCAAAACCGCAGTGCCGAAGACGCTGATGGGGTGATCGCCGGGCTGCGAGCAGGCGATTCGGACCAGCAGCAACTGGCGGATGAGGTTGAGCGTCGACGCGGATAGGGTATGCTGATCCCAGATTGGATCAGGGGACAGCAGAACGATGGATTACACCAAAATTATCAAAGAAATCGGCCGTGGCAAAAACCATGCGCGCGATCTGGATCGGGAAACTGCTTTCCAGCTCTATCAAAAGATGCTGGCCGGGGAGGTGGGCGAACTGGAGTTGGGCGGTATTCTGATCGCCCTGCGGATTAAAGGCGAAGCCGAAGAGGAAATGCTCGGTTTTTATCAGGCGATGCAGCAACAGGTGATGCGTCTGCAGGCGCCGCAGGGGCGGCCGATGCCGGTGGTGCTGCCAAGCTATAACGGAGCACGCAAGCAGGCGAACCTGACACCGCTGTTGGCGTTGTTGCTGACGCGCGTCGGGTTGCCGGTAGTGGTGCACGGCGTGCTGGACGACAGTACCCGGGTTACCAGCGCGGAAACTTTTCAGGCGCTGGGCCTGCCTTGGTCGCCAGACGCTGCCCATGCCCAACGGCGTTTGGATAACGGCGAAACGGTGTTTATCCCGGTCTCGGCGCTGTCTGCCCCTTTGGATCTGCAACTTGGCCTGCGCTGGCGCATGGGGGTACGTAACAGCGCCCATACGCTGGCCAAACTGGCAACGCCGTTTGGTGAACAGGATGTGTTGCGCATTGCCAGCGTGTCGCATCCGGAATACGTCGGTCGGGTGGCTTCTTTCTTCCGTCAAATCGGCGCCCGTGGCTTGCTGATGCACGGCACCGAAGGGGAGGCGTACGCCAATCCTCAGCGCTGCCCGCAGATCCATTACATCGTTAACGGCGAGCAGCAAGTGTTGCTGGAGCGTCCGGAGCAGGATCCCACGCCGGAGCTGCCGGCAGCCAAGGATGCAGAAACCACCGCTCGCTGGACTGAGCGTTGCCTGGCGGGGGAGGTGGCGATCCCGCTGGCGATCCAACGCCAGATCGCCTGCTGCCTGTTGGCCGCCGGTGAAGTCGACACCCTGGAACAGGGACTTGAACGTTTACGCAGCGCGTAAAACCCTTGGCTATACTGGAATATTTCGCTAATCGGCTGAAAGGATGGTTATGCAACAGGCTCTCGATTACTTCAATCAATTGAATCAGGACTATCTTGAGGTGCACCGCACCAAAGAAGATTTGTTTTGGCAGAACTATATGGGTATTGGCGATGAGGGCGTTTCGGCCCGCTTCTCGGCGGCGGAAAGCACCTATAAACGTTTTATCGCCGAGCCGCGTCGGTTAGCGGAAATTCGTCAACTGTTGGCCGGGCTGGAGGCCCTGCCGCAGGATGCTCAGCGAGATGCGCTGCAGCACGGGCTGAACGGTTGGCTACGCTTTTTTGATTGCAACGCGATTGAAGATGCCGAGGCTCAAACGCTGTTGGATCAAATCATCAGCGCTGAGGCGGATCTTTATACCCGCCGCAAGGCTAACCCGGTCAGCCATCTGAATGCCGCCGGGCAGCGGGTGAACGCCTCGCTCGGCGAGCTGTTGACCAATCAGGCGACCAATGAAAATGAAGAGTATCGTCGCAGCTCGCAGAACGCGCTGCGTGAACTGGAGCAGTGGCTGTTGCATAACGGTCTGCCGGAGCTGATTAGCCTGCGAAACCGTTTTGCTCGCCAGATGGGCTTTCGTAACTATTTTGACTACAAGGTGAACAAAACCGAGCGTATGACGCCGGAACAGCTGTTCGCCATCCTTGATCGCTTCGAGCAGCAAACTCGCGAAGCCAACTCACGCAGCCTGCAGCAGTTGGCGGCGGAGAAGGGTGAACAGGCGCTGGAACCCTGGAACGTACGTTTTGCCAGCGCCGGTGATGTGACCCGCCAACTGGATCCATACTTCCCGTTTGCCCAGTCGCTGGAGCGTTGGATCAACAGCTTTAAACGGCTGCATATCGGGTTTCGCGGTGCGCAGATGGATCTCGATCTGCTGGTGCGTGAGGGCAAGTATGAAAACGGGTTTATGCATGGGCCCGTGCCGCCGTTTATCCAGCAGGGAAAATGGCTACCGGCACGCATTAACTTTACCAGCCTGGCGCAGCCGGATCAGGTCGGCAGCGGGGCTCATGGTTTAAATACCTTGTTCCACGAAGGCGGTCACGCCGCGCACTTTGCCAATATCTGCCAGAATGCGCCCTGTTTTTCGCAGGAATTCCCCCCGACCTCGATGGCCTACGCCGAAACCCAGTCGATGTTCTGTGACAGCCTGCTGGACGACGCCGATTGGTTGAAACGCTATGCGAAAAACGCGGCGGGTGAGGCCGTGCCGGATACGTTGATTGAGGCCAGCATCGCTGCGCGTCAGCCGATGCGTGCGTTCAACGAACGTCATATTTTACTGGTGCCTTACTTTGAGTGGGCGTTGTATCAGTGGGATGACGAACAGCGCACCCCGGAAGCGATAACCGCACTGGCACGTGAAGTTGAGCAAAAAATATTGGGCATCAGCGGCAGCCCGCGGCCGACGCTGGCGATCCCGCATTTGTTGTCGCTGGAATCGGCCTGCTCATATCAGGGCTATCTGCTGGCGCTGATGGCGGTTGAGCAGACGCGACACTTCTTCTTGCAGCGCGACGGTTACCTTACCGATAACCCGGCAATTGGTCCGGATCTGGCGCGTCATTACTGGCTGCCGGGTAACGGTGTCAGCCACGACGACACGCTGCGTAGTTTGACCGGTGAAGGTTTCAATCCGGACTATCTGGCGCAGGCCTGTAATCAGACGGTGGCGCAGGCCTGGCAGGCTGCGCAGCAAACCATAGCGGCTGCGGTTGCCCGGCCACAGCCGGCGGCAGACTTCGATTTGGCGGCACATATCCGCGTGGTGGATGGCGATCGCGTGCTGGCTGATAACGCCGAAGGCGATGAAAAGATGTGCCGTGATTTCGCCGCGGCGATTAATGCCCGCCTGAATTAAATAGCCATAAAAAAGCCCGCCGATAGCGCGTATCGGCGGGCTTTTTCATTGTAATCCGTTAATTACTTGTAGATTACCGCGGTGCCGTGCATCAGGTTGTTGCCGCCAGCGGAGGTAATGGTGAACGCTTTGGCACCGGCCGCATCGGCTTTGGCGGACAGTTGCGCTTTCAGGCTGCTCAGGTCGGTCGCGCCACTGGCAGAGATCACACCGGCCTTCTCAAACTGTGTGGCATCTTGTGCGCTGACGTAGTCGGCAGCAAAAGAAGTGAAAGAGACGGCGCTCAGAGCGATAGCAGCAGCAAAAGTTTTGATGTTTTTCATGATAGTTATTCCTGTCTGGTTTTTAAGGGAGAAAGGCGCTTGTCTTTCGATGGAGTGATTATTGCGCAGCGACAGGAAGGATGAAATCGGAGAGTATTGATAATATCGTTCAATTTATTTGATTATTAATTGAGCCCTCCCTCCAGAGGAGGAAAGGGCCGTTATTATCGTTTTTGCGCATCCGGGCGAACCAGATCGAAACGGTGTTGCTCCGAGATGCCATAGTAGGCCGTCGGCCCGCCGGCGCGCAGGATAGGCTCGGCAGCAGCGGTCTGATAAACGCCGTGTTGGTCCAGCAGTGACGAATCGATATGTACCGCGACCACTTCTCCCAGTACCAGCCAGGTATCCACCTTTTCCCCGGCGGCGCTTTGCAACTGAATGCACTGTGACAGGCGGCATTCAAAGTTCACCGGGCTTTCCGCCACCCTTTCCGCTTTCACCCGACGGCTGGGCAGCGGTGTCACGCCGGCAAAGGCAAATTCATCTTCACCGCGGGCCAGGCTGGCCGAGCTGTTGTTCATGGCATCGGCCAGCGGGCGCGTCGCCAGATTCCAGACAAACTCCCCGGTTTCGACGATGTTTGCCACGCTGTCTTTCCAACCGCTGCTGGCGAAACCGATGATCGGCGGGCGGTAGTTGAAGCAGTTGAAAAAGCTGTAGGGGGCCAGATTGCGCTGGCCGCTCGCGCTGATCGATGAGATCCACCCGATGGGGCGTGGGCCGATGATGGCGTTCAGGGGATCGTGCGGCAGACCATGGCCTGTCGCGGGTTCGTAGTAATATCGGGACTGACTGCTCATAAGTGACCTGGGGTGGCTAAACAGAACTTTTATTCTGACGGGTTTCCCGTCGGCTGCAAGTTTGCCGCTGCTTTATGGTATCTTACGCGCCAGAAATACCTTTAAGAGAGCCCGTCACGGTGGAAAAAAAGAAAACCTTCCCGCAGCAGAAAAGCGGCCTGCACCCGCGTAACCGTCATCGCTCGCGCTATGATTTCCCGGCGCTGATCGCCAGCTGCCCTGCGCTGGAGCCGTTCGTCAAGCCGAATGCCTGGGGCGATATTTCGGTAGATTTTGCCGATCCGGCGGCGGTTAAAATGCTCAACCGTGCGTTGCTGCAACATTTTTATGGTATCGAACATTGGGATATTCCCGCCGATTATCTGTGTCCGCCGATCCCAGGGCGCGCCGACTATTTGCACCACCTGGCCGACTTGTTGGCGACCAGCAACGGCGGCGAGATACCGCGTGGTAAAGGCGTGGCGATCCTCGACGTAGGCATTGGCGCCAACTGCATTTACCCGGTCGTCGGCCTGCGTGAATACGGCTGGCGCTTTACCGGTTCAGAGATCGACCCGGTGTCGCTCAATTCGGCCAAAATGATTGTCGAGATGAACCCGACACTGAGAAACAGCGTACGTTTACGTTTGCAAAAACAGCCTGAGTTTATCTTTAACGGCATCATTGGCGTGGCGGAGAAGTTCGACGCCACGTTGTGTAACCCACCGTTCCACGGTTCAGAGCAGGAAGCGCAGGCCAGTACCCGCCGCAAACTGCATAAGCTGGGCAAGGGTGAGGTGGCGGATAAGCCGGTACAGAACTTTGGCGGCAAAAATAACGAGCTGTGGTGCGAAGGCGGCGAAGAAGCCTTCGTGCGTAAAATGGTAGAGGAAAGCGTGAGTAAGGCGCAAAACTGCCTGTGGTTCACCTCGCTTATCTCCAAAAACACCACTTTGCCATCGATTTACCACGCGTTGAAGCTAGCCGGCGCCGCCGAAGTGCGCACCATTGAGATGGCGCAAGGGCAAAAGATCAGCCGTTTTGTAGCCTGGACCTTCCACGACGCGGAACAGCAGGCTGCTTGGGCGGCAGAACGCTGGCGTTAATTTCGGGGTTTGCATAGATTTTTGTCGGTATGGGAGATAACTCCCATACCGGCTTTAGGTTTGACTCCCTTTCTTGACATATCCTATTAAGGTTCCTTAACTGTAGCCATACCAATAATAGCTATCCCAGCAGTGTGCATCGTCTCTCTCCATGTTGCAGGAGACAGGTTGCGGCACTGATGTGCCGTCTCTTTCATTCGACACATTAGTGGGATTTATTATGATTCCTTTATCTACGCAGCAAGAGGTCGGCGCCCTGATTATCGGTATTTTTGGGCGTTTGCCAACGGTCTCAGAAATCGACTATTACGATAGTCAATTTGATATCAGCAGTCAGCCGCCGGCTTATATGACCAGTATCTTAATGAGTCAGCCTGATGCCGACTGGATGAGCGGCCAGAGCGAATACGATATTCTAACCTCAGTCTACCTTTCAGTTTATAACGCCTACCCCGATCCGGATTATATCAACGAGCTGCTTATGCAGGGCCATTTCAACAGCGCGATCGCCAGTGTAGTCATCAGTCTTTTTAATTATCTTGGTGACGATCCTGTCATTCTGGCGCAGCGTGATGCATTGGACCAACGGATTGCCGAGGGACTCTTTCCTTCCGTCGCCGCGGATGCTGTCGGAGGGGCAGGCGATGCCATCGCCGTGTTCTACCTGCTGAAAGCCCCTTGGCTGGCCGACGAAATCAATTCGTATGGCAGTCAGCTCAATCAGGGTGCCGACCTGGCCGTTTTGGCGCAGGAAAAAATAGAGACCTTGCCAATCAATAACCTTTCCGACGGTGATTTTATTCAACAGTTGTTTGAACAGGGTTTCGAACGTTCGCCAACGGCGGCTGAGCTGGCCGATTATCAGCATCAACTGGCGGAAGGGGCGACACGTGGTGAGCTGCTGGTTGCCATGATTGAGCAATTACGTGGCGAAGTGGCACCGGCAGATCAAACTGCGCAACAGCATTTTAATGATGCCGGTTATGAATATCCTTCGGGGGAGTTGCCCGCAACGGTTTATTTGGAACAGGTGGCAGCACTGTTCCGCGCTATTCCTGAACGGAGTATCGATGCCGGTTCATTGGATACCTGGAGCAAAACCCTGGCCTCTGGCACCCTGAGCTATGCTGAGTTGGTGGCTGCCCTGTTGGCAACTCCCGAGTTTCAGGAACAAATTGGCAACCTGCAGGGGGATGCTTTTATTCAGCACGTGTATCAAGCCGTTCATGGCAGGGCAGCAGATGAGCAACAGTTGGCGCATTACCGGACGTTGGGTGGCGACAAGGGGCTAATCACGCAGGCAGTGGTTGAGGATCTGGTGACTGGCGACATCATCGGCGGTATCACTCAGAGTGAGCAATGGGCGTTTGCCCGCGAAATTGGCCAAAGTCTGGGCTATAAAACCACGGCTTCGCTAAGCACCAGCGAAGAGGGCGGAAATGCCTACGGGACGGTAAACACTCATGTCGGACACTCGTTGAGCAACGCCGAAACTGCGGTACTGTTCCGGGTTTTCCTTAATGCAGATACGGATGCCGCAGTGGATCTGAGCTACGCTGCCCAACTTTCCTATCTGATTATCAATGGGGATGGGGCTGCAGCCATTCAGTTGCACAACAATCCGAACGTCAAATATGGCGTGGCGGTGACCGTAAATAACGCTAACGTCACCCTCGACGGTACCTACGGTAGCGATCGGGTACAGTTAACCGGGCTGGCCGATGTCGCTGCCGCAACCGGGAATTTTAATCTGAGTGAGGGCAATGACAGCCTGCTGTGGGCCGGGAACTCTACCGGAGGCGCCAATCATGTAGGTTGGTCGCTGAAGGCTGACGGTGGCGCAGGCATGGACATTCTGTCCGCTAATCTGATCGTCAAACTCACGTCCACGCTAGACCTTTGGGGAATGCGTGTCAGCACGGTTAGCAGCAACGCTGCAAATTTCAGCCATTTTGAGCAGCTTGATCTGGCTGGTTATATTGGCCAGGCCGAAGCGACCCTGAATAAGGTCAGTTGGAGTGGGATTCAGACGGTAAAACTGGCCACTGAAGCACACGTTTTTGACTACGGCGTGATAAGCGGTAACGCAACGGTTGAGGGAACCCTAGGTGGGTATGTCATTCAGGATCGGGTGGCAAACGATCTTGGTAGTGGTGGACTGTTGCTTTCCGGCCGGGCAGATAACGTTAAAGTGATTAACGCCAATGCGCAAGCCGCACGGCTTGAATTCAGCAGTGTGGGCAATCAGTTTGACAGCCGGATCGAAATCGATTTTCTGGAAAATGCTACTCACCGCGTCGATCTGTTATTTTCCGGCAGTGGAAACGTCGGATTTTTGGCGCTGGATTCCCACGGCAGTGAAAATCCGCTGGAGCTGATTGCCATCAATGCCACGGGTTGGAGCCCCAGCACATTGACTTTGACCGGCAGCAATGACCAGGTGCATGACATCGTGCTTTCGGGTCGAGCGAGCTTCAACCTGACTTTAGAAGAGGGGTATCACAATGTGGGCCTGATTGATGCTTCAGCCTTTGCCAGCAACGCGTTCACTCTCAATTCGGCCCATGGCGGCAGCGGAAACGGTACGCTGATTCAGATGCTGGATTTACTGCCCCTCAGCGGCGCTAGCCAGGCGAAATTGGATCCGTTATTGGTCGAATTGGGGCTGGTGGGTGAGCAATTGTTAGTCAAAGGTGGGGGCGGCAATGACCAGTTCAATATCATGGGCGATACCACGCTAATCGCAGGTGCAGGGAAAAACAGTATAACTCTGCAATCAAGTACGGCAGCTTCCGGCGTCACTCTCAAGGGATTTTCACTACAGCAAGACAGCGTTACTGACGTTTTGTCTGGCGTACGCTTATTCCAT
The DNA here is from genome assembly GCF_024809915.1 of Serratia sp. BIGb0234. Lineage (NCBI taxonomy): Bacteria > Pseudomonadati > Pseudomonadota > Gammaproteobacteria > Enterobacterales > Yersiniaceae > Serratia > Serratia sp. BIGb0234. The sequence goes on from NZ_JANUEI010000001.1 coordinate 458,694, forward strand.
AATGCCGGGGGGAGCTCATTGGCAGATTACGGTACCAGCGACGGTCAAAATATTGAAGGCCGGATCGGTGCGCTGACAGATGAACAGATGGGGAGCCCCAGCCAACTGCTGGCGGCACTGTTGGATCTGGACAGACCGGGGGCGCTCAGCGCTAAGGTGGGGGTGAGCAGTGTATTGGCCGATCAAAACAGCAGTTATATTATTGTCGACAATAACGACGATCACCGGCTGGATGCTGCAGACAGCGTGATCTTACTTTTGGGCCAGGATCACCAGCTGTTACTTAGCGAACTGCGCTATGTCCCACCGGAGGTCATTGTCACCGGTTCGGCATCAACGGAGGAATTATTGGTTGCCTGAATCTTGGTTGTTGGATTAATGTACTCTGGTGCCGGTTATTTGACCGGCACCTATAAATCTTCGCGTTTCCCTTTCAATTTCCGCATGTTGCGTTATTCTCAATACGTCGTCCAATACTAAAAATCTTAAATAAGTTATTTATTCAAAACACAATAGTTACCTTACTTAATTGATATTTTAATCCGGTGAGCTTTATCTGCCAGGAGAATTAGGCCTGCCTGTTTCTCAGGGTGATGCACGTCTGCGTGTGGGCGCAGCGTGCAGAAAAATAAAATGAAAAGCACTTGTCTGCTAAATCATCTGCCAGAAGGATTTTAACCCTATGCTGTTACGATTCAGTCAGTTAAACACCCACAGCCGTGCCGAGTTGAGCGCGATAGAAAATGCCGTTGCCATGATCGTATTTAAACCCGATGGCACCGTGCTGCGCGCTAACGATTTATTTCTAAAAACGATGGGATTTCAACGACAGGAAGTTATCGGCCAGCATCACCGCCTCTTTTGTTCCCCGGAATATGTCGTCAGCCCGGCATATCGCAAACACTGGGATATGTTAAATAACGGCAAGCCCATTACCGATAATATAAAACGCATTCGCAAAGACGGCGAGGCCGTGTGGCTGCAGGGCACCTATACCCCGGTGATGAATAAACAGGGGCGGGTGGTGGAGATCGTCAAGATCGCCAGCGTTGTGACGGAGCGCATCATCCAAGCGCAGGAGCATCAGAGCCTGCTGTCGGCGCTAAACCGTTCGATGGCAATGATCACCTTTGACGCGCAGGGCAAGATCCTTGCCGCCAACGACAATATGCTGAAATTGATGGGCTACCGAATTGAGGAGGCGCGGGGACAGGCGCATGCGGTGCTCTGCCCACCTGAATTTGCCCATTCTGACGATTACCGCCAGCATTGGCGGCGTCTCGCACGCGGCGAGTTTATCACCGGGCGTTTTGAACGGGTGAACCGGCGCGGAGAGCGGGTATGGCTGGAGGCCAGCTACAACCCGATTCTTGATGATGATGGGCAAGTGGTCAAAGTGGTGAAAATTGCTCAAGACATCACCCGGCAGATGATCCAACAGCAGCACGAAGAAGAAATGGTGCGTAATGCCCACCATTTATCACTGGATACTGACCGGACCGCTGCACAAGGGGCCGTGATCGTCCAGCAGGCGGTCGCAGGCATGCAACAGGTTGAAGCGGCCGCGCGCGATACTTCCGCGGTGGTCAGTGAGCTGGGCATTGGTTCACAGCAGATAGGCACTATGGTGGAGGCAATCCGTAAAATCGCCTCTCAAACCAACCTGTTGGCGATTAATGCCTCGATTGAGGCAGCGCATGCGGGTGAGCATGGGCGCGGATTTGCCGTTGTCGCTAATGAAGTACGTACTCTGGCGGAACAGTCTCGCCAGGCGGCGACTGAAATTGAACGTATCACCAAATCTATTCAGCAGGGAGTGGCGGCGGCCATAGCCGGCATGGCGGTCTGTGTGGAACAGGCTGGCGGTGGCGTGGCGTTGACGCACGATGCCGGTGAAGTGATTAATCGGGTGAATATAGGTATGCAGGATGTGGTCAAACTGATGCAGACGTTTACCACGGTCAAGCAGGGAGAGTCGTTGCACTGAGGTCGGTGACGCTAACCCCTGCCGGGGTTAGCGTCATTCTTCACTCAACTTGTTTTGTTGCCGACTGTTGCGTACCTGGCGCATAAGAAAGTTGCATTGCCTGTTGCGGCATAGCGATACCGGCTTGATCAAAGTGTATTTTGACCAGACGGTCGAGGGCATACTGCACCACCCACTGCTTTAATGCCTGGGTGCGTACGGTCACCCGGGTGGTGAAGGAGCGATCGCCCAGCGCCACTACGCCGTTGAACACCGGTTCGCCCACCAAAAAGCTCTTCACCTGTTCGTCTTGTTTCAACGCGGCGACGGCTTGATGCAGCACCTCATGGACATGATCGATATCTTCGTCACGGCTAACGCTGTAGTTGGCGCGGTACACGCCAAATTCACGGGCGTAATTCGCCAGCGTCGTGATCGAAGAAAAGGGGACGATATGATACACGCCGTAATCGTCCCGCAGGCCAATCGACCGGATGGTCATGCGCTCAACCGTACCGGTAATGCCGCTGACGGTGACGTACTCGCCGGTATTCATGCCGTTCTCAAACTGGATGAATACGCCGGTGATCACGTCCTTTACCAGCGTTTGCGCGCCAAAACTGATGGCCAGCCCCAACGCCCCGGCCCCGGCCAGCAGCGGGGCAATATTAATCCCCACCTGTGACAGAACAATCATAATGGTAATGGTGCTGATAACGATGGCCAGCACGTTACGAAACAGCGTCAGCAGCGTGCGTTCGCGCGCGCTGGGACGGATGCCGTTGCTCAACTCCAGCGCCAGTCGATGTTCGATAACGCTGGCCATCAGCGTCCAGCTGATAACCGCAATCACCAGAATCAGCAGGATATGTACCAGTCCGCCGACGATTTTTTCCCCGTTTTCGCTGCTTGCCCACTGGTAAAGGTTGATCAGATGCCAGGCGTCAAACAGCAGCAGCGTGACCGTCAGTACCACCATCACCCGCAATATTTTCAACCCATTGGGAATATAGGAATTAATACGACGTTCCAGCATCGGATAGCGTCGGTTGACATCATCCGGCAGCGAAATACGGCGGAAAATCCAGCGGGTCAGTTGGCCGGAGATCAACGCCCCGACGCCGATAACCACCAGGCTTTTTACCGTTGCGGTCATCATAAAGTTCAGGCTGTTGCCAATATCAAATTGCGACAGGACAAACAGCACCAGGAAATAAGCGATCGCCAGCAGGTGCCAGACATGGCCCAAACCGCGCAGAATGATGCTGAAGAACGCCATCGATCGTTCGGCCAACAGGTTAATCTGGAGCTGTATCGGCTTGCGGTTACGCAGGATCAACGCCAGTGCGTATAGCGTCAGTGCCAGCATGATGACCAGATTGGCTGCGGCGGCTGCGGGGTAACTGATCTGTGTCGCCACTACCGGTACCACCACCATCAGGCCGTAGCCGATCAGGCCACTAAGCCAGGCAAGACGCGTATTCCAGTAATGGGCGACGGCATCGGAGAAAGCAAAAGGACGCAGGTAATCGAAATTGGGTGCAAAAATCAGCCGCAGCACCGCCTTGAAGAACTCGATCACCGCGAAGGCGCTAAGAAACAGGGTTTGCAGCCGCAATATGGTGGCGTTGTCGGCGTGGACATGACGGGCAAACAGATTACCGGCAGTCAGTGCCAGCAACAACACCAGCAAATCGATAGCGAAGGCGCCGAGGATCGCCGTTGGCAGTTTGTACCACGAATCATGCTGAAGTTTGGCGTTGTGTCCCCAGTTGCCGATGCGTTTGTATAGCGGGCGGATTATCCGGCGGATCAGATGGAAGAGGGCAAAGGTCAGCGCAACCGTCAGCAGAAAATAACCCAAAGCCCGAAAGAAAACGTCCGGATGGAAAGTGCGTTTTGGCCCAGAGTCGATCAGTTTTTGCCTCGAGTTTAACTTCTTGTCGAGGGTGCTAAGGCTGTCTTGCGCCAAACTGGTCAGGCTTCCGCTCAGCGAGTCTGATGGCTCCGGCGTTGCTGACTTGGGCTGCGCTGCGGCTGGTTGATCCGCCGCCTGTCTCAGATGGTTAATCAGTTCGGCACGGGCTTTGTCGTCTTGCAGAATATCTGCGAGCGCCGCGTAGGAGGCTTTTTGTTGCTCGGTTTGGCCACTGGGCGCGGGATCCTGTGCGGGCTGCGCCGTTGCCAGTGGAGAAACTGCATAAGTGATCAGCAGCAGCAACAGGGGAAACAGCTGTTCTCGCAGATGAGAACCGAATCGGGAGTATGCGGTTGCGGGCATGTATCCTCTCTTGGGGCTCTGTAAATCGGCGGATTAATTACAAATGTTAAGAAAAACAAAGAATATAGTAGAAAATGAAGAGGCGCAGGGAGTGATAACGCGTGCTATTGCCATATAGAAACGGCGGGCCCGGAACAGGCCCACCGCTGGGAGGGTAAATCAGGATACGTGCTGCAAGAACTCCTGCAAGCGCGGGCTTGGCGGGTGGTTGATCAGGTCATGCGGGTTGCCGTCTTCTGCAATCCGGCCTTTATCAATAAAGATCAGTCGCGAAGCCACTTTTTCGGCAAAGCCGACTTCGTGGGTGACGATGACCATGGTCATGCCTTCTTCCGCCAGATCCTGCATAACCTTCAGCACTTCATGGCGCAGTTCCGGATCAAGTGCGGAGGTCGGTTCATCAAACAGCATCATTTTCGGTTTTACCGCCAGCGCACGGGCGATAGCCACGCGCTGCTGTTGGCCGCCGGAAAGCTCGGAAGGGTAGTGATGTGCACGCTCCGCCAGGCCGACTTTGGCCAGCAGTTCGCGCGCCAGTTTTTCCGCGTCCGACTTTTTCAAACCGCGTACGCGGATCGGGCCGAAGGCAACGTTTTCCAGTGCGGTCAGGTGTGGGAACAGGTAAAACTGTTGGAATACCATGCCGGCTTCCTGACGGATCAGACGATCGTCAACCTTGGGATCGTTGGCTTTCAGACCGTCGACGATCAGATCGCCACTGGTGATCTCTTCCAATTTGTTGATGCAGCGCAGCAGCGTGGATTTGCCGGAGCCGGAAGGCCCGATAATCACCACCACTTCACCCTGATTAATTTTCAGGTCGATATTGTGCAGCACCTGGGTTTGCCCAAAGTGCTTGGAGACGTTTTTAAATTCAATCACAGGATTTTCATCCTTCTTTCCAGACGACGCAGCACGAAGCTCAGCACCAGGGTAATAATCAGATAAATAACCGCCACGGCGCTCCAGATTTCCAGCGCGCGGAAGTTGCCGGCAATAATTTCCTGGCCCTGACGGGTCAGTTCCGCCACGCCGATCACGATAAACAGCGAGGTGTCTTTAATGCTGATGATCCACTGGTTACCCAGCGGCGGCAGCATGCGGCGCAGCGCCAGTGGCATAATGACATAACGGATGGTTTCGCGGCGCGACAGACCCAACGCCAGACCTGCTTCACGGAAGCCGCTGTGGATCGACAATACGGCGCCGCGAGTGATTTCCGCAATGTAGGCGCCGGAGTTGATCATGATGGTGACCACCGCCGCGCTAAAGGGATCGATGCGCAAATCGCTGAACGCCATCGGCAAGGCGAAGTAGATAAACATCACCTGCACCACGATAGGCGTGCCGCGAATAACTTCGATGAATACCAGGGCGATGTGGTTGGCAATCCAACCGCCGTAGGTACGGGCAAAACCGGCAACGAGGCCGATGATCAGGCCGCCAATCAGACCGAGGACCGAAATCCACAGGGTCATTTTGGCGCCTTCTAACAGGATAGGGATGGCGGGCCAGATGGCGCTCCAGTCGAACTGCATGGTGTTTTCTCCCGGTGATCCCAAACGTGGGAATCAGATACAACAAAGCGCAGGGGCTAAGGCACCACCCCTGTGCTTAAGTGAATCAGTGACTGACTTCATCCGTTATTTAGGTTCGGTACCGAACCATTTTTTGTAGATTTCGTTGTAGGTGCCGTTGTCGCGCAGCGTTTTCAGCGCGCCATTCACCTTCACGCGCAGTTCGTCACTGCCTTTAGGGAAGGCGATGCCGTATTGCTGTGCTTCCAGCGAGTCGCCAACGGTTTTGAACTTGCCGGCGCCGGCGGTTTTAATGAAGTACAGAATGTTTGGTGTGTCGTGCAGCACCGCGTCAGCGCGTTTGGTGCCCAGTTCCATATAGGCGTTATCGATGTTCGGGAACTGACGCAGGTCTTTGGTTTTGATGTGCTGCTTGGCGTAATCCACGGAGCCGGTGCCACTCTTCACCGCCACCACTTTGCCGTTCAGATCGTCAATGCCCTTGATGCTGTTATCGTTGGCGTTAACCATCACCAGCAGGCCGCTTTTGTAGTAGCCGTCAGAGAATTCGATGGCTTTTTTACGTTCTTCGGTAATGGTGATGCCAGCCAGCGCCAGATCGATATTTTTGGTTTGCAGTGCCGGGATGATGCCGCTGAAATCCATAGGCTTCAGGGTGTAATCCAGTTTCAGTTCTTTGGCGATAGCGGCCCACAGGTCGATATCGAAACCAACGTATTTATCGCCTTGTTTGAATTCAAAAGGAACGAACGCGGTATCGGTGGCGACGACCAGTTTGTCTGCTGCGTGGGAGCTTACGGCAAAGGCCAGCGAAAGTGCGGCCAGGGAGACTTTAAAAATTGACTTCATGAGAGGAATTTCCTGTACAGGTTGCGGATTACCCATTTTTTATATTGCAGTTGGTGCCATGAAAAAATCGTGCCATGTTTTCAACTACTATAAAAACAAAGAGTTGCGGTGTGATGTTGGCTCTGAAGGTCGAATTATTATTTTTATGCACCAAATTGAGGCCCCAAAATGGTGCTTTTGGCGACCTGGTGGTGCATGGGTCTATCATTAACCAAATAATGGGGTTGAAACAACCGATAGTTAACGGTTTCGCTTCAATATTGATAACTAACTCTAACTTTTATGCCGCAAGCTTGTTGCATTTGGTGCAGGAGTGTTCTGTCAGAGAGGTCCATGGGGGATATTTTGCGTTGATAAGCTCAACGCAACTGGCTGTCTTTACTGCCGCGACGGTTATATAAACTGCTTGCCGCCTGCTTTTTATCCAACTCGGTTTGGCAGGCCAGGCAATAACGCACGCCTTTCAGTGCCTGCCGACGCGCCAGAGGGATTTCCTCTCCGCATTCCTGACAGTAATGTTCGCTTTCGCCCTGTCCCAGCGCCTGTCTGGCACGCTGTACGGCATCATCGACGGTAGAGTCGATTTGATCTTGTACGGCACCGTCTGCCGCCCATCCGCTTGCCATGATCACCTCGCTAGTGCTGAGTCTTCATCAGTTCGTTTTATCTACTATTTATCTACTATGGGCTGTTTTTTGAGCAATTCAAGCGGCGTAAAAGAAAAACAGGCCGGGGCAAAGCCCGCAGCCTGTTCAATCCCGCAATGCGGAACGCTTTGATTGTTTGTCGCGCAGATTTATTCGATGTTGGACTCGATAAACCACAGGAACTTGTCCAGATCGCGTGACGCAGCGGTAAACATATCCGCGGTATCTTCATCAGCGACTTCTGTGATGGCCTTGCGAATGTCGTTCGCAGCCACACCGTAGCGATCGGCCAGCGCTTTCAGGTGTTCCTGCACGCTGTGGATGTTGGTCGGATAGCTTTTCAGCGGGGTCTTGTCATTCACGACCTGCACGGTACCCAATGCTACGCCGCCCAACTGCACCACGCGCTCGGCAAAAGTGTCCAGGTGATCGATGATGGCGGTACGGAACCCGTCCAGCATTTCATGCACGGCAATGAAGTTGGCGCCACGCATGTTCCAGTGCGCCTGCTTGGTGAGCAACGACAGGTCGGTAAACTGCACCACCTGATGGTTCAACGCCTTGATGGCTTCCAGTTTGGTTTTTTCGTCCATGTCATTACGAGTGTAAAGCAGCTCAGAAGATTTCGTTTTCACCAGTTTAGCGGTACTCATATCAGATATCCTCTCGTTAGTTCGTTGTCCTATTTTTGTCACGGGAGTAATTATAGCAGCGATATAGCATTTTGCAGGCCGAAAATGGCTATTGGATAAATAGGTTCTAACGAATTGAAAATTAACTCCAGTAAGGGTAAGGTTATAGGGATATATTTATTTTTTTACTAATGGTTTGAATTGTAATGATATTATTTCGTCCTCTCTCGTGAGGGTGGTTCCGCAGGGTAATAATTTCAGGAAGGCGTTTAATAACCATTTTCATTTATATTTTCATCAAAATTCGTCATTCTAAATCATTTTTATTTCATTTTATTAATTGCCTGTTAATTCATATTGATAGACGAATAACATCCCGCTAAGCTATTTCCCTCCATCTCAGAATTCGCTCCCATGAAAATTAACGTCGTTGGAACCAGTGGCAGTGGCAAAAGCACGGTGGCGCGCCAGCTAGCGGAAAAGTTTGCGCTGCCTCATATCGAGCTGGACAAGCTGTTTTGGCGTCCGCAATGGCAGGGTACACCCGATGACGAGTTTTTGGCGCAGGTCGCGCAGGCGCTGGCCAAGGCGGAGTCCGGCTGGGTGCTTGACGGCAATTACAGCCGGACCAAAACGATTAAATGGGAAAGCGTTGATTGGGTGGTATGGGTAGATTATGGCTTTTGTCGTACGCTGTTTCAGGCGGTGCGTCGTGCCGCTACACGCGCATGGCAAGGTACCGAGTTGTGGCCCGGCACCGGTAACCGCGAGAGCTTCCGCCGTTCCTTTTTCAGCCGTGATTCCATCGTTTTATGGACCATCAAGACCTACCGTAAAAACCGGGCCGGCTACCTTGCGGATATGAACGATGCCCGGTATCGCCATATCCGCTTTATCCAACTGCGCTCTCCGGCGCAGACGGCGAGGTTTATACGCGCTTTGCCCCAGTATTGATCAGGGTGGCTTTCGCTCAGCGTGATGGGAGGTCGGTCATCCAGATAGACCGGCTGGCCAATTACAGCAGCAGGGTGTAATGCACCTTTATCACCGCTTTTTTGATTGGCATCGATACATTAAGTTGGCAAGCGACTTTGTGCGGCTCATGAGGTAAAAATATGGCGTACATACCGGGAAACATCGCCAGCGTCTGGCGGTGGCGTATGATATCCAGCAGTTGTACATCTCGTGCATCGTCATAAGGCAACTCACTTTGCCAATCCCCCGGCAAACCGTAATCAATGCGTTCTTCACCGCCGAGGAGCAGATGAATGGCGGCATATTCCTGATGCAGCTCTGCACGTCGGGTTTCCGCTAGCCCGGTGGTTAGCGTCATCACGTCCATAAAGATCTTCTCACCCTTTATCTCATGCCGCCCCTGAGCCAGCTCGGCGAGATCGTATTGACGCACAGCGGTGAGGGTTTCGACCAGTGTCGGTGACAGCCCACGGCCATAGCGTGGGTTAAACAGCGTGTTATAAATCACTTTGATTCTCCATGTGGTTAACCCTATCGGGTTTATTTCCATAACTACCTGGGGGGACTGCGGGGAAAAGTATGCCTGTTTGCCAGCGTGAAAACAGTTAACCCGCCTGCATTCCGCTTTGGGCAAATGCAGGCGTAGCCAACACTCAGGACAGGTTTTCGATTTGCGGTTTGGGTTTGATGGTCAGGGTCGCCCCCATGGAGGCGGTAATGATCGCAGCCAGCGCCAGCCATTGCACCGTCGTCAGGTGTTCATTCAGGAACAGCATGCCCGAAAGCGCAGCCAGTGCCGGTTCCAGGCTCATCAATGTGCCGAAAGTCCGCGCCGGTATTTTTGGCAACGCAATAATTTCCAGCGAATAGGGCAGCGCGGTAGAGAGAATAGCTACGGCCAGGGCGACCGGCAGGATATCAATGTTCAGCAGTGCGCTGCCGGCTTGCCAGGCGCCAATCGGGCAAAACACCACGGCGGCAATCAGTGAGCCCACCGCAACGGTTCCCGGCCCGTGGTCGCCACCGGCTTTCTGGCCGCAGATAATGTAGACCGCCCAGCAGGCGCCGGCACCCAGCGCACAGGCGGCGCCGAAGGGATCGATGCTGCCCATGTCATGGCCCAACGGCAGCAGGAACCAGAGTCCGGCGATCGCCAGTGCCACCCACAAAAAGTCAATCGCACGGCGTGAAGAGAACATGGCGACCGCCAGCGGGCCGGTGAACTCCAATGCCACGGCGATACCGAGCGGCAGAGTGCGCAGGGAAAGATAGAACAGGTAATTCATCGCGCCCAGCGCCAGACCGTAAATGAACAACGGTAGTCGGCTACCGGCGGCAAATCGCATGCGCCACGGGCGGAAGATAATAAAGAGGATCAGCGTGCCGATACTCAAACGCAGCGTGGTGATGCCTTCTGCGCCGACCAGCGGGAACAGGCTTTTGGCCAGGGAGGCACCGCTTTGGATAGAGACCATAGCGATGATCAACAGGCAGATTGGCAGCAGCGTAGAAGACGCTTTTGCGGTTGCAGACGAAGACATCCTTTAGAGCCTTTTATGCATTTCCCACGATCTGGGAAGAGGTCGATGTTTGGATGACGGCAGTGTAAATGAATTGCGGTAAATGTGTCTGAGAAAAGCATTTTCAACGAAAAAAAGCGCTGGCTCCCGGCGCCAGAACAGCTTTTATGGTCAAAAAGTGCTCTTTTTTTAAGAATTGTCTGGATATTAAATAGGTGATTCTTATCACAGAAACGCGTAGAATGCGGCTCGAAAATAGAGCGAAATGAAGTAGATACACTGTTCTTGAAATCTAATGTTACACGATATAAAGCATTAGACACTCATTTTAAGGCAGAGTTTCACGCTAATTTTTGTTATATTTTCAATGCATGAACAAATGGATTTACTTAAAAATATAACGCGTTTGAGGTGGTTATGAAAAAAATTGCATGTCTTTCCGCAGTAGCAGCCTGTGTATTAGCAGTAACCGCAGGTACCGCATTCGCTGGTCAGAGCACCGTATCCGCTGGCTATGCGCAGGGTGATCTCCAAGGCGTTGCTAACAAAGCCGACGGTTTCAACCTGAAATACCGTTACGAGTTCGACAACAACCCACTGGGTGTTATCGGTTCCTTTACCCACGTAGAGAAGAACGGTTCTGAGAACGGTTACTACGGTAAAGCTCAGTACAACTCTATCACTGCCGGTCCAGCTTACCGCTTCAACGACTGGGCAAGCATCTACGGTGTAGTGGGTGTTGGTTACGGTAAAAACATCGACAACGCTCAAAACGGTACTGACCGTAACGGCAGCAGCGACTACGGCTTCACCTACGGTGCTGGCCTGCAGTTCAACCCAATCCAGGACGTAGCACTGGACGTTGGTTACGAGCAGAGCCGTATCCGCAGTGTTGACGTTGGTATCTGGAGCGTTGGCGTAGGCTACCGTTTCTAAGATTTCTCCATGCCTGCGGGCATGAGCATGTGGCGCAGTTGGCCGCATCAGATAAAAATCCGCCTTCGGGCGGATTTTTTTTGCCTGTTATTCGGTGTCGGTCACTTGCCCAATTTTTGCGCCGGTTCCGTTGAAAACCGCGCGCTGCGGGCATCTCGCTCATAGCCTTGCGGCTGCGTAAGAATGTCGTACAGTGCCGGTCGACGACCGTGGATCCAGCGGCGGCCCGTGCTGAGCGGGATCAGGGACAGATCAAGGTTGGCCGTGACCATCTGATCTTCTGCCGCCCAGGTTTCCGCCAGAATGCGGCCATAAGGGTCGAGGATCATCGCATTGCCGGTACGCACTTCGTCATCGTCACGTCCCACTCCGTTGCTGAATAACACAAACAAACCATTGTCATGGGCACGTGCCGGGAGCCAGCGCATCAGCCAGCCACGCCCGTGTTCGCCACGAAACGCCGCCTCTATCGCCGCCGGATCCTCCTGCCGCCGTTGCCAAATTTCCAGTGGGATCGGCTTCATGCCGTGTGGGCTACGCGAATGAGTGCCGCCGGTCTGATGCGGTGCCAACAGTACCTCTGCCCCCAGCAATGCGGTCGCGCGGACATTCTCAACCAGGTTATTGTCCCAACAGATCAGCACCCCCATTCGGATACCCCATGGGGTGTCGAACACGGTGAAACTGTCGCCGCTGGCGATTGCCGGGTGTTCAAAGGCATGCAGTTTACGGTGAACGTGAAGCTTGCCGTCGGGCAGGCAGACGGCGTAGGCATTGTAATATTTGCCATCATCGCCCAGTTCAATCAGTCCGACGCCGATCGCCATGTTATAGCGTTCGGCCAGCGGGCGAATGCGCGCCAGCGAAGGGCTGTCGGCGATGGGCTCCGCCAGTGCACCAATTTCACCGGCGCTGAGGTGGCGTACGTGCCAATAGCCGGTGATGCACATTTCCGGGAAGGTCAGCAGCTGGATCTGTTCGGCGGCGGCGCGGGTGATAAAGCCCTCGATCACCGACAGGTTGTAGTTTTTATCATTGGCGCGATGCTGAAACTGCACCGTCGCGGCGCGTAAAGAGTTTGTCATAGGATTACCTTTTGGCTGTTATCTGGCGTTGATTACAGCAAAGCCATTGATTACTGTATAATCAATTAAATTCCTTTTTTGATAACCTAACGGAATGGATATACGACAACTCCGCGCCTTCGTGGTGCTGGCCGAACAGGGCAATTATCGCTTGGCGGCAGAGCGGCTGTGCATCACCCAGCCGGCGCTGAGCAAACAGATCCAGGCGTTGGAAACGCTGCTGGGTGCCCGCTTGTTTAACCGTGGCCGTCAGGGGGCGCAACTGACCGCCAGCGGCCAACGGCTCTATCCTGAAGCTCAAACGTTAGTCGCTCAGCATCTGCAGTTTCAGCAGCGAGCCGTGCAGGTGGTACGGGGGGAGGCGGGGCGGTTGGCAATCGGCTTTGGCCTGTCCAGCTTTCATCTGGCGCCGCAGTTGGTGGCCGCTTTCCGTCATCGCTTTCCCGAGGTTGCCGTGGGGTTGGAAGACTTGCCTTCAGAACGGCAATATCAGTTGCTATTGCAGGGGGAGCTGCAGGTGGGATTTGTGCGATTACCTGTCAGTACGCCGTTGCGCGCCAGTGCGTTGCTGAGTGACCGATTGGTGCTGGCGGCGCCTTCGGCGCTGGCGCTGCGGGCGGACACCCTGATGGAGCAATTCAACACCTTACCGTTGTTACAGTTGACGCCCAAGCGTGGGCGCGGGCTGAGCGACCAGTCGCTGCGTTTTATTGCCGCCCATCAACTGGCACCTAACGTGGTACAGCAGGCCGGTGATATTCAAACCTTGCTGGCACTGGTTGCCGCCGGCATTGGCGTTGCTCTGCTGCCGCATAGCGTCACGCATATTGCGCCGGCGGGCATCGATATTCTGCCGCTGAGCGGCGAACAGACCCAATGGCAAGTCGGTATCGCCTGGAACCCGCAGCAGCCTGATGCGCTACGGGATAACTTTGTCCAGGTCGCTTTGGCTACCGCGTCGGGTCAGGTTGCCGGCTTATAGCGGGCAGTGCATCACCAGAATTGGGCTTTGGTGGTACTCGCTGCGATGACTTTCGCTGAAACCGACCTTCTTCGCCAATGCCAATGAGGGCTGATTTTCCGGTGAGATAATGCATACCGCCTTATCGCCCGGTAAATGGTCTTTTCCCCAGGCCAAAGCCGCGCGCAGCGCTTCGGTGGCATAGCCTTTACCCTGTGCCGAGGTCACCAGCGTCCAGCCCATTTCGGGGGCATCAAGCGCCGGATGGATATTGCGCTGGAAGTCGGAAAAACCGATGCCGCCAAGGTAAGCGCCGCTGACTTTATCGCGCACGGCCCAGTAGCCATAACCCAGCAACGCCCAGTGGCCGACGTAGCGCATCAGACGGCCCCAGGAATCTTCACGATCCCTCGGCGTGCCGCCGATATAACGAACCACTTCAGGATCGGCCCACATGGCGGCCAGCGAGTCAAAGTCGTCCAGCGTATGTGCATCAAGGCGTAAACGTTCGGTAAGCAACAGCGGTGCGGTAGTGATAAGAGGCATTATTTTTTTTCCTGCACAGAGCCAGAGGCGGTCTGTGCAGTATGCCAGAGAAATTACACCGCCAGCCACAGTAACCAGGTGAACAGGAAACCGCTCAGGCCAAGGATCGTCGTCAGTACCGTCCAGGTTTTCAGGCCATCGGCGACCGAAAGCCCGAGGTATTTGGTGACGATCCAAAAGCCGGAGTCATTTACGTGCGATAAGCCCAGCCCGCCGAAGCAGGTGGCGAGAGTGACCAGTACCAATTGCAGCTGATTAAGCCCGCTAACCGCTTCCGATAACAGGCCACCGGTCGTGAGTATCGCTACAGTAGCGGACCCCTGAGAGGCGCGCAGCGCCAGCGAAATGATAAAAGCTGCCGGGATCAACGGCAGGCCGATGGTGGTCAGCACGTCTGCCAATGCCTTGCCCACGCCTGACTCCACCAGGACTTTGCCGAATACGCCACCGGCACCGGTAACCAGGATCACCACCGCGGCGGTCGGCAGAGCGCCCCCCATGACGTCGCTGGTGTGTTGCAGGCTCCAGCCGCGACGAATGGCCAGGAAGTAGAATGCCAGCAAGAGGGCAATCATCAGCGCTACTGCCGGTGAGCCGAGCAACGAAAGCGTGTCGCGCAGTGCTGAACCCGGCTCGAGCAGCGTGGCCGAAACGGTGCCCAGCATGATAATCGCGATAGGAATGACGATCAGCGCGGCCACCAACCCGGCGCCAGGCGGATTGATGCGGTCGCTCAATGGTGCTTTGCCTTCCGGCGCCGGTTCGGGCGCTGCCAGCTGCAGCTGTTCCAGTACCTCAATCGACAGTGGATAAGTTTTACGATTCAAATGCTTGGCTGTGAAATAACCGATCACGCCTACCGGAATACAAATCGCGAGACCGATAATGGTCAGCCAGCCAATATCGGCGTTCAGCAGCCCGGCTGCGGCGACCGGGCCTGGATGTGGTGGCAGGGCGACGTGAACCGTCAGCATTACGCCGGCCATCGGCAGGCCGAACTTCAGCGGCGAAACTTTAGCGACCTTGGCAAAACCGTAGATGATCGGCGCCAGGATGATAAAGCCGACGTCGAAAAAGACCGGAATGCCGAGAATAAATGCGGCGATGGTCAGGGCGGCCACGGTATGTTTCGGCCCCAAAGCTTTGCTGAAGCGCTGGGCCAGCGATTCGGCACCGCCAGAATGTTCGATCATACGGCCGAGCATCGCGCCCAGGCCGATGATAATGGTCACCGAACCCAGTACGCCGCCCATACCTGCGGTCATCACTTTCATCACTTCGCCGGTAGGAATGCCGCTGGCCAACGCCACCAACAGACTGACCACCAGCAAGGCGACAAAGGGCTGGATCTTGGCCTTGATGACCATCAGCAAGAGCAGTACCACACCTAATACGGCAATCATCAAAAGCATAGAGGTAGACATGAAATAGCCTTTAATCGGGTAAGAGTCAGGCACCGCGATCGCCGGTTGGCGATACGGGTGCGTTTAATTTTTATGTTTTGGAAATCCCTGGGTTGGCGCAGTGCCTTACTGGTAAGGTCTTAGCCAATCAAGCCCGACGGTGGTATCGCCACGCGGCCGGTATTCACAACCGATCCAACCTTGATAGCCGATGGCGTCCAGTTGGTCGAACAGCCACGGATAATTCAGTTCGCCGTCGTCCGGTTCATGACGATCCGGCACCGAGGCAATCTGAATATGGGCGTAGCGGCCGGCCAGCGAATGCATCAGCCCGCTGATGTTGCCGTCCACCAACTGAGCATGGAAAAAGTCGAACTGTACGAAGACGTTCGAGCGATCGATGGCCTGGACCAGTTCGGCTGCCTGGTGCTGGCTGGAAAACAGATAATGCGGCTTAACCTGTGGGCTGAGCGCTTCAATCAGCACCTTGATGCCGTGCTGGGCGAAGCGGTCTGCGGCATAGCGAATATTATCGATAAAGGTATCGCGATAGCGCTGCCAGTCCGCCCCCGGGGGAACGACGCCGGCCATCACGTGCACGTTGGGGCAGTTCAGCGCAATGGCGTAAGCCAGGGCGCGATCGATATCTGCACGCGCATCTTGCTCGCGGCCCGGCACCGCCGCCAGCCCCCATTCGCCGGCTTCGGCATTGCCCGGCGCGGTATTAAACAGCACCTGCTGCAAACCGTTGCTGCGCAGTTGTTCCGCCAGCAATTCGGCCGGATAGTCATAGGGAAACAGGAACTCGACTGCCGTGAAACCTTCGGCTGCGGCAGCCTCGAACCTTTCCAGGAATGGCAGTTCGTTAAACATCATCGATAAATTGGCGGCAAACTTAGGCATGGTTCAGCTCCGTAGCTCGGTAATTTCATCATCGGTCAAATAGCGTATTGGGCGGTCGCCGAGGGTGAAAATCAGCCTGGCGGCATCTTCCATCTCTTCGGTATTATCCGCTGCCGCCCGCAGATCCTTGCCCGTAACCACCGGGCCGTGATTGGCCAGCAAAAAGGCGCGGTGGGTCGGTGCCAGTTTGGCCAGGTCTTCCGCCAGCCGTAAATCACCTGGGCGGTAGTACGGCACCACCGGCACCTTGCCGACCCGCATCACCACATAAGGGGTGAAGGGTTTTATGGCATTCTCCACGTCCAACCCTTGCAGGCACGATAACGCGGTGAGGTAGGTACAGTGCAGGTGCACCACCGCTTTGCACTCTGGGTTATTCAGATACAGCGCACGATGAAAGCTGATCTCTTTCGAGGGTTTGTCGCCGGACAGCCATTCGCCGTTCAGGCTGACTTTCGACAGCCGCTCGGCCTGCAGTTCGCCCAGGCAGGATCCTGTCGGGGTTGCCAGCAGCGTGCCGTCCGCCAGCAACAGCGAAAGGTTACCGGCGGAGCCCGTGGCGTAGCCGCGTTGGAAGAACGAGGCTCCGAGGCGCACCATCTCTTCGCGTGCCTGTTGTTCGGTCGTCATTGTCATAATGGGAATTCCGTTTGTGCCCGGGCGAAAAAGTTATCATCGCCAAAATTGCCCGATTTAAGGGCCAGTGAAACCGGTTGTTCGATGGCGCGAACCCAGGGTACGCCGGGAGAGATGCAGGGGCCTATGTGGAAGCCGCGAATGCCCAGCGCCTGCGTCACTACGCCAGAGGTTTCGCCGCCGGCAACGATAAAGCGACGGTACCCTGATTGTTGGAGCTGTTTAACCACTCCGGCAAACAGTGACTCCACTGCCTGACTGGCTGCAGCCATGCCATATTGTTGCTGAACCTGCTGCAGTTTCTCCGGTTCGGCGGTGGCATACAGCAGCGGGGCCAGCGGGGCATTTTCCTGCCGCTGTACCCAGTCGGCCAGTTCTGTGACATAGGCCGCGTGGTCAGCTTCGCTAAGGCAACGCGCCACGTCGATAGCCATGGCCGGGGCCTGTTGACGATATCGGGCGACCTGTCGATTGGTCATGACGGAGCAGGAGCCGGACAGGACCACCGCTTTCTCCCCCTGTGGGGCTCCCGCGGCCTGCGGACGATCTTGTCCCGGCTGAGCCCATTGCCGTGCGAGGCCGATGGCCAGGCCCGATCCGCCGGTCACCAGCTTCATATTTTTCAGCGCTTCGCCCTGGGTCAGCAAGTGCTGCTCATTGAGCGTATCCAGCACCGCATATCGCACGCCTTGCTGCGCCAGCTGTTGCAGCTTTTCCACCACCGCGCCGGCACCGCAATCCATCTCTGCGGCCGTTACCAGTCCGCAGCGTCCCTGAGCCTGTGCTTCCATCAACCGCAGCAGATTGCTGTCGGTCATCGGCGTCACCGGGTGATGGCGCATGCCGGACTCCGACAGCAGTTGATCCAACACAAACAGATAGCCCTGATACACCGTCCGGCCGTTGACCGGCAGCGCCGGGGAAATCACCGTTTGGTTTTCGCCCAGTGCATCAAGCAGCGCATCGGTCACCGGGCCGATGTTACCCTGCGCAGTGCTGTCGAAGGTTGAGCAATATTTGAAGTAAAATTGCCGGCAGCCCTGGCGCTGCAGCCAGGCCAGCGCCTGCAAAGATTGTTCAACTGCCTGCGAAGCTGGGCAGGATCTTGATTTCAGGCTGATAACGACCGCTTGCGCTTCAATCGGCATTTCATCATGCGGTACGCCATTTAACTGCACCGTCGACAGGCCGTTTTCCACCAGAAAGCTGGCAATGTCGGTCGCGCCGGTAAAATCATCTGCAATTACGCCGAGCAGCATTATGCGTTCTCCTTCTTTTGCGGCAGGTCGATGCCGGAGAAGATTTTGATCACTGCGCTGTCATCCTCTTTGCCGAAACCGGCATTGCTGGCGGCGGTAAACATATTAAAAGCGGTAGATGCCAGCGGCAGCGGGAAATGCAGTGCTTTGGCGGTATCCGCCACCAGCCCCAGATCCTTCACGAAGATATCCACCGCCGATTTGGGCGCATAGTCGCCGTCAACCACGTGACGCATACGGTTCTCGAACATCCAGGAATTGCCGGCCGCGTGGGTGACGACGTCGTACATGACATCCAGAGGAATACCGGCGCGGGCAGCCAGCGCCATGGCCTCGGCTCCGGCGGCGATGTGCACCCCGGCCAGCAATTGGTGGATGATTTTCACCGTGGCACCCAGGCCAATCTCTTCACCAATGCGATAGACCTTGCCGGCAATGGCGTCCAGCACCGGCTGCAATTGTTGGAATGTAGATTCTGCGCCGGATGCCATCACCGTCATTTGGCCTTCAGCCGCCTTGGCTGCGCCACCTGAAACCGGAGCGTCAAGCATGTTCAGGCCAAGCGCCAGCAGTTGTTGTTCTATCTGCCTGGCATCGGCAGCGGAGATGGTGGAAGAGACCATGACTGGCGTATTGGGCTTCAGCTTCGCCGCCAGGCCGTTTTCGCCGAACAGGATCTGCTTGACCTGAGCAGCGTTAACCACCAGCAGCAATAACGCATCCAACTCAGAGGCGAATCCATCTGCGCTGGTGGCAGCCTGTTTGGCCCCGGCCTGCTGCAATGTGGCCAGCGCCAGTGGGTTAAGATCGACACCATAAGTCGTCAGCCCGGCATTAATGCACGACTTCGCCGCCCCCATTCCCATGGAACCTAACCCTACGATGCAAACTGCAAAATCCCCTGGCTGTGTCATTTGGCACCTCGTGTTAATTTTAGTGATAATTTGTTTTGTTGTGTTAAATGTAAGCGCATTGATACGCTGAGTCAGCGATCGATATCACAATTATTAACATTAAGTGGAGCCTTAATTGATGCGCTTAAAAAGGTTGATATCGCGTTATCTCACTGTTTTAAAAATATTTAAAATAAGTCATCGATACCATGAGCGATCTCACGACCTGCAAAATGGCTGCTTTCATCGAACGAAAATTGACGTAAAATCACAATTATTATCACTGCGGTTAAAAGAGAGGGAACCGTGATACCTGTAGAACGCCATCAGCAAATTTTAGCGCTGGTATCAGAACGCGGGGTGGTCAGTATTGCCGAATTGACCGAGCGGCTGGGAGTGTCGCATATGACGATTCGCCGCGATCTGCAAAAACTGGAGGAGCAGGGCGCGGTACTGGCAGTGTCAGGCGGGGTGCAATCTGCTGAACGGGTGGCGATTGAACCTTCTCATCAGGATAAGGAAGGGATGTACAGCCAACAGAAAGCGGCCATCGGTCAGTTGGCTGCCCGGCAGGTCCCGCCCAACAGCTGCATTTATCTGGATGCGGGCACCACTACGCTGGCATTGGCAAAGCACCTCAGTGAGCGCGAAGATCTGACGGTGGTCACCAATGATTTTGTGATTGCGGGCTACCTGATAGAACACAGCCAGTGCAAGATCATTCACACCGGCGGCACCGTCTGTCGCGAGAACCGTTCCTGCGTTGGTGAAGCGGCGGCTCAGGCGCTACGTGGGTTGTTTATCGACCTGGCGTTTATTTCCGCCTCATCATGGAGCATGCGCGGCCTGTCGACGCCCAATGAAGATAAGGTGATGGTGAAGAAAGCCATCGTTGACGCCAGTCGCCGCTGTATCCTGCTCAGCGATACCTCAAAATACGGTAAAATAGCCACCTATCTGGCGTTGCCGATTGCGGTATTTGACGCGATTATTACCGATGATAATCTGCCCGCCGCAGCGCGAGAGGCGATCCTGCAGGCGGATATCACGCTGATGACGACCGGGGAGAAAAACTGAACATAGCCTCGTATTGACAGCGTCGGAATAAATGCACCAGCGGGCGGTGAGCTCTCTGCGCAGCGCTACGCAGAAATTAAATGCCGCTGAACCAGTTATAGCCCTGATCTTCCCAGTAACCGCCGGGATTGGTATCGCTGACGAAAATGGCGGCGATATGTTTGGCGTTCTTGAAGCCCAGCTTGGTCGGCACCCGCAGCCGTAGCGGGTAACCGTAATCGGCCGGCAGCGCCTTGCCGCCGAAATCCAGCGCCAGAATGGTTTGTGGATGCAGTGCGGTGGCCATATCGATGCTGGAATAGTAACGATCCGCGCATTTGAATCCGACGTAACGGGCGTTCAGATCCGCCCCGATGTGCTGCAGGAAATTGCGCAGCGGCACGCCACCCCATTGGCCAATGGCACTCCAGCCCTCGATGCAGATTAACCGGGTTATCTGGCTTTGCTGCGGCAGGCGTTGCAGTTGCTCCAGCGTCCAGGGGGCCTTTTTTTCTACTTTACCGGAGACTTCCAGCCGGTAGCTGGCGAGATCCACTTCCGGAACGTTGTATTCCGGGTAATACGCGTTGAACGGGAACGGATGGGTAATCTGATCCGAACGGTAGGTCTGCGCCAGCTTTTGGCCGTTGAACAGCCAGGCTTGCACCCGATCGTTCCAGCGGGACATTGCCCACAGCACTTTATCCACCTGGTCACCGTCCTGCAGGTTGCAGCCGGTCAGCATGGCGACGCCACCCAGCGTCAGGCCGGAGCGAAGCATCAGGCGGCGCTGCAAATTAACCAGCTGTTTCTTTTGTGCCGGTTCCAGCCCCGGTGCCATGGGGCGTTGTTTTTTATCCGTCATGTTTGCCACCCATTATCATTGCCCACAGCGTGCGCGGCACGATAATCACCATCAGCAGGTGAATCACCACAAATAAGCCAATGCCTGCCATGGCGAAAAAATGTACGTAACGCGCAATGTCAAAGCCGCCGAACAGGCTAACCAAACCTTGTAACTGCACCGGTTTCCAAATGGCTAGCCCGGAGAGCACCAGCAGCAGCCCCAGAAGCAGTACGCCGAGGTACATCAGTTTTTGAATGGCGTTGTAATGACCATGCTGATGTTTGAGCCGCAGCGTTACGGCTTGCCAGATATCGCGCCGCAGCGCGCCGAGGCCAAGCGGCAGCAGATCGCGCCGCAAGTGGCCGCTGAACAGGCTCCACAAGACATAACACAGCGCGTTGCAGGCCAGCAGCCACATCACCGCCAGATGCCAGCCGATCGCGCCGCCCAGCCAGCCGCCGAGCGTGACTTGCGGCGGAAAGCGGAAGCCGAACAGCGGCGAAGCGTTATAGATTTCCCAGCCGCTCATGAACATGCAGACCATGGCGAACAGGTTAATCCAATGGGTCAGGCGGACCGGCCAGCGATGCACCGGCCGCGGCGCGTTGCTTTTCATCATGCACTCCTGAATTACATCGGTGGAACGGTACCGTCTTTGCCGGCAGAAATGCGGGTAGCAACGCGTTCGCCCTTATCGTCCGTGGCGGAGAACAACACGATATGCGCGCCCGGTTTCAACAGGCTGCGGTCACCGGGATCCAAAGTGACGATCGGCACATCTTCCGGCACGTTAACGGTTTTCTGCTGGTTACCGTAGGTCACGGTCAGGGTGCGGCCGTTGGACTTCACCAGTTTGCCCACGGTGCCGTTGGTCATGGTGTCGACCTTACCGTCGGCGGATTCCCAGGCCGAGTGGCCTTCGCCGGTGCCACGCAGGCTGGCTGCGAACACGTGCACTTCCAACGCTTTCAAAGAGCCGTCCGGCTGCGGTACGGCAGCGGTGCCGATAAAGCTGTCCGGCTTGATATCATCCAGCGTGCCCTTCGACACGCTCAGCACTCGGGTCTGGTCATTGAGCTTGACGCTGACCTTTTCCCCTTTGCGATCGGTGACCTGCAGGCTGGTGTCGCTCACCTGATCGATAACGCCACGCAGCGGGGCAATCACCTTGCCTGGGGTTTGCGCTGCGGCGGCCACACCGCTGCACAGCATGAGAGTGGAAAGCAGTAAACCGGCAAAACGATGACGGGTAATCATAAAGTTCTCCTTTGTTTAGGTTGCCGGTTAAGCATGGTTGAACACCGGGGACAGCACCATGTCCGTTTGATGACATTAATGTCATCAAGAATGTCCGCCAGAACTGCTAGTATTTCCGCAAGAGTCATGAGGTGGCGATAATGCGAATACTGGTGGTTGAAGACGACATCAGCACGGGTGATTACCTGAAAAAGGGGCTGGGAGAGGCGGGGTACAGCGTCGATTTGGCACGTAACGGCACCGACGGCCTGTTTCGGGCACTGGAACACGGCTATGACGCTATCGTGCTGGACGTAATGTTGCCGGGGCTGGACGGCTGGCAGATTATTGAGGTACTTCGCAAGAAAAGTGATGTGCCCATTCTATTTCTGACCGCGCGAGATGGGGTGCAGGATCGCATTCATGGCCTTGAACTGGGTGCCGATGATTACCTGATTAAGCCCTTCTCCTTTACGGAACTGGTGTTGCGTCTGCGCACTTTGCTGCGGCGTGGCACGGTACGTGAAGCCGATCACTATGTGATAGCCGACTTGCAGCTCGACGTACTGCGCCGTAAAGCGGTGCGGCAGGAGCTGGTGATCGCGCTGACCAATAAAGAATTTATGTTGTTGCATCTTCTGGTACGACGTGAGGGGGAGGTGTTGTCACGCACCATGATCGCCTCCCAGGTTTGGGACATGAACTTTGACAGCGATACCAACGTGGTGGATGTCGCCATCAAGCGGCTGCGTGCCAAGATTGACCGGCCGTTCGAGGTCAAGCTGATCCACAGCGTGCGTGGTATCGGCTACGTTTGCGAACCGCGTTCATGAAGGCCGTGATCCAGCGTTGGCGCGTCTTGTCACTGACGTTGCGCAGCGCCATGTTGTTTGCGCTGGTGGCGGCTCTGGTGGTTAGCGGCGCGGGCGGCTACCTGTACGGTGCAATGCGTCAGGAGATGACTACCCGTAGCGATTTGCAGGTTATCGGCCGGGTGGAGTATTACCGCAATTTGCTGAGTCAGCGTTTTCCGTTGGAGCGTCTGACGGCGAATACCGGCCTGTTCGAAAATATGCTGGGTAACGAACAGGACGTGCTGATTTTTCAGCAGCCGGGGAAAAAACCGTTAATCAACGTGAATCCGGCGAGGTTGATCCTGCCACCGGTGATCCCGACGCCGGTCGGCACGCCGCAGCGCTTGAGCGCGGTTAAAGGCGGAATGACCGCTCAAGGAGTGCCATTGCGTGCCGCATCGGCACTGGTCAGGCTGGAGGACGGTAACCTGCTGCAAATCTCGGCTGCCCATGTGATGGTCAATGAGCAGAAGATGCTGGCGCGTTATCTCTGGCGGATCGTCGCCGCCGTCGCGGTGGCATTTATTCTGATTGCATTGCTGGGGTACTGGGTGATGCGCCGCGGGCTGCAGCCACTGTGGCGAATGGCGGCGCAGGCGGCGGTGATCACCCCGAACACGCTGTCGACTCGCCTGAGCGAGCACGGGGTACCGAAGGAATTGCAGCAACTGACCCGTTCGTTCAACGCCATGTTGGATCGCCTGAATGAAGGTTATCTGCGCCTGACGCAATTCTCCGCCGATTTGGCCCATGAAATCCGCACGCCGGTAGGGGCACTGATGGGGCACTGTCAGGTAGCGCTGTATCAGGCGCGCAGTGTGGAAGAGTATGAAACCTTGTTGTCGAACAACATGGAGGAGCTGGAGCGTATTTCCCGTATGGTGGAAAATATTCTATTTCTGGCGCGCGCCGGCGAAGGGCAAGCGGTGTTGAACCCTCAGCGGCTTGATGTGGCGCAAGAGCTGCAACGGGTGGCTGACTACTTCGAAGGTTTGGCGGAAGAACGCGGCATTACGTTGGTCTGCCAGGGAGAAGGGCAATGGATGGCGGATGCCATGCTGTTTCAGCGCGCATTGAGTAACCTGGTCTCCAACGCGGTACGCTATGCCGATGAAAACAGTCAGGTACAGCTGCAGGCTGTCAGTCAGGCCGATGGTGGGCTGGCGATACTGGTTATCAATCAGGGCCCGCCGATCTCCCCGGCGCATCTGAACAAATTGTTCGACCGCTTCTATCGTGCCGATGCCGCCCGCAGTTCCGGCAGCCATGCCAGCGGACTGGGGCTGGCGATCGTCCGTGCGATAATGACACTGCATGGCGGCACAGCGCACGCCCATTGTGTTGTCGAAGAAAATACTGCTCGCATCACCTTCAGCCTGATATTCCCCGCGCAAGAATAGCCTATTTCCCACGCCGGATTTGATTGGCTGGGGCGGCCAAATCCGTTTATCCGGCCTGGTCGAAACTATTTACTTTCATTTACCGCTGGGCTAACCCAATCACCTCCGGATCAAAAGATTAATTCTGACCAGAATTAGGGCAATGTTGCGGCCTAGGCCCGGTTTTTTGGCGGCGACCCCTTTTGGCAAAATTCACTCATCATTATGTTGTTATTAAAATTGCTTGCATTAAAGGAATGACGAGAATTTTCAGCTTAAAGGCGGTAATTTACAAAACAAAAAACTAACTTTAAGATCTTTTACATATAAATATATCAATGATGTGGATGTTTGTATAATCTTTGGTTATGGCATATGAGAAAATTCTTATATCAAAAATGATAAGGTGAGAAATATTTACTTTGTGGCGTTAATTGATTTTCAGAAGGGTCAGTGGCTAAGGTTGGCTAATTAACCTGATTAAATATTGCTTAATATTCTATTAACATTTAACGCCGGCTATAAATAATCCTAGAGTGAAACCTGTGAAAAATGAAATATAGAATTAATGACCACATCATTTTTGACGTGGATACGGGAACCATGAGCCTGACAGAGTTTCCTGACGATCCCATCTCTATTTCCAATCCGTCGAAGCGGTTACTGCTGCTATTGATTACGCATCATGGCGAGCCAGTGGGGCGGGAGGTAATATTCAAGAAGGTTTGGGATGATTATGGCATGGTGTCAGGCAACAATAATCTTAACCAATGTGTGAGTAAATTACGTCGGGTTATTAAAAATCTGGGCATTGAGGACGAGGTGATTGTCACCGTCCCCAAGGTCGGTTTTATGCTGCGATATGAAATTAGGGTGGAGTCTTGCGAAGGGCCGGAAGATCGTTTCGTAAATGGAGATATAAATTCCCCTCCACCGGCGCCGGTTCAAGCGGAAATCGCGCCTTCGTCAGGCTCTTCAGCCGCAGCCGAAGCGGTTTATACCGGGTATTCCCGGCGCTGGTGGGCGATAGTCAGCGTAGTGGCATTGGGGGTAATTATGCTGGCGGTTGGCATTACCACCTATCTCACCGGTTCGGTTTCCCGGCAAGAAATCTATCTGGGCAAAGTCAGCAGTTGTAAGGTGTTTATGTCGATGCCGGGCGCCTCAGCTGCCGTCAGTGCTGCTCTAAGTCGCGACATTCTGGCCTATGCGGGCCCGCAAACGGCAGAGTGCAGCGGTGACGAATTCCTGTTGGTAGTACGCAGCAATCAGGTACGTTCTTACATTTCGGGCATTTCTCGACTGTTTTTTCTGCGCTGTCGCATTTTACGCGAACATCGGGTAGAGATTTGCTCTGGGCTCGAAAGCGACAACGCCGCAATTCTTAATTAATCATCAATCGGTGTCAGGATGAACGCCACCCCGGGGGAAAGGAATATGCCACCAATCTTTATTGTCTTGATATTAAATACTTAATTTTCACCACCTGGTTAATAATGCAGCATTTATTCGATGCAAGCCTTATATTTTGCTCGCCGGCGCTGCCTTGCATTTCTGCGCCAACCGCTTTTGTAATACCTAATTATGGTAATAGATTATGAAAAATATCTCTTTCAGGGAGGACATTCTCTTTTTCGAACCCAACCCCTGGGTGAGAAAAGGATTACGGGCACTTATTGGAACCGAACCCATACACTACCAATTTGTGCACAGCATCAGGGCAGTGGAGGCAGGGTTAAAGGAGAATGAGAAACAAATCCTCATAATGGAGCTGTATAATGAAAGTGAGAGTTTGTATGATGTATTACATTTCATCCTGACGATAAAGGATATTTGGCCCAAGACGCCACTGATCATATTTACTGAAGTGACCAATGCCAGCATATTGACCATTCTGGCTGCTCAAACGCATTTATCCCTGGTGGCCAAAGACGATCCCTTGGATTGCCTGTATCAGGCCATTGACGCTGTCGGCACAGGGGTAAGTTACCGTAGTCCGGCGATTCAGGAAGCGTTGATATCCGCGGTAGAACCCTTGTCCCGTAGCGAATGGCAAATATTGGCGATGATGATCGCCGGCGCCAATCCGCGACATATCGCCAGTATTACCCATCGCAGTTGTAAAACGGTCAGTAGCCATAAGCTGAATATCATGCGTAAGCTGAGGCTTAATCAAGCAGGGTTTATGCGCCTGATTTTGGCCTTCAGGACTCAACACCCAGCCTAAAAATTCGCCGTCGGTTGTAATGGCACACGCCGCGCCGGCGGTTTAATACTTTCTCGTTCCAAGCGCTTATCCCTTTATTTCCTGCCAGCCACCCAGATGAATTGATCTGCATCAAATTAAACATCCTACAAAAATAAACCTGTCGCCCTTATTTATGCGCTGACGCAATAGTGCGTTTTATATACCGTTAACGTGGTTTTAGAGGGGATGAAAACAATAGGTGTTTTGTTCCCTGCAGCATCATTACATGGCCCTTTTAACTTACTGGAAGCAAAATAAACATTAAAGTAAGAATAAAAATCTAAATATTTGACCATTGGTAGTTAATGGTTCTTTTTTGATTTGATGCGGTTACTCTTTTCTCCGTCAAGCAGACTGGCTAAAAGCACTCATGCAAGTGACTGATTAAGGCACGTCAGGCTAATGGACGCACAATCATATTTAAAGTTGAAGGGAGTTTTACCATGAAGAAAATTACACTGGCTCTGGCAATCATTTCCGCCTTCGCTGCGGTCAGCACTGCTCAAGCCGCCGACGTTACCGCTCAGGCGCTGGCTACCTGGTCTGCTACCGCGAAGAAAGACACCACCAGCAAACTGGTTGTTACCCCAATCGGCAGCCTGTCTTTCAACTATGCGGAAGGTATCAAGGGTTTCAACAGCCAGAAAGGTCTGTTTGACGTGACCGTAGAAGGGGATGCCACTGCAACTGCCTTCAAACTGACTTCTAAACTGGTTTCAAACACCCTGACTCAGCTGGATACCTCTGGCTCAACCCTGAATGTCGGCGTGAACTACAACGGCGCAGCGGTAGAGAAAACGGCGGAAACCACCATGATCGACACCTCTGCCGGCATTTTGGGTGGCAACCTGAGCGCGTTATCCAACGCTTACAATCAGGCTGTCCGCACCAGCGCACAAGATCAGTTCACTTTCACCATTATTGGCGCCACCTCTGACGGTACCACTGCGGTCACCGATTTCAGCACCCTGCCGGAAGGTATCTGGAGCGGTGACGTGAGCGTGGAATTCAACGCCACCTGGACTGCGTAATCCCCGAGTTGCTGGTTTAGAGCAGGGGACAATCCCCTGCTTATTCCACCCCGCTGAAGAACGTCACTGGAATACCGTTATGAAACGACTCTCTCTCGCCACCTGCCTGTTGCTATCGCTGTCTCAACCTGTTTTCGCGCTCGACGTCGGTGAGATCAGCTCGTTCATGCACAGCGATAGCGCGCGTCTGAGTAAAGAAATCAAGAACACCACCGACAGCGGTCGTCTGGTGAATATCAAGATCGAGCGAATTTCCAGCCCGCTGGAGTCCGGCACGGTGCTCCCGATGGGCAGTAAAGATGAAATGTTGCTGTCGCCGGCCAGCCTGATATTACCGGCCAATGCCAGCGACGTGATCCGTTTCTATTACAAAGGCCCCAGCGACAACCAGGAACGGTATTACCGCATTGTCTGGTTCGATCAGGCGTTGAGCGATGTGGGGAAAAACTCGGCTAAACGCAACGCGGTTGCCACCACATCGGCACGTATCGGCACCATTTTGGTAGTGGCGCCACGGCAGGACCAATTCGACTATCAGTTTGCCGACGGCCAGATCAAAAACACCGGCAACGCCACCTTTAAGGTGGTGGCCTACGGTAATTGCCGCGACAAGAAAGAGGGGAATGACTGCAAGGAAAACTATTTCGTCATGCCAGGCAAGGCTCGAGCTTTCAGCAAGGTGGATGTTAGCGACAAGAAGGGTCGCGTTGCGCTGTGGCATGGCGACCAGTTTATCCCGGTGAAATAACGGACTGCGTAACCCACGGCAAAGCCTATACGGAATGGAACTCATAACAAGAATTCAAGGAGTGGATGTGAAAGGTGCGCTGGATGATGTGTTGTTGAAAACCCTGCTTGCCGCCGGCGCGCTTGTGCTTCCTGCCGTGCTGTTGCCGGGTCAGACGACGATGGCTGCCGGACTGACCCAGATTGATGGCGTTTTGATCCCCCAGACCTTCAGCCTGGCGTTGCGCGAAGGCATGAGCATCCCCCTGCTGTTGCACTTTGAAAAAAACAGCGGTGTAAAAGACGACCGCCGTATTGGCCATGCCTTTTTGTACCTCGAAAACGACCAACTAAAAATTCGCCAAATTACCCTGGAAGATGGCGACGAGGGGACACCGCTGACTGCGGAAACCATCAAACAGCTGCAGGCGCTGCAGGAGACCGCATTTGATCGGCAGCAGCGTATTGCGCTGACGCCCGACGCCTGGCTGGCGCTGGATTTCCGCCAGCTCAATTTACAGCTGGTGGTGAAAGCGTCCGCGATGGGAACCCTGCTCCGCGCGCGCTCCAGCGACATTGGCGCGTCGAGCGTCAATGCCGTCAGCAGCACGCTGGACTATAACCTTGGTATTTACGATAACCGCACCCGTGCCAGCGAGGGCAACACTTCCAGTTACCTGTCACTCAACAGCGTTACCGCTCTGCGCGAGCACCACGTGGAAGTGAACGGTTCGATTTACGGCATCGGCAGCGGCGACGAAAACGCTACGCTGTATAAGGCGATGTACGAGCGCGATTTTGCCGGCCGCCGCTTTGCCGCCGGTATGCTCGACAGCTGGAACCTGCAGTCGCTGGGACCGGTCACCACCATCAACTCCAGCAAGATCTACGGCCTGTCCTACGGTAACCGTGCCAACTCTACCGTTTTTGATAACAGCCAGTCGCTGACGCCGATCGTGGCATTTTTCCCATCGGCGGGGGAAGTGCACTTGTCGCGTGAAGGGCGGCTGCTCAGCGTACAAAGTTTTGCCATGGGTAACCATGAAGTGGATACCGGTAACTTGCCTTACGGCATTTATGACGTCGAAGTCGAAGTGGTGGTCAACGGCAAGGTGGTAGATAAGCGCATGCAGCGGGTGAACAAACTGTTCAGCCCCAATCGTGGTGCCAATGCGCCTCTGGCCTGGCAGTTTTGGGGCGGAATGATCCGTATGGACGACTGGCGCGGCGATAACCAACGTCAGCGACCGGCGAAAGATTCTTATCTGCTGGGTGCCTCTGCTACCGGCAACGTAAACAGGCTCAACTGGGCGCTGTCCGGCTATTCGTTTGACAGCAACGCGGTCGGTGAAAGCCGCATCAGCGTACCGCTCACCGAGTCGATTCAGTTCAACCTGCAGAACATGGCGGCCTCCGACAGCTCATGGAGCCTGGTTAACAGCGTCAGCGCAGCACTGCCTGGCGGTTTCAGCAGTTTGTGGATCAATCAGGAAAAAACCTCGATTGGCGACAAACTGCTGCAAAACGATGCATATAACCGTGCCATCGGCGGCACGATGAATTTTGGTGCGCTATGGTCGCCGTTGGGCAGTCTGAGTCTCAGTTACAACGACGATAAGAAGAACAACAGTCATTACTACAACGCCGATTATTATCAAAATGTGTTTACTGGCCGTTTTGGCACGCTGGGCGTACGCGCCGGCATACAGCGCTATAACAACGGTGGCTACAGCGCAAATACCGGTAAATATATTGCGCTGGACTTCTCTTTGCCGATGGGCAATTGGCTCAGCGCTGGAGTTTCCAATCAAAACGGCTATACCACGGCTAACCTGGCGGCGCGCAAGGATATTCAAAACGGGCCGATCCGCACCCTCGGCGCCAACCTGTCGCGGGCGATATCCGGCGACACTAACGGCGATAACAGCCTTAACGGCGGCGCATACGCGCGCTTTGATACCAAATATTCCGCCGGTACGGTCAACGTCAGCAGCTCCGCCGACGGTTACGTCAACTCAAGCCTGTCCGCCAGCGGCAGCGTGGGTTGGCAGGGGCGTGATATTGCGGTCAGCGGCCGAAGCGAAGGGAATGCGGGCATCATCTTTAATACCGGTATTGAAAACGACGGCATGCTGACCGCCCGGGTCGACGGACGGACGGTCAAGCTGACCGGCAATAAAAACTATGTGCCGTTGTCGCCGTACGGTCAGTACGAAGTGGAGTTGATGAACAATAAAAACTCGGCGGAAAGCTTCGATATCGTCACCAAACGCAAGAGCAAGCTGACGCTGTATCCGGGTAACGTGGCGGTGATCACGCCAGAAATCAAACAGATGGTGACGGTGTTTGGTCGCATCAAGGCTGAAGACGGCACGCTGCTGGCCAACGCCTATATCAAAAACCATATCGGGCGCACCCGCACCGATGACAAAGGCGAATTCATTATGGACGTCGATAAGAAATTCCCGGTTATCGACTTTACGCATAGCGGTAACCAGAGCTGCGAAGTGGATCTGGATCTGAGCAAGGCTCAGGGCGCCGTGTGGGTCGGTGACGTGGTCTGTACCGGGCTGAAAACCTATGCCGGCAACAATATGCAGGCAGGAGAAACGATCAATGAAGGCTAAAATTGCGCTGCTGCTTATGCTGTGGGTGGCCCTGCCGTTGCGTGCGGCGGTTACCGTTACCAACTGGCCAAACGCCGCGACCGTGAAGTTCGTGTTCGTTGAAAACAACGCCGACGACAACTTTTTCGTTACGCCGTCCGGGGTGCTGGATCCGCGCATGACCGGTGCGAATAAATGGACCGGCCTGAAATACGGCGGCTCCGGCACCATTTATCAGCAGAGCCTGGGCTATGTGGACAATGGTTATAACACCGGCCTGTCGGCGAACAACCGCTTTGACATGTGGCTGGAAAATGCCCCGATAAAAAATCCGTTCCTCGGCCTGCGCTGCATTAACTGGTATGCGGGCTGTAATATGGACACCAGCCTGATCCTGCCGCAAAGCACCGATGAAAAAGGGTTTTATGGTGCGGTGGTGACGCCGGGCGGCGCAAAATGGATGCACGGCATGATGTCGCCGAGTTTCTACCAATATTTGCAGCAGATGGCCCCCGGCGATGCATTCAGTATGCAGATTAACAGCTGCCAGACCTCGGCCACTTATGATGCCGGCGCTGGGGGACGGTGCCAGAACCAGGCCAGCGGTAATTGGTATAAACGCACCGTGACCCACAGCAAGGCCGCGCATCTGCGCTTTATCAACACCAACGCGGTATCGGAAGTGTTTGTTAACAGCGACGGCGTGCCGATCATCGGTGAGGGGAATGCCGACTGTAAAAACCAGACTATCGGTGCGCGCGCCGGCATCATGTGCAAAATGGTCAGCTACGATCTGCAGACCGATGGCAGCGTCAGCAATACCTCGATTCACGTGTTCCCGGCCATTAACCATGCGGCGCTGTCCTCGGCGGTTAACGCCGCCGACCTGCAGTTCAGTCTGAACGGCAACACCTGGAAAAACACTTCCGGTACCGGCAGCTATTACACCTTTAACGAGCTGAAAAGCAGCAATGCCATCTACGTCTTTTTCGCCAGCAACTTCTTTAAGCAGATGGTGAAGCTGGGGATCTCCGACAGTGGCACTCGCGACCTGATTAACTTCCGCTTCCAGAACACCACGTCGCCGGAGTCCGGCTGGTATGAGTTTTCCACCTCAAACCAGCTGATTATTAAACCGCGCGATTTCAGCATTAGCATTATTTCTGACGACTATGACAATACCCCTCATCGTGAAGGTTACGTTGGACCGGGTGAGCCACCACTGGAGTTTACTTATATTGTTACCACCAGTGGTAAAACCGCTGCTGATGAGGTGAGAGTCATGGCCACCGGCCCGACACAGGCCCTCAGCGGCAGAAGCTACTGCATTTTTTCCTCGGCGGATAACAGCACCAAAGTACCGTTCCCGGCGACGCTGAGCATCACTACCAGCACCAACGGGCAGCAGGATTATGACGCCGGTTGCGATGGGCAGTGGCATGACATGACGAATGCGTTATGGAGCAGTACGCCGTGGAATGACATTTCCGGCGAGGTAGGGGTGTTAAACAAAACACGGGTGAAATTCAGTATTCCGATGAATAACCCGATTTCACTGAGGACGATTGAAGGTAATGGTTGGTACGGCGACGTTAGCGCCGCTGGTGAGATCCATGTTGAAGCCACCTGGCGCAACATTAACTAGGGGAAAGGCTGTGAGAAGCTTGCTGCTCGGGCTATTGTGCCTGCCATTTTATGCCAGCGCGATTAACGTTGGCACCCTGACGTTCGCCATGGATCAGGACCAATCCTTCACCGCCAAGCGGGTGCTGAACAATAACCGCAGCGCGCGTATTTATCAGGTGACGCTGCGGGCCATTGATCGACCGGGTGATAGCGAAACGCGGAGCAAACCGGCCGATGGCGAACTGCTGTTTGCCCCTCGTCAACTCCAGCTGCAGGCGGGACAGAGCGAATATTACAAGTTC
Organism: Serratia sp. BIGb0234; assembly: GCF_024809915.1. Classification (NCBI taxonomy): domain Bacteria; kingdom Pseudomonadati; phylum Pseudomonadota; class Gammaproteobacteria; order Enterobacterales; family Yersiniaceae; genus Serratia; species Serratia sp. BIGb0234. Next base: position 491,635 of record NZ_JANUEI010000001.1, read on the forward strand.
TTTTACCGCGGGCCGCAGGATAACCGCGAACGCTATTACCGGGTATCGTTCCGAGAAATTCCGACCCGCTTATTCGATCCCGCAGGGCAAAAGGCAACTGGCGTGACGCTGGAGCCAATCGTGGTAATGGACACCATTTTGGTGGTGCGGCCACGTCAGACCAATTTTGCCTATCGGCTTGATTCACAGCGCGGCACCGTCACCAATACCGGCAACACCTACTTCAAGCTGTTGATCAAGCCCGGTTGCGACAGTACCGATGAAGAAGGGGTAACCGAATACCTGCGTCCTGGCGATACTTTGACTCATGCCGGTATTCGCCAGAAAGGGCAGAAATTTATTATCTATAACGACAAATTTATCAGCATCGATAAAAGCTGCCTCAACGAATAATAACGCGCTAACGCAGCGGGATTGAGAAGCGGAAGCAGGCACCGCGTTGCGGTTGTTCGATCAGTTGGATATCGCTGTCGTGCAGCAACAAAATGCGCCGCACGATCATCAATCCCAGCCCGCTGGCGTGGCGACGCGCGCTGCTCAGAATAGAAGGGCGAACGAACAGATCGGCGCGCAGCTCCTGTGGGATACCGGGGCCACTGTCGTTAAGTTGAACCAGCACCTTGCCTGCCTGCTGCCAGAGACGCACTTCAATCTCGCCCCCCTGTGGCGTGTGGCGAATAGCGTTGTCCAGCAGGTTGGTCAACACGCGTTCAATCATGCTGACATCGGCGAACACCAATGGAATGCCCGGGGCGATATCAGCCAGCAGCCGTTGCTGGCGAGCCTCGGCTGCCAGCTCGAACTTCTGGAATACATCCTGCACCAGCTCACTGAGCGAGAACGGCTCTTTCTGCGGTTTCACCACGCCATACTCCAGCCGTGCCAGCTCGAACAGCTCCTGCGCCAGCCGACCGACCTTGCGGCTCTGCGCCAGCGCGATCTCCAGATAGCGTTGGCGATCGTTTTCACTCAGGCTGGCGGATTTTACCGACAGCGTTTCCAGGTAGCCGTGCAGCGAAGTCAGCGGGGTACGCAGGTCGTGCGAGATATTGGCGATAAACTCGCGGCGCTGTTGGTCCTGCTGTGAAAGCGACTGCCACTGTATGGCGATGCGTTGCGCCATGCTGTTGAAGGCTTGCTGCAGTCGGCTGACCTCGTCGCGTCCGGCGGCGTCGACCGGCAGCGCGGCATAGGCCTGTACCGCAGCGATGCCGCCGCTGTCCAGCTCGCTGACCTGACGCGTAAGACGACGGATTGGCCGGGTGACCCAATAGAACGCGAATCCGCCGGCCAACAGGCTGAACAGCACCATCAGGCCCGATGACCACAGCGCCATGGAAACCGCAGAGCTAAACAGCGCGTTGCTGGCCAGCGCGTCGTAGTCTTCGCCCAGCAGCACCACGTACAAATAGCCTTCAACCTGACCATTGACCTTCAGCGGTGCGGCGCTGAACACTTTTCTGGCATTCGGGTTGCGCGGGTCATCGCCGTAAACCGGCATGCTGGCGCCATCGAACAAGGCCTGCAACGGCAGCAGATCCACTTTCTGGCGTTTCAGGTGGCCGGCCGGCGCGGCGTTGCCAATGATATTGCCCTGTTTGTCGAGCAGGTAGACCTCAACGCTGGGGTTTACCGCCATCAGCTGATCGAACAGGCTGTGAACCGAGGGGGCGTTCAGCCCGTTTTGCCCCAACAGCGGGTTACTGTCGGCAATGTGCTGCGCCAGATTACCGGACAACCGCTGGATCACCGCCTGGCTGTACTGGGTACTGCTGCGCACCTGCATCCAGCCGGATATGGCGCAGCTGACCACCATCAGCAGTGCGAAGATCAGGGTCAGACGTTGCGTTAACGTAAGGTTTTTCATGATTCACTCTTGCGGCGCTGCCGCGAATTTGTAGCCCATACCCCACACGGTGAGGATGCGCTCGGGTTCCGCCGGGTTGCTTTCAATCTTGATGCGCAGCCGGTTGATGTGGGTATTCACGGTGTGCTCATAGCCTTCGTGCTGATATCCCCACACCTGGTTGAGCAGGCTCAAGCGGGAAAAGACCTTGCCGGGGTGTTTGGCAAAAAAATACAGCAGGTCGAATTCACGCGGCGTCAGGTCGATGGCTTGATGATTCAACAGTACTTCACGCGCAATCGGATCGATGGTCAAGCCGTCAAAGCTCAAGGTGCCGGCGTCCATTTTCAGGTTGCGGCTCATGGCTTCCTGACGGCGAAACAGTGCCTTAACCCTGGCCACCAGTTCCAGCATCGAAAAGGGTTTGGCGAGGTAGTCGTCGGCACCGAGTTCCAACCCCAGCACGCGATGTACCTCGCTGGATCGCGCGCTGGTGATGATGATCGGCGTGTAGCGCGTCATGTTGCGCGCGCGGCGGCAGATCTCCAACCCATCGATCCCCGGTAGCATCAAATCGAGGATCAATGCGTCCCAGCCGCCCTGTTCCAGCATCGCCATCCCCAGATTGCCATCGGCGGCATGGCTGATGTCATAACCTTCGTCGCGAAGATGTAACTGCAGCAGCTCCGCGATATTGCCGTCATCCTCGACGATTAAAATTTTCTTTGGCTTTTCCATTCTCTCACCGCTGATTGCCAGGCCTTAGTGAAGTCTACACAACCACCGGAGCCTGAGTTATCACATTTTATTTAACTTTGCGTGAGGTCTTGGGGAACAAATCGGACGGATACTCAGCCCATCGAAACCGCCACCGTCAGGAGATACGTCATGGCCATGTCCATTACGCCGGAGAAACCCGTACTGATCCACCCGCTGTGGCTGCGCCTGACGCATTGGCTGAATGCGTTGGCGATGCTGATCATGGTCACCAGCGGGTGGCGCATCTACAATGCTTCCCCGCTGTTCAACTTCAGTTTTATCAATGAGCTGACGCTAGGCGGTTGGTTGGGTGGGGCGCTCCAATGGCACTTCGCCGGCATGTGGCTGTTTGGGATCAACGGGTTGTGTTATCTGCTGATCAATCTGTTCAGCGGCCGTTTGAAACGCAAATTTTGGCCGCTCAGCCCAAAAGCCTTGTTGAGCGATCTGCTGGCGGTGCTGCGGGGCAAACTCGGTCATAGCGATTTGCGTCATTACAACATGGTGCAGCGAGCTGCTTATCTGTTTGTGATGGTGGCAGGCGTAGTGATGGTGATATCTGGCCTGGTGTTGTGGAAGTCGGTGCAATTTCCGCTGCTGCGCGAATTGCTCGGCGGCTATGAAGCGGCACGTTATATCCACTTTTACGCCATGTCGGCGCTGGTGGGGTTTGTAGTAGTGCACCTGGTCATGGTGGCGCTGGTACCACGCACGCTGTTGGCCATGCTGCGTGGACGTTAAGGAGAACCCGATGAAAACAGATAAACCCCTTATCAGCCTGAGTGAAGGCCGGGAGATTGTCAGGGAAGCACAGCAGTTGTTGGCGCGTCAGTTGACCTCCTCTTCACGCCGCCGTTTTCTGCGTAACGGGTTGACGCTGGGTGGCATTGCGATGCTCACCGGCTGTGACCTTAGCGACAACACCCATGTGGAACAGGCGTTGAGCCGTATCTCGCGCTTTAACGATCGGGTGCAGGGGTGGCTGTTTAACGCCGACCATTTGGCACCGGTGTATGCCGAGTCGCAGATTACTCGTCCGTTCCCGTTCAACGCGTTTTACGCCGAAGAAGAGGCGCCGGATATCAATGGCGAGGATTATCGGCTGGAGGTCAGTGGGTTAGTGCTGAATAAGCAGCCGTGGACCTTGCCGCAATTGCACAGCATGACGCAAATCAGCCAGGTGACGCGCCATATCTGCGTTGAAGGTTGGAGCGCCATCGGTAAGTGGGGGGGCGTACCCTTTGCGCAATTTCTGCAGGCGATTGGCGCGGACCTGAGCGCCAACTATGTCAGCTTCAAATGCGCCGACGACTACTACACCAGCATCGATATGGCCACGGCGCTGCATCCGCAAACCATTATGGCGCTGACTTACGATGGCCAGATCCTGCCGCGTAAATACGGCTATCCAATGAAGCTGCGCATGCCGACCAAGCTCGGCTACAAGAACCCGAAACATATTCAGGTCATAGAGATCACCAACCGCTTTCCCGGCGGCTACTGGGAAGATCAAGGTTACAACTGGTTTGGCGGCAGCTAACGACGGCCCCAACTATCCCCGGCACACAGGTGCTTTTTAAATGAGAAAAGGAAATACCATGAAAAAGTTATTCGCAGTAATGATGTGTAGCGCGTTGATGTTAGGTTCCCTCGGTGCCAATGCCGCCGACAGCATGGGCAAAGACGCGATGAAAAAAGACGGCATGAGCCAGATGTCGCACGAGGGTATGGCCAAAGACGGCATGAAAAAAGAGTGTATGGGCAAGGATTGCATGAAGAAAGACGGCATGGGCAAAGATGCCATGAAACATGATGGCATGAAGAAAGACAGCATGGGTAAAGATGCCATGAAGCATGACGGCATGAAGAAAGACAGTATGAGTAAAGACGCTATGCAAAAAGACGCTATGGGGCAGTAAGCCGCCGCGTCCCGCAGCCGGATGGACGCTGGTTTAATCCCGGCTGCGGGCAAGTACAACGGGAGGGACGATGGTTCAGACAATGTGGCTGCAGCGCTTTAAGCGCTCGAACTGGGACGTGGCCTTTATGCGGCTGGCGCTGGTGGTGATCTTCGCCGCTTTCGGCTATGCCAAGTGGTTTGATTATGAAGCGCAGGGGCTGGTGCCTCTGATTGGTAATAGCTCGCTGCTGGCCTGGATGCACGATGTGTTTGGCATTCGCGGTGCCAGTTATGCGTTAGGGGTTGCCGAGTGGAGCTTTGGTCTTTTGCTGCTGGCCGGTTTTTGGTCGCGACGTTTGGGGTTATTGGGGGCGGTGGGATCGACGCTGACTTATCTGACGACCCTGACGCTGATCTTCTCCACACCGGGTGCCTGGGAAGCTTCGGCCGGTGGCTTTCCGGCGATGGGGGGGGCCACCAGCTTTCTGCTAAAGGATCTGGTGTTATTGGCGGGTTCGATACTGCTGCTAAAAGCCGACTTGCCTGACGATATACCGTAAAAAAAGGCGCAGTTTTTAAACTGCGCCTTTTGGCCATGATGAACGGATCACATATCCGGGAAGGTCAGGGTATTGCCCGGCGCCTCACGGTGGATATGCACAAAGTTCAGGTGTTTCTCATACTGATCGAGAATATCGCCGATCACCTGCTCTTTGCTGTAATCCATCAGGTCATTGCCCTGGGTGCCTTCCATCAGGAAGGTTTCCAACCGGTAGTAGTGCGACTTGCCGGAGCGAGCACGATAGGTAAAGCCCGGCACCGAATAACGCTGTGGCCAGATCTGGTAGATGAAGTTCTGTTCTTCGCCCAGATGCACCAGCAGCTCCAGATGGCTCAAACGTTCATCTTCGGTCGGCGGTACCTCACTGAATTCCACTTTGGCACCGCGCAGTTCCAGCTCACGCGCCACTTCTTGCATCGCCGGTCGGCAACGGGTATCCAGCATTTTCTGCGTGTACTGCGTGCCAGGATAATTCATTACGCGCGACAGGCGCTGTTTCCAGTTGAGCACGTCATTGCTGGACACCGGCATTGGCGCACTGGTGTTCAACGCGCTGGCTTTGCGGTAATCCTCTACCCGCAATGACTTATACAATCCGGCCATCACGAAGAAGATCACAAAGCTGAACGGCAGGCCCATGATCACCGTGGTTTTTTGCAACGCGGGCACGCCGTCTGTCATCAGCATGCCGATGGTCAGCAGGCCAATGGTTATCGACCAAAAAATACGTAGCCAGTTGGGCGCATCGTTGTTGATGTCGCTCAGGCGCGAGGTGAAGTTACCCAAAACCAGTGAACCTGAATCCGCCGAGGTGACGTAGAACAGCAGGCCAGTGATGGTAGCCACTGAGGCGCTGAAGGTGAAGCCCGGATACTGAGCCAGCAGGCTGTAGAAACCGCGTTCCGGATACTGCATTACTTCCTGCGCGAAAGCGGCGTTACCGTGAATGATCTGATACAGCGCGCTGTTGCCGAAAATCGACAGCCACAGCAGGGTGAACACGAATGGAATAATCAGCGTACCGACTACAAATTGGCGGATGGTGCGCCCACGCGAAATACGCGCCAGGAACAGGCCGACAAACGGCGCCCAGGCAACCCACCAGGCCCAGAAGAACAGGGTCCAGTTGTTCATCCATTCTACCGGACGATCGAAGGCGAAGCTGTTAAGGGTCATCCCCATAAAGCGGTTAACGTAGTCGCCAACGTTGAGCACCAGCGCATTGAGCAGGAATTCGGTATCCCCGAAGAACAGCACGAACATGATCAGCCCCAACGCCAACAGCACGTTGAGTTCGGACAGAATGCGGATGCCCTTGTTAACACCTGAGGTCACCGAAATGGTCGCCATGATCACCGAAAGCAGGATCAGCGCGGCCTGAACCGTCAGGTTTTCCGGAATGTGGAACAGAACTTTCAGCCCGTAGTTCAACTGCACTACGCCAATACCCAGCGTGGTGGCGATGCCGAAGATAGTGCCCAGCACGGCCGCAATGTCTACGCTGTGGCCGATCGGGCCGTTGATGCGTTTACCGAATATCGGGTAGAGCGCCGAACGGATGGTCAACGGCAGGTTATAGCGGTAGCTGAAGTAGCCGAGGGCGATGCCCATCAGCGCATACATCGACCAGCCGGTCAGCCCGTAGTGGAACAGTGTCCACACCATGGCCTGGCGGGCGGCTTCCATCGTCTGGCCCTGGCCTTCCGGTGGCATCATATATTGCGTCACCGGTTCGGCGACCGAGAAGAACATCAGATCAATGCCGATGCCGGCGGCGAACAGCATCGCTGCCCAACTCATCAGGCTGAATTCGGGTTTCGACTGTTCTGGCCCGAGCTTGATCGAACCGAAGCGCGACGCGGCGATAAACACCACAAATACGATGTACAGAGTAGCGGCCAGCAGGTAATACCAGCCGAAGGTGGTTGAAACCCAATTCAGGGTGCGGGTGATCCATCGCCCGGAGAAATCGGTAAAAAAGATGGTCATCAGCGAGAAGGCCAGAATCAGCCCCGCCGAGGTAAAGAAAACCACCGGATTAAGGCCATCCTTTTGTGGTTTTGAGGAGGTTTCGCGTGTTGTCATCGTCTTCCTCTGTTTTTTAACAACTGAGTAAAATCGTGCCCACACACCAGCCTGAACGGACGCATCGGCGCCGTCCGGAAAAGTGCGGATATAAAGCCGCGGCAATCGCTATTCTGCTTGCCAAAGATTGCCGCTTTGCTTGTTAACGAAACAGAAAATCGTTTCGTGGTGGGAACCGCTTACAGACACTGATTTTGGTCAGATTCGTTAAATACCTCACAAAAATCAGCCAGTTCCACAACCGAAAAGTACATATTTGTAACCAAGCGGTAATAAAATATATGCAATTTTTATTGAACGTTCAATCAAAAAAAAGTTTAATAGTGAGCATGAAGACCAAGTTCAGCAGGTGAAAAGGGCGTGAAATCCCGCCGCTGAGACGAGGCCGAAGTCGGTTTTGTGAGAGTCGAATTATGCCAAAGGTAGGAATGCAGCCAATCAGAAGGCAGCAGTTGATAGATGCCACGCTGGCCGCGGTGAACGAAGTGGGAATGCATGACGCCACCATCGCGCAAATAGCGCGGCGGGCCGGAGTTTCCAACGGCATCATCAGCCATTATTTCAAGGATAAGAACGGCCTGCTGGAAGCCACAATGCGCTATTTGATTAGCCATTTGGGCGAGGCGGTGAAGCTGCGGCTACAGGCATTAAGCGACCAGAGCCCGGCATCACGGCTGCAGGCGATCGTCGCCGGTAACTTCGACGACAGCCAGATCAACAGTGCGGCGATGAAAACCTGGCTGGCGTTTTGGGCCAGCAGCTTGCACCAGCCGCAGCTTAATCGGCTGCAACAGGTGAACGGCCGTCGGCTGTATTCCAACCTGTGTGCCGAATTTAGTCGCCAACTGCCCAAGGCGCATGCGCGACTGGCAGCCAAAGGATTGGCAGCACTGATTGACGGCCTGTGGCTGCGCAGTGCGTTGCGCGGCGCGGCGTTCAACCAGACGCAGGCGATCGCGCTCACGACCGAATACATTACGTTTCAACTCCGGGGGCAAACGCCACCCTGAGGATAACCCAAGGAGAACCTATGTCCCGTTTTGGCTTACAGAAGCTCTATATTAATGGTGCCTATGTAGACAGTACCGATGGAAAAACTTTCAACGCGGTTAACCCGGCGAACGGTGAAGTGCTTGCCGAGATCCAGTCTGCCAGCGCTGAAGACGTCAACCGTGCGGTGGCCAGTGCAGCCAGCGGACAGAAAGTGTGGGCGGCGATGACGGCGATGGAACGTTCTCGTATTCTGCGCCGAGCGGTGGATATTCTGCGCGAACGCAACGACGAACTGGCCGCGCTGGAAACGTTGGATACCGGCAAGGCCATGTCGGAAACCACGGCGGTGGATATCGTTACCGGTGCCGACGTATTGGAATATTACGCGGGTCTGATCCCGGCGATCGAAGGCCAGCAGATCCCACTGCGTGACAGCGCCTTTGTTTATACCCGTCGTGAGCCCCTGGGCGTGGTGGCCGGTATTGGCGCCTGGAACTACCCGATCCAGATTGCCCTGTGGAAATCCGCACCGGCACTGGCGGCAGGCAACGCGATGATCTTCAAACCCAGTGAAGTCACTTCCCTGACGGCGCTGAAGCTGGCGGAAATCTATACCGAAGCCGGTTTGCCGGACGGCGTATTCAACGTGGTCACCGGCAGCGGCGCAGAAGTCGGCCAGTACCTGACCGATCATCCTGGCATTGCCAAGGTGTCCTTCACCGGCGGTGTAAAAACCGGCAAGAAAGTGATGGCTAACGCCTCAGGTTCGACGCTGAAAGAAGTCACCATGGAGCTGGGTGGCAAATCCCCGCTGATTATTTTTGACGACGCCTGCCTGGATCGCGCCGCCGATATCGCCATGATGGCCAACTTCTACAGCTCCGGCCAGGTGTGCACCAACGGGACTCGAGTATTTGTCCCCGCAGCGTTGCAGGCCGAGTTCGAAGCCAAAATCCTCGAACGCGTTAAGCGCATCCGCCTGGGGGATCCTACCGATCCACAAACCAACTTCGGCCCGCTGGTCAGCTTCGCGCATATGGAGTCGGTATTACGCTTCATCGAAAGCGGCAAGAAAAGCGGCGCTCGCCTGTTGTGCGGCGGCGAACGTGTGACTGAGGGTGAATACGCCAAAGGGGCTTATGTGGCGCCGACGGTATTTACCGACTGCGGTGACGAGATGGAGATCGTGCGCGAAGAGATCTTTGGGCCGGTCATGAGCATTCTCACTTACCACAGCGAAGAAGAAGTGGTACGCCGTGCGAACGACACCACCTTCGGCCTGGCTGCCGGTTTGGTGACGAACGATCTGACCCTGGCGCATCGGGTGATCCACCAGTTGGAGGCCGGCATTTGCTGGATCAACACCTGGGGTGAATCGGCGCCGGAAATGCCGGTCGGCGGGTACAAGCAGTCTGGCGTCGGCCGTGAAAATGGCCTCAGTACGCTGGAACATTACACCCAGGTCAAATCGGTACAAGTCGAGCTGGGCGAATATATTTCCATCTTTTAAATATCCCCGTCGTCTTTCAAGCTACAGCGTTGTTGGCTGCGAACGCGGACCCCAGTCACTTACTTGACTCCTGGGGTTCCACGCCCTTGCCGCCTAGCTGTAACGCGAAATCCATAGGGGATAATCCTTTCTTGCATCCAAAACTGCCTGGATATATTCAGCATGCGATATTCAAGCCATTCGCATCATTCAGGCATACGAATATTTAGGAGATAATGTATGGAATACGATTACATCATTATCGGTGCCGGCTCAGCCGGTAACGTTTTAGCCACCCGTTTAACCGAAGACGCTGACGTTAGCGTATTGCTGCTGGAAGCTGGCGGCCCGGATTATCGGATGGATTTTCGCACCCAGATGCCGGCCGCGCTGGCATTCCCGCTGCAGGGCCGTCGTTACAACTGGGCGTATGAAACCGATCCTGAGCCGCACATGAACAATCGCCGCATGGAGTGTGGCCGGGGTAAAGGGCTGGGCGGCTCATCACTGATTAACGGCATGTGCTACATCCGCGGCAACGCGATGGACTTCGACAACTGGGCAAAAGCACCGGGGTTGGAGGACTGGAGTTATCTGGACTGCCTGCCATATTTCCGCAAGGCGGAAACCCGCGATATCGGGCCTAATGATTATCACGGTGGCGACGGCCCGGTCAGCGTGACCACGCCGAAAGCCGGTAATAACGAATTGTTCCACGCAATGGTGGAGGCCGGCGTGCAGGCGGGTTATCCGCGTACTGATGACCTGAACGGCTACCAGCAGGAAGGCTTTGGCCCGATGGATCGCACGGTCACGCCGAAAGGCCGTCGCGCCAGCACCGCTCGGGGTTATCTGGATCAGGCTCGTTCCCGTTCAAACCTGAAGATTGTCACTCACGCGTTGACCGACCGCATCCGCTTCGAGGGTAAGCGTGCTGTGGGCGTTGACTACTTGCAGGGCGAAAGTAACCAAATCAACAGTGCCCGTGCGCGTCGTGAAGTGTTGCTGTGTGCCGGCGCGATTGCCTCGCCGCAGATTTTGCAGCGTTCCGGCGTTGGTCCAGCGGCGCTGCTGAACCGCCTGGACATCGATCTGGTGCACGATCTGCCCGGCGTGGGCGAGAACTTGCAGGACCATCTGGAAATGTACCTGCAATACGCCTGTAAAAAGCCGGTGTCGTTGTATCCGGCATTGCAATGGTTCAACCAGCCGAAGATCGGCGCAGAGTGGCTGTTCAACGGCACCGGCGTGGGCGCCAGCAACCAGTTTGAAGCCGGTGGCTTTATCCGCAGCCGCGAAGAGTTCGCCTGGCCGAACATTCAGTACCATTTCTTGCCGGTGGCGATTAACTACAACGGCAGCAACGCGGTGAAAGAGCACGGTTTTCAGGCGCACGTCGGTTCAATGCGCTCCCCAAGCCGTGGCCGGGTGCAGGTGAAATCGAAGGATCCGCGCCAACATCCGAGCATCTTGTTCAACTATATGGCGACCGAACAGGACTGGCAGGAGTTCCGCGATGCCATTCGCATCACGCGCGAAATCATGGCGCAGCCTGCATTGGACGAATACCGCGGCCGCGAGATAAGCCCGGGGCCAGAAGTGCAGACCGACGAACAGCTGGACGCTTTTGTGCGTGAGCATGCCGAAACCGCCTTCCATCCTTCCTGCTCATGCAAAATGGGCGAAGACGAGATGGCGGTGGTGGATGGGCAAGGGCGAGTGCACGGTATGGAAGGCCTGCGGGTGGTGGATGCGTCCATTATGCCGCTGATCATCACCGGTAACCTGAACGCCACCACCATCATGATCGCCGAGAAGATTGCCGATCGTATTCGCCAGCGCACGCCGTTGTCGCGTAGCACTGCCGACTATTACGTGGCCGGCGACGCCCCGGCGCGTAAGCCATAACCCACATGCCCTCTCGCCGTTGAGGGGGAGGGCCGCTGTAGCAAGCAACCCCCTCTCCAATGTCCTTCCCCGAGGCGAGGGGGCAATTCATTCCCGTTATCTCTCACCTCAGCAGGTACAAACGTACCCCTTAAGCCGGCAGGGCGATCGCCTGATCGAAACTGTTTGGCGTCGCCATGCGCCACATGCGCGCATAAAAATCGCTTTCGATCTCTTTTTGCAGCAGTGCACCAGGCTCCAGGTAGTAATAGATGTCGGCGTAGACCTTGATTTCGGTTGAAGTAATACGGCGCAGCATATGATGCGAAGTCAACTGCTCAGGGCGGCTGACGCCCGCCGCCGCAAGCATTTCTGCCAGCGCTTTCACCGTATTCTGGTGGAAGTGATAAACGCGTTCGGCCTTGTTTGGCACCACCAGGGCTTTCTGTCGCAGTGGATCCTGGGTGGCGACCCCGGTAGGGCAGTGATTGGTATGGCAGCTTTGCGACTGAATGCAGCCGACGGCGAACATAAAACCACGGGCTGAGTTCACCCAGTCGGCGCCCAACACCAGCACGCTGGCGATGTCGAAGGCGCTGATGATTTTACCGCTGGCACCAATCTTGATTTTGTCGCGCAGTCCGCAGCCCACCAGGGTGTTATGGACGAATAGCAACCCTTCGCGCAGCGGCATGCCCATATAGTTGGACAGTTCGAGCGGTGCTGCGCCGGTTCCGCCTTCTTTGCCGTCCACCACGATAAAGTCCGGCAAGATCTGGGTTTGCAACATGGCTTTGGCGATGGCGACAAATTCCCACGGGTGGCCGATACAGAGTTTGAAGCCCACGGGTTTGCCACCGGACAATTCACGTAGCTGCTGGATGAAATGCATCATTTCAATTGGCGTGCTGAAGGCGCTGTGCGAAGCCGGAGAAATACAGTCGACCCCTTCAGGTACGCCGCGCGTTGCGGCGATTTCCGCATCCACTTTTTTCGCCGGCAGTATGCCGCCATGTCCGGGTTTAGCACCCTGGCTGAGCTTGATTTCAATCATTCTCACCTGCGGTTTTTTAGCCTGCTCGGTGAAGCGTTGCGGATCAAAATGGCCGTCGGCGGTGCGGCAACCGAAGTAGCCGCTGCCCAATTCCCAGACCAGGTCGCCGCCATTTTCGCGATGATAACGGCTGATACTGCCTTCGCCGGTGTCGTGGTAGAAATTGCCCTTTGCCGCGCCGAGGTTGAGGGCGCGAATGGCGTTGGCCGACAGGGCGCCGAAGCTCATGGCGGAGATGTTAAAGATCGACGCGGAGTAGGGTTGGCTGCAATCTGGACCGCCGATCGTCACGCGGAAGCTGGTGGGGTCAGATACCTCGACCGGACGCATGGAGTGCCCGATACATTCGTAGCCGGTTTGATAAACGTCCAACTGGGTACCGAACGGCTTGTCGCCCATTTCATTTTTGGCGCGTCGGTAAACCAGCGTGCGTTGGGTACGTGAAAACGGGATCTGCGCGTTATCTTCTTCCAGTAAGTACTGGCGTATTTCCGGGCGAATAAACTCGAAGAAAAAGCGCAGTCGGCCGATGATCGGATAGTTTCGGCAGATGGCGTGGCGTTGTTGGGTCAGATCATAAATGCCCAGAGCGCTCAGACCACCAAAAATGATCGTCGGTAGCCAAAACCAGGGGCTATGGGACAACAGCGCCAAAGACGCCAACGTCAGCAAAAGACTCAACACAAGGCAGGTATAACGGCTGAATAATGATGACTTCATAACATCTCCTGATGTTTTTATTAGTCCAGACGACATGGCTCACAGAAAGTTTGCTGAGCGGATCCTAACCAATAGACAGGAGTGTTATGTGGCTGTTACTGCTTTATCGTTGATTGTTACATTAATTTAACGTTGAGTCCGCCCTTCAGGCCGCCGGGTGGCAGCCTGAAGGGGAGGAGGGAGTTACTTGCTGGCAACGAAAATACTGCTCATGCTGCGCAGACGCAGCTTTTTCATCGCACTGTATTTCTGAGAGAAAATCGTTTTGGGGTGGGTGCCGCGCTTTTGGGCAATATGCAGCAGGCTGTCACCGCGCAACAGGTTGAAGATAACGTCGCTTTCCGCCGGGCTAAGCTCGCGGGTTTTCTGCATTTTTATCCCCCCGGGCTCTTTGCTTTCCAGCAGGTTCTGTATTTTTTCCTGCAGCGAATAAAGTGGAATGCGTGTAGACACCAATTCAACGGAGATGCCCAGGATCGACAATAGTTTCACCACGCGTTCATCGTCATAAAACACCAACAGACGCGTTTTGGAGTTGTATTGCTGATGCAAAGACACCAGGCTTTCAATGACGTTAACGCTTTGCTCCAGATTTTGTGAGGTGAAGATCAGGGCGATGTCGTGCTTAATTATTTTCTCCGCCTTGGCGCCACCGTGCATAAAATCTGAAAACAGTCTGATATCGTACTTGCCGTAATGTTTTTTCAGTAACACCGAAAGGCCGACATAGCTGTACTTACACTCACTAATAACAAGGACATTGTTTTTAGACATAATGGCAAACACCCATAATGAGTTAAAAGTATTCAGCTGTAAGAAGCGAGTTCAAATCCTTGATGTCGGATTCCTTCCACAGCTTTCCCTGCAGTGCGTAATATGGCATTTCGTCCAGCCATTTTTTATGCTCGGGGGTTTCAACCCCTTCAATAATTACCTTGTAATGATTAAGGTAAAAAAAGCGCAATAAAGCGCGCATTAAACCGTCGCCGCCCGACTTTTTCATAAAGTCCCATAACAAAAAGCGGTCGAGTTTAACGAAGCGGAACTGGCTGTTATACAGCGCGGAAAAACCCGCATAGCCAGAACCAAAATCATCGAGCCAAAATGAATAGCTCTTTAGTGAAGGATCGCCATGAACGCGATCTTTAACCAAACGGGTTGAGTTCTCACTGATTTCGAAATGTATACAGCGAGTGGCGCTAATTCTTTCTGCAAAATGGCTATTGGCCAACGAGCGTAGAGAATGGTCATCTACATTCAGCGTGGCTATAACCTGATTTTCACGAAACCAGTGATTATATTTCTCTATCAGACTGACCTGGTCTAACAGAATCTCAATTCGGGTCTCGCTATCGGCAGTACGAAAGAACTGTTCAGGAGAAAAATGCGCATATTCACTATTAAAAGTGAATCGAGATAGGCACTCAACGGCCAGCAATTGTCCGGATTTTGCGAACATTGGCTGGAAAACATAATTAATTCCGTTATTTTTCTCTCTAAAAGAACTGCGCATTCCTCAATCCCTTGATTGATATGTAACTGCCTGTTTTTTAACTAAAATTAATTCAATATCAGGCTGTTTATAGGTAAATGTCTTATTTGGTGCGACGTGATTGTGAAATGTCGCTTGCAGACCATTTAACGCGCATTTAGTCGTGAAGTCCAAAGGGCTCTAAAGGTAACAAAATGTAAATATACGGAATAATATGCTGTTAATCAGGCCTTAAAGAAAAATGTCTGACTGCATGACTTTCCAAAACACAGATTATTCCTATTCGATTGAATCGTCAACATCGATCGATAGGTATTTGTTGATAGTTTATTCCTATCAAGAGGGGGGTTATGAATGTTTTAAACGATTTAACAATAAGAATGCGCTTAGTCTATATTTCGTCCGGCAATGGGTTCATCGAGGCAACACTCCTTTTAAGCAAGGAGTGCTATCGCTGAGTGTATGCTCAGTGCCGGGGAACTATATATTCGTCTGTCACTGAATCGATTATTTTATTGTTTTTCTATGGAGCTGGAAATGAAAAAAGTATTATTGCCTTTGGCCGCGCTGGTATTGTCTGCTACTGCTTATAACGCTACTGCTGCAAGCGGCAACGTTAAATTCACCGGTGAAATCGTACAGTCCACCTGTAAAGTTGTTGATAAAGACCAGAATAAAGAAGTTTACCTGGGTAAATACCCTACTACCGCATTCCCAACTTCTGGTTCTACCAGCGGTGCTAAAGCTTTCGATATTAGCCTGGAGAAATGTGAAGCGGGTAACTACACCCTGCGTTTCGACGGTAACACCCCAGCTGGCCACCCAGAGCTGTTGGCTGTAACTGGCGGCGCTAACGGCGTTGGCGTTGAAATCCTGGATAACAACGGCGCAACTCTGCCAATCTCTCAGGAAGTTGCTACCCCAGCGACCGTTTCTGTTGCTGCTGATGGCGACAACCCAGGTTCTGCGACTTTCAACCTGCGCGCTCGTTATAAATCTTACCAGGATCTGGTAACTGCGGGTCAGGCAAACTCTAACGCTACCTTCACCATCGAATACAAGTAATTTAATTCGCTGGCAGGATAGATAGAGCTATTGGCCACGGACGGCTAAATTCTGAGAGTTGAGATATTCCGATGAAAAAAGTGCTTTCTTGTATTTTATTCGCGTTTTCCGTAAATGCTTTTGCCGGAATTCAGGTTGATTCGACGCGCGTAATTTATAACAGCGGAAGTAAATCCGCATCGCTCTCAATCAGCAATGACAGCGACGACACCTATATGGTGCAAACCTGGTTGGATACTGGCGATTCAAGCCAGATGCCGAAGAATTTACCGATCGTGGTCACTCCACCTATTTTAAAACTGGCTGCCAAAAAAGACGCAATTCTGCGCTTTATTTATTCCGGCAGCGGGTTACCGCAGGACAGAGAAAGTCTGCTCTGGGTAAACGTACAGGAAATTCCGCCAACGCCTAAGCAAGACAACGTGCTGCAGGTGGCGATCCGTACCCGTATCAAACTGTTCTACCGCCCAGAAGCCTTGAAGGCCAACCTGCAACAGCAGGCAGAGGCACTGAAATGGCAGCGTCAGGGCAGCAATCTGGTGGTGACCAACAATGGTCCACTGTTTGTGACGCTGGGTGTACTGACGCTGAAAAGCGGTGGCAAAAGCTGGAAAGTGAATGCCGACATGGTGAAACCGCAAGATAGCCTGCGGATTGCTCTGCCACAGGGCGCGCAGTCGGCCAACAGTATGTCGTTCACCTATATCAACGATTACGGCGGCCACACCGAGATTAAGAACGTTGCATTAAATTGATTTAAGCCCTTCAAGGAATGAACAAAAAATGGCACATAAAAGAATAACAACCCTCACGCCAAAACGTTTGGTCAGGCTGATTAATGGTGTAATTTATTTTTCTGCGGTGCCATTTTCATTCTCTCATATGGCCATGGCGGAGGAGCAGTTCAACACCTCCTTCATCCATGGCGATGACAACATTGCCCAGGTGGCAGCGTTGTCCAGCGGCGATGATATCCTGCCAGGTAAATATCCGTTCGATATTTACCTGAACGGACAGCGTATCGATCACCGTGACATCGAATTCAAAAAAGACGCCAAAGACACGCCGGTAACGCCTTGCCTGACTGCGCAGGATTACCAGGACTACGGTGTAAAACTGCCGGGCGATATGAAAACCGAAGGTGCCGCACAGTGCTACGCTCTGTCACAGCAAATTTCGGGTGCCAAGCTGAGCTACGACGCAGCCATACAGCGTATGGATTTGGAAGTGCCGCAGATATTCCTGGAGCCGCGTCCACAGGGTGCTATCTCGCCGAAGGTTTACGATCGCGGGATTAACGCCGGTTTCGTTAACTATAACTTCAGCGGCAACCATAATAATTACCGTAATAACGCCAACGATAAAACATCCGACTACTACTTCCTGAGCCTGAACAACGGCATCAATGTCGGTAATTGGCGCCTGCGTAACAACTCGACGCTGAATCAGCAGTCGGGTGCCGGCACGCACTGGAATACCGTTTCAAGCTGGGCGGAAACCGACATCGTTTCCCTGCGCAGCCGTCTGGTGATTGGCCAGACCAACACCAATAACAACGTATTCGACAGCATTCAGTTCCGCGGTGTGCAGATTTCCAGCGCCAACGATATGCTGCCGGAAAGCCAGCGCGGTTACGCGCCCGTGGTCCGTGGCGTGGCGTCGACCAACGCCCGCGTTGAGATCCGCCAAAACGGCTACACCATTTACAGCACCAACGTGCCGCCGGGTCCGTTTGCGCTGACCGACATCTTCCCAAGCACCTTGAGCGGTAACCTGAACGTCACGGTCATTGAGGCCAACGGTTCAAGAACCTCTTTCGTGGTGCCGTTCTCTTCCGTGCCGAACATGCTGCGCGAAGGGATCTGGGACTACCAGATGACCGCCGGTAAATACCATGACGGCACCACCAAATACCAGCCGAAGTTTGTGCAAGGCACCTTGTCCCACGGCATGGCGTATGACATCACGCCTTATGGTGGGGTGCTGGTCGCGGAAAATTACCGTTCGGCGGTAGTGGGTATGGGTAAAAACATGGGTGTCTGGGGGGCAGTTTCCTTCGATATGTCCTATTCCGACACCAACCTGGTCAACGGTGACGACAAACAGGGGGAGAGCTTCCGCTTCCTGTACTCCAAATCGCTCAACGACTGGGGCACCGAATTCCAGATCGCCGGTTACCGTTACTCGACCTCTGGTTACTATGATTTCTCTGATGCGGTTGCGGAACGCGATCGCTATGAAAACGGCGTCTACCGTAACGATTACTACGATGAGAATGACCGCAATCTGGGCGTGCCGGATTGGGCAGAATCACGTCGTCGTACCTATTACACCAGCCGTTTCAATAACAAACGCCAGCGTGTAGAGTTGTCGATCAACCAGCGTATTGCCGGTAACTCAACGCTGTATACCAATATCAGCAACCAGTCATATTGGGGCGGCTCCGGCCAGGATCGCACGGTTCAAACCGGCTTTAACAGCAGCTACAAAAATATCAGCTACGGCGTGTTCTATCAGGACAGCCGCAGCAACTACGGTTATAAAGATCGCAGCATCAACATGAGCGTCTCTATTCCGTTCAGCTTCTTCAGCCGCGATTCGTCTGATATGACGGCCAGCTTCAACGCCGGTCACAGCAAGCAGAGCGGTAATACATACAGCGCTGGCCTGAGTGGTACCGCGCTGGACGATAACCGCCTGAACTACGCGGTGCAAAGTGGTCACGATCGTTACTCCGGCCAAACCAGCTCGGCTAACGTCGGCTACCAGGGCAGCATGGGTACCGTCAATGCCGGTTACAGCTACAGCAATGATTACCAGCAGTCTACCCTGGGCGTGTCGGGCGGTATCGTGGCGCACTCCGGCGGCGTGACGCTGACCCAGCCGCTGCAAAATACCTTTGTGCTGGTTGAGGCCAAAGATGCCAAGGGCGTCCGTCTGGAAAACCAGCCGGGTGTGGCTATCGACCGCTTCGGTTACGCGGTAATGACCTCGGCCTCACCTTATCGTCATAACCGCGTGGCGTTGCGCACTGAGGATATCGGCAACGGCCTGGATATCCCGATGGCGGCCCGCGACGTGGTACCGACATATGGCGCCATTACCCGCGTGAAATTTGAAACGCATACCGGCCAAAGCCTGCTGGTACACAGTAAACTGTTGGACGGCAGCGTACCGCCAATCGGCGCCAACGTGTTTAGCGCCGACGGCAAGAACAACGGTACCGTGGGTACCAATGGGGATATTTATATCTCCGGCGCATCCGCAGGGGATCGCCTGTTGGTTAAATGGGGCAGCGATGCCGGCGACAGCTGTTCACTGGTGGTGCCGGAACTGAAATCGGCGACCGAACAGCTGATGGGCTATCAGGAACTTTCGCTGACCTGCGGAAAACCGTAAAAGGAATGAATATGTCTTCTTTGTTGTTAAAACATAAAAACCTCGGGCTGGCGGCAGGGCTGCTGGTCACGCTGGGGACGTTCTCGCAGAGCAGCTTTGCGCTGGCTTGTAAGCAGAATGGCAACATTCGTCAGGATATCGTGTTGGATAAGGCGATCAAGGTGTCAACGGCCAATACTGCCCCTGGGGCATTACTGTGGCGTTCACAGACCTTCACTTCGACCTTCCAGTGTGTGGATGACTGGAATAACCCAAAAGGGGAAAATGCCTTCCTGTACTGGGATCCTAAGGCTCGCATGAGCCAGATCCATAACTCGATTGAAGTCGGTGTAACCTACAACGGCCTTGATATCAAGCCAACTAAAGGTGCCAAGCAAGACGTGGGGCCGGGTACCGAGTGTCGTCGTTCCGGCTCACGATGTCTTTCACCAGCCAGGTCGTTGACCGTGACGGTTTCCTATGCCATTTACATCAAGGCGACGGGTAAGGCGCCACCTGCGGGCGGCAAGATCAATGACAATAACGCGTATTCCGTATTCCAGGTGGATGGGGTTGGTGGTCTGAACGGCACGCCAGACAGTAACTTTAACGCCTATATTTCCGGGTTGGGCAACATTCAGTTTATCTCTTGTAACCCGAAAATTACCGTGGTGGCTAACAACGGTTCAACCGTAAACTTTGGCACCATTCCGCGTCAAAATGCGGTGGCCGGCAAAATCGAGAAGCAGGTTCCTTTCTCCGTTGCGGCTAACATGTCTGACCCGACAACCGGGCAGGATTGCAAAGGGGAAACCTTGCAGGCCAGTTTCAGCACCACTTATCCCTTGCAGGATAACAGTCTGATTATGCCAACCAGCAACAGCGGCTTCGGTATTTTAATTTCGCAGGCCGCAACGCCGAACACGCCGATCATGATGAACTCCCCGGTTGATCTGGGCCTGGTCAACGGTACCATCGTTGAGAAGAACTTTTTGGCTAGCCTGAAATGGCTGAATACCAACCCGAAGGTGGGGCCATTCACCGCGTCGGCCAATATCGACGTCACCTTCAAGTAAGATTTCTCAATAAAAAAAGGGGTTCAGCGCAGGCTGAACCCCTTTTTTAATGCAATTTCTCTCAGTGTTGACCAACCCAGTTGGTACAGACACTGTCCAGGCATTTACCGGCATACCACAGATGCACGCCAGGGGACTCGTGGCGATGCCCGTTCAGCGGTTCTATCGGTTGCGGGTGCATCTCTGCGACGTCCCAGCGGGTTGTACGACGATAAACCGCCGGCGTTTTGCCGAACTGTTTTTTAAATGCGCGTGAAAAAGACGGCTGAGAATCAAAGTGGAACTGCAGGGCAATGTCGAGAATAGGGCGCGGTGTCGAACGCAGTGCTTGCGCGGCTTGCGACAGTCGACGCTCGCGGATGTAACTGCCTAAAGCATGCCCGGTAGTGCTGCGGAACATCCTTTGCAGGTGCCACTTGGAGTAGCCTGACTTCGCCGCTACGTTGTCTAACAGTAACGGCTGATCCAGATGGGTTTCAATCCAGTCCAGCAAATCGTGAATGATATTAACGCGATCCATTGTTTTAGTTCTCCTGCGGGTACGACATTCAGGTCACAGTAGGTAACAGTAATTATCCAAGCTAGTACTTTGATAATAGGCCGCGGAGACGGGTTACGCAAGTGTTAACCCGGAGGAAAAAGGTGGCTAAACGTGCTCTTTGGGTCGCAGGGAAATGAAAAAGGCCGCACGTGGCGGCCTTGAGCAAAGAGGGGAAAGGCGGGGATCAGTTAGTTTCCGGCTTCACTTCGATATAGTCCAACTGCAAGACGCTGCTGGTGTAGCCGCGGATCTTGTTGGTCATTTCAATATCGCCGTTCAGCTTGTGGCCGTAAGACGGAATGATCTCTTTCAGTTTGCTCTGCCATTCCGGCGTAGCCACTTTATCTTTGAACACTTTCTCCATCAGGTGCAGCATGATCGGTGCGGCAGTTGATGCGCCCGGTGATGCACCCAGCAGAGCGGCAATGCTGCCATCTTCGGAGCTGACCACTTCGGTACCGAACTGCAGTACGCCACCTTTATCTGCATCTTTTTTGATGATCTGCACGCGTTGGCCGGCAGTCCACAGTTTCCAGTCTGCCTGTTTGGCTTCAGGGAAGTACTCTTTCAGCGCAGCGAAACGATCGTCGTCGTTCATCATCAACTGACCCACCAGGTATTTCACCAGGTCGAAGTTGTCCAGCCCGACGTGGGTCATTGGCATCAGGTTCGAAGTGCTCAGGGAGTGCAGCAGGTCGAACAGCGAACCGTTTTTCAGGAACTTGCCGGAGAAGGTGGCGAACGGTCCGAACAGCAAGACACGCTTGCCGTCCAGCATGCGGGTATCCAGGTGCGGAACCGACATCGGCGGTGAACCTACGCTGGCCAGGCCATAAACCTTGGCCAGGTGTTGGTCAGCGATTTCTGGGTTGGTGGTGACCAGGAACTGACCGCCGACCGGGAAGGCACCGTAGCCTTCGGCTTCGGGAATGCCGGTTTTTTGCAGCAGCGTCAGAGAAGCACCGCCTGCACCGATAAACACGAATTTGGCATTCACGGTGGTTTCTTTGCCGTCACGGTTCAGATCGGCCACGGTGACGCGCCAGGTGTTGTCGGCGTTGCGCTTGATGTCGCGGACTTCATGGCTCAGGTTCAGCTTGAAGTTCGGGTTTTTGGTCAGCGTGTCCACCAGTTGGTGGGTGATCACGCCAAAGTTAACGTCGGTACCCAGCGGCATGCGGGTCGCAGCAATTTTCTGCGCCGGATCGCGGCCGTTCATCACCAGCGGAGCCCACTGTTTAATCTGGTTAGGGTCTTCTGAGTACTCCATACCACGGAACAGGGTGCTGTGTTGCAGTGCGGCATAGCGTTTGCGCAGGAAGTTGACGTTGTCGTCACCCCAGACAAAGCTCATGTGCGGCACGCTGTTAATAAAGGATTTTGGATCTTTCAGGACGTTATTTTTCACCTGATAAGACCAGAATTGACGCGAGATTTCAAAAGACTCGTTAACCACCACGGCTTTGCTGATGTCGATGGTGCCGTCTTTTTTTTCCGGGGTATAGTTCATTTCAGCGAAGGCGGAGTGACCGGTACCGGCGTTGTTCCAGCCGTTGGAGCTTTCTTCAGCCACGCCGTTCATGCGCTCATACATGTCGATGGACCAGTTTGGCTCCAGCTCATGCAGGTAGGTCCCCAGCGTGGCGCTCATGATGCCACCGCCGATCAGTACCACATCAACGGACTTATTCTCTTCCGCCGTCGCCTGTTGCGTAACGCCAAACAGGTTCAGACAGAAGATCAGGACGAGTAATTTTCTCATTGAATCAAATCTCTTGTGTGTAAATTCTACTCATTGCAGGTGAAAGAATTTATCGGGAGTTACCCTGGAAATAAGTAAAACTAACCCGCCCGGCTAAGCCGAGTGACAGTGATAATGTCTTTTTGTTAATCGTTTTCTTAACGAAAAGTGGATTATTACAGGCTGTCTGGGGACAGGTTGTTCAACTCTGGTTACTGCGGGGATATTATTGTTTGCAATATTGTTAAAAACTACTTTTGTAACTAAAAAAAGCCCATTAAAGGCAGGAATCATTCATTTATTATTTTTATTTAAATATAACCGCTAAATTAATAAGGTCTAATTGCCGCTGATTTAAACGATATGCCATTATCACACAATATTTATGGAATAATGGCAAATAGCAGCAGGTAACAAAATGAAAATGGCCGCCGGGCATTTCAGTGCGGCCAAGATGCTGGTTGACGCTTAGCGGCGGGCCTTCATTGCTGCCGACGGCCACTCTTCTTTCAGCAGTGCATAAATCAGTTCATCACCCCATTGGCCATTGAAACGATCGTTTTGTCGCAGGTGCGCCTCTTTGCGCATCCCCAGACGTTCGACGACCCCGATAGACCCCTGATTGGCAGCATCGAGCCGGGCAAAAATGCGGTGGCAGCCCACTTGGTTAAACCCCCGATCCAACACCGCTTGCACGGCTTCGCTGGCATAACCTTTACCGGCATAGGCCGGGCTGAAGATATAACCGATCTCGGCTTGTAATGCTGCGCGGTTAGCCAGTTTCAACAACACTTCACCGATCAGCTCTCCGCTGTCCTTCAGGGTGACGGCGCAATAAAAAATATCGCCGTCCTGACTGAAGCGCGAAGCTATCGCCTGAGCAAGCTGATCGGCCAGTTGCGCGTTGTCCGGGGTGGGGGCATACAGATAACGATAGACCTCCGGCAAACGGTGGTAAGTCGAGTAGGCTTCGAGATCGTCGAGCGTGAAGCGGCGCAGTTGCAGGCGTTCGGTGGTGAAGGGCAGGGTAATCAAATGCAAGAGCTCATCCTTATTGTCGGGTGGGATCACATTGGTTTGTTTACGGACAGGGCAGAACATTTTTGCGAGGAATACAGGTCCCACAATATAGCAGTAGCCTGGAGGTTTCAAACGGCGAAAACCCTGTTCATCGCCGGCGTGAGCAACGATGAACAGGGTTTAATTAATCAGTGGACGGGGTCGTTAGCTTACTTGATCGCCATGGCGTCACGCATGGTATAGAACAAATCTGTCTGATCGGTCAGCCCGACGACGTTGGCGGCATGCGGGCCGTAGGCGGCAACACGCAGCTGGGTGCCGGTGTGGCCCTGCGAATCCTCTTCCGAGTTGCCGTAGCTGATGGTCATTGGTGCGCCATCTTTGGTGGTCAGCATTTGCGTCAGGCCCGGCGCTTTGGCGTCGGCGGCGATAATCTGGCTGGAGTGAGCATGGTCAGCGGTGACGATCACCAGAGTGTTGCCGTCGGCACGGGCGAATTCCAATGCTTTCTGCACGGCTTCATCCAGATCGACAGTTTCCCCGAACTGGCCGCACGGGTTGGCGGCATGATCCTGTTTGTCGATCGATGCGCCTTCAACCTGCAGGAAGAAACCATTTTTGTTGGTTTTCAGCAGGTCGATGGCTTTCTCGGTCATAACCGCCAGCGTCGGGATATCCGCCGTACGTGCCGGGTTGTTCTGACAGGTCACCGCCGGTTGGTCGAGATTACCGTGATAGCTGGCCTTCGGCCCCTGCCAGCGCACCGGCATATTGCCGGCGGCAAACAGCCCCAACAGCGGCTTTTGCTGATTGGCGACGTTAACGGCGTTCAGGGCATCGAGGTTTTCCACCCACTGATAACCTAATGCAGTTGCCTGCTCTTTCAGTGATTTTCCCTGCCATTCGCCACTTTTGGCTAACTGATTAAAGGATTTTGCTCCGCCGCCTAAGGTGACGTCGGCGCGGGCTTTGAGTAACTGTTCACTGATCGAACCGCGGCCGCCATTTTCCAGCGCGTTGGTTGCGCATTTTTCACTGGTCTCTTCCGGGCCGTAACATTTACGCGAGGTGACGTGGGAAATCTGCGCCGCAGGTGTGGCGTCTTGCAACTCTGCGGTGGAAACGTTGCCGGTGGCTTTACCCGCCGCTTTGGCAATTTCCAATAAGGTCGGTTGGTCTTTGCCATTAACGTCAACGCCCAGCGCGCCGTTATAGGTTTTGACGCCGCTGGACCAGGCAGTCGCCGAGGCGGCGGAGTCAGTGACGTAATCCGGCTTGTGGGTTTTCTTGTCCAGCGAATAATGGGTGTATTGGCCGGTTAACGGCAGGGCATCGATGCCTTTGAAATAGCCGCCTGCGCCTTCGGCATAGTTGCGTGCCGAAGTGATTTCCGAATCGCCCATGCCGTCGCCAATCAGCAAAATCACATTCTTGACCGTTTTATCAGACAACGAAGCTTTCAATGCCGCGGTTTGATCGCCACTCAGGCGACGTGCTCCGCCGGGTTCAACGATATTGCCGCGAGCCGCACGCTCAGAAAGTCCGGCAGCGTTGGCCTGCGTCTCATCGGCGAAGGCGCTTGAGCATAATAAGGCGGATAACACGGCACTGGCGATCAGGGAAACAGGCTGCAACATCGGGGAAAGCTCCTTGTCGTAATAAAAAAACATAAATACCCGGTCGCCTTTCAAGCTACAGCGTGGTTACCAGCACTCGCTAACCCCAGGTTACTTACTGGAGTAAGCGCCTGGGGATGAGCGAGCAGGATGCCTGACTGTGGCTTAAAAATCATAGGGGTATAACACGAACTTGTTAAGCAGGGAGGGTAATGCAGGGGTGTGACACTTTTATGACGGTAAAGAAGACGCAAAAGGGATAGCCGGGCGGCTATCCCAGGCAAGCCATTATTCGCTGCGGGCGGGAATGTTGACGCCGCGTTGCACCGCCGGTCGTGCCAGACCGCGCTCCAGCCATTGCCCTACACGTGGGAAACTGTCGAAATCGACTATCTCGCGGGCTTCGTAGAAGCCGATCAGATTACGCACCCAGCCCAACAGTGAAATGTCGGCAATGGTGTAATCCTGGCCCATGATCCAGTCGCGGCCTTCAAGCCGGCTTTCCAGTACGCCCAGCAGGCGTTTCGACTCATTCTTATAACGCTCAAGCGGGCGCTTATCTTCGTATTCACGACCGGCGAAACGGTGGAAGAAGCCGAGCTGACCGAACATGGGGCCAACGGCCGCCATTTGGAAAAATACCCACTGAATGGTTTCATAACGCAGAGCCGGATCCTGCGGCAGGAACTTGCCACTTTTTTCCGCCAGATACAGCAGAATGGCACCGGATTCGAACAGGGGTAATGGCTGGCCGCCAGGGCCATCGGGATCGATGATTGCCGGGATCTTGCCGTTCGGGTTCAGCGACAAAAACTCGGGCGTCCAGGTCTCGTTTTTGCCGATGTCGATCAGGTGCGCTTCATACGGCAGGCCGATCTCCTCCAGCATGATAGAAACTTTTACCCCGTTCGGCGTGGGCAGCGAATAGAGCTGCAGCCGCTCCGGATGCTGCGCCGGCCACAGTTTGGTGATTGGGAATTGGGTTTGATCGAGCATGGGGAGTCCTCGGGTTGACGGTTTGCTTATTGAGTATTGCACCAAAACTAACCTGTTGTGAGGTTAAACAGTGAGGTCAAAATGTGCTTTAAGCGCTTTTTTCCCGCTGGCGGTGAGCTGCAGTTCACGACTCTCCAACTGGCGTTTTATCCAGCCACGACGGATAAATGCGGTAAGCATCGCCGCACCTAATGCACCACCCAGATGGGCCTTGCGCTCGCTCCAGTCCAGGCAGCCGCAGGCGAAGCGCCTTCGTGAGGGCGCAGGGGAACAGTCGACGCCCAACCGAGTGAGTGCAGCGTGGCCGGCCTCGCTTAACCGATAGTCTTCCTCACCCTCTAACCAGGTTAGCTGATGCAGGCGTTGGTGCAGTTTTACCGCCACTTCACCGGCGAGATGGTCATAACAGGTACGAGCGAATTGCAATGACGTCGGAGTAGTGCTTTTCACCACGGGCTTTTCGACGCCGGCCAGTGCCATTAGCGTTTCCAGCGCGGCGGCGACTTCCGGCCCTGTCAGACGGAAATAGCGGTAACGCCCTTGCTTGACGCAGGCGATCAGTCGCTGTTCCTGCAGGCGTGCCAGATGGCCGCTGGCGGTAGAGGCGGCAACGTCCACCGCGGCGCTGAGTTCGGTGGCGGTATAAGCGCGACCATCCATCAGCAGGCACAGCATGCGCGCCCGGGTGCGGTCGGCAATGGCACCGCTCAGTGCCGCCAGACGATCTTCAATATCGATGTTATTCATACTTCGAGATTAGGCGAAGTATGGCTGTGCGTCCACCGTTAGGATGAGTTCACAAAATGCATGTGTGCCTGAGTTTTACCTCTGACAGGAGCGCCTTATGATTGCCGTTATTTTTGAGCTGCAGGCCGCTGACGGCCAGCGTGAGACCTACCTTGATTTGGCCGCCGATCTGAAGCCGCTACTGGCAGAAATTGACGGTTTTATTTCCATTGAGCGTTTTCAAAGCCTGGCCGATCCACAGCGGCTGCTGTCACTGTCCTTTTGGCGTGATGAGGCGGCGGTACAGCAGTGGCGAAATGTCGAGCAGCACCGAGCCGCACAGAAACGGGGCCGCCATGGCGTGCTGGCACAGTATCGCCTGCGGGTGGCTGAGGTGGTGCGGGACTATGGTCTGGATCAGCGAGAACAGACCCCGCATGACAGCCGCGGCTATCACGCGGGGTAAAGTGCGCGGCCATTATCAGTTATGACTCTGTGAGGCACAGCGTTGTTGACAATATGTGGGGATTTGCCTTATTGATAATGTATGAGCATAAACAAGGTTTCATTCGCGCAGATTATTATCACCATTCTCGGAGTGGTGGGATAGCGCGTCTCTGTCATGCTAAAACCCGCCGGTAAGGCGGGCCATCTTTTCCTCCTGCCGGTACTCACCTTCAGGAGAACGCCATGAATAATTCTTCCCACGCCGTTTTACATTTGATGTGCGGCAAAGCCGGCTCCGGCAAATCAACTCTGGCAAATCGACTGGCGCAGCAGCCCCATACGCTGCTGATCGTTGAAGATAGCTGGTTGGCAACGTTATATGACCAGCAGATGAAAACCCTAAAGGACTACGTTCGTTATTCCGCCAACCTGCGGCAGGTGCTGAGCGAGCATTTGGTGCAACTGCTGCGGCATGGTCTGTCGGTGGTGCTGGATTTTCCGATGAATACGCCGGATCGGCGCTTATGGGGCAGACAACTGGCGGAGGAGGCCGGTGTAGCGCACTGCCTGCATTTTCTGGATGTCAGCAATGCGCAGTGCAAGAGCAGAATAAAACACAGAAATGAGCAAGGTGAACATCCCTTTGTGCTCAGTGAAGAGACCTTCGATCTGCTCACGCAATATTTTGTCGCCCCTACCGAGGAAGAACGCCTGAGCCTTATCAGATACGGTGAATAGATGGGGTGAAGCGCAGAGACTGCGGAGAAAAGCATCCGATGCCGGCGACGCTATCGCCGGCATCGTCAGGATCAGAAAGGCTTGGTTGGCAGGTATTTACCGTCCAGGGTGATCACCGCGCGTTCGCCACCGTCCGGATCCGGCACTTTCTTGATGTCCAGTTTGAAGTTTATCGCACTGATAATGCCGTCGCCAAACTGCTCATGCACCAGCGCTTTCAGCGTGGAGCCGTAAATTTGCACCATTTCATAAAAGCGATAAATGGTTGGATCGGTCGGCACACCGCCAGGGATGCTGCCGCGCAGCGGAATGGTTTGCAGCAGACGGATGGCGTCTTCGTCCAGATCGAGCTTGGCGGCCACCACACGCGCCGCCTGTTCTGGTAGCGGATGCTGACCCAGCAGAGCGGCGGTGACGAAGGCCAGACTCAGCCCGGTACCCTGGTTGATCGCTTCGAAAGTCAGGTTTTTACGGATCTTGGCGGCCATAATGGTGTCGGTCAAGGTTTCGCGTGGGGATGAATAATGCAGGGACTGTGTCATGTTATCTCCTTATTGAGATCAAAAACGGGATACGGCAGGGGTAGCCGTGACATTTGGATTGGTGGCCAGTGGAATAAAGCGGCGGGTTTCGCCATCCAGCGCTTCAATACAGCCGCTGGCAATGTCATAGACCCAACCGTGCAGCTTCAACCGGCCCTGCTCAAGCGCCAGCGCCACTGAAGGATGGGTTTTAATATTGGTCAGTTGTGCGATGACGTTCTCACGTACCATCGAACTGACGCGTTCACTTTCAGAGGTATGCGGATGGGCCTGATTCACCGCCTTGGCTGAATCGGCGTAACGCAGCCAATTCGCTACGGTTGGCATATGATCCAGGCACTGACAGGTGGCGATGGCGGTCATTGCGCCGCAGTCGGAGTGTCCGCAGATCACGATATCTTCCACGCCGAGTGCGGCGACGGCATATTCCACAGAAGCTGTTACGCCACCCGGCTCCGGGCCGAACGAAGGCACGATATTGCCGGCATTGCGGATCACGAACAGGTCACCCGGCTCACGCTGGGTGATCAGTTCCGGCACCAGGCGGCTGTCGGAACATGAGATAAACAGGGTGCGTGGGTTCTGGCGCGTGGCCAACTGCCGGAACAGTTCGGACCGTTCGACAAACGCCTCGCGTTGGAACTTCAAAAAACCCTCAATAACCTCTTTCATGCTTTCTCCATCAGGATGCTGTTAAGCGATGGGGGCATGATGCGCCGCTCTGGCTATAGGGTCTAAGACCCATTTATAATGGTCTCCATAGAAATTACTAATAGTTGAGGCGTTATGCTGCTGCGACACATCCGTTATTTTCTTGCCGTTGCCGAACAGGGCAACTTCACCCGCGCCGCCGAAGCGCTACACGTCTCGCAACCGACGCTGTCGCAACAAATCAAGCAGTTGGAAGAAAACCTGGGAACGCCTCTGTTTGATCGTTCCGGCCGAACGGTGCGCCTGACCGACGCCGGTATGGCCTGGATGCGCTATGCCCGGCTGGCGCTGCAGGATCTTGAAGCCGGCACTCGGGCGATCCACGACGTGGCGACGCTGGAACGCGGTAATTTGCGGCTGGCGATGACGCCAACCTTTACCGCCTATCTGGTGGGGCCTGTTATCGATGCTTTTTATCGGCAATATCCGGGCGTTTCGGTGAGTATTCATGAAATGACGCAGGACAGGATCGAGGCGCTTCTGGCGGAAGATCGGCTGGATGTGGGGATCGCGTTCAGTCAGGCGCAATCGGTGGACATCGTGGCCGAGGAGCTGTTTACCGAGTCACTGAATATGATGGTTGGGGCTCAGCACCCGCTGGTTCAACAGCGTGAGCCTTTGAGTGCGCAGGTGTTCGAACAGCAACCGCTAGTGTTATTAAGCGAGGACTTCGCTACCCGTCAGTTTATCGACGATTATTGTCGTCGACAGGGGATCCGCCCCCGGGTAGCAATGGAGGCCAACGCAATTGGTGCCATCATTGAAATTGTGCGCCGTGGCCAACTGGCTACCCTGCTACCGGCAGCGGTTGCGCAGGAAAACCCGCAGTTGCACCCGGTACGGCTTACCGACGTCATGCCCGCTCGCCGGGCGGTGTTGCTGCAACGTAAAGACGCCTACCGTAGCGCGGCGTCACGGGCGTTTATCGAGGTCTTGCACCGGCAGAAATTTAGCCAGGGACATTCCGGCCCGCTATAAAACCGGCTGAATACCGTGGTAGTGTGGGGCACAGAGCTGGTCCGATCGTCACTTTCACTCTTGGCTGAATAGGGAGGTTTTTGTGAAAAGGATCTTGAGCGTTATTATTTTGGTTTTTGTTTCTTTATGTTCCCTCAACGGTTACGCCGCTGAGCAACACCGTGAAGCAACAGAAAATAATTTATCCAAGGTGACTCATTTCTCTTTGGGAATGAACGGGTTTGTTGGCATTGGCAGTGCCGGAGAAACCGATGTAATAGAAATCCTAACCTACCAGGACGCGGGGGCCGTTTTCTTGCGTATTGCCAATAACCCGCAGGCAACCCCAGAAGCGAAACTTTATGCTGCCTGCGGCTTAAAAAAGCTCAATAACAAAACCGGAGAACCCAATTTCACCCAAGTGTGGGATCAACCGGTTTCGGTATTGAAAGGGGATGTTTTAAGGAAAGAGAAATTCAGCGATGTTTATTTCAGTATTCTAAAACAGGGGTGTTGGTAAACCTCTGCATTCACCTCCCACAGGCCGAGACGTTCTTTCCACTTGGCCTGCCGCCGCACCTTTGCTCAAATTGTCACCGAAACTTCCCGCGATCTCTGTTGCCCGTTATGGCATAATGCGCGCCAAATCACATTCCCAATGATATGAAGAGCGAGCGCTGTGTTAAGCACTAACAACATCACTATGCAGTTTGGCAGTAAGCCGCTGTTTGAAAACATCTCCGTTAAGTTTGGCGGCGGTAACCGCTATGGTTTGATCGGCGCCAACGGCTGCGGCAAATCCACATTTATGAAAATCCTGGGCGGCGATCTGGTGCCGAGCGGCGGCAACGTGTTCCTCGATCCGAACGAGCGCCTGGGTAAACTGCGTCAGGATCAGTTCGCTTTCGAGCAATACAGCGTGCTGGACACCGTCATCATGGGCCACAATGAACTGTGGGCGGTGAAGGAAGAACGCGATCGCATTTATGCGCTGGCTGAAATGAGCGAAGAAGACGGCTATAAAGTGGCCGATCTGGAAGTGGCCTACGGCGAGATGGACGGTTATACCGCCGAAGCGCGCGCCGGCGAACTGCTGCTCGGCGTCGGCATCCCGGTTGAACAACATTATGGCCCGATGAGCGAAATCGCACCGGGCTTCAAACTGCGCGTATTGCTGGCGCAGGCGCTGTTCTCCGATCCGGAAATTCTGTTGCTCGACGAACCGACCAACAACCTGGATATCGACACCATCCGTTGGCTGGAGCAGGTGCTGAACGAACGTAACAGCACCATGGTTATCATTTCGCACGACCGTCACTTCCTGAATATGGTTTGTACTCACATGGCGGATCTGGACTACGGCGAACTGCGCGTGTATCCGGGTAACTACGACGAATATATGACGGCGGCCACTCAGGCGCGTGAACGTCTGGTTGCGGATAACGCCAAGAAGAAGGCGCAGATTAACGAACTGCAATCGTTCGTGAGCCGCTTCAGTGCCAACGCCTCCAAATCCAAGCAGGCAACCTCACGTGCCCGCCAGATCGACAAGATCCAGCTGGAAGAAATTAAGGCTTCAAGCCGTCAGAACCCCTTCATCCGTTTCGAACAGGACAAAAAACTGTTCCGTAACGCGCTGGAAGTGGAAGCGCTGGCCAAAGGTTTCGACAACGGTCCTCTGTTCAGCAAGTTCAACCTGATGGTTGAAGTGGGCGAGAAAGTGGCGGTGTTGGGCCCGAACGGTATCGGTAAATCTACCCTGCTGAAAACGCTGGTGGGCGATACGTTGCCGGACAGCGGTACCGTGAAATGGTCTGAAAATGCCAAGATCGGTTACTACGCTCAGGATCACGAATACGAATTCGATGACACCCTGACGGTGTTCGACTGGATGAGCCAGTGGAAGCAGGAAAAAGACGACGAGCAGGCGGTGCGCAGCGTGCTGGGCCGTTTGCTGTTCAGCCAGGACGACATCAAGAAGAAAGTGAAGGTGTTGTCCGGGGGTGAGAAGGGCCGCATGCTGTTTGGCAAGCTGATGATGCAGCGCCCTAATATCCTGGTTATGGATGAACCGACCAACCACCTGGATATGGAATCCATCGAGTCGCTGAACATGGCGCTGGAAATGTACGAAGGCACCTTGATCTTCGTTTCCCACGACCGTGAGTTCGTTAGCTCGTTGGCGACCCGCGTACTGGAAATGACGCCGACCAAAGTGATCGACTTTACCGGCAACTACGAAGATTATCTGCGTAGCCAGGGTATCGTGTAACCCAGCGGCAGAGGCGCGGCATGCTGCGCCCGAAGCTATAACCGGTGACGAATTTGTCATCAAACTCGGGCGGGAGCATTCCCGCCAGAGACTGCTGACAAACATATAATGTTTGGCGGCAGGCGCTAAAGGTTTTGAAAACAAATCAGGAAAATCAATTTATTGATTTTCGGCTGATAACACAAAGGGGGAAAAACCACGCTTTTATCCCCCTTTGTCAAAAAATCTCAGGCGGGAGCATTCCCGCCTTTTTTGTTTCTGCTATTCCCCGCCGCAAACGTCGCACTGCGGATCCTTCGGCAGCTTCATCTCGCGGAACTGCATCGTCATGGCATCAAACATCAGCAGTTTTCCGGTGAGCGGTTGGCCGTACTGCGTCAGCAGTTTGATGGCCTCCATCGCTTGCAGCGTGCCGATGGTACCGACCAGCGGTGCCATGACACCGGCCTCGACGCAGGTAAGGGCGTTGTCGCCGAATAACCGACTCAGGCAGCGATAGCAGGGTTCTCCGGGCTGATAGGTGAAGACGCTGAGCTGCCCTTCCATGCGGATCGCCGCGCCGGACACCAGAGGTTTACGCTGAGCATGACAGAGGCGATTTAGCAGATTACGCGTCGCTACGTTGTCAGTGCAGTCCAGCACCAAATCGCAGGCGGCAATTTGCGCCGCCATCTGGTCGTCGTCCAGCTGTGCATCAACAGTTTCAATCTGAGCATGTGGGTTGATGGCACTGAGTTCGAGACGGGCCGATTCAACTTTCGCCATACCGATGCGCGCGTCGCGGTGCAGGATTTGGCGCTGCAGGTTAGAGAGTGAAACGGTGTCGAAATCAACCAGCGTCAGGTGGCCGACGCCCGCCGCGACCAGATAGGGGGCGGCGGCACAGCCTAACCCGCCGAGGCCGACAATCAGTACCCGGGCGGCCTTCAGTTTTTCCTGACCGTCGAAGTCAAAGCCACGCAGGATAATCTGGCGGTTATAGCGCAGCGCTTCGGCATCGGTTAATTCCGGCAGCATGCTCAGCTCCTCAGCAAGGCGTTGAAGGGCTCAATGTCCACTTTTTCGCCCACTGCCACGGAGCCGCGTTCGCGCTCCAGCACGATAAAGCAGTTACCCTGGCTGAAAGAACTGAACACGTGTGACCCTTGATGGCCGGTGGTGCTCACTTCCAGCTCGCCCTGAGCGTTGCTGCTAAACACGCCGCGCTGAAAATCAAGGCGTCCCGGCGCTTTCTTCAGGGGGGTCAGGGCGCGAGCCTGCAAACGCGGTGGCAAATGCCAGTCGCTGTGGCCCGCCAGCTTCGCCAACAGCGGCTGCACCAATTGGTAGAAGGTCAGCGCTGCGGAAACCGGGTTGCCCGGCAGGCCACAGAACCAGGCCTGCTTGAGCTTGCCGAAGGCAAAGGGTTTACCGGGTTTGATCGCCAGCTTCCAGAAGCCGACTTCGCCCAGCTCGTCGAGCATCTGCTTGGTGTAGTCGGCTTCACCGACCGAGACGCCACCGCTGCTGATCACCACATCGGCCTGGCGGTCTGCCTGCTCGAAGGCGGCGCGCAGCGCGTTTTGGTCATCACGGATAATGCCCAGATCCAGCGTTTCGCACCCTAACTGTTCCAGCATCAGGCGTACGGCAAAACGGTTGGTATCATAGATTTGGCCCGCCTGCAGCGGCTGCCCGACCGGCTGTAACTCGTCGCCGGTGGAGAATACCGCCACCTTCAGCTTACGTACCACCTGCACCTCGGCGACACCGAGCGAGGCCAACAGCGGCAACTGCGCAGCGCCCAGTCTGATACCCGCAGGTAAAACCCCGGCACCCTGGCGAATATCTTCCCCCGCCAGGCGAATATTTTGCCCGGCTTGCACTTCGGCCGTGAAGCGCACGCCGGCATCGCTGATCTCGGCCTGCTCCTGCATGATCACCGCCTCGGCCCCTGCTGGGACAGGCGCGCCTGTCATGATGCGTACGCAGGTACCGGTTGGCCAGTTGCCGTCGAACGGAGCACCGGCAAAAGCTTTGCCCGCGACTGGCAGCGGCGCGTTGGCTTGCAGATCGGCGAGGCGCACGGCATAGCCGTCCATGGCCGAATTGGCGAAGGACGGTACATCAATCGGCGAAATGACCGGCGCGGCGGTAATGCGGCCGGCGGCGGCGGTCAGGGCAATGGATTCGGTCTGCTGAAGGGGGGAGATCTGGCTGAGCATCTTCTCCAGCGCCTGCTCCAGGGAAATAAGATCGGAAGTATGGCAATGATCCATAAGGAACTCCGTAATCAGGGTGCGCGACAAATGGCGGCAAAGTGGGGGTATTATGAAGGATGCTATGCTGAAGTAAACAACGGGAGGCAGTGATGCACAGACAGGTATTAGACTTTTGGTTTGACGAGATCGAACCGGCAATGTGGTTCAAAAAGGACGATGATTTCGATCGCCTGTTGCATACGCGCTTTGGTCAGATCTGGCAGGCCGCCGCCGCCGGCGAGCTGGCGCACTGGCGAGACAGCATTGAGGGGCGGTTGGCGGAGGTGATCGTGCTCGATCAGTTCAGTCGCAACCTGTTCCGCGGCACGCCGCGTTCATTTGCCAGCGACTGCATGGCGTTGGTGCTGGCACAGGAAGCGGTCCGTAGTGGGCAATGTGAACGACTTACGCCAGAGCAACGGGGCTTTCTCTATTTGCCCTTTATGCATTCAGAGTCGGCGTTGATTCATCAACAGGCTTTGGCGTTGTATACCGAGCTGGGCAATGCCAATCAGTTGGAGTTTGAAGTGCGGCACAAAGCCATTATTGACCGCTTTGGCCGTTACCCACACCGTAATGCGATATTAGGCCGAGTCTCTACCCCGGAGGAGGAAGCATTTCTGCTGTTACCGGGGTCAGGATTCTAAATATTGATCATCTGCGTTCAGCCGGCTAAAAAACAGCAGGTTGAACGCACAACGGCCGGATATTTAGAGATATCGATTATTTTTGCCGGTAATTACTGTGTGCCCCTCACGGGTTTCTACCAAAAATCCCAATCGTTATTCAGAACGGTTTTTCCAATTTATAACTCTCTGTTTTTATTCCATTAAGCTATTTCAATGTGCGAAATAATCTAAGCGGGCTACGCTAAAAGCTGGGCGAAGACTTTATGCTTTACTTCGATAGCGCGGCTAAATATAGTCGGGAAAAGGCCGAATAATAATTATACCCGTCGCCTTGCCGGCCGCCGCGTTGTGGGCTGCCGCCGAGGTGAATCTATTTCCCCTTCAATAAGGGGCGGGATTGGCAGGATTAACACAGGGTGACAGGCAAATGAGCAAACCAGTGATTGCCATTCATGGCGGCGCGGGCGCAATTACCCGTGCGGCGCTGAGTGCTGAAAAGGAACAGGAGTATATTCAGGCGTTGTCCGACATCGTCGCCGCCGGCCAGCAGATCCTGGCCCAGGGTGGCAGCGCCCTGGATGCGGTCACCGAGGCGGTAAGGCTGCTGGAAGAGTGCCCATTGTTTAATGCTGGTAAAGGCTCGGTATTCACCCATCAGGGCACCCACGAGTTGGATGCCTGTGTGATGGATGGGAGCACCTGCGATGCCGGTGCCGTGGCCTGCGTCAGCCGGATACGCAATCCGGTGCTGGCTGCGCGCGCGGTATTGGAAAACAGCCAGCACGTGCTGTTCGCTGGGGAGGGTGCGGAGAAATTTGCCGCCGCCCACGATCTTGAAATGGTCGCACCCGATTTCTTCTTTACCCAACCACGTTTTGACCAACTGCACCGTGCTCAGGCAGAGCTTGGGCGTGTGTTGCTCGATCACGATGGCGCTGCGCAAAGCGGTGAGCCGATCGACCCCGATCGTAAATTCGGTACCGTTGGCGCGGTGGCGCTGGATGCCCTGGGCAACCTGGCGGCCGCAACGTCGACGGGCGGCATGACCAACAAACAGGCCGGCCGGGTGGGGGATACGCCGATCATCGGTGCCGGTTGTTACGCCAACAATGCCACGGTGGCGGTCTCCAGCACCGGTACCGGGGAAACCTTCATGCGCGGCGTGTCGGCTTATGACGTTTCCGCGTTGATGGAGTACGCCGGGCTCAGTCTGCAGCAGGCCACTGACCGGGTGGTGATGGAAAAACTGCTGGCGATGGGTGGCAGCGGCGGCATGATTGCCATCGACAGTCACGGCAACGTGGCGCTGCCTTTCAACAGTGAAGGCATGTACCGCGGTTTCGGTTATGTCGGCGATGCGCCGTCCGTAGGGATTTACCGCTAACCGATCGCCAGGAGGGTGCATGACCGATGCCTTAATGCCGCTTGCGGCCGACGCCGGGCTATTATTGCCGCCGCAGCGCGTGCTGTCGGTGCGCGATCTGAGCGTCCAATTTCAACAACAGGGCGATACCGTAGAAGCGGTGCGCAACCTGTCATTCGATCTCGATCGCGGCGAGACGCTGGCGATCGTCGGTGAATCCGGTTCGGGTAAATCTGTCACCTCTCTGGCATTGATGCGCCTGGTCGAACAGGGGGGTGGCAACATCGTCAGCGGGACGATGCCCTTTCGTCGGCGTAACGGCGAGGTGCTCGATCTGGCCCACGCACGTCAGGGTACATTACGCACGGTGCGCGGTGCCGATATGGCGATGATCTTTCAGGAACCGATGACCTCGCTGAACCCGGTATTCCCGGTAGGGGAACAGATCGCCGAATCTCTGCGCCTGCATCAGGCGATGGATCACCGCGCCGCCAGACAAGCCGCCTTGCAGATGCTCGATTTGGTGCGCATTCCCGAAGCCAAAGACGTACTTAACCGTTACCCACATCAGCTCTCCGGCGGTATGCGCCAGCGGGTGATGATCGCCATGGCGCTGTCCTGCAAGCCGGCCTTATTGATTGCCGATGAACCTACCACAGCGCTGGACGTCACCATTCAGGCGCAAATCCTGCAGCTTATCCGCGTACTGCAGCAGGAAATGCAGATGGGGGTGATTTTTATTACCCACGATATGGGCGTAGTGGCGGAGATAGCCGATCGGGTACTGGTCATGCGTCAGGGGGAACAGGTGGAGCAGGGGCCGGTGCGCGAACTGTTTGCCGCGCCGCAACAGCCCTACACCCAAGCGCTGCTGGCGGCGGTACCCAGGCTGGGATCAATGGCGGAGTTGGACTTCCCGGCGAAATTCCCGTTGCCAAACGGCGCAGACAATGGCGGGCCGCAGGATACCGTACCGCCGGGGGTGACGCCGATCCTGCGGGTAGAAAATCTGGTGACGCGCTTTGACCTACGCAGCGGTATTTTAAATCGCGTCACCCGGCGAGTGCATGCGGTGGAAAACGTCAGTTTTGATCTCTACCCCGGCGAAACGCTGGGGCTGGTGGGAGAGTCCGGCTGCGGCAAATCCACGACTGGCCGCTCGTTGTTGAAGCTGGTGGACAGCCAGCGCGGCACCATTACCTTTGACGGTCGTCAGATCAATCAGTTGAAAGGCCCGGCGCTGCAGCACCTGCGGCGGGACATCCAGTTTATCTTCCAGGATCCTTACGCCTCGCTCGATCCGCGTCTGACCGTCGGGTTCTCGATCATGGAACCGCTGCTGGTACATAACGTGGCACGTGGCAAGGCGGCACAAGAGCGCGTGGCCTGGCTGCTGGAACGCGTCGGGCTTAAACCAGAGCATGCGCGTCGTTATCCGCATGAGTTTTCCGGTGGCCAGCGGCAGCGAATCTGCATTGCGCGCGCGTTGGCGCTTAATCCCAAGGTAGTGATCGCTGACGAATCGGTGTCGGCGCTCGACGTGTCGATTCAGGCGCAAATCGTCAATCTGCTGCTCGATCTGCAGCGTGAGTTCGGCATCGCCTTTTTGTTTATCTCGCACGATATGGCGGTAGTAGAGCGCATCAGCCACCGCGTAGCGGTGATGTATCTCGGGCAGATTGTCGAGATTGGCCCGCGTCGGGCGGTGTTTGAGAACCCGCAGCACGCTTACACCCGCAAGCTGATGGCGGCGGTGCCGGTGGCCGATCCTAACCATGCTTATAAACGCCAGCCGCTGCTGGTCGATGAAATCCCCAGCCCGATCCGCGCGCTGGGCGATGAACCCGTTACCGCACCGCTAGTGCAGGTTGGACCGGGGCATTTTGTCGCCCGCCATCCGATCGCCGGTGCCTTTTAGTGACCTCAGGAGAGACAAGCACCATGAAGCACTCATTCAAACGTAAGGCATTAGCGGGCGCCGTGCTGCTGGCGGCCGCGGTCGCCGGCCCAGCCTGGGCTGCGAAAGATGCGGTGATCGCCGTCGCGTCCAATTTCACCACGCTTGATCCGTATGACGCCAACGATACGCTGTCGCAGGCGGTGGCCAAATCCTTCTATCAGGGCCTGTTCGGTTTCGATAAAGACATGAAACTGGTGAACGTGCTGGCGGACAGCTATGAGGTGAGCAAGGACGGCCTGACTTACACCCTCAAGCTGCATCCGGGGGTGAAATTCCATGACGGCACCGAGTTTAACGCCGAAGCGGTGAAGGTGAACCTGGATCGCGCCAGCAACCCGGACAATCACCTCAAGCGCTACAACCTGTTCAAAATGATCGACAAAACCGAAGTGGTGGACGCCAATACGGTGAAGATCGTGCTGAAAGCGCCATTCTCGGCCTTTATCAACAACCTGGCGCACCCGGCGGCGGTGATCATTTCGCCGGCCGCGCTGAAGCAGTACGGCAAAGAGATTGGTTTCCACCCGGTGGGGACCGGCCCTTATCAGTTCGTGACCTGGAACCAGACCGATTTCGTCAAGGTGAAAAAGTTTGACGGTTACTGGAAACAGGGGCTGCCGAAGCTCGACAGCATCACCTGGCGCCCGGTCGTGGATAACAATACCCGCGCTGCCATGCTGCAGACCGGTGAAGCGACCTTTGCCTTCCCGATCCCGTATGAGCAGGCCAAGGTGCTGGAAGGCAATGCCAAGCTCGATTTGGTGGCCGCGCCGTCGATCCTGCAGCGTTATATCAGCCTGAACGTGACTCAAAAGCCATTCGATAACCTGAAAGTGCGTCAGGCGTTGAACTACGCCATCAATAAAGACGCGCTGATCAAGGTCGCGTTCTCCGGCTACGCCGTTCCGGCGGAAGGCCCGGTGCCGCCGGCGATCGATTTTGCCACCCGTTACCAGCCTTGGCCTTATGATCCTGCCAAGGCGCGCGAACTGCTTAAAGAGGCCGGTTACCCTAACGGTTTTACCACCACCCTGTGGTCGTCTCATAACCACAGCACCGCGCAGAAAGTGCTGCAGTTTGCCCAGCAGCAGTTGGCGCAGGTTGGCGTGAAAGTGACGGTGACGGCGATGGATGCCGGTCAGCGCGCGGC
Organism: Serratia sp. BIGb0234; assembly: GCF_024809915.1. Classification (NCBI taxonomy): domain Bacteria; kingdom Pseudomonadati; phylum Pseudomonadota; class Gammaproteobacteria; order Enterobacterales; family Yersiniaceae; genus Serratia; species Serratia sp. BIGb0234. Next base: position 531,590 of record NZ_JANUEI010000001.1, read on the forward strand.
CCAGGTGGAAAGCGTTGGGGTGAAAGACACCGGCGTGCGTATGTTCTATACCGGCTGGTCAGCATCAACCGGTGAAGCGGACTGGGCCTTGTCACCGCTGTTCTCAACCCAGGCTGCGCCGCCAAAGCAGTTCAACACGGCGTTCTACAGTAATCCGCAGGTAGATCAGGATCTGACCGGCGCGCTGGCGACCACCGACCGTGCCGAGAAGCAGAAACTGTACAAGGACGCGCAGGATCGTATCTGGGCAGATGCGCCATGGATTTTCCTGGCCACCGAGCGCTTGCTGTCGGCTAACAATAAACAGCTGAGCGGCTTTTACGTGATGCCGGATACCTCGTTCAACTTTGATAATGCCGATCTTAAATAAGGCACCGATCCCCGCTCTCCTGGAGGGCGGGGTGAAGGGACGCACCCAAGATGCTTAATTATTTTCTTAAACGACTGCTGGGCCTGATCCCGACGCTGCTGATTGTCGCGGTGTTGGTGTTTTTGTTCGTCCATATGCTGCCCGGCGATCCGGCGCGGCTGGCGGCAGGACCGGAAGCCGACGAAGCGGTAGTACAGCTGGTGCGTAAGGATCTGGGGCTGGACAAGCCGCTGCCGCAACAGTTCGTGCACTTTTTTGTCAATGCGCTGCGGGGGGATTTCGGAACCTCGATGGTTTCCAAGCGCCCGGTGAGCGAAGAGATCGGCTCGCGCTTTTTACCGACCCTGTGGCTGACGCTGAGCAGCATGCTGTGGGCGGTGATTTTCGGTATGGGCATCGGCATGGTGTCTGCCGTGTGGCGTAACCGCTGGCCCGATCGTCTCGGCATGACCCTGGCGGTCTCCGGGATTTCGTTCCCCGCCTTTGCGCTGGGTATGCTGCTGATGCAGGTGTTTTCCGTCAATCTCGGTTGGTTGCCGACGGTGGGCGCCGACAGTTGGCGGCACTATATTTTGCCTTCCATCACCCTTGGGGCTGCGGTAGCGGCGGTGATGGCGCGTTTTACCCGCGCTTCGTTTGTTGAGGTGCTGCAGGAAGACTACATGCGTACCGCGCGCGCCAAAGGGGTACGGGAAACCATGGTGGTAGTGAAACACGGGCTGCGCAACGCGATGATCCCGGTCGTCACCATGATGGGATTGCAGTTTGGCTTCCTGCTCGGCGGCTCGATCGTCGTGGAGAAGGTCTTCAACTGGCCGGGGTTGGGCAGGCTGCTGGTCGATTCGGTGGAGATGCGTGATTACCCGGTGATCCAGGCCGAAGTCTTGCTGTTCTCGCTGGAGTTTATTCTGATTAACTTGTTGGTGGACCTGCTGTATGCGGCAATTAACCCGGCAATACGATACAAATGAGGGCGCTGCATGATTAAGCATTGGCGACGCGACGCCGCACTGAAGGCGATGCCGACAATCGATCCTAACGCGGTACGAACGCCGTGGCATGAATTCTGGCGGCGGTTCCGTCAGCAACGCGTGGCGCTGGTCGCTGCGCTATTGGTGTTACTGTTGGTGGTTGCTGCGCTGCTGGCACCCTATCTGGTTCCCTTTGACGCGGAAAATTATTTTGATTACGACCGCCTGAACGAAGGGCCTTCGCTGATGCATTGGCTGGGGGTGGACTCGTTGGGGCGGGACATTTTCAGTCGCATTCTGATGGGGACCCGTATTTCGCTGGCCGCCGGAGTGTTCTCGGTGCTGGTGGGCGGGCTGATCGGTACGCTGCTGGGTCTGCTGGCGGGCTATTACGAAGGCTGGTGGGATCGCATTACCATGCGTATCTGCGATGTGCTGTTCGCCTTTCCTGGCATTCTGCTGGCGATCGGCGTGGTGGCGATTATGGGCAGCGGCATGGCCAACGTGATTATTGCCGTGGCCATTTTCAGCATTCCGGCATTTGCCCGGTTGGTGCGGGGCAACACCCTGGTGTTGAAACATCTGACCTACATCGAGTCGGCACGCAGCATTGGCGCGTCAGACTGGACCATCATCATGCGGCATATTTTGCCGGGGACAATTTCGTCGATTGTGGTGTATTTTACCCTGCGCATCGGTACTTCAATCATCACCGCCGCCAGCCTGTCGTTCCTCGGGCTGGGTGCCCAGCCGCCAACGCCGGAATGGGGCGCAATGCTCAACGAGGCGCGGGCGGATATGGTGATTGCGCCGCACGTGGCGATTTTCCCCAGCCTGGCGATATTTATCACCGTGCTGGCGTTTAACCTGTTGGGGGATGGCTTGCGCGATGCGTTGGATCCGAAGTTGAAGGGATAACCGTTTTTTAGTCCAAAGGAGCTGGCTATGAGCCATATCAGTAAAAAGGGAATTAAAACAAGCATGCTGATTACCATCATCACCTATTGGGGAGGATCCTATCTGGTGTGCAATTCGTCGCTTCTGGTAGCCTACCCCAATATTAGCTATGTCGATGTGGTTGTTGGTTTGCTGGCATTTTTTGGTATCTGGAAGGCCTGTAACCTGATGCAAGCCTTCTACCGTTGGTATAACGGCATCGAGAATGTTTCATGATCTTTAGCGTGAGAGAAGGCTAACGTACCGGATAAGATAAATTTATCTCAAGATTAATACGCTAAGCTTTTAGTGTTCTAATTAAATTGAGTCTTTTAGTGTTGTCGGTTAATAACCGAAGAATACATGATTAACCTATTGCTCTCGTCACGTTTTCACTAAATAAAGTTTGTATTTTACTTTCGCAATTATATTATCACTATGGTTGCCCAGTATGTTTGTTTGTGAGGATTTAATAACTTTAATTCATGGAGTGAATAATATGGCTATTCGTGAGTTAACATCACAGGATCTTGATTTAATTTCTGGCGGAAACGCTGACTCCGGTTATGAAGGCCGTGGGGATGGCCGTGGTCACTATGGTGGAGCACCGAATACCTGTGCGAATAAAGTGGGTGCCAGTCTCATTGCCGGTGTGATTGAAGGCGTGGTTATCGGTGCTATTCTTAGAGCTGGTCATCCGGCAGCTATGATTGCTGGTGCTGTGTTTGGGGGAATACAAGCGGGAATATCATGTGCGGATGAGGGACCTAGCAGAGGGGGACGACAGGATGCGCTGGGAGGTAATAATAGCCGTAATAGTGTGAATGGCCAATGTCGCTGGTAATTCATATTTCATCAATGGAATATAAGATGAAAGCTTGCATTATTATCGCACTATGGACATCAATATTTTACCCTTTGATTAATCACTCATCACTGGCCATTATGAAACCGGATAATAGCTATGTGGATATTGCCGTGGCGGTTTTCGCCTTTTTTGGCGTGAAGGCGGTAATGACTTCAGTTGAGAATTTTTATTATTGGTTTAATGGCCGGGAATAAGCAGTCGCCGTAATAAGTGCTTGCGATAGCGATTATCGCAAGCACTGTTACGGTTTTATGATCAGCGGAACAGATGTTCGGCGTGGAAGCGCAGATGGTCTTCGATAAAGCTGGCGATGGTAAAGTAGCTGTGATCGTAGCCCGGCTGAATGCGCAGGATCAGCGGCCAGTCACGCTGGCGTGCCAGCTCGGCCAGTTTTGCCGGCTGCAGTTGATCTGCCAGGAACTGATCGTCGTCACCTTGATCCACCAATACCGGCATTTTTTCCGCGCCGTTGGCCAGCAGGTGGCAACTGTCATACTGCAGCCACTGGCTTTCGTCGTCGCCCAAATAGGCGGCAAAGGCTTTACGTCCCCAGGGCACCTGACAAGGGTTAACGATCGGCGCAAACGCCGATACCGACCGGAAGCGCTGGGGATTGCGGAACGCCATCATCAGTGCGCCGTGGCCGCCCATCGAATGGCCGAAAATCGACTGGCGCTCGCTGACGCTGAAATGCTGGTTGATCAACGCCGGTAGCTCATCGCTGATGTAGTCGTACATGCGAAAGTGCTTGTCCCACGGCGCTTGGGTGGCATTCAGATAGAAGCCTGCGCCCTGGCCCAAATCGTAGCCTTCATCATTCGGCACATCGTCGCCGCGCGGGCTGGTGTCGGCCATCACCAATACCAGTCCCAGCTCGGCAGCGATACGCTGCGCACCGGCCTTCAGCGTGAAGTTTTCGTCATTGCAGGTCAGCCCCGACAGCCAGTACAGCACCGGCGGCGGGTTATCATCGCGCGGTGGCGGCAGATAGATGCTGAAAGTCATGTTGCAATTCAGGCTCTGCGCCGCATGGCGGTAACGCTGTTGCCAGCCGCCAAACATGCGGTGCTCTTCGAGAAGTTCTAATGACAAGGTCATCTCTGCCTCCTGGCTTATTTTTTGTCGAAGTGAATAACGGAACGAATGGATTTGCCTTCGTGCATCAAATCGAACGCCTCGTTAATCTGCTCCAGGCCCATGGTGTGGGTAATAAAGTCATTCAGCGCGAATTCGCCGTTCATATAACGCTCAACGATACCTGGCAATTGCGAACGGCCTTTCACCCCACCAAAGGCAGAGCCGCGCCAGACGCGACCGGTCACCAGTTGGAACGGACGGGTGGAGATTTCCTGACCTGCACCGGCGACGCCGATGATTACGGATTCGCCCCAGCCTTTATGACAGCATTCCAGCGCTGAACGCATTACGTTGACGTTGCCGATACACTCGAAGGAGAAATCTACGCCGCCGTCGGTCAGTTCAACGATCACGTCCTGGATCGGCTTATCGTAGTCTTTCGGGTTGATCAGATCGGTAGCGCCCAGCTTGCGCGCCAGATCGAACTTGCTGGTGTTGATGTCGATGCCGATGATGCGACCTGCACCGGCCATCTGTGCGCCGATAATGGCCGACAGACCGATGCCGCCAAGGCCGAAGATGGCAACGGTATCGCCTTTTTGCACTTTGGCGGTGTTAATAACCGCACCCATGCCGGTGGTGACGCCGCAGCCGAGCAGGCAGACTTCTTCCAGCGGTGCTTCTTTACTGATTTTGGCCAGTGAGATTTCCGGTACCACGGTGTATTCGGAGAAGGTTGAAGTGCCCATGTAGTGGAAAATAGGCTTGCCGTCCTTAAAGAAGCGGGTAGTGCCGTCCGGCATCAGGCCCTTGCCTTGGGTGGCGCGGATCGCCTGGCACAGGTTGGTTTTGCCGGATTTACAGAATTTGCACTCGCCGCATTCCGGGGTGTACAGCGGGATCACGTGATCGCCTACCGCCACGCTGGTCACGCCTTCGCCGATGGCTTCCACCACGCCGCCGCCTTCATGGCCGAGGATTGCCGGGAACACGCCTTCGGGATCGGCACCGGACAGGGTGTAGGCGTCGGTGTGGCAGACACCGGTGGCGACGATCCGCACCAGCACTTCGCCTTTTTGCGGTGGCATCAGATCGACTTCTTCGATCTTCAGCGGCTGGTTCGGTCCCCAGGCAACGGCGGCACGGGTTTTGATCATTTCCATCATAGTCTCCAGTGGTCTATTTTTTAAATCAGGCTATGTCGATAGCATCGGGTAAGTCATGGGCAGTATTTTCAACCGCAACGGTTTCTGCCTGTTCAATAATCAGTTCTTTCAGGGCGCGAACGTTCGGGCCAAAGGCGTCGCGTCGCCACAGTAGCCAGGTGGCAGTTTGGGCAATGTCGTCCGGCAGGGTGTGTACTTTCACCCGTTCATGGCCGGGCAGCAGGCTGAGTACCGAATGCGGGATCATCGCCAGCCCGGCGCCGCTGGCGACGCAGGCCAGCATGGCGTGGTAGGACTGGATTTCCATAATCTGGCCTGGCAGTGCACCTTCGCGCTTGAACCAGGACTCCAACCGCAGACGGTAAGAACAGCTTGCGCGGAAGGCAAATAGGGTTTCGCCCTTGGCATCTTTGGCGTTATGGATCGGCAGGTGGTCGAGACAGGAGATCACCACCATATGTTCGGGGAAGGCAATACAGCCATTGAGTTCGTCATACTGTACCGGCCCGTCGACCAGCGCGGCCGCCAGCGTACCGGCGCGGACTCGCTCGGTGATCTCGCCGGAGGTGCCGGTGGTCAGCGACAGCGACACCTGCGAAAAACGCTGATGATACGCCGCCAACAGGGTGGGCAACCGGGTGGCGGCGGTGCTTTCCATCGAGCCGATGGCGAAGTTACCCGCCGGCTCACCGGCATGGGTAATGCTCATGGCTTCTTCGCTCAGTGCCAGGATACGGTTGGCATAACAGAGAAAGTTATGGCCCATCGGCGAAAGGCGCAGTCGCTGTTTTTCACGGATAAACAGATCGGTGCCCAGTTCCTGTTCGAGCTGACGCAGGCGTGTGGTCAGGTTCGAGGGGACGCGGTGCAATTGCTCTGCGGCACGGGCGACGGAGCCGGTTTCGGCGACGCTGCAAAACATGCGGAGCTGGGTCAGATCCATTATCTTCTCTTTTCGTGATGAACTTGATGAGTATTATTCAGTTTTTGTGAGTGTAATACTGCTGCATGATACTGGCAACTTTCTTTTAACAGTATGGATAACTCTACATGGCCTTAAGAATTGCCCTGAGCGGTTTTATCGCGTTGATCGTAGCCATGGGGATCGGCCGCTTCGCCTTTACCCCGCAGGTGCCGCTGATGATTGCTGAGCATCAGTTTACTCTGACCGGCGCCGGGTTGGTGGCGGCCATCAACTACCTGGGCTACCTGTGCGGCGCTTACGATGCCATGCGTGCCAGCCGACACGTTGAACGTCGGCTGTGGTTGGGCGTGTGGGGGGCGGTGATCTTGACGCTGCTTTCCGCCTGGGTGCAGGGGGAGTGGTGGCATGGAGCGGTGCGTTTCTTCATCGGGTGGGCCAGCGGTTGGTCGATGGTACTGGTAGCGGCCTGGACCAACGAACGGTTGGCGCACTACGGCCGACCCGCGCTCAGCGCGGCGGTATTTGCCGGCCCGGGAGCCGGAATTTTTATCAGCGGCATGCTGGCGGTGGGGATCCACAGCCTGGCGTTGACCGCGTCACAGGCCTGGCTGGTCTACGGCGTACTGGCGCTGGTATTGATTGGCGCGATCAGCATTAATCTGCCGAAGCCCGGCGAATTGCATCGTCCTGACGTGGCGCCTGAGCCATTGTTGTTGACCCCGGCGCTGAAACGTCTGGTGTGGAGCTACAGTCTCGCAGGCTTTGGTTATATTCTGCCGGCCACTTTTTTGTCGCAAATGGCCGCGGCGCGTTTTCCCGGCAGCCTGTTCGCGCAATTTGTCTGGCCGATCTTTGGTGGGGCGGCGGTGCTGGGGATTGTCATCGGTATTCTGACCCGTCACCGGCTGACTACTCAAACCCGGCTGGCTATCACCCTGTGGGTACAGGCATTGGGGGTGTTAAGCGCGGAAATCGTACCGGGAGTTGCCGGCTTGGCACTGGGCGCGTTGCTGACCGGTGGCGGTTTCCTCAGCGTGGTGCAGCTGTCGATCCAGCATGGCCGTGAGCTGGCCCCCAACCATGCCCGTTATATGGCGGGACTGCTGACCACCGGTTATGCGATTGGCCAACTGGTTGGTCCGACGCTGTCGGCGTTGTCTACCGCATTGACCCACCGGCTGGAACCGGCATTGTACGTGGCCGTGGCGGCGCTGATTGTGGCCGGTCTGCTGGTGGTCAATACGTCGGCGCGCGAGCTGGCGCGAAAACCGATGCCGCAGTGATTAAATTCCGTACAAAAAACGTGGAATAGCCGCAGCCGGCCTGATTGTGCTAAATGCGAATATTTCACCTGCGGATGAAACACAATCACTGGATAATCCCCTCGCTCTCATCTAGAGTGGGGGCAAAATCTTGACTGGGTTCACGTTATTAACTGCGGAAACGTCTGTCGTCAGGAGAGTATGCAATTCATCCCTCTGCTCGGTAAAACAGCCGGATGGGTGAGTTCAAGTCCGTTGGAGAGAAGAAATGACATCATCATTAAGTAAAGAAGCTGCATTGGTTCACGCGGCGCTCGAAGAGCGCGGTCTGGAAACTCCGTTGCGCGGCGAAGTGCTGGATCGCGAAACGCGTAAACGTCGTATTAAAGAGCACATGACCGAAATCATGCAGCTGCTTAATCTCGATCTGTCCGACGACAGCCTGGCGGAAACCCCGCACCGCATCGCCAAAATGTATGTCGATGAGATTTTCTCCGGCCTGGACTACGCCAACTTCCCAAAAATCACCGTCATTGAAAACAAGATGAAAGTGGATGAAATGGTGACGGTCCGTGATATCACGCTGACCAGCACCTGCGAACACCATTTTGTCACCATCGATGGCAAGGCGACCGTTGCCTACATTCCCAAGGATGCGGTGATTGGGCTGTCGAAAATCAACCGTATCGTGCAGTTCTTCTCCCAGCGCCCACAGGTGCAGGAGCGCTTAACTCAGCAGATCCTGGTGGCATTGCAAACCTTGCTGGGCACCAATAATGTGGCGGTATCAATTGATGCGGTCCATTATTGTGTTAAGGCGCGCGGTATCCGTGACGCGACCAGCGCCACCACCACGACCTCTCTGGGCGGGCTGTTCAAGTCCAGCCAGAACACCCGTCAGGAATTCCTGCGCGCGGTGCGCCATCACCAGTCGTGATGGGTCGCTAGAATGGTAACAGGCGCCTGCGGGCGCCTTTTTAATGAGCGGAATACAGCGATAAAATAATGAACACTAGCCCAACGGCTCCTTTGCCGCGCATCGCCACGCTGGACTGCGTGCGCGGTATCGCCATCCTTGGCATTTTGCTGCTGAATATCAGCGCCTTTGGCCTGCCGAAGGCGGCCTATCTCAATCCGGCCTATCTGGGCTTGCCTACAACGCGCGATGCCTGGACCTGGGCGCTGCTGGACATTTTCGCGCAGGCTAAATTCCTGGCGATGTTCGCCCTGTTGTTTGGCGCCGGGCTGCAGATGCTGCTGCGCCGCGGCAAAGGCTGGATACGTGCACGGCTGTCGTGGCTGGTGCTGTTTGGCCTGGGACATGCCATTTTCCTTTGGGACGGCGATATCCTGCTGGCCTATGGGCTGATCGGGCTGGTGTGCTGGCGGATGATCCGCGATGCGAAAGAAACCTATCAACTGTTGAAAACCGGCGTGGTGCTGTACCTGATTGGCGTCGGGGTGCTGTTGCTGTTGGGCTTCATTTCGCACGGTGAGCCTGGCAGTTTCTGGCAACCCGGCGTGGCAGAGCTGCAGTATGAGAAGTTTTGGAAGCTGCAGGGCGGGATGGAAGCCTGGCGCAGCCGCACCGATCTTCTTTCCTCCAGCCTGCTGGCGATTGGCGCGCAATACGGTTGGGAGTTGGCGGGGCTGATGCTGTTCGGCGCCGGTTTAATGCGCAGTGGCTGGCTACGCGGCACTTATTCACCGGGTTACTACCGCCGGCAGGCAGCATGGCTGATACCGCTTTCATTGCTGATCCAACTGCCGGCCGTGGTGCTGCAATGGCATCTTCACTGGGACTACCGTTGGAGCGGTTTTTTATTGCAGGTGCCACGTGAGCTGGGGGCGCCCCTGCAGGCGATGGGCTATCTGGCGCTGTGCTACGGTTTTTGGCCGACGTTGTCGCGTTTGCGCATTGGGCACTGGTTGACGCAGGTCGGGCGCATGGCGCTGAGCAATTACCTGCTTCAAACGCTGCTCTGTACCACGCTGTTTTATCGCTTTGGCCTGTATCAACAGTTTGATCGCCTGCAACTTTTGGCTTTCGTTCCGTTGGTCTGGCTGGCTAACCTGTTGTTTTCAAACCTGTGGCTGCGCTATTTCGAGCAGGGACCGGTGGAGTGGCTGTGGCGCAAACTCACCGCCCTGGCTACCGGCAAGGTAGAGCCCAAGGCGGTGAATTGAGATCTGGCGCAGGTAGGTTAAAAAAATGTATGTAAACGTTTTCTTTCCTGTGACGTAATTCACGCAGAGGAGGATGACAAACGGGGTAGGATAGCGCCACTGTCAACTACCCCGACCTCAGGATCCTTCATGACCTCTGTTCACCCAACCACCATTCGCGACGTGGCGAAGCGTGCGGGCGTGTCTGTGGCGACCGTCTCCCGCGTGCTGAATCATAGCGCCCTGACCAGCAAAGAGACGCGCGAGCAGGTATTGAAGGCGGTGGCTGAACTGGGCTACCGACCCAATGCCAATGCGCAAGCCCTGGCCACCCAGAGCAGCGATACCCTTGGGGTGGTGGTGATGGACGTCTCCGATCCCTTCTTCGGCGCACTGGTGAAAGCGGTAGACACCGTGGCGCAACAGCACCACAAATACCTGTTGATCGGTAACAGCTATCACCAGGCGGATAAAGAGCGCCACGCCATCGAGGTGCTGATTCGCCAACGCTGCAACGCCTTGATTGTTCATGCTAAAACTCTGTGTGATGCCGAGCTGATCGCCTTTCTCGATCAGGTGCCGGGTATGGTGCTGATCAACAGAATCATACCCGGCTATGAACATCGCTGCGTCGGGCTCGATAACGTCAGTGGTGCAGAGATGGCGATGCGTTTGCTGCTGTCGCAGGGCCACCAGCGTATTGGTTATCTGGGCTCGAATCATCCAATCGAAGACGGGCCGCTGCGCCAGCAAGGCTACACGCAGGCGATGGCGGCGGCCGGGCTGGCAACGCCCGACAGCTGGCGCGCCTATGGTTCGCCAGATTTGCAGGGCGGGGAAGAGGCGATGATCGAACTGCTTGGCCGCAACCTGCATCTTAGTGCGGTATTCGCCTACAACGACGCCATGGCCGCCGGGGCGATGGCGGTGCTGAAAGAAAACGGTATCACAGTACCGCAAAACTTCTCGCTGGTTGGGTTCGACGACATCCCCATCGCTCGCTACACCAGCCCCAAGCTCACCACGGTGCGTTACCCGATTGTCACCATGGCGACGCTGGCCACCGAACTGGCCTTGCTGGGCGCGGCAGGCAAGCTGGAGCCGCAGGCCCGCCATTTGTTTATGCCGACCCTGGTCCGACGCCATTCTGTGGCCCCTTGGCAAAGTGAGGCGGCGGTCACTCTCTGAACATTTAATCTTGTGTAACCGTTTTCAATCTGTGAGAAAATTCACAGATTATTAACATCACGCCGTCTATGCTCTAGGCGTTTTCCAGCGTAAAGGCACTTGCCGCTGCTGTTTTAACTCACGCTGGCGCCACATTTTTCAGGAATAACATGATTCACGGATGACAGGGAAACTGCCAGGCCCGGTCGTGCTGACACCGCCGGTTGCCCTTGGCCTAATACCGAGCAAGACCCTACATAAACCGGAGACACACAATGAATAAGAAGGTTTTCACCCTGGCCGCGACGGCCGCAGCCATGATGTTTGGCGCCGCAGCTCACGCAGATACCCGTATTGGCGTCACGATTTATAAATATGACGACAACTTTATGTCGGTGGTGCGCAAGGCAATCGAGAAAGACGCCAAGGCCTCTCCGGATGTCACCCTGCTGATGAATGACTCGCAGAACGACCAATCCAAACAAAACGACCAGATCGACGTGCTGATCGCCAAGGGCGTAAAAGCGCTGGCGATTAACCTGGTGGATCCAGCGGCTGCCCCGGTGGTGATTGATAAGGCACGCGCAAACGATATCCCTATCGTGTTCTACAACAAAGAGCCTTCCCGCAAAGCGCTGGACAGCTATGAAAAAGCCTATTACGTGGGCACCGACTCTAAAGAGTCCGGCGTGATCCAGGGCCAACTGATTGAGAAACACTGGAAGGCCAACCCGAACTGGGATTTGAATAAAGACGGCCAGATCCAGTACGTGTTGCTGAAAGGTGAACCGGGCCATCCGGATGCAGAAGCACGTACCACTTACGTGGTGAAAACGCTGAATGACGACGGTATTAAAACTCAGCAACTGCAGATGGACACCGCGATGTGGGACACCGCACAGGCAAAAGACAAGATGGATGCCTGGCTGTCCGGCCCTAACGCCAACAAAATCGAAGTGGTTATCGCCAACAACGATGCCATGGCGATGGGGGCGGTAGAAGCGCTGAAAGCGCACAACAAATCCAGCATTCCGGTATTCGGTGTCGATGCCTTGCCAGAGGCTCTGGCGATGGTGAAATCCGGCGCGATGGCGGGGACGGTGCTGAACGATGCCGACAACCAGGCCAAAGCCACCTTCGAGCTGGCGAAAAACCTGGCGGCGGGCAAACCTGCTGCCGACGGCACCCAATATAAAATCGACAATAAAGTGGTGCGCATTCCTTACGTTGGCGTAGATAAGGACAATTTGTCCAAATTTGTTAAGTAAGTTCTGAATGGCCCCGCCTGCGGTGCGCTGCCCAGCGCCAACACCAGGAAAGCCGCCGGCGGGGTAATTTTTCTTAAAATCACAGCCCAGATCCGATGAGTTTCAAGCTGCAGCTAATTAGGCGGTGGTTTGGAAGGTGTCGAATCACATAGCCAGGTGTATTTATGGCCGACAGCCCACGCGAATTTTTGCTGGAAATGACTGATATCAGTAAATCATTTCCCGGCGTCAAGGCATTGGATAATGTGAATCTGCGCGTTCGTCCGCACTCCATTCATGCATTAATGGGAGAGAACGGCGCGGGGAAGTCGACATTATTAAAATGCCTGTTCGGCATTTATAAAAAGGATGCCGGCAGTATTATTTTTCAGGGCCAGGAAATAGATTTCAAAAGCTCTAAAGAGGCGCTGGAACACGGCGTGTCCATGGTGCATCAGGAATTAAACCTGGTCTTGCAGCGCACCGTGATGGACAACATGTGGTTGGGGCGCTACCCGACCAAGGGCATGTTTGTCGATCAGGACAAGATGCTGAAAGATACCCAGGCGATATTCGACGAGCTGGATATTGATATTAACCCGCGGGATAAAGTGGGCACGCTATCGGTATCGCAAATGCAGATGATCGAAATCGCCAAGGCTTTCTCCTATGACGCCAAGATTGTCATTATGGATGAGCCCACTTCATCGCTGACGGAAAAAGAGGTGAACCACCTATTCACCATTATCCGCAAGCTGAAGGAACGCGGCTGCGGCATCGTCTATATCTCGCATAAGATGGAAGAGATCTTCCAGCTGTGCGACGAAATCACCATTCTGCGTGATGGCCAGTGGATCGCCACCCAGCCGCTGGAAGGGCTGGATATGGACAAGATCATCTCGATGATGGTGGGGCGTTCGCTCAGCCAGCGTTTCCCCGATCGACAGAATACGCCGGGCGAGGTGATCCTGGAGGTGAAGAACCTGACCTCCTTGCGCCAGCCTTCGATTCGCGACGTCTCTTTCGATCTGCATCAGGGTGAGATCCTCGGCATCGCCGGGCTGGTGGGGGCCAAACGTACCGACATCGTCGAAACCCTGTTTGGCATCCGCGAAAAAATTGCGGGTACCATCAAGCTGCACGGTAAAACCATCAACAACCACAGCGCCAATGAGGCGATAAACCACGGTTTCGCACTGGTCACCGAAGAACGTCGTTCCACCGGGATTTATGCCTATCTGGACGTGGGGTTCAACTCGCTGATCTCCAATATTCGCAACTACAAAAATAAAATCGGCCTGTTGGATAACGCCCGCATGAAAAGCGATACCCAGTGGGTGATCGATGCCATGCGGGTCAAAACCCCGGGCCACCATACCCACATAGGTTCGCTGTCGGGCGGTAATCAGCAGAAGGTGATCATCGGCCGTTGGCTGCTGACTCAGCCGGAAATATTAATGCTGGATGAGCCGACGCGCGGCATTGACGTCGGCGCCAAATTCGAAATTTATCAGCTGATGACCGAACTGGCGAAGAAGGGCAAGGGGATCATTATTGTCTCGTCTGAAATGCCGGAGCTTTTGGGAATTACCGACAGAATACTGGTGATGAGTAATGGTCAGGTTGCGGGCATCGTCAACACCAAACAGACCTCGCAAAATGAAATTTTACGTCTCGCATCCCTGCACCTTTAAGGATCAGAATTATGAACGCGCTGAATAAAAAAACTTTGTTCACCTATTTCAAGGAAGGTGGCATTTACGTAGTGTTGCTGGTGCTGCTGGCAATTATTATTATCCAGGACCCGACCTTCCTCAGTCTAATGAACCTGAGCAATATCCTGACCCAGTCTTCGGTGCGCATCATTATTGCACTGGGCGTGGCGGGGCTGATTGTTACCCAGGGGACTGACCTGTCCGCCGGGCGCCAGGTTGGCCTGGCGGCGGTGATCGCGGCGACGTTGTTGCAGTCGATGGATAACGTGAACAAGGTATTCCCGCATATGGAAACCTGGTCGATCCCGCTGGTGATCCTGCTGGTGTGCGCCGTGGGTGCGGTGATCGGTCTGGTGAACGGTTTGATCATCGCTTACCTCAATGTGACGCCGTTTATTACCACGCTGGGCACCATGATCATCGTTTACGGCATCAACTCGCTGTATTACGACTCCGTTGGCGCCTCGCCAGTGGCGGGGTTTGATCCCAAGTTTTCCACCTTTGCCCAGGGGTTCCTGCGTTTTGGCGACTTTAAGCTGTCGTACATCACCTTCTACGCCATCATTGCGATTATTTTTGTCTGGATCCTGTGGAATAAAACCCGCTTCGGCAAAAATATTTTCGCCATCGGCGGCAACCCTGAGGCAGCCAAGGTTTCCGGCGTGAACGTGCCGCTGAACCTGATCATGATTTATGCGCTGTCCGGGGTGTTCTACGCCTTCGGCGGCTTACTGGAAGCGGGCCGTATCGGCAGCGCCACCAATAACCTGGGCTTTATGTATGAATTGGACGCCATTGCGGCGTGCGTGGTGGGCGGGGTGTCCTTTGCCGGCGGCGTCGGGACGGTGCTGGGGGTCGTGACCGGGGTCATCATCTTTACGGTTATCAACTACGGCCTGACCTACATTGGCGTTAACCCTTACTGGCAGTACATCATCAAAGGCGGCATCATTATCTTCGCCGTGGCGTTGGACTCCTTAAAATACGCCAAGAAAAAATAGTTGTGTCTCAGCTATGAAAACGGCCAGCAAATGCTGGCCGTTGCTGTTTCCAGGGCGGGATAAAGCTTATTTGGCCTTTTGTTTTTCCGCAGCCAGCTTGTGTTCCAGCTCAACCAATTGCTCTGGCGAAACTGCCGGGTAGCCTTGGGCATCTTCCGGTACGGTATGCATGGCGGAAATGGGGATCAGTGGCCCGAGGAAGCGCGGCTCGCGTTTTAGTATGTACAAATCGGTCAGCGCACCAAGGCGAGCGAAGATCTCGCGTGCCCGTACCGTCATCATGTCTTTTGGCGAAGGAACTGCGTAGCACTGAGCCTGGATCCCCATATGCAGCGCGATAAACAGCGCGCGCTCGCAATGGAAGCGCTGGGTGATAATGATAAAGTCGTTGGTGTCGAACACTTTGCGGGTGCGGACGATAGAGTCAAGAGTACGGAAACCGGCATAATCCAGCACGATATCGCTGGGCGCCACGCCGGCGGCGATCAAATCGCGGCGCATGGTCATCGGCTCGTTGTAGCTTTGCTGGGCATTGTCGCCGCTCAGCAGCAGGTATTTCACTTTGCCGCTGTTATAGGCATTAATCGCGCCCTGAATGCGGTAGCGATAATATTGGTTGATCACGCCGGTGCGGTAATATTTGGCCGTGCCCAGTACCACGCCGACCTGGCGATGAGGCAGGCCTTGCAGTTCGTCATAGACGTAAGGCGCGGTTTTCCAGCTGATCCAACGATCGAGCGCGAGAGCCGAAAGCATCAGCAGCGCAGTGATGATGAACAGGCTGATTATCAGGCGTTTCCACATGTTATTGCCTTACGCGCACAGGGGCCAAAAAAGATGGCTCAAGGCTACTTTACCTGACAGGCCGACGCAAGCTTGACGCCCTATCAAGCAAGCATTGCACCGCATTTTTAGGCGGTTTTGAGCATAAAAAAAGCCCGGCGAGCCGGGCCTGATGTTTAACTGCGCAAATCAGAATGAAGTGCGCTTATAGCTGCGGTATTGCGGGCGCCAGAAGTTGTGTTCGATGCCTTTCGACAGCGCTTCTTCTGAGGTGACCACTGCCACGCCTTGCAGCTGCGCCGCTTTACCCACTTCCATGGCAATGCACTTGGACACGCCCTGAATATCGTCGATATTCGGCAGCAGTGCGCCATGCCCGTCGGTCGCCAGCGGCGAACAGTCGGCCAGCGCACGGCTGGCGGCCATCAGCATCGCGTCGGTGACGCGGGTGGCGCCGGAGGCCAGTACGCCCAATCCAATCCCCGGGAAGATATAGGAGTTGTTGCACTGGGCAATCGGGAAGACCTGATCTTTGTAGCTCACCGGCGCAAACGGGCTGCCGGTTGCTACTAATGCAGCGCCTTCGGTCCAGTTAATGATGTCTTCCGGGCGGGCTTCCACGCGGGAGGTTGGGTTGGACAGCGGCATGACGATCGGGCGCGGGCAGTGCTTGTGCATTTCGCGGATCAGTTCTTCGGTAAACAGGCCTGGCTGGCCCGAAACGCCGATCAAAATGGTTGGCTTGGCATTACGCACCACGTCCAGCAGGGAAATGGCGTCGCTTTCTGTTTGCCATGCGGTCAGATTCTCGCTCTTTTGCACCAGCTTGCTCTGGAAATCGAGCAGATTTGGCAGTTTGTCGGTCAGCAGGCCGAAACGGTCGACCATAAAGACGCGCGCGCGGGCTTCGTCTTCGCTCAGGCCTTCGGATTTCATCTGCGCGATAATTTGCTCGGCAATACCGCAACCTGCAGAGCCGGCGCCCAGGAAGGTGACGGTCTGATCGCGCAGTTGGCTGCCGGCGGCGCGGCTGGCGGCGATCAGGCTGCCCAGCGTGACGGCTGCGGTGCCCTGAATGTCGTCGTTGAAGCAGCAGATTTCGTCACGGTAGCGGTTCAGCAGCGGGGTGGCGTTATTCTGCGCAAAATCTTCGAACTGCAGCAGCACGTTCGGCCAGCGGCGCTTGACCGCCTGGATAAACTCTTCAACAAAGGCGTGGTATTCGTCGCCTGAAATACGCGGGTGACGCCAGCCCATGTACAGCGGATCGTTCAGGCGCTGCGGGTTGTTGGTGCCGACGTCCAGCACCACCGGCAGGGTATAGGCCGGGCTGATGCCGCCGCAGGCGGTGTACAGCGATAGTTTACCGATTGGAATGCCCATGCCGCCGATACCCTGGTCGCCCAGACCGAGAATGCGCTCACCGTCGGTGACGACGATCACCTTAACGTTTTGCTTGGTGGCGTTTTGCAGCATGTCGTCAATGCGGTCGCGATTAGGGTAGGAGATAAACAGCCCACGCGCCCGACGGTAAATATCGGAGAAGTGCTCACAGGCCTCACCCACCGTCGGCGTGTAGATGATCGGCATCATCTCGCTCAGGTGCGCTTCCAGCAGGCGATAGAACAGGGTTTCGTTGGTGTCCTGGATATTACGCAGATAAATGTGTTTATCGCTGTCGTTTTTGAAATCCTGGTACTGGCGGTAGGCACGTTCCGCCTGCTCTTCGATGGTTTCTACCGCTTCTGGCAGCAACCCGTGCAGGTTGAAATGGCTGCGTTCATCCTCGGTGAAAGCGCTGCCTTTATTGAGCAGCGGAAATTCCAGCAGAATAGGGCCGGCATAAGGGATGTAGAGAGGGCGTTTGCTTTCGTATTCAAGTTCCATGGCTTTTGCTCTTCAACGTATCGGATAACTTTATGGGCTAGATCCTAAAAGATCGGGGAAATATGTACAGCAATTGTTATCGGATCATGAGGTAAATTGGCGTAATTATCGACGATCAAGTCCTAATTTAACTAAAGAAAGTGTTTTAAGACGTGAATGCCATTGTAATCGGCTGGCGGGGCTGGTAACAGCGGTGCCGGGCAGCACCGCCAGGGGGCAGATTTAGAAAGTGATACGACTGACATTTTGGCAACCCAGCGCGGCCAACGTGGCGCGGGTGGCATCCCATTGGGTGAGGATGGCACTGTCGGGCTCGGCCAGCACCGCTCGAACCACTTTTTGGCAGTCGCCGCCGGAGACGTTCATCAGAATCAGCGCGGCCTGCAGCGGCGGCAGGCTGGGGTTGAAGGCTGCGTTTTCCGCATAACGACCGCTATAAATCGTCCCGTCTTCGGCTTCCAGTGCGACGCCGCTGTGAGCATTGCTGTAGGGCGCGTGACTCTGATTGGCGGCAGCCAGCGCGGCCATCTCCAGTTCGTCGGTCAGCGTCAGTTGGAAACCATGATCGACGCGGTCCATCAGCAACGTGGCGATATTCAGGTCTTTCGGGCCGAAGGCATCCGGCAGATAGTCGCCCAGGGTGGCCGGTTCGCGACCGGGCAGACGAATTTTCAGCGTGGTACCACTGTTGAGTTCGTTCATAAACTGACGGCAGTGGCCACAAGGCGTGTAGTTAACGGTGATGGAGGCTAACGCTGATTCGCCGCGTAGCCAGGCATGAGTCACGGCACACTGCTCTGCATGAATGGTTTGTTGCATCGGCGCGCCGCTGAACTCCATGTTGGCGCCAAAATACAGGTTGCCGCTCTGCCCGCGAGCAATGGCGCCAACATAAAACTGCGAAATCGGCGCTAACGAGCAGGCCGCCGCCAGCGGCAGCAGAGCGAATGCCAGAGCATCATCATCCAGCCCGCAGCGCTGCTTGATAGCATCCACTTGTTCCGCCTTGAGCATGGCCGGAAAATCAGGCGCATCAAAATAAGGCAGCAGGGCGGATTGCAATGTGGCGGGCAGTTCAGCAAAAGCGGTTTGAAAACGCGGGTGCATAGAAACTCTCTCTACAGGTTAACGGGATAACATTCTAGGCAGCCCGGCGCGAATAAAGTGTGATGTAAATCTCTTTATTGATGAAATCAATGCAATGAAAACCATAAATGCGAGATGTATCGCAAGTTTTAGGCCTTAGGCAAACAGGTGCAACAGTACCGGAAACAGAAACGGCGCCAGCAGCGAGGTGATGATGCCGCAGATCACCAGGGCCAGTGAACCAAATGCCCCTTCCTGATAGTCCATTTCTGCACAGCGTGCCGTGCCGAGCGCATGTGACGCGGTCCCCATAGCCAACCCGCGTGCCGAGCGGGTGGTGATTTTCAATACTTTGAACAGCGTATGCCCGAAAACCGCGCCGAGAATACCGACGAAAATCACGCAAACGGCGCTGATTGCCGGAATGCCGCCGAGCGACTCTGCGACCGCCATGGCGATGGGCGTGGTGACCGATTTTGGCATGATGGAAGCGGCAATTTCCGGCGTAGCCCCCATCCATAAAGCGATGGCGCCGCCGCTGATCATCGCGGTGAGGCTGCCGATAAAGCAGACGGCGATAATGGACTTCCAGCGGGCGCGGATCTGATGCAGCTGTTCATACAGCGGATAAGCCAATGCCACTACGGCCGGTTGCAGCAAGTCATTGAGGATTTTACTGCCCTGAAAATAACGCTCATAAGGAATGCCGGTCAGCAACAGCAGGGGGATGATCACCGCCATCGACACCAGCAGTGGGTTCAGCAACGGCATGTTCAGCCATTGCGCCAGTTTGCGCGCTGCAAAATAGATGGCCAGCGTCAGCGGTAATGACCACCAGATTTCATGGATCATTTTTCGCCCTCCGCGGCATCAGGCTTGCCGATGATGCTGCGCTCCCGGTGGAAATAATGTGAGGTGTAGCCGACCACCACCAACACCATCAGGGTGCTGACGATGCAGGACACCACCAGCGGCCCCAGATGCTCGATAATTTGGTCATAGTATTTCATCACTCCCACGCCGATAGGCACGAACAACAGCACCATATAGCGGATCAGCAGGTGGCAACCGGGTTTGACCCATTTGGCCGGCAGAATTTGGGTGGAGAGCAGGGCGAACAGCAACAGCATGCCGATAATGCTGCCCGGAATGGCGATCGGCAGCAGAGCCGCGATGGCATTGCCGGTGAACAGACAAAGGTAGATAAGGACGAATGCCCTCAGGTATTTCCAGCACAGAGTGAGTAGCTTGGCCATAACTTAATCCCGTTTAACCGATGCATTCATCATACAATTAAACTGTGATCTTCGCCACAAATCACACCATGAATTCTCTCTATGGCTACCATGCCGATGGGGCTGGTTGACAACCGCGATGAAAAGGGACGCAGGTTTATTCTGCACTGGCGAAGTTGGCATTCTGTTGTTGCCTCTGCGCCAGGCGATGCCCGAGAAAAAAGAATAGCAGGCTGAGCAGCGCAGCAGCAATCAACATCAGAAACATCATTTGCGGCGCGGCGTAGCTGAGAATAAAACCGCACAGTACCGGATTAATGGCGCCGCCCAGAGCGCTCAGGTTTTGTACGCCGTAATAGCTGCCTTTCAGGTGCTGTGGCGCGATGAAGTCGATAAACATATATTCCACCGGGATCACTATGATTTCGCCCAGGGTGAATATCGCCATGGCAAGGATCCAGAGCCAGAGCGATTGCCCGGCCAGCCAAAAACCGATCAGCCCGAGAATGAAAAATAGCGTGCCCAGCGCCAGCCAGCGCAGCATATTTTCCTGACGCATGCCGCGGCTGAGCAGATACTGCAGGGCGATGACGATACAGGCATTGACGATCATCACCGCCCCAATGACCTGATAAGCGAACTCTGCATTAGAAACGGTGATCAGGTATTGCGATAAATAGCCGGAGAACTGGCCAAAAACCACCGCACCCAGCGTACTGCCAAGGGTAAAGTAAATCAGCCGGCGATCGTTACGCAGGATGGTCAGCGTCTGGCGAAAATTAAGGCGCGCGGTGGGCGTTGCATCCAGCGCGACCGGGGCCGTAGCGGGCTGCCTGCGCAGGATGACGTTCAGCGTCGCCACCGTGAATAAAGCCAATCCACCGGAAAGGTAAAACGGCAACAGAGGATCCAGACCTGCCACCAGTACCCCCAACGATGATCCAACCGCCCAGCCGACGTTGACCAGCGTATAGTTTATTGAAAAGGCTTTGATGCGCTGCGCGACCGGCAGCCAGTCGGCAAAGCACGCTTTAATGGTGATGCCCAATACGGAATAGGCGGTATGTAAAATAGCCAAAACCACAACGATACCCCCCGGCCGCGGGATCCACGGGATAGCGAAAAAACTCAGGGCGAACAAAAGAATGGAAATCAGGATCAGCGTGTTTTTGTTGAATTTGTCTACCAGGTAGCCGCCATACAGGCTGGCGAAAATGCCGATCGCCAGGCTGATACCCAGAATGATGCCGACGCTTTTGGGCAGCAGATGAAAATGCCCGGTCAGATAGATAGTAATGAACGGCAGCGTTACGCCGCGGCCAATGGTCAGTACCAGCGAACTGACCAGCAAGGCGTTAATCAGCGGTGGGAATCCCTTCATATCAGACCTGTTTATGCATACAGTGATAAAACCAGTATGGATAACATAGCTCATTTTGGCCGTCTGGGAAGAGGCGATGTAAAAAAAGAGGTTACTTCGGTAACCTCCTGAAGAGGGATTACTCGCCGGTTTTAGCCTGTAGCCTGACGAACCACTGCTGGACTAAGCGCATAAAAAGGGCCGAGCAAGCTCGACCCTTAAGACTTTGGAAAACCGGTGTTATTTCACCTGCATACCTGGCTGTGCACCGCTGTCCGGGCTCAGCAGGAAGATCTCTTTCCCTCCTGGGCCGGCAGCCATCACCATGCCTTCAGAAATCCCGAAGCGCATCTTACGCGGTGCCAGGTTGGCGACCATGATGGTCAGACGGCCTTCAAGCGCTTTCGGATCCGGGTAAGCGGAGCGAATGCCAGAGAAGATCTGACGTGATTCGCCGCCCAGATCCAGCTGCAGCTTCAGCAACTTGTCTGAACCTTCAACAAAGTCGGCGCTCTTGATCAGCGCAATGCGCATATCAACCTTGGCGAAATCGTCAAAGGTGATGGTTTCCTGAATAGGATCGTCCGCCAACGGCCCGCTGACCACTTTCGTTGCCGCCATGTCTTCTTTCGAGGCGCTAACCATTTCATTGACCTTATCCAGGTCGATACGGTTGAACAGCGCCTTGAATGCGTTGACCTGATGCCCCAACAGCGGTTGCTGGATGCTGTCCCAGGTAAGCTCGCAGTTGAGGAAGGCTTCGGTACGTTCGGTCAGTGACGGCAGCACCGGTTTCAGATAGGTCATCAGCACGCGGAACAGGTTGATACCCATGGAACAGATGGCCTGCAGATCGGCATCGCGGCCTTCTTGCTTCGCCACCACCCAAGGAGCCTGTTCGTCCACATAGCGGTTAGCCAAATCTGCCAGCGCCATGATTTCACGGATTGCACGGCCCGACTCACGGCTGGCGTAGGCATCGGCGATGCTTTGCGCTGCGTCAACGAAGGTCTGGTACAGCGCCGGATCGGCCAGCTTGTCGGCCAGTTGGCCACCGAAACGCTTGCTGATAAAGCCGGCGTTGCGCGAAGCCAGGTTGACCACTTTATTGACGATGTCGGCGTTCACCCGCTGCACGAAATCTTCCAGATTCAGGTCGATATCGTCAATGCGTGAAGACAGCTTGGCGGCGTAGTAATAACGCAGGCAGTCGGCATCCAGGTGTTGCAGGTAGGTGCCGGCCTTGATGAAAGTGCCGCGAGATTTGGACATCTTGGCGCCGTTCACCGTCACATAGCCGTGCACGAACAGATTGGTCGGTTTGCGGAAGTTACTGCCTTCCAGCATCGCCGGCCAGAACAGGCTGTGGAAATAAACGATGTCTTTACCGATAAAGTGATACAGCTCGGTCGTGGAGTCCTTACGCCAGAACTCGTCGAAATCCAGATCGCCGCGCTTGTCGCACAGGTTTTTGAATGAACCCATGTAACCGATAGGCGCATCTAGCCAGACGTAGAAGTATTTGCCCGGCGCGTCCGGGATTTCAAAGCCGAAATACGGCGCATCGCGGGAGATATCCCACTGTTGCAGGCCGGATTCGAACCACTCCTGCATCTTGTTTGCCACCTGTTCTTGCAGCGCGCCGGAACGGGTCCAGGCCTGCAGCATTTCGCTGAACGACGGCAGATCAAAGAAGAAGTGCTCTGAATCACGCAATACCGGCGTTGCCCCGGAAACTACGGATTTCGGCTCGATCAACTCGGTCGGGCTGTAGGTCGCGCCGCAGACTTCGCAGTTGTCGCCGTATTGATCCGGTGATTTACATTTCGGGCAGGTGCCTTTGACGAAACGGTCGGGCAGGAACATGCCTTTCTCCGGATCGTACAGCTGGGAAATGGTGCGGTTCTTGATAAAGCCGTTTTCTTTCAGGCGGCCGTAAATCAGGCTCGACAGTTCACGGTTTTCATCGCTATGGGTGGAATGATAGTTATCATAGCTGATGCCAAAACCGGCGAAATCCTGTTGGTGCTCCTGGCTCATCTCCGCAATCATTTCTTCCGGCTTGATGCCCAACTGCTGAGCTTTCAGCATGATTGGCGTGCCGTGCGCGTCGTCCGCACAGATGAAATGAACCTCGTTGCCGCGCATTCGTTGGTAACGAACCCAGATATCTGCCTGGATATGCTCGAGCATGTGGCCGAGATGGATGGAACCATTTGCGTACGGTAGCGCGCACGTCACCAATAATTTTTTCGCGACTTGAGCCATAGTGAGAACTTGGTTTCTGTAATGAATAAAAAGGGTCTTCGATGTTACCCGATCGCGCCCGCTACGGCTAGGGCGGTTTCTTTGTGCGGACATGCGCCGACCGGCGCTCACTTCTGATATGCTTAGCGGGAAGCTATCCATTCAAAATCAAGGAGCCGGGATGAACGCAAAATCCCCCGAGCAGACCAACCCCGAAGTTCTGCGTGCCCTGGTGACCGGTGTACTGGCCGCCTTTGAACACCCGACGTTAAAAAACAATCTGACTGCGCTGAAGGCAATTCACCACTGCGCGCTGCTGGATAATGTGCTGCATATTGAATTGACCATGCCCTTTGCCTGGCAAAGTGGTTTTGAGGTGCTCAAAGACAGCGTCAGCGCAGAACTGCTGCGCGTGACCGGCGCCGAGGCGATTGACTGGAAACTGAAGCATGATATCACCACGCTGAAACGCGCCAACGATCAGGCCGGCATCAAGGGCGTGCGCAATATTATCGCCATCAGTTCCGGCAAGGGCGGGGTGGGCAAATCCACCACAGCGGTTAACCTGGCGTTAGCGCTGGCGGCAGAAGGCGCCAAGGTCGGCATTTTGGACGCCGACATCTATGGCCCGTCAATTCCGAACATGCTGGGGACCGAAAACGAGCGACCAACCTCGCCGGATGGTCAGCACATGGCGCCGATCGTGGCCCACGGGTTAGCGACCAACTCGATCGGTTATCTGGTGACCGATGACAACGCCATGGTTTGGCGTGGCCCAATGGCCAGCAAGGCGCTGATGCAACTGCTGCAGGACACGCTGTGGCCGGATCTGGACTATTTGGTGCTGGATATGCCGCCGGGCACCGGCGACATCCAGTTGACGCTGTCGCAAAATATTCCGGTCACTGGCGCTCTGGTTGTTACAACGCCGCAGGATATTGCGCTGCTCGATGCCGCCAAGGGCATTGTGATGTTTGAAAAAGTGCATGTGCCGGTCTTGGGTATCGTGGAAAACATGAGCGTGCATATTTGCAGCAACTGCGGACATCACGAGCCGATCTTCGGTACCGGCGGGGCGGAGAAGCTGGTGAAGAAATACCACAGCCGCCTGTTGGGGCAACTGCCGCTGCACATTTCTCTGCGCGAGGATTTGGATCGCGGTGCGCCAACGGTGATAAGCCGACCGGACAGCGAGTTTGCCGAACTGTATCGCCAACTTGCCGGACGGGTTGCTGCGCAAATGTACTGGCAGGGCGAGGCGATCCCGACGGAAATCTCTTTCCGCGCGCTGTAATCGCCGCAGGCAGGAAAATAAAAACCCCGGCTATCTCCGGGGTTTTTCTTATGGTGCTGTGACGTGTTTGTGCAAATCGGCGCGGGTATAAGGGTGTTCGATGTGCGCGAGGGTTACAGCAATATGTTCCAGCAGGCCTTGCGTGGGCGCCGGTTGTCGATTGCCCATCAGCGCCAGTGGTAAGGCCAGAGCGGCGATAATTCTCGGCCATGAAAGCTGTGGCCGCACCTTACCGCGTTGCAGCAACAGAAATAAGGTACTGGCCAGATAACCAAGCACTAGCCCGCTAACCACTTCCGAAGGTGAATGCACCTGAATGGCCAACCGCGATAGCCCTATGGTGAGTGGCAGGACCAAGCCGAACACTAACGCCATGCTGCGTACGGCATGGGAAAAACGTCCGGTCAGCGTCCAGAGGAATACTGGCCAGATGCTGGCGGCCAGGGCTGAATGACCGCTAAAACCGGTAAAGTCATAACTTTCGATGCCAATCCCCCAGCCCATAAAGGCCAGCTTGGACACGCATACCACAGCGCCGGCGCTGCCGAAGATCAACGCCCATTGCCAGCCGGCGGTTCTGGTGGCGCGCGGGACGACCAATGCGACAAAGAGAATTAATGCACATGGCAACAGCAACATGCTGTCGCCAAAAAATGTCAGAAAATACCAATCCAGCACGTCAGACTCCGATAAAATACAGCACCCCATGGGTAGGATGATGAGCAAGCAGGGGAGTTTATCTCGTGACGCCCAATTGCCCTAGACGCAATAATCTTAAAACGTTGCAAGCACCGTTGTGGCGAAATAACTGCAGATAGCAACCACCAGCGCCAATATAGTCTGGCGCAATGCCCGCTAACTCCCTATAATTGTCGCGTTTTAGTCCCCCCCTTCACACTACGAAATCAGGTCTTTAATTTTATGACTGACAAGCCGCATCAGTGCGTCATTATTGGTATCGCCGGCGCATCTGCCTCCGGAAAAAGCCTTATCGCCAGTACGTTGTATCGTGAGCTTCGCGATCAGGTTGGCGATGAACATATCGGCGTTATTCCTGAAGACAGTTACTACAAAGACCAGACACACCTGACCATGGAAGAACGGGTCAAAACAAACTATGACCACCCGAGCGCCATGGATCACAATCTGCTGTTCCAGCATCTGCAAATGCTGAAATCGGGCAGGGCGATAGAGTTACCTTTGTATAGCTACACCGAACACACGCGCAAAAAAGAGACTGTTCACCTGGAACCGAAAAAGGTGATTATTTTGGAAGGGATCCTGCTGTTAACGGACATCCGTTTACGTCAGGAAATGAACTTCTCGATCTTTGTCGATACGCCGCTGGATATTTGCTTGATGCGTCGTATGAAGCGCGACGTGAATGAGCGTGGTCGTTCAATGGATTCGGTAATGGCGCAATACCAGAAAACCGTTCGTCCGATGTTCCTGCAGTTTATCGAACCTTCCAAACAATATGCCGACATTATTGTCCCTCGTGGCGGCAAAAACCGCATTGCGATCGATATTCTGAAAGCCAAAATCAGCCAATTCTTTGAATAATGCCGTTCAATGGCCGGAAAACCTTTGTTTCCGGTCAGCGGGCAACTATTTGCGCTGCGGCGTAGACCTTTCGCCCGTTGTGTGGCAATTTTTGTTTTAGTGACACGCCTGATGGAGATAAAGAAATGAGACTGTGCGACCGTGATATAGAAGCCTGGCTGGATTGCGAAAAGCTGGTGATTTCACCGCGTCCGCCGATTGAGCGTATTAACGGGGCCACAGTGGATGTCCGTTTAGGCAATCAGTTCCGCGTGTTTCGCGGCCACACCGCCGCGTTTATCGATCTCAGTGGGCCGAAAGACGAAGTCAGTGCCGCATTGGATCGCGTGATGAGTGATGAAATCGTTCTGCCAGAAGGCGAAGCCTTCTTCCTGCATCCGGGCGAACTGGCGCTGGCGGTGACGCTGGAGTCGGTAACGCTGCCAAACGATCTGGTGGGGTGGCTGGACGGGCGTTCTTCTCTGGCGCGCCTGGGATTAATGGTGCACGTTACCGCACACCGTATCGACCCAGGCTGGCAGGGCCGAATTGTTCTGGAGTTCTATAATTCAGGTAAGCTGCCATTGGCATTACGCCCGGGCATGCTGATTGGCGCGCTGAGTTTTGAACCGCTTTCTGGGCCGGCGGCACGTCCTTACAACAGCCGGCAGGATGCAAAATACCGCGATCAGCAGGGTGCGGTAGCCAGTCGAATCGACAAGGACTAACAGCGCTGGAAGCACTGTCGGTGGGGCGTTGACAAGAGGATGGCATGAGAAGATTACTGACGACTTTGGTGATTTTGCTGGTGGTGCTGGTGGCGGGAATGTCTGCGCTGGTGCTGTTGGTTAATCCGAATGATTTTCGCGCCTATATGGTCACGAAGGTCGAACAAAAGAGCGGTTATCATCTGACGTTGGACGGTGAGCTGCGCTGGCACATCTGGCCACAGCTCAGTATCCTTGCAGGGCGCATGACGCTGACAGCCCCCGGAGCCACTGCGCCGGTGGTGAGCGCCGACAACATGCGGCTGGATGTCAAACTGCTGCCGTTGTTATCGCATCAGCTGTTTGTGAAACAGGTGATGTTGAAAAACGCCGTTATCCGCCTGACGCCCGACAGTGAAGAGCAGACCCAACCTGACGCACCGATCGCCCCCGCGGGCCATTCCGAAGAGTCGGCAGAGGCGCCGTGGAAATTTGATATCGATAATCTTCGCGTGGTGGACAGTCTGCTGATCTGGCAGCGTGCCAACAACGAGCAGATTAACGTTCGCGATATCAATCTCACCCTGCAGCAAAATGCCAAACGCCAGGCGCAAATGGAACTTTCCAGCCGGGTGAACCGCAATCAGCGCGATCTGAGTTTCAGTATGGCGGCGGATATCGATCTGCAGCAATTTCCACGACGCATTGCCGCCAATGTGAGCCAGTTCAGTTATCAACTGGAAGGTGCTGACATTCTGGCCGGCGGTATTAAGGGCGAAGGCAGCGCTCAGGTGGTATATCAGCAAACGCCACAGCAAGTCGCACTAAGCCAGCTTAGCGTTAGCGCAAATGACAGCACGTTCACCGGTGACGCCGACATTAAGTTCGGTGAAATCCCGGCCTACACGCTTAGCCTGGCGTCCACTGTGCTTAATTTGGATACATTTACCGGTTGGCAAGCCAGCAGTTCACAAGCTCAGCCATCACAGGTTGTGACCTCAGCGCCGGTCATAGCCAGCCAAATGGACGATCCTCAGCACAATCTTGAGGTGCTGCGAGATTTTAATGCTCAACTCAATTTAAGCGTGGATCAACTGACTTATCGCGGCATGAACATTGCCCATTTGGTGCTGCAAGCGGATAACCGGCAGGGGTTGTTGACATCTCATTCGCTCTCTGGACAGTTGGCTGGCGGTGATTTTGCGTTGCCAGGGACGTTGGACGCACGGGGGAGCCGCCCGGTCATCACGGTGCAGCCGGTTGTGAAACAGGTTGAACTTGGCACCGTTTTGAAAGCGTTCGAGATGCCACAGGTGTTGACCGGCAAATTCAGCATGCAGGGGGATTTAACCGGCGATCGCTTTACCTCACAGTCATTTGAACGACGCTGGCAGGGCACGGCTCAGATGACGATGCAGGACGCGCAGTTGCATGGTCTGAATATTCAACAGTTGATTCAGCAAGCGGTGGCGCGTAACGACAGCAGCGTACGCGGGCAAGACGAATATCAACGTTATACCGAAGTGAAACAACTGTCGGCGAAAGCCAGCCTTAATCGGGGCACGGTAAAAATTACCGAGCTGGGCGCAGATTCCCCATTGTTGAGCCTGAGTGGCGGCGGTACCGTGGATATGCCGGGCAAACAGTGCGATATGGCGCTTAATGTCCGGGTAACCGGCGGTTGGCAGGGACGCGACGATCTGATCCAACAACTGCAGAAAACGCCGATCCCACTGCGGGTTTATGGCCCGTGGAACCAGCTTAACTACCAATTGCAGGTCGATCAGATATTGCGTAAAACGCTGCAGGACCGGGCGAAGGACGCGTTGAACAAATGGGCAGAAAAGAACCAGGATTCACGCGAAGGGCAGGATCTGAAAAAGCTGCTCGATAAACTCTAATCTTAACGATGCGGGTCGGTTCTCGGCCCGCATTTTTGATAAACCCCGTAAAGTGTTTCTCCCTCCAATAATTTCCTCCCGTAACATTGACGAACATCATGATGCATTTGGCTGAGTTTGTGCAGAGTGTGCGCAGTAAGGCGATTTATACGCTTTGGCATGGTCAATAACGATAATGATAAGTTGAGGGAATATGATAGAGCTTCTGATTGGGGCGGTCGTCGCGGCGGGCGTTGGCCGCTACATCATCAAGGGTTACTCCGCTACCGGAGTGTTGATGGTGGGGGGCTTATTGCTGTTGGCAATCAGCGCCCTGATGGGCAAAAGCCTGTTGCCTGCCAGTGCTGCCACTACCGGGTGGCGTGCGACTGACATCATCGAATACGTCAAAATCTTGCTGATGAGTCGCGGTGGCGATCTTGGCATGATGATTATGATGCTGTGTGGCTTTGCAGCTTATATGACGCACATTGGTGCTAATGATGTGGTCGTAAAGCTGGCCTCACGTCCATTGCAGATGATCAACTCTCCTTATCTTTTAATGGTGGCAGCCTACTTTGTCGCTTGCCTGATGTCACTGGCGGTATCATCCGCTACCGGCCTGGGCGTATTGCTGATGGCAACGCTATTCCCGTTGATGGTTAATGTCGGCATCAGCCGCGGTGCAGCGGCGGCTATCTGCGCTTCGCCTGCGGCGATTATCCTGGCGCCAACCTCCGGTGATGTGGTATTGGCCGCCAAGGCAGCGGAAATGCCGCTGGTCGATTTTGCTTTTAAAACCACTTTGCCCATTTCCATTGCGGCCATTGTCTGCATGGCCATCGCGCATTTCTTCTGGCAACGCTATCTGGACAAAAAGGGCAACGAACAGCATCACATTATGGATGTGAGTGAAATCACTACTCACGCACCGGGGTTCTACGCCGTGCTGCCTTTCACCCCTATCCTCGGGGTGTTGGTATTTGACGGTAAATGGGGGCCGGAACTGCATATCATCACCGTGTTGGTCGGGTGCATGTTACTGGCAGCGGTAATCGAATTCCTGCGCAGTTTTAGCGCCAAACAGGTGTTCACGGGATTGGAGGTTGCTTATCGCGGTATGGCGGATGCTTTTGCCAGCGTCGTGATGCTGTTGGTGGCAGCCGGCGTTTTCGCACAGGGGCTTAGCACCGTCGGATTTATCAGTGGGCTGATCAGCCTGGCGCAGTCGTTCGGTACCGGTGGCATTATCATGATGCTGGTACTGGTGGTGATTACCATGCTGGCAGCCATGACGACCGGTTCGGGGAACGCACCTTTCTATGCTTTCGTTGAGCTCATTCCCAAGTTGGCGGCGCAGATGGGGGTTAATCCGGCTTATCTGGTGATCCCGATGCTGCAGGCTTCAAATCTGGGGCGCACCCTGTCGCCGGTATCTGGCGTGGTGGTTGCGGTGGCCGGCATGGCTAAGATCTCGCCTTTCGAGGTGGTAAAACGCACTTCGGTGCCGGTGATCGTCGGGTTAATCGTGGTGATTGTGGCGACGGAGCTGCTGGTTCCCCAGCATTTATAAAAGGGGCCGGGTCATACCCGGCCAGGCTTTACACCTCGTAGTCCGGCTCGGGCACCGACAGCGGGGTGATTTTCACTTTCAAGATACGGTGGCTGCTGACTTCCAGCGGTTCGAACAGGTAGTCACCGATCCGCAACTGCTCGCCTTCCTGAGGAATACGCTGGCTGTGCTCCATCAACAGGCCGGCCAGCGTGTGATACTCACGCTTTTCTTCCAACGGCAACGGCAGATACAACACCAAATCTTCCAGTGGCATATAGCCGTTGGCGGTCCAACTGCCATCCTCATTTTGCTGGATATCATGCCGGGCATCCACTTCCTCACCGGCTTCCGGCAGGTTACCGGCGATGGTTTCCATCACATCGGTCAGCGTGACGATCCCTTCCACCGAGCCGAACTCATCGACCACAAAGGCAAAATGCGTCTGCGCCTGACGGAATTGTTCCAGCGCGCTCAGCAGGGTTAACTGCTCGGGGAAGATCAGCGGTTGCAGCACCAGCGCGCGTAAATCTAGCGGGGCCTGGGTAAGCTGTTGTTTCAACACGTCAATGGTGTGAATAACGCCGAGCGGTTCATCACTGGCGCTGTTTTCCACCACCACGATGCGTGTATGCTGATTTTTTTCCAGCAGTTGGGTCAGCTTTTCCTGTGGGTCATTCAGCTCAAGGTATTCCACATCATGGCGGGAAGTCATAATGCTGCTTACCGTACGCTGGGCCATGCCCAACACGCGTTCGATCATATGGCGTTCTTGCTGATTGAAAATCTCGCCGCTCTCACTGTCGCTGTCGGCCAGCAGGTTGGCTGAGTGGCTGTCGACTTCCGCTTCTTCATGTTTGCCGCTCAGCATGCGCAGCACGGCCTCTGCCGTCCGTTCGCGCAATGGTCGCACTTTGGAAAGAAAGCGGCGCCGATTGAACTGCGACAGCTGGTTCAACGCTTCGATCATCACCGAGAAGCCAATTGCAGCGTACAAATAGCCTTTTGGAATATGGTAGCCGAAGCCCTCGGCGACCAGGCTAAAGCCGATCATCAGCAGGAAGCTCAGGCACAGGATAACGATTGTCGGGTGGGCGTTGACGAAGCGTGTTAAGGGCTTGCTGGCCAGCAACATCAAGCCGATAGCGATACAAACCGCAATCATCATGACGGCGAGGTGATCAACCATACCGACGGCAGTGATCACCGAGTCGAGCGAGAATACGGCATCCAACACCACGATTTGCGCCACCACCGGCCAGAAACGGGCACCCTTGCGCGAGCCATGTTGCTCTTCATCTTTACCCTCCAGCCGTTCGTTAAGCTCCATCGTGGCTTTGAACAGCAGGAAGATCCCCCCAATCAGCATGATAAGGTCGCGACCGCTAAACGGATGTCCGGCGGCAAAAAACAGCGGTTGGGTCAGCGTAGCCAACCATGAGATGGAGGCCAACAGGGCCAAACGCATCAGCAATGCCAGTAACAGGCCTACGACGCGAGCCTTATCTCTCTGATGTTTAGGTAATTTTTCCGCCAGAATGGCGATAAAGATAAGGTTGTCTATACCCAGAACGATTTCCAGCACGACCAGAGTGGCCAGGCCGGCCCAAATTGTTGGATCCGCGATCCATTCCATACGCCCAATTTCACCTGTAAGTTCGACGGCTTATGCCGCCAGTGAATGATGGGTGTTGCACCGGGAAAATTCAACTTTAAAACCATGGCCTGGAAGGCTAAGGATGCAACATGACGGAAATCACTAAAATAATGCATAAAAAATCACCCCGTTGAAGGGCATTCGGAATGAACTGTGGCGAGAAATAGGTGGTTTTCGGAAAAGAGAGTCCCTGGCCGGAGCATGGCATCAGACGCCTGATGATAAAATCAGCGTTAGTATAAATTTTAAAAATCAATCCGTTATAGGTTTGGCTGGCTGCTACACTTTGTTCAGTCTGCTCCAGTGGGTAGTCTTATTCTGAAAAGGGCATCCAACGGGTATCTTAGGCTTGTATCGATAAGGTAATAGTATAAGAATCTTAGCCACATAAACATTTACAAGTATCATCGTTTGGTTATAAGGGCGTATTTATTTTGTTTTTTCTGTGATCTATCTATCGCTTAACAAACGAATACGGCCCCTAATTTACATCAAAGTGAGATTGGAACCCCCAATCAACCCATAGAGAACGATGACAGTGCACTGGTAGCTGAAAGCCAGGGGCGGTAGCGTGTCCAAATCATACGGCCCCGGTTTCGTAAATATCTGGAAACAGGCTTAAGTCGGCTACGTTATAGTTATTAGATTGTGGATAAAAAAATGCAAAAGAGACTGAAGGCTGTGATCCCTGTAGCTGGCCTGGGAACCCGTATGTTGCCGGCGACAAAAGCTATTCCTAAAGAAATGCTGCCGGTGGTCGATAAACCACTGATTCAGTACATTGTGAATGAGTGTGTGGCCGCCGGGATCAAAGATATTGTGTTGGTCACCCACTCCTCCAAAAATGCGATTGAAAACCACTTCGATACCTCGTTTGAGCTTGAGGCGGTTTTGGAATCGCGCGTTAAGCGCCAGTTACTGGAAGAAGTACAGACTATCTGCCCGGCAGATGTGACGGTGATGCAAGTGCGTCAGGGTCAGGCTAAAGGTTTGGGGCACGCGGTGTTGTGCGCCAAACCTATGGTAGGCGATGAGCCTTTCGTCGTTTTGCTGCCTGACGTATTGCTGGATGATTCCACGGCAGATCTGCGTAAAGAAAACCTGGCCAAGATGATCGAACGTTTTACGGAGACTGGCTTTAGCCAGATCATGGTGGAACCGGTACCGGAGCAAGACGTCTCTAAATACGGGGTTGTCGATTGCGGTGGTGCAACCTTATCTGCAGGTAAGAGTACCCCGATGACGGCGGTCGTTGAAAAGCCAGCGCTTGAAGATGCGCCTTCTAATCTGGCGGTAGTGGGACGTTATGTTCTGTCTGCCGATATCTGGCCACTGCTGGAAAAAACCTTGCCGGGCGCCGGTGATGAAATTCAGCTTACCGATGCCATTGCGGCATTGATGGGGCAGGAAACCGTTGAGGCTTTTCACATGAGCGGCAAATCACACGACTGTGGTGATAAGTTGGGTTATATGAAGGCATTCGTGCAGTATGGTCTGCGTCACAGCTCGGAAGGCGAAGGCTTTACCCAATGGTTGAAGCAGACGTTGAACAGCAAGTAAGAGTTACGGCTAAAATACGATCACAAGATCGATAGAGGATTATCATGACTAAGTTGAAAGCTGTCATTCCTGTTGCAGGTCTGGGTATGCGTATGCTGCCTGCAACCAAGGCTATTCCGAAGGAAATGTTGCCGATCGTTGATAAGCCGTTGATTCAATACATTGTCAATGAGTGCGTCGCTGCCGGGATTAAAGAGATCATCTTGGTGACGCATTCATCAAAAAATGCGATAGAAAACCATTTCGATACCTCGTTCGAATTGGAAGCGATGCTCGAAGCGCGCGTAAAGCGCCAGTTGCTGGATGAGGTGCAGTCTATTTGCCCTAAAGGGGTAACCCTGATGCATATTCGTCAGGGGCAGCCTAAAGGTTTAGGGCATGCTGTACTGTGTGCCAAACCTCTGGTAGGGAATTCACCTTTTGTGGTTCTGTTACCGGATGTCTTGCTTGACGATGCGAAAGCCGATCTGAAGAAAGACAACTTACCGCATATGATTGCTCGCTTTGAACAAACGGGCTTGAGTCAGGTGCTGGTACAGGCTGCTGATGAACATGTCCTGCATGATTACTCCGTTGTGGAATGTGAAACTAACAGTTTGCAACCCGGTGAGAGTTCGAGGATGACCTCTATTATCGAGAAACCGGGCCGTGAGGTTCAGTTGAAATCGAATTATTCTGCAGTAGGGCGCTACGTTTTGTCCGCGGATATCTGGCCACTGTTGGAGAAAACAGAGCCAGGCGCTTGGGGAAGAATTCAGCTCACAGATGCCATTGCTGAACTGTTAAAACACAAGCCGGTCGAGGCTATGGAGTTGGTGGGTGAGTCGTTTAACTGTGGCGAAAAAATGGGCTATCTGAGAGCGTTTGTCACTTACGGCTTACGCCATCCTACCCAAGGCAAAGCGTTTCGCGAATGGGCTGAAACGCTGAAGTTGTGATATCCCTCAAATCTTGGGCGGCTGGCATAAACATGTCTTGTTTATTACGTTAGCCGCCTCATTTCACATAAATGTTTTTATATTAGTATCTGATAGCTTGTGGAATAATGCGGCGTTCAAGTGATAGGTCGCAATCCCATTACGGCACGGCAAAATTTTGTAAGCACCTACTCGTTGTGATTCAGCAGATATAGCAGTCACTGATGGCGAAAATGATACGGCTGATAACAAGAAAGTCGCAATTTTTCAATAGGCCATATTAACTCTTTTAACTTCAACAGTGGCTTAACGTTCTGACATTTTAGCGATCTGTGAAAGGTACCTATTTGCGAGTGGGCAGCTCAATGCAGGAACATAACAACGCAATTTGGTAAGGTTACAAACATGCAGCCATAGAGGCTAGCTTGGTAGCTTTGCGGATACATTTACTTTGAAAGTGATGATAACTCGATGGCAAAACGACAATTGAAAATGATATCGGTATTGGTATCAATTAGTATAATCAGTGGCTGTACGGTTATTCCAGGTACACATCTATCAACATCAGGAAAAGATGTTGTTAAACAAGAAGATAGCGACTTCGATATTGATTCTTTGGTTAATGTGTACCCGATGACGCCTAAACTGCTGGATTCGTTACGTACAGCTAAGGTTGTCGCTCAGCCCAATCATCTGCTCGATGCTTCATTACGCTCCTATGAGTATCGTATTGGCGTAGGCGATGTGCTCAATGTGACGGTCTGGGATCATCCTGAGTTGACTACGCCGGCTGGGCAATATCGCAGTGCAAGCGATACGGGCAACTGGGTCCACTCTGATGGCAGTATCTTTTATCCCTACATAGGCAAAGTGAATGTAGTTGGTAAAACAGTGACGCAGATCCGCGATCAGATATCCAACCGTTTAGCGCAATATATTGAAAGCCCGCAGGTTGATGTGAGCATAGCGGCCTTCCGTTCGCAAAAAGCTTATGTTACAGGGGAAGTGAGCAAGTCTGGTCAGCAAGCGATCACCAACGTACCATTAACGGTGATGGATGCAATCAATGCTGCCGGTGGTTTAACCGAGCAGGCTGATTGGCGTAATATTGTCCTGACTCACAACGGAAAAGAACAGCTCATTTCGCTGCAAAAGTTAATGCAAAACGGTGATTTGACTCAAAACCGTCTGCTGTATCCCGGCGATATTCTCTATATCCCGCGGAATGATGAACTGAAGATCTTTGTCATGGGCGAGGTGAAAGCACCAGCGACCCTCAAAATGGATCGCAGTGGTATGACATTGACTGAAGCGTTGGGCAACGCCCAAGGATTGACTCAAAGTACAGCCGATGCAACAGGAGTATTTGTTATTCGACCACTGCACGGCACAGAAGGGAATAAGCTGGCGAATATATATCAGTTAAATATGGCTGATGCGACAGCATTGGTGATGGGTGCCGAATTCAAGTTGCAGCCTTATGATATTGTCTATGTAACAGCAGCGCCGATTGCACGTTGGAACCGTTTGATTTCACAACTGGCACCGACGATTGCTAGCTTCAATGATTTGACTGAAGGTTCACTGCGTGTTCGTAACTGGCCATAGGAATGAATATGTTTGACTCAATTCTGGTTGTCTGCGTCGGCAATATTTGTCGCTCACCAACAGCAGAAAGATTGTTGATTAAATATTTGCCAGAAAAAAAAATAGCGTCTGCAGGGATTTCCGCATTAGCAGGGCATGAAGCGGATAGTAGTGCTTGCGCCATAGCAGAGAAGAATCTTTTAAGTCTGGATGGGCATGTCGGCAGACAGCTGACCAAGGAAATGTGTCGGGAGTACTCTCTTATTTTGGTCATGGAAAAAGGACATATTGATGCTGTTTGCCAATTAGTACCCGAGGTTCGTGGAAAGACTATGCTTCTGGGACATTGGTTAGGGCAGAAAGAGATCCCGGATCCTTATCGGAAAAGTACTGAGGCATTTGAATTTGTCTACCGCCTTATTGATGAAGCTGCTCAGAAATGGGCACAGGCACTAAATCGTTAACCAGAGATCATAATGACTGATAATACTAAAGCAGGCTTATCTACGGCCAACGATAATGATGAGATTGATTTAAATCGTCTTTTAGGCGTTTTACTTGACCACCGATGGTTAATAACCGGTGTGATCACACTGTTTGCAGTGGTAGGAATTATTTATTCTATTTTTTCCACCCCTGTTTATCAGGCTGATGCCATGGTGCAAGTAGAGCAAAATGCCGGTAATTCAATTCTTAGCGATTTTTCTCAAATGTTGCCGTCAAGCCAACCTGGTTCGGCCACTGAAATTGAACTTATCTCCTCACGAATGGTGATAGGCAAAACGGTAGATGATCTGAATCTTGATATTGCTGTTAATCAGGATTATTTCCCTATGTTTGGCCGAGGTTGGGAAAGATTAAGTGGCAAAGAGCCAAGTGAAATTTCAATCAATCGCTTAAAGGTTCCAGAGTATATGGTTGAGAAACCACTGGAATTGAAAGCCTTGGGTGGAAAACAATATTCTCTAAGCTATGACGGTAACGAGATATTGAAAGGAACTGCCGGCGTTTTAGCGGCCGGTAAAGATATCCAGATATTTGTTTCTGATATAAAAGCAGAACCAGGTAGCACCTTTCAGGTGGTTAAGCGACTAAAGCTTAATGTTATCAATGATTTACTAAGAAATTTAACAGCAGAAGATAAAGGCAAGGATACTGGCGTACTGGCCCTGAGTTTGACAGGGGAAAACCAAACGCGAATTCGTGAGGTTTTAGACAGCATCACTAAAAATTACCTGTTGCAAAACGTCGAACGTAAGTCTGAAGAAGCGGGGAAAAGTTTAACGTTCCTTAAAGAACAAATTCCAGATGTTCGTGCGAAGTTAGATGCATCAGAAGATTTACTGAATAAGTATCGTCAAAAGAATGATTCGGTGGATCTTTCACTAGAAACAAAAGCGGTATTGGATTCTATTGTTTCTGTTGAAACGCAACTGAATGAGTCAACGTTTAAAGAGGCTGAAGTTTCAAAGCTTTATACCAAACAGCATCCAGCCTATCGTGCGTTGCTTGAGAAAAGACAGACATTAGAAGACGAAAGAAACAAATTAAATAAGCGCATTGCGACAATGCCGAAGACTCAGCAGGAAATTTTACGTTTGACCCGAGATGTTCAGGTTGAGCAAGAAATTTTCATGCAGTTGTTGAATAAAGAGCAAGAGTTAAGCGTGACCAAAGCGAGCACGGTTGGCAACGTACGTATTATTGACCCGGCGTTGACCCAAATCAATCCTGTACAGCCTCGTAAGACACTGATAGTACTGTTAGCGGTCTTCGTGGGGGGACTGCTTTCTGTTGGTTTTGTCCTGCTGAAAACCATGTTGCATAAGGGGATTGATAATCCTGAAGCTCTGGAAGAGCATGGTATAAATGTTTATGCCAGCATTCCTCTTTCCGAATGGCAACAGAAGAAAGACATTGAGATGGCAAATAAACGTGGAAGAAAAATATCTTCTACGGACTCGGTCTCCTTGCTTGCCATAGGTAATCCAGCGGATCTTGCTATCGAAGCCATTCGTAGCCTGCGTACAAGCTTGCATTTCGCCATGATGGAAGCGAATAACAATGTGTTAATGATCTCGGGCGCGAGTCCAAACATTGGTAAAACGTTTGTAAGTATTAACCTGGCGGCCGTAATTGCTCAGACCGGACAGCGCGTATTAGTTATCGATGCAGATATGCGTAAAGGTTACTCCCATATTTTAGTAGGAACTGAGTGGAATAATGGCCTGTCTGATTTCCTTTCAGGAAAAATTACTCAAGAGCAGGCTATTCATCAAACGAAAGTTGAAGGGATGGACTTTATTCCTCGTGGGCAATTACCGCCAAACCCTTCTGAGCTGTTGATGCATTCGCGTCTGGCAGATCTACTCAACTGGGCCGGTGGAAAATACGACTTGATTCTTATCGATACCCCACCAGTATTGGCTGTTACAGACGCATCTATCATTGGGCGATTGGCAGGTACTTCGCTTATGGTAGCGCGCTTTGGTGTGAATACCGTTAAAGAAGTTGATTTCAGTATTCGTCGTTTTGACCAGAATGGCATCAATATCAAGGGTGTTATTTTGAATGCTGTAGAAAAACGAGCCAGCAATTACTATGGTGGCTACGGTTACTACCAATATAGTTATACGAGTGATAAGAAGCAGTAAGCGCAAAGTTCGGGGTGAAAGCTACCAGGCACTGCCTGGTAGCTCTACTTTCAGATACTAAATAAAAGTAGTATACAATGAGCCATACATTAAAAGAGCGAGCCGTATCGGGGATGATATGGAGCATTATCGAACGTTTTCTAGTACAGGGAGTTCAGTTCGGAATCAGTATAGTTTTAGCCCGTATCATATCCCCTTCAGACTTTGGCCTAATTGGCATGGTTGCAGTATTTATCGTTTTATCTGATATAATAATTAATAGTGGGTTCACTCAGGCTCTAATTCAGAAAAAAGATAGAACTCAAACTGATTACTCAACGGTATTCTACTTTAATTTACTTATAAGCATCTTATTATACGCTGTCATCTACTTTATAGCTCCCCTTGTTGCTGATTTCTATAGCGCACCTCCATTGGTTCATATAATTCGAGTTTTGGGCATTAGTATAATAATAAAATCATTATGCTTAGTTCAAACGACAAAATTGGCAATAGACCTGAATTTTAAGTTAAGAACGAAGATAAATTTTTTATCTGTAATTATTAGTGGTTCAATTGCACTGTATCTTGCCAATCACGATTATGGAGCGATGGCACTTGTATATCAAACTTTAATAAACTCCATATGTGTTACTATTTTCATGGCTATCCTATTAAGATGGCGCCCAAATTTTGAGTTCTCATTTGATTCATTAAGCAGACTTTTCGGATTTGGTTCTAAACTTCTGCTTGCGAGCTTTGTACGGACAATTGTAGATAATTGTTATGCGATTTTAATCGGACGTTTCTTCTCCAGTAAAGAAGTCGGTTATTATACGCAAGGCAGAAATATTCCTGATCTTATCTCGGTAAATTTGTTTAATATATTGCAGGGTGTGTTGTTCCCAATATTATCCTCTACCCAAGATGACACTGAACGTCTTATACGTATCTACAAAAAAAGTCTCGATATGACGGCATTCATCGTTATGCCTGCGATGGTAGGGTTTACTTTTTTGGCCGAGCCATTCGTACATTTTTTCCTAACGGATAAATGGTTACCAGCAGTGGTGGTGATCCAGTGGATTTGCTTATCACGAATGATAATTCCTATAAGCGCTCTTAATTGTAGCTTGATTAATGCAGTAGGGCGTTCCGATACTTATTTGAAGGTTGATTTAAGCAAGTTACCTATTACCGTAGGTGCTTTATTGATTACAGCTCCTTTTGGGTTGACTGCTGTAGTCGTCGGTAACTTTATTGTTTCTCTGATTTGTTTCTTCATCAATGCTTACTACCCAGGAAAATGGTATGGGCATGGTGCGTGGCAACAGATTAAAAGTATGCTTCCAATGATGGCAGCGACTCTGATCATGTCGGCAGCACTGTGGTTCATACGGATTGATAACGGCATTTATGAAATAATGGTAAAGGTTGCTGTTGGTGCCATCGTTTATTATTTGGCCAGTATGCTGCTAAAGATTGAATCTTGTTATGAAGTTAACAAAATTATTCTTTCTAAGATAAAGAAAAAGAAAGCATGATGAAGTATCGCCTGAAAAATATTTAAGGAAGGATAATGAAGACGGTTATAATTATAAATGAAGTTTGTTCAGACAATATAGGCGATCATGCGATCAATGAAGGTTTGACTGAACTGGCCAGAATCACAGGATATGAAGCAAAAAGTTACGGATTTGATGCTGAGAAAAAAACGGTCAAACCTAATATTAAAAACGAAAAGTTAACACCAAAAGTGTTTCTAAGAAGGGCTAAAAACTTCCTTTTCAACCGGATACAAATTCTAAAATATCTTCGGTGGTACTTACATAATAGAAAAAGAATAAAAGAAACCTCACAAAGCGATGCTGCGTTGATGATGATTGGGGGCGGGCAACTGATCCAGAGTGGGGGCACTTTT
This sequence comes from Serratia sp. BIGb0234, assembly GCF_024809915.1. Classification (NCBI taxonomy): domain Bacteria; kingdom Pseudomonadati; phylum Pseudomonadota; class Gammaproteobacteria; order Enterobacterales; family Yersiniaceae; genus Serratia; species Serratia sp. BIGb0234. The sequence goes on from NZ_JANUEI010000001.1 coordinate 572,309, forward strand.
CCTATTGCCATGTATACTTGGGCTAAATATGCCAAGGCTTCAAAGAAACCTTATGTTATTTTAGGAATCGGTTGTGCTGAGAAATTTAGCTATATCGATAAGCTTCTCTATAAATATGCACTGGGTAAGGCTGATGGTGTATATGTACGGGAAAAACGATCAATTGATAAATTGAAGACGTTTTTTGATATCACTCCAGATTACATTCCTGATCTTGCATTTGCGCTTTATGGTAAGAAAGAAAGTGTAGAAAAAAATAGTGTCATAGTTGGTGCGACTGCCTATTATGTTTATTTGAAAAATGTGAAAGAGTTACAGCAAACTGACTTTAAAAGTCAGGAAGAGTACATCAGTGATTGGCGTGAGGTAGTTGAAAAAGAAATAAAAGAATCAGAAAATAGAATAGTGCTTATTTCGACTACCGTAGAAGATGCCGAGCTTAATAAGTTGATTTACCGTGAAGTTATGAAGAAAAACCCAGGTGCTAACGTTGAAATTTGTGAAGCAGTACCGCCATTACCGGTTTATCTGAACTACTTGAATGCCTCACATAAGGTCTATTCAGGACGAATGCATTCGCTTATTCTTGGAAAAATACTGGATAATGAACTTGAGCCATGGTTAATTTCAAAGAAAATTGAATATTTCATGGATGAATATGGTTCGCGTAGTGTTGCAGACATCAACAATGAGCTTGTAGATGTTTTCTCAAAAATCATCAAGCGATTTAATTAAGGAGAGAATTTTGCTTTTATTTGATCTGACGGCAACACAGCCATCACCAGAGTCTAAATTTCATGGTGGTTCTGAGTATGCTAAGCAAATATTCTTTTCAAGTATTGAAAGGGGTCATAAAGACTTTGTCTGCGTTTATGATAAGAGTAAAGATCTTGATAACAAAATAAAGAAAGTTTGCGAAGAAAGTAATATCGAAATGATTGCGGTTGAAAATGATACTGCATTAATTTCGCTAGTTAATTCGAATCGCTTTTCTAAATTTTACTCGGCTTTGCCTTATCATCTCTACGATATCGATACAAGCAATGTTCAGTTTATAATGACAGTACATGGTTTGCGTGAAATTGAATGTAGCTATGATCCTGTTCAGTGGCATTATCGAAGTGGATTATCGTCAAAATTAAAGCTGCTGATAAAACGAGCATTATTTAGGAATAAAGAATGGGATACCTATTATAATCGCTTTGGTCGTCTGCTAAATAAGAATAAAATAAAAATAATTACTGTATCTGAACACAGCAAGTATTCAATGTTATGTTTTTATCCGGCACTGAACAAAGAGGACATATATGTCTCGCCAGCGCCTTGTCCTTTTGGCAAGGAGAACCCGGAGTTAGCGAAAGAATACGCAAATTTAGCACAGTACAGCCGTCAGTTTTTCTTATTGGTTAGTGCTAACCGTTGGATGAAAAATAACTATCGTGCAATAAAGGCGCTAGATAACTTTTACAATAAGAACCCAGGATGTGAATTAAAAACGATAGTGTTGGGTAAAAAAGATCCGCATCCAGGAATTAAGAATATTGAGAAGTTTATTTTTATCGACTATGTGGATTATGAGTCATTAGACTGGTTCTATAAAAATGCTTATGCGTTCATTTACCCTAGTCTCAATGAAGGTTATGGCTATCCGCCATTGCAAGCGATGCATTATGGAACTCCAGTGATAGCGGCAGCAGTATCAAGTATTCCTGAAGTATGCAAAGATAATGTTATCTATTTTAACCCTACTAATATAAATGAAATTGAAAATAGAATATCTCAAATTTTTCATAATGAAGCCCTGTATAATAGGCTTTCATCATCTGGCCAAAAGAATGCATTTGAAGTAAGTAATGTCCAGAATGAAAAATGGGATAAACTCCTGGATGTAATTTTTAACAGTAATGAAAATTGATTGATTAGCTGAGGGAATCGTGAAAAAAATTCTTTTTATTATGCCTATTCTTGGGCGGTCTGGCGCAGATAGAGTTATTTTTACATTGTTAAATAATATAGACAGATCACGGTTCCAGCCACATCTTCTTCTTTATAAAAATGACAATGAAAAAAATGTCCTGGTTAAGGAATTGGAAAGTGATGTTGTTGTTGAATATTTGAACATTACAGGCAGGGCGCGCTATGCATTACCTAAAATTGTTTTTGGAATTAAAAAAACCTGTAAAAGGCATGATATAGACACTATATTTATTAGTTCGGGAACCTCGAACGCAACATTGTCTCCTTTCCTTTCGTACTTCGGGAAGCATATAAAAAAGATTGCTCGAGAGTCAAACTTACCCAGTCTATTTGAAAAAAACTTTATCGCAAAATTTTTATATAAAACATGCTATAAAAGTTATGATGTTATCATTGCACAGAGTGATGATATGGTTAATGATTTAGTGACAAAAATGAATGTGCCTGAGGGTAAAATAGTAAAAATCAATAACCCACTTGATTACAAACGTATTAAGTCAATGAGTGTACTGCCATCAGAGCATAATTTCCCCTCTGACCGAGTTAACTTGCTCACTATTGGGCGGTTAACTTATCAGAAAGGGTACGATCAACTGTTAAAGTCATTTAGTTCACTTTCAAAAGACAAGTATCATTTAACAATTGTAGGTGAAGGAGAAGATGAGGCAATACTGAAAACTACCTGTTCTGAATTAGGACTTGAGAATAGCGTAACTTTCATTCCTGCAACAGATAATCCTTATGCACTGCTAAAAAAATGTGATGTGTTTATATCCAGCTCACGTTGGGAAGGATATCCCAATGTGGTCATTGAGGCAATTACATGTGGTACCCCTGTTCTGGCGAATGCTTATCCAGGGGGGATTAACGAAATTATTAATGATAATAACGGTATAATCTGTGATATTACCGGCGATATAGAGACAAGCTTAAATAAAGTTCTTAAAATTGAGAATGTTTTCATTGATCAAAGTGTTATTGATGGCATTTTGCGGAAATATGAAACCATTCTATAAGGCACTTATTTTTCAGCATTGTGAGAAGTATAGTTAACTCAGGAAAGTACGCTATGTCTTTTATTTCCTTTGTGTGCGGAGTTATGTATGAAACGATTTACTGTTCTTGATAGTTTTCGTGGCATATGCGCACTGTGTGTTGTATTTCACCACTTTAATATTACTGGAAGTATGACGGAATGGAGCTTGTTCCGTAATGCGACTTATATGGTGGAGTTTTTCTTTGTCTTGAGTGGCTTTGTTCTAACTCATGCATATAGCAAGCGTGAATTTGACTGGAATAAAATGAGGTCGTTTGCAGTCTCTCGTACATTCCGGCTTTTCCCTTTGCATGTTTTTATGCTGATAGTGTTTATTTTACTTGAATTAATAAAACTTATAGCACAATCAAAAGGGGTAGACTTTAATAAGCCTGCATTTACCGGTGTCAACGCACCAATACAAATACTTCCAAATTTACTTTTACTTCAAGCATGGCTACCGTCAGCGGCAACGCTGTCGTTTAATTACCCATCCTGGAGTATTAGCATTGAATATTACCTATATGTTATATTTGCACTTCTAATGTTTTCACTGCGTAAGGCTAGTAAAACTATAGTGCTGGCATTTTTCGCTATTTCAACCATTGCTTTTCTTGCATTAGTTTTCCCCATTACGACATCAGTAAAGGTTGAAGCACTTAACGGACTATCATGTTTTTTTGGTGGTGCGGTTACTTACTTTATTTATAAACGATTCCAACCCACAAAATTGAATCCATTACTCTTTTCTCTCCTTGAAATTGTAATGTTGCTGCTCTGTTATTTTTCAGTAACTATGCAATATGATTTTAAGAACGTTGCAACCAGTATGATATTTTGTATGACTATTTATGTCTTTTCTTTTGAGGCAGGTATAGTTTCTTCGTTGCTGGCTAAAGCCTTCTTTGAATTTTTCGGGAAAATTTCTTTCTCTATTTATATGACTCATGCAGCAGTTATTTTTATAGCGATAAGTATCGCGATGGCGTATGAGAAATTTTTCGGTAAAGAGTTGACTTACTCCATTACAACAAAATCACAGAGCACACTAAGATATATGGATCTTGGTTCAGGATTTTATAATAATGCACTGGCGCTGATAATTGTATCCATTGTTATTGCTGTTTCCTATTTCACCTATAGGGTAATAGAGGTAAGATCAATCTCTGCGGGGAAAAGATTTTCCAAGAAAGAAACTAATGATTACATTTTAAAATCTAAACCCGATGGTAAACTTTAGCCTTCGTATGGACTACACCTTATGGCTTATACAATGAGATTATTTCAACTTAAGAATATACCTGTAAGTTTTCTTTTGTTTTTTCTCACACTTTGTTTCTTTTCTGGTGTTATTGGCATTGCCTCGGCAATGCTGGGCATGCCTGTTTTAAAGGTGTGGAAGGAAGCTCTGATCGTTATTCTTTTCTTTATAGCATTGTTTTTTTCAAAAGGAAAAGTAAGTAGCAAGATAATTATCCCAACGACGATTCTTCTGTTGATTGGGGCTTTTTCTATTTACTCCATGCTGGATATTCTTGCATCACATACCTTCATAATACTGTATCAGCTTAAATTCGATATTATACCTGTGATGTTTATTGTCGCAGTTCTTATAATTTTTTCTAAGATGAGCAAAGAAGAACTACTGGCTTTTAGCATCAAATTTGTAAAAATGACCCTGTTTTTAGGTGCGCTAAATGCCATCGCTGTTATTCTTCAGCAGTTATTCCCCGATTCATTTATGGGGTTATTGGGCCTGGACGCTGGCCAATGGGGAAGTGATGCTGGTGTTCGCCTTAACTCAACGGAGGGGAACATTCGTGCAATTGGTTTGCAGCTTTCATTTACGATGTCTGGTGTCTTGATGTTGTTCTGTATGATTTTGTCTGTTGAGTGCAGTCATTTCATTAAAAGTAAAACTATAAAAATATTTCTTTTTGCTTTATTCCTGGTCGCGATTTTTTGCACTACTTATAAAACAGCTATCATTGGTGTGGTTGTGTATTTCTTGGTTAAATTTTTTGAGAAATTCCTTCCTTCAATCTCAAAGGTATCTATATTTATTATTGGTACCATTCTGGTTTTGTTTTTTGTTTACTCAACACATGATTATTCAGTTTATGACAGCGTTCGTGTCTACAACCAAACGGCAGCCTATAACTCCATTTACCTTAGGGTACTAGAGCACCATAAAATAATAGCCTCACTGGATTCACTAGAGAAGGTTCTCTTCGGTGCTGGATTAGGTATCAATGGTACTTTTGGTTTGGATAAATCAGAATATGGTATAAATGCAATTGCCACAGATAGTGCGTATATTTATTTGGTTAGTAACTATGGATATGTAGGGTTCTTCACTTATTTATTCCTTCTTATTTACATTCAGATAAAGCTATTTGTGATAAAGGACTGTGACGTTTTTGGTGCTAGGCATTTGATATTCTTTACGTTGTCAATTGAGTTATTTTACAACCTGGGATTAGGAAATTTCCCCAATAATATATTTTTGGTGGTTTTTGTTGCGATACCTTTTGTGCTAAAGAAAAAAGGTTGTACAAGGGAAGATATTGCCGCTTATAGCTATAGATAATAGTTTTTATAAAATATAGAGAGAGGTTATGATTTATATCAACGCAAGATTTCTTACGCAAGATGTGACAGGTGTGCAACGATTTGCTGAACAAATCTGCATCGAATTAGTGCGATTGAGAGATGACGTTATTCTCTTGGCCCCTAAGGATATAAAACGATCTTCACTACCGGCCAGTTTTAATATTCAAACTATCGGCGAGAAAAGCGGTCATTACTGGGAGCAAGTTGAGTTACCGAAGTATTTAAAATCCATAGATTCGCCATTGTTAGTGAATTTGTGTAGCACTGCTCCTGTTTTTTATAAAAACCAAATAGTTACACACCATGATGTCACCTATAAGCGATATAAAAAAAGCTTCTCATTGAAATTCAGGATGCTCTATTCACTACTTATCCCTATGATGTTGAAGAGTAGTAAAGCATTGATCACAGTTAGTGAGTTCTCGAAATCAGAAATATTACAGTATTTTAATTATAATCCTGAAAATATCCATATTATTTACAATGCCGTAGGAAGTGAGTTCGTTAATTATCCTAAAAACAATAATAACTCGGAGAAATATTTTCTCGCTGTCTCATCACCAAATTTCCATAAGAATTTTCATGGTATGCTTGATGCGTATAATCTATTGAAAAGCAGGACTGGAAGTGATGTGAAATTGAAAGTTATTGGTAAGTCGGCATCCAGTTTTGCGACCCAGGATTTTTCTAAAAACACGCAGGATGAAGATGTGACTTTCTTAGGTAGAGTTGATGACAATCAGTTAATATCACTTTATCAGAATGCGACCGCATTCGTATTCCCCTCTTTCTATGAAGGGTTTGGGATACCGCCCCTTGAAGCACAGGCATGTGGATGTCCGGTGATTTCTTCCAATAAAGCCTCAATGCCTGAGGTATTGCGTAATAGTGTTCTTTATTTCGATCCATATAATGTTTCCGAAATGGCAAGTATGATGGAGAAGATTATATCTGATTCATCTCTGAGAGATACTCTGGTGATTGCGGGCCTTGAAAATGTGAAAGATTACTCATGGAAGGTTTCGGCACAGAAAGTTAACTCCATCATTGAAACTACTACTGCATCGAGGACCTAAAATATTATGAAGGTTCTTCATGCAGCAGAAACGATTAAGGGGGGAGTTGCAACTGTTATGCGACAGATAGCCTTGGCGAGTGTTGCTAGTTCTGAGATAACCGAACTTCATTGCCTTGTCCCTGAAAATCAAAAGAATGAAATTAGCGCTTTACCGACTGAAAATGTAGTCACCTTCAAAAGGACAGGAAGAAACCTGGGTTCTTTTTTATCGTTTACGCTTCAGTTTATCTCCAATATTATCAAATATAAGCCTGAATTAATTCATCTTCACAGTACTTTTGCCGGTGTCTTAGGACGTATAGTCTTAATTTTACTTTATCCAATTTATCGTCCCAAGATTATTTATTGCCCTCATGCCTTTTCTTTTCTAATGGAGGGTAATAAATTAAAGAAAATGGTCTATAAAACCATTGAGCGTGCGCTACTCCCTATAACGGATGCCGTAATCTGCGTCAGTGAGTTTGAACGAAATGCTGCAATAGAAAATGGTTTAAACGAAAAAAAACTCAGCGTTGTATATAACGGTGTTCCTGTCGTTGATGTGAATGAGACGTTTACAAATCCTTATGATAATAATGTTATTAATTTATTGTTCGTAGGTCGCTTCGACTATCAGAAAGGGTTCGATATTTTATCTTCGATGATTGAGACATTAAAGGGAAAACCCTATCACCTGACGGTGGTTGGTGGTGCTGTCCATGGCGCGGAAGTTTATCCAGATTTGCCACAAACTACTTATACGGGATGGTTATCATCCACTGAGATTGCCCCCTATTTTTCTCATGCTGACGTTTTGATTGTTCCTAGTCGCTGGGAAGGTTTTGCGATGGTTTCACTTGAAGCCATGAGCTATGGCATACCCATCGTTTCCAGTAATTGCACGTCGTTTCCTGAAATGATTTTCCCTGGTGTAAATGGCTATATGTTCGAGTTATCGTCACCTGAAACATTGCCAGAAATTGTTGACGGTGTATCAAAAGAAGGTTGGGCATTGATGGGGGAAAATGCCAGATCTATTTTTATGGATAAATTCATCTCTGAGCGAATGGTAGATGGAACGTTTAATGTCTATAAGAAAGCTTAAGCTGACAGCTTACGGATGTGCTGCATTGCAACATTTGTAACGTTATTTAGTTGCATGAGTTCTTATGTTTATATTATGGATATTAGCTAATACAGGACTCTATTGAATTCAATTTCATTGGATATTGAATGGGGTTGGATGGTTTCGTCATTTATTTGGCATGGTAAAAATTATGGCAAAAGAACAAAAGTACCGTAGTAGTGGAGTAGCAAAACTAGCTCTTGCGTTCTCCGATGTGTTTTTTTTCAATCTAGCGGTATATATAACTTATTTATTATTAGATAATTTTTTTGGCGGTTTGGAAAAGTTTGTACCGGAAGACCAATTTAATATCAGATTGTTAGTCCAATTTATTTTATCAGTGATTTGTATGGTATGGTTTTGGGTGCGTCTACGCCATTATACCTACCGGAAACCTTTTTGGTTTGAACTGAAAGAAGTGGTACGAACATTATTGATTTTTGCACTTCTTGATCTTGCACTGGTTGCTTTTTCAAAATGGAATTTCTCACGTTATGTATGGTTGATTTCATGGATGTTAATTATCTTTTTAATCCCATTAGGCCGATCGTTAACAAAGAGATTACTTGATAAGTTTGGTTATTGGAAAAAGCATACAATCATTATTGGTTCTCGAAAAAATGCGTTCGAAGCCTATGCTGCTCTACAAAGTGAGGCAATACTTGGGTTTGAAGTCTGCGCTTTTGTATGCACCGATGACCCGTGTGAAACAAACTACTTTGGGGTTCCTGTAATCAACTCTGAAGAAGAGCTTTGGGCTGCTGTTGATATAGAGACAACGCAGTTTATCGTGGCATTAGAGTTTGAGCAGCATGCGTTGCGTGATCGTTGGTTAAAGGATCTTGCCAAACACAATTGTCGTTCAGTATCAGTTATACCGACACTTCGTGGTGTGCCGCTCTATGGCACTGACATGTCGTTTATCTTCAGCCATGAGGTCATGATACTGCGTGTAAGTAATAACTTGGCAAAACGGTCATCACGTATTATCAAACGCACATTCGATATTTTTGGCTCTTTATCGATCATGTTAATGCTTTCGCCAGTATTAATGTTCCTGGCCTTTATGGTTTCCAGAGATGGAGGAAAGCCAATTTATGGCCATGAAAGGGTAGGTCACAATGGCAAGAAGTTTAAATGTCTAAAGTTCCGATCTATGGTGATGAATTCTAAAGAAGTTCTTGAAGAGTTATTGAAAAATGATCCGGAGGCTCTGGCCGAGTGGAACCGCGATTTTAAGCTCAAGAACGATCCTCGCATCACAAAAATCGGCGCTTTTATTCGTAAGACTAGCCTGGATGAACTCCCACAGCTATGGAATGTTTTTATTGGTGAAATGAGTCTGGTTGGGCCGCGTCCGGTAATTGAGGATGAGCTAGAGCGTTATGCAGGTGATGTTGACTATTACTATATGGCAAAACCGGGAATGACAGGTCTCTGGCAGGTTAGTGGCCGAAATGATATTGATTACGACACTCGTGTTTATTTCGATGCCTGGTATGTCAAAAACTGGGCTTTATGGAATGACATCGCTATTCTGTTTAAAACAATATCTGTAGTGCTAAAAAGAGATGGGGCCTATTAACGTTATTTTCTGATATCCAAATGGCCTTTAAAAACCTGCTTGCTTTCGTTAGCAAGCAGGTTTTTTTATTCCAGGAACGAGAAGAGCAAAACGGGATGTTTAGGGTTGATTGCTCATTTTCAAGACAGGAGTGCTACTGTCAGCGTTGATAGGAGTATTACCTTGAATCAGTAATGGCGTCACTTTAGTGGGCTGTTGTGATAATGAGAAACTTTTTAGCTTATTCATAACTCCGCTCTCAGCTTGAGACGGTTTATTGCTCCAGGTAATGGTTGCTCTCTCAGTGCCTTTTTTCAGCACGACTATGTTGTCACCGTTCTCTGATTGTTTATAGTTAACTACCTGGTAGTTATTGGCAATTGCGGCTATTTTCTTTAAGTTATCGGCAGCAGGTTTTGCAACCAAATTTTGTGCTATAAATCCAAAGCGGTGTTCGCGATTGTTTGGATTTGCGCCATCATCAATCAGATCATACCACCAGATCCCTTTAATATAGTCCCTGGATTTCGCCAATAGGGTATATTTTATAACATTCTGTGCAGCCAAATCACCAGATATTCCACCATCGCCGATATGTGTTGGAAAACCCATTTCAGTAATGTAAATAGGCACAGTACGCCCGACCTTAGCCTTTAGTTTATTTTCGAAGACATCGATACCCGCAAGATTACCCTCAGGTTTTCGCATTTCCTTATCAGGGTTACGATAGGAATATGGATGGACAGATATACCATCAACATATTGCATCATTCCCATGTCAAGCAACTTATCCAGCCAGGCATTATCCTTATCCTTTAATGGATTAAGCGAGCCGGTCATCACGATTGCTTCTGGATCTGCTTTTTTTACAGCCAATGCGGTTTTCTTGACCAACTCAAAAAAAACTTCTTCAGAAGGGGGTTTTTTATTACCTCTGACCCCCGTTCCAACCAACCATTCATTCCATACTTCGTAATATTTCACTTTGCCTTTAAATCTTTTTGCCGTCCAGTAAGCGTAATTAGCAAACGCATCGATCGCGGCCTCACTGGAAGGATACCCATTTTTATCATACAAAGGATTGGTATAAGCCAATACCAACATAGAACTTAGGCCGAAGCTCTGTTCGCTTGTAGCAAACACTGAATCAACTTTCCCTAAATTGCCAATCAATGAATACTTTCCTACAGGGCCTTCTACCTGCGCCCATGGATAATCTTCACGTATGGAGGTAAAACCATATTCTTTTGCCAATTTTAAATAATAATCCCCAGAATTTGGATAATGCCGCACATGCATGTTTATACCCACTTCAAATGCATGGGAATAGGTGATTGGCATGAAAATAATCGCGGCAGAAAGCATTTTTAGAATTGCATTTCGGCAGTTGAAATTTTTCATAATGTACCCTTTTTGACTAATTTATCGGAGTTTTAAACTGTAAATTTAGTGGTTTATGGTTTTTTATATCAATCATTTTTGTAGGTAAATTCAGTGACTTAGGTAATAGTGGCGACTTTCTCTCTTTATGTATATAGGATTAATGGTAATTTTATATCTTATCTCTTTGTTTTTTTTGTCATAATCATTAAGTTTTGTGTGAAATCATTACGTTGTTTACTATTTTTTAATTCAATTCCCATCCATTTTCTTCAGCCCCCTTGCCTTGACAAAACTCGTTTCATTTCCTTTTATTTAAGTGCAGTAAAGTTTCTTATTCTTTATTACCGCTAAGTCTGGCATCTACGTTATGTCGGTTTGCGACGTAATATTTTGATTGTAAAAATCATGCATCCAAGGGGGATGTTATGGCTTCTCTAGTTTCGCAATATGAATCCGCAGCAATCTATTATGCTGTTCTGGGCAAGAACGCATCTACATCCGCTATTGATTACTTTGCACAGCAATTGCAGTTGGGAAATAAAACCGATTTGCAATTTATCAATGGATTACTAGCATCCGCTGATGGGATCGCCCGTTTTGGGACAAAAACGCCAACAGAAATTCTACAAACAATTTATACAAACATTCATGGTGTTGCAGCTTCCTCCGGCGTTATTGCTGACCTGCTGGGGACCGGGGATAGCATAGGGACAATAGTCCATGGTTTGATTGATGATTTGACGGGATATTTAGGCTCAGACAGCGCAACCTTGACGCAGCAGAGTTACTTTGATGCCAAAATCAAATCAGCTTTATTCCCTTCGTCTAGTGCGGGTTCTGCCGGTACCGGAGCTTCAGATGTTGCAGCTATTTATCATGTTCTTGGTGCAGGCCTATCAACTTCAGGCCTCAACTATTGGGGGGGCGCGCTGAATGCCGGCACCACGACCATCGATAAGGTTGCTCAAGCATTCGTTAACGATCGTTCCTACCTCACTTCTTTAAGTAATGAGGATTTTGTTGCACGTATTTTCCAGTATGGATTTGAACGTGCGCCAAGCTCTGCGGAAGCTTCCAGCTATTTAGCCTTGCTTAACGGTGGTGCGACCCGCGGAAGTGTTGTGGTTGATATCATTGAAGCATTGCGCGGAGGCGTGGCGCCAACAGATGCTACAGCCCAGTCTCACTTTAATGCTATCACCAGTGTTTATACGCCAGGTCAATTACCTGCGCTGAATATACAAGAACAAGTTGCTGCAATTTATCTGGGTGTTCCTGGACGTGGCATTGATGCCCAGGCGTTGGATACTTGGGGTAAGATTTTTGCCTCAGGCAGCCTAACCTCTACAGCACTGACTGCAAAACTGCTGGGGTCAACTGAATTCCAGCAAAAAGGTGGCCAGCTGTCAGGCGATGCTTTTATTCAACATGTTTACACTCTGGTACATGGTGTTGCAGCGACTACGGCACAATTAGCTGCCTATAGCGCTCTAGGCAGTGATAAGTCAGTTATTACTCAGGCAATTATCAACGATCTGCGCACTTCAATCGCAACCGATGCCGCTACTGTTACTCAACAGCACGGGTTTGAATTCGATATCGGCACCAGCTTGCTGTACAAAACAGCAGCTTCACTCACAGCAACCGCCGCTGGCGGCAATGCCACCGGCACGGTTAACACCGGTTCTTCACACCAGATCAGTAATGCTGAAACCGCCGTACTGCAAAACGTGTTGTTAAACGCCAACGCGGCCAGTGTCGTTAACCTGAAGTTCGCCGATCACCTGGCGAACCTGACCATTAACGGCACCAGTGCAGCAACGGTTAACCTGTCTGACAATGGCGTTAACCCGGGCGTAGGCATTACCGTCAACAACGGCAATGTCATTTTGAACGCCAGCTCGGGTGCGGATGCAGTGGTTGTTACTTCAACGGCTAATATTGCCACCGGCACCGGTCAGTTTAACCTTGGTGCAGGTAACGACAGCCTGGCGTGGGCGGGTAATGGGGTATCAAACGGCGCTAACACGGTAGCGACCACCATTAAAGCCGATGGCGGGGCAGGTATTGACTCGATCTCCGCCAACTTTATCACCAAGTCTGTTGTGACTAACCAAAACGCCCTGGGCATTCGTAGCAGCGTTGTCACCAGTAATGCTAATAACTTCTCGAATTTCGAGAAGATTGATCTGACTGGATTTATCGGCAAATCTGTTGGCACCCTGATTACCACGCCATTGATCGGTTCACCGACCACTACCAGCGTAACCACACCGACGCACGTCTTTGATTTTGGTTTAACCAACGGGACGGCGACAGTTGAAGGGACTACTGGGGGCACGGTAACTCAAGGCGCAGCAGCAACTAACCTGGGCTCTCAAGGTTTTGTGATCTCTGGCTTAACCAATGCCAGTGTCATTAACGCTGCGGGCGGCAACGCTGCACAACTGGAAGTGAAGGGCGATGCAACATCTGCCAGCACCTTGGGCTTCACTTTCGTTCAAAATGCTACCGACCACTTCAATATCAATTTTGATGCTGTAAGTTCTTCAAACGTTAATGCTGGCGCTATCAGCCTGACCAGTAGCAGCAGTGCTTTGTTGGGTACGGCACTGGGTACGGTGAATATTGCCTCTGGTGGTACGGGGTCGTTTAGCAATATCGTCTCATTGGCTGGTACCAACGCGCAGGTTCAGAACATAAACGTTACAGGTGATCATGTTCTGGATTTAACGCTGGGCAACGGCTTCAGTAATGTGCGTGATGTTAATGCATCCACCAATACTGCTGGCTTGAACCTGGATTCAAACCATGCCGGTACCGGTGACGGTATTATCGTTCAACTGCTGAATATCCTGCCGTTGAGTGTCGTGACTACTGGGCTGTTGGCTCCGGTACTTACCGCTCTGGGTCTGAACGGTTATCAACTGACTGTCGAAGGGACCGGCGCGGCTGACAGCTTCAACGTCCTGGGTAACACAACCCTGGCCGGTGGCAACGGTGTGAATACCTATGAGCTGAAGTCCAGTACCACTCAGGCCGGTGTTACCATTACCGACTTTGACAGCACCAAAGACAAGATCGTTGATGCAGCCTCTGCTTTGACCATCTCCGGTAATACCAGCGGCACCGCGGTGGCGGATTACGGCACTCGTGCTTCTGATACTCTGGATGCGCTGCTGGGTACTCTGGTTGGCGGGCTGACCAACGGCGTTATTGGCCTGTTGGGCGGTATCCTCGGTCTCGGTAGCAGCAACGCACTGACGGCTAAAGTGGGTGTGGCGTCAGTGGTGTTTGGCGGTACTGGCGATAATGCCAGCTCTTATGTGATTATTGATAACAACAATAACCACACGCTGGATACTAGCGACAGCGTTGTTTACCTGACAGGGCAAAACCATCAGCAACTGCTGGATACTCTGCATTACGCATAAGGTAAGCTCTGTAGGTTAATAGTTTCCATTGAAACTGTTATTGGTTAAATAATACGGGGAGGTCAAACTTCCCGTATTTTTTTATTTTGTGATCGGCGTCATTATCTCTAGCTTATTCCTTTCTGCATAATTCCCTCATATTTCACCATGTCTTTCATCTTGTTGTTTTCCTTGCGTTTCGAGGAAGTGACCTCCAGGCTTTTTTTTGCGTATTACCTTGCTGATATGGCCGTTCCCTATCTATAGTTAAAAAAAGTATCTGCAGTCTCGAGCATGTTTGGGGAGGCTTCTTTCGGATTTTCTTTATTTTTGTTTTTTTTAGGAATTTCCTTAGAAGAAATCAATGCGGATTGGACTGACAGTGCACATGATGTAAGGGCAGAATGTGAATCAATTTATACCGCGCAATGAAATTGCGGATGTTATACGGACACGCAGTAAAGTTTTTTGGACCGTTGGCATATTCACCGCATTTATTAACTTGTTAATGCTTGTTCCTTCAATCTATATGCTCCAGGTTTATGACCGGGTGCTTCCTTCGCGCAATGAAATCACCTTACTGATGCTGACGCTGATTATGCTGGGAATGTTCGGCATGATGGCGCTGCTGGAGTATGTGCGCAGCATGGTGGTGATCCGTATCGGTAGCCAATTGGATATGCGTTTGAATACGCGGGTTTATACGGCAGCGTACGAATCTAACCTTAAGAATGGTTCTTCCGATGCAGGGCAGATGCTGGGTGATTTGACTACCGTACGGCAGTTCCTGACCGGCAGCGCACTGTTTGCTTTCTTCGATGCGCCCTGGTTCCCGATTTACCTGCTGGTGATTTTCCTGTTCAACCCGTGGTTGGGTTTGTTTGCTCTGGTTGGCTCATTGCTGCTGGTTGCGTTGGCGGTGGTCAACGAAATGGTTTCCAAGCAACCCTTGGGCGAAGCGAGCAAGTTATCGATCATGTCCAGCAGCCTGGCAAGTACCAATTTGCGCAATGCTGAAGTGATCGAAGCATTGGGCATGCTGCCTAATCTAAAACGACGTTGGTTTGGATTGCATCAGAGATTTCTCAATAGCCAGCGTGTTGCCAGCGAGCGCGCGACTACCGTCAGTTCCATCACCAAATTTGTTCGTCTCTCTCTGCAGTCATTGGTCTTGGGGTTAGGGGGATGGTTGGCGATTGATGGGCATATCACCCCCGGCATGATGATCGCGGGCTCTATTTTGATGGGGCGTACTCTGGCGCCCATCGAGCAGGTGATTAACGTCTGGAAAAGCTGGAGCTCAGCCAAACTGTCCTATCAGCGTTTGGTCAAACTGCTTGATAAGCATCCTCCGCGCGGAATGGGGATGTCGCTTCCCCGTCCTGAAGGGATCATCTCGGTCGAAGGCGTCACCGCCACCCCACCGGGATCAAAAGCCGATGCGGTGTTGCACAATGTCAGCTTTGCTATTCAACCGGGCGACGTGCTGGGGATTATCGGGCCAAGCGCTTCCGGTAAGTCTACGCTGGCGCGTTTACTGGTCGGTATCTGGCCAGTCAGTGAAGGCATTGTGCGTCTTGATAATGCTGATATCTACCAGTGGAATAAAGATGAGCTGGGGCCGTACATTGGCTACCTGCCGCAGGATATCGAACTCTTTGCCGGCACCATCGCTGAAAACATCGCTCGCTTTAACGATATCGACTCCGAGAAAGTTATTGAAGCCGCCAAGCTGGCCGGGGTGCATGAACTGATCCTGCGCTTCTCTAATGGTTACGACTCGATCATCGGTAACGGCGGGGCAGGGTTATCCGGCGGACAGAAGCAGCGAATTGGCCTGGCGCGTGCGCTGTATGGCGATCCATCTCTGATCGTGTTGGACGAGCCTAACTCCAATTTGGATGACGCCGGTGAGAAAGCGCTGAATCAGGCCATTTTGTTCCTCAAGCAGCGTAATAAAACGGTGATTCTGATTACCCATCGCACCAACCTGCTGTCGATGACCACCAAGCTGCTACTGTTAGTCAACGGTAGCGTCAATGCGTTTGGCCCAACGCAGCAGGTTCTGCAAGCCCTGGCCAATGCGCAAAAAGCGCAGACTCCACAGCAAGCCGTGCGTGCGGTCAATTCCGAGCCGGACGAAGGCAATATCCCAAAAACTCAAATTAATTAAGCCGTGAACTTGCCGGGCGGGGCCACAGCGCCGCCTGCAGTCGAAGGAGTTGGTATGTCTACGCACATTGGCGAGCCGCAAGACTCGTATTCAGAAGAGATCCCACAAGACGAGCGGCGTTTTACCCGCATGGGATGGTTGGTGGTGGGGCTTGGCCTGTTTGGTTTTTTCGCCTGGGCTGCATTTGCACCTTTGGATAAAGGGGTTGCTTCGCCAGGCTCGGTGATTGTTTCCGGCAACCGCAAGACCGTGCAGGCGCCGGCTAGCGGCATCATTAAAAGCATCACCGTAAAAGAAGGCGACAGGGTTAAAGCCGGTGAAGTATTGGTGCAACTCAGTCAGGTACAGGCGCAGGCGCAGGTTGATTCTCTGCGCGATCAATACTACACCACCCTGGCCACCGAAGGCCGCCTGCTGGCTGAACGTGATGGTTTAAGCAAAGTGACTTTCTCGCCGGTCTTCGAACAACTTCAGGCTCAGCCGCGGGTTGCCGAGATCATCGCGCTGCAAACCCAGCTCTTCTCCTCGCGCCGTCAGGGGCTGCAAAGCGAAGTCGACGGTTATAAACAGTCGATGGACGGTATGCGCTTCCAGTTAAAAGGCCTGCAGGATTCCAGGGTCAATAAACAGATCCAGCTTTCCAGCCTGCGTGAGCAGATGAACAGCATGAAACAACTGGCTGCCGACGGCTATTTACCGCGTAACCGTTATCTTGAAGTACAGCGCCAGTTTGCGGAAGTTAACAGCAGCATCGATGAAACCGTCGGGCGGATCGGCCAAGTACAAAAACAGCTGCAGGAATCTCAGCAGCGGATCGATCAGCGTTTTGCCGACTACCAGCGCGAGGTCAGAACTCAACTGGCGCAAACGCAGATGGACGCCAGCGAATTCAGAAACAAGCTGGAAATGGCGAATTTTGATCTCGGCAACACCGCTATCACCTCGCCGGTGGATGGCACCGTAGTCGGATTGAATATCTTTACTCAGGGGGGCGTCGTGGGAGCGGGTGACCACCTGATGGACGTTGTACCCAGTCAGGCTACGCTGGTGGTGGATTCCCGCCTGAAGGTAGAGCTGATTGACAAGGTGTACAACGGGTTGCCGGTGGATTTGATGTTTACCGCTTTCAACCAGAATAAAACCCCGAAAATTCCGGGGACGGTGACGTTGGTTTCTGCCGACCGCTTGGTTGACAAGGCCAATGGCGAACCCTACTACCAAATGCAGGTCACGGTATCTCCAGAAGGCATGAAAATGCTGGGTGGGGAGGATGTTAAGCCGGGTATGCCTGTTGAGGTGTTCGTGAAGACAGGGTCACGCTCACTGCTGAGCTATTTGTTTAAACCTATTTTGGATCGCGCTCATACTTCATTAACCGAGGAATAATTTTGATTCAATTTAAACGACAGGTTGCTGGCCTTGCTATCAGTACCCTCTTGTTTGCGATATCTGCGCCGGTTCATTCGATAGGGATTCTAGACGCATATTCGCTGGCACTTGAAAAAGATCCGACCTTTCGGGCGGCTATAAAAGAAAAAGAAGCGGGGGATGAAAACGAAAATATCGGCAGGGCGGGGCTGCTGCCGAAGGTGTCGGCCAATTACCAGAATTCACCGCGTAACTGGCAGACGCAAAAGTATCCGGCGAGTGACATTTTTGGCAACAGCCTTGGTGAGGCGACCAAACGACAGCAGTATCGCAGCCATTCCAGTTCGATAACGCTGACGCAACCGTTGTTTGATTACGAAGCCTATGCGCGTTACAAGGCCGGCGTGGCGCAAACGCTGATGTCAGATGAGCGTTACCGCAGTAAGTATCTCGATCTGGCTGTGCGGGTGATCTCCGCCTATGTTGAAGTGGCTTACTCCAAAGACCAGATTGCGCTGGCCTCAGCGCAAAAGGCGGCTTACAAAGAGCAATTGGCGCTGAACGATCGCTTAATGAGCGCGGGTGAAGGCACCATTACCGACGTTTCAGAGACCCAGGCGCGCTACAGTCTGGCAGAGGCGCAGGAAATTGAGGCACGTGATGCCCTGGATGCGGCACAACGCGAGCTGGAGGTGATTATTGGCGTACCGCTCGATCAACTGGATGAGCTACAGGTACTGCGCCCCGGTAAATTCCAGGTGGCACCGTTAATCCCTTCCAAATTTGAAGAGTGGCAAAAAATTGCCCTGGAGAATAACCCGATGTTGGCTGCCTCTCGCCATGGCGTTGATGCTGCCAAGTATGAGGTAGAGAGAAACCGCGCGGGCTTCATGCCGCAGGTTCAGCTCTATGCTTCCCATTCGGAAAATGACTCCAGCAGTGATAACACGGTTAACCAAAAATACCGCACCGACAGTATCGGCGTGCAGGTGAGCGTGCCGATCTATGCCGGCGGTGGGGTATCAGCATCGACTCGCCAGGCGGCTTCACGCTATGGGCAGGCGATGTATGAAATGGATGCACAAGTCGGTACCACGCTGAACGATCTGCGTAAGCAGTTCAATCTTTGCATCAGTAGTCGTGCAAAATTAGCGGCGTATGAACTGGCGGTAAAATCGGCGACAACGCAGGTAACGGCCACCCGCCAGAGCGTGTTGGCAGGGCAGCGCGTCAACGTCGATGTGCTGAATGCCGAGCAACAACTTTACAGCGCGCAGCGAGACCTGGCTTCGGCTAAGTACACCTACATAAAGTCCTGGATCACCCTGTTGAGCGACTCTGGAACGCTTGACGAAAAGGACGTGAAACGAGTGGCGCAGTATTTCTCTATGAATCGCTGACCGGGTAGGGATAAATGGTTCAAATACTCACCATGAGTATTTGTCTGAAAGAGCAGCCTCAAGCTGCTCTTTTTTGTCTCAATACGTTATGTTAGCAACCGGTGGTGCTCCTGCCTCGCCTGTAAAACTGTACTTTTCGCTATAAATCATTGCGTATAGATCTATGGGAAGATATTGGCATAGGCAGGGGTTTTTAACATACATGTAACTTCTGTATGTAATTGTATGACTTTTATAATGCTGGGTTGGCTGGCGCTACGCCGCACTCTCGTTTATAAGACAGACGACTGAGTTAAGGGTTAATAATGTCAAAACTAATTCCTGTGGTTATGGCCGGTGGTACCGGCAGCCGGTTGTGGCCACTGTCGCGCGAATCATTCCCCAAACAGTTCCTTTCCATTGATGACAGTGGATTTAGTTTGCTGCAGCAAACTTTACAGCGCTTATCTGGACTGGAGGGCGTCGAAGTCGCCGCACCGTTGGTCATCTGCAATGAAAATCATCGTTTTCTGGTCGCGGAACAACTGCGTGAAATCGGGCAGCTTGCGACAAACATTATCTTAGAACCGGTTGGACGCAATACTGCGCCAGCTGTTGCATTGGCAGCACATCTGGCCGCAGAAGAAGATGATGACAGCATGCTCTTGGTGTTGGCCGCAGATCATTTGATTACGAAAGTGGAAAACTTTCACGCGGCAATAAAAGCGGCTATTCAACATGCTACTGAAAATAACTTGGTGACTTTCGGTATTATTCCTGGACATCCAGAAACGGGCTACGGCTATATCAAGCGTGGCAATGCACTTTCTGGCGAATGTTTTAAAGTTGACGCTTTTGTAGAAAAACCTTGCCTTGAAAAAGCCGTTGAATATTTGGCAAGTGGTGAGTTTAGTTGGAATAGTGGCATGTTTATGTTTAAAACTGCCAAATTTTTGCAAGAACTACAACAGTTTAGCCCAGAAATTTTCAGCACTACGCAACAGTCCGTGGCAGCCAGTCAGCGCGATATGAACTTTATTCGCGTTGATCAGGAAATCTTCAAGCACTGCCCTAGCGACTCCATTGATTATGCTGTCATGGAGAAAACACAGGATGCGGTGGTGATCCCTATCGATGCAGGTTGGAGCGATGTGGGGTCATGGTCATCGCTGTGGGAGGTTTCCGAAAAAGATGCTCGCGGAAATGTTAACGTCGGCGAGATTATCTCCATCGATTCGAATAATAACTATATATCATCTGACGCTGCGCTAGTTGCGACTATTGGGTTGGACGACCTTATCGTGATCAATACCAATGATGCATTGTTGATTTCGACAAAAGATCGCGTTCAGGACGTTAAGAAAGTGGTCGATGAGCTCAAAAAACGCAATCTTCATCACTTCCGTCAGCACTCCTCTTCTTATCGCCCATGGGGCAAGATCTGTGATATCGACAACGGCGAGCATTTCCAGGTCAAAAAGATCATTGTTCGTCCTGGTGAGGGATTGTCAGTACAGCGCCACCTTCATCGAGCAGAGCACTGGGTCGTCGTTAGCGGTACGGCGAAAGTGAATGTTGAAGACAAAGAATTCTTCTTATCTGAGAATCAATCTACATTCATCCCTGCCGGCAGTGTCCATACCCTGGAGAACCCTGGGAAAATCGACCTTGAAATTATTGAGGTTCGATCAGGATTTTACCTGGAAGAAGATGACATTGAACGTTTACATGATCGGTACGGCCGAGTTTAATTAAAGGATTTGGTGATGGAAAAGTTAGCCTGTTTTAAAGCTTATGATGTGCGCGGTAAGTTGGGTGAGGAACTGAATGATGATATCGCCTACCGCATTGGGCGCGCTTATGGCGAATTCCTAAAACCGAAGACCATCGTTCTCGGTAGCGATGTACGCCTGACCAGCGAAAGCTTGAAGCTGTCGTTGGCAAAGGGTCTGCAGGACGCCGGCACCGACGTGATCGACATTGGTATGACCGGCACCGAGGAAGTCTATTTTGCCACCTCTCATCTGAAAGCGGATGGCGGTGTGGAAGTGACAGCCAGCCATAACCCGATTGACTACAACGGAATGAAGCTGGTGCGTGAAGGCTCACGTCCTATCAGCGGTGATACAGGCTTGCGCGCAATTCAGGAGCTGGCGGAGAAAAACCAATTCCCTGAGCCGGCCGCGACTCGTGGCAGCTATGTTCGTCAGGATGTGTTGGCAGATTATGTGCAACATGTGCTGTCCTATGTGAACGTCGATAACTTTAAGCCACTAAAGTTGGTGATCAACTCTGGTAATGGTGCCGCCGGTCATGTGATCGATGCGATTGAAGCCTCCCTTAAAGCTTTGAACGTCCCGTTGGAATTTATCAAGGTTCACCATCAGCCGGACGGTACCTTCCCGAATGGTATCCCCAACCCGTTATTGCCAGAATGTCGTGCAGATACCGCCAATGCGGTGCGTGAACATGGCGCAGATATGGGGATTGCATTCGACGGCGATTTTGACCGTTGCTTCCTGTTTGACGAAAAAGGCGACTTTATTGAAGGATATTATATTGTTGGCCTTCTGGCAGAAGCTTTCCTGCAAAAACAACCCGGTGCAAAAATCATTCATGATCCACGCCTGAGCTGGAACACCATCGATGTGGTGAGCGAAGCGGGCGGGGTACCAGTAATGTCGAAAACCGGGCATGCATTTATTAAGGAACGCATGCGTGCGGAAGACGCGATTTATGGCGGCGAAATGAGTGCGCACCATTATTTCCGCGATTTCGCCTATTGCGACAGCGGCATGATCCCATGGTTGCTGGTGGCTGAATTGGTGTGTGTTAAAGGACAAACTCTGGGGGAATTGGTGCAGGACCGTATTGCGGCGTACCCATCTTCAGGGGAAATCAATATCAAACTGGCACAGCCGGCAGCTTCAATTGAAAGCGTCAAACAACATTATCTGTCGCGGGCAGTCGAGGTTGACTACACCGATGGTATCAGCATGGAGTTTGGTAACTGGCGTTTTAACCTGCGCTCGTCCAACACCGAGCCGGTAGTTCGTCTCAATGTTGAGTCACGTGCAGACGTGGCCCTCATGAAAGAAATGACAGATGAGATTTTAGCGATACTGTCTCGCTAAATTCGCCGTGATGGTGTTGTATCAGAACAGGGCTGCGTTTTGCAGCCCTGTTTGTTGAATGAGTTCGATAAGCGGGGCTGTGATCAATAAAAACGGACTCAATCATGGGCGTTGCCATCGAGCACATATGATTTATCCTAAAGACAATGACGTCGATGGAGGTTACTGTCAGCACTTTGCTGTCTTGTCCATTTTTAGGCTGTAACTCCCAAAGGCTATCGGATTGAGAAAGTAATAGAATTTGTGTCGTTGGCGCTTCAGGCGCGCATAAGGAGTGGTGAATGGCAATTTTAGTTACCGGTGGTGCCGGTTATATCGGTTCTCATACGGTATTAGCCTTGCTGGAACGCGGTGAAGAAGTGATTGTGCTGGATAATCTGTCGAACTCGTCAGAAGAATCACTGCATCGTGTCGAACAGTTAACGGGCAGAGCGGCTACCTTTTATCAGGGGGATATCCAAAATGGCGACTCCCTGCGTAGCATATTCGATGCGCATGATATCTCTGCCGTCATCCATTTCGCTGGATTGAAGGCGGTGGGGGAATCGACCCGTAAGCCACTGGAATACTATCAAAACAACGTTGCCGGTACGTTGGTGCTGCTAGAGGAAATGCGTCGTGCCGGTGTGGCTCAATTTATCTTCAGCTCTTCAGCTACGGTATATGGTGCGAACTCCCCGGTTCCTTATGTAGAAACCACGCCGATTGGTGGTACCACCAGTCCTTACGGCACGTCAAAGTTGATGGTTGAGCAAATTCTGCAGGATTTCGCTAAAGCGGAACCGCAATTTTCCATTATCGCTTTGCGTTACTTCAATCCGGTAGGTGCGCACGAATCTGGTTTGATTGGTGAAGATCCAAATGGCATTCCAAACAACCTGTTGCCTTATATCTCTCAGGTGGCCATTGGAAAGCTGGAAAAGCTGGGTATATTCGGCGGAGATTATCCGACTAAAGATGGCACTGGCGAGCGTGATTACATCCATGTGATGGATCTGGCTGAGGGGCACCTGATGGCTATGGACCATCTTAAGAACGTTGATGGTTTTAAAGCTTACAATCTCGGGGCAGGCGTGGGTCACTCGGTATTGAATATGGTGCAGAGCTTTGAGAGGGCGTCAGGCGTGAAGATACCTTATCAAATCTTACCGCGGCGCGACGGAGATCTGCCCGCTTTCTGGGCTGATGCCAATTTAGCGCGCAAGGAACTGGGGTGGGAAGTGCGTCGCGGTATTGACGATATGATGCGCGATACCTGGAACTGGCAGAAAAATAACCCACAGGGTTACCGCAGCAAGAGTTAGCGAAAATCTAAGTACAATTCTCAAAAGCCCATATGATATGGGCTTTTTTGTTGGTTTGGTTAGAGGCTTTCATTGACAATCAAAATAAAGAATTAATAAGCATTCTCAATAAGGATTATTATGATTACGTTAGGTATTATAATTATGCTATCTAATAAGTCTTGATGCATTGGTAGCGGTATATTATACACAATTGCTCATTTCGTTAATGTGTCAAGTGGATGTGAATTGGTTTTTTGTTGTTGTTTTTCAGTGTATTACCTGTTTTTCTGCCGATGGGCGACTAACCGTTAGACAGATAACGTTTTGTCTATGTCGTGTTAATGTATTAACGCCTAACATCGGTGTATACTTCAGGCCGAAGAAAACTGATATCGTTTTGGCAGCGCGCTTAAGAACAGTTAATGACCATGAAACGCCATTATGATGATTTTTGACGTGTTGCATTAATGAACCTGAAGTTGTTGGGAGTCCCCACAGAAATGCTAAAAGCTGTCATTCCAGTTGCTGGTCTCGGTACCCGCATGTTACCGGCGACAAAGGCTATCCCGAAGGAAATGTTGCCGGTCGTTGACAAACCTCTCATCCAATACATCGTGAATGAATGTGTCGCAGCGGGTATTAAAGAGATTATTCTTGTTACGCACTCATCAAAAAACGCCATTGAGAATCACTTTGATACGTCGTTTGAACTGGAAAGCATGCTGGAATCACGGGTCAAGCGCCAACTGCTGGAAGAGGTACAATCGATCTGTCCCAAAGGGGTCACGCTGATGCATGTGCGGCAGGGCCAATCCAAGGGATTAGGCCACGCGATTCTCTGTGCTCGTCCACTGATCGGCGATGAGCCTTTTGCCGTGCTGCTGCCAGATGTTTTAATGGATGATGTGGCAAGTGATTTGGCAAAAGATAATTTAGCAAACATGATCGCCATATTTGGCGAGAGTGGCCGCAGCCAGGTTATGGTTGAGCCCGTGCCTGAAAAAGACGTTTCTAAATATGGCGTAGTTGATTGCAGTGGTGCTCCAGTAGCTCCGGGGCAGAGTGTGCCGATGCACGCCATTGTCGAGAAACCTTCAGTTGATGAAGCGCCTTCGAACCTGGCAGTGGTTGGTCGCTATGTGCTGGCTGCGGATATTTGGCCATTGCTTGAGAAAACACCCTATGGCGCAGGTGGTGAGATTCAGTTAACAGATGCTATCGCAATGTTAATGGAACAACATCCCGTAGATGCTTTTGCCATGGTAGGGCGTTCCCATGACTGTGGCGATAAATTGGGATACATGAAGGCTTTCGTTGAATATGGACTTCGTCATTCTACGCAAGGTAAGGACTTTACTGCATGGCTGAGAGACCAACTCTTAGCTTGAATTAGAGTGATCTGATGAATCCAGCCGATTCCTAAAGTAAAATGAAACGGCTGGATGTAACGTGGATCCTCATCACTCGCCATGAAAAGACACTGTGCCATGGTGAGTGTTAAGGGATATGCATTGCTGAATGTTATATTAAAATCAATCGGTTATGATGAGAGTGCTCTGGTTGCCGCAATGCCAGGGGCGGTAGCGTGGTTACAAATGCTCTTGAAAAATATCCTGAAGTTCACTCGGTCGATTCTGCGACTTGGAAGTGTTACTAATTATTATCGATGCCAGTTGAAATAACATTAGGTTTCAATTGCTAGGGAATTTTAATCTTAAATCGAGTTTTCATATGAAGTATAGCTTAGGTTACCTCTGGGATTTGGCTGCAGTCATCACAGAGAAAGAATTGAAAGTAAGATATAAAAGTAGTTTTTTCGGTTATTTATGGTCAATTGCCAATCCATTGCTCTTTGCCATGATCTATTACTTTATCTTTAAGTTGGTCATGCGTGTTCAGATTCCAAACTATACAATATTCATTATTACTGGTCTTTTCCCATGGCAATGGTTTGCTAGTTCAACGACAAATTCTCTATATTCTTTTATAGCAAATGCGCAAATAATAAAGAAAACAGTATTCCCACGCTCAGTTATCCCTTTCAGTAATGTGCTCATGGAGTGTTTGCATTTTTTATGCACCATTCCTGTGATCATTGTTTTCCTCTATGTGTACGACATGCGCCCTTCGGTTGACTGGATTTGGGGTGTTCCATTAATTGGTATAGCCCAAATGTTGATGACTTTTGGTATTGCTATGATGTTGTCGACATTAAATCTTTTTTTCCGTGATTTAGAAAGGTTCGTGACGCTAGGCATTATGCTTATGTTTTATTGCACGCCGATTCTTTATTCTGGTGACATGATTCCAAAAGAGTACAAATTCTTGATTGATTATAACCCGCTGGCAAATATGATACTGAGTTGGCGGGATCTCTTCATGAATGGGGTTATTGATTACCATCAAGTTGGTATGCTTTATGGATATGCTCTTTTATTCGTCATCATTGGCACTAGCATATTTAATAAATTAAAGTACAGATTTGCAGAGATACTATAATGAGCTTGGCTATAGAATTTAAAAATGTCACTAAGCGCTATCCATTATATCATCATATTGGATCTGGCATTAAAGAATTGATTTTTAATCCACGCCGTGCGTTGAGCTTGCTAAGTGGCCGAAGTTATTTAGCGATAGAAGACATCAGCTTTCAGGTACAGAAAGGAGAGTCCGTCGCACTTATTGGTCGTAACGGTGCAGGAAAAAGTACTTCACTTGGTTTGGTCGCTGGAGTAATGAAACCATCGTCGGGTACGGTTAGCGTCGTTGGGCGTGTTGCATCGATGCTGGAGTTGGGCGGGGGATTCCACCCTGAACTCACTGGGCGTGAAAATATACGGCTTAATGCCACCTTATTGGGGCTACGTCGTAAAGAATTAAAACAACGTCTGGATAAAATTATAGAGTTCTCTGAATTGGGTGAGTTTATCGATGAACCCATCCGTGTCTATTCAAGTGGTATGTTGGCGAAGTTAGGATTCTCCGTGATAACACAGGTAGATCCGGACATATTAATCATCGATGAGGTTCTGGCTGTAGGTGATATTGCTTTTCAGCGAAAATGTCTGAATACTATTAATGAATTTAAGAAAAAGGGCGTTACCATTCTTTTTGTTAGTCATAATCTTGAAGATGTTGAAAAAATTTGTGATAAAGTCATTTGGATTGAAAACCATAAAATGAGAGACATGGGAGAAGCCCATTCCGTTATCTCTCAATATAAAATAGCAATGGCCTGAAATTTATGATTATGACTATTAGGTAATTAAAATGAATTCTATTAAAATTTACACTTGCCATCATAAACCCAGTGCATTTCTTGATTCCACACTGATTCAGCCGATACATGTTGGTAAGGCAAATAATTTAAATGAGATTGGTTGTCCTGGTGACGATTCTGGCGATAATATCTCTTTCAAAAACCCATTTTACTGTGAATTGACCGCTCATTATTGGGTATGGAAGAATGCGCAACCAGCAGACTATGTTGGGTTTATGCATTATCGACGTCATTTTAACTTTTCTGAAGATCAACAAGTCCCGGAAGATAACTGGGGCGTAATTAATTATGAGAAGATTGATGCGTTATATCATGAGAAATTTGGTTTAAACGATAAGAATATATCTGATTGTCTGGCAGGTGTTGATATTATCTTGCCGAAAAAATGGGATGTTAGTGCTGCAGGTAGTAAGAACAACTATCAACATTATAAAGTTTCTAACTACCTGCATATTGAAGATTACGATGCCGCATTAGAAATTCTTTCAGATATTTATCCGGAGTATAAGTCTGCTGCAGATATATTTAATAACTCATCAGATGGTTATTATACTAATATGTTTGTTATGCGGAAGGATATCTTCAATGATTATTCTGAGTGGCTATTCGCGATTTTGGAAAGGCTTGAGGATAAACTCCGCTTTAAAAATTATAATGCGCAAGAGAAACGCGTTGTTGGTCATATATCTGAACGATTGTTAAATATTTATCTGGCGTACCAAATCGAGCAGCGCTCTTTTAAAGTTAAGGAGTTACAACGAACCTTTATCGAAAAAGAAACTTTCAATGCTACTCTAAAACCTGCATTTTCGACAAGAAATGTTCCTGTAGTGATTTGTTTTGATGATAATTATGCTATTAGTGGTGCAGCGTTAATTAATTCTATTCTTGCTCATGCAAATCCAGAGCTAAATTATGATCTGGTTGTTCTGGAGAATGGGGTTTATTTAAAAAACAAGCACCGCTTCTTATCGCTTGTTGCCGGTTTTAAGAATGTTAGCCTTCGTTTTTTTGATGTGAATGCTTTCACTGAGATAAAAGACGTCTTTACTCGTGCTCATTTTAGTGCTGCAACCTATGCGCGTTTGTTTATCCCAAATCTATTTTACGAATTTGATAAAGTAATATTTATTGATGCGGACACGGTAGTTGAAAGTGACTTGGCTGAGTTGATGAGTATCCCTCTTGGGAATAACTTGATCGCTGCGGTAAAAGACATTGTTATGGAGGGCTTCGTTTTGTTCGGCGCGATGTCCCAGTCCAGTGATGGTGTAATGCCAGCCAAAGAGTATTTGGAAAGTTCATTGGGAATGGATAACCCAGATGGCTATTTCCAAGCTGGGATTTTAGTATTTAATATCGCGCAGATGAACCAAGAAAATACATTTTCCAGCCTGATGGATGCGATGAAAAGCAAAACCTATTGGTTCTTGGATCAGGATATTATGAATAAGGTATTCCATGGCCGCGTGCACTATTTGCCAATGGAGTGGAATGTTTATCATGGTAACGGCAATACGGAAGATTTCTTTCCCAATCTACCCTTCAAAACTTATATGAATTTTCTTGAGGCGCGTAGAGATCCGAAGATGATTCATTTTGCGGGTGAGAATAAACCGTGGAACACGCGTCGCGTTGACTTTTTTGATAACTATCATAAAAATATCGTGAATACGCCATGGGCGTATGAAGCTTATGAACGTCTGATTGGCACCGCAGTATCACATGTTCCTACAGTGCAACTTGTGAGTAATACGCCGGTTTTGCTGCAGACTAAATTAAAACGCGCTCTGATGCCCATGCTTAACAAATGGGCACCAATAGGCACGTCGCGACGCAATTTTATGACGAAATACTACTACAAAGTTAGACGCGCAATTCTTGGGTAACTTAATGATAAACAGTAAAAAAATACTAATTGTGGGTGCTGGTTTCTCTGGTGCGGTAATCGGCCGTCAACTGGCAGAGCAGGGGCATTTGATCCAAATCATCGACAGCCGGGATCATATTGCAGGAAACTGTTACGATGCCCGCGATGTGAAGACGGACGTTATGGTGCATACCTATGGCCCCCATATCTTCCACACTGACAACGAGCAGGTATGGAATTTTGTTAATCGTTACTCCACCATGATGCCCTACGTGAATCGGGTTAAAGCGACTGTTGGTGGTCAGGTTTTCTCGTTGCCGATAAATCTTCATACGATTAACCAATTCTTTAGACAAACCTGTTCGCCAGCGGAAGCCAAAGCGCTAATTGCTGAAAAGGGTGACCGCAGCATTACTGAGCCACAATCGTTTGAAGAGCAGGCTCTGCGTTTTGTCGGCAAAGAGCTTTATGAAGCCTTCTTTAAAGGCTATACCATTAAGCAGTGGGGGATGTCTCCGGCGCAACTGCCAGCATCGATCCTTAAACGTTTGCCTATCCGCTTTAATTATGATGATAACTATTTTAATCATAAGTTTCAGGGGATGCCGAAAGATGGCTATACCAAAATGGTTGAAGGTATTTTAAACCATGCAAACATTACCGTATCGCTAGGCGTACAGTTCCAGCCGCAAGATCGCGAGCAGTATGATCATGTTTTCTACAGCGGGCCACTGGATGCTTTTTATGACTTCCAGTTTGGGCGTTTAGGTTACCGTACGTTAGACTTTGAAAAATTCTCGGTGGAGGGTGATTATCAGGGGTGTGCGGTTATGAACTATTGTGAACAATCAGTGCCTTACACTCGTATCACTGAACACAAATATTTTTCGCCTTGGGAGCAGCATGAAGGCTCGGTTTGTTACAAAGAATACAGCCGTGCATGCGAGGAAAACGACATTCCTTACTACCCAATTCGACAAGTTGGTGAAATGAGCCTTCTGGAAAAATATGTCGATTTGGCGGAAAAAGAAAACGGTATGACCTTCATCGGCCGTTTAGGGACTTACCGCTATCTGGATATGGACGTGACTATTGCCGAAGCGTTGAAAACCGCTGAGATTTATCTGAGCAGTCTGGAGCAAAAAACGACTATGCCAGTCTTTACGGTCAGCATCAGATGAAAGCCACGGCGTTAATTGTTACTTTTAATCGCCTGGAAAAATTGAAACAGTGCTGGATGGCAACTGCTGCGTTGTCATTTGAGCACATTGTTATTGTTGATAATGCTTCAACCGATGATACTCAGGCCTGGTTGGAAGGTATTGAGGATACGCGCCTGCACGTGCTCCGCGCCGGTCAAAATGATGGCGGTGCCGGTGGGTTTAAACTCGGAGCGGAATTCATTGCTGAAAAAATAGATACCGATTGGGTATTTATGTTTGATGATGATGCTTACCCGCAAGCTGAGTTGTTGGCGCGTTTTGCTAAGTTGGAACAAACCAATCATGCTGCATACTGTTGCCGTGTGATAGATAAGCAAGGCATGCTTTGTAAAATGAACGTGCCCTTCAGTAAGATGCCAACATCACTGATGCGCACGCTCGATTATATTGCAAGACCTGATCGCTACACTCCGACAGGGCTGGAGGCGTCAGAGGTGATTACGCTTTCATTCGTTGGTGCAATAATTCGCAAAGACGTTTTAGCTGCCAACACAGAGTCTATCCGCTCGGAGCTTTTTATTTATTATGATGATCTTTACTTCTCTTACAGGTTGAGTCAACAGGGGTATCGCTTTCGATACTCACCAGAGTTGCTGTTCTTGCATGATGTGGCACCAACCGGTGGGGGAATAAATCCACCATGGAAGGTGTATTACCTGGTCAGGAATTTGCTTCTTTCTAGAATGTTGTTTAAAAAAAATGAGAGGCCTTACTCATTTGGAGCCATCGTGTTACGTATTGCTAAATATTTACTTTCTTTTACCTCTCAAGGTAATAAAATCGAATATATTAGATATGTAATACGCGGTATTGTTGACGGTATATCACTTAAAAATGGTAAACGACATTAGCCGGTAAGAGTTTAATGAAAAAGATTTGTTATTTTATCAACTCGGATTGGTACTTTGAACTTCACTGGGTTGAAAGAGCCTTGGCAGCTAAGGCTGCAGGCTATGAAATTCATGTTGTCAGCCATTTTGTGGGGGGCGACATTCAGCAAACGCTGACAGAAAAAGGTTTCATTTGCCATGACTCTTCTATCTCGGAACAGTCTGTTAATCCGATAAATTTTTTCAGTTCGTTGGTCAAGGTATGGCAACTGCTCAGAAGAATTAATCCGGATGTTCTACACTGCATCACCATCAAGCCTTGCTTGATGGGGGGATTTTTTGCCCGCTTTTATAACAAGCCTATCATTCTTGGCTTCGTTGGGCTGGGGCGCGTGTTTATGGAAGATAAGCTGTCAATGAACGTTATTCGATTTCTGACGCTACACTCCTATAATCATATAGTTAAGAATAAAAAGTGTCTGTTGGCTTTTGAACATGAGCACGATCGCGATCGACTCATTGCCATTACTGAAGCCAAAAAAAGCCAAACAGTGGTGATCGATGGTGCCGGTATCAATCCGGATATTTATCATTATTCACTGGAAATCAACCGCGAAAAACCGATTGTGTTGTTTGCGAGTCGCCTATTGTGGAGCAAGGGGCTGGGTGACTTGGTTGAGGTGAAAAAGCGACTGGCGCTTAAAGGCGTGGACTTTGTTCTCAATGTAGCAGGGATTTCGATTGTTGATGATCCTGACGCTATACCCTTGTCACAAATCGAAGAGTGGCATCAGCAGGGGCTGATAAACTGGCTTGGCCGCTGTACGGATGTCTACAGTCTTATCGAGGCTTCTAATGTTGTGGCACTGCCTACCACATATTCTGAAGGTGTTCCCCGTATCTTGCTTGAAGCCTCGTCCGTAGGGCGTGCTTGTATCGCTTACGATGTTGGTGGTTGCCAAAGTCTTATCATCGATGAATACACGGGCAGTTTAGTGGAGAAACGTAACATCAAGCTTTTGGCAGAAAAGTTAGAAAAGTTGCTTACCAGTCCAAACAAGCGTGTAGAGATGGGGGTTCGTAGTCGTGAGCGAATTGAAAGCAAATTTGCATCATCATTGATTATTGATGACACTCTGAAACTTTATCAGCGCGCAATTGCCACCGGGAACTATTAATTTGAGGGGCACTATTTTGGCTTTTTTCGCGAAATTATGGACGAAAAGGCAGGATAGGGATGTTCAAGCTCCATCAGTACAGAAGAAAACATTGTATTTAGTTTCAGCCGCAGGTATGCCAAATTTTGGTGATGACATGCTAACGCGATACTGGATAAATGAATTGCAACGGCAGTTTCCTGATAGCGTTATCTATCTTGATGCGGTTGATGCTGTGGTGGCGTCGGAGCTATTTCCGGGGGTTAAATGTGTAGATTATCTATGGCGTTTGGCCCAAGCGCTGGGTGACAAGGGGTCCGTTCAGGACAAATTTGCCGATCCTCATGCGCTACCGATTCGTGAGCGCTTAATGTCCGAGGTCTTTATCTCTGCGGAAAGTATCCATCTGTTGGGGGGGGGATACATCAATGAACTCTGGGGGGCCAATGCGCGATTGATAGAACTTGCGGCTTATTTTGCTGAAAAGCATCAGTTGGCCTGTTACGCAACCGGGCTTGGATTGCAGCCGCTCTCGCCTGAAAATGCTGCTAAATTAGCACCGTTCATCCGTCAGTTTAATCACTTTGATGTACGAGACGAAGCCAGCTATAAAGTATTGGAATCTTTTGGAATTCCTGTACTGGGTTTCTCCGGGGACGATTATTTTGCTTTCCCCGATTCTCCAACCGGACGTCTTGTGGAGCGTGAACAACCCACTCTTCATCTGTGTATCCATACCGAACTGTCTGAAGATGGTATTCTAGCCGAGAATCTGTTGACGCTGTTGCAGACGGTCGTAGCCAGGTTTTGTCAGATTTATCCTGCGGCCGCGATCAATTTTTATGAGTTTCGTCCAGGAACAGATGGTACGTTTTTTCACCAGGTGCAGGAGCGTTTTCCTCACGCAAGTTTCGTGCCGTTCGAACAGATTTGGCAAGATGGTTTAGCATTTGCCACTAACGATTTTTGCATCAGTTCACGCTTCCACTTTCAGGTCATTGCTGCAAGTCTGGGTATCGATGGTATTGCGTTATCGTGGTCAGATTATTACGACAACAAATTCGCCAGCTTACAACCCATGTCTGACTGGCCTATGGTCAGGCCGGATATCAGTGCGGACGCATTGGTACCCCTGCTGTCACCTGTAGTACGCATTGACCGCCAGCCGGGAAGGGTTCTGATTCAGCAAGCCAAACAACGTTTATTGGCACAACTGTATAATTTCTGATGGTTTATTATCTGTTATAAAGCCTATCGCACCAATCACTACCCACGCGGCTCAATCCTGAGTTAACATGTGTGCCACATCACAAAACCTGTTGGCCACAGTTGTTAACAGGGTCATCCTCAGACAGGAGTTCTTCAATGTCCAAGCAACAAATCGGCGTTGTCGGCATGGCGGTAATGGGCCGCAATCTGGCACTGAACATCGAAAGCCGTGGTTACACCGTTTCGATCTTTAACCGTTCAGGCGATAAAACTGATGAAGTTATTGCCGAGAATCCAGGTAAAAACCTGGTGCCGCACTACACCGTCGAAGAGTTCGTTGAATCGCTGGAAAAACCACGCCGCATCTTGCTGATGGTGAAAGCAGGTGAAGCGACTGACAAGACCATTGCTTCCCTGACTCCGCACCTGGATAAAGGTGACATTCTGATCGACGGTGGCAACACCTACTATCAGGACACCATCCGTCGTAACCGCGAACTGTCTGATCAAGGCTTCAACTTCATCGGTACCGGTGTTTCCGGTGGTGAAGAGGGCGCGCTGAAAGGGCCTTCAATCATGCCTGGCGGCCAGAAAGAAGCTTACGAGCTGGTGGCGCCAATCCTGGAGAAAATCGCTGCGGTAGCGGAAGGCGAGCCTTGCGTGACCTACATCGGTGCTGATGGCGCCGGTCACTATGTGAAGATGGTGCACAACGGCATCGAATACGGCGACATGCAGCTGATTGCAGAAGCCTATTCCCTGTTGAAGCAGGCGC
Organism: Serratia sp. BIGb0234; assembly: GCF_024809915.1. Lineage (NCBI taxonomy): Bacteria > Pseudomonadati > Pseudomonadota > Gammaproteobacteria > Enterobacterales > Yersiniaceae > Serratia > Serratia sp. BIGb0234. The sequence goes on from NZ_JANUEI010000001.1 coordinate 606,162, forward strand.
TGAACCTGAGCAATGAAGAACTGGCTGACACCTTTGCCGAGTGGAACAAAGGCGAACTGAACAGCTACCTGATCGACATCACCAAAGATATCTTCACCAAGAAAGATGAAGAAGGTAAATACCTGGTTGATGTGATCCTGGACGAAGCTGCCAACAAAGGTACCGGCAAATGGACCAGCCAGAGCTCTCTGGATCTGGGCGAGCCGCTGTCGCTGATCACCGAGTCGGTATTCGCACGTTACCTGTCCTCACTGAAAGACCAGCGCGTTGCCGCATCTAAAGTGTTGACCGGTCCTAAAGTGACGCCAGTCAGCGGTGACAAAGCCGAATTCGTCGAGAAAGTGCGCCGCGCGCTGTACCTGGGCAAAATCGTTTCCTATGCGCAGGGCTTCTCTCAGCTGAAAGCGGCTTCCAAAGAAAACAACTGGGATCTGCACTACGGCGACATTGCCAAGATCTTCCGCGCCGGCTGCATCATCCGTGCACAGTTCCTGCAGAAAATCACCGACGCTTATGCACAGGACGCGGATATCGCTAACCTGTTGCTGGCACCTTACTTCAAGCAGATTGCTGACGAATATCAGCAGGCGCTGCGTGACGTGGTGTCTTACGCGGTGCAAAACGGCATCCCTACGCCGACCTTCTCTGCGGCAATCTCCTACTACGACAGCTACCGTTCAGCGGTTCTGCCTGCCAACCTGATCCAGGCGCAGCGTGACTACTTCGGTGCTCACACTTACAAACGTATCGACAAAGAAGGCGTATTCCATACCGAATGGATGGAATAAGTTAATTAATATAAGATAGCCGGGCTATGCCCGGCTTTTGCTATTATAAGATTTGATCTTTGATTGTTATATCGGTCTTGAATTGTTATATCGGTAGTGAATCAGAGGTTACTATAATTATTTAATATGTTTCCATGTTAATTAATTTGCCTAGATAGTATTCATAGAGGAATTATGAAAGGCTCAGTTGCTATTATTTTGAGACATCATGAGACTAGGAAGCGCTTGCTTTTGCGAGCTCTTGAGTCCGTGAAGAATCAATCATATCAAAATTATAAAGTTTTTATCATGACTAACGGTTCTGGTATACCGTCAGATATTGAAGAGTTGGTTTTTATTTCTGAAAGCGACAAAATTCATGCTGTCTCTTCTCAGGAAGAACTTATTAAAACACTACACAGCTTCCCATTTGAGTATGCATGTTTTCTTGATGACGACGATACTTGGGCGCCAGAGTATTTATCCCGTTGTATCTCCGTTTTTGAAAAGAGTAAAGTCAGATACCCATCTGTTGGTGCTGTTGCCAGCCATGTTAATAAAGTTTATGAAATAGCTGAAGGCAACAGGATAAAGATCGACAGAACCGAACCGTGGAATCATTATTTCTCGGTTGGCCCGGTGAATATCGATGCGTTGTATTATAGAAATAGTATCCCAGCATCGTCATGCATTTTTGACTTTTCTGCATTTATACGCACTGTCGTGTCTCATAATATCATGGAGCCAGCGTTTTTCTGGGTGTTCTTGATTTCATTTATGAGCAAGAATGATGTGTGGATCGTTCCCGAATCTTTGTCTTTTTATCATTTCCGCCGGGAAGATGACTTTAACCTGGGCAACTATAGCATTATTCATGCCGAAGAGTATGGTTTTTCATCAAAAGTCATTCTCAATAGTATAGCTAGAAATACCTCTGACGATTATACCTGTCGGTTTATTTCTAATTTTATCTTTAACGAAACTATGTTTCATCGAATAGCTTCGATTGAGAATAAAATTTGTCATCACTTCGGCCATTGAATAATTATGCTCAGGAGTAGAAGGAACTATGGATTTTAATAATTACGACTTCGTGAGTTTCGACATATTTGATACACTTTTGAGTCGAAAAATTGCGCGGCCCAAGGACTTGTTTTCACTGATTCAAGCCAATTTATCGTATGATAGTCAATATATCGCATGGCCCGATTTGGTCGATAATTTTTCTGTTATCAGGGAAAAGGCGGAAGAAAAAGCCAGGCAACATAAGGTAAGTTTGCACGGAGGCGAGCCTGAAATTCTGATATCCGACATCTATGATCAGGTCAGCCAAAGGATCCCGACATTGCCTAAGCATGTTATTAACATGCTTATTTCTCTAGAAATAGAGATGGAGAAGGCTGTTCTTTTTAAAAGTATAGCGGCAGAAGATCTTTTTAATAAGGCCAGGGCCGCAGGATGTAAGATTATCGTTATCAGCGATATGTATTTACCTTCGAAAGTGCTACGCGAGTTACTGGAAAATGCTGGCTACAAAAATCTTGATGATGTTGCCATTTTTTCTTCAGGTGAAGAAGGGGTGTCTAAACACACCGGAGAGTTATATCCTAAGGTTAGGAATAAACTTAACCTTACTGGAAAACGTTGGTTGCATATTGGCGATAATAAGCATTCTGACGTTGAAATGGCAAAGCATCATTCGATAGATGGGCTACATGCTGATTGGTCTGAATATGATGGCGGTGTTTCACGTCATTGGCAGATTAAAGATGTTATTGGCGAGTCTATTAATATCTCGGTAACGAATATTCAGGCGAGACAGTTTTTTTCTGATGACCCGCTCACTGAGATTGGTTTCAAGATCTTTGGTCCATTGATGCTGGGTTACACATCCTGGATCCATGCTACGGCCAAAAAACTTAACGTTGAGAAGCTATTGTTTTTGGCGCGAGATGCGCATTTGATTCGCGATATTTTCCTTGATTTCTATAATAAAGATCGCCAGTTCGACTATCAGTATGTTTATCTTTCCCGTGCATCTACTTACAAAATGGGAATGACTGATTGGCCAATGCATCGTATCTGGCATCTGTTTGGTGGTAAGAATAGAAAAAGCATAAAAAACATTCTGTCTGTTATTGGACTAAATGCTGAAGAGCATCTTTCCGATATTCACGACGTTGGCTTCCCTGACGTCAACTATGTTCCAAGCCACGGCGAGCGTGATAAAGTCCATTGGCTGATTAATAAGCTGTTCATGCATGCTTTGCTGCAAAACAAGAAATATCGGGATGAATTCTCAGATTATTTCAAAGAAGCAGTAGGGAATTATTCTTCAGTGGCGTTAGTCGATATTGGTTGGATGGGAAACATTCAATCAGTCTTCAGCCGTGCTTTAGGAGATATCTGGGCAGATAAGAAAATAAGCGGGCTATACTTGGCAACCTTTGAAGGGGCTAAGGATAACAAATCCTATTATAATGACATGAAAGGTTGGTTGACTAATTTTGGGGAGCCTAGAAATCAACATGATTTGATCCTCTCTGGTGGGGTCGAGCTGTTGGAGTTTGCAATGGCGGACAATACCGGGTCGACCAAAGGTTACCAAAAGATTGATGGTAAAACTCAGCCAGTGAAAGAAAATGTGAGTGAGGAGGAGTTGGAATATCTTAAAAAAGCACAGCTTTTGCAAAAAGGTATTCGGTCATTCTTTGAATACATTTCTTCTATTCTTGCGGTTGTACCGTCAGAGGCCATGAGTAGCCGGTTGCTATCCGAACCTTTCTTTGAGCTTGTGTCAAATCCAAGCAGCTACGAGCTGGATGCGTTGGTTGGCATCACTCATTCGGAGGCTGCGGGGGCCAATAATGGCCGCATTGCCTTGGCGGAGAAATTAAGCCTAAAAGAACGCTTGCTTCAGGGGCATAAGTATTCTGAAATGTTTGAGCAGAGCTACTGGAAAGAAGGCTATAAGCGTATAAACAGGAAGAAATTCTGGAAGAAATATATCTAAATTATTGATATAAGATTCTAGTCAATAACCGGCATTAAAATATCGTCCGATGATATTTAATGCCGGTTTTTTTATGCCAAAAAATTGTGGCATTCATGACGTAATTTTATCTTTTATGCCGCTCACGCAGCCGACCAATCACCTTGCTCAAATCCAGATCCTGATCCTGCAGCAGCACCAGCAGGTGATAAATCAGATCGGAGGCTTCGTTGGTTAGCTCTTCGCGATCGTTCACCGTCGCGGCCAATGCGGTTTCCACGCCTTCTTCACCGACTTTCTGTGCGATACGCTTGGTGCCGCTGGCGTACAGGCTGGCGGTGTAAGAGCTGTCGGGGCTGGCGTTTTTACGCTCCGCCAGCAGTTGCTCCAACTGATACAGAAAACCCCAATCGCTGGCGGCCGGGTGGAAGCAGCTGGTATTGCCCAGATGGCAGGTCGGGCCGATCGGATTGACCAAAATCAACAGCGTGTCGTTATCACAGTCTGGGGTGATGCTCACTACGTTGAGGAAGTTGCCAGAGCTTTCGCCCTTGGTCCACAGGCGCTGCTTGGTACGAGAGAAGAAGGTGACCTTGCCGCTTTGCTCGGTAGCTGTCAGCGCTTCCTGGTTCATGTAGCCGAGCATCAGCACTTCGCCGGAGACGGCATGCTGCACAATCGCCGGCAGCAGGTGGTCAGTTTTTTCCCAGTCGAGCTGGCTTCTTTGTTGTTCTGTTAACACAGGCGGATCTCCACACCTTGGGCGGCCAGGAACTTTTTCAGTTCGCCGATATTAATGATTTGCTTGTGGAACACCGACGCGGCCAGGGCGCCGTCAACGTCCGCATCACGGAACGCTTCCAGAAAGTGTTCCATGGTGCCCGCGCCGCCGGAGGCGATCAGGGGCACTTTGCATACCTCACGGACCTTCCGCAGCTGTTCCAAATCGTAACCGTTGCGTACGCCATCCTGGTTCATCATGTTCAACACAATCTCGCCGGCACCGCGTTTTTGCACTTCTTTAACCCAATCCAAGGTTTCCCATTGGGTGACGCGGGTGCGGCTTTCGTCGCCGGTGTATTGGTTAACGTGATACTTGCCGGTTGAGGCTTCGAACCAGGTATCAATACCCACCACGATGCACTGTACGCCAAAGCGATCTGCCAGACGGCTAATTAGATCGGGGTCGGCCAGCGCCGGAGAGTTGATGGAAATCTTATCGGCGCCGAAAGAGAGGATCTGGCTGGCATCTTCCGGGCTTTTGATCCCGCCGGCGACGCAGAAGGGGATATCAATCACTTCCGCCACTCGCGACACCCAGCTTTTGTCCACTACACGACCATCGCTTGAGGCGGTGATATCGTAAAATACCAATTCGTCCGCACCTTCCTGCGCATAGCGTTGCGCCAGCGGCACGATGTCACCGATGATCTCATGGTTGCGGAACTGCACGCCTTTCACTACTTGCCCGTCTTTGACATCCAGGCACGGGATTATCCGTTTTGCCAGCATGCGATTGCCTCCTCAACGCTAAACTTACCTTCCAACAGGGCACGCCCCACAATCACACCTTTAACGCCACTGCCACGCAGTTGGGCGATATCGTCCAGGTTGCCGATGCCACCGGATGCCTGGAAGTCAATCTGCGGATAGCGTTGGCTGATTTCCTGGTACAGCGCCACGTTGGAGCCAGCCAGCGTGCCATCGCGGGAAATATCGGTGCACAGCACGTGCTTGAGGCCGTAGGGCAGGAACTGCTCCACCACCTGTTCCAAAGTGGCGTCTGAGTTTTCTTGCCAGCCGCTGATCGCCACGCGCTTGGTGCCGTCGGCGTCGATACGCACGTCCAGCGCCAATACCATGGCCTCTGCGCCATAGCGCTCAAACCAGCCTTGCACCAACTGCGGTTGTTTCACTGCTGTGGAGCCGATGACCACGCGGGTCGCACCGGCTTCCAGCAGTGCCGAAACGTCCTGCTCATTGCGAATGCCGCCACCAACCTGTACCGGCACGTTAACCCCGGCGAGCAGTTGGCGCAGCAGCGGGATCTGGCGTGCAGCAGGATCTTTGGCCCCGGTCAGATCGACCAGATGCAATACCTGCGCACCCTGTTGTTGATAGTCCTGCAGGCGTGAGCGCGGATCGTTACCGTAGTCGCGCTGTTGGCCGTAATCACCCTGATGCAAACGCACCACGTTGCCGTCGATCAAATCCAAAGCTGGAATAATCATGCTGCCTACATCTCCAGAAAGTTTTTCAACAGTTGCGCACCGGCTGCTCCAGAACGTTCTGGATGAAACTGCACGCCGAAGAAGTTGTCTTTTTGCACGGCGGCGGTGAAGGGCTCGCCGTAGTTCGCCTGGGCGATGGTGCTTGGGCATATCGGCATCGCATAGCTGTGAACGAAGTAGAAGTAGGCACCGTCTTCAATGCCGCGGAACAGATGGTGGCCGGCCTGTGCCGACACCTGGTTCCAGCCCATGTGCGGCAGCGGCAGACCGAAGTCGGTCATCTGGGTGACCGGCGTCTCGATAATGCCCAGCGTGTCGATACCGCCATTCTCTTCGCTGCTTTTTGCCAGCAACTGCATACCGAGGCAAATACCCAGCACCGGCTGAGTGCAGGCTTTGATCAAATCGATCAACTCGCGTTGCTTCAACTGATCCATGGCCGCCTGTGCTGTGCCGACGCCCGGCAGGAAAAGCTTATCGGCGCGCAACACGATCTCCGGGTCACGGCTTACCTGCGGCTGATAACCCAGTCGCTGCACCGCGTAGGTGACAGAAGACAGGTTGGCGCAGCCGGTGTCTAAAATCACCACGTTCATCACAGCACTCCTTTCGAGCTCGGGAGGGTATTGCCCTCAACGCGGATCGCCTGGCGTAGCGTACGGCCAAACACTTTGAACAGGCTTTCGACGCGGTGATGGTCGTTTTTGCCTTTGGTTTTCAGGTGAAGCGTGCAACCCATGGTGTAAGACAGCGAGCGGAAGAAGTGTTCGACCATTTCGGTGCTCAGATCGCCGACGCGCTGATAGTTAAACTCAGCCTTGTATTCCAGGTGCGGACGGCCGGAGATATCCAGCGCGCAGCGCGCCAGGCACTCGTCCATTGGCAGCACAAAGCCGAAACGTGCGATGCCGCGTTTGTCGCCCAATGCCTTGTTCAGGGCTTCGCCCAGCGCCAGACCGGTGTCTTCTACCGTGTGGTGATCGTCGATATACAGATCGCCTTTAACATTGATGTCCATGCGGAAGCCGCCGTGGGTGGCGATCTGATCCAGCATGTGATCGAAGAAACCCACGCCGGTTTTGATCTTGCTGCCGCCTTCGCGATCCAGCCAGACGTTGACGTCGATCTGGGTTTCTTTGGTGGCGCGGTTAACCTGCGCATGACGATCGCGCTGGGTCAGTTGGCGGGTGATCTCTTTCCAGCCCAGGGTATCGCGCTGATAGCGCAAGCCCTGAATGCCCATGTTTTCCGCCAGTTGAACGTCGGTGGGGCGATCGCCGATCACGTAGCTGTGAGCGGTATCCATCACGCCGGGCTCCAGATAGCCTTTGACCAGCGCGGTTTTGGGTTTGCGGCAATCGCAGTTGTCCGCCGGCAGGTGTGGGCAGATCAGGATATCTTCGAAGTGAATGCCCTGGGAGCTGAGGATCTGCATCATCAGGCCGTGCGGCGGATCGAAGGTTTCCTGCGGAAAACTGGCGGTACCCAGGCCATCCTGATTGGTGATCATCACCAGTTGGTAACCTGCCTGCTGCAATTCAAGCAGGCAAGGAATGACGTCCGGCTCCAGCGCCAGCTTGTCCAGGCGATCAACCTGGAAGTCTTCTGGGGGTTCAGCAATCAGCGTGCCGTCACGGTCAATAAAGAGGAATTTCTGGCTCACATTGGCTCCTGGCGAGTCTCGGTTGCACCGGGCAGGGCAGACAGCGCGTCAACCACGCGCTGGCATTCGTCACGGGTGCCGATGGTGATGCGCAGGCAGCCGGACAACCCAGGTTGTTTATTTTGGTCTCTTAAGATAATGCCCTGATCCCATAAGGTTTTAAACACATTACTGGATGCAGTGAAACGAGCCAGCAGGTAATTGCTGTCGCTGGCGAAAACCTGCTCAACGCAAGCGCAGTTTTGCAGCGCCTGCTGCAGCCAACTGCGGTTGGCGGCAATCTCGGTAACGCGCTGACGCATCACGCGGATCCCCTCGGTGCTGAGCGCCTGTGCAGCGATATCGGCGACCGGAGTAGACAGCGGATAAGGTGCGATCACCTTCAGCAGCAGGGCGATCAAGTCCTCGTTGGCCAGAGTAAAACCACAGCGCAAGCCAGCCAGCGCGAAGGCTTTTGACAGAGTGCGCAGGACAGCCAGGTGTGGGTAGTCGCTCAACCAGGCGGCCACGCTGGCCTGCGGGCAGAATTCGATATAGGCCTCATCAACCGCGACGATTGCCTTGCCTTTGGCCATTTCCAGCAGGGTGCGCAGATCGTTGGGATCGATCAGATTACCGGTTGGGTTGTTTGGGCTGCAGACGTAAATCAGTTTCACGTTATCCAGGCTGTCGGCGATGGCAGCTAAATCCAATTGCCAGTCCTTTTTGGCCGCCACGGTGCGACGCTCCACGCCAAAGGTTTCAGCGCTGACGGCGTACATGCCGTAAGTCGGCGGGCAGAACAGGATGGCGTCTTTGCCCGGCTCGCAGAAGGCGCGGATCAGCAGTTCAATGCCTTCGTCCGCCCCACGACTGACCAGCACCTGTTCCTTTTTAACCCCGGCGTAATCGGCGTAGCGCTCGATCACCCGTGCCGGCTGGCACTCCGGATAGCGGTTAAAGGTTTGAGCGGTCAGTTGGAATTCCGGGGCGATCGGGTATTCGTTGGCGTTCAGCCACACATCGCCATTGCCCCCCAGGCGGCGAGCCGATTGATACGGGGTCAGCTCGCGAACGTTGGCGCGCGCCAGGTTTTCAATGCTCATGCTTGCTCCTTCAGTGCGGCAACGCGCAGGGTGACGGCGTTTTTGTGGGCAATCAACTGCTCGGCGGCAGCCAGGGTTTCAATGGTGGCGGCCAGGTTCATAAAGCCTTGCGGCGTCAGTTCCTGCACCGTCATGCGTTTTTGGAAATCCGCCAGGCCCAGGCTGGAACAGGTCGCGGTATACCCGTAGGTCGGCAATACGTGGTTGGTGCCGGACGCATAGTCACCGGCGGACTCTGGCGACCAGTCACCGAGAAATACCGAACCGGCGCTGGTGATGCTGTCGACCAGGGCGCGGGCATCGCGGGTCTGAATGATCAGGTGTTCCGGGCCATACTGATTGCTGATCGCCACGCACTCGGCCAGATCTTTGGCGACGATCAGTCGGCTACTGGCCAGCGCCTGACGAGCGGTTTCGGCGCGAGGCAGTTGCGCCAGTTGCTGTTCGACCGCTTCGGCTACCGCCTGTGCCATAACGGCGTCCGGCGTCAGCAGAATCACCTGCGAGTCTGGGCCGTGCTCCGCCTGCGACAACAAATCAGAGGCGACAAACGCCGGCGTCGCACCGGCATCGGCAATCACCAACACCTCGGAAGGACCGGCCGGCATATCGATCGCTGCGCCGTCCAACCGTTGGTTGATTTGGCGCTTGGCTTCGGTGACAAAGGCATTGCCCGGCCCGAAGATCTTCGCCACGCGCGGTACGGAGTCGGTGCCGAATGCCATAGCGGCAATCGCCTGTGCGCCGCCAACCTGAAACACTTCCTTTACCCCGCACAGCTGCGCGGCATAGAGAATTTCATCGGCAATCGGTGGCGGTGAGCACAACACCACGCGGCGGCAACCGGCGATACGTGCCGGCGTCGCCAGCATCAGTACGGTAGAAAACAGCGGCGCGGAGCCACCGGGAATATACAGCCCGACCGAGTCGATCGGGCGGGTGACCTGTTGGCAACGCACGCCCGGCTGGGTTTCCACATCCACCGGCGGCAGCTTTTGCGCATTGTGGAAGGTTTCGACGTTAGCGACCGCGACTGCCATCGCCTGTTTTATATCATCACCCAGACGAGCGCTGGCGGCGGCGATCTGGTCGGCGGTGATGCGCAGCGCACCAACCTCGGTTTTATCAAATTTGGCGCTGTAATCGCGCAGCGCCTGGTCACCGTTGGCCTTCACGTTGTCGAGAATCTCGTTCACCGTGCGGGTGATGCTGTCTTCGGCTGCGATCGCCGGGCGCATCAACAGTGCCGCGCGCTGTTCGGCGTTGCAGCCTGCCCAATTGACCGGAGTATTGAAAGTCGACATGGCGTTACTCCATCATCTTCTCAATTGGCAACACCAGAATCGAACTGGCACCCAGCGCTTTCAGCTTTTCCATGGTTTCCCAGAACAGGGTTTCACTGCTGACCATGTGCATTGCCACGCGATTTTGCGCACCGGCCAGTGGCAGAATGGTTGGGCGTTCCGCGCCCGGCAGCAGCGCAACGATTTCGTCGAGGCGCTCGCTCGGCGCGTGCAGCATGATGTACTTGGATTCGCGTGCCTGGATCACGCCCTGAATACGGGTCATCAGGCGGTCGATCAATTGCTGTTTGGCTTCCGGCATTTCGCCGTCACGTTGGATCAGGCAGGCTTTCGAGCGGTAAATCACTTCCACTTCGCGCAGGCCGTTGGCTTCCAGCGTGGCTCCGGTGGAGACCAGGTCACAGATGGCGTCAGCCAGACCGGCACGCGGTGCCACTTCCACCGAACCGTTCAACAGGCAGGATTTGAAGCGCACGCCTTGTTTATCGAGGTATTGTTTCAGCAGGTGCGGATAAGAGGTGGCGATGCGGGCGTCTTGCAGGCTTTGCGGGCCGGTGTATTCCGTGTCGAGCGAGGTAGCCAGCGACAGACGGCAACCGCCGAAGTCCAGGCGACGCAGGGTGAAGTAACGGGGATCTTCGCCCTGAGCGCGGCGGGTGAGCAGCTCTTCTTCCAGCACGTTCTCACCGATAATCCCCAGATCGACCACGCCGTCCATCACCAGCCCTGGGATATCGTCATCACGGACGCGCAGGATATCAATCGGCATATTCTCCGCGAAGGCAATCAGGCGCTGTTGCTGCAGGTTGATTTTAATGCCGCAGCGCGCCAGTAACTCCTGGGATTCATCACTCAGGCGGCCTGACTTCTGCATTGCTATCCGTAAACGTGTTTTGTCCAGCATGGTAACCTCTGTTTAATCTGTAATTTTATACCCGTCATACTTCAAGTGGCTTGGGTGTTGGCTGCCTTCATTCACCCCAGTCACTTACTTGAGTAAGCTCCTGGGGATTCACTCAGTTGCCGCCTACAAGCAACTCGAATTATTTGGGGTATTTGAATTTATTTTAAAAATTATTTTTTCTGTCTGTCCGGAGCCAAAAAAAAAACCCTCGGAAGAAATCTTCCGAGGGCTCTCTCTTGCATTCTGCGCGCCACTGGAAGATTAAAAAACCGTCTTCCAGCACACATCGCCTGAAAGACTAGTCAGGATGATGGTGATGATGGTGGCTGAACTGAATGCGTGTCATGGTGTTTTCTCTGTATAAAGTCGCTACAAACTCAATTGCTAATTAACCTAAACTATCCGCCGTCTGTCACGCAACCCTTTTTTACGGTCATAAATTTAATTTATTGAAACAGGTTGAGTTATTAGCTGGACGCGACTTTACCTAAGCTTAAACTGGGTGGATTGTATCACTTCACGCAGTGGCGTAGCCTTAATGGGTAAAGCGCTGCGATCTTCAGGAGAGGAAGGTGATGAAAAAGGTAGCCATTATTGGTCTGGGCTGGCTGGGCATGCCGTTGGCCCTGTCGCTGATGAGCCGTGGGTTTGACGTCGTTGGCAGTAAAACGACGCCGGATGGCGTTGAGGCCGCGCGGATGAGCGGCATTGAATGTTATCAGTTGGAAATGACGCCGGAGCTGATTTGCGAACCCGAGGATCTGGAGTCTTTGCTGCGCGTCGATGCGCTGGTGGTGACATTGCCTGCGCGCCGCACTGTCGAGGGCAGCGAGAACTACTTCAATGCGGTACGCATGCTGGTGGACAGCGCGATGGCTTTTGGCGTACCGCGTATTCTGTTTACCAGTTCGACTTCGGTATACGGTGAAACTACCGGCACGGTACGCGAGGATTCGCCGCTGCAGCCGGTTTCGCCTTCGGGGCGAGTGCTGGTGGAACTGGAGCGTTGGCTGCATGAACTGCCGAACACGTCGGTGGATATCTTGCGGTTGGCGGGACTGGTGGGTGTGGATCGTCACCCCGGTCGTTTCCTGGCCGGCAAAGTCGACGTCAAAGGCGGTTCGCAAGGGGTGAATCTGGTGCATCAGGACGATGTGATCGCCGCGATTCAACTGTTGCTGAAACTGCCGAAAGGCGGTCACGTTTATAACCTTTGCGCCCCGGCCCATCCCACCAAGCGTGAATTTTACCCGGCGCTGGCCGAACAGCTGCATCTGGCCCCGCCGCAGTTCGCCATTGAGGCAGAGCAGGGTGGGCGCCTGGTGGACGGTAGCCGCATCTGCAATGAGCTGGGGTTCGAATATCAGTATCCGGATCCGGCGCGCATGCCGGTCAATTAATATCAGTATCTGACCCCGCGCCTGCGGGGTTTTTTGTCTGTGGCGCTCGCGCCAATCCGCTCAAATCCTCTATCAGCGCCAACAAGGCCTCCTTTGGCGCTCCGGGTCGGGTCACCAGGCTCAGGGTTGCCTGGTAGGAGAGCGCCTGCCCGCCTAACTGCCGCAGTGCTCCCTGTTCAACCCAGCGCGCGGCATAATGGGTCGGCAGGTACCCGAGATATTCGCCGCTGAGCACCAGATGGGCGACCCCCTCCATATGGTGGGCGACGGCACCAAGGTTTAACGGCGCCAACGGGCAGAGCTGCTGCGCCAACAGATAACCTCGCTTGACCCAACGCGCATTCTCAATTTGTTCGCGACCCGGTTGCTCTGCGGTAAACAGCGGATGATCGCTGCTGCAGTAGACCGCCTGCGTTTCGCTTATCCAGGGTTGATACTGCAATGCTTCCAACTGCTGGCCGAAATAACCGATGCCCAAATCGAGCTGCTGATTCAGCAACCCCTGTTCAATTTCGCCGGGGGCGCAAATTCGGCACTGCAACTGCACGTCCTGATGGCGGCGTTGAAACTGTTTGATAGCACGGCTGAAGGGGTTGCCCGGCAGCGACACCAGATTATCCACCAGCCCGATTTGCAGATCGCCGGTCAGCAGACCGTTCAGCGACTGGCTGACCCGGGTGAAGTCGCGTGCGGCGTTAAACAGCGTGCGGCAGGCGATCAATATGCGCTCCCCTTTGGGTGTCAACATAAAACCGGAGCGCCCTCGCTGGCACAGACGAAACCCCAGCCGGGTCTCCAGCGTCGCAAGATGGGTGCTGATGGTCGACTGATTCATCAACAGCGGCTCCTGGGCGGCGCTGACGCCATGGGCCTCCGCGACGGCGACGAACACCCGCAGCAGCCGCAGATCGATGTCGCTTAGATTAGTGAGCATCTTTTCCTCCGCAAAACTTCCCTTGTTAACCGATTGGTAACATCCATGGCGTCACCCTGACGGGCCAAAATCACTCTTTTTATGTCACAGATTACAAATAAAACCAATAGTTCAAAGCGTTACAAAACATCGGTATTTTCAATGCTTACATCACAAAGATGGAATGGTAGCCCTGTCGGCCATCGGGGTAGCCTGTATTTGTTATCTAAATGTTGAAATTAAATCATGCCAGAACGAGGAAAACACATGCTTAATCAACCCCAAAGTGGCAACGACATGCCGCGGTTTGCCGGTATCCCTACCATGATGCGCCTGCCCGTTGCCGAAAATGCGCGCGGTCTGGATGCGGCCTTCGTTGGCATTCCTCTTGATATTGGCACTTCAAACCGCAGCGGCACGCGCTATGGGCCTCGGCAGATCCGTCAGGAGTCGGTGATGATCCGCCCGTACAACATGGGTAGCGGCGCTGCCCCTTTCGAACGGTTGCAGGTTGCCGATCTGGGGGATGTCGCCATCAATCCCTACAGTCTGGCGGACAGCGTTCGGCGTATCGAACTGGCCTATAGCGACATTCTGGCCCATGGCTGCATCCCGCTGACGCTGGGAGGCGATCACACGCTGACGTTGCCGATCCTGCGTGCCGCCGCCGGCCGTCATGGCCTGGTCGGTCTAATTCACGTGGATGCGCATTCAGACACCAATGAGGAGATGTTTGGCGAGCAACTGGCGCACGGCACCACTTTCCGTCGCGCTTTTGAAGAGGGGCTGTTGGCACCGCAACGGGTTGTGCAGATTGGGCTACGGGGCAGCGGCTATGAAGCTGCCGATTTCGACTGGTCGCGCCGGCAGGGGTTTCGCGTGGTGCAGGCGGAAGAGTGTTGGTATCGCTCTTTAGCGCCGCTGATGGCCGAAGTGCGCGAGCAGATGGGCAGTGGGCCGGTTTATCTCAGCTTCGATATCGATGGGCTGGATCCGGCGTTTGCTCCGGGTACCGGCACGCCGGAAGTTGGCGGGTTGTCGGTATGGCAGGGCCTGGAAATTGTCCGAGGATGCCGGGGGCTGAATCTGATCGGCGCCGACGTGGTGGAGGTCTCACCGCCTTACGATCGTTCCGGTAATACCGCGCTGCTGGCGGCCAACCTGCTGTTTGAAATGTTATGCGTGCTGCCTGGGCGATAAGACGTCGCCATACCTGACCGGCGGAGCCGTTGCGCCTGGATCCAATAACAATAATAAACATGCGGAGTGACTCATGAATCTCGATCTGCTGGTAGTGGTGTTTTACTTTTTGGTGATAGGAGCGGTGGGTTGGTTAGGCGTTCGCCGGGCGACGACCAAAGAGGATTATCTGGTTGCCGGACGTAATCTGGGGCCCTGTTTGTATCTGGGCACCCTGTCTGCGGTGGTGCTGGGCGGGGCGTCAACCATCGGCAGCGTCAAACTGGGTTATACCTACGGCATCTCTGGCGTGTGGCTGTGCGGTGCGCTGGGGGCGGGCATCGTGGTGCTGAGCATGGTGTTGGCAAAGCCGCTGCTTAAGCTAAAGCTCTACACCGTCAGCCAGGTGCTGTCGCGCCGTTATCACCCAGCGGCCAGAGTCACCAGCGGCGCCATTATGTTGGCCTACGATCTGATGGTGGCGGTGACGTCGATCATTGCCATCGGCAGCGTGATGCAGGTGATGTTCGATCTGTCGTTTATCACGTCGATTTTGCTCGGTGGCGGTTTGGTGGTGCTGTATTCAACGTTGGGCGGCATGTGGTCACTGACGCTGACCGACATTATCCAGTTTATCATCATGACCGTTGGCATGATGTTGGTGCTGATGCCGATGAGCATCGTCAAAGCCGGGGGTTGGACGGCGTTCAGTAGCCAACTGCCGGATAGCTACTACCGGCTATCATCCATCGGGCTGGATACTATCGCGGTGTTCTTCCTGATCTACTTCTTCGGCATTTTGATTGGTCAGGATATCTGGCAGCGGGTATTTACCGCCCGCAGCAACACTATTGCTCGTTATGCCGGGTTAGGGGCCGGCGTGTATTGCGTGCTGTATGGCGTAGCCGGTGCGTTGATCGGCATGGCCGGCAAGCTGGTGCTGCCGCAGTTGGCTAATACCGACGGGGCTTTTGCCGCCATTGCGCAGGCGGTACTGCCGCCGGGCGTCAGCGGATTGGTGGCCGCCGCCGCACTGGCTGCGCTGATGTCGACCGCCAGCGCCTGCCTGCTGGCGTCATCGACCATCGCGCTGGAGGACGTATTGCCGGCGATTCGCAAGCGCCCCTCGGGCGGACTGACCGCCGGGCGATTTACTACGCTGATCATGGGCTGCATCATGCTGGGGTTGGCGTTTGTGGTGCGGGACGTGATGGCGGCGCTGACGCTGGCTTATAACCTGCTGGTGGGCGGCATGCTGATCCCGCTGATTGGTGCGATTTTCTGGCAACGGGCCACCAGCACCGGCGCTATCGCCAGCATGCTGACCGGCAGCCTGAGCGTTTTGGGGCTGATGTATTATCAGGGTATTGAAGCCAACAGCCCTATCTACGGCGGCTTGCTGGCGGGCGGCGCGGCCTTCTTGATTGGCAGCTTACTGACCCGGCCAAGCCCACAGCCGCAGGTACAGCCCGAGTAACCGGTAATCAGGGGCTGCCATGCGCAGCCCCATCCTCGTTTAAAGCCAGCCGGAGCGCTTCAGCTTCTGGTAGAGGAAGAAGCAGCCGACGACGGTGACCCCCAGCGTGGCGTGGTAGGCCCAGGGGAACTTCAGCTCTGGCATGTCGGCGAAGTTCATGCCGTACAGGCTGAAAATCACCGTAGGGATCGCCAGGATCGCCCCCCAACCGGCCAGGCGTTTCACCACTTCGTTCTGTTTTACGGTGACCAGCGCCAGATTGACGTGCATCGCGTTGGTCAGCATTTCGCGCATATCGTCGATATTGCTGACCACCTGATGCGCATGGTCTTGCACGTCGCGTACGTAGGCGCGCAGCTCTTTCGGGATCACTTCTTCATGCAGGCGGATCAACTGATTGCAGATTTCGTCCATCGGCATCGCGGCATTGCGCAGCGCCAGCAGGTGCCGCCGCAGGGTGTAGACGTTCTCGATGGCGGCCTGATCAAATTCCGATTTGAACATGTTGGCTTCAATTCCTTCAATGGTCGCCTCGAACTTCGCCACCACGCTACGGTAGTTATCTACTACAAAGTCCAACACCGAATACAAGGCAAAGCCCGGGCCGCGGCACATTTGCTTATGGTTCTCTTCGGCCTTGGCGCGGATTGGGGCGTAGCTCGGTGATTCGCCGTGGCGTACCGTGATCAGGAAGTTCTTGCCCACGAAGAAGTGTGTTTCGCCGTACTCAATTTCGTCATTGCCCCATTGCGCGGTTTTGACCACGATAAACAGCGAGTCACCGTAAGCTTCAAGCTTCGGTCGCTGGTGGGCGCACAGCGCATCTTCAATCGCCAGATCGTGCAGCCCGAACTCCTCCTGCACTTTGCGCATAAAGGCGTCTTCCGGCTGCCACAGCCCGAGCCAGACGAAGGTATCCGGCTGTTTGACCACCTCGCTGATATCATCAATGGTCACTTCGCCCAGCCGTTCACCGGCCTTGTATGCCACGCAATTCACAACCATGGTTGCGGTTTCCATCAGGTCACCTGCTATTCAATTAGGGTTTTGGTGAGAAAGTAACATTCATGTTCCACCGGGTAATTCTGCAGCGTCATCTGCAGTTGATAACCGAGTTTTTCGTAGAACGGCCGCGCCTGAAAACTAAAGGTATCCAAACGAACATAGCGGCAGCCGCGTGCTTTCGCCTCCCGTTCCGCCGCCAGCAATACTTTACGCCCCAGGCCGCTGCCGCGTTGCGAGTCCGCTACCCATAGCCATTCAACGCTCAGCCAGTTGCCCCAGGTCTCGCCGGTCAGGCCGGCGACCACCTGGCCGGCGGTGTCCCGGGCGTAAATGCCAAGCGGCTTACGCAAGCTGGGATCCACATAGGGGCTGTTGTGGGCTCTAAGCCCCTGACGAATAACGTCGAGGGTGTCTTCATTGAGCGTCTCGGTTACGGTGATGTTCATCTTTCCTCCTTGGTGAACCCTTAACTTAAGCACAGTCTGACTAAAAGGCAACACGTTGAAATTTAAAACAAACGTCAAAATCAGCCTGCTGGACTACACTGAGTAGGTTGTTTTTTGTCCAGGAGGACGCTATGCACCGATTGACTATGATAGCCGCTTTGCTGTTGTTCAGCGGCTTGCTGCACGCCGCGCCGACGGTAACGCAATTGCAGGACAAGTTGGAACACCCGTGGTCGCTGGCATTTCTGCCCGGCGAACAGGGAATGTTAATCACCGAACGGCCGGGGCGTTTACGGCTCTGGCTGCCGGGCCAGGGCCTTTCGGCGCCTATCGCCGGTGTGCCGCAGGTATATGCAGAAGGCCAGGGCGGTTTGCTGGAAGTGTTGCTGGCGCCCGATTTTTCCACCAGCCGACGAGTTTACCTCAGCTTCGCCGAAGCGGGCGATGAGGGTAAAGCGGGGACGGCGGTAGGCTACGGGCAACTTAGCACCGACAACCGACGGCTGGAGAATTTCAAGGTGATTTTCCGCCAGCAACCCAAGCTGTCGGTCGGCAATCATTTTGGGGGCAAGCTGGCGTTTGATCGTCAGGGGAATCTGTTTATCGCGCTCGGGGAGAATAATCAGCGGCCGACGGCGCAGGATCTGGACAAGTTACAGGGCAAAATGGTGCGCTTAACCGCCGACGGCGCGGTACCGCCGGATAATCCTTTTGTCGGCCAGGCCGGCAAGCGGCCGGAAATTTGGTCCTACGGCCACCGTAATCCTCAGGGGCTGGCGTTGAATCCGTGGAGCGGGGTGATGTGGGAGAACGAACACGGTCCACGCGGTGGCGATGAGGTCAATATTCCGCAGGCAGGGAAAAACTACGGCTGGCCGATAGCCACCTATGGCATCAATTACTCCGGGCTGGCGATCCCGGAGGCGAAAGGGCAGAAGGTCGCGGGCACCGAACAACCCCTGCATTATTGGCCGGTGTCGCCGGGCATCAGCGGCATGGCATTCTATGATTCGCCGCGTTTCCCTGCCTGGAAGCATTCGCTGTTTATTGGTGCGCTGGCCCAGGAAGCGCTGATCCGTCTGACGCTGCAGGGAGACAACGTGGTTTCTGAAGAAAGGCTGCTGGAGGATCGCGGTGAACGCATTCGCGAAGTGCGGGTCGGGCCTGACGGCTATCTTTACCTGTTAACCGATGCAAGCAACGGCAAGCTGCTGCGGGTAGGGCTCCAGGAGAGGATTGCGCCCCAGCGGATGCGGGGCGCAGGAAACTCAGGTTAACTCACTCATCACACCGCGCTGATAGGCTGGCCGCTCGGTCAGTTGCTTATACCAGCGCTCCATGTTCGGACGAGCTTGGCGCTTGATCGGCATGGAGAACCAGGCGTAGGCGAAACTGCCCAGCGGGATATCGCCGATACCGAAGTCTTCACCGGACAGGTAAGGCTGACGACCCAGGGTGTCTTCCACAATGTCGAAATGCTTTTCCAGTGTGGCAATCGCCGCTTCGATCTTCGCCATATCGCGCAGTTCCGGCTTGGTACGCACCAAACCCCAGAACACCACGCTAAAGTGACTGACAATGGTGGCCGTGGTCCAGTCCATCCATTTTTCGGCACTGGCACGCGCCTGCAGATCCTGCGGGTAGAAAGGTTCGCTACCAAACTTCGCGGCCAGATAGCGCACTATGGTGTTGGACTCCCACAGCACAAAGTCATCGTCTTGCAGCAGCGGCACCAGGCCATTCGGGTTCAATGAACGGTAGAGTTCGTCGTTCACCTTGCCGAAAGCGCCTCCGGCGTTGATATGGCTGTAACTCAGCTCCAGCTCTGCGGCGCACCACAGCACTTTCCTGACGTTGTTCGAATTTTCACGACCCCAAATGGTCAGCATAGAACGCCTCTTTTACGTGGGTTAATCAACCTAACTAATTATTCCTACTCCACAATTCAGCGCTTGTCACACTGGAAGGCATTTTTTGCCGACGTGGGCGACACATTCAGCGCTCCCAGCGGCAGATCTCCCAGCCTTGCTCCAGCGCCAACGCGTTGAGTTCGCTGTCGGGGTTGATTACCGTGGCGCTGTCGACGTATTCCAGCATCGCCTTGTCGTTGAGGGAGTCGCTGTAGCCGTGGCTGTGCTCGAAGCTCAGTTCCGGATGTTCAGCCAACCACTTTTTCAGGCGGATAACCTTGCCCTGTTGGTAGGTCATGGTGCCGTAGGTGTTGCCGGTGAAGCGGCCGTCTTGCACTTCGACGCCGATGGCCAGCGCGCCGTCGGCGCCAAGCTGGGCGGCAATGGGGGCCACCAGGTGCTCGCCCGTGGCGGAAATGACCAGAATGCAATCACCACGCTCGCGGTGCCACAGCAGCCGCTCGCGGGCGGCAGGGTAGACTCGCGGCAGGATATCGCGGCGAATATAGCGCTGCACCCAGCCGGCCACCGTTTCGGTACTCAGGCCGGCCAGCGGCGCCAGCGTGGCCTGCATGTAGTCCTCCATGGACAGCTTGCCCTGATAATAGTGCTGCATCAGTTGCTGTTCCTGCTGTTCCAGTTCCGCCGGTGCAAACCCTTCAGTGACCAACCAACGCATCCACAGGCTGGCGCTGTCTTCATCAATCAGGGTTTCATCCAGGTCGAATAAGGCTAAATCCATCAGTATTTCTCCGGCAGGCAGGGAGGGGGAATGGGGCTGTTTATAGAATAGCGGATAGCGTTAGTCGCCAGCCAGTGGCGACAACGAAATTGCGCAGAGCATAAGTCGCATTGATGACAGTTTTGCGACGCTTTGTTGAAGGTTTGCATAACTTAGAACGCAACAATATTGGCTGACGCTTGAGCCGCGGTGGTAACTATAGGGGTAATACGCTGGCTATCCAGGAGTTGAAGATGCTGATAATTCGCCTTTATACCGGCCCGATTTTTGTCGGGGATGAAGAGGAACAGGATGATGACACCCCCACTGACGCTGAAGAAGCTGCCGCTGCTGGATCTTTCGCAGCTTGATGGCGACGCCGGGCAGCGGCAGGCGTTTCTTGACGGTTTGCGTATTGCGGCGCGTGACGTCGGCTTTTTCTATTTGCGTGGCCACGGCGTTGATAGTGCCCTGAATGCACAGCTGCAACGGTTGGCGAGACAGTTTTTCGCCCTGCCGGAAGCCGACAAACTGGCGGTGCAGATGGTGCATTCGCCGCATTTTCGCGGCTATAACCGTGCGGCGGCTGAATTGACCCGCGGCCAGCCGGACTGGCGCGAACAGTTTGATATCGGTGCAGAGCGAGCGGCGCTGCCGTTGGCTGAAGCAACCCCACGCTGGGCGCGTTTGCAAGGGCCGAACCAATGGCCGGAGGCATTGCCCGAACTGAAACCGCTGTTATTGCAATGGCAGCAGGCGATGACCGCCATGTCGCTGCGGCTGTTGCGCGCCTTTGCCCTGTCGCTTTCACTGCCGGAACAAGCATTTGATTCGCTCTACGGCGACAAACCCAATGAACATATCAAACTGATCCGTTATCCAGGGCGTGAAGCGACCGCGAGCGGGCAGGGGGTTGGCGCCCATAAAGACTCCGGTTTTCTCAGCTTCCTGCTGCAGGACCGGCAGAAAGGTCTGCAGGTTGAAGTGGATGAAGGGCGCTGGGTTGACGCCGAACCGCTTGAGGATACCTTTGTGGTCAACATTGGCGAATTGCTGGAGCTGGCAACCAACGGCTACCTGCGCGCCACGGTACATCGGGTGGAGACGCCGCCGGCGGGGAGCGATCGACTGTCGATTGCTTTCTTCCTCGGGGCGCGACTGGACGCGGTGGTGCCTGTGTATCAGCTGCCTGAATATCTGGCCGCGGAAGCCCATGGCCCAGCCAGTGATCCGCATAATCCGCTGTTGCGCGACGTAGGCTTTAACTACCTGAAAGGACGCATCCGTTCCCATCCGGATGTGGCGCAGCGTTATTACCAGGATGTGGTTGCTTAAGGGAGGAGGCCGCATACCGCGCCCAACCGGGTGAGTCGGGTCGAACATGTTCGACCCGATTGTTTTGAATTACTCTGCCAGTGCCTGCTGCAGATCGGCGATCAAATCTTCCGCATCCTCAATCCCTACCGACAGGCGCAGCAATTGCGGCGTAATACCGGTTTTCATCCGCTGTTCCAGCGGGATAGAAGCGTGAGTCATGCTGAACGGCTGACTGATCAGGCTTTCCACGCCGCCGAGGCTCTCTGCCAGGGTAAACAGCTGTGAACGTTTGATCACCCGGCGCGCATAGGCATCATCGCCTTTCAGCCGTACGGAAATCATGCCGCCAAAGCTGCTCATCTGCCTGGCCGCCAACGCGTGCTGCGGGTGGCTCGGCAGACCAGGGTAGTAGACTTCTTCTACCTGAGGTTGGCCTTCCAGCCACTGGGCAATACGCAAGGCGCTATTGCTGTGACGCTCCATACGCAATGCCAGGGTGCGGATGCCGCGCAGCGTCAGGAAGCTGCTGAACGGATCGAGAATGCCGCCCACCGCGTTTTGCAGGAAGCCGAGCTGCTCGGCCAACTCTGGGTTATTCCCCACCGCAGCGACACCGGCGACCACGTCGGAATGGCCGTTGAGGTATTTGGTGGCGGAATGCACTACCACATCAAAGCCGAGATCCAGCGGACGCTGGATATAAGGCGAGGCAAAGGTGTTGTCCGCTACGCTGATCAAACCGTGTTTTTTAGCGATGGTGGCGATTGCGCTCAGATCAGCCAATTTCAGCAGTGGGTTGGTCGGCGTTTCAACCCAGATCATTTTGGTATCCGGTTCGATTGCCTGTTCCAGCCCGGCAAGGTCCGCCGGGGAAACATAGGTGACGCGCAGGCCTGCGGTACGGCTGCGGACCTTCTCCAGCAGGCGATAGGTGCCGCCGTACAGATCGTCGACCGCCACCAGATGGCTACCCTGATCGAGCAGCTCCAGCACCGTTGAACAGGCGGCCAGGCCAGAGGCAAAGGCATACCCACGGCTGCCGCCTTCCAGTTCGGCAATGGCGCTCTCCAATGCGGTGCGCGTTGGGTTGGCGCTGCGTGAATATTCATAACCGGTATGCTCCCCCGGCGCCGGTTGGGCGTAGGTGGAGGTCGCATAAATGGCCGGCATTACCGCACCGGTGGCATCTGGCGTGTAACCGGCATGAACCGTCAACGTATCAAACTTGGCCATACAATCATTCCTTATTAACGTAATTTTTGGCGCCAGGCGTTAAGCACGTCTGTGCGGGTAATCAAACCGAGGAAACGCTCACCGTCGAGGACGACCGCTACGTGGCCGTGATTGAAGGTGGCCAGTAAATCCTGATAGCTGGCTTCTTTTTGCAGCGTCTTGACCGAATGGGTCATGGCGCGGGCGGCCGGCAGACTGAAGTGGCTGGCGTCCGCCTGCACGGCATTGAGCAGATCCCACTCGTCGATCAGGCCGACAACCCGATCGCCTTCCAGCACCGGCAGCTGCGAGATGTCATACAGCCGCATACGGGCATGAACGATAGCCAGCGTGTCTTCCGGTGCGACCGAAACGGCGGCCCCTTCGTCATGACGGTAGGCGATCAAATCGCGTAAATCCTGATGCTGCGGCTTGCTCAGCAGGCCTTGTTCCAGCATCCAGTGGTCGTTATACATTTTAGACAGGTATTTGTTGCCGCTGTCGCAGACGAAGGTGACCACGCGTTTCGGCTCTGTTTGTGCCTGGCAATAGCGCAGCGCTGCCGCCAACAGGGTGCCGGTGGATGAGCCTGCCAACACGCCTTCTTTGCGCAGCAGATCGCGCGCGGTGGTGAAGGCTTCGGCATCGCCGATACGATAGGCATTGCGCACCTGGTTAAAGTCGCTCAGCGGCGGAATGAAATCTTCGCCGATCCCTTCCACCAGCCAACTGCCGGCCTCGCCGATCTGGCCGTTATCAAGATAGTCCGCCAGGATCGAGCCGGCCGGATCCGCCAACACGAACTCGGTTTGTGGCGAGACTTCGGCAAAATAGTGGCTCAGGCCGCCGAGTGTGCCGCCGGAACCGACGCCAACCACGATGGCATCGACCTGATGCTCCATCTGCTGCCACAGTTCCGGCGCGGTGGTGCGGGTATGGGCCGCCGGGTTGGCCGGGTTGTTAAACTGATCGATATAAAACGCACCGGGGATTTCGTCGGCCAGCCGTTTGGCATAATCCTGATAGTAAGCCGGGTGCCCCTTGCCCACGTCGGAGCGGGTCAGCACCACTTCTACTCCCAGGGCGCGCAGATGGAAAATCTTCTCGCGGCTCATCTTGTCCGGCACCACCAACAACAGCTTATACCCCTTCAGGGCCGCCACCAGCGCCAGGCCCAAGCCGGTGTTGCCGGCGGTGGCTTCAATGATGGTGCCGCCGGGCTGCAGGCTGCCGTCGCGTTCCGCTTGCTCGATCATCGACAGCGCTACGCGGTCTTTGATGGAGCCGCCGGGGTTTTGATTCTCAAGCTTGACGAACAGGCGGCAGGGGCCGGTATCGAACTGAGTCAGTTCCAGCATCGGGGTGTTACCGATCATATCGATGACGGAATGCGGTATTGCCATGAGGATCTCCAGAATAATTCGGTTTAAAGCCGTTATCTGGATGATAGCGCTGTCAATAAGCCCATTAAAAAGAACAAATAACCACTCAATATGCTTTTTTGGAATATATTAATTCAATTTGGACGTATGGAGGCATGGATGTTCAGCGGTGCAGATGTTCAGCCGTATGGCCGTGGGCCGTTTAAAAAAACGACGCGCCGTCGGCTTTTCATCCAATTTACGCGTAACAGCGTACAGTTATGTAAAAATGCTGAAAATTCGCGCTAAACCCTGCAAAAATAAGATGAATCTAATAAACTCACAGCAAGGGCATTTTCGGTACGCCGCTCAACCCGTCATGGGGCCGCAGGGAGTTTGCGGTTGGAAAACGCGTATCGGGCCACTCTCGCTGGTTGGCTGAAAACGTGAATATGTTTGAAAGTTAACGCTATTTCAATGATTTGAATGGATACTCTGGCGACGTCATGATGAAAAAAAACTTTTCCACTACCCTGAAAAAATTAACCTTTAGCGTCAGCATCCTGTTGTTGGCTGCGCCTGTCGTACAGGCGGCGGAAGCGCCGGCTGCCCCGCAGGTCGATGCCAAAGCTTTTGTGCTGATGGATTACAACAGCGGCAAAATTCTGACGGAGGGCAATGCCGATACCCGGCTCGATCCCGCCAGCCTGACCAAGATCATGTCCAGCTACGTGATTGGCCAGGCGATCAAGGCCGGCAAGATCAAGCCGGAAGACATGGTCACCGTAGGTAAAGATGCCTGGGCAACCGGTAACCCGGCGTTGCGTGGCTCCTCGCTGATGTTTATCAAGCCGGGCGACCAGGTGCCGGTGATGGAGCTCAACAAAGGCATCGTCATTCAGTCGGGTAACGACGCCAGCATCGCGCTGGCCGATTATGTCGCGGGTAGCCAGGATTCGTTTGTCGGCCTGATGAACAACTACGCCAAATCGCTGGGCCTGCAGAACACCCATTTCCTGACGGTGCACGGTCTGGATGCGGAAGGGCAGTACAGCACTGCGCGTGATATGGCGCTGCTGAGTCAGGCACTGATCCGCGACGTGCCGGATGAATATGCGCTGCATAAAGAAAAAGAGTTCACCTTCAACAAGATCCGCCAGGTTAACCGCAACCGTCTTTTGTGGAGCTCCAACCTGAACGTTGACGGCATTAAAACCGGCTACACCGGTGGCGCCGGTCATAACCTGGTGGCCTCGGCCACCGACGGCCCGATGCGTTTGATCTCGGTAGTGCTGGGCGCGCCGAGCGATCGCGTCCGCTTTAGCGAAAGTGAAAAGCTGCTGACCTGGGGCTTCCGCTTCTACGAAACCGCCACCCCTATCAAAACCGACAAGCCGTTTGTTACCCAGAAAGTGTGGTTTGGCGATGTTGGCGAGGTGCCGTTGGGCGTAGCGAAAGATGCGGCGGTCACTATCCCGAAAGGGCAGATGAAAAACCTGAAGGCCAGTTACAAGCTGAACCAGCCGACGCTGGAAGCGCCATTGGCAAAAAATCAGGTGGTTGGCACCATCGATTTCCAGCTTGACGGCAAAACCATCGAGCAATATCCGCTGGTGGCGATGCAAGAGGTGAAAGAAGGGAACTTCTTCAGCCGTATCTGGGATATGGTGATGATGAAACTGACCCAGTGGTTCGGCAGCGTGTTCGGCTAGTTATCACGAGGGTTCAAAGACCACGTTGTTATCAAACAGAGGGCGCATGATGGCGCCCTCTGCTTTTATCAGTTACAGGCGACCACCTTGATCGCCAGACCGCCCTGCGACGTCTCACGGTATTTGGCGTTCATGTCCTTGCCCGTCTCATACATGGTTTCAATCACCTTATCCAGGCACACCCGCGGCTCGCTGGTACGACGCAGCGCCATACGTGCTGCATTGACCGCTTTCACTGCGGAAATCGCGTTACGTTCGATACAGGGCACCTGAACCTGGCCAGCCAATGGATCGCAGGTCAGCCCCAGATGGTGCTCCATGGCGATCTCCGCCGCGATGCAAACCTGAGCTGGGCTGCCGCCCATCAATTCCGCCAGACCGGCCGCCGCCATGGAGCAGGCGACGCCCACTTCCCCCTGACAGCCCACTTCTGCACCCGAAATAGAGGCATTCATTTTGTACAGCGCGCCAATGACGCCGGAGGTCAGGAAGTAACGGCTATAGGAATTAGGGTTCACCGGGCGAATAAACTGGTCGTAATAGGCCAGTACCGCCGGGATGATGCCGCAGGCACCGTTGGTTGGGGCGGTCACCACGCGGCCACCGGCGGCGTTTTCTTCATTCACGGCGAAGGCGAACATATTAATCCAATCAACGACGTTCATCGGATCGATGTTGTTCTTGTCGCCGGTCACCAGAATACGGCGCAGAGCTGCGGCGCGGCGCTGAACCTTCATTGGGCCGGGCAGCAGGCCTTCGGTATTCATGCCGCGTTCAATACCGGCACGCATCACTTGCCAGACTTCGGCGAAGTGCGCGTCGATCTCGGCCTTGCTGTGCAACGCCAGCTCGTTTTGCATCACCAGACCGGACAGCGAAAGACCGGCGTCCTTGCAGTGCTGTTGTAAGTCACGCGCCGAATTGAACGGGAAGGGCACCTGAACCGGATTCGCCTCCGACAGGCCAAAATGTTCCTCATCGACGATAAAACCGCCGCCGGTAGAGTAATAGGTTTTGCTGTGCAGCAGACGTTCGTCGGCGAAGGCGCTGATGCGCATGCCGTTTTCATGCAGCGGCAGATTATTGCTGTGGAAGTTCATGCTGGTTTGCAGCGGAAAATCCACTTCGTGATGACCCTTGGCCATCAGCAGGCGACCGCGTTGCTCAACGTCACGGATAAAACCGGCGATACCGTCGATATCCACGTCGTGCGGCAGGTTACCCGCCAGGCCCATAATAATGGCGATATCGGTGTGGTGTCCTTTGCCGGTCAGAGACAGCGAACCGTAGACGTCCACCACGACGCGGGTGGTATCCATCAACTGCTGGCTGGCGATCAACTCATCGGCGAACAGCTTGCCGGCTTTCATCGGACCGACGGTGTGGGAGCTGGATGGGCCAATACCAATTTTAAAAATATCGAAAACGCTGACCATAGTTTCGCCTCCTTCTTCAGGTGTTAGGCGTTAATGCAGGAAAGGGGGCCGTGCAGAGAAGCCGGCGCACAGGGCGCCGGCCGGGCTGGATTAGAGGCTGTACAGGATTGCGGAGATGGCGATCAGGCCCATCACTACCACGAACACGTTACTGATGTGGCCGCTGTACTTGCGCATGGCAGGCACTTTACGGATAGCGTACATCGGCATCAGGAACAGCAGCATGGCGATGATTGGACCACCCAGGTTCTCGATCATGCCGAGGATGCTTGGGTTCAGGGTCGCAACAATCCAGGTAGTCACCAGCATGAAGATGGCGGTGATGCGGTTCAGCTTGTTGGTACTGATGGTTTTACCGCGGCTCTTCATCGATTTGGCGATCAGACCGTTAAAACCTTCACGTGCGCCCAGGTAGTGGCCCAGGAACGATTTGGTGATGGCGATAAAGGCGATAACCGGCGCGATGTAGGCGATCATCGGGTTGTTAAAGTGGTTGGCCAGGTAGGACAGAATGGAGATGTTCTGTGCCTTGGCTTCCGCCAGGTTTTCCGGCGACAGGCTCAGCACGCAGCTGAACACGAAGAACATAACGGTCAACACCATCATGATGTGAGCGAAGCCCAGAATGCGAGAGCATTTCTTCTCGGCTTCTTCCTGGCCGTATTCTTCACGTTTGGCTACCGCAAAGGCGGAGATGATCGGCGAATGGTTGAAGGAGAACACCATGACCGGGATCGCCAGCCACAGGGTGATGATCAGGCCGTGGCCCATACCGGTACCGGCGCCGGACAGGGAAACGTTGTCGAAGATGGCGGTGGACCAGTTAGGGATCAGGTACAGGGCCAGCAGCATCAGCACGCCAACAAACGGGAACACCAGGATGCTCATGGTCTTCACGATAGCTTGCTCACCGAAACGAACGATGGTCATCAGGCCCACGATCAGGATCAGCGACAGAATGGCGCGCGGTGGTGACGTCATACCCAACTGGTGAGTAATGAAGCTGTCGACGGTGTTGGTGATCGCCACGCTGTAAACCAGCAGGATTGGGTAGATGGCGAAGAAGTAGAGCAGGGTGATCAGCTTACCGGCGCCGATACCAAAGTGTTCTTCAACTACTTCGGTGATGTCTTCACCGGCATTTTTACCGGAGAGCACGAAACGGCACAGGCCACGGTGGGCGAAGAAGGTCATCGGGAAAGCGATGATGGCCATGATGATCAGGGGAATCAAACCACCGATACCGGCGTTGATTGGCAGGAACAAAACGCCTGCGCCGATCGCGGTGCCGTACAGGCCCAACATCCACATGGTGTCGGTTTTACGCCAGGTACTGGTAGAGCCAGAAGCCGCAGAGGCAATGGTGCCGGTCTGTGTAGTGTCCATAAATATCTCCGAAGTGAACACGTTAATTTAAAATTAAAGGCAAAACTTAAGGTTAAAACCGAATGTCGCAAGAGCAGATGGCGGCATCGGTAAGAATCAGGTGTTGCTTGCGGGGATAATTGGCGTCCCCCTGGTTGTTTATTATGCTAATTACCGTTGGCCAGTGTGGCGGATAATTAATCAAATGATATTCCGCTCCCGAAGGGCCTCACATCGATACTGCTGCCGGAAGGTCATGGCCTGCCGATTTTCGTTGGCGGCAAGATAACGATTTACAGTAGAAACAACCGTGATCATGCTCTCAAATGCGTAATATGTGCGGTTAATTGCTTTTTTATTGGTTTTTCATGCATATGTTGCGCACTTGTGTAAGATTTCATGCTGAAAACGCTCTCATGGATGTTTCAGGATTTATCCGGTGTGGACGATCTGTAACCAGATAAAACGCTGCCGTTGTCAGCAAGCCGAGCAATATATTTTAAGCGTGGGTTTGGATCTAGCTAAAAACCCGGAATAAGCGGTTTTAGTGACGTAGATCACATTGTGATTTTAAGTGAATTAACTTTTAATTAATTGTTTTATATGGTTTTATTTAAAATATCCCGCTAATAACGAAGGTAAACTACTTAACTGGATAGCGGATAAAAATGCTTAACCATTCATCATATAAATAAACCAAATTGGTTATATTTAAACCGAATTGGTTGCGCAATTGTTGATATTTATCTTGTAGATGTTATTGCGATTTATCATATAAAACCCCGTAGATACCGGGCGTGAAAGTAATATTGTGTGGGATTTATCCGTGCTAAAGGAATAAGCAGGAAGAACTGTTGCAATTTATTAACCTGAGATTGGCTGTGGATAAAGAGATTTGCGCATCAATCGAAGATTATTTGTTCAATTTTTGCAGAGAGAAGGGAACCAGGGAAGGGCACCGTCGGCTGGAACCGACGGTAAAATTCAGCTTAAAAACGAATGGCGATCGCGTTTTCACTGAAAAAGTCCGCAAACTGCGGCTCGGGCTGACGATCGGTTATCACTCGGTCGAACTGCGTCAGCGGACCAATGCAGGCGGGCTTGGTTTTACCGAACTTGCTGTGATCGGCCACCAGGATTTTTTGCTGTGCCATGGCCATTGCCCGGTGTTTCATTTCCAGCTCGTCAAAATTAAAGCAGGTGGCGCCATGCTGCAGGCTCAGACCGGCGGCGGAGATAAAGGCGATATTCGGGCAGATATGATCCAGCTCGTTGTGCTGGCCGACGGCGGTGAAAATGTAGTTGTTCGGCTTGAATTCACCGCCGCACAGGATCACTTTGCAGTTCGGTTTGTCCTGGAGCGCCAGAAAGGTATTTAGCGAGTGGCATACTGCGGTGAACACCAGATCGTCGGCAATGGCATCGATGATCGCCGGGGTGGTGGTGCCGCAGTCGAAAAATACGGTGTCGTTTTCGTTGATCAACGCTGCGGCCAGCAGGCCGATACGACGCTTTTCCGTGACCTGTTTGGCCTTTTGATCGGAGACAAAATAGTTGGTGACGCCATTGCTGCGGGGATCGGCGACCACATAGCCACCCAACAGCACCACGGCGGCCGGCTCCGCGCTGAGATCGCGGCGGATGGTCATTTCTGAAACGCCCAACAGCACGGCGGCTTCTTTTAAATGGATCTTGTCAGAGCGCTTTAACGCCTGGACTAACCGATTGATTCGTTCTTCGCGCCGAGTTTCCATCTGTCTTCCCACAGGGTTAAGAGCCATTCTCCAGGGCCGAACACACAAATGCGGGGTAATAGTTGACCAGCCTAAGGCTGGACACATTACCCCGCATCAGATTATCACGGCGCGCGCCCGGTACTGAGGCGCCTCAGTTTATCAGTAGCTGCCGGCGGCAGCCTGATCACCGGAAACGATTGCTACGCCAGAGCTGGTGCCGATACGAGTAGCGCCTGCTTTGATCATCTTCTCGGCGGTTGCGCGATCGCGCACGGCGCCGGATGCTTTAACCCCCATCTCACTGCCTACCGTCGCACGCATCAGCTTGACGTGCTCTTCACGAGCACCGCCGGTGCTGAAGCCGGTAGAGGTTTTAACGAAGGCCACATCAAGTTCGCGACACATTTCACAAACCTGAACGATCTGCGCATCGCTGAGCAGGCAGGTTTCCAATATTACCTTCAACGGGATCGCCGCGCAAACCTCGCGCACGGCGGCGATGTCGGCTTTGACTTCATCCAGCAGGCCGCTTTTCAGCCAGCCTACGTTGATCACCATGTCAATTTCCTGCGCGCCGGCTGCAATCGCCGCTTTGGCTTCGAAAGCTTTGGCTACGGTCAGGCCGGCACCCAGAGGGAAGC
Organism: Serratia sp. BIGb0234; assembly: GCF_024809915.1. Classification (NCBI taxonomy): domain Bacteria; kingdom Pseudomonadati; phylum Pseudomonadota; class Gammaproteobacteria; order Enterobacterales; family Yersiniaceae; genus Serratia; species Serratia sp. BIGb0234. The sequence continues at coordinate 636,939 of NZ_JANUEI010000001.1, forward strand.
CGATCACCGAACAGATTTTCACTTCGCTTTCCTGCAGCAGATGCGCAGCCAGCGGCACATAGCCGGAGTTAACGCAAACGGCGTAGAAGTTGTGCTGCTGCGCTTCTTCACAGAGTTTGGCGATTTGCTCTTCGGTGGCATCCATCGCCAGCAGGGTGTGGTCGACATAGCGGGCGTAATCAATGTTTTCAGTCGTCATTTCGATTCCTTGTTGAGGTTTGATCAAAGCACAATGTGAATAATGTTAGAATAATAACATTCATCTGACGGTTAGGATAGCGTGATTTTAAAAAATGAAGCACAGATCATCGTTTTTAGGCTGTGTGGTGTATAACATTGGCAGTGATGATATGTTATTTAAATAACATTTTGGTGCTGAATGCAGGTTTGACCTGCGAGAACACCCAGGGGAAAAACTATGGATATGCTAATAAATCTGGTGCCACAGCGGTTTGGGACACAACCAGATGAAGTTTTCCGCAATGCGGATTTTGTGGTTACCGCTGTTGATTGTGCTCAGGCAGGACCGATGCTGACGTTGGAAAATAGCCGCGGCTCACTGCGGGTATTGCCCTACAGTGGGATGACGATTTGGGATGCCGATTTTGATGGCTACTCGCTGAAGTCGGGCCGTCGTAGCGTCAAGGCGGCCCGTTGCCATCCTCATAGCGGCATTGCTTTCCATTCACCCTGGCCGTATGAGGATGGTTCATCATCAGAATTAAACATGCAGCGTGTAGCGTTGCAGCTAGAGGGGAATACCCTGACGCTGTACGGCAGTGGCGAACTTGCCGATCGGCAGTGCAGGTTGCGCCCGGCGGTGAGCTTGACGGCGGACAGCGCACAATTTTCCATTGATATGCAAATCACTAATCTCGCCGAAGCGCCTTTACCGCTGAATTATGTCTGCCAATTAAATTATGGCTGCATCCCAGCAGCCATTTTCCGGCAGAATTTACCGGCACCGGCCTTGATGCCAACGGGGAGCATCGCCGATCGGGGCGTGCTGTGTTCGGACGATTTGTCGTTGTATGTCGATCAGGCCGAGTTTTTTATGTTGGCCTCAAAGGGCAGACGATACGTCACGCGTTTTTCCACCGCACAATTTAACTATGGTCTGCGCCCCGTCACACAACAGGGCAGCCAGCGTTTGTTCAGGTTTATCCAACCGGCCACCGGTAAGGGCGACAAACTGCCTGCAATGGTGATAGAGGCGGGGAAAATGAGAGCCTTCAGTGTCACCACCGGGGTGGTGTGAAACAGGGGCTGAGCCGCCCCTGTCTGAAGAGAGATTACTCTTTAACCCACCCTTTACGGATCGGGAAGGCGAACAGGAAACGGTACAGGCGCGTCAGTTTGGCGGCAATGATGTCGCCGAACAGGTTCCACACCAGTTGGGCAAACAGGCAGCCTACCAGACCGAGCAGGAAGCCACCCACCATGTCCAACGGCCAGTGCACACCCAGATAGACACGGGACCAGGCGATGCCAGCCGCCACGATTAACAATAAAATCCCCGACCAGACACGGTGCCAGAACAGGAAAGCCAGTGCGAAAGTAAAGATGGCGGTACCGTGATCGCTGGGGAAGGAACTGTCCGGCGCATGCGCCAGGAAGGTATACCCCACACCGGCGACGAATGGCCGTTCATGTGGCAGCAGCATGCCGATAGTGGCGGCAGAAAGCATGGCAAACAGCAGAGCAATTGTCGTCTTGGCCACCACTTCACGTTGCGACACCAATTGGTTCTGCGGCCCCCACAGCCATAGTCCGATAATCAGCATCGGCACGATAGCGATCAGATCGCGCGCCAGAAAGGTGGCGACATCGATCGATCCTTCGGGGGACGCCGGGGTCGCGTTGATCCAGGCGAAAAGAAGATAATTCAACTGCTCTATCATAGTTACCTCGTCTTGCGGCGGACAAACCCGCTCGCCATGCAATAAACAGCCAGTTGGCTGAGCCAGACCCACCAACCCGCCCACAGGTTATGGGTAAGAAAATGTGCGCCGCGGATGACCTGACCAAAACCCATCAGCATGCCGAGCACAATGCCGCCGAACCAACACCAGTAAGCCAGGCGTGGGCGTTGCGGATAAAACAGGAAAAACAGCGCCATCACGGCAAAGCCGCTGGAGGCATGGCCGCCGGGGAAGCAGCGCCCCGGTCCAGGTACTGCCGGTATTGCGCCGAACAGAGGGTAGGACATCGCTTTACCGCCGTATTCGATTAAATCCCAAGGGCAGGAATGTGCGCTGGTGGCTTTAAGAATCCCGACCACCAAGGGACCAATGCCGATCAGCAGCATAGTGACAATCATGCGCGGGTTACGGCGATAAATGCCCCAGAACAGCGCCAGCACCGCACCGGTAATCACGCCGATTTTCAGCAGTCGGTGGTTAATCAAGTCCAGCCAGTGATTGTTCTGCCACGGAAAATGCCCGCTGGCGGCGTCGAACCAGTAATTGCTGATGGCCCAGTCCAGCTGTTCATTGCGCGACAGCCAAAGGAACAGCAACCCACTGGCTATCAACCCAAAAACCTGCCAACGGTAAAAGGATGCCGGCAGCGAGTAAAGGGCGTTAGTCTGAATTTGGGGTGTTGTTGAGGATTGATTTAGTGAAGGTTTTGGATTCACGCAGGGCTCAGATTCAATCAGAGTGATAGAGAGCCCCACTGTAATAATTCTGTCTTAAGAAAACCTTAATGCCAGGGCAAGCCTGCTGCGAGAAAGGGATAGGCGAGCTATCGGCTTTCAGTTAAGGTAATCGTTTGCTTTTTATTGGGAAGATGTGGCGATGACAAAAAAATTGAATCTTGTGCTGTTGGCGGTCTGTGGCGCGCTGATTTCTCCTCTGACGTTGGCGCAGCAGGGCATTGTCCCCGGGCCGATTGTGGTTCAGGGCGCAATGCCGGTGGAGGCGGAACGTTTCGCCCAACGTCTGGACAACCCGCGTGAAGAACAAATTGGCGGCTGGCGCTTCTGGCGCGGCACCGTGGACGGTTATCCGGTAGTGGTGTCGGAAACGCTGAAAGGCATGTCTAACGCGGCGGCGGCTACGGCGATCGCCGCGACCGAGTTCCGTCCGGTGGCGATCATCAATCAGGGCACTGCCGGCGGCCACGATCCTGCGCTGAAAGTGTATGACATCGTGCTGGGAAAATATTCGGTTAGCCTGGGCGCGTTTAAAACGCCGAAAAAAGCACAGGGCGAAGGCAGTGATTCACGGCAGTGGCAACCTATGGATTTGCTGGCTTCGAAAGGCAGCGCCGGTGAGGATAAAAATCCCCATACGATCCGTCAATTCCCGGCAGACGCTAAACTGTTGGCGATAGCGGAGAGCGTTAAGGGCAGCTACGCGCAGGGCAAGGTCGTTGAAGGAGTGATTGGCTCCGCCGACGTCTGGAACAGCGAACTGGATCGCATTCGTGACTTCCGCGAAAAATATCATACCTCGGTAGAAGAGATGGAAACGGCTTCGGCCGCTCAGATAGCCGCGGCTTTCAATATTCCTTTTGTTGGCATTCGCGTCCTGTCCAACAATATTACCAACCAGGGTAAATACGATCCGCAGACCGGGCTTGCGTGTCAGGATTATGTCTACCAGGTGGTGAAGGCTTATATCGCTGAAAACGCATCTCGCTGATTGCTTATCCTGATTTTTGGTCGGCATTCTGGTTGTTGTTGCTGACCATTGTCCATTGTAAAGAAGATTAAACTGCTGGCGAGCTTGTCAGGAGTGTATTAGCTTATGGGCGAAGCATTTAATCATTGTAGGGATAAAACATGAACAAGGCATCCGTCGTATTTTCCGGCCTGCTGATGGCCGTTTCCGCCAGCGCCATTGCTGCCACCTCTGCCGAAGACACCGATATCAGCAAACAGCCGCTGGAAAAGGTCGCGCCATACCCTAAAGCGGAAAAAGGCATGAGCCGTCAGGTGATTTACCTGCCTAAACAGGAACACGAAGAGAACTTCAAGGTGGAACTGCTGATCGGCAAAACGCTGGAAGTGGACTGCAACCACCACATGATCGGCGGCACGCTGGAAAGCAAAACCCTTTCCGGCTGGGGCTATGACTATCTGGTGTTGGAAAAACTGTCCGATCCGGCCTCCACCTTGATGGGGTGCCCAGACAATAGCAAACAGCAGAAATTTATCGCTGCCAATTTGGGTGACGCGTCCATGCAGCGTTACAACAGCCGCTTGCCGATTGTGGTCTACGTGCCGAAAGACGTGGAAGTGAAATACCGCGTGTGGAAAGCCGAAGAGACGGTGAGCAAGGCCGAGCAGAAATAATATCGATGCGTGCTAACCATTAGCACGGCTAAGTCATTACCGAATAAAAGCCCGTTTGGGGGAGTGCATTGGGCCGTTGGCCATAGCCCCCCAAACGGGCTTTTTTTGTGTGTCGCACAGTGGGGTGTAGCAATAGAAAACGGCAGTAAAAGTATGTAGTTTGGTGTCGATACACAGCAACGCAATCTACCTAACTGGGCCAACATGACAAAATTAATTGAATTTAACGCCATCATTGAAGCAGCAGAGCGTTTATCTGGGAAAGTGATTCGCACGCCGGCCATTCCCGGTTCGAAACTGGCTGAAAAGATCCAGCGGCCCGTCTTCCTGAAGCTGGAAAACACCCAGCTTGGCGGTTCTTTTAAAGCCCGAGGGGTGCTTAACAAATTTTTGAAACTGGCGGATGATCTCAAAGATAACCGGTTTGTTGCGGTGAGCGGCGGTAATTTTGGTATTGCGATCGCCGAGGCTGCGAAAATCTTTGGCGCTGACGTCACCATTATTATGCCACCCAGCGCACCCTCAACCGCTATCGACCGGGTCCGTCAGTTGGGCAGTAGCATCATGATAGAAACGGATGTTCATGCGGCGTTTGAGCGAGCGAAGGCCTTGGCAGCCGAAGGTTATATAGTTATCGATGACTGTAACGATTCGCTGATAGCCGAAGGGCATGGCACTCTGGCACTTGAGTTTATCGCCGATTGTCCTGATTTAACCGATGTTTTTGTTGCTGTAGGTGGCGGTGGCATGCTGGCCGGTGTGGCGACGGCGCTGAAAACCATCAAGCCGGAGATCAGAATTTGGGGTGTTGAAACTGCGGGCGCCAATTCAATGCATCAGGCGCTTGGCGCCGGGAAACCTGTCGGGATTGAGGTCACGTCCATTATTTCCACGCTGGGGGTGCCCGTCATTGACGAAATGATGCTTGCGCATGCTCAAGCTTATGTCGAAGACATAGTGGTTGTTTCAGATAAGGCTGCCATCGAAGGGATGATCGCTTTTGGCGAAGAGGCTAAGCAGTGGGTTGAATTGGCTTCCGGAACGCTCATTCCCGCTGTGCTGGCCATTGCGCCCAAGCTGCCCGCCAATGCGGTGATCGGGATGGTGGTGTGCGGTGGGAATATATCCCATCAAGACATGGCGAAATGGGTGAGTTATTCGCGCAATCTTTGAATTCACCGCAATTTTCGGATGAGTTACGCCTGCTTATAAGTCACGTCTGAGCATCAATGAATTTAATGGTTTTGTTGGGCCGAACCACCGGCTCACTTTATTTGGGCAACAAAAAACCCGATAGTCTTGAACCTAAAAAGGCGGGACTAACGGGCTCCACAAAATGGGGACATCAAAGAAAAGCAGTGGCACTAATTCAGACTACCCCCGGCAAGGAAAGTTCTCACCGGGGATAAAAATTTCAAAATATTTTTGCCACTGATTCATCTTCATTGCTTATCGTTTAGCCGAGGATCCCCGGCCACAACACTACAATCAGCGAACCGGCCAGGGTTAACAATACGTTAGCGATAGCATAGGTACCGGCATAGCCCAGGGCAGGGATATTGCTGCGTGCGGTGTCGCTGATAATCTCCATCGCCGGCGCACAGGTGCGGGCCCCCATAATGGCGCCAAACAGCAGGGCACGGTTCATACGCAGCACATAAGCGCCAAACAAGAAGCAGATCACCACCGGCACCAGGCTGACGATCAGTCCGGCGATCAGCATCTGGCCGCCAACGGCACCCAGGCTGTGGCCAATACCCGCACCGGCGCTCAGGCCAACACCGGCCATAAACACCATCAGACCGAACTCTTTCACCATATTCAACGCGCCCTGCGGAATGTAGCCAAAGGTCGGGTGGTTGGCACGCAGGAAGCCGAGCATGATGCCGGACATCAGCAAGCCGGCGGCGTTACCGATGCCGAACGAGAAGTTGCTGAACTGGATGGTGATCTGGCCAATCAAAAGCCCGATGATAAAGAAGGCGCAGAATGCCAACAGATCGGTGACCTGACTGTGGATCGAGATAAAGCCAATCTTCTCCGCGACGCTTTTCACCCGGCGAGCGTCGCCGCTGACCTGCAGTACATCGCCTTTGTTGAGCACGATACTGTCGTCGATAGGCATTTCAATCTGGCTACGGATCACCCGGTTGAGGAAGCAGCCATGATCGGTCAGCTTCAGCTGGCTCAGGCGCTTGTTCACCGCATTGCTGTTCTTGACCACAATCTCTTCGGTTACGATGCGCATGTCCAGCAGATCGCGGTCGAAGACCTCTTTGCCGTTGCGGAAGCTGGGATCCAGCCGTGCATGGGCATCGGGGTAGCCAACCAGCGAGATTTCATCGCCTACCTGTAGCACCGCGTCACCGTCCGGGTTTGCCAAAATACCGTTACGACGAATGCGTTCGATATAGCAGCCGGTCTGGCGATAGATGCCCAGTTCGCGCAGGTTTTTGCCATCGGCCCAGGCCACCAGCTCCGGTCCCACGCGGTAAGCGCGGATAACCGGCAAATAAACCTTGCGTTGGCTGTCCGTGTCCAGGCCACGTTCGCGGGCAATTTGCTGAGCGGAGGTGGAAAGGTCCTGGTGTTGCAGCTTAGGCAGGTAACGTGCGCCGAAAATCAGACTCACCAGGCCAATCAGATAGGTCAGGGCATAGCCGAGGCTCAGATGATCCTGTGCCGCCAGCAGCGCCGGGCCGTTGGTGATGGTATTGCGCAGCGTATCGCCAGCGCCTACCAGGACTGGGGTTGAGGTCATGGATCCGGCGAGCATGCCGGCGGTCAGGCCAATATCCCAATGGAAAAGTTTGCCGAGACCGATGGCGATTACCATCGCGGAACCGACCATTACCAGCGCCAGCATCAGGTAATTTTTACCGTCGCGGAAAAATATCGAGAAAAAGTTGGGCCCGGCTTCCACGCCAACGCAGAAAATAAACAGCATAAAGCCGAGATTTAGCGCTTCGGTGTTAATGGCGAAATGTTGTTGGCCAAGCAGCAGCGAAACCACCAAAACGCCAATGGAATTACCGAGTTGAACGGAGCCCAGACGGACTTTACCGAGGCACAGCCCCAGTGCGAGTACCACGAACAGTAACAGGATGTAGTTACCGTTTAACAAACTAGCGACGTTTATGTTCACGGAGGATAACTTATTGTTTACCAGTAAGTGCTTGATATAGATAACTATAAGATATAAATTCAGTCAAAAATCGACGTCATAAATAACTAACCAGCGGAAGGCGATTCGAACCATCGATCGGCGGCGTTTATTCTAGTCGCTATGGCGCATGACAGCCAGCATAAAGCTGAGTTCCTGCGCCGCCGAACGCATTTTTACTCGTTGTATTTCAAGCCGCAACGCCGTCGTCTGCAGCCAGAGACGTGCTCTGCCCAACGGCATAGCCGCCGGGGCCGAGGATGCGCAGCCTGAAATTTAGCGGGATAGCTCTCTTTTAGTAGCCAAGGAAAAAGTTCAGTTCAGCGTTGCCGTTCTTCGGCAAGGCGTCACCGGCTTTGTGACACGGCTGATTTCTACGGTGTGGTAACAGATTAAGGGGGAGTAGGGTATGGCGAGCGAACGGTATTGGTGGGGTATTTTGAGCTGTTTCCTGCTGTTCAGCCTGGTGTATCTCGGCCAGCAGAGCGGAGTCTTTGGCAGTACCGATCATGAGCATCGGGGGGAGACCGGCCTGTTGCTGTTCGTGATACCCGGCGTGGTTGCCAGTTATCTGTCGAGTAAAAAACGCATTCTCTGCCCGTTACTGGGCGCGCTCTATGCACTGCCGCTGTGCCTGATCATCCGCCACTTTTGGTTAACACCCTCTTATTCGTTCTGGCAGGAATTGGCTTACGCCACCAGCGCGGTATTCTGGTGCATGTTTGGCGCGCTGCTGGCGCTGTTTATCGGCGGCTTGTTGCAGGCTTATCTGCAATGTCACCGCCGCGAACGGCAATAAAAAAAGGCGCTCTGAGCGCCTTTTTGTCGTTCTTGCCTGAAACTTACTGGAACAGGTTCAGGTTTTCTTTGGCATAAGCTTCGAAATCGGTGCAGCCGCCGATGTGTTTCTCATCGAGGAAGATCTGCGGAACGGTTTCTACCGGTTTGCCAACGGTTTTTTCCAGATCGGCTTTGGTGATGCCTTCAGCGTGGATATCAACATAACGGAAGTTGAAATCGTCACGTTCTTCAGTCAGTTTTTCCGCCAACTCTTTCGCACGGACACAATAAGGACAGCCTGGGCGCCCGAAGATAACTGCAAACATGCAACACTCCTTAGATTGATATTCAATAATTTAATCGCAACTGCAATGACATTCTGTCAGTCAAAAAAGACTTAAGGTTGAGCATTACCCGCATTGATGGCGCCTACTATGCCCGTTGGGTCAGCGAAAAAAAAGCAGGAATTACCTGTTAATCTGATTCATCTAACCGATTAAGCCGCCGGGGCTGTCGCCATCGGGGGGAATTCACTACACTGGAGGCAGAGCTTCTGGAGAAGAAAAATATGCGTTCATTCGGTGACTTACCCCGTACGGTGTTGGTTTTGGAAGGCCTGGGCATGCTGTCATTAGTGCTGGCTTATCTGAGCATTCACGGTCACGTTCAATTGCCAGGCTGGTTGGCTTCCCAGCAGGCAGCGGTGGGCATGATTTTCCTCGGCGTGGCGCTGATGGTCCCGGCGGCGGCTTTTTTGGTTTGGCGCGTGGTGCAAGGATTCGGCCCGCTAATGCGCGGCGGTCAGCCGCCGCAGAACGATCGGCATAAGCCTCATTCGCCGGTCGATAAAAACGACAGTGAGCCGCGCGCCTGAGTGACGGCCGTCGGTGCAGGCCTGCCTGGCAGGTGATTGCCTTTTTGGGGTGACGAGTGAAAATTGCCATTCTTTCGCGCGATGGAACGCTGTACTCATGCAAGCGTTTGGTGGAGGCGGCAGAGCAGCGCGGCCACAGCGTGGATATTATCGATCCGCTTTCTTGCTATATGAACATTAACCCGGCCGCGCCGACCATTCATTATCGCGGCCGTCAGTTGGAACGCTACGATGCGGTGATCCCGCGTATCGGCTCCGCCATCACCTTTTATGGTACCGCCGTACTGCGCCAGTTCGAGCTGCTGGGCAGTTACCCGCTGAATGAGTCGGTGGCGATCACCCGTGCACGTGACAAACTGCGTTCGCTGCAGTTGCTGGCACGCCAGGGGATCGATCTGCCAATCACCGGTTTCGCCCATTCGCCGGACGATACCGGTGATTTGATTGAGCTGGTCGGCGGTGCGCCACTGGTGGTCAAACTGGTGGAGGGGACGCAGGGTATCGGCGTGGTGCTGGCGGAAACCCGCCAGGCGGCGGAAAGCGTGATTGACGCCTTTCGCGGCCTTAACGCCCATATCCTGGTGCAGGAATATATTCGCGAGGCACAGGGCAGTGACGTGCGTTGTCTGGTGGTCGGCGGCAAGGTAGTGGCCGCGATTGAGCGTCAGGCCAAGCCCGGAGAGTTCCGGTCCAATCTGCACCGTGGCGGTACCGCCCGCAAAGTAAGCATCACTGCCAAAGAGCGAGCTGTTGCGGTTAAGGCGGCCACCACGCTGGGACTGGACGTCGCCGGGGTAGATATTTTGCGAGCGACTCGCGGCCCGCTGGTGATGGAAGTGAACGCCTCACCGGGGCTTGAAGGGGTGGAAACCACCACGGGATTGGATATTGCCGGCATGATGATCGAGTATATCGAGCCGCGCGCCAGAGCGAGATTTCGTCTCAAGTCGGGCGGCTGATGTCGCCGACCAAAATCGGCTTTGCAATCGCCAGCTTTGCGGTTTTTTCCCGGCGATATTTGCCCAAATAGCGAATTAAGCCGCATTGATCGTGGCATCGCGGGGGAATATTCCGTAAGCTATGCGCCTTTTCGCGTTTTGAATATTGTGAGGCTGGTATTATGGATTCACTCATTGTCCCTGATTTGGCGTTGTTGCGACGCTGGCTGGATCAATCGGGCATTTCATTCTTTGAGTGCGATTCCTGTCAGGCGCTGCACCTGCCGCACATGCAAAACTTCGACGGCGTATTTGACGCCAAACTCGATCTGGTGGACAACGTTATTCTGTTTTCCGCCCTGGCCGAGGTGAAGCCGACCGCGCTGATCCCTCTGGTGGCCGATCTCAGCCAGATCAACGCCAGTTCGCTGACCATCAAAGCCTTTGTCGATATCCAGGATGATAACCTGCCGAAGCTGATCGTCTGTCAGTCGCTAAGTATCGCCGTGGGCGTCACGCTGGAACAGTTCACGCACTTTATGCAGCAGGGCGAAGAGCAGATCTCCATGGTGATCCTCGAGGCGCGGGCGAACGATCTGCTGTTTATGGGTGACGAAGAAGAGAACCCGGCTAGCGCCGAACGCCTGCCAATGTTGCACTGATCCCCGCTGTAGATTATGCATGTCGCCCTTCTGGCGGCATGCTGCCGTTATTCCCTTCCACGATAATATATTCTGCGTTTTACCCTCTTTTGCCCGATATTTCTCGCCGTTTATGCCATTAATGGCGTATCACATAGAGAGAAACTGCATAAAAAATCGATAAAAGCCGTTTTTGCCCCCGGAGGCTGGTGCGTTTTGGCAACAGCGGTTATGCTGCTGATTCTGCTAAGGGCTTGCGATTCCCCAGGTGACCATGCGGGCTGGGCAGTTGAAAAAGGTGTCTGCAATCAACTGCATAGCTATTCAATCCGCGGTTGCAACGATTGCGCTCGATCAGGAAAGGTTTTGTATCAGTTTGCGATACAAGTTCAATTCTATGATTCACCCCTGTTTTGGAGGAAGTTACGGATGGTCACCCAACGTAAAAAGTGGTTATCGGGTGTTGTTGCCGGCCTGCTGATGGCCGCGTCCGTCACGGCGTCAGCCGAGGAAAAAACGCTGCACGTCTATAACTGGTCCGACTATATTGCGCCGGACACCTTAGCCAAATTCCAGAAAGAAACCGGCATTAAAGTGGTGTACGACGTCTTTGACTCCAATGAAGTGTTGGAAGGCAAACTGATGGCGGGCAGCACCGGTTATGATCTGGTAGTGCCTTCATCCAACTTCCTTGAGCGCCAGTCGAAGGCCGGTATTTTCGAGCCCCTCGACAAGAGCAAGATGCCGAACTACAAAAACCTTGATCCCGAAATGCTGCAGTTGGTGGCACACAATGACAAGGACAACAAGTACGGTATCCCTTACCTGATGGTGACCACCGGCATCGGCTATAACGTCGACAAGGTGAAGGCGGTACTGGGCAAAGATGCGCCGGTCGACAGCTGGGATCTGATCCTCAAGCCAGAGAACCTCGAGAAGCTTAAAAGCTGTGGTGTTTCCTTCCTGGATGCGCCGAGCGAGGTTTACGCTACCGTATTGCACTACCTGGGCAAGGATCCCAACAGCACCAACGCAGCGGATTACACCGGTGCGGCCAACGATCTGCTGCTTAAGCTGCGGCCGAACATCCGTTACTTCCACTCTTCCCAATACATCAATGACCTGGCGAACGGCGATATCTGCGTAGCGATAGGCTGGTCCGGTGATGTGATGCAGGCGGCCAACCGCGCCAAAGAGGCGAAGAACGGCGTGAACGTGGCCTATGCCATTCCTAAAGAAGGGGCGCTGACCTATTTTGACATGTTTGCCATGCCGGCAGATGCCAAAAACAAGGACGCCGCCTACCAGTTCCTGAACTTCCTGATGAAGCCTGATGTGATGGCCGGCATCAGCAACTACGTCTATTACGCCAACGCGGTGAAGGACTCCACTCCGCTGGTGAAAGCGGAAGTGCGTGATAATCCGAACGTCTACCCGCCGGCCGATCTGCGTGCCAAGCTGTTCACGCTGAACGTGCAATCGCCGAAGTTGGATCGTGTGATTACCCGCGCCTGGACTAAAGTTAAAAGCGGACGCTAGTACTCAGGGCCCAAAATGCCGGGCCCGGCTTTCAGTGTTGTCTTGACCAGCAGGCGGGGCTACCCGCCTGCATTGCCATTTTGGGCCATGGCAATCGCCGTGGTTTTTTGTACTGTTTGCACCGGAGAGCACCCCGATTGAACGACGCTATCCCTCGTCCTCAAGCCAAGTCGCAGAAGGTCTTCACCCCTCTGCTGGAAATCCGTAACCTCACCAAAACCTTTGACGGCCAAAATGCGGTCGAAGACGTTAGCCTGACCATCTACAAAGGCGAAATATTTGCCCTGCTGGGCCCCTCCGGCTGCGGTAAGTCGACGCTGTTGCGCATGCTGGCCGGTTTTGAACAGCCGACGGAAGGGCAAATCGTGCTCGATGGGCAAGATATGTCGCACGTGCCGCCATACCAGCGGCCGATTAACATGATGTTCCAGTCCTACGCCCTGTTCCCGCACATGACGGTGGAGCAAAACATCGCTTTCGGCCTGAAACAGGACAAAATGCCGCGTGGGGAAATCACCGAGCGGGTCGCGGAAATGCTGTCGCTGGTCCATATGCAGGAGTTTGCCAAACGCAAGCCGCACCAGCTTTCCGGCGGTCAACGCCAGCGTGTGGCGCTGGCGCGCAGCCTTGCCAAGCGGCCAAAGCTGCTGCTGCTGGATGAACCAATGGGTGCGCTGGATAAAAAACTGCGTGACCGTATGCAACTGGAAGTGACGGACATTCTTGAGCGCGTCGGCGTGACCTGCGTGATGGTCACCCACGATCAGGAAGAGGCGATGACCATGGCAGGCCGTATCGCCATCATGAATCGCGGCAAGTTTGTGCAGATCGGCGAGCCGGAAGAGATCTACGAACACCCAAACAGCCGTTTCAGCGCCGAGTTTATCGGTTCGGTGAACGTATTTGACTGCGTGCTGCAAGAGCGTCAGGACGATGCCCTGATCCTGCAAAGCCCCGGTTTGCGTCATGCGATCAAGGTAGACTCCGACGCCTCGGTGGTGGACGGGGTGCCGATCCAGGTTGCGTTGCGACCGGAAAAAATCATGCTGTGCGAAGAGATCCCGGAAGATGGCTGCAACTTTGCCGTGGGGGAGGTGGTGCACATTGCCTACCTTGGCGATTTGTCGATCTACCACGTGAAGCTGCTCAGCGGCCAGATGCTCAGCGCCCAATTGCAAAACGGTCACCGTTTCCGCAAAGGGATGCCGACCTGGGGCGACGAAGTGCGGCTGTGTTGGGAAGCCGACAGCTGTGTCGTGTTAACGGTGTGAATGGCGAAGGTGAGGAATAATCATTATGACAATGCTTGCTGAACGCACGCCGCCGGAACCGCCGGCCAACGGACCCGGCCCGCTGAAAGCCTTTTTCCAGCGCCTGCAAATGGCCCACGGCCGCAAACTGGTGATTGCGGTGCCGCTGCTGTGGCTGACGTTGCTGTTCCTGCTACCGTTCCTGATTGTGTTCAAGATCAGCCTGGCGGAGCTGGCGCTGGCGGTCCCGCCCTACACTGACCTGATGAGTTGGGCTGACGGCAAGTTGGACATCGCGCTCAACTTCGCCAATTACCTGCAACTGACCGACGATCCGCTGTATCTGGACGCCTATCTGCAGTCGCTGCAGGTGGCGGCGGTGTCAACAGTATGTTGCCTGATCATTGGTTATCCGTTGGCCTGGGCAGTGGCGCACAGCAAAGCATCAACCCGCAATATTTTGCTGCTGTTGGTGATCCTGCCGTCGTGGACCTCATTTTTGATCCGCGTTTATGCCTGGATGGGCATATTGAAAAACAACGGTATCCTTAACAATTTCTTGCTGTGGCTTGGGGTTATCGATCAGCCGCTGGTGATCCTGCATACCAATCTGGCGGTCTATATCGGCGTGGTTTACTCCTACCTGCCGTTTATGGTGCTGCCGATTTATACCGCCTTGACGCGGCTGGATTATTCGCTGGTGGAGGCCTCGCTGGATCTGGGCGCCAAACCGCTGAAAACCTTCTTCAGCGTGATTGTGCCGCTGACCCGCGGCGGTATCATTGCCGGTTCGATGCTGGTGTTTATTCCAGCGGTCGGCGAGTTCGTGATCCCGGAACTGCTGGGCGGGCCTGACAGTATTATGATTGGCCGGGTACTGTGGCAGGAATTCTTTAATAACCGCGATTGGCCGGTAGCTTCGGCGGTTGCCACCGTGATGCTGCTGCTGTTGATTTTGCCGATTATCTGGTTCCACAAGCACCAGAACAAGGAAATGGGGGGGCAGGGATGAACAACTTGCCGGTAGTGCGCTCACCGTGGCGTATCGCTATTTTGGTGCTTGGTTTCACTTTCCTGTATGCGCCGATGCTGATGCTGGTGATTTACTCGTTCAACAGTTCAAAACTGGTGACGGTGTGGGCGGGCTGGTCGACGCGTTGGTATACCGCGTTATTCCACGACTCGGCGATGATCAGCGCCGTCGGGCTCAGCCTGACCATTGCTGCCGCTTCAGCGACCGCCGCCGTAGTGCTTGGCGCGATTGCTGCGGTGGTGATGGTGCGTTTTGGCCGTTTTCGTGGTTCAACCGGCTTTGCCTTTATGCTGACTGCACCGCTGGTTATGCCGGATGTGATTACCGGTTTGTCGCTGCTGCTGTTGTTTGTGGCGATGGGGCATACCTTGGGTTGGCCGTCGGAACGCGGCATGTTCACCATCTGGCTGGCGCATGTCACCTTCTGTACGGCCTACGTTTCAGTGGTGATCAGTTCGCGCCTGCGTGAATTGGATCGCTCGATCGAAGAGGCCGCGATGGATTTGGGCGCGACGCCGTTGAAGGTGTTTTTCGTGATCACGCTGCCAATGATTGCACCGGCGCTGGTTGCCGGCTGGATGCTGGCATTCACACTGTCGCTGGATGACCTGGTGATTGCCAGCTTTGTCGCCGGGCCGGGCGCGACCACCTTGCCGATGCTGGTGTTCTCCAGCGTGCGTATGGGGGTTAATCCGGAAATCAACGCCCTGGCCAGTTTGATCCTGCTGGTGGTGGGGATTATCGGTCTGATCGCCTGGTGGTTTATGGCTCGCTCGGAAAAACAGCGATCGCGCGAATTACAAAAGGCCGCCCGTAGCTGAGTCTGATTAAACCTGCTATTTTTGCAATTATTGGTATTGCAATTGATTACCTGACTTTATATATCTCGTTTGAATATACCCTACAGCTTTAGAGTTACAGCCAGGCGGCCAGCTCGCTCTTCCCCAGGCGCTTACTTAAGTAACTGGGGTGTGAGCGCAGGTAACCACGCTGCAACTTGAAAGATGAGGGTATAGACGGCGTTTTCGTTGCGGAACATGGACATGGCAGACATGCTGAACAGCAGGCAGGGAATGAGAACGACTTCAGATGCGCCAGTACCGGTGATGGTGGCCGGTACGGCGATGGTGGCTATCAAATGCATCAGCGTGCTGTTGCTGTTGGGTGAACTGGGCGTCGATGGCGCTCAGGAGTTTGTCAGCACCAGCGCCCAGGCCTGGGATTCCACCCTGATATTTTTGGCTGGTCTGGTGCTGCTGTGCCTGCAAATCAGCTGCGGTTTTGCGGTAATGCGCGGTCGCAATTGGGGGCGTTGGGTCTATGTTGCCTGTCAGTGTGCGGTGGTCGGTTATTTGCTGTTGGCGACCATCGACAGCTTTTTGCCCGAAGTCTTTACCGTGGAGGGCGAAACCAGCGGCCAAATTCTGCACGTGTTGATCCTGCAGAAAATCCCCGATGTCGTCATCCTGGCCTTATTGTTCGTTCCTGCCACTAGCCGCCGCTATTTCGCCGCGCGCAATTGAGATTTTAAGGGCGTAGAGTGATAAACTCTGCGCCCTTAATTATTCACCCCGAACTCAGAGTCAACTTAATGCATTGCGCCTTGTATACGGCGGGCACCTGCCGTTCTTGTCAGTGGTTGGAAAAGCCTTACCCGCAGCAGCTGACAGACAAACAGCATCACCTGCAATCCCTGCTGGCCGAACGCGACGTCGCGCATTGGCTGGCGCCGATTGCTGGCGAGCAGGGCGCATTTCGCAATAAGGCCAAAATGGTGGTCAGCGGCAGCGTAGAGCGCCCGTTGCTGGGCATGCTGCACCGCGATGGCACGCCGGTTGATCTGAGTGGCTGTCCACTGTACCCCGCCAGTTTTGCGCCCATGTTCGCGGTGTTGAAAAGTTTTATCGCCCGCGCCGGTTTGACGCCCTATAACGTGGCGCGTAAGCGCGGGGAACTGAAGTATCTGCTGTTGACCGAAAGCACCCACAGCGGCGGCGTGATGCTGCGCTTTGTACTGCGCTCGGAGAGTAAATTGGCACAGCTGCGAGCGGCGTTGCCGTGGTTACAGCAGCAATTGCCACAACTCAGGGTGATCTCCGCCAATATTCAGCCGGTGCATATGGCGATTATGGAAGGAGAGCTGGAGATCCCACTGACCGAACAGCAGGCGCTGGAAGAGCAATTTAATCAGGTGCCGTTGTATATCCGCCCACAAAGTTTTTTCCAGACCAACCCAAAGGTGGCGGCTGAACTGTACGCTACCGCTCGTGACTGGGTTCGTGCATTGGGTATTGAAAGCATGTGGGATCTGTTCTGCGGTGTGGGGGGATTTGGCCTGCACTGTGCGCAGACGGATACCCGCCTGACCGGTATTGAGATCAGCGCCGAGGCGATTGCCTGTGCGCGTCAGTCAGCGAAAACGCTCGGTCTGCAACAGGTTAACTTCCAGGCGCTGGATTCCACGAAATTTGCCACCGCTGAGGGTAGCGTCCCCCAATTAGTGCTGGTCAATCCGCCACGGCGCGGCATCGGCAAGGATTTGTGCGACTATCTGAATCAGATGGCGCCCGGCTATATTCTCTATTCGAGTTGTAACGCCGAGACGATGGCGAAAGACATTGAGATGTTGCCGGATTACCGCATTGAACGCGTGCAACTGTTCGATATGTTCCCTCATACCGCCCACTACGAAGTGCTGACTCTGCTGGTACGCCACTAAAGGCGTTTTGGGCAATAAGCATACAGTTTGAAATAGGGCGTGCATACCACGCCCTGGAGAGATCTTACTGCGGGAACCACTTGTCGTTGATGGCTTTGTAGGTGCCGTCGGCCTTGATGGCGTCCAGAGCGGCATTCAGCTTGGCCAGCAGCGCCTGGTTGTCCGGACGCACGGCAATGCCCAGGCCGGTGCCGAAGTATTGGGCATCGGTAACGTGCTCGCCGACCGGCGCCAATTGCGGGCTATTCTTCAGCCACTCGTTGACCACTGCGGTATCACCGAACACGCCGTCAATACGGCCATTTTTCAGTTCGAGAATGGCGTTCTGGTAGCTGTCGTATGAAACGGTGTTAATCTCCGGGTGCTTATCCTGCATGTATTTTTGATGGGTGGTGCCGTTCTCCATGCCAATCTTTTTGCCTTTCAGATCCGCCAGCGAGCTGAATTTGCCTTTCTGCGCGATGACGATCGCCGAGTTGGCGTAGTAAGGCTGGGTAAAGGAAACCTGCTTGCTGCGCTCTGGCGTGATGTCCATACCGGAAATCACCGCGTCGTATTTTTTGAATTTCAGGGCGGCGATCAGGCTGTCGAACGCCTGGTTGGTAAAGGTGCATTCGGCTTTCATTTGCTTGCACAGCGCGGTAGCCAGATCGATATCAAACCCGACAATCTTGTTGCTGGCATCCAGCGATTCGAAGGGGGGATAGGTGGCGGAAGAGGCGAAGCGAATGGTCTCAGCTGCACTGGCGTTGAAGGCGATGCCCGCCAATACCGTAGCGGCAAGTAATAGTTTTTTCATGCGTAAAGCTCCTGTCTGCAAGTCTGCGTGTTTTTATCTCTTCACCGCTTGATTTTACTGACAATAACCCAAAGGTTTTGGCGGCTGTTTATCGACGTTTACCCTGACATTTAATGCATTAATATGCAATATAAATGATTAAAAAATTACAACGAAAATAAAAAAGCCCTGCACGATGGCAGGGCTCCGAGACCTGAGGGAGCGGGCTCAGTTGCGGCGCTCGAATGCCAGCGCCCGACGCTCGACCATGCGCATCAACAACGTCAGCAGGCCGTTGACGCACAGATAGACCAACCCGGCAGCACCAAACACCATCACGTCATAGGTACGGCCATACATCAGCTGGCTGTATCCCATCACTTCCATCAGGGTAATGGTGTAGGCCAGCGAGGTGCTCTTGAACACCAACACCACTTCGTTGGAGTAAGACGACAGCGCACGCTTGAAGGCAAAGGGCAGCAGGATACGCAACGACTGGGCACGCGACATGCCAAGCGCTTCGCAAGATTGCCACTGACCGGCGGGGATCGCCCGCACCGCACCGTAAAACAGCTGGGTAGTGTAGGCCGCGCTGTTCAGCGCCAATGCGATCATCGCACACAGCCACGGCTGCGACAGCAGATCCCACAACCACGGATATTCGCGGATCGCCGGGAACTGGCCGGGGCCGTAGTAGATCAGGAAGATCTGCACCAGCAGCGGCGTACCGGTGAACAGGGTGATATAGATTTTCACCAGCGGCGTCAGGATCGGCGTTTTCAGCGTCAGGATCACCGTCAGCACCAATGACAGCAGCAGTGCCACGATCAGCGCGGTAACGGTCAGCGTCAGACTGGTGTGCAGCCCTTTGATAATTTCCGGCAAGAACTCAAACATCAGGCTGGCCCCCGCTCAAAACGCGTGGTGCGCAGTTCAATGCGTTTGATGATGTACTGGCTAAACAGGGTCACCACCAAATAGATGGCCGCCGCGATCACATACCAGGTAAAAGGCTCCTGGGTGCGAGTGGCGATGCTCTTGGTCTGCAGCATCAGATCGTTAACGCTGATCAGCGACACCAGCGCGGTATCCTTCAGTAAAACCAGCCACTGGTTGCCCAGCCCTGGCAGGGCGTGGCGCCACATCTGCGGCATGATCAGGCGAAAGAAAATCGCTGCAGTGCTCATCCCCAGTGCCTGGCCGGATTCCCATTGCCCCTGTGGCACCGCTTTGAGTGCCCCGCGCAATGTTTGTGACGCATAGGCGGAATAGAGCAGGGCGAGGGCAATTACGCCACACAGGAACGGGCTGACTTCAAAATTATCAATCGCCAGCTGGACGGGCAGCTGGAACAGGCCAAAGTTCAGGGTGAAGCCGTCGGACAGCATCAAAAGCAGCTGTGATGAGCCGAAATAGATGAACAGCACCACCAGAATTTCCGGCAGGCCGCGCAACAGCGTAACCCAGGCGGTGCCGAGCCAGCTGACCACTTTCCAGCGCGATGACTCCCAGACGGCAAACAGCATCGCCAGGATCAACCCGAGGATAAGGGCACAAACGGCAAGGCCGACGGTCATCCCGGCGGCGCTTGCTAGAGGTTGAATTTCATTCATGGGGATAGATTACTGCTGGAACCATTTTTTGTAGATGGTTTCGTAAGTCCCATCCTGTTTGATCTTGTCGAGGGCGGCATTGAACTTGCCCTGCAGATCGGTATTTTTCTGGCGAACGGCAATGCCGAGCCCGGTACCGAAGTAGTCTTTGTCGGTCACCTTATCGCCTACCGCGGCCAGAGCGGCATTCTGTTTCAGCCATTCGTTGACCACTGCGGTGTCACCAAATACCGCGTCAACGCGACCATTCTTCAGATCCAAAATGGCGTTCTGATAGCTGTCGTAAGGCACGGTGGTGATTTCAGGGTGCTTATCGGTCAGGTATTTCTGGTGTGTCGTACCGTTCTGCACGCCCACTTTTTTGCCTTTCAGCGCCGCTACGTCGGCAACTTTGCCCTTCTGGGCGACAAACAGCGCGGAGTTGTCGTAATACGGTTTGGTAAACAGCACCTGTTTTTCACGTTCAGGCGTGATGTCCATACCGGCCATGACCGCGTCAAAACGCTTGAACTTCAGGCTTGGGATCAGGCTGTCAAAAGCCTGATTGGTGAAGCTGCACTCGGCCTGCATCTCTTTACACAGGGCATTGGCCAGATCGACGTCAAACCCCTGGATCTTGTTGCCGGCGTCAATAAATTCAAACGGAGGATAAGAAGCTTCGGTAGCGAAACGGATCGTTTCGGCTGCAGAGGCGGAAACGCTGATGCCAGCCAGAACGGCGGCGATTATTAGTTTTTTCATCGCAAACTCCCCAAATTACAGCAAGTAAAATTGTTAGTGTGATAAGTAATTGGCAAACTCGGTGGTCTGCGGCTGCGCAAAGTGGCTGGCATCGCCTTGTTCCACTACGCGGCCGTTTTCCATGTAGACCACGCGGCTGGCGGTTTTGCGCGCCACTTCCACTTCGTGGGTGACGATCACCTGGGTGATCCCGGTGCCGGCCAGCTCGCGAATGATGCTGACGATTTGGGCGGTGATTTCAGGATCCAGCGCGGCGGTCGGTTCGTCGAACAGCAGTACCTGCGGCTCCATCATCAGCGCACGGGCAATGGCCACGCGTTGCTGCTGGCCGCCGGAAAGGTGCAGCGGGAAACGGTCGGCAAAATCGGTCAGGCGCAAACGCTTCAGCAACTTGTCGGCACGCTCCATCGCCTGAGCCTTGGTCAGGCCAAGCACGCGACACGGCGCTTCGATCAGGTTTTGCACCACGGTAAGGTGAGGCCAGAGATTATATTGCTGGAATACCATGCCGACGTTCTGACGCAGCTCACGAATGGCTTTCTCGCCAGGGGCCTGCTTGAAGTCGAATTGATTGCCGGCGATCTGCAACTGACCCGAGCGCGGCATTTCCAGCAGGTTCAGCACCCGCAGCAATGAACTTTTCCCCGCGCCGCTTGGACCCAGCAGCACTAAAGTTTCCCCTGCTGGGCAATCCAGCGTGATGTCAAACAGCGCCTGATGTGCGCCGTAATAGCAGTTGATACCGTTAAGTTGAATGCTCATGCGCCAGAATTGAATAGATATTGATGCCGCGAATGTTAACTTCCACAGAATACTTATGCAATCTTTGTGCGTTAAAATTTATTACTGCGCGGCAGGATAGTAAAAGAATAGCACAAGATACCGCGAGTCAGGTTCGAAGGGGGGATTTGTCGTGCACGCTGTGAGGTATGTAGCGAAAATTCTCAAAGTGAACGAATGTTGAGCGGAATCAAGGCATTTTTTTACCCACCGGCATCAAGCAGATGACGGTGGGGCGTGTGAGCTTACTGGTTTTCCAATACCTGACGCAGCGTCCCGCTGGCGGCATGCGGCGGCACGTTCAGATAGCGGATATCATCCACCACCCAACAGGTGCCTTCACGCACCATCAGCACCTCATCCTGCCAGTTGACCGCGCTGCCGCCGTCCTTCTGGTAGCTGAGCTGTACGCGCAATGGAATATTTTTTGCGTCGGTATTCGGGATGGTAGAAGCGCTGGCGACGGTGGCGCTGGTCGGTCCCTGCGCGTTGCCGGTAAACAGATCGCCAGTGACCTGATGTTTGCCCGGGTTCTGGTTGGCGGTAACCAGATCCTGATACAGCACTTTACTCAGGTAAGGTTGCAACTGCGCCAGACGGTTGCTGTCGGGCAGGGTGGTAGCGGCGCCCTGTTGCAGGCGCAGATCGTAAAATTTCTGTGCGACCGTATCCGGGCCGCCTTCCACACAACCGCCGGTACGGGAGCCGATATCCTTGAATGCCGGTTCGACGGTGGTGCAGGCACTCAGTAACAGCGCTAAGGGCAAAACAGCCGCAATCGTTTTTGTTTTCATCTCATTACCTTATGTGAAAGTCTCTACCATGAAGACCATTAGCCTACAGTATAAATGCGATTTCTGGCCTTGCATTCGTACTGCGTGCCATTTCAATACAGAACATAATGCCAAATCAATGGTCAGATAAGTGCGATGAATCAATCAAGCAAGGAGTTTTCATGCAGCTTTCCACTACCCCGACCCTGGAAGGGTTTACTATTACCGAGTACTGCGGCGTTGTCACCGGCGAGGCCATTTTGGGCGCGAATATTTTCCGCGATTTTTTTGCCGGCGTGCGCGACATCGTGGGCGGCCGTTCGGGCGCTTATGAGAAAGAGCTGCGTAAAGCGCGCCTGATTGCCTTCCGGGAGTTGGAGGAGCAAGCGAAAGAATTGGGCGCCAATGCGGTGGTAGGCATTGATATCGATTACGAAACCGTGGGTAAAGACAGCAGCATGTTAATGGTGACCGTCAGCGGTACCGCGGTGAAAGTCAGCCGCTAATCCTTTCTTTGCCCCCGGCCAAGGCCGGGGGCATTCGTTTATCCTACTTTGTGTTCTTCCACTTTTAGCGGGCGATGTTCCTGCGGTTTGGCCGCTGGGGCAGGGTGATGCTGTGCCTGTTGAATCTGTGGCTGATGGAACGGCGTTGGTGCGCTATGCGACATCATGGCATTTGGCCGTGGTTGAACCGGCTGTGGGCGAATAACGTTAGCCTTGGGCGCGACGTGTTCGACAGGTTTAACGGCCGGCAACTGCGCCCTTTGCTGTACGCTGACAGGTGTCGGTAGATGTTGTTCAGGCGTACGAGCCGGTCGCATCTCGGCCTGATGAACGGGGGCCGTGACTGTCGCTGGGTGCGGGCGCACGGCTGCCGGTGTTGAATGAGCGAAACTCGGCAGGGTCATTGGCTGCTGAACATGGGCGACCGGTGTCATCGCATGGGGCGCTGGCGTAGCTGCATGGGCAAAGTTCGGCGCCGTCATCGGCTGGCGTTCATTGGCTGCGACGGGCGGCGTAAAATGTGGCTGTTGCAGGTTGGCAACCTTAGGGGCTGCATAAGGCGTTGGTGCGGCAAAATGCGGCACCTGATTGACTGGCGCATTGTGATAGTTATTCACCGTGGTGCTGCGATTCACATTATTGTATTGGTTGATATTGGTGACACGGTTAATCACCGTGGTGGAGTGCGAGATATAAGGCGCATTGTTATAGACCACCGGTTGACGCCGATCATTCCAGCGCACGTCCCAGCTATGCCAGTTGTCATGATGCTGATTGATCAATGCCCCGACCGCGACGCCCACGCCAAAACTGATCACGCCTGCCGCCAGCATATCGCCACTGCTATAGCCTGAGGCACTCTGATAGTGATAGCTCGGGTAGGCCGGGACAGGTTCGCCATAGGCCACCCAGGGATCGTAACGCGGCACGTAAACCACATCCGGTTGGCTGGGTTCGATGACAATGGTTTGCGCTGGCGCAACCACGACGCTTTGCGGATAGGGTTGCGGTTCCACGTAACGGGTTGCAGGCGTGATGACCACCCTTTGTTGCGGCGACGTTTTCAGCGTGCCTTTGGCGGCGGCACGTTGGCGCATGACCTGAATGGCGTTCATCACGTCGGTAGGGTCGTTGAGATAAGCGCTGCCCAGCGCGGTGGTCCAGGGAATATTTTTAGCCATCTGATCCAGCACGTCAGGAAATTGTACCAAACCGCGTACGCTGGGGTCCCAGGGTTGAGCGCCAGCGGCTGCGGTGAGCGCGGCCGGTTGCAGCCCCCGGTTTTGCGCCAGCCAGTTATCCGCCGCGCTGATTTGATCGGGATAACCCGCACCGGCCAGCACCTGCGCCAACAGTTTGTCAGGAAAAAGCGCCACCGGGCTGACCAGTTGATACAATTGATCGGCACTCAGTGGCGTATAGGTTGATGCTGCCGCGGGCGTGGCCACAGCAGGCGCGCTTCCCCCCATGGTATTAGCTACCGTTTTTTGGTCACAGCCGCTGAGCGGCAGCATGGCGATGCAGATCAGCCAGGCGACAGGGTTGAGCTTGAACATGAGCGACTCACTTTTATCAGCGCAGGTAATACTATGAAGCTATCATCTGCCATGGAGTCCGCCAGCGCGGCGCAACACTCACTTGCACATCTGGCCTCTCTGTCATCATTTATTGATTAACTTGATTATTGGATACAGATTAATCAATTTGAGTTACAAATTTGAGCCGCTCGACGGCAGGAGGGATTCGTGAAAATTTGGCCAGGGATATTTGTTGCCGCATTGCTTGCCGGCTGCCAAAGCGCACCGCAAAGCACCACCATAGACCGGGGCGACTATCAGTTGGAAACCCTGCATCAGGCGCAGGGAGCAGACCAGCGCATTCGTTTTCTGGTGATGCATTACACCGCAGAAGATTTCCATTCCTCGCTTAAAACCCTGACGGATGAACACGTCAGCGCGCACTATCTGCTGCCCGCGCACCCGCCATTGGTTCAGGGCAAACCGGTGGCGTTTCAACTGGTGCCTGAAGCCCTGCGCGCATGGCATGCCGGGGCCAGCACCTGGCGCGCCAGAACCAACCTGAACGATACCTCGATAGGGATTGAAATAGTCAATCGCGGGTTCAACCGGACCCTGTTGTTTACCCATTGGCAGCCCTATACGCCACAGCAAATAGCCCTGTTGATCCCGCTGAGCCGCGATATCATCCAACGCTATGGCATTCAGCCGACAGACGTAGTGGGGCACAGCGATATAGCGCCCCAACGCAAACAGGACCCGGGTCCGTTATTCCCCTGGCGGCAACTGGCGCAGGCCGGTATTGGCGCCTGGCCGGACGAGCAGCAGGTGCAGAAGCTACTGGCCGGCCGCGACAAGCAGGCGGCCGTGCCCCTGGCCCCCTTGATCGAAAAGCTGGCGCGTTACGGTTATGGTATTGACGCTCGGTGGGATGTCAGGCAGCAGAAGAACGTGCTGGCGGCGTTTCAGATGCATTTCCGGCCCAGCGATTATCGCGGTGAGCCGGATGCGGAGACGGAGGCGATCGTTGATGCCTTGCTGTTGAAGTACGGGGCAGCTCGCTAATTAAAGGCCGTGCAGTTTACCGTGTTCTTTTAGCCAGCGAGCGGTGCGGGAAATGCCTTCATCGAGCGAAACTATCGGCCGGTAATCCAACTCCTGCTGGGCACGAGTGGTGTCCAGCGTCAGATCAAAATTGAGCTTGGCGACCCCATAGTGGGTCAGTACCGGCTCTTTCTCGCTTTTGCTGCCGAGTTTCTCCATACCGCGCGCCATCATATCGAGCATGGGATAGGGCACAGAGCGGATCCGGCACTTCATCCCCAACTCGTCAATTAACTGCTGCACCACGCTGTGCAACTGACGTGGCTGCTGATTGGTGATGTTATAAGCGCGGCCGGATGGGGTATTTTCTTTCTGGGTGGCCAGCCACATGGCGTGCACCGCGTTTTCCAGATAGGTCATGTCCACCAGTGCCGCGCCGCCGCGTGGCAGCAGCAGGTTGCCGTAGCGTTTGATCATCTGCAACAGGCGCGGCAGCATCACTTTGTCATGCGGCCCGAACAACCCCTGAGGGCGCAGGATGGTGAAGTGGGTTTGCGGGTTGGACATCGCCAACTGCTGGATCACCTGTTCACCGGCGGCTTTGCTGCGCGCAAACTCGTTGGCATAGCGCGCGGGGCGGAAGTCTTCGGTAATGTTGCGATGGTGATGGTAATCGAAGTAGATCGCCGGCGAAGAGATATGGATAAACTGCGAAACGCCGTAGGCCGCTGCCCACTCGCCCAAACGACGGGTAGCGCGCACATTGGCCAGTTCGAAGGCTTCTTCGGTGCCCCATGGCGAGGTGAAGCTGGAACAGTGCCACAGCACGTCCACGTCGGCCAGCATGGCTTTGGCCTGCGATGAGATCAGGTTGGTGAGATCGGCATGAATGAATTCCGCGCCCATTTTTTCCAGCAGACTGCCCATGGCCTGGTTGCGGCCGGTGGCACGCACTTTAATGCCCTGGCGGCGGAGATATTCAACGGCGTTACGGCCTAACCCACTGGTTGCACCGGTGACCAATACCTTCATAACGAACTCTATTCTCACCAAAAATCAGAATGCTGACTGCCTTCAGCGGCGTTCCAGCAAATAAGATGCCATTCTTCCGTTATTTCGTGCGCTATGCAATCGGAAAGGCCCTAACCGCAGCAGTAAACTGTGCGGTTGATCGACAAATAAGCGATGGTCAGGACATATTGCGCGGGTTCTCTTCGGCCAGCCTGGCGATACGGCGCGCCATACCGCGAAAAATGAACAGGTGAGCGGGCATCATGGCGAACCAATACAGCAGTCCGCTAAAACCGGCAGGGTGCCACCAGGCACGCACATCCAGGGTGCGGTGGTCGCCATGATCTTTGATGGTGAATACCAGCCGGCCCAGCCCCGGCGCTTTCATGCCGAACAGCAACGCCAACTGCCGCAGCGGTTTAATGGTGATGACCTTCCAGCCATCGACCAGGTCGCCAATGGCCAACGTCTCACGCTGGGGGCGGCCATAAACCACGCGATTGCCGATCATATCGTCCATGCGGGCACGGATTTTCCACAGGATATTGGCGTAAAAATAGCCCTCTTTCCCGCCCAGTTGCTGCACCGTATGCCACAGCGCCTGGCTGGAGGCCTGGGTTTCCAGCGAACAGCCCGCCTGTTTCGGGTAGAAGCCATAGCCTGGTCGCCAGCGGGCTCGTGCTTCCGGATCGTAGCCCCAGTCGGCGGAGTCGACCACTTCTTCCTCGCGCCGCAGGGTAGCTGTCACCGCCTGATCGAAGGTTTGCAGCGTCTGCGGGATCAGAGCCTGTAGCGGTTTACCGTCGGCGGGAAGATCGTGGTTCAACCCCTGGATCAACGCATTGGCGATCGAGGTGGGCACCGAGGTGATCATGCTGATGAACCATACCGAGATAAACCGGGTGGGCAAGGGTATGGGGATCAGCCAGCGTTTTTTGCCGCTGATGGCAATGAAGCGTTCAAACATTGTTTGATAACTGATGTACTCCGGGCCGGCGACGTCAAAAATGCGGTTTTCTTCCGCCGGGTGCGCCAGCAGATCGGCCAGATACACCAGCAGATTTTCCAACGCGACCGGCGAAGATTTGGAACGCACCCAGCGCGGCGGGGTTAGCACCGGCAGGTTGTAGACCATATCGCGCATAATTTCGAAGGCCGCCGAACCGGGACCGACAATGATGCTGGCGCGCAGCTCGGTGACCGGTACGCCGCTCTGGCGCAAGATCTCCCCGGTCAGCTTGCGTGCCACCAGGTGCGGTGAACTCTCGCCTTCCGGCTGCAGTGCACCGAGAAAAATGACCTGTTTTACGCTGGCGTTGCGTAGCGCATCGCGCAGATTCTCCGCCGCCTGGCGTTCTTTTTCGATAAAGTCATCACCGTCGCCCATACCGTGGATCAGATAATAAACGGCGTCGATCTCCCACAGCGCGGCGGTCAGGGTTTCTGGTTGGTAGACATCCACGTACTGGCAGTTGACCTGCGGCCAATGCTGCTCCTGAAGCCATTCAAGGCGGCGCGCGGCGGCGGTAATGCTGTGTCCCTGTTCGATCAGGTGGGGGATCAGGTTCTGGCCAATATAGCCGCTGGCTCCAAGAACCAATACGCGTTGAGGTGTCATTAGCGCTGCCTTATGCAGTGGAAGTCGATGACAGCATGCCAAACTCAGGGTTTAAATGCACTTTTTGTGTGGTTATGCGGGCATTGCATCCACCTTAAGGCAGCGTCACACTACGCACCGTTTGTCTGTGCTAAGCCGAAAAAATATGAAACTCAATGCCGTTTGTTATGCCCTGTTAGGTCTGGCGCTGATCGCCAGTTTATTTTTCCTGCATCCGATTTGGATGTGGTGGCTGTTGGCTAACCTGCTGACGTTATTGGTGTACGGTGTCGATAAACTGGCCGCGCGCAAGGGTTGGCGTCGGGTGCCTGAAATCACGCTATGGGTGTTCGGGCTGGTGGGTGGCTGGATTGGGGCGATCGTTGCGCAGCAATTGTTCCGTCACAAAACTCAAAAACAGCCGTTCAAAAGTTGGTTTATCTTCAGCGTGGTGTTGAACGTCGTGGCGACGTTGGCGATCTGGTACTGGGTTTACGGCCGCTGGATCCTCTAAAACACGGGGCGTGTTAGCGCCCCGTTGAGGCATGCATCAGGCGTGCTGCTTGAGGAATTGTTGCCACAAATCGACCACGTGCTGTAAATCCTGACGGCTGACGTCGAGGTGGGTCAAAATGCGCGTCAGCGGCCCGCTGCTGATCAGCACGCCGCGCTCGCGCATCCAGGGGCCCAGTTTTGCCGCCAATTCAGGGGACTGACGCAGGTACAGCACGTTGGTTTGCGCGCCCGGCTCGGCGATCTCCACGCCAATGTTTTGCAACTGCTGCTCCAGCCACTTGGCGTTATCGTGATCTTCCCGCAATCGTTCGACATTATGCTCCAGCGCATAGAGTCCCGCGGCGGCCAGAATACCGGCCTGACGCAGGCCGCCGCCGGTCATTTTGCGCCAGCGTATCGCCTGCTGAATAAAGGCTTCGCTGCCGCACAACAACGAGCCTACCGGTGCGCCCAGCCCTTTCGACAGGCAAATGGTGAAGGTGTCGCAATACTGCACGATCTCTTTCAGCGGCACATTCAGCGCAACTGCGGCGTTGAAGATGCGCGCCCCGTCGATATGCAGTGCCAGCTTGTGTTCACGGCTGAATTGCCAGGCCTGTTGCAGGTACCCCAGCGGTAACACGCGGCCGCTGATGGTGTTTTCCAGGCTCAGCAGACGGGTTCTGGCAAAGTGAATATCATCGGGTTTAATTGCCGCCGCGACCTTGTCCAGCGGCAGGGTACCGTCCGGGTTGGCTTCAATCGGCTGCGGTTGGATGCTACCCAGTACCGCGGCACCGCCGGCTTCGTATTTATAGTTATGCGCCTGCTGGCCGACGATGTATTCGTCACCGCGCTGGCAATGGCTCAGCAGCGCTACCAGGTTTGCCTGGGTGCCGCTTGGCAAGAACAGCGCCGCCTCTTTACCGGACAGGCGAACCGCTTCCGCTTCCAGTGCGTTGACCGTGGGGTCATCGCCATAAACGTCATCACCGACTTCGGCCTGGGCCATGGCTTCACGCATAGCGGCGCTGGGGCGGGTTACTGTGTCGCTGCGTAGATCAATAAGCATAAAAATTCCTTATCCCCTTGATCTTTCAAGCCGCAGCGTTGTTGGCTGCAACTTAAAATCTATTGGGGATAGCTAATGTGAAAGAGAATGCGGTTTTCATCATAGCCAGATTTTCTGATGACAAAAGAGAAAAAATACCGGGAACAGCGATCGTTGTTCCCGGGGTGGGTCATTAACGCAACCAGTTGGTTTTTGCCAGTTCGACCACTTCGTCGCCGCGGCCGTTGATGATCGCCCGCAGCATATACAGGCTAAAGCCCTTGGCCTGCTCGAATTTGATCTGCGGCGGCATCGCCAGTTCCTGCTTGGCGGTGACGACATCGAGCAATGCCGGGCCGGGGTGCGCCAGCATTTCCTGCAGTGCGCCGTCCAGATCCGACGCTTTCTCCACGCGAATGCCCTTGATGCCGGCGGCATTGGCTATCGCCGCAAAGTCAGGGTTATGCAGGTCAGTGCCGTCGGTCAGGTAGCCCCCGGCCTTCATTTCCATGGCCACGAAGCCCAAAACGCTGTTGTTGAAGATCACAATCTTGACCGGCAGTTTTAGCTGGGCCAACGACAGGAAGTCGCCCATCAGCATAGTGAAACCGCCGTCGCCGCACATGGCTATCACCTGCTTGTTCGGTTCGGTTGCCTGTGCGCCAATCGCCTGCGGCATGGCGTTGGCCATCGAACCGTGGTTGAACGAACCGAGCAGGCGGCGCTTGCCGTTCATTTTCAGATAGCGGGCCGCCCATACCGTCGGCGTGCCGACGTCGCAGGTGAAGATGGCGTCGTCGCTGGCGTACTGGCTGAGCTGTTGCGCCAGATACTGCGGGTGAATAGGCTGATCGTCATTGGCGGTGGCCAGGCCGTCCAGATCTTTGCGCGCGTTGCGGTAGTGCTCCAGGGCCTTGTCGAGAAAGGCACTGTCGCTCTTGGGTTCCAACTGCGGCAGCAGGGCGGTCAGGGTGGTGTTGATGTCGCCCACCAGCGCCATATTGACCGGGCAGTGCGCCCCGATACTGCCTGGGTTGATGTCGATCTGAATGATATTGGCGTTGGTAGGATAGAAGGCGCGGTACGGGAACTGGGTACCGAGCAGCACCAGGGTATCGGCGTTCATCATGGCGTGATAGCCGGAAGAGAAACCGATCAGACCGGTCATGCCGACGCTATAGGGGTTGTCCCACTCGATATGCTCTTTACCGCGCAAAGCATGCACCACCGGTGCCTGCAACAGTTCGGCCAGCTTGACCACTTCATCATGAGAACCGGCACAGCCGCTGCCGCACATCAGCGTAATATTTTTTGCCTTGTTAAGGGTTGCGGCCAGCTTGTTCAACTCGCTCATGGGGGGCTGCACCAGCGGCAATGCCGGAGTGTGCCACACCATGCTGGCGTCTTCCGGTGCCATGCGCAGCGCCACGTCCCCCGGCAGCACAATCACCGAGACCCCGCGATTGAGGATCGCTTTGCGCATGGCAATCTCCAGCACCCGCGGCAGCTGTTCCGGGTTGGAAACCAGCTCGCAGTAGTGGCTGCATTCGCGGAACAGTTCTTGTGGGTGAGTTTCCTGGAAATAACCGCTGCCAATCTCGCTGGAGGGAATATGGGCGGCAATGGCCAGTACCGGTACGTGGTTGCGGTGACAATCGAACAGACCGTTGATCAGATGCAGGTTACCTGGCCCACAAGATCCGGCGCAGACCGCCAGTTGGCCGGTAAGCTGGGCTTCCGCACCGGCGGCAAAGGCAGCGACTTCTTCGTGGCGCGTACCCAGCCATTCGATGGTGCCCATACGGTGCAGGCTGTCGCTGAGGCCGTTAAGTGAATCGCCGGTGACGCCCCAAATGCGTTTCACACCGGCCTGTTCCAGAGTTTTGGCGATCAGCGTGGCTACGGTTTGCTTCATACTTCCCCCAAACATGATAGAAATACCCTTGATTTTCAATCGTCTGAATTCCTCGGGTATGGCTTATTGATTATTGAGCAGATGAACGTAATAAAAGCGCGCAACCGGGAAAGTGTAGAAGGGGAGTGCCAAGCCTGCTTGCCGATAAATGCCCCATCATTGGCGATGGGGCGGTAAGCGTCAGGCGAGGGTAACGTCGCCCTGCAGTTGGCAACTGCAGGCCAGCACATAGCCCTGGGCGATTTCAGCCGGTGTGAGCGTCATGCTGCTGGTGGTGGTGTAGTCGCCTTCGAGAATGCGCGTTTTGCACGAGCCGCATACCCCGGCGCGACAGGCCGCATTGACCGGCAATGCGTTGGCTTCCATCGCTGCCAGCAGCGTGCTGCCTACCGGGACGTGGTATTCACCCAACGGCCGGGCGGAGCGCAGCATTAAAGTTGCACCTTGCCCGCTATCGGTTTCCGCCGGGGTATGAAACTGTTCTTTGTGAAAGCGGGAAGCCGGCACGCCAAGCTGCAGGCACAGTTGCTCCGCCTGGGTCATATAAGGCGCAGGACCGCAGGTCATCACCCTGCGTTCGGTGATATCCGGCGCGACCTGGCGCAGCACTTCGGCACTGATCCGCCCGCTGAGATACCCTGGCTGGATATCTTGTTCGGCCACCAGCGTCAGCCGCAGTTGCGGATGAGCGGCACAAAGCTCGCGCCACTGCTCGGCGAAAATGGTATCGGCAGGGGTGCGTACGTTAAAGATTACGGCGACATCACAGGCCGGACGATTGGCCACCAGCCAGCGACACATGGAGATGATTGGCGTGACGCCACAGCCGGCAGCCAACATCAGGTAGCTGTCGGCCGGGTGTTGTTCACAGCTGAACTCGCCTTGGGCGTCAGACAGCCACAGGGTGTTGCCGGGTTTAACCTCACGCGTCAGCCAACGGGAGCCGATGCCGTCCGGCAGGCAACGTACGCTGATGCTGAGAAAACGGCTTTGGCCGGGGGAAGAGGACAAGGTATAGGCGCGCAGCGTCTCTTCGCTATTGCGAATGCTGACCAGCGCAAACTGGCCGGCTTGATAAGGGTAAAAAACGTCGCAGATCAGGTTTAACGTCCAGACGTCGGCGGTTTCCTGTTGGATCGAATGGACCTGCATACGGTTAGGACAAAGTGGGCTGGGCTGGGTCATAGGGCACCTCAAAAGCAAAGGGGCCGGCATCTGCGGCCCCAAAAAACGGGATCAACCAAGCAGGGCGTGCAGGTCCTGCTCAACGGTAGTAATCGGACGCATGCCGAACTTGTCGTTGAGGATCGCCATCAGGTTCTCGGTCAGGAAACCCGGTGCCGTCGGGCCGGTGACAATATTTTTCACCCCTAACGACAGCAGCGTCAGCAGGATGACGATCGCTTTCTGTTCAAACCAAGACAGGACCAGGCTGAGTGGCAGTTCGTTGACGGTACAACCGAGCGTATCGGCGAGTTTGACCGCCAGCATGATGGCAGAATAGGCGTCGTTGCACTGGCCGACATCCAGCAGGCGCGGCAAGCCTTCCAGGGTGCCGAAATCCAGCTTGTTGAAGCGGTATTTGCCGCAGGCCAACGTCATGATCAGGCAGTCTTGCGGGACGCTGCGGGCAAAATCGGTGAAATAGCTGCGTTCATCGCGGCTGCCGTCACAGCCACCCACCAGGAAGACGTGACGCAGTTTCTTTTGCGCCACCAAATCGATCACCGTATCGGCAGCGTTGAGCAGCGTCTGGCGGCCAAAGCCGACGGTGATCATATGTTCGATTTCGGTATACGGGAACCCCTTCATGCCTTGTGCCTGGTCGATCACCTGGGTGAAGTCATCTCCTTCCAGATGGTTGACGCCCGGCCAGCCGACGATGCTGCGCGTCCAGATGCGATCGCCGTAGTTGCCGACGTTAGGATCGATAATGCAGTTGGAGGTCATCACGATAGGACCGGGGAATTTGGCAAACTCGGTCAGCTGGTTCTGCCAGCCGCTGCCGTAGTTCCCCACCAGATGTTTGAATTTTTTCAGCTCCGGGTAGCCGTGTGCCGGCAACATTTCGCCGTGGGTATAGACATTCACGTCCTGCCCTTCTGTTTGCTCGAGCAACATGCGCAGATCTTTCAGATCGTGACCGGAGATCAAAATGGCTTTACCCGCCACCGGACGGACATTTACCGCGCTGGGCAGCGGATCGCCATAGGCCTGCGTTTCACCGTGGTCGAGAATGGCCATCACGTTGAAGTTCATCTTGCCGATGCCCATCGCGTTGTTGAGCAGGGTATCCACATCACGCGGCTGGGTGCCGAGCCAGGCCATAAAGGCGTGATAGTCGGCGTAAATCTGGTCGTCATATTGACCCAATACGTGGGCGTGCTCCATATAGGCCGCCGCGCCTTTCAGGCCGTACAGGCAGAGCATGCGCAGGCCGTGCACGTCGTCGCCGACCTCGGCTTTATCGGTATTCAGAGCGAACTGAGCCGCCTGTTGCAGCAGTGTAGGCATATCGTCACCGGCCAACTGCAACGTGGCTAGTGGATGATCGACGCTTACGCCGGCATCCAGCAGGCGGCAACGTGCCGCCAGTGATTCGCGCAGGGTGATAGTTTCGCGTGCATAACCGATGATGCGGTCAGAATCGAAGTTGACGTTGGTCAGGGTGGAGAAGAAGGCGCGCGGGGCAAAACTGTCGATATCATGATCGACGATCCCGAGAGCCCGTGCCTGCAGAGCCCAGGCTGACAGCCCTTGTAATGCCGCTACCAGCAGATCCTGCAGGTCCGAAGTTTCCGCCGTTTTACCACACATGCCCTGGGCATAAGAGCAGCCGTTGCCTGCCGGGGTACGAATGGTTTGTTCACATTGCACACAGAACATAATCGCTTCCTTTTTTAAAGTTGCATTTAAAATGCTTGTTTAAGAGCATAGATCGGCAACCGAGGCTTAAAAAGGTTTTTATGGCGTAACCAAAGGGAAGTTTGATTTAGCGCAATTTCGCTGTGCGGATGGGAATTATTACGCTTTCCGGGGGCGGTGCCCCCGGAAAAGAGGTCAGGAGAACAGGGCGATCAGTACCGGTGCCAGCAGGCTTAGCAGGAAGCCATGCACAATCGCCGGTGGCACCATTTCCAACCCGCCGCTGCGTTGCAATACCGGCAGGGTAAAGTCCATGGAGGTGGCACCGCACAGGCCCAGCGCAGAGGAACGGCTGCGTCGTACCAGGCTTGGGATCAGCATAATCGCCACCAGCTCGCGTGTCAGATCGTTAAAGAAGGCTGCGCTGCCCAATACCGGACCGTAGGCATCGGTGATCAGAATGCCAGAGAGCGAATACCAGCCAAAACCGGAGGCCATGGCCAGCCCGGCTTTGATCGGCAACCCCAGCAGCTGCGCTGCCAGCGCACCGCCGGCCAGCGCACTGACCGTCACCACCACGGCCACCATCATGCCGCGTCGGTTAAGCACGATTTGGCGCAGGGTCATGCCGCTGTTGCGCAATTGGATGCCGACCAGCAACAGCAGGAAAATTAACGCGTATTCGCTGCCTTTATTGGCAAACTGCAACCATTGCCACTGGGTCAGGCCGAGCAGGAAGCCGCCGAGTACCACACCGCAGAGTTTGAGCGATTCCAGCGCCATATGCAGGCGCGAGGGCAGCTTTTCCTGTTTATGGCTGTTCCGCCACGGCATTTTATGTTCCAGCAGCGCCAGCATCAGCAGGCTGGCAGCGAGAATGCACAGGAAGAACACCGAGGCATACTGGAAAATCAGCACCAGATTACTGCTCAGATCCTCCAAAAACGCCAGGCTGATACCCATGAAAAACAGGATCACGTAAACCATCCAGCTCAGCAGACGGTTAATGGTTTGCAGTAACGTTCTGCTGCGTAATGGAACCAGGTAACCGGCAATCAGCGGTAAGAGAATAATCAGCAGTCCTGAATACATGGTGAAGCTTACGTCCTTTGTTCGGCAGATGGCGCCAAGATGACCGGCGAGGCCCCACACGCTAACCAAAACGGCGACTGGAGTAAAGCGGCAGATTTGACGTCGTCCTCTTGACCTGCAAGGGGTTTTTTGACCATGCTCAGAGAAGGTCACCCCATTAAGGACGGTGGCAGCGCGCACGGGAGGCGACAGATGTTCTTAGAGCGTATCGAGATTGCAGGTTTTCGCGGCATTAACCGGCTGTCGCTGATGTTGGACGACAACACGCTGCTGCTGGGTGAAAACGCCTGGGGTAAATCCAGCTTGTTGGACGCCTTGACCCTGCTGCTGGCGCCGGAGCAAAAGCTGTACCGTTTTGAAGGGCATGACTTTCATTTCCCTCCTGGCGAGGAAGAGGCCAAAGAACGGCATTTACAGGTGGTCTTTACCTTCTGTGAGAAAGACATCGGCCATGCTCATCTCCCCCGTTACCGCCACCTTTCGCCGCTGTGGGTCAAAGGCGAAGATAACCTCAACCGAATTTATTACCGCTGTGAAGGCGAACTGGCCGATGACGGCACGGTTTGTACCTGGCGCGGCTTCCTGGATGCCGACGGTAACGCGATGCAGTTGCATCATATTGAGCAACTGGCACATGCCATTATTCGCATCCATCCGGTATTGCGCCTGCGCGATGCGCGTTTCATCCGCCGTCTGCGGCCCAGCACGTTGAACGATGAAAACCCGGCTGACAATAAGGCCCTGTCCCAGCAGTTGGATCAGTTGACGCGAGAGTTGGTACGCAACCCGCAAAAGCTGACTAACGCCGAGCTGCGGCAGGGGTTGGCAGCAATGCAGCAACTGCTGGAGCATTACTTTGCCGAGCAGGGTTCGCAGGTCTCCCGGCCGCGTCGGCAACGGTTGGATCAAGATCAGGATCAGCAGGCATGGCGCTCCCTGGACAGCATCAACCGTATGGTGGCAGAACCTAACAGCCGTAGCATGCGGCTTATCTTGCTGGGAATGTTTTCTACGCTGCTGCAGGCCAAGGGCAGCATCAAGCTGGATCCGCACGCCCGGCCGCTGCTGCTGGTGGAAGACCCGGAAACCCGTCTGCATCCGATTATGCTGTCGGTGGCCTGGGGGCTGCTTAACCAGTTGCCGTTGCAACGGATCACCACCACCAACTCCAGTGAACTGGTGTCGCTGGTGCCGGTAGAGCATGTTTGTCGGTTGGTGCGTGAGTCCGGGCGCGTCGCCACTTACCGCCTGGGACCGCGTGGGCTGAGCCCGGAGGATGGGCGCCGCATTGCTTTTCATATTCGTTTTAATCGGCCATCTTCGCTGTTTGCCCGCTGCTGGTTGCTGGTGGAAGGCGAGACCGAGGTCTGGCTGTTGAGCGAGCTGGCGCGCCAGTGCGGATATCACTTTGAGGCAGAGGGCGTACGCGTGATCGAGTTCGCCCAATGCGGATTAAAACCTTTGCTGAAGTTCGCCCGTCGCATGGGCATTGAATGGCATGCTTTGGTGGACGGTGATGAAGCGGGGAAAAAGTACGCCAATACCGTACGCAGCATGTTGGATAACCACGACGATAACGAGCGTGACCGACTGACCGCGTTACCGGCACCGGATATGGAGCATTTTATGTTCCGCGAAGGCTTCAGCCCGGTCTACTACCGGGTGGCCTCGGTGCCGAAGAATACGCAGATGCCGGTGCGTAAGGTGATCCTCAAGGCGGTGCATCACTCCTCGAAACCCGATTTGGCGATCGAAGTAGCGATGCAAGCCGGCCAGTGGGGCACGGACTCGGTGCCGCCACTGCTGAAGAAAATGTTTTCGCGTGTGACCTGGCTGGCGCGTGGCCGCGCCGATTAGACCGAAGTAAAACGGGACTGGGCACGAAAGTGCTCTGCCATTCCCAGTTCCAACTGGTCCAGCAGTTGATAGCGACGGCGGTATTCAGCGCGTTTCTTGCTGGCCACTTCTTCTATCGGTTTGCGGGTGATGCTCTTCGGCAATAAAAAATAGCCGCTTTCAAGCATCTGGCCGCCCATGGATACCCAAAACTGATCGTAGTCGGCATGCAGCTTGTCTTTCTTTTTACTGTGATAACGCCAGTTCTGGTAGATATGGGTGGCGTTGCCGACCGCCACGATTTGCTGAATGCCCAAATGGTGGGCCAGAGCGCAAATTCCTTCCAGTGCCAGGCGTTTGGGGAACAATCCGTGACACTCCTTGGTGGCCTGCTGGATTTCAGCATGCGGTACCTGATGATTAGCTCCCTGTAACCCGCCGATAAACAGCGTCGGTTTCTGCTGATAGTGCATCAGCGAAAAAGTGATTTCCGCCAACATAATACCGTTGGCGTTACGCAGCAGCAGGGTGGCTTCGCCTTCCTTGTTCAGGTTGTCGATGGCCGCCAGTTCGAGTGACACCGCGGCGCCACTCTTGCCTTCGGCGCTGGCGAGCACAAAAGGCTTTTTCAGATGACCGAGCAGCATTTTCATTGGCATGCGTTGGGTGCTGAGATCGTAGTGGTCGCGCAGGGCAAATAAGCACTCGATTTTACTCATGTTGGCTGCCAGATACGGACGATGCAGTTTGCACGGCAGATTGGGTTGCGCGTTCAGGATCTCATCCAGCAGGGGATTGGACGCCAGCGTGCTGAGCAGGCCGCTGGTGGTGCGCCAGCAAAATAACGAACGGCCGATAAACTTCAAGCGGAATGACGTTTTTTTCCAGGCTTTACTCGGCGTCTTTTCGCCATTGATCAGCGCCGTCATCAGTTGCCAGCTGTTAAGCGGACGTGCAGATACGAGTGGGTAGCTGAGCTGTGACATGATGAAATCCTTGACTGTATTGAATGGTGCTATTTCATCAAGGCTTCACTAAACGAGAGGTCAATGCCCAACTGTAACCAAGCGTGTCTCCACATTGTGTTGAGCTAAGGTTTAGTTATTCCGCACCGTGCGTGATAATTTAGCCCCGCTGCCGCTATTGGCAGTATGAATTGCAACAGGCAGGAACCTATTTTGACGTGGTTTAAAGGACACAAACGACGCTGGATAATCGCGCTGATCGTAGCGGCGGTAATCGCTGTGCCGGCGGTCTGGCACTTTGGGCACCCGACGCCAACCCAGTTTAAAACGGTGAAGGTCACCCTGGGCAGTCTGCAGCAAAACGTACTGGCGACCGGTCAGCTCGACGCGGTTCGCAAGGTGGACGTAGGTGCGCAGGTCAGCGGGCAGTTGGAAAGCCTGTACGTCGAAATTGGCGACCGGGTGAAGAAAGGCCAGTTGCTCGGCGTGATTGATCCGCAACAGGCGAAAAACAGCATCCGCGAGGGCGAAGCGACGCTGCGTGAGCTCCATGCCCAGTTACAGCAGGCGCAAGCGGAACAACAGCTGGCGGCGGTTACGCTGCAGCGCAATCAGGCTTTGGCCAAACTGCAAGCCGTCTCGCGTCAGGATCTGGATCAGGCCGCCACACAGCTGGCAGTGAAGAAGGCGCAGGTAGGCACCATTCATGCGCAAATCGCCAAAAACCAGGCCAGCCTGGACACGGCAAAAATCAATCTGGCTTTTACCCGCATTGAAGCGCCGATGGATGGCGACGTGGTGCAAATCACCACGCTGCAAGGCCAGACGGTGATCGCGGCGCAACAGGCGCCGAATATTTTGACGCTGGCAGATCTCAGCACCATGTTGGTAAAAGCCCAGGTGTCGGAAGCGGACGTTATCAGCCTGAAGCCGGGGCAAAAAGCCTGGTTTACCGTACTGGGCGATCCTAATCGACGCTTTGATGGCGTGCTGAAAGATATCCAACCAACGCCGGAAAAGGTCAATAACGCTATCTTCTACTACGCGCGCTTTGAAGTGCCGAACCCCGAGGGGTTACTGCGTTTGCAAATGACGGCGCAGGTGCATATTCAACTGGCGGGGGTCAATCAGGCGCAAATTATCCCTTTGGCGGCCCTGGGCGATCAAATCGCGGATAACCGCTATCAGGTTTCGATCCTCAAGCAGGGCAAGGAGGAAAAGCGCGAAGTGGCGATTGGCCTGCGTAATAATATTGACGTGCAAATCCTCAGCGGACTGAATATCGGCGACGAAGTGATCGTCAGCCGCGGCGGCGCGGAGCCTCTCTAATGGCCGCATTGTTGGAACTGAGAGGCATCAGCCGTAGCTATCAGTCGGGCGATCAGACGGTGGCAGTGCTGAAGAACGTGAGCCTGAGCATCGAGGCCGGTGAGATGGTGGCCATTATGGGCGCCTCTGGCTCCGGTAAATCGACGCTGATGAATATTCTCGGCTGCCTGGATAAGCCCAGCGCCGGCGTGTATCGGGTGGCCGGGCAGGACGTGGCGACGCTCGATAGCGACGCGTTGGCACGGCTGCGGCGTGAACATTTCGGCTTTATTTTCCAGCGGTATCATTTGTTGCCGCATTTGAGCGCGGCGCATAACGTCGAAGTGCCTGCGGTATATGCCGGGCTGGGCAAGGCAGCACGACGTGAGCGTGCGGTGGCGCTGTTACAGCGCCTGGGGCTAAGTGAGCGCGTCAGTTACCGACCTAGCCAGCTTTCCGGCGGTCAGCAGCAGCGGGTCAGTATCGCTCGTGCGCTGATGAATGGCGGTCAGGTGATCCTGGCGGATGAACCGACAGGTGCCCTCGACAGCCATTCCGGTGAAGAGGTGATGACCATCCTCAAGCAGCTGCGCGAGCAGGGGCATACGGTGATTATCGTGACCCACGATCCGGCCGTGGCCCAGCAGGCTGAGCGGATCATTGAAATCCGCGACGGCGAAATCATTGCCGATTCACGCCCTGATGGGCAGAGCAACCCGAACGCCAAACCGTTGGAGATGGTTACGCCGGCGCCGTCCTGGCAGCAAACTATCGGACGTTTCCGCGAAGCCTTGGTGATGGCCTGGCGGGCAATGGCGGCAAGTAAGATGCGCACTGCGCTGACCATGCTCGGTATTATTATCGGCATCGCCTCGGTGGTTTCGATCCTGGTGATCGGCGACGCAGCCAAACAGATGGTGCTGGCAGATATCAAATCCATCGGCACCAATACGGTAGATATCTATCCCGGCAAGGACTTTGGTGACGACGATCCGACTTTCCGCCAGGCATTGAAGTACGACGATCTTGCCGCGTTGCGCGAGCAGCCTTACGTCAGCGCATTGTCGCCCAGCATCGCCAGCAGTATGCGGCTGCGGCTGGGTAACGTTGATGTTGCAGCCAACGTTAACGGCGTCAGCGAACAGTTTTTCCGCGTGTACGGCATGACCTTTACTGAGGGCGTCGGCATTGATCAACTGCAGGTGCAATCACAGTCGCAGACGGTGGTGATCGACGCCAATACCCAGCGCCGCCTGTTCCCGAATCAGAAAGAGGTGGTAGGCCGGGTGATCCTGGTGGGCAATATGCCGGCGACGGTAGTGGGGGTAGCGAAGGAAAAGCAATCTATGTTCGGCAGCAGCAAGACGCTGAACGTCTGGGTGCCCTACAGCACCATGGCCAATCGGCTGATGGGGAACGCCTATTTTGATTCGATTACCGTGCGCATTCGTGATGGTTACAACAGCCAGGAGGCGGAGCAACAGCTGACGCGCTTGCTGACGCTGCTCCACGGCAAGAAAGACGTCTTCACCTATAATATGGACAGCCTGGTGCAGACCGCAGAAAAAACTACGCGTACGCTGCAGCTGTTTTTGACGCTGGTGGCGGTGATATCACTGGTGGTCGGCGGTATCGGCGTGATGAACATCATGTTGGTATCGGTGACGGAGCGCACGCGTGAGATAGGCATCCGCATGGCGGTGGGGGCACGCTCCGGCGACGTACTACAGCAGTTTCTGATTGAAGCGGTGCTGGTGTGTCTGGTCGGCGGTGCTTTGGGGATTACGCTGTCCTTTGCCATCGGCCTGTTGGTGCAGTTGGTGTTGCCGGGTTGGCAAATCAGCTTCCCTCCGGCGGCCCTGTTGAGTGCGTTTGTCTG
Source organism: Serratia sp. BIGb0234 (assembly GCF_024809915.1). Taxonomy (NCBI): domain Bacteria; kingdom Pseudomonadati; phylum Pseudomonadota; class Gammaproteobacteria; order Enterobacterales; family Yersiniaceae; genus Serratia; species Serratia sp. BIGb0234. The sequence goes on from NZ_JANUEI010000001.1 coordinate 677,942, forward strand.
TTCCACCGCTATCGGCGTGGTGTTCGGTTATCTTCCGGCCCGCAGCGCGGCGCGGCTTAACCCGATTGACGCGCTGGCACGCGAATAATCAGCGAATAAAAAATGCCAGTCACACGGCGGCTGGCATTTTTTAGCGGGGTGTTTCAAACTGACTCTGTGGATGCGCGTTAGGCCAGGGCCTCGCTTTCCAGTGGCACAATAAGACTCGCATGGTTCCCTTTTGGCCCTTGGTGCACATCAAAACTGACCTGCTGGCCGGCTTTGAGTGTCCGGTACCCATCCATCTTAATCGTAGAATAATGGGCGAATATGTCTTCGCCGCCGCCTTCAGGACAGATAAACCCAAACCCTTTGGCGTTGTTGAACCATTTAACAGTACCCGTCTCCATGCTTTTACATCCCTCGCAACGCTATTTTTAGGTGAGATGAATAACTGAATTCGCACCCGCCAGAAGCAGGTAGCAGATGAGCCTGAAAGTGGTTAAAACACCACCAGCTCACGAATTTACACTCTAGAGCAAATGATCATCACGTCAAGGGATCGGCTTTTGTCGGCAGGGAGCAGTTCATCAAAGTTTGAAGCAGGTAACGATCTTGACATTGTTTGGTAACAATTCGTCAGAGATTTTTGCGCACGTTCCAGTGCGGCGGGATGATGGCGAAGATGATAAAATAGTAATGATACCCCACTTTGAATAACCGGAACCTGTCCCCATATTAAAGGACAGAGCAGAGAAGATGAGCAGCGATGGGCAATAACAACGGTTGGCTAAATTTCGAACATTTGGCCGAGGAAAAACAAATCGATGCGGTAAAACCGCCGTCTATGTATAAAGTTATACTTAACAACGACGATTACACACCGATGGAATTTGTGATTGACGTTCTGCAAAAGTTCTTTTCTTATGATATTGAACGCGCAACGCAACTGATGCTCACGGTCCACTATCAAGGCAAGGCGATCTGCGGTGTCTTTACCGCCGAGGTGGCGGAAACCAAGGTCGTCCATGTGAACCGTTATGCGAGGGAGAACGAGCATCCGTTGCTTTGTACGCTAGAAAAAGCCTAGATTTAGGCAACTATTGGGGAGGTGCTTATGCTCAATCAAGAACTGGAACTCAGTCTCAACATGGCTTTCGCCAGAGCGCGTGAGCACAGACACGAGTTTATGACCGTGGAGCACCTGTTGCTGGCGTTACTCAGCAACCCTGCCGCGCGAGAAGCGCTAGAGGCATGTACGGTGGATCTGGCCGCGTTACGCCAGGAGCTGGAAGCCTTTATTGAACAAACCACGCCGACGCTGCCCGCCAGCGAAGAAGAGCGCGACACTCAGCCGACGCTCAGCTTCCAGCGCGTACTGCAGCGTGCGGTATTCCATGTGCAATCTTCCGGCCGCAGCGAAGTCAGCGGCGCCAACGTACTGGTGGCGATTTTCAGCGAGCAGGAGTCGCAGGCGGCTTACCTGCTGCGCAAACACGACGTCAGCCGTCTCGACGTAGTGAACTTCATTTCACATGGCACACGTAAAGACGAGCCGGGCCAAGCGCCGAATGCGGAAAACCCGGTGAATGAAGAGCAGTCCGGAGGGGAAGACCGTATGGAAAACTTCACCACCAACCTCAACCAGTTGGCACGGGTAGGCGGCATCGATCCTTTGATTGGCCGTGACCCTGAACTGGAGCGTGCTATTCAGGTACTGTGCCGTCGTCGCAAAAACAACCCGCTGCTGGTGGGGGAGTCTGGCGTCGGTAAAACGGCGATTGCCGAAGGCCTGGCCTGGCGCATTGTGCAGGGCGACGTTCCGGAAGTGATGGCGGACTGCACGCTGTATTCATTGGATATCGGTTCATTGCTGGCCGGTACCAAATACCGTGGCGACTTCGAAAAACGTTTTAAAGCGCTGCTGAAACAGTTGGAACAGGATAAGAACAGCATTCTGTTTATCGATGAGATCCACACCATCATCGGCGCCGGTGCGGCTTCCGGTGGGCAGGTAGACGCCGCCAACCTGATTAAACCGCTGCTCTCCAGCGGCAAGATCCGGGTTATCGGTTCCACTACTTACCAGGAATTCAGCAACATTTTTGAAAAAGACCGCGCGCTGGCTCGTCGCTTCCAGAAAATCGACATTACCGAGCCGACGCCGGAAGAGACCATTCAGATCATCAACGGCCTGAAGACCAAGTACGAAGCGCACCACGACGTGCGTTATACCGCCAAAGCGGTGCGTGCGGCGGTCGAGCTGTCGGTGAAATACATCAACGACCGTCATTTGCCGGACAAGGCTATCGACGTGATTGACGAGGCGGGCGCCCGCAGCCGGTTAATGCCGGTAAGCAAACGCAAGAAAACCGTCAACGTGGCCGACATCGAATCTGTGGTGGCGCGTATTGCGCGTATCCCGGAGAAAACCGTGTCGGCGAGCGATCGCGACGTACTGAGAAGTCTGGGCGATCGTCTGAAAATGCTGGTATTCGGGCAGGATCAGGCGATTGAAGCGCTGACTGAAGCGATCAAGATGAGCCGTGCTGGTTTGGGGCACGATCGCAAGCCGGTCGGTTCCTTCCTGTTTGCCGGGCCAACCGGCGTCGGGAAAACCGAGGTGACGGTGCAGCTGGCGAAGGCGATGGATATTCAGCTGCTGCGTTTTGATATGTCCGAGTATATGGAACGTCATACCGTCAGCCGTCTGATTGGCGCGCCTCCGGGCTACGTCGGTTACGATCAGGGCGGTCTGCTGACCGACGCGGTGCTCAAGCATCCGCACTCGGTGGTGCTGCTGGATGAAATCGAGAAGGCGCATCCGGACGTGTTCAACCTGTTGTTGCAGGTTATGGACAACGGTACCCTGACCGATAACAACGGCCGCAAAGCGGACTTCCGCAACGTGATCCTGGTGATGACTACTAACGCCGGGGTACGTGAAACCGAACGTAAATCGATTGGTCTGGTGCAGCAGGACAACAGCACCGATGCGATGGAAGAGATCAAGAAAGTGTTCACGCCGGAATTCCGTAACCGTCTGGACAACATTCTTTGGTTCAACCATCTGTCGACCGAGGTGATCCAGCAGGTTGTCGATAAGTTTATCGTCGAACTGCAGGCGCAGCTGGATGCGAAGGGCGTGTCGTTGGAAGTGAGCGATGAAGCGCGTGACTGGCTGTCGGTGAAAGGCTATGACCGTGCAATGGGCGCTCGTCCGATGGCGCGTGTGATGCAGGAAAACCTGAAGAAACCGCTGGCCAACGAATTGCTGTTTGGTTCACTGGTGGACGGCGGTTCGGTGAAAGTCGAGCTGGACAAGGACAATCAGAAACTGACTTACCACTTCCTCAGCGCCTCGATGCGTAAAGCGGATGAAGGTGCGGTGCACTAAGGCCGGGTCAGATAAAGAAAAAGCGATGCTTCGGCATCGCTTTTTTTATGGGTGAATTTCACCACAACAGAAATGATTGAGCCCTCTCAGTTTACCTGCGCTCTCGCAACTCGATGTTGAACGTTGCTACGGGGGTAAACGGAAAGGGCTCCGGAGGCATTACATCCTCGGTGCCGCCATCGGCTGGCGACGAGTGAGCCGATTAACGGCTACGGAAGACAATGCGGCCTTTGCTCAGGTCGTACGGGGTCAGCTCTACAGTGACTTTGTCGCCCGTCAGGATGCGGATGTAGTTCTTACGCATTTTACCGGAGATATGTGCGGTTACCACGTGCCCGTTTTCCAATTCAACGCGGAACATGGTGTTCGGCAGCGTATCAAGAACGGTGCCCTGCATTTCAATATTGTCTTCTTTGGCCATCGAATCCTCTAGGTCTAACTACCTTAGTTTTTAACCGGCAAGATAATGCCGAAAAACCCACATTATGTAAAGAAGTGTCGGCGAACATTGCACCGTTTCCGCAAAATTAGTTTGTTGGGGAGGGTGGTTCAACCTGCTGTGGGGGTAACACTTGCGGTGCCCAACACTCTGGCGCTAATGGCTTGCGCTGAAGTTGGCTGAGCTGCTGCAAAAATTGTCTTCGGGGGATCTCTTTCGCTCCCAGCGTGGCAGTGTGAGCGTTAAGCACCTGACAGTCAATCAATTCTCCGCCATAAGCGGCAAAATGACGGCAAAAAGCCATCAAAGCGCATTTGGACGCGTTGGGGGTACGGCTAAACATGGATTCGCCGCAGAACAGGGCGCCCTGGGCCACGCCGTACATGCCCCCCACCAGCTTGTCATCCTGCCACACCTCTATCGAATGGGCGAAACCGAGGCGGTGCAGGTGCAGATAAGCGCGCTGCACCTCCGGGCCAATCCAGGTGCCTTCCTCCGGCCGATCGGCACAGGCGGCGATCACCGCCGCAAAGTCGTGATTTAGCGTGACGCGGAAGGGGTTGCTGCGCAAAAAGCGTTTCAGACTGCGGCTGATATGGCGTTCGGCAGGAAACAGCACCGCCCGTGGGTCGGGCGACCACCACAAAATGGCCTCCCCGGGGGAAAACCAAGGAAAAATGCCGCGCTCATAGGCAGCCAATAGACGAGGCGCTGTCAAATCACCGCCGATAGCCAGCAAACCGTTAGGATCGCGCAGTGCGCCCTCAGGAGAGGGGAACACCAGCGACTGCGATGACAGCTTAACAATGCGCATATAAGGTCTCAGCGTCCTCTACAGGCCCTTTTACAGCGGTATACCGCTGATACGTTGACGGAACTGGGCATAACGCCCCTGCTGACGCATCAGGCTGAGGTGATCGCCTTGCTCAACGATGCGCCCACCGTCCATCACGCAAATTCGGTCAAGGTGTTCCAATCCATACAGGCGGTGGGTCACCAGGATCAGCGTTTTTCCCTGGCAATGTCGGCGCAGCAGCGCCAGGATCTGCTGTTCGGTTTCGGCATCCAGACCTTCGGTCGGCTCATCGAGCAACAACAGCGGCGCCTGATGCAGCAATGCGCGAGCAATGCCCAGACGGCGCTGCTCGCCGCCGGAAAGCTGTCGGCCACCGTCTCCCAGCCAGGCGTTGAGCCCCTCGTTTTCCAGCAGCTTGTCCAACCCGACCTGCTGCAACACTTCGCGCAACTGTTCGTCGGTCGCCGTTGGGGCGGCGATGCGCAAGTTTTCGCGCAGCGTATCGCTAAAGATGTGTACTCGCTGACTGACGACGGTGGTCATCTGACGCAGCGTGGTTTCATCGTAAGCGGCCAAGGGATGGCCGTTGAGCAGCATCTGCCCGCTGTCGGCGTTCCAGGCGCGGGTGAGCAACTGCAGCAGGGTCGATTTACCGCACCCGGTGCGGCCGAGCAATGCAATATGTTCACCGGCGGTAATCTCCAGCGTGACGTCCTGCAACACCGGCTGCGGCTGGCCGGGATAGGTAAAGGTAACCTGTTGCAGACTTAGCATGGCACCGTTTTCGGCAGTTGGACCATCGGCAGGGAAGGTCACTTCCGGTTGTCGATCGATGACCTGCTTCACCCGCGTGGCGGAAGCTATCACCTGTCCCAGGTGCTGGAAGGCGCCGGCTACCGGCATCAAGGCTTCAAACGAAGCCAGGGCGGCAAACACGAACAACGCAATCAGCGCGCCGGGTTGGCTGTCGCCACCGATACCGGCAGCGGTGAGCCACAACATCAACGTCACGGTCAGGCCGCTGGCCAGGATCATCAAAGCCTGTGCCATGCCGCCCAACGAAGCTTGCTGCCACTGACGGCGCTGCCACTGTTTTTCAGTGGCATCCAGAGCCGCGCGGAACTGATCCACGGCACCGAATACCACCAGCTCAGCCTGGCCCTGAAGCCAGGCAGTCAGATCGGTACGGTACTGGCCGCGCAGGGCGGTCAACTGGCCGCCAATCGGCTTGCCGGCACCGTAAAATACCGGCGGCACCAGCAGCAACAGCAACAGCAGGATGCCGCCCAGCGTCAGGGCCAGTGAAACGTCCAGCCAGCTCAGGCCGTAAGTCACCACGACAATCACCACGGCGGCGCTGACCAGCGGTGAAATTACCCGCAGATACAGATGATCCAGCGTATCGACATCCGCCACCAGTCGATTCAGCAAATCGGCCTGTCGGAAGCGGGCAATGCCTCCCGGCGACAGCGGCAGGATCTTTTTAAAGGTGAAGACCCGCAGATGAGACAGCACACGGAAGGTGGCGTCGTGGCTGACGACCCGTTCGGCATAGCGCCCGGCGGTGCGGAAAATGGCGGCACCACGCACGCCGGCCGCCGGCAGCATGTAGTTGAAGGTAAACAGGCCCGCCAGCCCGGCCAGGGCGGAGGCGGCGAGGAACCAACCGGACAGAGCCAGCAGGCCGATACTGGCCAGCAGCGTGATGATGGCCAGCAGAATGCCCAGACAAATCAGCAGGCTGTGACGACGGTACAGCGCCAGGAACGGCAGCAAAACGCGCATGATTATAGATCCCCGCGGCGGTGAGCGATCAGGTTGGCAAACAGGCCCGGTTGGGCGCTCAGCGTGACGTAATCACCTTGCTGGACGATGTGTCCGCCTTCCATTACCCAAATCTGGTCGTAATCTTCGGTATCTTCCAACTGGTGAGTCACCAGCAGCGTGGTTTGTTGATGCGAAGCCGCATTCAGCGCCTGCATGACTTGCCGCTCGCTGTGGGCGTCGAGACTTGCGGCCGGTTCATCCAACAGCAGCAAACGGCGCGGGCTGATCAACGCCCGGGCGACTGCCACACGTTGCGCTTGCCCGACGGACAGGCGCGCGGCGTTATCGCCGACTTCGGTATCCAGACCCAGCGGCAGATACGGCAGGATCTCGCCGACATAGGCGTCCTCCACGGCCTGTTGCAGTTGGGCTTCGCTGGCCTGCGGATTGCCCAACAGTATGTTGGCGCGCAGCGTTTGCGCCGGTAGGTGCGGATTTTGTCCTACCCAGCCGAGTTGCTGGCGCCAGCCTTCGGCGGCCAGTTCGCGCAGTTCGATACCATTAATCCGCAGAGAACCGCGATAGGGTAAAAACCCGAGCAGCAGGTTCAGCAACGAACTTTTCCCGGCACCACTTAACCCGACCAAGGCAATGCGCTGGTTGGCGGGCAGAGTGAAGCTCAGCGGCCCGGCCAGCAGCACGCCATTGGGCGACAGGATCTCCAGATCCTGCGCTTGCAGCTCCAGCGGCGCATTGGCGTCGAGGATTTGTGTGCCATTGCCCATTTGTTCGCCCTCGGCGCTGAGAAAGGTTTCCAGCGCTTCGGCGGCACCCACGGCTTGCGCCTTGGCGTGGTAGAAAGTCCCCAGATCGCGCAACGGCTGGAAGAACTCCGGTGACAGGATCAGCACCAGGAAGCCGGCAAACAGCGTGACGCCGGTGCCATAACTGCCGAAATTAAGTTCGCCAAGGAACGAGAAGCCAAAATAGACCGCCACCACGGCGATAGAAATGGAGGCAAAGAACTCCAGCACCGCCGATGACAGGAAAGCCAGACGGAGCACCTCCATGGTGCGGCTACGGAAGTCTTCAGACGATTTGGCAATCTGCTCGGTTTCCGCCTGCGCCCGATTGAATAAGCGCAGCGTGTCTAACCCACGCAGGCGGTCGAGGAAGTTACCACTCAGGCGTGCCAGCGCCACGAAGTTGCGTCGGTTGGCATCGGCGGCACCCATGCCGACCAGCGCCATAAACATGGGGATCAGCGGCGCGGTGGTCAACAGAATCAGACCGGCGGCCCAGTTGATCGGGAATACGGTGATCAGGATCAGCAGCGGGATAAACACCGCCAGATACATCTGCGGTAAATAACGGGAATAGTAGTCCTGCATATCCTCGATCTGTTCGACGATGATGCTGGCCCAACTGCCGGCCGGTTTTCCCTGGATCCAGGCGGGGCCGAGTTGTTGCAGTTTATCCAGCACCTGCTGGCGCATGCGCTGGCGGATCACTTGTCCGCAGATAAAGCCGACGCGTTCACGCAGCCAACTCAGCACGGCCCGCAGCGCGAAGGTGGCAGCCAACCAGATAAACGACGCAATCAACTGTTCACGTGGCGCCTGTTCGATAATCAGGGCGTGGAGCAGGGCGGCCAACAGCCATGCTTGAGCGACAATAAGCATGCCGCTGATTAGCCCCAACAACATGGAAAGGCGCAACCAACGCTGCGCCAGGGTGCTCTGAGTTTTGAGCCAACGGGTTAATTGCTGCTGTCTGGTTTTTTTCATCAGATATGAGTCTGCGTCGCCGGTGCCTATTGTTACAGGCAAGGTTAACGTACTGTTAAAAAAAGTGTTTGCCCCAACCTGAAGCGAACAAGTGAAGGCCAATGTTACCTCTTCACCCGGCAGACTGAAAATAATAAAGCGGTCAAATATCGCTATAACAGACCGCGATAGCAGGATTAGGGCACCGCTTGACTGGCTGCTTCCGCCGCCAGGGCGGTTTGCACGGATCTGCGCTGGCTAATCAGCGACATATAACGGGTTATCGATGGCCAGTATTTTAGGTCGATGGAAAACTGATCCATCCAGCGCAGTACGGTAAACAGATAGGCATCCGCGACGCTGAAAGTTTCTCCCAATAGAAACGCCGGTTCGTCCAGCGTCTGAGCAACAAAATCGAGGCGGGGTCGCAGCTTGTCGCGAAACAGCGTTTTGACCTCTTCCGGCAGGGTTGAGTTGAACAGCGGGCTGGATCCCGCGTGGATCTCGCTGGTAATGAAGTTCAGCCACTCCTGCAAGCGCACCCGTTCGAAGGTCGAGTTTGGTGGGGCCAGCCCGGCCTCAGGGCGCAAATCCGCCAGATACTGCACGATGGCAGTGCCTTCGGTGATCACCTGCCCGTCGTCCAGCATCAGCGCGGCGACGTAACCTTTGGGATTAACCCGATAAAAGTCTCCGCCGTCGGCGCTGCGCTTGGTGCGGTTATTGACGCGGATCAGTTCGAACGGCAAATCCAATTCCCGCAGCACGATATGTGGCGAGAGGGAGCAGGTATCGGGCGCAAAATAGAGTTTCATCGGCATATTCCTGAGGCAAAAGCGACATCGCTTGGCCGTCAGAATGCCGTCGGCGCCGCCGGCAGAAAAATTAGAATCTCAGAAACCCGGTATCAGCTCAGCTACTGACGGGCAACGGCAAATGATCCTGTAGAAAGTGCAACAGAGTTTGCACTGGCGCGGAGCTTGCACCGGCGAATGAACAAACCAGGCCAAAATGGCGATAAAGTGGCGCGCTCAGCGGCAGGGCGCAAATGCCTGGCGTATCGGCCGGTATCACCGATGCGGGCACCAGCGATACGCCGATCCCTTCACGTACCAGCGTCAGCGCGGTGTTCCAGTCACTGACGGTGACGCGGACATCCGTCAGCGCCAAACCTGCCTGCTGCGCCAGCAACTGAGCATTGAGCTGGCAACCTCCGGTAGCCAAGACAAACGGCTGTTTGACCAGTTCATTGAAATCTATCGGCTGGCGGTTTCTGGCAAGCTTATGAGCAGTGGCCGTCACGGCAAGCCATAGGTCTTTTCCCAGCGGGTGGCTTTGCCGTTCCGGTTTCGGATTCAACACTATGCCCACGTCGGCAGCTTCTAATGCCAGCCAGTTTTCGACCTCCAGATCGGTGCCTTCCAACTGCACCAGTTCAATGGCGGGAAAGCGGCGGTGAAATTTGCGTAGCAACGGGGGTAACAACAGCGCAAATGCTGAAGGGAAACTGGCCAGGCGTATTTTGCCGGCGTGTGAACTTTGCGCCTGCTGCGCGCAGTGTTGGATTGCATTGAGTTCGGCCAGCATGGCGCGGGCATGGCTGACAATCTGTTCACCACTTTGCGTTAGCGTAACGCTGTGCGGTAGCCGAACCAACAACGGAGTGTTCAACGCCTCTTCCAACTGAGCGATAGCCTGACTGGCGCCAGACTGTGTCATGCCGCATTGACTTGCCGCCAGGGTGATCTTGCCGCTGTCGGCTACGGCAACCAACAGACGCCAGTGGAGAAGATTCTGCATCGAAGACCCGCCTGATGATGTTTGAGATACAAAAAAAGCGGCTAATAAATAGCCGCTTTTCAGGATGACAGTCTGTGCCGTTACAGAACTTCTGCGTCGGCAATACCGTCCAGATAACGTTCTGCGTCCAGCGCAGCCATACAACCGGTCCCGGCGGAAGTGATCGCCTGGCGGTAGATATGGTCCATCACGTCGCCAGCGGCGAATACGCCCGGAATGGTGGTTTGGGTGGCATTGCCGTGAATGCCGGACTGCACCTTGATATAGCCGTTTTCCAGCTCCAGCTGGCCACCGAAAATGCTGGTGTTCGGGCTGTGGCCGATGGCGATAAACACGCCGGCCAGCGCCAGTTCACGCGTTTCATTTTCCGCTTTAGTGCTGCGAATGCGTACGCCGGTAACGCCCATTTCGTCACCCAGCACTTCGTCCAGAGTGTGGTCGGTGTGCAGCACGATATTGCCGTTTTTCACTTTCTCCATCAGCCGGTTGATCAGGATCTTCTCTGAACGGAAGCTGTCGCGACGGTGGATCAGGTGAACTTCGGCAGTGATGTTGGACAGATACAGCGCTTCTTCTACCGCCGTATTGCCACCACCTACAACGGCGACTTTCTGATTACGGTAGAAGAAACCGTCGCAGGTAGCGCAGGCGGAAACGCCTTTGCCTTTGAAGGCTTCTTCTGTCGGCAGGCCAAGATAGCGGGCTGATGCACCGGTGGCGATAATCAGCGCATCACAGGTGTATTCGCCACTGTCGCCAAACAGACGGAATGGACGGTTCTGCAGATCAACGCTGGTGATATGGTCAAACACGATCTCGGTCTGGAATTTTTCTGCATGCTCACGCATACGCTCCATCAGCGCCGGACCGGTCAGGTCTTCGGCATCACCCGGCCAGTTCTCCACTTCGGTGGTGGTGGTCAGCTGACCCCCTTGTTCCATACCGGTAATCAGCACCGGGCTCAGGTTGGCGCGCGCTGCGTAAACCGCGGCGGTGTAGCCAGCCGGGCCGGAGCCCAGAATCAATAATTTGCTGTGTTTAGCCGTGCCCATGAATAACCTCTTTTCCCACAATGGCGGACAATGGATTCGATTGTAGGGAAAATGCGGCATTAAAAAAAGCGTCAGGGGATGTTGTTAACGATTTGTTTGATAGTCATTGCCTATTAATTATTGTTTTGCTGCTTAAGCGAGCGCAAAACGTAGCAATTTAACTTATGGAAGCCGCTTGCGGGCGTTTGGCACTCAAACGGCCGGAAACAGCACATTAAGCGGGTTTAAGTGCCTTGCCCACGGCGTTTTTAAGCCAGCGATTCATAACTAAAAACGGGGTGCTAACTTTTCATGACGGTACGTTCTTCTGATTTTGCTTCTTTTACTTTGACAATCCGCTGCGCATTTGCGAAAACATCATAGGAAGAAGAAATTATCCTCCCACCTGCAGTAAATCGTACGTATTTGCGGCGTTGGCGCAGGATTTTGCGCCGTTGCCGGATCTGCGTACGGCAGGGGAGGAACATCGCGCAAGCGAATGGCACCTTTCTTCTTGCTTAAAACACCTTGTGCAGAGTTTGACAGACAGGCTGCGCAGCGGTGAATGATGGTAGTGAAGCATATGACAGGCATCGGGTCTTCGCTTGGAACGAGCCCTTACACATTGACGTTGGCTAGGGTGTGGCAAGTGCAGGGAAGAAAATAAGAGAGACAATAATAATGGCAGACAATAAGAAACGCCCGGGTAAAGATCTCGATCGTATCGACCGCAACATCCTCAACGAACTGCAAAAGGATGGGCGTATTTCGAACGTTGAACTTTCGAAGCGCGTGGGGTTATCCCCAACCCCATGTTTAGAACGCGTGCGCCGCCTCGAGCGCCAGGGTTTTATTCATGGTTATACCGCGTTGCTCAACCCGCATTATCTGGATGCGTCCCTGTTGGTCTTCGTGGAAATCACGCTGAACCGCGGTGCGCCGGATGTGTTTGAGCAATTCAACTCAGCAGTTCAGAAGCTTGAAGAAATTCAGGAGTGTCATCTGGTGTCCGGTGATTTCGACTATCTGTTGAAAACCCGCGTGCCGGATATGTCCGCTTACCGTAAGTTGCTTGGCGAAACCTTGCTGCGTCTGCCGGGGGTTAACGACACCCGTACGTACGTGGTAATGGAAGAAGTGAAACAGAGCAACCGTCTGGTTATCAAAACACGGTAGGGTGCAGGTGCAAAACCTGATTAAATTGGTTACACTCCTGTTTATCCATACAGTTTCAGCGCCGGGGAAGCTTCTCGGCGCTGTTGCTATGTCAGCTAACAGGAACCTGGAGAGCCTTTCTTGAGCCAGGAATATACAGAAGATAAAGAAGTTACCTTGAGAAAACTCAGCAGCGGTCGCCGTTTGCTCGAAGCTGTGTTGATTGTGGTAGCCATATTTGCCATTTACCTCATGGCTGCCTTGGTCAGTTTCAATCCCTCTGACCCAAGCTGGTCGCAGACCGCGTGGCATGAGCCTATTCATAATCTGGGCGGTGGCGTCGGGGCCTGGTTGGCCGACACGCTGTTCTTCACCTTCGGGGTACTCGCCTATGCGATACCGCCGATCATGCTGGTGTTGTGCTGGGCGGCTTATCGTCAGCGCGGCAGCGGCGAATACATCGATTACTTTGCGCTTTCACTGCGCCTGATCGGCACATTGGCGCTGGTGCTCACTTCGTGTGGCCTGGCGGCACTGAACGTCGACGATCTCTATTACTTTGCCTCCGGCGGCGTTATCGGCAGTTTGCTGAGCAACGCCATGCTCCCCTGGTTCAACGGCATCGGCGCAACCTTGGCGCTGCTTTGCGTTTGGGCGGCGGGCCTTACGCTGTTTACCGGCTGGTCATGGCTGGTAATTGCCGAGAGGATCGGCGGCGTGGTGCTGGGGACGGCCACCTTTATGACCAACCGTTCGCGCCGTGACGATCGTTATCACGACGATGACGACCGTTATGTCGAAGATCAGCCAGAATCGGCAGAGAAAGGGGCAGCGCTTGCTGCGGCCTCGACGGCGGCTGTGGCCAACGCGGCGGAAGACGACGTCTTGTTCTCAGCGCCTTCGGTGACGGAAACCGCCAAAATTGCGGCGGAAGAGGCTGAGGATCCGTTGCTCAGCGGCCTGCGGGCGAATGACGACGAAGATGCCGATGTCGCGCCTGTCGCGCCAGCGGTGGCTCGTGAACCTGTTACCGCAGCCCCGGTTGTGGCACAGGCGCCGTCGGTTACTGTAGCTCCAACGGCTCCGGCCTCGGTGAACCAGAGTCCGATGAGTACGCCAGCGGAAAACAGTGCTCCACCGCTGTATTCATTTGAAATTCCTGAAGAGACGCCGACGCCGAAGGTAACGCGTCCGGCCGATCCTTACCAGGATGATGACGAACCGCGTATGGGGAACTGGGACGCGCCAGCAGCATCACCGTCGCACGATCGTTCTCCGTTTGATTTCTCCGCCGCTCAACGCGATAGCGCTGACATCACTGCTCCGGCCGGTTTCAGTGCCGGTGAGCCTGCAGTGCCATCGTTCGGCAGCGTGAAACCTCAGGCGCAGGCTGCAGCAACGGCAGTTGCCGGCGCTGTTGCCGCCAATACCTTTATGCCGGCCTTTACGGCCACCAGCGACGCTAACTCGCAGGTCAAACAAGGCTTGGGGCCTGAGTTGCCGCGTCCGAATCCGGTGCGCATCCCAACCCGGCGCGAACTGGCTTCTTACGGCATCAAGCTGCCTTCGCAGCGAATGGCCGAACAGGAACAGCGTAACCGTGGGGACGACGAGCCATTGCCGAATGCCAATGCTCTTCCGTCAGATCAAGACGATGAAGCTTTGCAGGAAGCAGCGCTGCGTCAGGCGTTTGCCGAACAGCAAAACCAACGTTATGGCGAGGAGTACGCGCAGGATAACCAGGATGATGAGGCTGCTCTGCAAGAGGCCGAACTGCGTCAGGCGTTTGCCGAACAGCAGAATCAGCGCTATGGGCAGCAAGAGGCTGCGCCTTCGGTACAGCCAACTACGCCAGTAGATACTCGTAATGCGTTCGGCTTCTCGCCGATGGATGATTTGGTTGACGATGGCCCGGTTGAGCCATTGTTCACTCTGTCGCCACAGCTTGAAGATCGCATTGAGCAACAAAGCGAACGCGAGGATGATGTGCCTTTCGGCCAGTTTGAGCCAGCCGCGCCGGCTTATGTGCCGCCAACGCAACCTCAGACTCCGCCGGCACAAGCATATCAGCCTGCTCAACCTGCTTATCAGCAACCGGCAGCGCAACAGCAACCACCGGCCTATCAGCAGCCTGTAGCGCAACCTGCGCCGACGGCCCCGCAGCAGCCGGCAATGGACAGCCTGATCCACCCGTTCCTGATGCGCAACGATATGCCGTTGCAAAAACCGACCACGCCTCTACCGACGCTTGATCTGCTGACCGAAGCGCCGAAAGAGGTTGAGCCGGTGGATTCCTTCGCGTTGGAACAGAAGGCGCGTTTGGTGGAGGCCAGCCTGGCCGATTATCGGGTGAAAGCCGACGTAGTAGACATTTTGCCAGGCCCGGTCATTACCCGTTTCGAACTGGATCTGGCGCCGGGCGTTAAAGCAGCGCGTATTTCCAACCTGTCGCGTGACCTGGCGCGTTCACTGTCAACTTCCGCGGTGCGTGTGGTTGAAGTGATCCCCGGCAAGCCCTACGTCGGCCTGGAATTGCCTAACGTTAAACGTCAGACGGTCTATCTCCGAGAAGTGCTGGATTGCCCGGCATTCCGAGATAATCCATCGCCGTTGGCGATCGTTCTGGGTAAAGACATCTCCGGCGAGCCGGTGGTGGCCGACTTGGCGAAAATGCCACACCTGCTGGTGGCGGGGACCACCGGTTCCGGTAAATCGGTTGGGGTCAATGCCATGATCCTGAGCATTCTGTATAAGGCCACGCCGAAAGAAGTGCGCTTTATCATGATTGACCCGAAAATGCTGGAGCTGTCGGTCTATGAAGGTATTCCGCACCTGCTGACGGACGTGGTTACCGACATGAAAGACGCCGCCAATGCCTTGCGTTGGTGCGTCGCCGAGATGGAGCGTCGCTACAAGCTGATGTCTGCGCTCGGCGTGCGTAACCTGGCAGGTTACAACGAACGTGTCGATCAGGCCGAGGCGATGGGACGTCCAATCCCGGATCCGTTCTGGAAACCGACCGACAGCATGGACATCACGCCGCCGGTTCTGGAGAAAGAGCCTTACATCGTGGTGATGGTCGACGAGTTCGCTGACCTGATCATGACGGTTGGTAAAAAGGTTGAGGAGCTGATTGCTCGTCTGGCGCAGAAAGCGCGTGCGGCGGGTATCCACCTGGTGCTGGCAACACAGCGTCCTTCGGTGGATGTGATCACCGGCCTGATCAAGGCCAACATCCCGACCCGTATCGCCTTTACCGTGTCGAGCAAGATTGACTCGCGCACTATCCTCGATCAGGGCGGTGCTGAATCGCTGCTGGGGATGGGCGACATGTTGTATCTGGCTCCTAACTCCTCCATTCCGGTCCGTGTACATGGTGCATTTGTGCGCGATCAGGAAGTGCATGCGGTAGTTAAGGATTGGAAAGCGCGTGAGCGACCTCAATATAAAGAGGGTATCCTCAACGGTGGTGACGACGGTGAGGGTGGTGCTGGCGGCGGTCTGGAAGGTGATGAAGAGCTGGATCCGCTGTTTGACCAGGCGGTGGAGTTTGTGGTGGATAAACGCCGCGCCTCCATTTCCGGCGTACAGCGTCAGTTCCGTATCGGCTATAACCGTGCCGCGCGCATCATCGAACAGATGGAAGCGCAGGGCATTGTCAGCGAGCAGGGGCACAACGGCAACCGCGAGGTGCTGGCACCGCCACGGCATGACTGATGAAGCTTTAGTCGTTGTTATTTAATAATAAAGGGCCGCTTAGCGGCCCTTGTGCAAAGAAGCGTAAACCCTCGGCTTCTCAGAACATTGGCCTATCTGCCTGCGGATAGCTTCGGGTAGAGTAAGGGTGTTAAGGGTTAATTTGCCCCGCACGGCACCGCCTTGCGGTAAACGCATTTCATAAGGTATCTGGAATAATGAAAAAACTGTTAGTTGCCTGTTGTCTGCTTTCGGGATTCGCTTCCACCTCTGTGCTGGCCGACGCTGCGCAGGATTTGCAAAGTCGCCTGGCGAAAGTGAACAGTTTCCACGCCAGCTTCGCCCAGACCGTGACCAGCAGCGATGGTGCTGCGGTACAGCAGGGGGAAGGTGAACTCTGGGTGAAACGTCCGAACCTGTTTAATTGGCATATGACCTCGCCGGACGAGAGCGTGCTGGTGTCGGATGGCCAAACCTTATGGTTCTACAATCCTTTTGTTGAGCAAGTCACCGCGACCTGGTTGAAAAATGCGACCGGCAATACGCCATTTATGCTGATTACCCGCAATAACGCCAACGACTGGAAACAGTACAACGTTAAGCAGAAAGGCGATGATTTTGAGCTGACGCCAAAATCCAGCAGCGGCAACCTGAAGCAGTTCGCCATTACCGTGACCAACAGCGGCACCATCCGCAGTTTTGCTGCGGTTGAGCAGGATGGTCAGCGCAGTTCTTACGCGCTGAAAAGTCAGCAGAACGTTGCTGCTGATGCCAGCAAATTCAAATTTACCCCGCCGAAGGGGGTGACGCTGGACGACCAGCGCCAGTGAGGTCTGCGTGAGTAACATGTCGCTCGATTTTTCCCAGAATGAATTCCAGCCATTGGCCGCGCGGATGCGGCCAACCACGCTGGCGCAATACATCGGCCAGCAACACCTGCTGGCTGCCGGTAAGCCTTTGCCGCGCGCCATCGAGGCGGGGCAACTGCATTCGATGATTCTATGGGGGCCGCCGGGCACCGGGAAAACGACGCTGGCGGAGCTGATCGGCCGCTACGGCCAGGCGGACGTCGAGCGAATTTCCGCCGTGACATCGGGCATCAAAGAAATCCGTGAGGCGATTGAGAGGGCACGACAGAATCGTGACGCCGGTCGTCGCACCATTTTGTTTGTCGATGAGGTACACCGTTTCAACAAAAGCCAGCAGGATGCCTTTCTGCCGCACATTGAAGACGGCACCATTACCTTTATTGGCGCGACAACCGAAAACCCGTCCTTTGAGCTTAACTCGGCGCTGTTGTCCCGCGCCCGCGTGTATTTGCTGAAAGCGTTGACGGCAGAAGATATCAGCCAGGTGCTTGATCAGGCGATGCAGGACAACAGCCGGGGGTTTGGCGGCCAGAATATCGAGCTGCCGGAAGAGACCCGCCGCATGCTGTCGGAACTGGTGGGCGGCGATGCGCGCCGGGCGTTGAACAGCCTGGAGATGATGGCGGACATGGCGGAGATCGACGCCAAAGGCATTCGCGTGCTGACGCCGGAATTACTGAAAGAAGTCTCCGGCGAACGCAGCGCGCGCTTCGACAATAAAGGCGACCGTTTTTACGATCTTATTTCGGCGCTGCATAAATCGGTGCGAGGTTCCGCCCCGGATGCTGCGCTGTACTGGTATGCGCGCATTATTACCGCCGGAGGCGATCCGCTGTATGTGGCGCGCCGGCTGCTGGCCATTGCTTCGGAAGATGTCGGCAATGCCGATCCGCGCGGTATGCAGGTGGCGATCGCTGCCTGGGACTGCTTTACCCGCGTTGGTCCGGCCGAAGGTGAACGTGCGATTGCTCAAGCGATCGTTTACCTGGCCTGCGCGCCAAAAAGTAATGCCGTTTATACCGCCTTCAAAGCGGCGATGCGCGATGCTAAAGAGCGGGCGGATTATGATGTGCCCGAACATCTGCGCAATGCGCCAACCAAGCTGATGAAGGAAATGGGGCTGGGTGCAGAGTATCGTTACGCTCACGACGAACCCAATGCCTATGCCGCCGGCGAGGACTATTTCCCGGCCGAAATGGCCAAGACGCGTTACTATCATCCAACCTCACGCGGGCTGGAAGGTAAAATCGGCGAAAAGCTGGCATGGCTGGCTGAGCAGGATCAAAATAGCCAGACAAAACGCTACCGCTAGCGTTGCCGTTGCGGTAAGGTTAGCGGGTACCACTCTTCCTTTATGCGGCTTTTAAACAGCCGCATAAAACAACAAATTTTCTTTCAATAACAATAAGCACAGGATTAGCATGCTCGATCCCAATCTGCTGCGTAATGAGCTAGACGCAGTCGCCGTCAAACTGGCTCGCCGAGGCTTTAAACTCGATCTGGATCTGCTGCGTTCTCAAGAAGAGCGTCGCAAAGTTCTGCAGGTAGAAACTGAAATGCTGCAGGCAGAACGTAACTCCCGATCGAAATCCATCGGCGCGGCTAAAGCGCGCGGGGAAGACATTGAGCCGCTGCGTCGCGAAGTCAACGAGCTGGGTGACAAGCTGGATATTGCCAAGGCCGCTCTGGATCAGTTGCAGACTGAAATCCGCGATTATGCGTTGGCGATCCCGAACCTGCCGGATGATGCAGTGCCGGATGGCAAAGACGACAGCGATAACCAGGAAGTCAGCCGCTGGGGCGAGCCGCGCCAGTATGATTTTCAGGTACGCGATCATGTGGATCTGGGCGAAATGGCCGGTGGTCTGGACTTCGCCGCCGCCGTAAAACTGACCGGTTCACGCTTTGTGGTGATGAAAGGGCAAATCGCCCGCATGCACCGTGCGTTATCCCAGTTCATGCTGGATCTGCATACCGAACAGCACGGCTACCAGGAAACCTACGTGCCTTACCTGGTTAACCACGCCACGTTGTACGGTACCGGCCAGTTGCCGAAGTTTGGTGAAGATCTGTTCCACACCAAACCGCTGGAAGAGGAATCCGACAGCAGCAACTACGCGCTGATCCCAACTGCAGAAGTGCCGTTGACCAACCTGGTACGCGACGAGATCCTGGAAGAAGAATCACTGCCGCTGAAGATGACCGCGCATACGCCATGTTTCCGTGCCGAAGCCGGTTCTTATGGTCGCGATACCCGCGGTCTGATCCGCATGCACCAGTTCGACAAGGTCGAGATGGTGCAAATCGTCCGTCCGGAAGACTCCATGGCTACGCTGGAAGAGCTGACCGGTCATGCGGAGAAAGTGCTGCAGCTGCTGAACCTGCCGTACCGTAAAATGTTGCTGTGTACCGGCGACATGGGGGCAGGCTCATGCAAAACCTACGATCTGGAAGTGTGGCTGCCGGCGCAGAACACTTACCGTGAAATCTCATCTTGTTCCAACATGTGGGATTACCAGGCACGCCGCATGCAGGCTCGCTGCCGTAGCAAAACCGAGAAGAAGCCGCGCCTGGTGCATACGCTGAACGGTTCTGGTCTGGCAGTCGGTCGTACGCTGGTTGCCGTGCTGGAAAACTACCAGCTGGCCGATGGCCGTGTTCAGGTGCCGGAAGTATTACGTCCGTATATGGGCGGCCTGGAATATATCGGCTAACTTATTGCCAGTTCTATGAAAAGCGCCTGCGGGCGCTTTTTTTATAAGAAAATTATTATCCTTTTGTTCGAAAGGACTTTTTCTTTCATCTCCTTCCCCCGCTTTATTGATAGCAGACAAAGTTCACTACCCACTTCTGAGTAATATCCCTGTATAGAGGAGGGTTTTTACTCAAGCTCATCAGCAGACATCAGTTCTGTCTCCTCTGCTCGCCGCCTTGAGTCAAAGGCATGACGTTTATCAATACCAGGGTAAAACGTGGAGTGAGTTATGTCGGAAAACAAAGAAAACAGCCAAGTGTCTGCAGGCGTCAGCCGTCGCGCCTTGGTAAAGTCCGGCGGTATCGTCGGGCTGGCTATGGCCGTGGGGGGTATAGCCTTACCGTTTAGTCGCCGCGCATTGGCGGATTCAATCAGCGAAAGTGTGCAAAAAACCGCGCAGGATAAAGTGGTTTGGGGGGCTTGCTCGGTCAACTGCGGCAGCCGCTGCGCCTTGCGTTTGCACGTGCGTGATAACGAAGTCTATTGGGTCGAAACCGATAACACCGGACTGGACGCATATGGCGACCACCAGGTTCGGGCCTGTTTGCGTGGCCGTTCTATTCGCCGCCGCATGAATCATCCCGATCGTCTGAATTACCCGATGAAACGCGTTGGCAAGCGGGGTGAAGGCAAGTTCAAGCGCATCAGTTGGGAAGAAGCTTTTGATAGCATTGCCGACAACCTAAAACGCATCGTCGAACAGTACGGTAACGAAGCAGTATATATCAATTACACCTCGGGCATCGTCGGCGGCAACATTACCCGTTCGTCACCGAATGCGTCGCTGGTCGCTCGGCTGATGAACTGCTATGGCGGTTACCTCAGCCAGTATGGCACCTACAGCACAGCGCAAATCGCCTGCGCCATGCCCTATACCTATGGCAGCAACGAAGGCAACAGCACGTCTGACATCGAAAACAGCAAGCTGGTGGTGATGTTCGGTAACAACCCGGCGGAAACGCGGATGAGCGGCGGCGGCATTACCTATTATCTGGAGCAGGCGCGTGAACGTTCCCATGCGCGCATGATCGTTATCGATCCGCGTTACACCGATACGGCCGCCGGACGTGAGGACGAATGGATCCCTATTCGTCCCGGCACGGATGCGGCATTGGTTGCCGGGCTGGCGCATGTATTGATCAGCGAACAGTTGGTCGACCAACCGTTTCTGGATCGGTATTGCATCGGCTATGACGAAAAAACCTTGCCAGCCGATGCGCCGGTAAATGGGCATTATAAGGCTTACATTCTTGGGCAAGGTGAAGACGGCGTTGAAAAAACGCCGCAGTGGGCGGCGAAAATTACCGGCATTCCGGCCGAACGTATTATCAAACTGGCGCGGGAAATAGGCACGGCGAAACCAGCCTACATCTGCCAGGGCTGGGGGCCACAGCGACAGGCCAATGGCGAACTGACCTCGCGTGCAATCGCCATGCTGCCTATCCTGACCGGCAATGTTGGCATCAATGGCGGCAACAGCGGGGCGCGTGAATCAACCTACACCATTACTATTGAGCGGATGCCGGTATTGGCAAACCCGGTCAAAGCGCAAATCTCCTGTTTTAGCTGGACCGATGCCATAGTGCGCGGTCCGGAGATGACCGCCAAACGCGACGGGGTACGTGGGCAGGACAAACTGAATGTGCCGATCAAGTTCATCTGGAACTATGCCGGTAACACCATCACCAACCAGCATTCCGACATCAATAAAACCCACGATATTTTGCAGGACGAATCCCAGTGCGAAATGATCGTGGTGCTCGAAAACTTTATGACCTCGTCGGCCAAATATGCCGACATTTTACTGCCGGATCTGATGACCGTCGAACAGGAAGACATTATTCCCAACGACTATGCCGGCAACATGGGGTACCTGATCTTTATCCAGCCTGCAACCCCCGCCAAATTTGAACGCAAGGGCATCTATGAGGTGCTGAGTGAAGTGGCGCGTCGGCTGGGGCCTGAGGTGCATCAGAAGTTCACCGAAGGGCGTACCCAGGCACAATGGTTGCAACATTTGTACGCCAAAATGCAAGACAGGGATCCGCTGCTGCCGGGTTATGAAGAGTTGCGCAGTATGGGGATTTATAAGCGCAAAGATCCCAATGGGCATTTTGTCGCCTACAAAAAATTCCGTCAGGATCCCGAAGCGAATCCATTAAAAACGCCTTCCGGCAAAATAGAAATCTATTCCTCCAGGCTGGCTGAGATCGCCGACAGCTGGCAGTTGGAAAAAGATGAAACCATCAGCCCGTTGCCAATTTACGCCTCTACTTTTGAAGGTTGGGACGATCCTCTGCGCAACACTTACCCATTGCAAATGTTTGGCTTCCATTACAAGGCCCGTACCCACTCGACCTACGGCAACATCGATGTGTTGCAGGCGGCCTGTCGTCAGGAGGTGTGGATCAACCCACTGGACGCCCAGTCGCGCGGCATTATCGGCGGCGACAAGGTGCGGGTATTTAATGGGCGTGGCGAAGTGCGTGTCGAAGCCAAAGTGACGCCGCGGATCATGCCTGGCGTTGTCGCGATGGGGCAGGGAGCCTGGCATCAGGCCGATATGCGCGGTGACCGTGTCGACCATGGTGCCTGTATGAATACCCTGACCACCCACCGGCCTTCGCCGTTGGCCAAGGGTAATCCGCAGCATACCAACCTGATTCAAATCGAAAAGGTATAACCCTGCGTACTTGAAGCCGCATCTTTGTTGGCCGCCTGCGCTTACCCCAGTCACGTACTACCTGTACGCATCCTGGGGATGCGCTTAGTTGCCGCCGCGATGCAACTCCAACTACCTCGGGTGTAAGGGAGGACCAAATGACTCAGCAATATGGATTCTTTATCGATTCAAGTCGTTGCACTGGCTGCAAAACCTGCGAACTGGCCTGCAAAGACTATAAAAATTTGACGCCGGACGTCAGTTTCCGCCGCATCTATGAATATGCCGGAGGAGATTGGTTCCAGGATGGCGACGGCTGGCAACAAAATGTATTCGCTTATTATTTGTCGATTGCCTGCAACCACTGTGAAGATCCCGCCTGCACCAAAGTGTGTCCGACCGGCGCGATGCACAAGCGGGAAGACGGCTTTGTGGTGGTGAATGAAGAGGTGTGTATCGGCTGTCGCTACTGCCATATGGCCTGCCCATACGGCGCACCGCAGTACAATTCGACCAAGGGCCACATGACCAAGTGCGATGGCTGTTATAAGCGGGTAGCCGAAGGCCATAAACCTATCTGCGTGGAATCTTGTCCACTGCGGGCCCTGGATTTTGGCCCGATTGAGCAACTGCGGCAGCAGCATGGTTCTCTGGCGCAGGTGGCCCCCTTGCCGGCGGCGCATTTTACCCGACCGTGCCTGGTGGTAAAACCCAATGCCAACAGCCGCCCAAGTGGCGACACCACTGGCTATTTGGCCAATCCAAGGGAGGTTTGATATGGGCATGGGATGGCAAGAATGGCCGCTGATGTTGTTTACCGTATTGGGACAATGTGTGGTAGGGGGGGTTATCGTCATGGGGCTCACCATAATTGGCGGTAACCTGAACGAACAGCAGCGCAGGGCAGTTCACCGCGCGATGTTCTTCCTGTGGTTGTTGATGGGCATCGCTTTCATGGCTTCCACGCTGCACCTCGGTTCGCCGTGGCGGGCGTTCAACTCGTTGAACCGCATTGGCGCTTCGGCATTGAGTAACGAAATAGCCGCTGGCGCCTTGTTCTTCGCCGTCGGCGGTTGTTATTGGCTGTTGGCGGTATTGGGCAAAATACCGCCGTTATTGGGGCGCGTGTGGTTGTGGGTGACCATGGCACTGGGCCTGGTCTTTGTTTACATGATGACGCGGGTATATCAAATCGATACGGTGCCAACCTGGCATAACGGTTACACTACGCTGAGCTTTTTCCTGACGGTACCGATCGGGGGGCCGATGCTGGGCGTTTTGTTGCTGCGTTTTGCGGGGCTGGATGTTACAACCCGGCATTCACTGGCTACTCTGAGCGTGGTGGCGCTGTTGGTCAGTCTGGGGACCGTTATGATGCAAGGCTACGAACTGGCCAGCATCAGCAGTTCGGTACAGCAGGCATCAGCGCTGATCCCACAGTACGGCCAATTAATGGTTGGGCGTTTGGTGCTGGTGGTGCTGGGGTTAGGCTGCTGGATCTGCCCGCTGTTGCGCCGTGGTAACGCTAGCGTGATGGGAATGGCTTTAGGTTTGATTCTGGTTATCGCCGGTGAGCTGGTCGGGCGGGGCGTGTTCTACGGCCTGCATATGACCGTCGGCATGGCGGTGGCCGGTTAATATTGTAGTGAGGCGCAGTGATAAACTGCGCCCTTAAAAGGATCCTTGATTTATGACGCTTGAAAATATCGCTTTAACGGGGCGGGTGCTGGGTGTGTTGCTGTACGCGCCGCCAGAAAGTGAAGACGGCCAACAGCTGTTGGCAACCCTGTCTGAATCTGAGTGGGTCAAAGAGTGGCCGTACGGCGATGCTGATCGGTTACAGAAGGCGGCTGCGCTGATTGCGACCGGTATTGAAGATCAACAGGATGAATCCCTGGCGGAAGCTTACCAACGTCTGTTTGTGGGGCCTGATACCTTACCGGCGCCATTATGGGGTTCGGTGTATCTGGACAAAGAGAACGTGCTGTTTGGTCATTCGACCCTGCGGTTGCGCAAGTGGTTACGGGCCAACGGCATTGAAGCTCAGCACGATCGCAATGAGCCGGAAGATCATATTGGCACTTTGCTGATGATGGTGGCGTGGCTGGCCGAAGAACGTCAGGGCGGGTTGGTCGAGCAACTACTGACGAAACATTTGTTGCCATGGGCACCACGCTATCTGGAACTGCTGGAAGCCAATGCTCAGCATCCTTTCTATCAGGGACTGGCGCAATTAGCGCAAATCACCCTGGGTGCCTGGGGCGCGGAATGTACGACTGAAGTTGAATCTTTAGAACTGTATTTCTGATAAAAAATGAATGGCCGTCAGGTGCCTAAAATTGCAGGCGCCGGCGGCCACTCCGCCGTTAAATAGGCCGCGTAATACAAATTGTGCGGTATACATATAAGAGCTGATTGACTTTTTTATCGCCAGTGGCATGATGCGCGCACTCTCATTGCGCGTTCGGTTTCAATCTCACTATGTCCGCATACTCCCGCCCAGTGCTCCTGCTGCTCTGTGGCTTGTTGCTGCTCACGGTCTCTATCGCCGTATTGAATACGCTAGTCCCTCTTTGGTTGACTCATGCTCAGTTGTCAACCTGGCAGGTAGGAATGGTAAGTTCCTCTTACTTTACCGGCAATCTGGTCGGCACGCTGATTGCGGGCAAACTCATCCAGCGCATTGGTTTTACCCGCAGCTATCATCTTGCCTGTGTGGTATTCGCCGTGGCGACTGCCGGTATGGCATTGTCGCTCGATTTTTGGAGTTGGATGGGCTGGCGTTTCTTTGCTGGCATCGGCTGCGCCTGGATCTGGGTGATCGTCGAAAGCGCCTTGCTGCGGAGCGGTAATCTGTCTAACCGTGGGCAATTGCTGGCGGCTTATATGATGGTTTATTACCTGGGTACGGTTGTCGGCCAACTGTTGTTGAGCATGGTATCGACCGAACTGTTGAATGTGGTGCCATGGGTCACGGCCATCGTGCTCAGTGCCACGCTGCCGATGCTGTTTGCCCGGGTTAACAGTCGGCACGACGAACCCCAACAGGCTGCGGTTTGGCCAATGTTGAAGCGCCGTAGCGCGCGGTTGGGGATTAATGGCTGTGTCATTTCCGGCATTGTACTCGGCTCGCTATACGGCCTGATGCCGCTGTACCTGTCCCATCAGGGCATGAGTGATGCCAACGTGGGTTACTGGATGGCATTGCTGGTCAGCTCAGGCATTGTCGGGCAATGGCCGGTTGGGCGTCTGGCAGACCGCTATGGTCGTTTGCTGGTGCTGCGCATTCAGGTGTTTGTGGTGATCCTTGCCAGCATCGCCATGCTTGGTAACTATGCGATGGCACCGGCGTTGTTTATTCTCGGTTGTGCCGGGTTCACCTTATATCCGGTGGCGATGTCCTGGGCTTGTGAAAAGGCGTTGCCGCATGAGCTGGTGGCGATGAACCAGGCATTGTTGATGAGCTATACCATCGGCAGTCTGCTTGGCCCGTCGATGACGGCGCTGCTGATGCAAAATTATTCCGACCGCCTGTTGTTTGTGATGATTGCCGCCGTTGCCCTGGTCTATCTGATGATGCTGCTGAGAAAGCCGGATCGTCACCACACTCCGTTGGCTGCCGCCTGAGCATAAAAAACCCGGCCATCGTGTGCCGGGTTTTTTTGTTGTAGCTAACGGGCTCAGTAAATGACTTTGTGGCCGTAGCTTTCCAGAATGCTTTTCACGCGATCCATGGTTTCCGCTTTCGGCGGATGGACGCCGTCCAGCTTGTACTCTTCACCCATCGCCACCCATTTGTGCTTACCCAGTTCGTGATAGGGCAGCAGTTCGATTTTCTCGATGTTGGTCATGTCTTTGGTGAACTCACCCAGCATATGCGTCGACTTGTCATCGTCTGACCAGCCCGGCACTACCACATAACGGATCCAGGTGCGTTGATTACGTTTCGCCAGATAGCGGGCGAAATCCAGCGTGCGGTGGTTGGAAACGCCGACCAGGTTCTGGTGAATGTCGTCGTTCATCTGTTTGAGATCCAGCATCACCAAATCGGTGGCATCCAGCAGCTCATCGATCACCGGATCGTAGCGGCGCACAAAACCGTTGGTGTCCAGACAGGTATTGATCCCTTCTTCATGGCAGGCGCGGAACCAATCGCGGACGAATTCTGCCTGCAGTATGGCTTCACCACCGGAGGCCGTTACGCCACCGCCGGAGGCATTCATAAAGTGACGATAAGAGACGGCATCTTTCATCAACTCTTCAACGGTCACTTCTTTCCCGCCGTGGGTATCCCAGGTGTCACGGTTATGGCAATACAGGCAGCGCATCAGGCAGCCCTGGAAGAAGACGATAAAGCGGATCCCCGGACCGTCTACGGTGCCACAGGATTCGAAGGAGTGGATGCGACCTTTCACTGACATTGCGGGGTTTTCTCCAATATTGACTGTCAAACGCAGTCTAAAAGTAGGCTCATAACCGCCAGCCAGGGATCAGCGATGCAGCAACCGGGCTAGGCCCGACGACTGGGGTGAAACGATGCCTGTTGGCCGGTTATTACGCCGGATAACTGTTTTGCCGGATATCCACCAATTCCATTCAGTATAGCTATCTGGCAAAACAGACTCTGAGTGAGTCAGGGTAGTGCATTTGCTAAAAAGGCCGGAAAGATCCGGCCCCGAATTTCAGCTTGACTACCGGGCGGGAAACCCCGCCCGGATGGGGCAATTACATCGACTGAGTGAAAGTACGAGTAATGACGTCTTGCTGTTGTTCTTTGGTCAGCGAGTTGAAGCGAACGGCATAACCAGATACGCGGATGGTCAGCTGAGGGTATTTCTCAGGGTTTTCCATCGCGTCCAGCAGCATTTCACGGTTCATCACGTTAACGTTCAGGTGTTGACCACCTTCGATAGACGCTTCGTGGTGGAAGTAACCGTCCATCAGACCCGCCAGGTTGGCTTTACGCACGTCGTCGTCTTTACCCAGCGCGTTTGGCACGATGGAGAAGGTGTAGGAGATCCCGTCTTTCGCGTAAGCAAACGGCAGTTTGGCTACGGAGGTCAGGGAGGCTACAGCACCTTTCTGGTCGCGACCGTGCATTGGGTTAGCACCTGGACCGAATGGCGCACCAGCGCGGCGACCGTCTGGAGTGTTACCGGTTTTCTTGCCGTAGACCACGTTAGAAGTGATGGTCAGTACGGACTGAGTCGGTACCGCATTACGGTAGGTACGCAGTTTCTGAATTTTCTTCATGAAACGTTCTACCAGGTCACAGGCGATGTCATCAACGCGAGCATCGTTGTTACCGAACTGCGGATATTCACCTTCGATTTTGAAGTCGATAGCCAGACCGTCTTCGTCACGGATGGTGGAGACTTTAGCGTACTTGATGGCGGACAGGGAGTCAGCCGCAACCGACAGACCGGCGATGCCGCAGGCCATGGTGCGATAAACGTCACGGTCGTGCAGTGCCATCAGCGCAGCTTCATAGCTGTACTTGTCGTGCATGTAGTGAATGATGTTCAGCGCGGTCACGTACTGTTTGGCCAGCCAATCCATAAAGTGGTCCATGCGTTCCATGACTTTGTCATAGTCCAGCACGGTGTCCATCATTGGCGCTTCTTTCGGGCCTACCTGCATTTTCAGTTTTTCATCAACGCCGCCGTTGATTGCGTACAACATGGTTTTCGCCAGGTTGGCACGGGCACCGAAGAACTGCATTTGTTTACCGACAATCATCGGGCTGACGCAACAGGCGATGGCATAGTCATCGTTGTTGAAGTCTGGGCGCATCAGGTCGTCATTTTCATACTGTACGGAAGAGGTGTCGATAGACACTTTCGCCGCGTATTTTTTGAAGTTCAGAGGCAGTTTTTCAGACCACAGGATGGTCATGTTCGGTTCCGGAGACGGCCCCATGGTGTACAGGGTGTTCAGGAAGCGGAAGCTGTTTTTGGTTACCAGAGTACGGCCGTCAACGCCCATACCTGCCAGGGACTCGGTCGCCCAGATTGGGTCACCGGAGAACAGCTCATCATACTCAGGGGTACGCAGGAAGCGCACCATACGCAGTTTCATTACCAGGTGGTCAATCAGTTCCTGCGCTTGTTCTTCAGTCAGTTTGCCTGCATCGATGTCGCGTTGAATGAACACGTCAAGGAAGGTAGACACGCGGCCGAAGGACATTGCTGCGCCGTTCTGAGATTTCACCGCGGCCAGGTAGCCGAAGTAAGTCCACTGTACAGCTTCTTGTGCGGTGGTAGCAGGACCAGAGATATCGCAGCCGTATTTGGCAGCCATTTCTTTGATCTGACCCAGAGCGCGATGCTGTTCAGCAATTTCTTCACGCAGCTGGATGGTCATTTCCAGATCTTCGCCGTTTTCCAGCTTGGTCTGCAGTGACTTGAACTGGTTCAGTTTGTCGGCCATCAGGAAATCGATGCCGTACAGGGCTACGCGGCGGTAGTCACCGATGATACGACCACGGCCGTATGCATCTGGCAGACCAGTCAGCACGCCGGATTTACGGCAGTTCAGGATGTCTTTGGTGTAAACATCGAATACGCCCTGGTTGTGGGTTTTGCGGTATTCGGTGAACACTTTTTTCAGCTGTGGATCCAGTTCGCGGCCATAGACCTTACAAGAACCTTCGACCATTTTGATGCCGCCGAATGGGATCAGCGCGCGTTTCAGAGGGGCGTCAGTCTGCAGACCTACGATGGTTTCCAGCTCTTTAGCGATGTAGCCAGCGTCATGGGAAGTGATGGTCGCGGCAACGTTGGTGTCGAAATCAACTGGCGCATGGGTGCGGTTTTCCAGTTTGATCCCTTCCATAACCTTTTCCCACAGGGTGGAGGTGGCCTGAGTTGCGCCAGCCAGGAAGGATTCATCACCCTCGTAAGGAGTGTAGTTTTTCTGGATGAAGTCACGAACGTTGACTTCGTTCTGCCAGTCACCTTTGCTGAAACCTTCCCAAGCTTTGGCTAACTTTTCGTTAAGTTCGGTCATTATACACCTACCTTTAATTGTGGAGTTCTAACTCGGCGCGCGATAACTAACAGCTTAGTGCTGTTGTTCACCACCGCGCAGATAAATTACCCAGTAAGTCAACCCAACCAGTAAACCGCCGCCAATGATGTTGCCAATGGTGACTGGGATCAGATTGTCGATGATAAAGTTGCTTACGGTCAGATGAGCAAACTGCTCGGGTGCTGCCCCTATGGCTTGCCAGAATTCCGGCGTGGCGAAGTTTTTAACCACGATACCCATAGGGATCATAAACATGTTGGCGATGCTGTGTTCGAAACCGCTGGCGACGAACATGCCGACCGGCAGGATCATGGCGAACATTTTGTCCATCAGGCTGCGGCCTGAGTAACTCATCCACACGGCCAGGCAAACCATCAGGTTAGCCAGGATGCCGAGGCAGACGGCCTCAACAAAGGTGTGATGCAGCTTGTGGTCAGCGGTTTGCAGGACGTTCAGTCCCCATTGGCCGTTGGCCACCATGTGTTCGCCGGAGAACCAGATGAGCGCGACGAAGAACAGGGCGCCGATCAGGTTGCCGATATAGACATTTAGCCAGTTGGCAGCCAACTGGTACCAGCTGATGCGGCCGCTGGCCTTGGCGATGACAATCAGCACGGTGGAAGTGAACAGGTCGGCGCCTGAAACCACGACCAGCATTAACCCCAGAGAGAAGCAGATGCCGCCGACCAGTTTTGCCAGGCCGAAAGGCACACCGGCAGTGCCGGTAGTCGCAGTGATATAAAATACGAATGCGATTGAAATAAAGACGCCGGCAGTGATCGCCAAATAAAACGTTTTCAGCGGGTGCTTGGTGGCTTTATACACACCTGCATCTTCAGCGATTTTCGCCGTTGCTGCAGGTAATATCAGATCGAAGGGGTTGTCAGCTTTCACACTAACTCTCGCTTTTAAGGGTTAAAACAACGCAATGAGATACTAGCAAAGCAGTATAGGGTAAAAATTGATTTGGATCATAAGGCGGGAAACTAAAACGGCCAAAAACCAGATAAATCGCAAGGTTTATTTGGTTAATTTATTGATTTTTAAATAAAAACAATTTTTTAATGTTTGCAAATAATTTTGAATTTGCGACCGCGTCAACCTTGAATAGGTTAAATTTTAGCGCATTTTGTCACTTTCAGAGCGGCAAGGTTTAATTATCGGTTAATTATTATTTTACCGGTCCGTAACAACTGCTGTTTTATTTATCTTGTTTACCGTTAAGTGCGTAATTAGGCAAAAAAATAAAACAAAAAAACGGCTATTTAACCGTCAAATAATTCTTTGTTATTTTTTCTATCTTGGTGTTGCGCCGGCAGAAGGCCGCCGGCGCACAGATACTGAGATTATGCCTGCGCCCAATGGCGACGCTTGGCGGTCTGCAGTTTTTCATAGGCCGCTAGCAGCGCCTGATGCGCCGGTAAGGCTTTCAGATCGCTATCGACAGCGAACAGGCCGTTAAAGCGTTCTTCACCGCTGATGGCCGCAGAGGCGGCATCCACCGTTTCCTGGCCGTACATTTTCACGAAGGCGGAATAGTATTGCGCCGGATCGCGTTCAGGCTCCTGCGTCAGCAGCAGCAGGGTTTGCAAACAACGGTAGTAGTTGCTGCGCGCCGGGCTCAACACGGAAGAGTTGAAGTCCTGCGTCCATTCGGCCCAGATCAGCGCCTGATCCAGATCGCCGCCGGCCAGGGCCAGCATTGACTTCAACTCGCCGATACGCAGGGTAGACCAGGCGTTGTCTTTGCCGGAAGCAATTCCCAGCAGCTCGCGCACGCGGGTGAAGTCGTCCAGGCCTTCGTCGTCTAGGCGTTCTAACAGCGCCAGATACTCTTGCGGCTCCCACTCGCTGCCCGGCAGCGCCAGCAGCGTATCGCGCAGGTGCGCCCCCATGCTGTTGTTGGCCAGCAGCAGGTCTTCCGCCGGGTAGATGTCGGACATGCCCGGTACGATGATGCGGCAGGCGTAGACATCCAAATGTTCATAGTCGGCGATATACACTTCAGCGCCTTCTTTGTCGAAGATGCTCATCAGCGTCGCGAATTCTTCCTGCGTGCTGCCGCTGAAGCTCCAGTCGACAAACGGGTAATCTGCGTCCTGTTTGAACATATCCCAGGAGATCAAACCGCTGGAGTCGATAAAGTGGGTTTCCAGGTTAGTGTGCTCCGCCACTTCTTCGTCGTCGAAGGTCGGTGCGGTGAACACGTCCAGATCTTTCAGGCTACGGCCCTGCAGCAGCTCAGTGACGGTACGCTCAAGCGCCACGCCGAAATCAGGATGGGCACCGAACGAGGCAAAACAGGTGCCGTTAGCCGGGTTAAACAGCACCACGCAGATCACCGGATAATTACCGCCCAGCGACGCGTCGTAAGACAGGATCGGGAAGCCTTCTTCTTCAAGCTTGGCGATAGCTTCTACCACGCCAGGATAGCGGTTCAGTACCTCGGCCGGGATCTCTGGCAGGCTGATGGATTCGGCGATGATGCGATTTTTCACATAACGCTCAAACACTTCGGACAGGCCTTGTACGCGCGCTTCGTTGGCGGTATTACCCGCGGACATGCCGTTGGACACGTACAGGTTACCGATGATGTTCATCGGAATGTAAACGGTCTGCTGGTCTGACTGGCGAGAGAACGGCAGGGCGCAAATGCCGCGATCGCCATTACCGGACTGCAGATCGATCAGATCGCTTGCGTTGACTTCCTGATCCGGATTGTAGAAAGCATGCAGACGCTCATCGAGAATACCGGCCGGCAGCGAGTCATCGGCTGGGATCGGGAACCACTTCTCGTTCGGGTAATGCACGAAGTCACCTTCGGCAATCTGTTTCCCCAGATAGAAGTCGGCAAAGAAGTAGTTGGTGGAAAGGCGTTCGAAGTATTCGCCCAAAGCGGAGGCCAGAGCAGCTTTTTTGCTGGCGCCTTTGCCGTTGGTGAAGCACAGCGGGCAATCGCGATCGCGGATATGAACCGACCATACATGAGGTACCGGATTCAGCCAGGAGGCCTCTTCGATATTAAAACCCAGGTCGCTTAATTTCTGTTGGAAACGGGCGATAGAGTCTTCCAGCGCGGCGTCTTTGCCAGGGATAAAAGTTTGCGTCATTGTCTTCACTTTTTGAGCGTACTAAAAACGCGCAATGATACGGGGTTTTACGCTCAAGCTCCATGTATTCCTAAAGCGGTGGCAAAGTCACAGTTTTTTTAGGGATAAGGGCCATAATTCAGCGGGTTATCTATCATGGAGAAACTCAATGAAATCAGTGAAACTCAGCGCCGTGGCGCTACTGTTGGCGGGGGCGAGCGGTTCGGCGTTGGCTTTGCCTACCATTACCTTGTTGGCGACCGGCGGCACCATTGCCGGCGGTGGCGAATCGGCGACGAAATCCAACTATACGGCGGGGAAACTGGGCGTTGACGCTTTAGTGAGTGCTGTGCCTGAGCTAAAAAACCTCGCCAACGTGCAGGGCGAGCAGGTGGTGAACATCGGGTCGCAGGACATGAACGATGAGGTGTGGCTGAAGCTGGCGAAGAAAATCAACGCCGACTGCGCCAAAACTGACGGCTTTGTCGTTACCCACGGCACAGATACGCTGGAAGAGACCGCCTATTTTCTGGATCTCACGGTCAAATGTGACAAACCGGTGGTGATCGTCGGGGCAATGCGCCCGGCAACGGCGATGAGCGCTGATGGTCCGTTCAATCTGTATAACGCAGTGGTGACGGCGGCAGATCCGCAATCGGCGAAACGCGGGGTGTTGGTGGCGATGAACGACAGCGTGTTGGATGCACGCGATGTGACAAAAACCAATACTACGTCGGTGCAGACTTTCCAGTCGCCAAACTTCGGCCCGCTTGGTTACATCCACAACGGCAAGGTTGATTACCAGCGTGCGCCGCAGCGCAAGCACACCACCGAGACCCCGTTTGACGTGTCTAACCTGACAGCGTTGCCGAAGGTAGGCATTATCTACAATTACGCCAATGCTTCCGATGCCCCTGCGAAGGCTTTGATCGCCGAAGGGTATCAAGGCATCGTCAGTGCCGGGGTCGGTAACGGCAACCTTTATAAAACGGTGTTCGATACGCTGGCGACGGCCGCACATAACGGTGTCGCCGTGGTGCGTTCTTCCAGAGTGCCCACTGGCTCCACCACCGAAGACGCTGAAGTGGATGACGCGAAGTTCGGCTTTGTCGCCTCCGGTACGCTGAACCCGCAGAAGGCGCGGATCCTGCTTCAACTGGCGTTGACGCAGACCAAGGACGCCAAACAGATCCAGCAGATGTTCAATCAATACTGAGTGCATTTTCCTCATTCGGGGGCCCTGGGGCCCCCTAGCCATGTTGGCTGAATACAGCATAAAAAACCGCGTTAACCCACTGAATTGGCCACCTTCACAGCGTTTTATTGCAGAAAATACCGGTGATTTGGCAGAGCCTGTTATCGTCACGTTCAAGGCTTTCCCGGCATCGGGCGAATAACCATTGCAGGCGGGGGGCGTGAGTGATAAAACCGATGGGTTACTTCGGGCGTATTTCGGTAGGCCAGTATCATTGGCGAATAGTGAATGTGGTGAGGGGAAATGACTCAGGTTTATAATTTTAGCTCTGGCCCGGCAATGCTGCCGGTTGAAGTGTTGCGTCGTGCAGAACAGGAGCTGTGCAACTGGCACGGCCTCGGTACCTCGGTGATGGAAATTAGCCATCGCAGTAAAGAGTTTATCGAAGTTGCCCAGCAGTCCGAGCAGGATCTGCGCGATCTGCTGAAGATCCCCTCCAATTATAAAGTGCTGTTCTGCCACGGTGGCGCTCGTGCACAGTTTGCTGCGTTGCCGTTGAACCTGCTGGGTGACAAAACCACCGCGGACTATATCGACGGCGGTTACTGGGCGCACAGCGCCATCACCGAAGCGCAAAAATACTGCTCGCCAAACACTATTGACGTGAAAACCAACGTCGACGGCCTGCTCGGCATCAAACCGATGAAAGAGTGGCAGTTAAGCGATGACGCGGCCTATGTCCACTATTGCCCGAATGAAACCATCGACGGCGTAGCTATCGATGAGTTACCTGACTTTGGCGATAAAGTGGTGATTGGCGATTACTCCTCCACCATTCTGTCGGGTCCGCTGGACGTCAGCCGTTTCGGCGTAATTTACGCCGGTGCGCAGAAAAACATTGGGCCGGCCGGCCTGACCCTGGTGATTGTACGTGAAGATCTGCTGGGCAAAGCGCGTCGCGAAGTCCCGTCCATCCTCGATTACACCGTGCTGGCCGAAAACGATTCCATGTTCAACACGCCGCCGACCTTTGCCTGGTACCTGTCCGGCCTGGTGTTCAAATGGCTGAAAGAGCAGGGCGGCCTGGTAGAGATGCACAAACGCAATCAGGCCAAGGCCGAATTGCTGTACGCGACCATCGATGGCTCTGACTTCTACCGTAGCCGGGTTGCGCATGCCAACCGCTCCTGGATGAACGTGCCGTTCCAACTGGCGGATTCTGCGCTGGATAAAGTCTTCCTCAGCGAAGCAGAAGCCATTGGCCTGCAGGCGTTAAAAGGTCACCGGGTGGTTGGCGGCATGCGTGCTTCTATTTACAATGCAATGCCGTTGGCCGGGGTGAAGACCTTAACCGACTTTATGGTCGACTTCGAACGTCGTCACGGTTAAGTCCGGCGCCTGCCGTGAGCAGGTAGCCTTCGCTGTTGTCCTTTTGCGTTAAAGCGGCTCCGGCATTATCCCGGGGCCGTTTCGTTTATCAGATTTTGGAGATTTTTGTTCACATGGTGGATTCCCTGACGTTACAACCGGTTGCCTTGGTCAATGGCACCGTCAACTTACCTGGCTCCAAGAGCGTGTCCAACCGTGCTCTGCTGCTGGCTGCGCTGGCGGAGGGGACGACGACGCTGACCAATCTGCTGGACAGCGATGACGTGCGCCATATGCTGAATGCGCTACAGGCATTAGGGGTGAGTTACCAACTGTCAGACGATCGTACCACCTGTACAGTCGAAGGTGTTGCCGGCCCGCTGGTGGCTAATCAACCGCTTGAGCTGTTCCTCGGCAATGCCGGCACCGCGATGCGCCCTTTGGCGGCTGCGCTGTGCCTGGGCAGCAATGATGTGGTGTTGACCGGCGAACCACGGATGAAAGAGCGCCCAATCGGTCATCTGGTGGATGCCCTGCGTCAGGGTGGCGCGCAGATTGATTATCTGGAGCAGACCGATTACCCGCCATTGCGCCTGCGCGGTGGCTTCCAGGGCGGTGATGTGACCGTGGACGGCAGCGTATCCAGTCAGTTTCTGACCGCATTGCTGATGACGGCACCGCTGGCCAAACAGGACACCCATATCCATATCAAGGGCGAGCTGGTTTCCAAGCCGTACATTGATATCACCCTGCATCTGATGCGCACTTTCGGCGTTGAAGTCAGCCACGACAACTATCGCGTGTTCCACATTAGCGGTGGCCAAACCTATCGCTCACCGGGTGATTATCTGGTGGAAGGGGATGCCTCTTCCGCGTCTTATTTCCTGGCGGCGGCGGCGATTAAAGGCGGTACTGTCCGCGTTACCGGCATTGGTAGAAAAAGCGTTCAGGGCGACACCAAGTTTGCCGACGTGCTGGAAAAAATGGGTGCACGTATTACCTGGGGCGATGACTATATTGAATGCAGCCGCGGTGAACTGCGTGGTATCGACATGGACATGAACCATATTCCTGATGCGGCAATGACCATCGCAACCGCAGCCCTGTTTGCCGAAGGCCCGACCACCATCCGCAATATCTACAACTGGCGGGTCAAAGAGACCGATCGCCTGGCGGCGATGGCGACGGAGCTGCGTAAAGTGGGGGCTGAGGTGGATGAAGGGGAAGACTACATTCACGTAGTGCCACCGGCCAAGCTGAAATTTGCCGATATCGGCACCTATAATGACCACCGTATGGCGATGTGCTTCTCGCTGGTGGCGTTATCGGACACCCCAGTGACCATTCTCGATCCGAAATGTACCGCGAAAACCTTCCCGGATTACTTCGAACAGCTGGCGCGCATCAGTCAATTGGCATAATTCCACAGTCAGATGCTTTTTTTTAAGGCCCTTAATTGGGCCTTTATCGTTTTTAACGCCCGCAGGCTGCGGGCGTCCACTATACTTTTGCGCGGACGTACGCTTATTTTCAACAACCAGACAGTTCCAGGGTAACAGTTAGTCGTTTGGCAGCGTATAATACGCCACCGTGACTGCCCCGACTGGGCAGGCGGCAGGGACGCTTTTAATTATGCTTTCGCATTGTGCTGACGGCAGGTTATGTCCCTGTGAGGTTTTCTACCTGAAGGAGAGAGAAATGACGGCTACAGCTCCGGTGATAACCGTTGATGGACCAAGTGGCGCAGGCAAAGGTACTTTGTGTAAGGCGCTGGCCGAATCCCTTGGTTGGCGTTTGCTGGATTCCGGTGCGATCTATCGCGTACTGGCACTGGCGGCACTGCATCATCAGGTTGATATCACTTCTGAGGAGGCGCTGGTTCCCCTGGCCGCACATCTCGATGTTCGCTTTGTTGCCGAAGGTGGCAAACTGCAGGTGATTTTGGAAGGTGAGGATGTCAGCAATGAAATCCGCACTGAAACCGTCGGCAATACCGCTTCGCAGGCAGCGGCTTTTCCGCGCGTGCGTGAAGCCTTGTTGCGGCGCCAGCGTGCATTCCGCGAGGCCCCGGGCCTGATTGCCGATGGGCGCGACATGGGCACCGTGGTATTCCCCGATGCGCCGGTAAAAATTTTCCTGGATGCCAGTTCTGAAGAGCGTGCGCACCGCCGCATGCTACAGTTGCAGGAAAAGGGCTTTAATGTTAACTTTGAACGTCTTTTAGCCGAGATAAAGGAACGGGATGACCGTGACCGTAATCGGCCTATCGCGCCACTGGTGCCGGCCTCCGACGCCCTCGTGCTGGATTCAACCAGCATGTCGATCGACGAAGTCATCCAGCGTGCGCTGACATATGCACATGAAGTTTTAGCGTTGCCGCAGCAGTAAGCGCGGCGGCGTTATTGGCTTTTTGTCATATTTGTCATGGCAGTATCGAACTATATCGGGTAAAATTTTACCCCTGTAACCTAAACCCTGTCGGCATGGAGCCAATGGCGGGGTATGTGAAACAACCCCATTCGGCGGGATGCTAAATGGACGTTAAACTATAGAACCCTGAAGATTAAACATGACTGAATCTTTCGCTCAACTCTTTGAAGAATCCCTGAAAACAATCGAAACCCGTCCGGGTTCCATCGTTCGTGGCGTTGTAGTTGCTATCGACAAAGACGTAGTACTGGTTGACGCCGGTCTGAAATCTGAGTCTGCCATCCCGGCTGAGCAATTCAAAAACGCACAGGGCGAGCTGGAAATCCAGGTAGGCGACGAAGTTGATGTTGCGCTGGACGCTGTTGAAGATGGCTTCGGTGAAACTCTGCTGTCCCGTGAGAAAGCTAAGCGTCACGAAGCTTGGATCACGCTGGAAAAAGCTTACGAAGAAGCTGAAACTGTCGTCGGTGTTATCAACGGCAAAGTTAAGGGTGGCTTCACTGTAGAGCTGAACGGTATTCGTGCGTTCCTGCCAGGTTCCCTGGTTGACGTGCGTCCAGTACGTGACACTCTGCACCTGGAAGGCAAAGAGCTTGAGTTCAAAGTCATCAAGCTGGACCAGAAACGCAACAACGTTGTAGTTTCTCGCCGTGCGGTTATCGAATCAGAGAACAGCGCAGAACGTGATCAACTGCTGGAAAACCTGCAGGAAGGCATGGAAGTTAAAGGTATCGTTAAGAACCTCACTGACTACGGTGCATTCGTTGATCTGGGCGGCGTAGACGGCCTGCTGCACATCACTGATATGGCTTGGAAACGCGTTAAGCATCCGAGCGAAATCGTCAACGTTGGCGACGAAATCACTGTTAAAGTGCTGAAGTTCGACCGCGAGCGTACTCGTGTTTCCCTGGGCCTGAAGCAACTGGGCGAAGATCCATGGGTCGCTATCGCGAAACGTTACCCAGAAGGCACCAAGCTGACTGGTCGTGTAACCAACCTGACTGATTACGGCTGCTTCGTAGAAATCGAAGAAGGCGTTGAAGGCCTGGTACACGTTTCTGAAATGGATTGGACCAACAAAAACATCCATCCGTCCAAAGTTGTTAACGTGGGCGATGTAGTGGAAGTTATGGTTCTGGACATCGATGAAGAGCGTCGTCGTATCTCCCTGGGTCTGAAGCAGTGCAAAAACAACCCATGGCAGCAGTTTGCAGAAACCCACAACAAGGGCGACCGCGTTGAAGGTAAAATCAAGTCTATCACTGACTTCGGTATCTTCATCGGCCTGGACGGCGGCATCGACGGCCTGGTTCACCTGTCTGACATCTCCTGGAACGTTGCAGGTGAAGAAGCAGTTCGTGAATACAAGAAAGGCGACGAAATCGCAGCGGTTGTTCTGCAAGTTGATGCAGAGCGCGAGCGTATCTCCCTGGGCGTGAAGCAACTGGCTGAAGACCCGTTCAATAACTACCTGTCTATGAACAAGAAAGGTACTATTGTTACTGGTAAAGTCACTGCAGTTGACGCCAAAGGTGCTACAGTTGAATTAGCAGGCGGCGTAGAAGGTTACCTGCGTGCATCTGAAGCCTCTCGCGACCGCATTGAAGATGCAACTCTGGTTCTGAATGTGGGTGACGACGTTGAAGCTAAATTCACCGGCGTTGACCGTAAGAACCGCGTAGTAAGCCTGTCCGTACGTGCTAAGGACGAAGCTGACGAGAAAGACGCAATCGCTACTGTTAACAACAAACAGGAAGAGAGCAACTTCTCTAACGCTATGGCTGAAGCTTTCAAAGCGGCTAAAGGCGAGTAATGACGGGGGGCGGTTTTTTAATCGCCCCGATACGGTAGTTTAGCTGCAAAGCTTGGAGGAACTATGACCAAGTCTGAACTTATTGAAAGACTTGCTGGCCAGCAATCTCATGTACCGGCGAAAGCCGTTGAGGATGCAGTGAAAGAGATGCTAGAACATATGGCTGCTACGTTAGCCGATGGTGAACGCATTGAGATCCGCGGATTCGGCAGTTTTTCTCTTCACTACCGTGCTCCGCGTGTGGGTCGCAACCCGAAAACTGGTGATAAAGTTGAGTTGGACGGCAAGTACGTTCCTCACTTCAAGCCAGGCAAAGAGCTGCGTGACCGCGCCAATATCTATGGTTAGTCACTGACTTCCATAGAGTTGTTGCTTGTACTGAAATATAAAACGGCGCCCCCAGGGCGCCGTTTTTTTTTGGCCTGAACGCTGAGATTGACCGGTTGATTCTGCACTTTTCTGCTTACCACGTCGCAACATGTTGCCCCTGAAGGTAACGGTCATTGTTATTGTGCGGCGCCTCGCGCACGTCTTTAGATTATGGCTGGTGGAACCTGGTCTTGATGTGAACAATCCCGTGATGTTGGCGGCTTGAATAGCTGCCCCAAACCGGGAGAAACCCTATCAAGACCTCGCTGGATTTGGCGATCATCGCGATTATCTGCGGCACTCTGCCCCTGCTTTTCATGCCGCATCTGCCTGACGCACGAATAATGCTATGCGTCACTCTGCCCATCTGTTGTTACCTGTGGCGCAGGGGCTCCCTATGCCGATTTATGGCATGGGGGGCGTTGGGTTTTCTGTGGGCGGTATTCACTGCCGGAAACCTGGTCGACCAAATCAACCGCCTGAGCCAGGGGCCTGTAGTGCATGCCGTGGTCGAAGTTAGCAGCATTGCGCTTGCGGCTACGGCACGCAAGCAGACGGTAATGCATATAGAACAGATTAATGGCAGGTGGTTGGTGCCATCCATTGCGTTTTCCACACTGTGGCAACCCAAAGAGCAACCTTTGTGCGCCGGACAGCGTTGGCAGATGCAACTGCGCCTGCGACCGATGCATGGCAATTTAAATGAAGGGGGCTTCGACAGCCAACGTTGGGCTATCTCGCAGCGTCAACCATTAACGGCGCAGGTAAAGAGCGCCACACTTTTGGATCCCGCCTGTAGCTGGCGACAGCGTATTATCCGCCATGCCGAAAACAATATTGGTACGGTTCGTTATCAGGCCGTTTTACTGGCTTTGGCATTTGGTGAACGCGGGGCACTAGAGCCTTCACTGCGTTCGCTAATGTTAAAAACCGGTATTGCTCACCTGATGGCCATTTCAGGGCTGCATGTGGCGATGGTGGCCATTTTGATTTGGTCTTTGCTGCGGGTAATCCAGTTTTGGTTACCTGCCCACCGAATAGGCTACCGTTTCCCTCTGATTGCCAGTTGGCTCGGGGCGCTAGGTTATATCTGGTTGGCTGGCGCACACCCACCGGCGGTAAGAACCGGCCTGGCGTTGACGCTCTGGATGCTGTTGCGCATACGGGGTATTCATTGTTCTTCTTGGCAAGTTTGGTTGTGGTGTATCGGCTTGATACTGATTTGCGATCCGCTGGCGGTGTTGTCCGACAGCTTTTGGCTCTCGGCGACGGCGGTGTTGTGCCTGATATTTTGGTTTGAATGGGTCCCCCTTAGTCCCCGTTTTCGCGTGGGATGGTATTGGGCACCGCTGCGTTGGCTGCATATCCAGTTTGGTATCACATTGTTGCTGGTGCCGATGCAAGCAGGTTTGTTTCTTGGCCTCAGTATGACCTCAATACCGGCCAATCTTTGGGCCGTACCCTTGGTTTCCCTGGTGACGGTTCCGCTGATCCTTCTCGCCGTGGTACTGGGGATTTTCCCTCCGTTGAGTACCGGGTTGTGGTGGGCAGCAGACCTCACGCTGGCGTGGGTCTTCACCCCATTACACTACCTGCAGAATGGGTGGCTTGACCTTGGCGCAGCATCGCTGGTTGTCAGTATTATGGGCTGGTTGATGGTGATTTTCTGGCGCTTTCATTGGTGGCTGCGCTATGCCTCGGTGCTGGTAACGCTGGCAGTGTGCTGCCTGCTGTGGCGGGAGAAAGCCCCGTCATATCGCTGGCGCGTAGATATGCTCGATATTGGTCATGGCTTGGCCATGGTGGTTGAAAAGAATGGCCGCGCGATATTGTACGATACTGGACCCCGTTGGGGGACGGGCAGCGCGGCCACGCGCAATATCGTCCCCTTTCTTAACTGGCGTGGGCTGCCGGTGGATCAAATCGTCATTAGCCACGATCATTTGGACCATATCGGTGGTCTTGAGGAATTGCAGCAGGCATTCCCGCTGGCGACGGTGAGAAGTCCGCGGCTTGGCGCTGGCCACTTACCCTGCGTCGCGGGGGAAAGTTGGCAATGGCAATCGCTGCAATTCCAGGTGCTGTGGCCACCGAAAGCAGTAAAGACCGCGGGAAATGACGACTCGTGCGTCATCCGTATCGATGATGGCAAATACAGCCTGTTGCTGACCGGTGATGCAGAGAAAAGGTCGGAAGCACAGCTGGTACGGCATCAGCGCCATTTGTTGCGCGCGACGATATTACAGGTTCCCCATCATGGCAGTAAAACCTCATCCACTCCGCCATTTTTACGTGCTGTAGCGCCGGAGGCGGCAATAGCTTCCGCATCGCGTTACAATAAATGGCGATTACCTGCGGTTAAAGTCGTCGCCAGATATCGGGAAAATGGCATCATATGGCACGATACATCGCGCTCCGGTCAGTTATCCGTACTTTTTTTCGACAACGATTGGCAAATTAAAGGCTTTCGTGAACAAATAATGCCCCGTTGGTACCATCAGCGGTTTGGCGTAGAGGGTGATAATGAGTAAAATGGGCCGCTATTTCTTCCGATGCTGGTATTTGCATGATGAATGATAAAGATCTCTCCACCTGGCAGACTTTCCGTCGCCTCTGGCCGATGATCACACCTTTTAAGACCGGGCTGATCGTGGCCGCCATTGCGTTGGTAATGAACGCAGCCAGCGACGCCTTTATGCTGTCTTTGCTTAAACCTTTATTGGATGACGGTTTTGGGAAAACGGAAAGCACTATCCTGCTGTGGATGCCATTGGCCGTTATTGGCCTGATGGTGGTGCGCGGGGCGACGGGCTTTGTTTCCAGCTATTGCATTTCATGGGTTTCCGGCATGGTGGTGATGCACATGCGTCGTCGTCTGTTTGGCCACATGATGAGAATGCCGGTGTCCTTCTTCGACCAGCAATCTACCGGTACATTACTGTCTCGCATCACTTATGATTCCGAGCAGGTCGCTTCATCCTCGTCCAGTGCACTGGTGACCGTGGTGCGTGAAGGGGCGTCGATCATCGCGCTGTTCACCATGATGTTCTATTACAGCTGGCAGCTTTCGGTGATCCTGATCGTCCTGGCCCCGATTGTCTCTATTGCGATCCGCATCGTTTCCAAGCGCTTCCGTAATATCAGTAAAAACATGCAGAACACCATGGGGCAGGTGACTACCAGCGCCGAGCAGATGCTGAAAGGCCACAAGGAAGTTCTGATTTTCGGCGGCCAGCAGGTTGAAACCGATCGCTTCAATTCGGTCAGCAACCGCATGCGTCAACAGGGCATGAAGTTAGTTTCCGCTTCCTCTATCTCTGACCCTATCATTCAGTTGATCGCTTCACTGGCTCTGGCCTTTGTGCTGTATGCCGCCAGCTTCCCAAGCGTGATGGAAACCCTGACTGCCGGTACCATCACCGTGGTGTTCTCTTCGATGATCGCTCTGATGCGTCCGCTGAAGTCACTGACTAACGTCAACGCGCAGTTCCAGCGTGGGATGGCCGCGTGCCAGACCCTGTTCTCGATTCTGGACATGGAGCAGGAAAAAGACACCGGTACCCGCGAAGTGACTCGTGCGAAAGGCGACATCGAATTCCGCAATGTTACTTTCTACTATCCAGGCAAAGAAACCCCAGCGCTGCGTGATATCAATCTGAGCATTTCAGAAGGTAAAACGGTGGCGTTGGTGGGCCGTTCAGGATCGGGCAAGTCGACCATCGCCAATTTGCTGACCCGGTTCTATGACGTTCAGGAAGGCGAGATCCTGATGGATGGTCACGATCTGCGCGAATACACGCTTGCGTCGTTGCGCGATCAGGTAGCCCTGGTTTCGCAAAATGTGCATTTGTTCAATGACACCATCGCCAACAACATCGCTTACGCGCGTGAGGAACGCTATACCCGCGAAGAGATAGAGAAGGCCGCGCGCATGGCTTACGCCATGGATTTCATTGAGAAAATGGAAAATGGTCTGGATACGGTAATTGGCGAGAATGGCGTAATGCTTTCCGGTGGTCAGCGCCAGCGTATCGCCATCGCCCGTGCCTTGCTGCGCGATTGCCCGATTCTGATCCTCGATGAAGCCACCTCGGCACTGGACACCGAATCAGAGCGTGCTATTCAGGCCGCGTTGGATGAATTGCAGAAAAACCGTACTTCATTAGTGATTGCGCACCGTCTGTCGACGATTGAGAAAGCCGATGAAATCCTGGTGGTTGAGGATGGCC
This sequence comes from Serratia sp. BIGb0234, assembly GCF_024809915.1. NCBI lineage: Bacteria > Pseudomonadati > Pseudomonadota > Gammaproteobacteria > Enterobacterales > Yersiniaceae > Serratia > Serratia sp. BIGb0234. Next base: position 721,576 of record NZ_JANUEI010000001.1, read on the forward strand.
GTATCGTCGAGCGTGGCGAGCATGCCGTATTGATCGAAAAGCAGGGCGCCTATGCCCAGCTGCACCGTATGCAGTTTGGTCAATAATGATCGAACGCATCTGGTCAGGCAGTTCGCTGGTTTATTTGCTGTTGTTACCGCTGTCCTGGCTGTATGGCCTGGTCAGCGGACTGATTCGGCTCAGCTACCGTTGCGGCCTGCGTAAAAGCTGGCGTGCGCCGGTACCGGTAGTGGTGGTGGGAAATCTCACCGCTGGCGGCAATGGCAAAACCCCGATGGTGATCTGGCTGGTTGAGCAGTTGCAGCAGCGTGGTTACCGGGTGGGTGTCGTTTCGCGCGGTTATGGCGGTAAAGCTGAGGCGTATCCGCTGTTACTCAATGCGAGTACTACTACCCGGCAGGCCGGGGATGAGCCGGTTCTGATATATCAACGTACCGCCGCGCCGGTTGCCATCTCGCCGAACCGTGCCGAAGCGGTTCAGGCGCTGCTTAAGCAGCACCGACTTGATATTGTGATTACCGATGACGGTTTGCAGCATTACGCCTTACAGCGCGATTTTGAATTGGTCGTGATCGATGGTGTACGCCGCTTCGGGAACGGTTGGTGGTTGCCTGCGGGCCCGATGCGCGAACGCGTTTCGCGTTTGAACAGCGTTGATGCATTGATTACCAACGGTGGCGTGGCGCAACCGGGTGAAATTGCCATGCGATTGCAGGCGCGCGAAGCGGTGAATGTTGCCACTGGCGAACGCCGGCCCGCGGTTGAATTGCCGCATGTGGTGGCGATGGCCGGCATTGGCCATCCGCCGCGCTTCTTCGCCACGCTGGAAAAGCTGGGTGTGGATGTTGAAAGAGAAGTGGCGTTTGCCGATCATCAGGAATACCAACATGACCCGCTGGCGGCGCTGGTAACCCCTGGACAAACGCTGCTGATGACTGAAAAAGATGCGGTCAAATGCCGTGCCTTTGCCCAGTCTAACTGGTGGTATTTACCGGTTGATGCGGTACTTCCCCCCGATCAGGCTGAGCAACTGCTGCAAAACATCGAAGCCCTGCTGAAGCAATAATTCAAACCGCTAGCGCGTGCAGCCCCAAGGCTTGCGCGCAGGCATCTATCGAGCGTTGCTGTGTTTGCTGATACAGCGATAGCTCATCGATCACCTCGGCTCCCAAAGCCAGTTCAAACGCCGCTTTGCTGGACGTTGCGTTGTATTGCGCATGGCTGGTATCGCCGAGATTCGACTGGAAAATACCCGCGGCGCTGACCGGCAAGAAATCTTCATACACCAATGGCTGGAAGCGGATATATTCCTTGGCAATCAACTGTTCCAGCGTGCTGTGCTGATCCAATGAGTCTTTGGCTGCCAGCCCGCATTCGGTCGGGAAATAGCGGAACCAGGCCAACTGCTGCTCTCGCAGGGTGGCATAATCATCCGGAAACGCCTGAAAATTTTGCGCCAGCAGTTGATTGTAGCGGTCTGCGTTTTTCTCGTTGGGCGGTGCCTGCAGTGCATCGTTGGTAGCCTGCAGCAGACGATCGTAGAGTGCGCGGCCTTTCGTCGTCAACGCAACGCCGCGCTGTTCTATTTCACCGAAGCGGGCAGTATGGTGCCCGTGAACGGCGCTGCCGTCATGCTCAACGAAATCGACGTTTTCCTCCAGCGCTTTAAAGCTGGTTTGGCGCAGCAGGATAGGGCGTCGACGCGGCGGTGGCCCTTCAATCACCGCTTTGGGAGTGATGCCCCGGCCAGGCATTGCCTGTTGAACCAGATCGATATTAAGGGTGCGCGGCGTCAGGTGGTTAATGTGCGGGCCTTTGAACGCGACCACGTCAGCAATCAAACGGTGTTGGTCGTGCAACTGCTGATATTCGGCTGCGCTGACCGTCGCCCTGCTGTGCCAACGGAAGGTTTCCAGCGCTTGCTCGACAAATTCGTCGGCCTGGTTCTCGTCCAACCCACCCTGGGCTTCCTGCAAGGCGATCAGCTCCAGTGCGCGCTCGGTAAATATTCTACGACGCGCCAACAGTTGTTGCGCCAGTTGACGTAGTTCCGGATTATCAATCAGCTCTAGTCGCAAAAGCGAAGTGAACACGCGAAAGGGGCTGATTTGCAGCGCGTCTTCATGCACCGCACGAAATGCGGTGGAGTGGACCGGAACGCCTGCCACGGCCAGATCGTAATAACCGACCGGGGACATGCCCATAACGTTAAACAGCCGTCGCAGGGTCGCCAGTTCTTGCTCAGTTCCCACCCGGATAGCGCCGTGACGCTCCATGGCCAGCCGTTCGATTTCGCCGGTAATTTGTAATTGATGAGCCAATGCGGCATCTTCGCGCAGGACCTGTCTGTTAGTTTCCGCTACCAGTTCGAGCAAATCGCCGTACAGAGGTACCTCTTTTTGGTACATCTCTGACATGGCGTGGGAGAATCTGGCGCGGATTTCATTCGGTGAGACGAACTGCTGGGCGGTCATGCGCATAGCTCCTTGATTCAGTATAATCTGAAAAATTATATTTTTGACGGCATAAGTGCTGGCTGAAAGGCCATCTGCCTTGTTTTCACCTCAAGTTTAGCCATGTCGATTGGGTTTTGTTATAGCTTGGGCAAGCATATTAGATTTTTATGCGTTAGCTCTCATTTGAACAGCACAGGGCGGTAACATTGGCCGTCCAGAAGGCAATAACGCCAAGATTTTTACATAAAAAAAGATAAATTAACTCATGCACAATCATAGACATAAAAACAAATTCGAAGTAATGATAAAAATAAGGCAATAAACCTCTTGTGCAAAGAATAGATTTATGAGTAAATGCAAGTCGGCCTGTGATACAGACCTATTTATGTTCGAGTATAGAGTTAAGCAGTTCCTCCAAAAACGTTATCATCTGATTCCGCTTCAAAGACGAACCTTCTAAGTACCTCCCATAAGTAATGTTTCTAAAAACGGCCTAAATTGCCTTGTGGCAGGTTTTGTATATATATTTAAAAGGTAAATGTGTAATGTCTAAGAAGACTGGTCAGGTGAAGTGGTTCAACGAAAGCAAAGGTTTTGGTTTTATTGAACAGAACGACGGTGGAAAAGATGTATTCGTACATTTCTCTGCAATCGCGACCGACGTTTTCAAAACCCTGGCTGAAGGCCAGCGTGTTGAGTATACCATCCAGGACAGCCCGCGCGGGCCGGCTGCCGCCAACGTTGTTGCTCTGTAAGAAAACAGGGAATAGCGTAAAACGATCTTAATACAACCATGATGATGCGTTAATGCTGATTCATTGCGGAAGATATTAAGTTCAACAAGCCCGCCATAGTGCGGGTTTTTTATTTTTTGCTCACGAGAGGTTTGTTACGAAAAACTTTAGGATGGGCTGGTAGCGTCCAACAATAATAAAAAAGACGTTGTTATGGATGCTCAAGTAAAAGGATATAAGTTATGTTTAAAAATACTGTGTTACAAATGGGCCGTGTGAAATGGTTTGATCAGGCCGCAGGCTATGGTTTTATTTCACCGGTAGACGGTAGCGACGAAATTTATGTAAGCCGTCGTTCTATCGCCAATACTAAAAATAAATCATTGAACGAAGGTCAGAACGTTGAGTTCTCGATCTATCGCAGCTCTCATGGGCTGTCAGCGGCAGACGTTATCGCGTTCTGACCCATCCCTTCCTCGCCAGTGCCGGTGCCGCCACCCCAAGCACTGGCGAAGATAAATTCCCCGATATCCACTATTATCAAGCGATTGCTCAATCACTTCGGATATCAGGATGAACACCCCCGTTATTTCTCTTACTGCCGCCCGTGCGCTCCACCTTGCCGCACAGGGGTTGTTAACCCCGATAAAACGTAAAGCCAAGCCCGACGATGTGGTTGCCGCCATTCAGCGTATGGGCCTCCTGCAAATCGATACCATCAGCGTTGTCGCTCGCAGCCCCTATTTGGTGCTGTTCAGCCGCTTGGGTGATTATCAGCCCGAATGGCTGGAACAGGCGCTGGCCGGTAGACAGTTGTTCGAGTACTGGGCACATGAAGCCTGCTTTTTACCCATTGAAGATTTTGGCCTGCTGCGACATCGTATGCTGCAGCCTCAGGAGATGGGCTGGAAGTATTCCGAAGAGTGGATGCAGGACCATCGCACCGCAATTGATGCACTGCTGCAACATATTGAAGCCACTGGCCCCGTACGTTCGGCGGATTTTAGCGCCGAGAAGAAAGGCAACAGCGGTTGGTGGGATTGGAAGCCGGAAAAGCGACATCTCGAGATCCTGTTCACCGCCGGCAAACTTATGGTGGCTGAGCGACGCAACTTCCACCGCGTTTATGATCTTACTGAAAGGTTAATGCCCCATTGGGATGATAAAAGGCACGTATTGGCGGCCGATCATGCGCGGCATGAGATGTTGACGCGTACCTGTCGCTTCCTGGGGATATTCAAGGCTGAATGGCTGGCAGATTACTACCGACTGAAGCGAGTGGCGCCGAAGGCACTCCTGGCCGGGTTACAGCAGCAGGGGGAAGTGCTGCCGGTGTTGATCGACGGATTGGACGGGGAATTTTACGTACACCATTCGCTGGCCGCAGAACTGCACCTGGCGGAGCAAGGAAAGCTGAAATCAAGCGTAACCACTCTGCTTTCTCCCTTCGATCCAGTGGTTTGGGATCGCCGCCGCGCCCTGGAGTTGTTCGATTTCGATTACCGGTTGGAGTGTTACACGCCAAAAGAAAAACGGCAGTATGGCTATTTCACCCTTCCCGTGTTGCAACGTGGAGAACTGATTGGTCGCATTGATGCAAAAATGCATCGTCGGCAGGGTATATTTGAAATCATCAGTTTCCATCCGCAGACCAAGGTTCGCTTTGGTAAACAGCGTATGCAGGACATTCGGCAAGCCATCACCCGTAGTGCAAAATGGCACGGTGCAAATCAGGTTATTTTGGGTGATATTCCGGCACCGCTGGCGACCGAATGGCGCGAGGGTTGGGAAGTGGAATAACGAACGGCGTTGTCGGCGTGGGTAAAACGAATTCCAGCGCCGCTCGTTACAAGGAGGTGGCCTCAGTTGCTGAAGTTGGCAAACATGGCGATGATCTTATGAATACGTTTGATCATGAGAAATATCTTTTTGTGATATGGATCACAAAATTCTACGCCTGCGCCATTGCCAGTTCAATCCCTGCAGCAGATTAAAACGCAACAGCAAGGCAGCCGGTGATTAACCTGGCGCATAGCGTTGTGCTATCCTCATCCACTTTCCTTACGTAAGATCTCCACCCTGGAGGATGCATGGACCATCGTTTACTCGAAATCGTTGCCTGTCCGGTCTGCAACGGTAAGCTCTATTTCAACAAAGAAAACCAGGAACTGGTGTGTAAAGTGGATGGCCTGGCCTACCCGCTGCGTGATGGCATTCCGGTTCTGCTGGAAAATGAGGCGCGGGCGCTTTCATTGGATGAGAAACACGCATGAGTTTCGTCGCTATTATTCCAGCTCGTTATGCTTCAACCCGTTTGCCTGGAAAACCACTGGCCGATATTCACGGTAAGCCGATGGTGGTGCACGTCATGGAACGTGCGCGCGAGTCCGGTGCCAGCCGCGTCATTGTGGCGACCGACCACCCAGCCGTCGCCGAAGCGGTGAAAGCGGCCGGTGGTGAAGTTTGCATGACCCGGGCCGATCACAATTCGGGCACCGAACGTTTGGCTGAAGTGATCGAGCATTATGGCTTTAATGATGACGAAATCATCGTTAACGTTCAGGGTGACGAACCTCTTATCCCTCCGGTCATAGTACGGCAGGTGGCTGAAAACCTGGCGGGCAGCCAGGCTGGTATGGCTACCTTGGCAGTGCCGATCGACAGTGCGGAAGAAGCCTTCAACCCCAATGCAGTTAAGGTGGTTATGGATGCGAAGGGCTATGCGCTCTACTTTTCACGCGCCACCATTCCGTGGGATCGTGAACGTTTCGCCCAATCCAAAGAGAGCATCGGCGACAGCCTGTTGCGGCATATCGGCATTTACGCCTATCGCGCCGGCTTTGTGCGCCGTTATGTCACCTGGGCGCCAAGCCAACTGGAACAAATTGAGCTGCTGGAGCAGTTGCGGGTGCTGTGGTACGGCGAAAAAATCCACGTGGCGGTTGCCAAGGCAATGCCGAGCGTGGGGGTTGATACGCCGGAAGACTTGCAGCGTGTCCGTGACAGCATGAAAAGCTGATCATTGAACGCCGGTGCGCCACACGGCGCACCGGCGGCATTATCATTTCCCTTCTTATATCCCCATTTTGTTGATCTGCGTTGAAGAATTTATCTGCTTAGCGTTCGATGATAGCTGCGTCTCTTCCTATCTCTTGAGGCTATTTCCTTATGGAGCAGTTACGCGCTGAACTGAGTATTGTGCTGGGTGAGTCTATCAGCCGACTGGAACGCGTCAGCGAGCAGCCTTATGCACACATGTATTCACTGTACGACCAACAGGGGTACGCTATTCCGCTGATGGCGAAAAGCTTTGTCTGCCAAGGGATTGCCCAGCAGGAGGCCTATAAGCTGTCGATGCTGGCGCGCGAAGGCGATATTCGTTTGCCGACGGTGTATGGCGTGGTCTATACCCAGCAATCACCCTATAAAGAGATCTTGCTGATAGAACGTTTGCGGGGCGTATCCGCAGAAGCGCCGACGCGCACACCGGATCGCTGGAATTCGTTGATGGAACAGGTGGTCGACGGCATATTAGCCTGGCACCGCATCGACAGCCACGGCTGCGTCGGCACGGTCGACAGCACTCAGGAAAACGACTGGTTCTGCTGGTATCAACAGCGGGTGGAAGTGCTGTGGTCAACGGTCAGCAACCTTAATTCGCCGCAGCTGACGATGGCAGACCGTCGCTTGCTGTATCGCACACGTGAAGCATTGACCCATTTTTTTGTCGGATTCGACGATCCCTGCGTGCTGGTGCACGGCAACTTGTCTCTACGCAGTATGTTAAAAGACCCCAAAAGCGATCAATTACTGGCGATGTTGAACCCTGGAATGATGCTGTGGGCGCCACGGGAATATGAGCTTTTCAGGCTGTGTGAGGCAGGAATGCCCAGTCAGTTGCTGTTTTATTATTTGCAACGTGCGCCGGTGGCGGAATCTTTCCTGGTGCGGCGCTGGTTGTATGTGGTGTGGGAGGCGGTGGGGCGGTTGATTCATACCGGCAAGCTGGATCGGCAACCGTTTGATTATGCTTCCAAACAGCTGCTGCCCTGGCTTGCCGGTTAAGCTTGTTTAGTCGACAGAAACCTCATCGGCCCCTTTAAGCCATTGCCACAGGCTGCCGAGCGTTTCATACCAGGCGCGTTCGCTGTGGCCAAGGAACATAGCCGATGGCACCACGCGATCCCAGATATTCAAACGTGAGCTGATGGCCAATTGGTTGGCCGGTGCCGGGATAGGGTGCAGCCCCTTGGCTTCAAAGAAGCGCATCGCCCTTGGCAAATGGTTAGCCGAGGTCACCAGAATAAAGGGCTGTTGCCCGACCAGCTTCGACACCTGCAACGCCTCTTGCTCGGTATCCATCGGGCGATCCAACAGCACCATGTCGCTGCCTGGCACTCCCAGGCTTTCCGCTACCTTCGCCGCCGTCGCCGCGTTACTCAGAGTATTGGGCCCCCCGGCTCCGGTGAATACCATTTTTGCCCCGGGATGCGCGAGATACAGGCGCACGCCTTCCGTGACGCGTGGCAGGCTGTTACCGATCAGGTTGGAACTGGGGGCCCAATCGGGATTAAAGGTATAACCGCCTCCCAGCACCACGATATACTTTACCGGGTCAGTGCCGCGATAGGTGACATACTCCGATTCGATTGGGCGTAGCAGCCTGTCGGCCACCGGCTGCAGGCTGAAAAGCAGTAAAAACAGCCAGCTCAACGTCAAAATGACCCTGCCGCTTTTTTGCCAACGGGTGAACCACAGCAGCAACAGCGCCAGTCCCATCAACAGCAGCAGTGCAGGTAACGGCATTAAAATGGCGCCAATGAACTTTTTCAGGTTAAACAGCATCAAAAATCAGGTCCTTTTGGGCGAAAAAACGACATCCGGGCACATTCAGGCCGCAAGAAGATTCATTCTAAGCCAGTCTGTGCCAAAATAGCAGGTTTGAATGGGCTGGCGCTTTGCCCCCAACAGAATAAGATCAGCGGAGCCGTTGTCCATGCAGGATCGCAATTTTGACGATATTGCTGAAAAGTTTGCGCGTAATATTTACGGCACCACCAAAGGGAAAATCCGTCAGGCGGTAGTCTGGCAGGATCTGACCACGCTGTTGGCCCAGTTGCCGCAGCGGCCGCTGCGCATTCTGGATGCCGGCGGCGGCGAAGGCCATATGGCCTGCCAATTGGCAGAATTAGGACATCAGGTGTTGTTGTGCGATCTTTCTGGTGAGATGATCCAACGCGCCGCATTACTGGCTGAGCAGAAAGGTGTGAGCCAGAACATGCAATTCATACAAAGTTCAGCACAGGATATTGGCCAACATTTGGAACAGCCGGTTGATCTGGTATTGTTTCATGCTGTGCTTGAATGGATTGCCGAACCTGAAGCGGCACTGCGGGCGTTGTTCGACTGCCTGCTGCCAGGTGGCGCACTGTCATTGATGTTCTTTAATGCCAATGGCCTCTTGATGCGTAACGTGGTGTTGGGTAATTTCCAACTGGTGAACCCCGAGGTCAGAAGGCGCAGAAAGCGTTCGTTGTCACCGCAATATCCACATAGTCCGCCGCAGGTATACGGCTGGCTGGAACAATTGGGCATGCGCATCAGCGGGAAAACCGGCGTGCGGGTGTTCCACGATTACCTGCAAAGCAGGCAGTTACAGACGCAAAAATTTGAAGAGTTACTGGCGCTTGAACAGCACTATTGCCGGCAGGAGCCGTACGTGAGTTTGGGGCGCTATATTCACGTCATGGCGCATAAACCAAACCTGAAGGACGAACTATGAGTGAATTTTCCCAGACAGTACCCGAACTGGTCGCCTGGGCACGGAAAAATGATTTCTCTATTTCGCTCCCTACGGAGCGTCTCGCGTTTTTGCTTGCTATCGCCACATTGAACGGCGAGCGGCTGGACGGCGAGATGAGCGAAGGTGAGCTGGTTGATGCATTTCGCCATGTCAGCAAGGGTTTCGAACAGACGCATGAAACGGTGGCGGTCCGCGCCAACAATGCGATTAACGACATGGTGCGCCAGCGCCTGTTAAACCGCTTCACCAGCGAACTGGCGGACGGTAACGCAATTTACCGTTTGACGCCGCTGGGGATCGGCATTACCGATTACTATATTCGTCAGCGCGAATTCTCCACGCTGCGTCTGTCGATGCAGCTGTCGATCGTGGCGCAAGAGCTGAAACGCGCCGCCGACGCCGCCGAAGAGGGCGGTGACGATTTCCACTGGCACCGCAACGTATTTGCCCCGCTGAAATATTCGGTAGCGGAAATCTTCGACAGCATCGACATGACCCAACGGGTGATGGATGAACAGCAGCAGGGCGTAAAAGATGATATCGCTGCGCTGCTGAACCAGGACTGGCGGGCGGCCATTTCCAGCTGTGAGATGCTGCTGTCCGAAACCTCAGGCACCCTGCGTGAACTGCAGGATACTCTGGAAGCGGCAGGCGACAAGCTGCAGGCCAACCTGCTGCGCATTCAGGATGCTACACTGGGTGGCGCGGAGCTGGGCTTCGTCGATAAGCTGGTGTTCGACTTGCAAAGCAAGCTCGACCGCATCATCAGTTGGGGCCAGCAGGCGATCGACCTGTGGATTGGCTACGACCGCCACGTGCACAAATTTATCCGTACCGCGATCGACATGGACAAGAACCGGGTGTTCGCCCAGCGTTTGCGCCAGTCGGTGCAGAACTATTTCGACAATCCATGGACACTGACCCATGCCAACGCCGATCGCCTGCTGGATATGCGTGACGAAGAGCTGGCCTTGCGCAGCGAGGAAGTGACCGGGGAATTGCCGCCGGATCTGGAATTCGAGGAGTTCAGCGAAATTCGCGAGCAACTGGCGGCCATGATCGAACAGGCGTTGAAGATTTATCAGGAACAACAGATGCCGCTCAATTTAGGGGCGGTGATGCGCGATTATCTGGCGCAATATCCGCGTGCCCGTCATTTCGATGTGGCACGTATAGTGGTCGACCAGGCAGTGCGCCTTGGTGTGGCTGAAGCAGATTTTTCAGGGTTGCCGGCACAATGGCAGGCAATCAATGATTACGGAGCCAAGGTCCAGGCCCATGTCATCGACAAATATTGAACAAGTAATGCCAGTCAAGCTGGCCAAGGCATTGTCTAACGCGCTGTTCCCTGCGCTGGACAGCCATCTGCGCGCAGGTCGTCACATCGGTATCGATGAGCTGGACAACCACGCCTTCTTAATGGATTTCCAGGATGAACTGGAAGAGTTTTACGCCCGCTACAGCGTGGAGTTGATCCGCGCGCCGGAAGGGTTCTTCTATCTGCGTCCGCGGTCCACTACCCTGATCCCGCGTTCGGTTTTATCCGAACTGGACATGATGGTGGGGAAAATCCTGTGCTATCTCTACCTCAGCCCGGAGCGTCTGGCGCATGAGGGGATCTTCAGCCATCAGGAGCTGTACGACGAGTTGCTGAGCCTGGCGGACGAAACCAAATTGCTGAAGTTCGTTAATCAGCGCTCTACCGGTTCGGATCTCGATCGCCAGAAGCTGCACGAAAAAGTGCGCACTTCACTGAACCGCCTGCGTCGTCTGGGCATGATCTACTTCATGGGCAATGACAGCAGCAAGTTCCGCATCACCGAAGCGGTGTTCCGCTTTGGCGCCGATGTGCGCAGCGGAGACGATCCGCGTGAAGCGCAGTTACGTATGATCCGTGACGGCGAAGCGATGCCGGTTGAAAACAGCCTGTCGCTGACTGATGAAAGCGATGCTGAAGATTCGCAGCTTGATACCACACCGGACAGTGCAGAGGATGAACAGGAATGATTGAACGCGGTAAATTTCGCTCGCTGACGCTGGTCAACTGGAACGGCTTCTTCGCCCGCACCTTTGATCTCGATGAGTTGGTGACCACGCTGTCCGGCGGTAACGGGGCAGGGAAATCCACCACCATGGCGGCTTTCGTCACTGCGCTTATCCCCGACTTGACGCTGTTGCACTTTCGTAACACCACCGAAGCCGGCGCCACCAGCGGCTCGCGCGACAAAGGTCTTCACGGTAAGCTGCGTGCTGGGGTGTGTTATTCCACTCTTGATGTGATCAACTCACGCCACCAGCGTGTGGTGGTGGGCGTGCGCCTGCAACAGGTGGCCGGCCGTGACCGTAAAGTGGACATCAAGCCATTCACCATTCAGGGCCTGCCAACGGCAGTACAGCCGACCGAACTTTTGACCCAAACGGTGGGCGAGCGCCAGGCGCGCGTGCTGACACTGCAGGAGTTGAAAGAGCGCGTTGAAGAGATGGAAGGCGTGCAGTTCAAGCAATTCAACTCCATCACCGACTACCACTCATTAATGTTCGATCTGGGCGTGATCCCGAAACGCTTGCGTTCATCGTCCGATCGCAGCAAGTTCTATCGCCTGATCGAAGCTTCACTGTACGGCGGTATTTCCAGCGCCATCACCCGCTCATTGCGCGACTATCTGTTGCCGGAAAACAGCGGCGTGCGCAAGGCCTTCCAGGACATGGAAGCGGCGCTGCGTGAAAACCGCATGACGCTGGAAGCGATCCGCGTGACCCAAAGCGATCGCGATCTGTTCAAGCACCTGATTTCAGAAGCCACCTCCTACGTGGCGGCGGACTATATGCGCCATGCCAATGAGCGGCGTATTCATCTGGACGGCGCGCTGGCATTGCGCAGCGATCTGTTGGGCAGCCGCAAACAGCTGGCTGCTGAGCAGTATCGCCATGTCGAAATGGCGCGCGAACTGGCGGAGCAGAGTGGCGCAGAATCCGATCTGGAAACGGATTATCAGGCCGCCAGCGATCACCTTAACCTGGTGCAGACGGCGATGCGTCAGCAGGAAAAGATCGAGCGTTATGAAGGCGATCTGGAAGAGCTGACCTACCGTCTGGAAGAACAGAACGAAGTGGTGGCGGAGGCCAGCGAACAGCAGGCCGAAAACGAAGCGCGCGCCGAGGCGGCCGAACTGGAAGTGGATGAGCTGAAAAGCCAACTCGCCGACTACCAGCAGGCGCTGGACGTGCAGCAGACCCGCGCCATTCAATATCAGCAAGCGTTGCAGGCGTTGGAACGTGCGCGAGCACTGTGCCAACTGCCGGAGCTGACCGCCGAAAATGCCGAACAGTGGCTGGATACCTTCCAGGCGCGCGAGCAAGAGGCGACGGAAGCCTTGCTGATGCTCGAGCAGAAACTGAGCGTGGCCGATGCCGCGCACGGTCAGTTTGAACAGGCTTATCAGCTGGTGGGGAAAATCGCCGGTCAGGTCAGCCGCAGCGAAGCCTGGCAGTGCGCGCGCGAATTGCTGCGCGACTGGCCATCGCAACAACACCTTGCCGAACGCGTACAGCCATTGCGCATGCGCCTGAGCGAGCTGGAACAACGTCTGCGCTCCCAGCAGGATGCCGAACGCCTGCTGCAGGAATTCTGCAAGCGCCATGGTCAGCAGTATCAGCCGGATGAACTCGATGCTCTGCAACAAGAGCTGGAAGAGCGTCTGGAGTCGCTGTCGCAAAGCGTCAGCGAGGCCGGCGAACGCCGGATGGAAATGCGCCAGGAACTGGAGCAAATTCAGCAACGCATTCGTGAGCTCACCACCCGCGCCCCTGTCTGGTTAGCGGCGCAGGATGCCCTGAGCCAGCTCAGCGAGCAGAGCGGCGAACCGCTGGAAAGCAGCCAGCAGGTGACTGAGTACATGCAGCAACTGCTGGAGCGCGAACGTGAAACCACCGTTGAGCGTGACGAAGTGGCTGCCAGCAAGCGTGCGGTTGAAGCGCAGATCGAACGTCTCAGCCAGCCGGGCGGGGCCGAAGACCAACGCCTGGTTACGCTGGCCGAACGTTTTGGCGGCGTGCTGCTCTCCGAAATTTACGACGATGTCACTATCGACGATGCGCCTTACTTCTCCGCATTGTATGGCCCGTCGCGTCACGCGATCGTGGTGCCGGATCTGTCGCTGGTTCGCGAAATGCTGGAAGGGTTGGAAGATTGCCCGGAAGATCTCTATCTGATCGAAGGGGATCCGCAGTCATTCGATGACAGCGTGTTCGCCGTTGAAGAGCAGGACCGCGCGGTGTTGGTGAAAACCGCCGATCGTCAATGGCGTTACTCCCGTTATCCGGAAGTGCCGCTGTTTGGTCGCGCTGCCCGCGAAAACCGCCTTGAAGTGCTGCACGCCGAGCGTGAAACGCTGGCCGAGCGTTACGCCACGTTGTCATTCGACGTGCAAAAGACCCAGCGTTCGCATCAGGCCTTCAGCCGCTTCATCGGCTCTCATCTGGCGGTGGCGTTTGACGCCGATCCGGAAGCGGAAATCCGCAGCCTCACATCCCGTCGCGGTGAAGTAGAGCGTGCGCTGAACAACCATGAAGCGCAGAACCAGCAGCAACGCCAGCAATATGAGCAGGCGAAAGAAGGCATCTCCGCGCTGAACCGCCTGATGCCGTTGGTCTCATTGTTAAACGATGAAACCCTGCAGGATCGCGTAGAAGAAATCCGTGAAGAGCTGGAAGAGGCGCAGGATGCCGCGCGTCATATTCAGCAGCACGGCGTTTCCCTGACCAAGCTGGAGCCGTTGCTGTCGGTGCTGCAGAGCGATCCGCAGCAACATGAGCAGTTACAGCAGGATTACATCCAGGCGCAAAGCGTACAGCGTCAGGCTAAACAGCAGGCGTTTGCCTTGATCGAAGTGGTGCAGCGCCGCGCGCACTTCGGTTATACCGACTCTGCCGGTATGCAAAACGCCAACAACGATTTGAACGACAAGCTGCGCCAACGTCTTGAACACGCGGAAGCGGAACGTACCCGTGCCCGCGAGCAGTTACGTCAGTACCAGACCCAGTTTACTCAGTACAGCCAAGTGTTGGCGTCGCTGAAAAGCTCGTATGACGCCAAGCGCGACATGCTGAAAGAACTGAGCCAGGAGCTGGTCGACATTGGCGTACAGGCGGATGCCAATGCTGAAGCCCGTGCCCGCGCACGTCGTGATGAACTGCACGCCGGCCTGAGCAACAACCGCGCGCGCCGCAACCAGTTGGAAAAACAGCTGACCTTCTGCGAAGCGGAAATGGACGGTCTGCAGAAGAAACTGCGTAAGCTTGAGCGTGATTACCATCAGTTGCGTGAGCAGGTGGTGACCGCCAAGGCGGGCTGGTGCGCAGTGATGCGCATGGTGAAAGACAACGGAGTTGAACGTCGTCTGCACCGTCGCGAACTGGCTTATATGGACGGCGACGAACTGCGCTCGATGTCGGATAAGGCGCTCGGTGCGCTGCGTCTGGCAGTATCGGATAACGAACACCTGCGCGACGTGCTGCGTCTGTCGGAAGATCCTAAGCGTCCTGAACGCAAGATCCAGTTCTATATCGCGGTGTACCAGCATCTGCGCGAGCGTATTCGTCAGGACATCATTCGTACTGATGACCCGGTCGAGGCTATTGAGCAGATGGAAATCGAACTGGGCCGTCTGACCGAAGAGCTGACCGCTCGTGAGCAGAAGCTGGCGATCAGTTCTAAGAGCGTGGCGAACATCATTCGCAAAACCATCCAGCGCGAACAGAACCGTATCCGTATGCTCAACCAGGGCTTGCAGGCGGTTTCCTTCGGCCAGGTGAAAAGCGTGCGATTGAACGTCAACGTGCGTGAAGCGCATGCGACCCTGTTGGACGTGCTCTCTGAGCAGCAGGAACAGCATCAGGATCTGTTTAACAGCAACCGCCTGACCTTCTCAGAAGCGCTGGCCAAGCTGTACCAGCGCCTGAATCCGCAGATTGATATGGGCCAGCGCACGCCGCAGACCATTGGTGAAGAGCTGCTCGATTACCGTAACTACCTCGAGCTGGAAGTGGAAGTGTTCCGTGGCTCCGACGGCTGGTTGCGTGCCGAGAGCGGCGCGTTGTCTACCGGTGAAGCGATCGGTACCGGGATGTCGATTCTGGTGATGGTGGTACAGAGTTGGGAAGAAGAATCTCGCCGCCTGCGCGGTAAAGATATCTCCCCATGCCGTCTGCTGTTCCTCGATGAAGCGGCTCGACTGGATGCCAAATCCATCGCGACCCTGTTTGAGCTGTGCGATCGCCTGGAAATGCAGCTGATCATCGCCGCACCGGAAAACATCAGCCCAGAAAAAGGGACCACGTATAAGCTGGTGCGTAAGGTGTTCCAGAACCATGAACACGTACACGTTGTGGGGCTGCGCGGTTTCGCTAACGAACCGCCTGCGGCACTGGGTGTCACCGCGGCTGAAACGCCGTAAGCGCAAAAAAGCCCGCTAATAATCTGAAAATAGCCGCCCTGGGGTGGCTATTTTTTTGTACGCATGGATGATAGTCCTGCTTTTTTATCCGCTTTTAAACGGGTAGCTTAATGAATTACAGTTATTCATTAGTGCCAAAGGGCAAAATGGCTTTTCTGTTCGTATACTGAAACTAATAAGCTGTCTTGGTTGTATTTTTTGTGAGCATACAGGGGGCAATGGATGTTGCTTAGAAATGGAAACAAGGTACGACGTTTGGCGTTGAGTTGTGCAATGGCATGTGGTCTTGCGTCGTCGCTACCCGTATGGGCAACCGTTCCTGCATTCCCGGTGGCGTCTTCCGGCATGTCAGTTGCGCAAAGTCGTTCGGAATTGCTCGCAGCGTTGCCGAAGGGCATTACGCCACATTATCTTTCAACGCTTGCTCCTTTGTACGCAGCGAACCGGATGCAACTGATGTGGCAGGATCGCGAAGCGGTACAGCAATTTCAGCAGCAGTTGGCCGAGTTGGCGATGTCTGGCGTTCAGCCGCAGTTCACCCAATGGGTGAAATTGCTGACCAATCCAGCCATTACCGGTGTAGCGCGCGATGTCGTACTGTCTGATGCGATGTTGGGCTATTTGCAGTTCGTTTCGTCGATCGGTGCCAATGGCAACAGCTGGCTGTATAGCAACATTCCCTACAAGCTCGGTTTGCCGCCGAATACGGTGATTAACCAGTGGCAGTTGGCGGTGCGTCAGGGTAAAACGGTGCCGTATGTCAACTCGCTGGCACCGCAGCACCCGCAATACGCCAAGATGCATCAGGCATTACGCGACATGCTGGCTGATGGACGCCCATGGCCGCAGATGGCCAATGGCCCGAGTTTGCGCCCCGATCAACTGAGCGATGATATTCCTGCCTTGCGCGAGATCCTGGCGCGCAACGGTATGCTGACCACTTCTGCCGCGCCGGCAGAGGCGCAGGAGCCGCCTGCGGTATTGACCGGTTCGCGCAATGAGCCAGACGATGGTGGCTTATCGGTAGATGAAGAGAAAAATCGTGAGGTCCAGAGTGCGGTAGTCAGCCCGGCCGCCGCGCCGGTAAAAGACTTGGCGCCGTCACCGCAATCGCCGTTCAGTCAGCAGCAGGAGAGTCCGGTCACGGTCACGGACAATCGCTATACTGCCGATTTGGTTGAGGGCGTTAAACGCTTCCAGAAATGGCAAGGGTTGAGCGCTGATGGCGTGATTGGCGTACGCACCCGCGAATGGCTTAACGTGACGCCGCAAATGCGTGCTTCGCTGTTGGCACTGAACATCCAGCGTTTACGCATTCTTCCCGGCCGCGTTGACACCGGAATTATGGTCAACATTCCTAACTACTCGTTGACCTATTACCTGAACGGCAATGAGGTGCTTTCGTCACGGGTGATCGTAGGGCGGCCCAGCCGCAAGACGCCGTTGATGAACAGTGCGCTGAACAATGTGGTAGTTAACCCGCCGTGGAACGTGCCGACCACGCTGGTGCGCGAAGACATTGTGCCGAAGGCGATGCGTGACGGCAGCTACTTCCAAAAACACGGTTATACCGTGCTTTCCGGCTGGAGCAACGATGCTGAGGTGATCAACCCGGCAATGATCGACTGGAATATGGTGTCGGCCCGTAACTTCCCGTACCGGATCCGCCAGGCTCCGGGAGCGACCAACTCGCTGGGGCGTTTTAAATTCAACATGCCGAGTTCGGACGCCATCTATTTGCACGACACGCCGAACCATAACCTGTTCCAGAAAGACATTCGTGCCCTGAGCTCGGGTTGCGTGCGGGTCAACAAGGCTTCGGATTTGGCGAATATGCTGTTGCAGGATGCGGGCTGGAACAATACCCGTGTTTCCTCCACCCTAAAACAGGGAAATACCACCTACGTAAATATCCGCCAGCATATTCCGGTTAAATTGTATTATTTAACCGCCTGGGTCTCTGATGATGGAAAGCCACAATTCCGTACAGATATTTACAATTACGATGATACGGTGAGATCGGGTGCACAAATTTTGGCTCAGGCTGAAAAATTAATGCAATAAATGCAGTAATTATAAATAAATAACGGTCAGAATATCGGGCCATGGTGCAGGCACTCATTCCGTGAGTGCCTGCAAACCGCGGGATATCACGGGTTGACTCAATCAGTGTGGGCGGTTATGGTTCAGGCAGTGCGCTGTTTTGTGCATATATTTTGATATTCTTGCCGGGTTTAACAGAAACATGGACAAAATTGATCATCATCGCCGTAAGTGGCTGGCGTTAGGTAGCGCCGCTGTGGGCATAGCGCTGCTCCCTGGGCAAGCCTTTGCCAGTCTTTCTACTTCGCGCCCGCGTATTCTTGTCGTTAATAATATGCATACGGGCGAATCCTTGAAAGCCGAATTCTTCGACGGCAAGGGATATAATAAAGACGAATTAGTTCGTCTTAATCATCTCTTCCGTGATTATCGAGCCAATAAAGTCAAGTCGATCGATCCTCGTCTATTTGATCACCTCTATCGCCTGCAGGGTCTGTTGGGCACCAACAAACCGGTACAGTTGGTTTCAGGTTATCGTTCCCTGGATACCAACAATGAGCTGCGTGAGCGCAGCCGCGGTGTGGCCAAGCACAGCTATCATACCAAGGGCCAGGCGATGGACTTCCATATCGAAGGCATCCAGTTGAGCAATATCCGCAAAGCGGCGTTAAAAATGAGCGCCGGTGGTGTAGGATATTACCCACGTAGCAACTTTGTACACATCGATACCGGCCCGGTGCGGACCTGGTAATCGCTGTGCACCATAAGTGAGTAGCGCCAGCCCGTCAGGGTATGGCGCTGTTGTCGTTGGAGCCTTATGAAATACCAAATTATTCCCGTTACCGCTTTTAGTCAGAATTGCAGCCTGATCTGGTGTGAGAGTACCCAACAGGCGGCGTTGGTCGATCCCGGCGGCGAAGCGGAGAAATTAAAGGCCGAAATTGCCAGGCAGGGCGTGACGGTCACGCAGATCCTGCTGACGCACGGCCATCTCGATCACGTAGGGGCAGCGGCTGAGCTGGCGGAACACTATCAGGTACCGATCTACGGTCCGGACAAGGAAGATGCTTTCTGGTTGGATGGTTTGCCTGCACAGAGCCGGATGTTTGGTCTGGAAGAGTGTGCGCCTCTGACGCCAACTCGCTGGCTGGAAGAAGGGGACAGCGTGCAGGTGGGTGAAATGACGCTCAAGGTGCTGCATTGCCCGGGTCATACTCCTGGCCATATCGTGTTTATTAATGAGCAGGCGCGGTTGGCGCTGGTGGGTGACGTATTGTTTAACGGTGGCGTGGGTCGCAGCGACTTCCCACGCGGCGATCACCAGGCATTAATCAACTCGATCCGCACCAAGCTCCTGCCACAGGGGGATGACATGGCGTTTATCCCGGGGCACGGACCGATGTCTACCTTCGGTCAAGAGCGTGAAACCAATCCGTTCCTGCGAGAAGAACCGGCCATCTGGTAAGGTTATTTCCCGGCAGAAATAACTAAGGGGCGCATTGAGCGCCCCTTTTGCTTATTTGAAACCGCAACCTTTACAGCACGGCGACGATGGCTTCACACAGAGGCGCCATATTGTCTGGCGTCATGCCGGCGACGTTAACCCGGCCGGAGTTAACGGCGTAAACGCCAAATTCGTCACGCAGGCGCAGCACCTGTTCTTTGGTCAATCCGCTGAACGAGAACATGCCGTTCTGATTAATGATAAAGCTGAAGTCCTGCTCTGCGCCTTTCTCCTGCAGAGTATTCACGAACAGCTGACGCATGCGGTGAATGCGTTGACGCATATCGGTCAGCTCCTGCTCCCACAGGGCGCGCAGCGCATTATCACCCAGGATGGTCGCAACCACCGCAGCACCGTGGGACGGCGGGTTGGAGTAGTTGGCGCGAATGGCGGCTTTCACCTGGCTGAAGGCGCGGTCAGCGGTATCCGCATCTGCAGCCACCAGAGTACAGGCGCCGACGCGTTCGTTGTATAGGCCGAAATTCTTCGAGTACGAGCTGGCTACGATCAGTTCCTGATGCTTGGCGGCGAAAATACGCAGGCCCTGCGCATCTTCTTCCAGACCTTTCGCGAAGCCCTGATAAGCAAAGTCGAACAGCGGCAGCCAGCCGTTAGCCACAGACAGCTCGGCTAACTGAGCCCACTGCTCAGGCGTAGGGTCAATGCCGGTTGGGTTATGGCAGCAACCATGGAACAGGACCACATCGCCTGCCTGAGCCTGTTTCAGGCTGTTCAGCAGGCCATCGAAGTCCAGCGCATGATTGGCCGCATCGTAGTAGGCATATTCCAGCACTTCCAGGCCGACGGCGCCAAACACGTTTTTATGGTTCGGCCAGCTTGGGTTGCTGATCCAGATGCGTTTAGCGTTGGTCTGGTTGGCGATGAAGTCAGCTGCCACACGCAGGCCGCCGGTGCCACCAGGCGTTTGCGCGGTGCGCGCACGCTTGTCGGCAATGATTGGGCTTTGTTTGCCGAACAGCAGCTCTTGCGTGCAGTTGGCGAAAGCGGGGATGCCCTCAATGCCGAGATAGTTTTTGGTGGTTTCATTTTCCAGCAGATACTGCTCAGCTTTTTTCACGCTGGTCAGCACCGGCGTTTTGCCGGTTTCGTCTTTGTAGACGCCAATGCCCAAATTGATTTTGTTCGGGCGCGCGTCGGCACGGAAAATGTCAGTCAGACCCAGAATCGGATCGGCAGGTGCAGCAGTGATTTTTTCAAACATGTCAGGTGCTTCCATGGCTCGGAGTTAAGCAGACAGAAGCATCAGGGTAGCGCCAGTAATGCGCTTTGCCAACCGTTTGCGAGAAAAACACAGCGATCTTGTGAAGGGCGCAGATTCAGCATAAAAAATGAGGAAGAAGGGGACATTGGCAGGATAAAAATTTACGCGTAGCGCAAAAACAAAAACAGGGCCGAAGCCCTGTTTTTTAACTTAGCCGACGGTGAACCGCCGTCTAGTGAGACAACTTAGAACTGGTAAACCAGACCAACACCTACGATATCATCGGTAGCGGTGCCAGTGGCTTTAGTGAACTCGTTGTCGTCCAGCAGGTTGATTTTGTAATCAACGTAGGTAGACATGTTTTTGTTGAAGTAGTAAGTGGTACCAACAGAAACATATTTAACCAGATCCTGGTCAGAACCCACGCCTGGGACGTTCAGGTTTTTACCTTTAGACTGCAGGTAAGACACTTCTGGACGCAGACCGAAGTCGAACTGGTACTGTGCAGTCACTTCGAAGTTCTGAGTTTTGCTGGCGAAGCCGCCGCAATCGGTAGAAGCATTACAGGTTGAGCTGAAGTTGCCGCCGCCGAATGGAGTCATGTTACGAGTTTCTGCGTACATAGCTGCCAGGTAAACGTTGTTAGCGTCGTATTTCGCGCCAACGGTCCATGCATCAGCTTTGTCGCCACGTTCGTTAGAACGCAGTTTTTGATCATCGGTACGGTTGGAAGAAGCGTATGCTGCACCTACGCTGATGCCTTCGCCGATGTCATAAGTAGAAGACAGGCCCCAGCCGTCGCCGTTTTGTTTCTTAACGTCACGGCCGTCGTTCTGGTTTTTACCTTGGTACTGAACAGCGAAGTTCAGACCGTCAACCAGACCGAAGAAGTTGTTGTTACGGTAAGTCGCAACGCCGTTGGTACGGCCAGTCATGAAGTTGTCGGTGTAGGTATAAGTATCGCCACCGAACTCTGGCAGCATATCTGTCCAGCCTTCTACGTCGTACAGTACGCCGTAGTTACGGCCGTAATCGAATGAACCGTAGTCAGCAAATTTCAGACCAGCGAAGCCCAGACGAGTCTTGGTGCCTTCGGTGCCTTGAGATTCAGAGTGGTTAGCCTGAACGTTGTATTCCCACTGGCCGTAACCGGTCAGTTGGTCAGTAATCTGGGTTTCACCTTTGAAGCCGAAACGAACATAGGTCTGATCGCCATCATTGCCTTTGTCGTCTGAGAAGTAGTGCAGACCGTCAACTTTACCGTACAGATCCAGTTTGTTGCCGTCTTTGTTGTAGATTTCAGCAGCGTTAGCTGCACCAGCGGCTAACAGAGCTGGGATTACCACTGCAAGAATATTGCGCTTCATCATTATATTACCCTCATTGGTGTTATTCGGACACCTTTGCCACTGCCGCCAATAATTCTTTTGGAACTATTGTTGATAGATTGGTGTCGTCCTGTGTCTGCACGCAGTGTTCCATTCACGGGCAGGTTAATCTAGAACGAAAATGCTACCAATGTCCTAATGAGGTTTCAAAAAGAAAGTATTTGTAACTAAATGTAATATTCACGGAACTTTGTGACGCTCGTCAATATTAAAAAATGCGAAAGGCCAGCTAAGCTGGCCTTGGTTTTGTAACTAAATTAATTAGAAAATGTATTATCTGATTAATTAAAAGGTTGCATTACGTGGTGTGCGAGGGAACGGAATTACGTCGCGCACGTTTTGCACACCGGTGACATAGGCGATTAAACGCTCAAAACCTAAACCGAAGCCGGCGTGTGGCACGGTGCCGTAACGACGCAGGTCACGATACCACCAATAATCTTCTTTATTCAGGCCCATGGCATCCAGACGCTGATCCAGCACGTCCAGACGTTCTTCACGCTGAGCACCGCCGATGATCTCGCCGATGCCCGGAGCCAACACGTCCATCGCCGCAACGGTTTTGCCGTCGTCGTTCATACGCATATAGAAAGCTTTGATGTCTTTCGGGTAGTTTTTCACCACCACCGGCGCTTTGAAGTGTTTCTCGGCCAGATAACGCTCATGCTCGGAAGACAGATCGATACCCCAGGAAACCGGGTTCTCGAAAGTCTGGCCAGAGGCGATCAGAATTTCCACCGCTTCGGTGTAATCAACCTGAGCGAAGTCGGAAGAAACAAAACGCTTCAGGCGGTCAATCGCATCTTTGTCTACGCGTTCTGCGAAGAACTGCATGTCATCCATACGCTCGTTCAAGACGGCCTGGAACACATACTTCAGCATTTTCTCTGCCAGTTCCGCGATATCCTCGAGGTCAGCAAAGGCGACTTCCGGTTCGATCATCCAAAACTCGGCCAGGTGACGGCTGGTGTTGGAGTTTTCGGCGCGGAAAGTCGGGCCGAAGGTGTAAATTTTCGACAACGCACAGGCATAGGTTTCGCCGTTCAACTGGCCGGAAACGGTCAGGAACGCTTCTTTACCGAAAAAGTCCTGGCTGAAATCGACAGCGCCTTTATCGGTGCGCGGCAGGTTTTCCAGATCCAGCGTGGAAACGCGGAACATTTCGCCGGCGCCTTCGGTATCGGAAGCGGTGATCAGCGGGGTGGAAACCCAGAAGAAACCATTCTCGTGATAGAAGCGGTGAATAGCCTGCGCCAGGGTATGGCGAACACGGGCAACGGCACCGATCAGGTTGGTACGTGGGCGCAGGTGCGCCACTTCGCGCAGGTATTCGATACTGTGGCGTTTGGCCGCCATCGGGTACGTGTCCGGATCGTCAACCCAACCGACTACTTTAATCTCAGTCGCTTGCAGTTCGAAACTCTGACCTTCGCCTGGAGAGGCGACCACTTTGCCGGTCACTTCAATCGAGCAGCCGGTGGTCAGATGCAGCACTTCATCCTGATAATTCGGCAGAGAATTATTAACGACGGCCTGTAACGGATCAAAGCAGGAACCGTCATAGACGGCCAGGAAGGAGATACCAGCTTTAGAATCTCTCCGGGTACGCACCCAACCGCGCACGGTGACTTCACTGTCAACCGCAGCACGGCCTTGCAGTACGTCGACTACAGGCACTACGCTCATAGATTTCTCTCTTAATAATTTGGTTTAGAAATAGCTTACAACCCAAGAATATGGGGATGTTGCTATGTTACTTGCCGCGGTGCAGAGCACAAGCAGAAATCGCCGGATTGGTGCAACATTTCTTGGCTCTGGGCGAAAAGGGAGCACGGCGAAGTCTCTTATAAAGAAGAAAAAAGCCGGCGTGAGGCCTTCAGCCGGCTTTTTGGCGTTGGCAGGGCGGTGTGGCTTAGCTGGCTTTCTTCACCAGCGGTAAATCGAAGGCCTTGCGTAACGCTTTCACAAAGGCCTGATCCTGGCAGATGGTCTTGCCCGGGCTGTCGGACAGTTTAGCCACCGGCTTGCCTTTGCATTCGACCAGCTTGATCACGATGTTCAGCGGTTTAACCCCCGGGATATCGCAGGTCAGACGCGTACCTATGCCGAACACCAGATTGACGCGTTGGTAGAAACGGCGATACAGCGCCATCGCCTTATCCAGATCCAGATTGTCGGAGAACACCAGCGTTTTGCTCATCGGGTCGATGCCCAGCTTCTGATAATGCGCAATGGCTTTCTCGCCCCATTCGAACGGATCTCCCGAATCATGGCGCAGGCCCTGATAACGCTGGGCGAACTGCGGACCGAAATCACGCAGGAAGGCGTCCATGGTGATGCAGTCGGTCAGCGCGATGCCGAGCTGGTCCGGATATTCATCCAGCCAGGCTTGCAAAGCTGCACGTTGACTGTTGGCCAACACCGGGCTGATTTGCTGGTGCGCCTGGAACCATTCATGAGCCTGAGTACCCACGGGCGCCAGAGCAAGCTGGTGGGCCAGATCGTAGTTGCTGGTGCCGACCAGATAAGGAAATTCGTCTTTCAAGGTGCTGACAATCGCCTGCTGCACACTCTGCGAGAAACGACGGCGGGTGCCGAAGTCCATCAGTTTGAAGCGAGAAATGTCCACGTCAGCGCTCATGGCTTTAAAATGCTCGAGTTTGCTGCGCAGATGAGCGACGGCCATCTCAGGCGTGACTTCAGGGGAGCGGTGACGGTGCACCACCTCACTGATCACTGCCAGCAGTGGGACTTCCCACATGATCACTTCACGCCAGGGACCGGCAATGCGGATGTGCAATTTGCCCGCATGATCTTCGATCTGAACCTGTTGCGGATCGTAACGAAACTCGCGCAGCCAGTTCAGGTAATCCTCGCGGAAGAAAGGCAGCCCGGAAAGATAGTTGAACTCAGCGTCTGTTAGCGCCAATTGGCTCATCAGTGCGATCTGGGCACGGATCTCGTCGGCATATTCGCCAAGCAGCTCGTCACCGCGGCAGCGGAATTCCGCCGCCACGCTGATAGCAGGATAGCGATGGAACACTGCTTGCTGCATATGAAGCTTATAAGCATCAGTATCAAGCAGTGATGTCAAAATCGGGGAGGCGTATTGAGTCATATCGCGTTACTGCATCCTCGTCAGGCGCGTGTCCAAATCCGGATAATCATAAAAAAGTGGGGGGAGTATACCCGGATTATCCTGTTATTGAAGCTGCATCACACCACAATTCATCGGAGCCGGTCGAGGATTAAACGTGCCTTTATCTCTGCTTGCCATCAGGATACCGACAGAAAAGTCAGATAAGTCTGTAAGGTGAATGACTTAGCCTAATTAGTCATAAAAATTATAATGTTAATTATTTTAAACAACAATTCAGATAAAACCGTTCTGGGTATGAATGCCTATCCGGTCTTTGCCGTTTTTCTTGCAAAAATAGAGCGCTTCATCCGCCTGTTTGATTGCTGCCGGCAACAAGCGGATATCGCGAACCTGGGCAATGCCGCAACTGGTGGTGAAGCGGACGTTTTGCCCATCGGTTAGTGTCAGGCTGAACTGGTGCGTACGCTCGCGTAGCTTGGACATCACTTCCTGCGCATTTTCCAGCGTACAGTTACCGAGGATCACGGCAAATTCTTCACCACCGTAGCGACAGAAAATGTCGCTGGAGCGGAAGGTGCTTTGCAGCAGCTTGCCAAATGCCACCAGCACCAGGTCGCCTACGTGATGGCCGTAGGTGTCATTGAGGCTTTTGAAATTATCAATGTCGATCAGACAAAAAGCGAGTGGGTAGCTGCCGGCAGCCAGCGATTCGCACTCCAGGAAGAATTTGCGCCGGTTATAGATATTGGTGAGAGGATCGAGATAGGAGGAGGCTTCCAGCTCTTTAATCAGCAGGTGTTTCTCATTTTCCAGCGTTACCTTTTCCAACTGGTACTGTTTAAGCTGTTTGATAGCGTCGCTGATGGCTATCAACTCCTGGCCGTAGAACACTTCGTTGCGAGCGATATTCATATCGCCGTGGGACAAGCGCAAAATATTATTATGCGTTTTCGTCAGCCAGCGGCTGATATTTGAACAGTAAACCAGCGTAGGCAGGAAGATAAATAGCGCAATCAGACCCGCCAGCGAAATCATGCCGTCAATGGCGGTTTGGCTGTCATAAATCTTGCTCTGCGAGGCGGCGGTCTCCATTTCGAAACTGCGCTGATAGAGCCGTTGTGACAGCTCACTCAGGTTTTTAACATAGGGATAAATAGCGTCTGTAGGGTAGGCGGTATGCGTGTTTACGGCGGTATATAATCCCTCGGTAATGATCTTGATCTGCTGAGCTGACAGCTGCCCCAGGATCTCATTCACCAGTGCAGTAGTTTTCACGTCGTTATAGGTAAGTTTCATAAAAATCAGCCGAGTGCTCAACGCATTCAATACGCCGGTGAGCTGAATTGCTTTCAGATAAGCGTCTTTGCGCGCCAGTCGATTAGTATTGACGTCAATAATCTGATCGATGAGTTCGGTCACCGACATGTTCAGCCGGTTATTTAATCGCACTGCCTCAAGAAACATAAATGAATCGCCATCGACCATGCGGTTATCGTAGCTATAGCGGTAGTAACTTTTACTGGCCTGGGAAATATAGTAAGCGCTATTGATATTGAACAGATTGGCATTGGCTTCGGTCACCTGCGAAAGCTGCAGGTTGTCATTATTGAGCAATTGTTCCATCAGACTGAGCATGGAAAGCGCGGCAATTTTTTGCCTGATGCCGAGCCGTTGCGAGATTTCGCTGTCGATGTGCGGTCGAAAGTGGGCGATTTTCTCCCGCGCTACGCGATCGGCGTCTTGCCACTGATGTGGAGTGATACGTGGGTCGATCAGGCTTAAACGTTTAAGGCGATGTGCCAATAGTGTGGCCTGAAAAGCCTCTGAAATCTCTTTGGCTCGGGTAATTTTGTATAGATTGAGTTGGTTGTCGCGATACTCGGTGTCAGCTTCCGACAACTCATCGGAAATAAACAGGGCAAATGAGGACATCAGGGCAAAGGTAAAAAAATAGATCAGATATTTTACTTTCATATGCACTACGCGTCCTTGAGCCCGATCCGCTAATTATATCACTGAGTCTCCCGGCCTGTCTTGGCTATACCCAATAAGGGAAGATTGCCTGCAAAGTGCCGTTTAGCAGGGAAGGCTACCCCGTGAGATAGGGTAAGTTCGCACTTTTGACGCCGATGTTCTCATCTGGAAAACGCGCAGCCTCGCAGGGTATCTTTAGCATTTAATGCTGATTTTGATGCCGCATCAGGTGAAGGAACCTGATGGCGTGGGCAATTCTTCGACAGGATTACGATCCACCTCCGATTTCTCCGCTCCTGTGGCCTGGTCTCTCTGGGTTTTTTTTGTAGCTGTGATACAGTTTATTTACAATCAGGCTCATCGAAATTTCTGCTCTTTTCCGACGGCGAAATAGGCGAATGATGAAAGCCTGGCACCTGTAACTCACTGAGACGTCAAAGGGTTTTTATGACACAACAGCCACAGGCGAAGTATCGCCACGATTATCGCGCGCCAGATTACACCATCACTGATATTGACCTGAATTTTGAGTTGGATGCAGAGAGCACTCGCGTCACTGCCGTCAGCAAAATCAAACGCCAGGGCGCTGCCGATGCGGCGCTGATGCTGAACGGTGAAGACCTGACGCTGGTGAGTATTGAGATCGACGGTCAGCCGTGGACAGCCTATCAGTTGCAGGATAACAAACTGGTTATCGAGCAATTGCCAGCACAATTTACCATGACTATTGTCAATGATATCCACCCGGCCAAAAACACCGCGCTGGAAGGACTGTATCTGTCCGGCGAAGCGCTGTGTACCCAATGTGAAGCTGAAGGCTTCCGCCACATTACTTATTATCTCGACCGCCCGGACGTGCTGGCGCGGTTTACCACTCGCATCGTGGCCGACAAGGCGCGTTACCCGTTTCTGTTGTCAAACGGCAACCGCGTGGGGCAGGGCGAACTGGAAGATGGGCGTCACTGGGTGCAATGGCAAGATCCTTTCCCAAAACCCTGTTATCTGTTTGCGCTGGTGGCGGGTGATTTCGACGTGCTGCGCGACAGCTTTACCACCCGTTCCGGTCGCGAAGTGGCGCTGGAGCTGTTCGTTGACCGCGGCAACCTGGATCGCGCCGATTGGGCAATGACCTCGCTGAAGAACTCGATGAAATGGGACGAAACCCGTTTTGGCCTGGAGTACGATCTCGACATTTATATGATCGTCGCGGTCGACTTCTTCAACATGGGCGCGATGGAGAACAAAGGGTTAAATATTTTTAACTCCAAATACGTGCTGGCGAAAGCCGAAACCGCCACCGACAAGGATTACCTGAATATCGAGGCGGTGATCGGCCACGAATATTTCCACAACTGGACCGGCAACCGCGTGACCTGTCGTGACTGGTTCCAGCTCAGCCTGAAGGAAGGGCTGACGGTATTCCGCGATCAGGAGTTCAGCTCCGATTTGGGCTCACGTCCGGTCAACCGTATCGATAACGTGCGCGTTATGCGCGGTGCGCAGTTCGCCGAAGATGCCAGCCCAATGGCGCATGCTATTCGTCCGGACAAAGTGATCGAAATGAACAACTTTTACACCCTGACGGTGTACGAGAAAGGTTCTGAAGTGATCCGCATGATGCATACGCTGCTGGGAGAAGAACAGTTCCAGAAGGGGATTCAGCTGTACTTCGAGCGTCATGACGGCAGTGCGGCGACCTGTGACGATTTCGTTCAGGCGATGGAAGATGCGTCCAACGTTGACCTGTCGCTGTTCCGCCGCTGGTACAGCCAGTCTGGTACGCCGTTACTGACGGTTCGTGATGAATACGACGCCGAGCACCACCAGTACCGTCTGCACGTCAGCCAGAAAACCGCGCCGACCGCCGATCAGCCGGAAAAACTGCCGCTGCACATCCCGCTGGATATTGAACTGTACGATGCACAAGGTAACGTGATTGCCCTGCAGAGAAACGGCTCGCCGATCAATAACGTGCTTAACGTCACCGAAGCGGAACAGACCTTCGTGTTTGATGGCGTGGCGCACAAGCCGGTACCGTCCCTGCTACGTGAGTTCTCTGCACCGGTTAAACTGGATTATCCGTACAGCGATCAGCAATTGACCTTCCTGATGCAGCATGCTCGCAATGAGTTTGCCCGTTGGGATGCGGCACAGAGCCTGCTGGCGACCTACATCAAACTGAACGTGGCCAAACATCAGCAACAACAGCCGTTGTCGCTGCCGCTGCACGTTGTTGATGCGTTCCGCGCCGTATTGTTGGACGAGAAGTTGGATCCGGCGTTGGCTGCACAGATCCTGACGTTGCCTTCAGAAAGTGAAATTGCCGAGCTGTTTGCCACTATCGATCCTGAAGCGATCGCCGTGGTGCACGAAGCGATCGTCCGCTGTCTGGCGAAGGAAATGGCCGATGAGTGGCTGGCGGTTTATCACGCTAACAAGACCGACGGCTACCGGGTTGAACATGCTGACATCGCGAAACGTGCGCTGCGCAACGTGTGCCTGGGTTACCTGGCCTTTGGCGATGAAGCGCTGGCCGACCGATTGGTGACGGAGCAGTATCGCCAGGCGGATAATATGACCGATTCGCTAGCGGCACTGGCCGCTGCGGTGGCGGCGCAATTGCCTTGCCGCGACGCGCTGCTGGCGGCCTTTGACGAACGCTGGCACCAGGATGGTCTGGTGATGGACAAGTGGTTTGTGCTGCAGGCGACCAGCCCGGCGGCGGACGTGCTGACCAAAGTGCGTGGGTTGCTGAAACACCGTTCATTCAGCCTGAGCAATCCAAACCGCACACGCTCATTGATTGGAGGCTTTGCTTCTGCCAACCCGGCGGCGTTCCATGCGGCGGACGGCAGTGGCTATCAGTTCCTGGTGGAAATCCTCAGCGATTTGAATCAGCGCAACCCGCAGATTGCTGCTCGCCTGATCGAACCTTTGATCCGCTTGAAACGCTACGATGCTTCACGTCAGGCATTAATGCGCAAAGCGCTTGAACAGTTGAAAGGACTGGAGAATTTGTCCGGCGACCTGTTCGAGAAAATCACCAAGGCGCTCGACGCGTAAGTCTAAGAAGGGACGGCATGCCGTCCCTTTTTTAATTTGCTGCGCGGCGTGTGGCCTGACTTAAGGGGGAGGGCGGAGACAATACTCTGTCCAGCACCTCGGCTTCCAGCTCTGCCAGTTTGACCGACCCTTTGCGCCGTGGGCGCGGCAGGTCGACGGTCAGATCCAAACCGATACGGCCTTCTTCAATCAAAATCACGCGATCCGCCAGCGCAATGGCTTCACTGACGTCATGCGTCACCAGCAATACGGTGAAACCGTGCTGTTGCCACAACCCTTCAATCAATCCCTGCATTTCAATCCGCGTCAAGGCGTCGAGCGCCCCCAAAGGTTCGTCCAACAGCAACAGGCGTGGACGGTGGATCAGCGCACGTGCCAGAGCCACTCGTTGTTTTTGTCCTCCGGACAAGGCCGCTGGCCACTCGTTGGCGCGGTCGGCCAGCCCGACGGCTTCCAGCGCTTGCAACGCATCGGCACGCCAGTTACCGCGCAGGCCAAGGCCCACATTGTCGATCACCTTTTTCCACGGTAGCAGGCGGGCGTCCTGAAACATTAAGCGGGTATCGTCTCTGGCGCTGGCAAGGGGCGCATTCCCGCTCAGCAAAGCGCCGCTGGTGGCTTTTTCCAGTCCTGCCATCAGACGCAGCAGCGTGCTTTTACCGCAGCCACTGCGGCCGACCACGGCGACAAACTGTCCCGCGCTGATGCGCAATTGAATATTGTCCAGCACGGTGCGGTTACCGTAGCGCTTGGCAATGGACTCCAGCGTGACCGGCGTCCCTTGGGGAATTCGAGCGGGAGTCGTCATAGCGCCTCTCCTTGTTTCAGTTGATAGGCCGGGTGCCAGCGCAACCAGACGCGTTCCAGCAACTGTGCGCTGACGTCCGCCAGCTTGCCGAGCAGGGCATAAAGCACAATCGCCACCACCACCACGTCGGTCTGCAAGAATTCACGTGCGTTCATCGCCAGATAACCGATACCCGAATTGGCGGAAATGGTTTCGGCCACGATCAGCGTCAGCCACATAAAGCCCAAGGCGAAACGCACGCCGACCATAATCGACGGCAGAGCGCCCGGCAAAACCACCTGGGCAAAGAGCTGGAAACCGCTCAGGCCGTAGCTGCGCGCCATTTCAAGCAGGCCGTGATCGATATTCTTGATACCGTGATAGGTATTCAAATAAATGGGGAACAGCGTGCCTAACGCCACCAGAAAAATCTTGGCGGATTCATCGATGCCGAACCACAGGATCACCAGCGGGATCAGCGCCAGATGCGGCACGTTGCGGATCATCTGCACGGAGCTGTCCAACAGGCGCTCGCCCCAACGCGACAGACCGGTGATAAAGCCCAGCACCAGCCCAATGCTGCCGCCGATGCTAAAACCGATCAGTGCGCGCCAACTGCTGATCGTCAGGTGTTGCCACAACTCGCCGCTTTTAGTTAGCGTCCAGAAGGCGGTGACGACCGCGCTAGGTGCCGGCAGAATACGGTTCGACAGCCACCCCGCCTCGACGGAGATTTGCCAGATAACCACCAGCGCTACCGGCAATGCCCAGGGGGCCAGCCGGTGCAATATGCGTTGTGTACCCTTAGCCATAAGGGGGCTCCTCAGCTTTGCGACGCTTTTTGCGGAATATAGATATTGGCCACCACTTCTCCCTGGGCCTTGACCGGTTTGCGCTGCGTGGGGATTTGGTTTTCCACCAGGTCAAGATGAGGGAACAGCAGTTCGCCGACGCGATAGGCCTCTTCCAGATGCGGGTAGCCGGACAGGATAAAGGTATCGATGCCCAGATCGGCATATTCCTGCATGCGC
The DNA here is from genome assembly GCF_024809915.1 of Serratia sp. BIGb0234. Classification (NCBI taxonomy): domain Bacteria; kingdom Pseudomonadati; phylum Pseudomonadota; class Gammaproteobacteria; order Enterobacterales; family Yersiniaceae; genus Serratia; species Serratia sp. BIGb0234. The sequence continues at coordinate 753,136 of NZ_JANUEI010000001.1, forward strand.
GCCGCCACCGTCGGTCCGTCGCCGACCAGGGCAGTACCGGCCCCGCCACGGACCAAACCCACCCCGGCCCACAGATTGGGGCTGATCTCCAGATTGTCTTTTTTGCCGCCGTGCAGCGCTGCCATGCGTCGTTGCCCTACAGAGTCAAAGCGGGCAAATGCCTTTTGTGCATCGGCGATGGTTTTTTCATCCAGATTGGCAATCAGTCGGTCTGCTGCACGCCAGGCTTCTTCGGTAGTTTCACGCACGATCACGTGCAGGCGAATGCCGAAGCGCACCTTGCGACCTTTGGCCGCTGCTTTGGCGCGGACCTCGGCAATTTTTTCTTTCACCTGCGCCGGGGGTTCTCCCCAGGTGAGGTACATTTCAACCTGTTCGGCGGCCAGATCCTGCGCAGCGGCAGAGGATCCGCCGAAATACAGCGGCGGACGTGGTTGTTGCACCGGCGGGTACAGCAGCTTTGCCCCCTTTACCTGAATATGCTTGCCATCGAAATCGACGGTTTCCCCTTCCAGCACCTTTCGCCAAACGTGGGTGAACTCTGCCGAAGCCTCGTAACGTTCTTCGTGATTCAGATGCAGCCCTTCCGCCGCCAGCTCCTCGGGATCGCCGCCGGTAACCAGGTTGAACAACGCTCGACCATTGGAAAGACGATCCAGCGTCGCCGCCTGGCGAGCCGCCAGGGTGGGCGAAATTATGCCGGGGCGCAAAGCCACCAGGAACTTCAGCCGCTGAGTGACCGGGATCAGCGATGCGGCCACGAGCCAGGAGTCTTCACAAGAACGGCCGGTGGGGATCAACACGCCGCCGAACCCCAGCCGATCGGCCGCTTGGGCAATTTGCTGCAAATAGCCGTAATCGACGCTGCGCGCGCCTTCGGTGCTGCCGAGATAGTGGCCGTCGCCATGGGTTGGTAAAAACCAGAATACGTTCAGGCTCATCGTCTATTCTCCAAAATTATTGTGCGCTAGGGCGCCAGATGCGTTGCGAGATATCGACCTTCACGGGCACCAGACGGTTGGCGTAAAACAGATCGGCGGTTTGCTGCTGGGCGGCAATGGTGCGTGCGTCCAGCGGTTTGATGGCGGTCGGTGGGCGGTGATCCAAATAAGACGAGATCACTTTTTCCGGCAGCCCCATGGCGTTCGCCAGCAGCGTGACGCTTTGCGCCCGGTCGCTTTGGGTCAGTGCATCCGCTTTGGTCAACTCATCGAGCACCTGCTGAATAAACGGCCCGTTAGCTTCGGTATAAGTGCGCACCGCCAGATAGAAGGAGCCGGTTTGATTCAAATCGGTGCCATCACCCAGCACCCGCACGCCGCCCTGCAACAAGGCTGCGGAATAGTACGGGTCCCAGATGGTCCAGGCATCGACGTTGCCCTGCTGGAATGCGGCGCGGGCATCTGCCGGCGTCAGGTATACCGGTTGGATATCGGTGAATTTCAGTCCGGCTTTTTGCAGCGAACGCAGCAGCAGGTTGTGGGAACTGGAGCCTTTCTGGAAGGCGACTTTGTGGCCTTTCAAATCAGCGACGGTTTTGATCGGGCTATTTTCCGGCACCAGGATCACTTCCGCCTTGGGTTTAGGTGGCTCTACGCCGACATACAGCAGATCCGCCCCGGCGGCCTGGGCAAAGATCGGCGGAATATCGCCGGTGCTGCCCAGATCGATACTGCCGACGTTCAACGCCTCAAGCATCTGCGGGCCTGCAGGGAATTCGATCCAACTGATTTTGGTAGTGGGGAAACGCTGTTCCAGCAGGCGGTGGGATTTTGCCAATACCAGACTGACCGATCCTTTTTGATAACCGATACGAAACTGCGCCGGATCCTGTGCGCTGGCGGAATTGATCCACGCCAGTGAGATGATGCCGGCCAAAGCGCCAGTGCCAAGCCAACGGCCAAGTGATGAAAGTCGCGTCATTCTCTTTCCTTATATAGAGCGTGCTGTCAGGCAGTTTGACGTGCAAACAGAGACGGGGAGAGTTTTACCTGGGGCGGTTTACGGCGACCGAGTGCCAGGTAGAAGCTTTCCAGAGCTTCTTCCAACCGCGATGCCAGCCCGTCGGACAGCGTGATATCTTCACCGCTCAACACCACCTGGCTGTCGTCGGCGAACACCCCGTGCAGCACTTCCTGAGCTTTCAATGCCGCCAACACCGGTTTGAGGGCATAGTCCACTGCCAACATATGACCAATAGAACCGCCGGTAGCCAGGGGTAACACCACCTTATGGTCAAGCGCTCGCTCAGGCAGCAGATCCAGCAGGGTTTTCAGCGCACCGGAAAACGAGGCCTTATACACCGGCGTAGAGACCAACAGGCCGTCGGCCAAAGCCAGTTGCTCGGTAAAGGCTTTTATCGCCGGGCTATTGAAATTGGCGTACAGCAAGTCTTCTGCGTCAAAGTCGTGCAGGGTGTAGGAGATCACTTCTACGCCTTGCTGCTGCAACCAATTCTTACTCAAGGAAAGCAGGGCCGCTGAACGTGATGGGATGCGAGGGCTGCCGGACAGTGATATAACGCGCATTACCACTCCTTATAACTAAAAGTTAGGTTTAATTAAAAAATCGTCGAGAAGTGTTTTAAACCTATCAGCAAAGGGGCGGGTTACTTAAATCTCATTTTTTGATTTTGATATGCGTAAATGCGGATTGGCGGGGCATTGGCTCCCCGTCAGGGGAAACGATTGCGTTAAAAACGCTTTTTTTGCTTTTAATCAATTCCAATTGGCCAAGGGATACCGGATAATACGCCCCCGGTTTGCAACCGGGAAATCAGGAGAGTACATGTACTACCCCCTCATCAGAAAAGCGTTGTTCCAGCTCGATCCCGAGCGTGCGCATGAATTGACTTTTCATCAGCTCCGCCGCGTCACCGGCACCCCGTTAGAATTTGTTATTCGCCAGTCTGTGCCGACCAAGCCAGTAAGCTGCATGGGGCTCTCTTTTAAAAATCCTTTGGGTTTGGCCGCCGGCCTGGATAAAGACGGCGAGTGCATCGACGCATTTGGTGCCATGGGCTTTGGCTTTGTCGAAGTTGGCACCGTGACGCCACGCCCGCAGTCGGGCAATGATAAACCGCGTCTGTTCCGCATCGTGGAAGCGGAAGGCCTGATCAACCGAATGGGCTTTAATAACCAGGGCGTGGATAATCTGGTTGAAAACGTTAAGAAATCCCATTTCGGCGGTATTCTGGGGATTAATATCGGTAAGAATAAAGATACCCCGGTCGAGCAAGGAAAAGACGATTATCTGATCTGTATGGATAAAGTTTATCCGTATGCCGGTTATATCGCGATTAACATTTCGTCACCCAATACGCCGGGGTTACGATCCTTACAGTACGGCGAAGCGTTAGACGATCTTTTGGCCGCCATTAAAAATAAGCAGCAGGAATTGCATGCGCGCCATCACAAATATGTGCCGGTGGCGGTAAAGATCGCACCGGATCTTTCAGAAGAAGAATTGATCCAAATAGCCGACAGTTTGGTGCGCCATAATATTGATGGTGTGATCGCGACCAATACCACGCTGGATCGTAAATTGATCCAGGGGCTGAATTATTGCGAGCAAATGGGGGGCCTGAGTGGTCGTCCGCTGCAGGCGAGCAGCACCGAAGTGATCCGTCGTTTGTCGCTAGAGCTGCAAGGGCGTTTACCGATTATCGGCGTTGGCGGAATTGATTCCCTGATGGCCGCACGGGAAAAAATGGCGGCCGGTGCTTCGCTGGTACAAATTTATTCCGGATTTATCTTCAAAGGTCCGCGCCTGATTAAAGATATCGTTAACTACATCTAATATTTTTCCTTTCATTTTCAGCCGGGGGTTTATTTCTTCCCCCGGCTCGTCTATATTTTGTCCACTAGCATAAATATCGTTCGCGGAATTATCCGATGTTTAAGCGACTTGAGTGGTGATAAAATCACCTTTTAGGGTAAATACGGCGTGGCATGGGCAGCGAGAAGGATAAGACATGAAGATAAAACCTGACGATAATTGGCGTTGGTATTTTGACGCCGAACACGATCGGCTAATGCTGGATTTAGCCAATGGGATGATCTTCCGCTCGCGTTTTCCTGCCAAAATGTTAACGCCGGATGCCTTTGATGAGTGTTCTTTCTGTGTGGATGACGCGGCGCTTTATTTTAATTATGAAGAGCAGTGCAAACAGATAAAGCTCAGCCATGAACAACGCGCCGAACTGGTATTAAATGCCCTGGTGGCCTATCGCTTCCTGAAACCGCTGATGCCGAAAAGCTGGCATTTCTCGCAGCAGCATTACCCGTTGCAGCCGAAAAATGGCGAATTAGCGGCGGTGAAGGTGATGGAGAGCGGCGTTGAAGCGCGTCTGCTGGTGGTGGAAGCCGGTGATAACGCCAGCCTATGCCTGCTGGCGCAAAACCAACTCTCCGTCGCTGGTCGCACTATGGTTCTGGGTGACGCCATCAAAGTGATGCACGATCGCCTTAAACCCTGCGCGCAAGATGAAACCTCCGCCCCGGCTTACGACAGGGCGGTATAACGGCGATTACGCCAGCGTCAAATCGCTTTTTGGAATACAGCTGCAGCAAAGGATGGTGCCATTGTTGGCTACCGCACTTTTCTTCAGCGGCGCCACTTCGCCACTGACCAAGGTGATGCGACAACTTCCGCAAATTCCCGCACGGCATGAATAAGGCACGCGGAGCCCTTGCTGTTCCAACTGCTCCAGTAAGATCTGCTGATTATTGCCGGTAAACACCGTTCCCGCGTATTCGATAGTGACGCTATGTTCACTGTCCTGCGGTGCCTGCACGCTCTCAACCACTTTTCCAGCGCCATACGGGCGTGGCGGCTTGGTGGATAACACTTCTACTCTATCGCCGACGCGGATAATACCGCTGCTGCGCGCCACCATATTCTGGCCAAAATCGATATCGCCGTTATCAGCCGTGCGGAATTTCTGCAGAGTGCTCAGTGGTTCGCCGCTTGGGTGCTTGCGCCCACGTTCGGTGCTGACGGTGGTCAACACGCAGCGGCTACAGGGTTTGACCAGATCAAACATCACGTCACCGACGCGGATCACCTGCCAACCATCCTCGGCCCAGGCATTCGCGCCGGTGACCACCAGATTGGGGCGGAACTGCTCAAGCTTGATGCTGCCGGGGCAACGCTGCTGCAAATCGTTGAATGAGGCTTCGTTGATCAGCAAATAAGGATAGCCGTCGGCGAAAGAAAGGGGGATTTCCGGGTGTTTTTTCACGCGGCGGGTCAGCTCGGGGCCAAGCCAACGCAGCTGCACTTCACGCTGGAAATAACCGCTCAGCCAGCTGTTAATCGCTGCCGGCGCAATCAGGGCGGTGAAATGATTGCCCCAAACTTCGGTCGGTTGCGCCTTAGGGGCGAAATCGCTGAAGCGGATGGCGGCGCTTTCTCCGTCCGGCGCGGTCAGGAATAGCCCATCGGGCAGCAGAGCCGGGGTGAACATCACCATTTGCGGATATTGGCGCGCGGTAATAAAGGTGCCATCCGGTTCGGTGATCATAAAGGTACGGTCGAAAGCCAATCCACTGCTGGAAGCCTGCGCGTGCGAAAGCTGCAAACCACGAAGCGATTTCACCGGATGAACGTAAATTTTCGAAAGCGTAATCACCCTTATCCCCGTGCGATTATTAAATAGAAGGGAGCAACTTTATGACAAGCGGTCTGGATTAGCTATAATGCGCAACAATTTTCTTTTTGGTGATAAGTACGATATGAACTCTCTGTTTGCCAGCACGGCGCGTGGACTGGAAGAACTGTTAAAAAGCGAACTGGAAGCGCTGGGCGCTCACGCCTGTAAAGTAGTGCAGGGTGGGGTACATTTTCAGGGTGACGATCGTCTTCTGTACCAAAGCTTGCTGTGGAGCCGTCTGGCCTCACGTATTTTGCTGCCGCTGAATGAATTCCGCGTGCACAGCGATCTGGATCTGTATCTGGGCGTGCAGGCGATCGACTGGACCAACATTTTCGGCGTGGATAAAACCTTCGCCGTGCATTTCAGCGGCGTGAACGAAGAGATCCGCAACAGCCAATATGGTGCGTTGAAGGTTAAGGACGCCATCGTCGACAGCTTTACTCGCAAACTCGACCAGCGTCCGACGGTTGCGAAGCAGCAGCCGGATATTCGCGTCAATGTGTTCCTGCAGCGCGATATGGCCAGCGTAGCGCTCGATCTGAGCGGTGAAGGCCTTCATCAACGCGGCTACCGTGATCTGACCGGCCAGGCACCGCTGAAAGAGAGCCTGGCGGCGGCGATTGTGCAACGCTCCGGCTGGCAACCGGGGACTCCGATGCTCGATCCTATGTGTGGCTCGGGGACGCTATTGATCGAGGCGGCGATGATAGCTTCCGATCGCGCTCCGGGTCTGCACCGTCAACATTGGGGCTTTACCGCCTGGAATGGCCATAACGTCGATCTGTGGCGCGAAGTGATCACCGAAGCACAGGTGCGTGCACGCCGTGGCTTGCAAGAAACCACCTCACGTTTCTTCGGTTCTGATATCGATCGTCGGGTGATTGAAATGGCGCGCGGCAATGCCCGTCGTGCAGGCGTTGCCGAACTGATAACCTTTAACGTCAACGACGTCGCTAAACTGACCAATCCACTGCCGGAAGGCCCGACGGGCACCGTAGTGTGCAACCCGCCGTACGGCGAGCGTCTGGAAAGTGAACCGGCGCTGATCGCCCTGCATAATATGCTGGGCCGTATCATGAAGAGCGCATTCGGCGGCTGGCAGTTGTCATTGTTCAGCGCATCGCCGGAACTGCTGAGCTGCCTGCAGCTGCGTGCCGAACGCCAGTTCAAGGCCAAAAATGGTCCGCTGGACTGCGTGCAGAAAAATTACCAACTGGCGGAGAACCCACAGGGCTCCGGCGGTATTCAGGTCGCGGAAGATTTTGCCAACCGCCTGCGCAAGAACCTGAAGAAGCTCGACAAGTGGGCCAAACAGCAGGGCATTGAATGTTATCGCCTGTATGATGCTGACCTGCCGGAATACAACGTGGCGGTAGACCGCTACGGCAGCAAGGTGGTGGTACAAGAGTACGCGCCGCCGAAAACCATCGATGCGCAGAAAGCGCGTCAACGTCTGTTCGATGTGATCAATGCCACGCTGGCGGTGCTGGAATTGCCGTCCAATCAGCTGATCCTGAAAACCCGTGAGCGCCAGAAAGGCAAAAACCAGTATGAAAAACTGGCACAGAAGGGCGAGTTCCTGCTGGTGGAAGAGTTTAACGCCAAGCTGTGGGTTAACCTGACTGACTATCTCGATACCGGCCTGTTCCTCGACCACCGCATTGCTCGCCGTATGCTGGGTGAGATGAGCAAGGGCAAAGACTTCCTCAACCTGTTCGCCTATACCGGCACCGCCAGCGTACACGCCGGGTTGGGTGGCGCGCGCAGTACCACCACGGTGGATATGTCGCGTACCTATCTCGAATGGGCAGAGAAAAACCTGCGCGTTAACGGCCTGACCGGCAAACAGCACAGATTGATCCATGCGGATTGCCTGTCATGGCTGCAAAATGCCGACGAACAATTCGATGTGATCTTTATCGATCCGCCGACCTTCTCCAACTCCAAGCGGATGGAGAACACTTTTGACGTTCAGCGTGATCACCTGGTGCTGATGCAAGATTTGAAACGGTTACTGCGTCGTAACGGGACCATCATGTTCTCGAACAACAAGCGCGGTTTCCAGATGGATATGGCCGGCCTGAGCGCCCTGGGTCTGGAGGCGAAAGAAATTACCGCCCAGACGCAGTCGCAGGACTTTGCCCGTAACCGTCAAATTCATAACTGCTGGCTGGTTACCCACGCCGGCGAAGGAAAATAATTACTATGTCGTTAATCAGCATGTCCGGTGCCTGGCTGTCCTTCAGCGATGCGCCGCTTTTAGATAACACCGAAATTCATATTGAAGACAACGAACGCGTTTGTCTGGTTGGGCGCAACGGCGCAGGTAAATCCACGCTGTTGAAGATCCTCGGTAAAGAAATTCCGCTGGACGATGGCCGGGTGATTTACGAGCAAGATCTGATCGTTGCGCGTCTGCAACAGGATCCCCCGCGCAATATCGGCGGGACAGTATTCGATTTCGTGGCCGAAGGCGTGGCCGAGCAGGCGGAACACCTGAAGGCCTATCACGCGATTTCGCACCTGGTGGAAACCGATCCGAGCGAAAAAAACCTGACGCGTATGGCGCAGATTATGGAAATCCTCGATCACCAGGGGCTTTGGCAGCTCGACAGCCGCATCAGCGAAGTGCTGTTGCAGCTGGGCCTGAACGGGGACGCGGAGCTTTCCTCGCTGTCCGGCGGTTGGCTGCGTAAAGCGGCGCTGGGGCGTGCGCTGGTCAGCTCTCCACGCGTATTGCTGCTGGACGAACCGACCAACCACCTGGACATTACCACCATCGACTGGCTGGAAGGCTTCCTGAAAGAGTTCCAGGGCAGCATCGTGTTCATTTCTCACGACCGTTCCTTTATCCGCAACATGGCGACGCGCATTGTCGATCTCGACCGTGGCAAGCTGGTGTCCTGGCCGGGCAATTATGATCTGTATCTGCTGAGCAAAGAAGAAGCGCTGCGGGTAGAAGAGCTGCAAAACGCCGAATTCGACCGCAAGCTGGCGCAGGAAGAAGTGTGGATCCGTCAGGGCATCAAGGCGCGTCGTACCCGTAACGAAGGCCGCGTACGTGCGCTGAAGGCATTACGTAACGAGCGTTCAGAACGTCGTGAAGTGATGGGCACCGCCAAAATGCAGGTTGAAGAAGCGGTACGCTCCGGCAAGATCGTGTTCGAGATGGAAGATGTCAACTATCAGGTCGGCGGCAAAGTGCTGGTGCGCAATTTCTCCGCTCAGGTGCAGCGCGGCGACAAGATTGCCCTGGTCGGTCCGAACGGCTGCGGCAAGACGACCTTGCTGAAGCTGATGCTTGGCCAGTTGAAGGCCGACAGCGGTCGCGTACATTGCGGCACCAAGCTTGAAGTGGCCTACTTCGACCAGCACCGCGCCGAACTGGATCCGGAACGTACGGTGATGGACAACCTGGCAGAAGGCAAGCAGGAAGTGATGGTCAATGGCCGTTCCCGTCACGTACTGGGCTATCTGCAGGACTTCCTGTTCCATCCGAAACGCGCCATGACGCCGGTGAAAGCATTGTCAGGCGGCGAGCGTAACCGTCTGTTGCTGGCCAAGCTGTTCCTGAAGCCAAGCAACTTATTGATTCTCGATGAACCAACCAACGATCTTGACGTCGAAACGCTGGAGCTGCTGGAAGAGTTGATCGATGGCTATCAGGGCACCGTGCTGCTGGTGAGCCACGATCGTCAATTCGTCGACAACTCCGTGACCGAGTGCTGGATCTTTGAAGGCAACGGCGAGATCAGCACCTTTGTCGGCGGTTATTACGATGCGCACCACCAGCGCGCAACGGCAAAACCTATTCGCCAGGTCGCGGCTGAACAGAATAAACCGGCGGCGGAGAAAAAGGCTGAACAGCCCAAGAAACCGGCGGCTAAACTGAGCTATAACTTGTTACGCGAACTGGAACAGTTGCCGCAACGCCTTGAACAGCTGGAAGCGGAAATTGAAGCACTGCAGGCGCAAATGAGCGATGCTGATTTCTTCACGCGCCCTCACAGCGAAACACAACAGGTGTTGACGGCGCTGGCCGCCGCCGAAGGAGCGTTGGAAGAAGCCTTCGCCCGTTGGGAAGAGTTGGAAGCGATGAAAAACGGCTAACCGTTGAGAATACCGTCCGCGCGCTGCTGCGGACGGTATTGCCGTACCGGTGAGCGACGTTGTTAAGGAGGATTATGGTGTGTTCCCACGAGAATCACGAGCAGCACAGTCATGCAACACACGCAAAACAGCAACAGGACAATCTGATGCTGTGTCCACAATGCGACATGTTGGTGGCCTTGCCGCCGCTGGCATATGGTTCAAAAGCGGTATGCCCGCGTTGTAAAACGACCCTCAGCTCCCGCTGGCAGGAACCGCGCAAGCGGCCAATCGGCTATGCACTCAGCGCATTGTTCATGCTGCTGCTGGCGAATATTTTCCCGTTTATCAATATGCGCGTTGCCGGCCTCGGTAACGAAATCAAACTGATCCAGATCCCGCAGGTGATGGTGGCGGAAGACTACGCCAGCATGGCCACGTTGTTTATGGTGTTCGTACAGTTGATCCCTGCATTCTGCATGGTGGCGATCATTGTGCTGTGTGCCCGAGTGCGTATCCCCCTTGGCCTGAAAGAGTGGATGGCCAAGATGCTGTTCCAGTTTAAAACCTGGTGCATGGTGGAGATTTTCCTCGCAGGGGTGTTGGTCAGTTTCGTCAAGCTGATGGCCTATGGCGATATCGGTATCGGCAGCAGCTTTGTGCCTTATTGCCTGTTCTGCCTGCTGCAGGTGCGCGCCTTCCAATGTGTCGATCGCCGCTGGTTATGGAATGACATTGAACCTGCACCGCGGCTCGATCGTCCAATGCAGGTTGGGCACATCGGGTTGCGCCAGGGCCTGCGCTCTTGCCAATGCTGTACGGCGATTCTGCCGGCCGAGATGACCCGTTGCCCACGCTGCCACACCAAAGGTTATGTCCGTCGCCGCCACAGTTTGCAATGGACATTGGCACTGCTTGTCACCTCTATCATGCTGTATATTCCGGCTAATCTGCTGCCTATTATGGTTACCGAAGCCCTGGGCAACAAAATCACCTCTACCATCATGGCCGGGGTGATCCTGCTGTGGGGCGAGGGATCTTATCCGGTGGCGATGGTGATCTTCATCGCCAGCATCATGGTGCCGTCGTTGAAAATGTTGGCGATTGGCTGGTTGTGCTGGGATGCTAACGGCAGGCATAAACCCCGGGCTGATAGCGAACGGATGCACCTGATTTATGAAGTGGTTGAATTCGTTGGCCGCTGGTCAATGATCGACGTGTTTGTGATTGCCGTGCTTTCGGCATTGGTACGGATGGGACAATTGATGAGTATTTATCCTGCTACTGGTGCACTGCTGTTCGCCATGGTGGTGATCCTCACTATGTTTGCTGCCATGACGTTTGACCCCCGGCTGACCTGGGATCGCGTAAATGAAACAATAAAAAAGGAGCCGCAAGGTGACGGAAAATAATCATAGCGTCGCGGACGTTGAAAAGATCAAGCGCTGGTCGCCGGTGTGGATTATCCCCATCGTCACTGCGCTGATCGGCGCCTGGATCCTGTTTTACCATTTCAGCCACCAGGGGCCTCAGGTGACGCTGGTCACCACAACCGCTGAAGGTTTGGAGGCGGGTAAAACCAAAATCACCAGCCGTAGCGTTGACGTCGGTGTAGTGGAAACCGTGACCCTGAGCGATGACCTGAGCAAGGTGGTGGTGCAGGCTCGGTTAAACTCCGGCATGGAGAAATTGCTGCGCGAGGATACCGCCTTCTGGGTGGTGAAACCGCAGATTGGCCGTGAAGGCATTTCCGGTCTGGGTACGTTGCTGTCTGGTGCTTACATCGAGCTGCAGCCGGGCAAAAAAGGTAAAGAGAAAAACGATTACCAACTGCTGGATGCACCACCGTTGGCTTCTCCGGACGCCAAAGGTTTGCGCATCATACTGGACAGTGAGAAATCGGGTCAGTTGAATGCCGGCGATCCGGTATTGTTCCGTGGCTACCGCGTTGGCTCGGTAGAGACCAGCTATTTTGATCCGAAAATGCGCGCCATGCGTTATCAGCTGTTCGTCTCCGCTCCTTACGACCAACTGGTGACCAGCAACGTTCGCTTCTGGAAAGACAGCGGCGTGGCCTTCGACATGTCCGCGCAGGGGATGCGGGTAGAAATGGGATCCCTGGCTACGCTGTTCAGCGGTGGCGTCAGCTTTGACGTGCCGGACGGTTGGGATCGCGGTGAGCAGGTAAAAGAGAAAACCGAATATCAGCTGTTCGATAACCAACGCAGCATCCAGGATTCGTTGTACACCGTACACAAAGATTACCTGATGTTCTTCTCCGACTCGATCCGTGGCCTGCAGCCGGGTGCGCCAGTTGAGTTCCGCGGTATCCGTTTGGGGACCGTGGCGCAAGTACCATTCTATAAAGAAGGTATGATGCAGCGTCTGGATAACGACTACCGGATCCCGGTGCTGATCCGCATCGAACCCGATCGTTTCCAAAAACAGTTGGGCGGCAATTTCGATATTGAAGGCCATCTGAAAGATGCTGAATCTCGCGGTATGCGTGCTGCGCTGAAATCTGCCAACCTGTTAACCGGTTCACTGTATATCGATCTGGATTTCTATCCGCAGGAGAAACCGTGGAAAGGGCCGCGTGAGCTGTTTGGCTATCCGTTGATGCCGACCACCAGCGGCGGTCTGGCGCAGATCCAACAGAAACTGATGCAGACCTTGGATAAGATCAACGCGATGCCATTGAATCCGATGATCAACGAAGCGACCAAGACCCTGGCGGAAAGTCAGAAAACCATGAAGTCGACGCAACAGACCATGAAATCGTTGAACGACATCATCGCCAGTAAAGAGATGAAGGCACTGCCGCAGGATATGCAGAAAACGCTGCAGGAGCTGAATCGCAGCATGAAAGGCTTCCAGCCAGGTTCACCGGCCTACAACAAGATGGTCGGCGATATGCAACGTCTCGATCAGGTGCTGCGTGAGTTGCAGCCAGTGCTGCGCACCCTGAACGAAAAGAGCAACGCGCTGGTATTTGAAGCCGCGGGCAGTAACGATCCTCAGCCGAAGAAGGCCAATAAATGATGAAATGGATTCCTGTAGCCCTGGCGCTGGTACTCAGCGCCTGTAGCAGCACACCACAGAAAACCTACTACCAACTGCCGGCGCTGGGTGCGCCGACACAGGTGAGCGGCGGTGAGACTTCTCGCCAACTGTGGTTGGAACACGTCACCGTGGCGGATTATCTGGCGCAGAACGGCGTGGTTTATCAAACCAATGATGTGCAGTACGTTATTGCTCAGAATAACCTGTGGGCCAGCCCGCTCGACCAGCAGTTGCAGCAAACGCTGGTCACTAACCTGAGCAGCGCATTGCCGGGCTGGGTGGTCTCCTCCCAGCCGATGAGCAGCGATCAGGATGTGTTGAACGTGACGGTCAGCGGTTTCCATGGTCGTTTTGATGGCAAGGCGATTATTCGTGGCGAATGGGTGCTGAGTCATCAAGGCAAGCTGACTAAACGGCCATTCAGCCTGGAGCTGAAACAGGGCGAGGATGGTTACGATGCGTTAGTCCGTACCCTGGCGCAAGGCTGGCAGCAAGAGGCGCAGTCCATCGCCTCGCAGGCCGGTCGTTTTTAGTCATAATTTGGACTAAAAAGGTCTAATCCCTTCCGATGAAAAATATTAAAACTTTTCGTCGGGAGGGATTTTTATTTTATTTCAATCAGTTAACCTCTTCCTCGGCATATCAGCCACTTAGCCAATTCTGCGTGTGTAGCTCACAAATATGACATTGGCGTGAATTTTGCGCATTGATCTTCCCTTCATTTAGCGCTATTGCTTATACGTGGCTGCACAAAAAGCAGCCATTGTTTTCTTTCCACCAGACCAAATATGAGGGAAACGAGGCATGAAGAGACAGAAACGCGATCGTCTGGAAAGGGCGCATTCACGAGGTTATCAGGCAGGTATCTTAGGGCGTTCTAGGGAATATTGTCCCTACCAATCATCTGTGGACGCCCGGTCTCAATGGCTGGGAGGTTGGCGAGAAGCCATGGAAGACAGGGCTGTGACCGCTTAAGCGGCTCTCTGTCAAAAAAAAGGAATAACCTCCGCTCCGGGCGGAGGTTTTTGTTTAAACCGTCTTATTCCTACCAGCGTTTCAGCAAGATACTCGCATTCACGCCGCCAAAGCCAAAGCCGTTCGACAGCGCGTAGTTGATGGTCATTGGTTGCGCTTTATTGGCCACCAAATGCAATCCCTCGGCCGCCGGGTCTGGATTATCCAGATTCAGCGTGGCTGGTGCGATCTGATCGCGCAGTGCCAGCGCCGTAAATATGGTTTCCAGCCCGCCTGCAGCCCCGAGTAAATGTCCCGTAGCAGATTTGGTCGACGTGATGGCTATGCTGCCCCCGGTACCGAACAGGTGTTTAATGGCGTTGATCTCACCCAAATCACCGACGGGTGTTGAGGTCGCGTGGGCATTCAGGTGCTGAATTTGCTCCGGTGTGACACCGGCCTGTTTCAGCGCAATTTTCATTGCGCGATAGGCGCCGTCACCGTCTTCAGCACCGGAGGTCATGTGGTAGGCATCGGCACTGGTACCGTAGCCGACAATTTCTGCCAGTGGTGTGGCACCACGCGCCAGCGCATGTTCCAGCGTTTCAATAACCAACATGCCGGCACCTTCCCCCATGACAAAACCGTTGCGGGCACTGTCGAATGGCCGGGAGGCTTTTTCTGCCTCTTCAGGTGACGTTGTGGACATGGCGCGCGCTGCGGCAAAGCCCCCGAGGCTGACGGTGTCGATTGCGGCTTCTGTACCGCCACACAGCGCGATATCGGCCTCATCGTTACGAATCATGCGTACCGCGTCACCAATAGCCTGTACGCCTGCTGCACAAGCGGTAACGGGGGCGCCGATCGGGCCCTTGAACTGGTGTTTAATCGACACATGACCGGCCGCCAGATTGACCAGGAACGAAGGAATGGTAAATGGCGAAAGGCGTTTGGCACCCCGGCTGTCGGTGGTACGCACCGCGTGAGCAATCGCCGGAAAGCCACCGATACCGGAGGCAATCACGGTTGCGGTGCGCTCCTGCTTATCTTCCGTATCCGCTGTCCAGCCTGCCTGACGAATGGCCTCATCGGCCGCCGCCATCGCCAGCAGAATAAAGCGGTCCATTTTCTTTTGGTCTTTTGGCGCTACGGAGCTGTCGGGATCAAAACCTGCCTCGGCATCCTGCTCCAGTGAAGGCACCTGCCCGCCGATTTTAACCTGCAGGTCGGCAACGATCTCTTCCGGTAGCGGACGAATACCGGACTGGCCATCCAGCAGACGCTGCCAGATAGCCTCTACGCCGCATCCCAGTGGCGAAACGGCGCCCATGCCGGTAATGACTATACGACGACTGTTCATAGTGACTCCTTGGATGATTCGGGGGGGAATGCAGAAAGGTTCTGCTGCATCAGGGCCGCGCGTTGGCGCATACCGTCGGTCGCTGCCGGCCCTGGCGCTAAGGTAATATTATGCAGCGCGATAGGCTGCCGGGTAATGCTGTCGATCAGTTCTACGCGTATTGGCTGCCCGGTACGGCGGTCGACCAATTCCGCGCTAATGCCGTCATCGGCCAGATGGGTATTTCCCCAATGGAACAGGGCCGCGAGCACTGGGAAGAAATCTTTACCGCGTTCGGTGAGCAGATACTCATACCGTACTGGCCGGGTTTGATATCGCTGCTTATGCAGGATACCGCTTTCCACCAGGTATCTCAGGCGGCGGGTCAATATGGTGGGCGAAAGCCCCAGGCTTTGCTGGAATTCATCAAACCGCGATAGGCCATGGAACGCATCGCGAAGTATCAGGATGCTCCACCATTCTCCCACGCGGTCCAGTGAGCGGGCTACTGGGCATGGCATGTTGTCAAAACGGGTTTTCTGCATGGCATACCTCCTGGTAACTACAATAATTGTAGTTACTATTTAGCCGCCATGAACCTGAGTTTTAAAGCACAGGGCATAATAGCGGCGGGGAAATAAAACGGCGACCGGGAAGGGCCGCCGTGACTGCGATTAGAACGCAGCAGTGTCCTTGAACAGGCCCACTTTAAGATCGCTGGCGGTGTAAATCACCTGGCCGTCGACCAGAACTTCACCATCTGCCACACCCATAATTAGCTTACGGATGATCACGCGTTTGAAGTTGATGCGGTAGGTGACTTTCTTCGCGGTCGGCAATACCTGGCCGGTGAATTTAACTTCACCCACGCCCAGCGCACGACCTTTGCCTTCGCCACCCAGCCAGCCGAGGTAGAAGCCTACCAACTGCCACATGGCATCCAGACCCAGGCAGCCTGGCATCACTGGATCGCCGATAAAGTGGCAACCGAAGAACCACAGGTCAGGATTGATATCCAGTTCCGCTTCCACATAGCCTTTGTTGTGGGTACCACCGTCTTCGGTCATCTTGACCACGCGGTCCATCATCAACATGTTACCTGCCGGCAACGGCGGGCCGCCGGCGCCAAACAGCTCGCCACGGCCGGATGCTTCGAGGTCTTCTTTCGTATAGGAGTCGCGTTTTTCTACCATGTTCTCAGTAAACCTTATTTTAATGAAGGGCGCAGATTAGCTTACACGTGTACGCTGAACAAGTCCGATCAGCCGTGGTTGAACCAGTTGAGCCAACGAAGTGGCCACGGCCAGCGCCGGCGTTCCTGCGGATTCACCTGTGCAATCCGTTCCTGAATCGCAGCCAACAGATTAGGTTGCTGTTCATCAGAGTAAGGATAACCGGTGAGTAATGGCAAGGCCTCTGCGGCGCTGTCGACGGCCCACAGATGGAATTGCCCCTCGCGCACCGCATCGACTACGTCCTGGCGTAGACACAGGTGGCGCACGTTGGTAGCGGGCATGATGATGCCCTGCTTGCCTGTCAAACCGCGACGTTGGCAAACTTCGAAAAAGCCTTCGATCTTCTCGTTGACGCCGCCAATAGGCTGAACATTGCCGAATTGGTCGACGGAGCCGGTTACCGCAATCTGCTGGGTAATTGGCTGCGACGAGAGTGCACTGATAAGCGCACATAACTCGGCCAGTGAGGCGCTGTCGCCATCCACTTCGCCGTAAGATTGCTCAAACACGATTGAAGCCGAGAAGGGCAGCGGCTGGTCCAGTTCCAGTTCGGAAATCAGGAACGCCTGCATAATCATCATGCCTTTAGCATGCAGATTACCGCCAAGTTCGGCTTTGCGCTCGACGTCGGTAAATTCACCATCGCCAAGATGCACCACACAGCTGATGCGAGATGGTTCGCCAAAGCTGCGTGGGTGGCCAGGATATTCCAACACCGACAGGCCGTTGATCTGGCCGACGACTTCCCCCTCGGTTTCAATCAGGATTTGGCCCAGCTCAATTTCATCCTGCATCCGCTCTGCGAGGTAGCTTTCACGCCACTCGCGGGCATTCAATGCGGCTTCGAATGCTTTGGCGGTGATGCTCTCTTCCTCGGCATACAGCGCCGCTTCAGAAAGTTGTTGGCTGATCCACTGCGGGGAGAGCGGCAGATTGCCCTGATCGCCGCTGTGACGCACGGCTTGAACCATTAACGGATACCAGGCATCGGCGGCCAGCGGTGGTAGCTGCTTCTCGTCGATAAGGGCATTGACGTAGCCACACCATTGCACCATGTCATCGATTTCGGTGAGTTGCAGATCTTCTTCGTATTCGCCGTAGACCGCCTGCTCGCTCAGCTCCGGCTCGATATCATGGAAATCGGCCAGGCCGTGGCGATCGCCCACAACGATTAGCCGTAATTCCAACGGCATCGGGGGAATGGCAATCGGCAGCGGTCGCGTTTCATCCGGGGAAACCCAATGGAATTGGCGCTGGGTGATCATTTGCTTCAAGCGCAGCCACAGTAACGGCTGAGCCAGCAGGGAACGTGCCGACAGGATCAGCACGCCACCGTTGGCTTTATGTACCAGACCGGGTTGCAAGCTGATTTCATTGTTGTGGATCCTGACGCAGCCAAACAGCTGCTCCGGCTCAATCCACTCCTGAAACACACAGGCGCCACCGGCCGCAAAGGCTTCATCACCCTGGCTTGCGGGTTCAACGCTGACTTTGCTGCCTTGGATCACATAGTGACTGCCCTTAAACGCGGTATTCTGCGGTTGCAGTTGCTCAACTGCCTGGGCTATCAATGCCAGATACTCACGCGTTTCCTGCGCTTTCAACAGCATGAAACGCGGTGGCGACTGTGGATGGCAAAACAGCGTCAGTGCATTTTCCAGCCGAGGCTGAATGGAAGCAAAGGACACGGGCGCCAACTGCGCGGCGGTATCAAATATCGCTTGATAAGGCGTAACGTCCGGCAACAGTGATTGCCATTCAAGTCGGTTATTGGTCAAAGTGTTAGATGCAATCGTCAAAAAGGGAAAGGGCGATTATACAAGAATAACGACAGCTTGATACATGCAGAGTCGTAGTTGGTGTCAGGGAGTTTGACATCGCGCGATGACTGTGCAAAAAACAGTCTAAAAGAGGGGTAATTGCCGGGGAAATTCGGCGCAAAGCTGTTATGCTTAATTAAAGTTACGCGGTCACTGAAGAGCTCATGATGAAATATCAGCAACTGGAAAATCTGGAGAGCGGTTGGAAATGGAAGTACCTGGTGAAGAAGCATCGGGAAGGGGAAGCTATTACCCGCCACATTGAAAACAGCCTTGCTCAGGAAGCCATTGAAGAGCTGCTGAAGCTGGAAAATGAGCCGGTAAAAGTGCTGACGTGGATTAGCCACCATATGAATCCGGAACTGGATAACCGGATGAAGCAGACGATCCGCGCACGGCGTAAACGTCATTTTAACGCAGAACACCAACATACGCGTAAAAAATCTATCGATCTGGAGTTTTTGGTTTGGCAGCGTTTGGCCGGCCTGGCTCGTCGCCGCGGCGTGACTTTGTCAGAAACCGTGGTCCAGCTGATTGAAGATGCGGAACGTAAAGAGAAGTATGCCAGTCAGATGTCATCGCTGAAACAGGATTTAAAAGCCATTCTCGGTAAAGACGAACAGTAAGTCCCGTTCCGTGATTCCTTGAAAGGGGGCACGTAGCCAGTTCCGCTGATTTTGAGCGAAAAAAAACCCCGCATAGCGGGGTTTTTTACTAAGAGTGGTAGCTTAGCCTTGTGGCTGAGTTACAACGTCTTTGATACCTTTAACTTCGATCTCTACGCGACGATCTGGTGCCAGGCAATCGATCTGTGCTTTGGTAGCACGACCAGCTTTGTAGCCACAGGTGTTACCAGTGACGGAATCAGCTTCGCCCATACCACGTGCAGAGATTTTGTCTGAAGGAATACCTTTAGATACCAGGTAGTCAACAACGCTTTGAGCGCGTTTTTCAGACAGTTTCTGGTTGTACTGGTCAGAACCAACGGCGTCGGTGTAACCCAGAACTACAACAGAACCATCTTTAGGATCCATGGAGCTCAGCTGAGTGTACAGCTGGTCCAGAGCCTGTTGGCCTTCTGCTTTCAGAGTGGATTTGTTGAAGTTGAACAGCACGTCAGACTTCAGAGTGAAACGCTTGGTTTCAACAACTGGAGCTGGAGCCGGAGCTGGTGCTGGAGCAACAACATCATCCTGACCGAAACGGTAAGAAACACCCAGGCTCAGCATGGTGTTGTCTGGACGTGCGCCGACAGTACCTGCATCACCGATGTTGCTAACGAATTGGTAGTCCAGGCGAGTAGCCCAGTTTTTGGTCAGTGCGTACTCAACACCCACTGCAGCCAGCGGAGAAACGCCAGTGTCGTGGTCGCTCAGACGAGTGCCATTGCCGTAGTTAGCTTTGGAATCAGCACGCCATACCATACCACCCAGACGAGTGTAGATGTCCAGATCGTCGATGATTGGGTAGCTCAGTTTAGCTGCCAGTTGAACGCCCTGTGCTTTGAAAGCACCGTTGTTCACGCTGCCTTTGTAAGGCATACGGCCAAGCCAGTCATAGCCCAGCTCGAAGCCCAGGTATTGGTTCGCCTGGTAACCCAGGAACGCGCCAGCACCCAGTTGATCTTTATGGGTCGGACCATTGCCGATACCATTCTGGTAACCGTTGCCGTAGAAACCAGTGTCATGGTACTGGGACCAGCCCAGTTTAGCACCGGTGTACCAGGTATTATCTTTTGGGGCGGCTTGCGCTACGGTAGCGAAACCAGCCAGTGCCACTGCTAATGCGATAGCTGTCTTTTTCATTTTGCGCCTCGTTATCATCCAAATAGGCAATGAGCTTTAAAGCTGTTTTAAGCCCTTGGTTAAATTCCTTCGCCAAGGTTTGAGCCCTCGTTTGTTACTCGGCCAGTTTATCTGGCGTTATAGAGCAACCTTGGCGATGTAAAGTCTACAACGTGGCGCGAAAGTTACAAGTGTGATGTGATAAAGCTCTAAAAAAAAACGCGGAATCGTACATATTTACTAACATTAACCGGCAAAAAAACGAGCAATTCAGCCTTCGTTTTGGGCCGCGGAACCGCAGCCGCACTCGCTTTTCCCCTGATCCCATAAAGGTTCCCTTGAAGAACGATGAAAATGATGGGAAAAATCCTAAATTTACTTAATGATACAAAGAAGAGTGAATTTTTAGGGTGGAACACTGTCCGTGAATCGGGTTTATGTCACGTTGAGGACGCATAATGAACCCATAAGCGTTACCTAATTCTGCCGCGCGTCTTAATTTTAGACGATCTTCTTCCGTAAGATCGGGTAACCAGCCGAGTACGACACTGTAATTTCCCGTCAGTAACGCTTTTTCCATCGCTTCGACCGTGTCCAGCGGACTGATTTGGCTCAGCTGCACCACTTTCCCAACCGGCAGGCCGGACTGCTGTAGCCACCTTTTACTCAGCTTTTGCTGTGGAGTCAGCCATAACAACCAGCGCGACTGCATGCCCAACTGCTGTAGCAAAGGCAGCAACAATTGCGCCACTGCGGGCTGATGCTCGTTGTAAACAAGTTCACTGATAAGGCCATTTTTGTTGCCGGCATCTGTGTTTTCTGCAGCATTGTTCACCGCAAAAGAGGTGTGGCTGAAATGGGTTTTGTAGAGTGATTGAGTACGCATAAAGTATCCCGCCCGTAGTGTCACTGTATATTTATACAGTACATCCAGTTGTCAGTAAGATCAACCCAAATCTTCGTAGCACCTCGCATAATTGCGATCATTTTTTATACGGCAGAGTTTTGTGATTGGCATGCCCATGGATAGTGCGTATTTTTCTAATTACTTGTTCACGTTAGTTTTATTTCATTGATACGGGAAATGATAGAACGCTAACCCACACCAGGAGGACGTTATGAAAGGGAAATCAACGGGAAGGATCGCACAGGCCAAGGCCTGTTTTTGCGCATTGGGCACTATCACTACTCGCTCGCAGTTCGGGGGCTACGGGGTACTGGCCGACGGCATCATGTTCGCGGTTATCGCTGAAGGAGAGCTTTATCTTCGCGCTACGGAGGGGCTGGAATCGGTCTTTCGCTCACGCGGTATGGTCAATATGGTTTACTCCAAACGCGGTGTGCCTATCACTATGCGCTATTACTGGGTAGATGAGACCTTGTGGCGTGATAGGGATGAACTGGTTGGGTTAGCCTGGCAGGCCATTCGCGAAGCGCGTCGGGA
Organism: Serratia sp. BIGb0234; assembly: GCF_024809915.1. Classification (NCBI taxonomy): domain Bacteria; kingdom Pseudomonadati; phylum Pseudomonadota; class Gammaproteobacteria; order Enterobacterales; family Yersiniaceae; genus Serratia; species Serratia sp. BIGb0234. The sequence goes on from NZ_JANUEI010000001.1 coordinate 774,520, forward strand.
GCAAGAGATTAAAGCGGACAACCAGAGTCGGTTAAAAACCTTACCGAATATCGACATCAATATGGAACGTTTGCTGTGGCGAGCCGGTATTCGTAATGTTTATGATTTGCGGTTAAACGGGGCCAAGCGCAGTTATCTTCGGCTACTGCAGCAGCAAAAAAATTTGGGGTTGCGGGTGCTGCTTTCATTAGGCGGGGCCATCGCCGGCTATCATCACGCCGCTTTGCCTTCGGAATTACGCAGCGAGCTGACGCACTGGTTTGACCGCACCATGATGTTGCTTAGCCACGGCCATAACCCAAGAGTCCAGGGCCTTATGAAAGGCCCTGAATGATTATACCGATTTACCTATTTGCGCATTCAGCATCGTGAGTTCCGGCAAGAGCTCAATCACCAGCCCAATCTGCTGCAACACCAATTGATCTTTGCTTTCCGGTTCCGGCGCCGCGTGTTGAATTCGTTCAGCCAGGCTTTCCAACGCCTGAGTGATGCGCCCACTGTCCTGCTCTTCTTGATGCAGGGCGCCATCGACATAACAGACAGCATCATTCAGCAGATCCAGGGTCGCAGGATTATTCAGGCGTTCACGGTGTGCCCCCAACGCCGAGATATAACTCAATAAGGTGTGGTTCAAACACAGCAGACGGAAGGCCGCATCCTGAACGTCTTTATTGGCTTTGGGATCGGCAGACATATTTGAAATCACCGATGCCAGCTCCGCGTCACTGTTGTGCGCATCCCGCCGAGCGATACGGTAGGACAGGCCGTTGTCTTTTCCCTGATGGTATTGCACCAAAATGGCATCCAGATAACGGCAGTTGGCGTTCAGCGTCTTACTGACCACCGTGGGTAATTGCCGGAACTTCCAGTCAGGCCAGATAAAGCTGACTGCGGCCCAAGCGATGGCGCAACCCAGCAGCGTGTCGTAAACGCGCGGCGCGGCGACTTCGAAACCTTCGCCCAGCAGGTTAAAGCACAGCAATACCAACAGGGTGATAAACATGGTGGCATGTGCGTACTGCACGGTGCGAAAAGCAAAAAACAAAACGCCGCTAATCACAATCAGCACGAGTTGGCCTTCCACCGAGGGCACAAAATAGAGGATTGGCAGCCCGACAAGAATACCTGCCAGTGTGCCGATTATCCTCAATGCCAGCCTGCGGCGAGTGGCGTTGTAGTTGGGTTGGCAGACAAACAGGCTGGTTAACAGGATCCAATAGCCATGCTGCATCCCAGTAAATTGAATAAAGGCATAACCAATACACAGCACCACAGACATGCGAATGGCATGGCGGAACAAGGCCGATTGCGGCGTCAGATGGCGGCTGATGCGCAAGCGAATATCGCTCCAGCCGGTGAGCCGGTCATCCGACAGGCTGTTCTCTTCCACCTGGCCGTTGGCCAATGCCTGTTCGGATTCAATATTTGCCAGCTGTGCGTCAATCGCGCGCAAATTTTTCAACAGGTGCGACAGCGCCTTGGTCAACTCGCGATTTTCCGGGGTCAGGGTAACGCGAGCCAAAGCTTCATCAATGCGGGCAAAGGCCGGTTCGAAGCGAACGTTATGCTGATACTTTTGCCGCATCAAAATCGACTGGGCCAACTGCTGGCAGGCACGAGCCTGCATGCTGAGCAAGCGCTGAAAGCGGAACAGGATATCGCTATGACGGAATTGTCGGCTTAGCGCCTGGTATTGAACGTGCGCGGAGCTGGCGCGTTCATGGATGTCCTGCGCAACGAAGTAGTAATGCAGTGTGCGGCGGGTGCCTCGTTGGCCGCGATCGCCTTTTAACCGCGTCAGCAATGAAGCCTTGGTTTGGTTGAGGATAGTCACCAGCGTGCTGTTGGCCATGGCAACGTCCATCCAGGGCAGGTCTGCATCCTGTTCGGCGTCGGGATCAAACAGGTTGGCTTTGGCGTCCAGATAATTCGCCAACTGGTCGTAACAACGCGCCAGATTTTCCTGTAGAGGACGGATAGGGAAGATCAGATGACCTATCAGCGTCAGCAGGTTGTACCACAGAGCACCAATGATCAGCAGCATAGGCTGTTGATACCAGGCGTCATACATCGAAGTGCCGAGCATGGTGTAAACCGCAATCAACAAGGCACCAAATGCAATGGTGGCGTAACGTTGCCCCAGAGCACCTAACAGAATAAAGCCGCAGGTGGAGGTCGTCAGGCCAAGCGCGAACAGCCAGGGGTAGGGAAACAGCAGTTCAATGGAGGCGGAGGCAACAAAGAAACACACCAGCGTAATCAGCAAGTTGCGTAGTCTGCCGGTCAGGCGGTCGTCCAAATCGGTCAACGCCGCCGCCACCACCCCCAGAGTCAGGGGAATAGTGAGTTTCGGAATACCGAGCCACCAGGGGACGGCGGCTGCGCCGGCCAGCGCAATAAAAATACGCAGGTCATAAAGCAGGTTGCTGTTGTAGGCATAACGGCGTATTGCTGGTGCAAAAGAGAGCACAAAAAACTCCTCGGGCGGAGAAAAAATTAACGCTGCTGATACTGACGACGGGCATTTTCAGTTCTGGCCTGTTGCGCCATTTCTACTGAGACCACGCGACGTCCAACCGGCCACAGGGCAATGGCGGCGATTTTGAAATTGGCAATGCCCACCGGAATGCCAATAATAGTTACGCACTGCACAATACCGGCAGCGATATGCGACAGGCAGAGCCACCAGCCGAACAGGATCAGCCAGACAATATTCAGCAGCGAGCCGCTAGCGGAAAGCAGCGCATTACTTTTTTCCGGGTAAAGCTCATTAACGTGAATAGCTTCATTACCGAACGGCAGTAACGACAGCTTGGTGATCTCCCAGCAGGAGCGAGTCAGTGGCAGGGTGATGATCAACAGCACGCTAAATACCGTGGCGATCAGCCAGCCCAGGGTAGTGACAAAACCGCCCAACACAAAATTAAGAATATTCAGTACAGTACGCATAGTCGTCATTCTGCTCTAATGATGGCCAAACCGCGATGCGGTTGCGTTTGCTATCAAAACGCAAAATCTATTCTACCCTTTTTTTAGCGCTAGAGTGCCACTGCTTATCGCAGGTAAACTGGCAGATATCCGTTATTTAATCTCAACATAGTCATGGCGCGAAGATATGGAACTTAAAGCGACATCGCTGGGGAAACACCTGGCTCAGCATCCTTATAACCGCGTGCGGTTGCTGCACGCCGGGGTCGAGGTGAGCGGTGAAAAGCATGAATACCTTATTCCTTTCAATCAGTTGATTCAGGTTAGATGCAAGCGCGGCATCGTCTGGGGCGAGCTGGAGTTTGAGCTGCCGGATGAAAAAGTGGTGCGCCTGCACGGGACTGAATGGCAGGAAACTCAGCGTTTCTATCATTACCTCCAGCAGGCCTGGCAGCAGTGGAGCGCTGAGATGAGCGAGGTCAGCGCCGGCGTTTTGCAGCAACAGGTCGAACATATTCAGCGAATTGAGCAGCAGGATAAGTGGTTTAAGAAATCCGAACTGGGCAAGTTGCAGCAACAGATTCGCCAGTCTTTCGGTGCTTTGCCCATGCCGGTTGCACGGCTGGAGGAATTTGACAACTGTCGGGAAGATTATCAAATCTGCCGCCAATGGCTGCAGCACGGGTTGCACAGCGTGGAGCAGCGTAACCGGCAGTGGACCGAACGGATGCTGGAGACGCACCAGGATTTCTTCCAGAGCATAGAAAGCTCACCGCTGAACGACTCGCAAAGTCGCGCCGTAGTTAACGGTGAAGACTCGGTATTGGTATTGGCCGGAGCAGGCAGCGGAAAAACCTCGGTATTGGTGGCGCGCGCGGGCTGGCTATTGCGCCGTCAGGAGGCCGAACCCGGGCAAATACTGCTGCTGGCATTCGGTCGCCAGGCGGCGGAAGAGATGAACGAACGCATTCAGGAACGGCTGGGCGGCGTGGCTATCCAGGCCAAAACCTTCCATGCACTGGCACTACAGATTATCCAACAGGGCAACCGCAAGGTGCCGGCGATCAGTAAGCTGGAAACCGACAGCAAGGCCCGGAGGGCTTTGCTGATTACTCATTGGCAGCAGCAGTGCGCAGAGAAAAAAGCCCAGGCTAAAGGCTGGCGCCAATGGTTGATTGAAGAGTTGGAATGGGAAGTGCCCGAAGGCGATTTTTGGCAGGACAAGCGCCTGGCGGAGCGGTTGGCCGGCAGACTCGAACGCTGGTTGGGCCTGATGCGCATGCACGGCGGTAGCCAGGCAGAAATGATCGAACAGGCGGATGAAGAAATCCGTGACCTGTTCTCAAAACGCATTCGCTTAATGGCCCCTTTGCTCAAGGCCTGGAAAGGGGCGTTGAAAGAGGAAGGGGCGGTGGACTTCTCAGGCCTGATCCACCAGGCGGTCAATATCTTGGAGAAAGGTCGGTTCGTCAGCCCGTGGAAACACATCCTGGTGGACGAGTTCCAGGACATTTCACCCCAGCGTGCGCAATTACTGGCAGCGTTGCGTAAACAAAATAAACAAACCTGCCTGTTTGCGGTAGGTGACGACTGGCAGGCCATTTACCGCTTCAGCGGGGCCGAGCTGACGTTGACCACCGCCTTTGCCGAGAACTTTGGCGAAGGTGCCCAGTGTGCGCTCGATACCACTTACCGTTTCAATGATCGTATCGGCGAGATCGCGAACCGTTTTGTGCAACAGAACCCACATCAGTTGAAAAAACCGTTGAACAGCCTGAGCAAGGGCAATAAGAAATCGGTGATTTTATTACCGAATGAGCAACTTGAAAATCTGTTGGACAAGCTGAGCGGTTATGCCAAGCCGGATGAGCGAATTCTGGTGCTGGCACGCTATCACCATTTGAAACCGCAGGCGCTGGCAAAAGCGGCGACCCGTTGGCCAAAACTGACCCTCGAGTTTATGACCATTCACGCCAGTAAAGGGCAGCAGGCGGAGTACGTGATCATCGCCGGTTTGCACCAAGGCAGCGACGGTTTTCCGGCGGTCGCGCGTGAGTCGGTATTGGAGGATGTTTTGTTGCCGCAGCCGGAAGATTTCCCGGATGCCGAAGAGCGGCGACTGCTGTATGTAGCGCTGACTCGCGCCAAGCACCAGGTCTGGTTACTGCAGGATCGTGAACGTCCGTCGGTCTTCGTTGAACAACTGCAGGATCTCGGCGTTCCTGCTCAGAAGAAGCCTTAAAATTAAGGCCTGGCGGAAACCAGGCCGCGAGCGTTACTTCAGGCGATCCTGCAAATAGCGCTGATAATCAGGAATGGCAATTTCCACTTCACGTTTGAAGAGTGAAGAATCGATCAGGAAATCCGCCGTTGAGCGGTTGGTGGCGACGGGAATGTTCCATACCGTCGCCAGACGCAGCAGCGCTTTCACATCCGGATCGTGGGGAACCGCATTGAGGGGATCCCAGAAGAAGATCAGCATATCTATTTTGCCTTCGGCAATCAGCGCGCCGACCTGCTGATCGCCTCCCATCGGGCCGCTTAACATGCTTTGCACCGGAATGCCGCTGGCACGCTGGATCAGGTTACCGGTAGTGCCGGTGGCGTACAGTTGATGATGCTCAAGGACGGATTTGTTTTCTTCAACCCAGGCAAGCAGGGCTTGTTTGCGGTGATCGTGTGCCACCAGCGCAATGTGTTTACGCGCGGCGATAGTGCGGGTAGTAAATTCCATCTCGATGTCCTTCGCTAATCAGGGGATGTGCGACAGATTACTGAAACTGTTTTTCACTGCCTAGCGTTTACACCTGAAAATGCGAAGAAAGCGCGCCTTTAAATAAAGGCGCCGGTAATCTTAACGCACGGGCTGTTTATTCGCCCAATGGAGGAAACGCTTTTGCGTCTCTTTGTCCGCCTGCTGGAACCAGTATTGCAGCATCTGTTCGGAAACGTTTTCACCCTTCAAAGTGACCGTGGGGGAGTTCAGAGCGGCACTGGCGAGCGGAGAGGAAGGCGTAGTCGCGCGCACCTGGGTGAAAGCCGGCACCGAGGCCGGGCGGTTTTGACTGTTGTAGTCCGCCATGACTTTTTCCAAATCGACGCTGAGCGTGGCGCCATCGGCATGCAGCACGTCGTGTTTCATCGCCAGCGCGTTACCGTTCTTATCAATCACTTGATAGTTGAGCGTTTTATCGAATCTTTGGCCATCACGTACATTTTCAATACGCGGCAGCTCAATGGCAACGGAGCTGACATTCTGCGTACTGAAGGTCGCGATCAGCGGAGGGGAGGTATAGGCAGTTTGTTCGTGCTGTCCTGAACGTACAGACTTGGCCACTTTAAACAGCAACTGATGTTGCCCGCCATCCAGCTCCAGGCTGTCGGCACCTTTTAACAACGCTCCTGTCATTTTCTTGCCGTCGACCACCAGCAGATCGATGTCCGGGGAGAGTTTCAGGGTCGTAGCCACGGCAGGCATGCTGATACTGATGCTGAGCAGCCCCGCAACCATCAGACCAAATTTCATGGTTATCTCCTTATAAGTGGCATCGCTATTAGTGTTGAATACGCCATAGATTGTGTCAAAGTTTTTCAACATTACGGTTTAGTTTACAAATGTACACATTTATTTTCATTTGGACATTTATTTGAACCGGATATGCTGGCAGTGACAGCATCAGACCGCAAAAGTGGCCGGGAGTTTCCGCATGGTTGCGTTTAGCCGATTTAAAGCCGATAGAGTACACTCGAAATAGGGAAGTCGCCCGTTGATGATTGGAGCTGAAGATGCAAGACCACGAGATTGCCGACCTGCTCAAGCAGGTGAAAACCATTGCGCTGGTGGGTGCCAGTGATAATCCATCCCGGCCCAGCTTTGGTGTCATGGCTTATTTGCTGTCACAGGGATATCAGGTAACGCCGGTCAGCCCCAAGCTGTCAGGGCAAACGTTGCTTGGCCAGCAGGCCTATGCCACGCTGAAAGATATTCCGCACCCGGTGGACATGGTTGATGTGTTCCGTAATTCGGAGGCGGCGTATGGCGTAGCGCAAGAGGCGATTGCGATTGGTGCCAAAGCGTTATGGCTGCAAATTGGCGTTATTAATGAACAGGCCGAGGCGTTGGCGCGTGAGGCAGGATTGAAGGTGGTAATGGACCGTTGTCCTAAAATCGAGCTTCCTCGCCTGGGTCTGGAGCGCTGAAAGCCGGTAAAAGAAAAGGCCTGACAAATGCCAGGCCCTTATTGGGTGTTTCTCAGGCCTGGCCGATCAGTTGCGCAGGCGCGGGGCTTGGAGCTGGTGACGGATAGATTCCGCCAACTCGTCCAGTGAAGGTTGTTCAGGATGGGCATCCTGGGCTTCGCCATCCAGCTGTGCTTCCGCCAGATAGGTATGCACCGGTTGGCCTTCTTCGTCCTCCATCACCACGTGGTACCAAGGGGCGAAACGTAGATCGGTATTCGCCGCTATTTCATCAGCTTTAGGCTGTTCCATAGAGTATTCAGGGTCGATATCAATTACCACCCCCAAGTACCCCAGCAGCTTATGCCGAACCTGTTGTCCGATACCGAATTTGCTGGCAATCATGATGACCTCCTGAGAAACAGTGCCTTGCTCTCTATATGAGGGCAAAACAGCGTATTTCAAGTTACATCACCCGACACGCAAACCCTTTCAAATACAGCCCTTCAGGGTAAGTCGCAATTACCGGGTGATCGGCAGCCTGACGATACTGCTCTATAAATTGTACATCACGCCCGGCATCTACAGCGGCATCGGCCAAAATTTTCTGGAACAAATCGGTAGGCATCAGACCGGAGCAGGAGAAGCTCAGCAAAATACCGCCTGGATTCAACAACTGAAGCGCTAACATGTTGATATCTTTATAGCCGCGGCAGGCACTGGCCAGCTGGTTTTTATTCTCGACGAACTTCGGCGGATCCATAATGATCAGATCGAATTTTTCACCCTGCGTGCGGTAGTTGCGCAGCAGTTGGAACACGTCATCGCGCACAAACTCGGCCTTGCTCAGATCCAACCGGTTCAGTTCAACGTTCTGTTTGGCGATATCCAACGCCGCTTGCGATGTATCTACGCTGATCACCTGTGAGCAACCGCCCATCAATGCAGATACCGCGAATGCGCCGGTATAAGAGAAGCAGTTAAGCACGCGGCGGCCGGCGGAATAGTTACGGGCAGCCAGGCGGCTGTCGCGCTGGTCGAGGTAAAAACCGGTCTTATGGCCCTGCTGAATGTCCACCAGCAGCTTCATGCCATGCTCGGTGATTGGCAACAGAGCAGGGGGCAGGTCACCTAATACCGGTCCTTGCGCCAACGGCAGGCCTTCTTTCTTACGCACCGCGACGTCTGAGCGATCGTAAATGGCGCATTCCGGGTAGCAATGCTGCAAGGCGGTAATCAGCGCAGCACGCTGATACTCGGCGCCGGCAGACAGCAATTGCAACACCAGGAAATTCTGGAAGCGATCGATGGTGATGCCCGGCATGCCGTCGGATTCACCGGCGATCAGACGGTATCCGTCCAACCCGTCGCGCTTCGCAACCCAATCACGCCAGCTTTGTGCCTGCTGTAAACGGCGGATGAAGAATTCGATGTTAACGTCTTCATCCTGCTGGAAAGTCCAGACACGGGCACGGATTTGCGATTCAGGCGAGTAGGCGCCGCGCGCCAGCCATTTTCCCTGCGCGTCGTGAATATCGATGGTTTCGCCGGACAGGGCTTTACCTTCAATACGTTGAACGGCACCGGAGAAGACCCATGGGTGGCGACGGAGTAAGGACTTTTCACGTCCTTTGGCGAGAAACAGGCGTACGGTCATAATTAAGAATGCTGCCAGCTAGGTAAAAAGAGTGACATTGCCGTGCGTACGCACAGAAAATGCCATAAACGAAATTCGATAAGGGGCCGATTATGACACAAGTTTGTATTGCTGCGTATGTCTATGGCGTGGTGCAAGGGGTAGGGTTTCGCTACAACACCCAGCACCAGGCGACGGCGTTGGGATTAAGCGGATATGCGCGCAATCTTGATGACGGCAGCGTCGAGGTGGTGGCCTGCGGCGAGCAACCGCAGGTGGATAAACTGGTGGAATGGCTGAAAAGCGGCGGTCCGCGTAGCGCACGTGTCGATCGCGTGCTGGTGGAACCGCGCGGTACGGCAGATTATCAAGGCTTCAGCATTCGCTATTAGCGTCTCAGATGCATTTTACCGGCTTCGGCAAACCGGCGATTTTTGTTGCCTGTTTGGCCGGGCCTTTGGGGAACAGGCGATAGAGGTAGCGGCTGTTGCCTTTCTCCTCTCCGTACTTCTGCGCCATAGCTTTGACCAGCATGCGGATCGCCGGTGAGGTATTAAATTCCAGGTAAAAGCCGCGCACGAAGCGCACCACTTCCCAATGCGCCTCGGTTAGCGTGATTTCTTCCTGCTCGGCCAGCAGCGGCGCCAGGGCCTCGTGCCAGTCGGCGCTGTTTTTCAGGTAACCCTGTGCGTCAGTTTCAATAACCTGACCTTGATACTCCAACATACTGCCTCGGTAACGGGTAATTCAGAACGGCCGCCAGTTTAGCAAACTTTTACCGCCGCAAAAAATAAAGCCCCGCCGGAGCGGGGCTTTGGGTATGACTCAGACGCCGAATCAGTTGCTGCGCGCGAAGCCCAGAATGCTCAACAGGCTGATGAACATGTTGTACAACGATACGTACAGGCTGACGGTGGCGCGAATGTAGTTAGTCTCGCCGCCGTGAATAATGTTGCTGGTTTCCCACAGGATGGCGCCGGCGGAGAACAGGATAAACAGTGCGCTAATCGCCAGGTGCAGGGCCGGGATCTGCAGGAACAGATTGGCGATCACCGCCACCAGCAGTACTACAAAACCGGCCATCATCATTCCGGACAGGAACGACATATCCTTGCGGGTGGTCAGCACGTAGGCTGAACAGCAGAAGAACACCACTGCGGTGCCTCCCAGCGCCAGCATGATCAGGTCGCCGGCTCCGGTATTAATAAATGAACTGAGGATGGGGCCCAGGGCATAACCCATAAAACCGGTCAGGGCGAATGCCGCCAGGATCCCCGCAGGGCTGTTAGCCAGCTTGTGGGTCAGGAACATCAGCCCGTAGAAGCCGACCAGCATCAGCAGCAGGCCCGGTGCCGGCAGCCCCAGCATGGTGCTGGCGGTTGCGGTGAGCGCCGAGAAGGCCAGCGTCAGTGAAAGCAGAAAATAGGTGTTACGCAGAACCTTATGCGTACTCAGCAATGAGTCGCGCGAGGAGGATGAGACGACAATACGGTCCATAATGATCTCTCTTAGTCAGGTCATCACAAAATTAGTGACGATGATAGGCAGCGCAAGCGTTTGATTAAAGTTTGTTTACCAATCTTTACCCTTAGTTATCATTGCTGCAACCTTGAGCCGGAGTTGGCGGTTTCTTCAACGCTCAAGCGTGAGGTGCTGGTTTTTCGTTCGGTTGAACGGCCTTGGGCTTTACAAGCGGATCAGCTCTGTTTATAGTTCGCCTCGTTGCGGAGGGGTGGCCGAGTGGCTGAAGGCAACGGTCTTGAAAACCGTCGACGGGAAACCGTTCCAGAGTTCGAATCTCTGCTCCTCCGCCATAAATTATGACCCCGTGCTCTCTGAGCGCGGGGTTTTTTTATTGGGTTTAAAAAACGGCAATCGCCGTCGTGGACCCATAAAAAAACCGCCCCGGCTGGGACGGTTTGTCTGGCAAAGCAACCGCTAACGCACCAAATGCAGGAAGTGCAGGTGCTTCTCGTACTGGTCGAGAATATCGTGAATGATCTGTTCTTGCGTCCAGCCCATCACATCGTAATCCTGGCCCCCTTCCTTCAGATGAACCTCACCGCGATAGTATTTATGTTCCTCGTCGCGTTCCTCATCTTTCAACCCCGCCAGAGCAAAGGCCGGTTGAATGTAAGCGCGCAGGCGCACTTCATAGACAAAGTTCAGATCTTCCCCTAAATCGACTTCGAAACGGATGCGATCGTCTTGCGAATCGTCAATCGAGGAGGTGGTATTTTGCTTGGCCAGTTCGGCTTCCACCAGCGCCATCGCCGGTTGAACCACTTCACCGACAAAGCGTTTTACCTGAGAACGTTTCGGGAAATAGGCAATATTACGCAAACGCCGCTGCCATGAGATCGGGTTGCGCGCGGCGGTCGGCGCAATCGTGGTCATCATCTGGCTGTCGCGTTTGTAGGCGTCGATACGTAAGGCTTTTAACAACCCGTAGATTGAGACCAGCAGGATCATCGAAAACGGCAGGGCGCTGGCAATAGTAACGGTTTGCAATGCGCTTAAACCGCCGGCAATCAACAACGCAATCGCCACCAGACCCATCAGGGAAGCCCAAAAGATCCGCTGCCATATGGGTGTTTGATCCGAACCGCCCGAAGCCAGCGTATCAACCACCATTGCCCCAGAGTCTGCCGACGTGACGAAGAACACCACGACCATCGCCATGGCGATAAACGACAGAATATTAGAGAACGGGAAGTGCTCCAGGAAGTTGAACAACGCCAGGGCTACGTCGTTTTGCACCGTATTGGCCAGATCGCGCGCCCCTTCGTTCATGATCAAATTAATGGCGCTGTTGCCGAAAACCGTCATCCACAGCAACGTAAAGCCCGCCGGAACGAACAACACGCCGGTAACGAATTCACGGATGGTACGTCCGCGTGAAACGCGGGCGATAAACATGCCGACGAACGGTGACCAGGATAGCCACCAGCCCCAATACAGCAGTGTCCAGCCTCCCAGCCAGTTGCTGGATTTCGGCTCGTAAGCGTAAAGGTTAAAGGTTTTATTGACGATATCGGAAAGATAGCCGCCGGTATTTTCAACAAAGGATTTCAGCAACAGCACGGTCGGGCCGAGCGTACCCACCAGGACCAGCAGCAGCACCGCCAGGCCGAGGTTCAGTTCGGAAAGAATGCGGATGCCCTTATCCAACCCGGAAACCACCGACAACGTTGCCAGCCCGGTGATCACCACGATCAGCACCACCTGCACCGTTGCATTGATCGGCAAGCCGAACAGGTGATTAAGCCCGGCGTTAACCTGCAACACGCCGTAGCCCAGGGAGGTCGCGACGCCGAATACGGTACCTATTACCGCAAAAATATCGACTGCGTGGCCAATTGGCCCGTATATGCGATCGCCGATGATGGGATAAAGCGCGGAACGCAGCGTCAAGGGCAGGCCATGACGGTAGCTGAAGAACGCCAGGATCAGCGCCACGATGGCATAAATCGCCCAGGCATGCAGGCCCCAGTGGAAGAAGGTTAGGCGCATGGCCTGTTTAGCCGCTTCCACTGTTTCCGGTGTCCCGGTCGGGGGAGAAAGGTAGTGCATCACCGGTTCGGCAACGCCAAAGAACATCAGACCAATGCCCATACCGGCAGAAAACAGCATGGCAAACCAGGAAACATAGCTGAAGTCCGGCTGGGCGTGATCCGGCCCGAGCTTGATATTGCCGTAACGCGATAAACCCAGATAGGTCACGCTCAGCAGGATCAGGGCAACCGCCAGAATGTAAAACCAGCTGGCGTTAGTGAAAATACCCTGTTGCAGCACCTTGAACTTACGATCGGCTAACTCAGGATAGAAGGCGGCAAAGGCCACCAGGACGATGATTAAAGCGGCAGATATAAAAAATACCGGAGGATTGATATGGCTACGACGTGCCACAATTTCAGTGTCGTTTTGGCTCATAGAATACCTTCTTGCTAGTCCGTTAGGGAATGGGATAGTCCGTTAAAACAACTCCATAAAAAGAGGGGCAAACAGGCTGCCCAAGAAATTAAACTCCGCGAGTATATAGAAAAATCGGGGCAATTTACATTTTTATGGTCAAAAAGGCTGTTTTAAGTGGTTTGGTTAGACGTTTTAGCTATATAAAAACATTGCGATGAGAAAGGGTAATTCACTCTTTTTGCAGGGAAAAACCGGTGCAGAGGATCTTGCATGGCTTTCACTATGACAAAATGCGGGCAAAAACAGGATCAGGCTGCGGGCAGGGTTTCTGAGGTAGTTCAAGGGGGTTTTAGCGGCAGGTAGAGCAGATCATGATAGAAATCCCTATAACAGTGGCCTGAACCCGGAGGGATCTGCCGTTTACTATTGATCCGATCAAGCCAAGGGTTAAAATAGATCCATTCGCTCGCGTTTAACGTTTTCATGGAGATAAAGATGAGCTGGTATCAAATAGCGTTATGGACCATGATCTTTCTGAAGTCCGGTGCCTTTCTGGTGTTCGTTTGGTGGTGGATGTTCAAACGCGCAACCAAGCCTTATGTCCGCCCGCAGGATGTTGTGATTGACGAAACGCCGGATGATGACAATCTGACCATGGAAGAAGTGATGAAGAAACACGGTATTACCCGTGTGGAAAATCAAACGCAATAACCCCCGTTCTTTTCAGATTCGGTCTGCGAACTATCCCTGTGGAAATGCGGCAATGCCTGCAAGCCGGGGATAGCTCCCCAGCCTGCAGTCATCAATTCAGCGCCGTTTTCTCCCCAACAGCCATGCCATAAAGATCAACGCCACCACAGCAATGCCGATTGCCGGGGCCATATAAGGCTGCAGCATCGCCAGCAGCGGCACCGGGCCACCCAGGCGCAATACGGTCACGTCCGCAGCGCTGACCTTCACTGCGGGATTGCCGTACTGCTGCAGCACATAATTGCTGATAGCGGCGATCTGCTGGTCGTTCAACGGATTGACGTACGACAGCGGGCCAAAGTTCGGCATCAGCACGTGCTGATCGCCCACCTTTCGCTCGACCCCGAACAGTATGGCCGAGATCAGGTTGGCCGGATTGCTTGAACCGGTGGCGGTATTATTGAACAGCGAAGGATAAGCCTGGTTTTTGCTGCCGCTGCCGTCCGGTTGGTGGCAACTGGCGCAGTTGCCGCTGAATAACGCTGCGCCGTCGGTAACGGTGTTGTTGGCATTGGCAGGCTGCAACCCGCGCAGCTGAGGCTCAACGTTCAACGGCTTGCCGTAACTGTCGGCCGGCTGGCTATCCTTGGCATCTCTGACAGGCGCGGTGCTTTTCAGGTAAACGGCAATAGCCGCCAGATCGTCATCGGAAAAATATTGCAGGCTGTTTTCGATGGCTTCCGCCATGCCACCGGCGGCCTGGTTTTTGCCGACCACCCGACCGGTTTTCAGGTACTGCACCAGTTGCTGGTTGCTCCAGCCGCCGATACCGCTGATCGGGTCTGACGTGATATTGGGAGCGTACCAGCTGCCGACCATGCCACCCGCAAGAGCCTGACTGCTGTCTTCAGCCATCAGCAGGTTGCGCGGGGTATGGCAGGTGTCGCAGTGCCCAGGCCCGTTAACCAGATAAGCCCCCCGGTTCCATTGCTCGCTTTTGGCCGCATCGGGTGCAAATCGGCCGTCTTTGAGAAACAGCAGATTCCAGGCGGCCATGCTAAAGCGCAGGTTGAACGGGAAGGGCAGGTCGGTCAGCGTATTTTTCTGATCGACCGGCTTCACGCCGTGCATAAAGTAGGCATACAGCGCCTTGATGTCCTCATCGCTCAACCTGGTATAAGAGGTATAGGGCATGGCGGGATAGAGGTGGGTACCATCGGCACGGATCCCGTCCCTGACGGCACGAGCAAACTGCTCTTCGCTATAACTGCCAATGCCCTCCGCGTTTGATGGGGTGATGTTGGTTGCGTAAATCACGCCCATGGGGGAACTGATACCATATCCGCCGGCAAAGGGAGTACCGCCTTCGGGTTTGGTATGGCAGGCCTGGCAGTCTGAGGAGATAGCAATCTGTTCGCCTTTTTTAATCAACGCCGCACCGCTTAACTCTCCGTTATCCGCCGCCTGCACGGCGCTGCCGCCGAGCAACAGCAGGGATAATAGCGTCAATTTCGCCTGTTTTTTCATGGTTTCACCGCCAGTGCCCGCGCAATGTCATCGGCGGCCTTGATGCCCAGAGCCGCCATAGTCAAGGTGCTGTTCACCACGCTGGCGGAAGGAATTGCGCCGCCGCCCGGCAACCAAAGGTTGGCATGGTCATGGGTGCGGCAGTTGCCATCGACCACCGAGTCTGCTGGGTTATCGCCCATGATGGTGCCGCCCATGATGTGGTTATTGGCATTCAGGCTGGTGGTGATGTTGAACTCTTCGGCGTCGAACAGTTGGCCGATATGTTCCAATTGCTTATGTGCGGCCTCTGCGCCTTTACGCACGTAATCGCCGACATCGTAGTGGATGTCCGGGCAAGGCAAACCGTGGGCATCCTTGCGGGTTTTACTCAGCGTCAGGCGGTTATTGGGGTCTGGTAACGGTTCCAGGCTGATGGATAAATCGACGCCGTAAGCGGCGCGGCGGCGTATTTCGGCATCCAATTCTTTACCGACCAAGCCTTGTTCCAGCGCCTTCTGGGTGGCAGGCACGACCCGGTTGATGTTGTTGAGGATCATCTTATTGGCCGAGTAGTCTTTGCGGAACTCACCGTCACGTGGGCCGACCAGGCAACTGCTCTGCGCCGGGCCACGCCCGAGCCACAGCGGCTCTTTCGCCAGGAAAGTACAGTGAAAACCGGAGTGATCCATCATGTTGCGACCGACCTGGTCGGAAGCGTTGGCGATGCCGTTCGGGTTGCGATCGTTGGCCGCCATCAGCAGCAGGCGCGGCGTTTCTATGCCGTTACAGGCCAGTGCGAAAGCCTTGGCCGTGGCCTGGTGAGACTGCTTTTTGTTGTCAAGCCAATGCACCGCAGTGACCCGATTTTGTTCATCGGTATCTATCTTGTAGACCACCGCTTCCGCCAGCACCACCGCACCTTTCATTTCAGCACGTTCAACATGATGAATGCCGTTGTACATGGCGCCGATGGGGCAAATGGGCTGACAGTTGTTGTTGCCGCAGCAGGTTGGACGGCCCTTCCACGGGTGGGTACTGCGCCCCTGTGGGATCGGGACTGAACGGTAGCCGTGCGGGTTAACCACTTCGGCAAAACGAATATCGCCATGCGCCCAGGGCACCATATCCATCGGGTAGGGTTTGCTGCGTTCAACCGGCGACTGCTGCTGCGGATCGTTAGGGCCCGCCACGCCAATTTCCTCTTCGGCCCGGCAATAGTACGGCTCAAGTTCATCATAGGAAATCGGCCAGTCGCGGCCAACGCCGTACAGGGTTTTCATTTGGAAATCGCTGGGCAGGTGGCGCCAGCAGGACGCGGCCCAGTGCCAGGTGGTGCCGCCGACGGTACGCAGATACCCTTGCTTGAAGCTGCCTGCGCTCGGGCCGCTCAGGGCGACATAGTTGTTTTCAGGAAAATAGAGCGGAGCGGTGGCAAACTCTGATTGCGGGTACAACCCTTGATAATCGGAGCCGGCGCGGTTATCAAAAGGCATATTGCGCCAGTTTTCTACGGCCTGGGCGCGTTCAATACGCAGGCCTGCTTCCAGCACCAGCACAGAATAACCCTGGCTGACTAATTGATCGGCCATCATGCCGCCCACAATGCCGGAGCCCACGATCACGATATCGGCCGAGGCGTTGCCATCGGCAGTAAATTCAGGTTTTTTCATCAGAAGACTCTCAGATCACAGGGAAGCGTTGACCGCTGGAGGGGGAGCGGTCCACCACAACGGGCCATTGCCGCAGTAGGTGGGAACGATCAGTGCGTCGCTGGCGGGGCGGTACATCAACGCGTCTTTATAGGCAATCAGCTCAGCCGTTTGGCCGTGGCCGACGGTGCCGGTATACCAGGCGGTGATAATGGCGGTCACCAGGGCCTGCAAGCCGGCCTGAATGGCTAGTTGTTGCAGCTGTTTTGCGCTTTGACCCGACTGTAACAGCCCACCAAGCTGCTCAACCTGCGTGGCGAACTGATCATTCTGATTATGTAAGGCTGTAAAAATACGCGCCGACATTCCCTGATCGATGTCCTCATGTTCGCTCAATGTCTGGGATATTTTGAAGAAACGAGCAAACTGCAGCGGGTTGGCCGCCGCGGTATGTTGTTCTGCCAGGCTGAGGAACGGGTAACTGAGCAATGACGTTGCCAGCAGGGTTGAGGCCAGCCCCAGCAGCACTTCCCGTCGACTGAAACCGGTTCCATTTTTGGTCGGTAACTCACCATCGTCTGATAACAAATTTTCCATGTGTTTTTCTCACAAAACAGGTGTTATTGCCAAAGCAGGCAAAAGAGAAGGGGTAAAGAGAGATAAAAAATAATCAACAATGGGATAAATGCATTGTTTACGGTTCTGTATCTAATAATTTGGCGGGATATTAACTTGCCGATAACTTTTCGGCAATAAACTTGCTCAAACGCCCTGATAAAAAAGCACAGAAAGAATAAAAAAGACCCGAGGTGTGGCCGCTTGGCGGGAGAGTGAACGGTGCCGTGGCGGGTATTTAAAGATAATTAATGACGGTAAATAACATTATTTCCGCTATTAGGACGGGTTTAAAACGGGGTATTAATAAGTAATGTTTATATTTAAATCACAGACGCCGTCATTATATTGACCAATAAAAACCCGCCGTAGCGGGTTATTGGTCATTATTTTAGCTCTTGCAACCCATCAGTTCTGGCAGCACGCCCGGTTTGGCTTTCAGCGAAGCCTGTACGTCGTCGGGCAGACCAGCCCAAATAATCAGCCCGGTGCGTTTCTCGATTTCATTCACCGTGACGCGATATTGGCAGAAATCGGCATTTTTCGGGGTGTTTTGGTCAAACAGAAACGCCGCATAGTGGTTCACTTCCGGGCTGTTATTGATAAAGATGACCTTCCAGTAAGCGCTGGGAATGGTGTGCGCTTTCTGGGTGCCCGGCAATTTTCCCATATTGCGTTCGTACAGTGGGCCAGTCACGGTATACACCGAACTGATGTCCGCCCGGTCAATCAGCTTGCGTTCCTGATCTTCCAGCCGTGCCCAGGAGCCCTGGTTAAGATCGGCCATCTGCGGGGTGATATTGGAAAGGTAGTTCAGTGATTCCCAGTCAGAGACGCCCGCCAGTGAGGCCAGCGGCGCCTGATGCCCGCGGTCAACTTTCAGTGCCGCGTTGGCACCGGTGTAATCTGCCGGTACCAATGTATCTGCCGGGTTCAGTGCCGGATCGGTCTTCCAGTTACGGGTTTTCCCGCTGGCCGGCGTGTCTTTGGTGATGTGATAAGCCACCCAGTTGGCGAACTTGGTGGTGCTGTTGTTGTTCAGCGTATAAGCATGGCGGACGATGGACACGTTACTGCTGCCACCGGTGGGGCAACCGACCGCGCAGTTGTCGATAGATTCCAATGCCTCGGCGGAAGCCTGGGCGGTAAACAGGACGGTTACCAGAGCTAACATCTTGTTAAAACGCATATTCATATCCTCAATAAGTTACAATAATACTGTATGTATTTACAGTGTTTTTAACTTATCGCAGTGAAACGAATACAACAATGCAACACATTCACGTTACGAATGTGTCAGCATTGGTACAGCAAGGTGGATTAAAACAGCCTGTAAATGGCGGGCTACAAAGCCTTAAAAACGCCAAAAGGCACGCGAGCACAATATCAGCATGGGGTAGATCTCAAGGCGGCCGAGCAGCATCGCCGCGCACATCAACCATTTCGCCGCATCGCTAAGCGTACCAAACCCCGCGGCAGTTTCGCCGAAGCCCAACCCCATGTTATTGATGCAGGCGGCCACGGTGGCGAAAGAGGTCACCAGATCATAGCCCATCAGGTTCAGCAGCCAGATGAAGAAGCAGCTGAAAAAAACGTACAGAAAGAAAAAGCTCCAGACCGACCGTAACACCCGATCGTGAATCGGCGCGTTGCCGACCTTGATGGTGTAAACGGCATTGGGATGCACCAACTGGTTGATCTCATGCCGGCTTTGTTTGTACATGATCAGAAAACGCAGCGCCTTGATGCCGCCGCAGGTGGAGCCCACGCAGCCACCGAAAAAGCTCGCCGCCAATAACAACATAATGGTGTGAGAGGGCATTTTGGCATAGTCGGCGGTGGCCAAACCGTTATCGGTCATCATCGAACTGGTGAGAAAGAAGCCATGCACGAAGGAGTCCTTGGCGCCGTACATGCCGGAACGGTAAAGCTCGAGGCAAACAATCGCCACGATAATCGACAGCACCAGCAGGAAGAAGCGCAGCTCCGGGTTTTTATACAATGGTTTCAGGCTGCGGCGGCCTACGGCAACGAAATACAGGGTGAAGTTTACCGCCGCCAGAATGGAGAAAATACCGCCGACCATTTCGACCGCCGAGCTGTCGTAATAGCCCAGACTCTCGTTGCGGGTGGAAAATCCCCCGAGCGATACGGTGGAAATCCCATGGCAAAGGGCATCGAACCACGGCATGCCGGCAATGCGGAAAGCCACCGTACAGGCCAGCCCCAGACCGAGATAGATCAGCCACAGGTTTTTCGAGGTATCGGCCAGCCGTGGCGTCAGTCGTTCTTCTTTGAATGGTCCGGGCATTTCCGACTGATAAAGCTTGGCGCCACCGATACCCAGCAGCGGCAGCACGGCCACGGCTAACACAATGACGCCGAGGCCGCCGATAAAGTTGAGCTGGGAACGGTAGTAGAGAAAGGATTTAGGTATGCCCGAGACATCGTTAAGTACCGAAGCGCCGGTGGTGGTGATGCCGGACACGCCTTCGAACATCGCGTCCGTCAGGCTGACGTTCAGCGTGTCATCCAGCCACAACGGCAGGGCGCTGATCATCGAAAACAGCAGCCAAAACATGACGATAATCAGAAAACCGTCCTGGGTACGCAATTGTACTTTGGCCTGACGGGTGCTGAACCAGCCTAACCCACCGAGCGATCCGGCAATCACCAGGGTATAGAAAAAGGAGAAAACACTTTTTTCTTTATAGAGCAGCGCCACCAGCAGGGGCGGGATCATTGACAGGCTGTAAAGGAAAACTAAAAAACTGCAAAGATGAATAACGACCAATATCTGCTTATTCTTGACCATAATACTTGCGCCCGAGTTGCCTGACGGCAATGAGTCAATTTATTCTTTAAGCCTGAAAGAATAAGGCAGGCGATATAAAAATAACGTAAAAATTCATATCGCCTGAAAGGGTTGGCACGTTTTTTAATCGCAATGGCGATTATTCCAACAGGGTGTTTACGGTGCGACGCACGTATTGCGTCATTTGCGCCAGATCCTCGGGGGACACCGGCCCACCGCCGGCACGTACCACCTGCTGTTCTATTTGAGCAATTTCCTGCTCGACCTTATTGGCAATCTGTACCTTGACGATCTTATCCACCGACGAGAGCAGCACCTTCAACACCACTTTCAGCGCCACATTCTCGCAGAACGAATCGTAGTGATGAACCGCAGGCGGTGCTGCGGGGGGCTCGGGTGCGCGCGGGGCCATAGCCTTGAAACTGTCTACATTTTCAATAATAAGATCCATGTCTCTTATTAGTTCATCAAAATCTTTAGACACTGACTTATTTCCCTTCGCTATGCGCAAAAACAGAACGCCCGTCATCAGGGCAAAGGCCGGTGATTGGCGGGCAGAACGAATTTCGACCGTGACGTTCAGGTAGTGAATGGCAGGCTGAGCGGCATTTTAACCTTGCCGGGGGTTGGCAACAAGATGGGGCCGCAGGAATCCGCGGCCCCATCGGGCAGGTGATAGCTTAACTTTTCAGCTTGGCGGTGATTTTCGCTACGTGTTCGCCCTGGAAGCGGGCAATGGCCAGCTCTTCCGCACTGGGCTGGCGCGAACCGTCGCCACCGGCAATGGTGGTTGCTCCGTAAGGGGTGCCGCCGCGGATTTGTGATACGTCAAACAGCTCGGGTGCTCCGTAACCGATAGGCACAATAATGAAACCGTGGTGCGCCAGCGTGGTCCAGGTGGAGCTGATGGTGTGCTCCTGGCCACCGCCGGTACCGGTGGAAGAAAATACGCTGCCTACCTTGCCGTACAGCGCGCCGGAAGCCCAGAGCCCGCCGGTTTGATCGAGGAAGGTCCGCATTTGGCCCGCCATGTTGCCAAAGCGGGTTGGGGTACCGAAGATGATGCCGTCGTAATCGGCCAGTTCCTGCGGGCTGGCGACAGGAGCCTGTTGATCTTGCTTGCCGCCGGCTTTGGCAAAGGCTTCTGCCGGCATGGTTTCCGGCACGCGTTTCAGGGTAACTTCTACGCCACTGACCTTGCGTGCGCCTTCCGCTACCGCGTTCGCCAGGGTTTCAATATGTCCGTACATTGAGTAATACAGCACCAAAATTTTCGCCATGTTCCGTTCTCCGCTGTGGTGGATGAAAGAGATGCTTCCTAAGCATAGGAGTGAATGCGGAACTTGGCCTTGTGGCCTTATCTCATCCCGGCTATCGCCAGCAGCGCCCCGAAGGCAATCAGCAGGCCACCGAATACCCTGTCTATGCCTTTGCGCAGGCGCAGCAGTCGCGCATTGATGCCCGGCGCGGAAAACAGCAGCGCAACGGCGCTGAACCACAGGATATGGGCCAGGGCGATAAACAAGCCGTAGCCGATTTGCACCGCCAACGATGTCTGTGGATTAACCACCTGCATAAACAGGCTGACGACAAAAATGGTGGTTTTCGGGTTCAGCGCATTGGTTAAAAAGCCGGTTTTCAGCGCGGCGAAATCGCTGGCAGCGGTGGGGGGCGTGCCGCCAGAAACCCTGGCAGCACCGGCATTACGCAGCATGCTGACACCCAGGTAAATCAGGTAGGCAGCGCCAATCATCTTCAACAGGGTGAATAGCCACAGCGATTGCTGGATCACCACGCCGACGCCGATCAGGGTGTAGCTCACGTGGATCAACACCCCGGCGCCAATGCCGCAAGCGGTCACCACGCCGGCACGACGGGAAAGCAACAGGCTGTTGCGCGACACCATGGCGAAATCAGGCCCTGGGCTAATGACGGCAAGTAAAGTGATGGTGACGACAGCGATGAGTTCGGTCATAGTAATCCTGTAGATGAATCAGAAAAGAGTGGCTGATTTATAAAGGGAATAGCCAACGGTGACAAACGATGAAAACTGACGATTTCGGTGAGAAAAACTCACGCAAAATAAGCCGGCCACTGTCATTGGGCGGATTGCGATGCTTTGAAGCGGCGGCCAGGCTGGAAAGTTTCACCCAGGCGGCGAACAGTTTAAACCTGACGCACGGGGCGGTGAGTCGTGCGGTCAGGGCGCTGGAGGATGAGCTGGGTATTGCGTTGTTTGAACGTCGTCATCGGCGGGTGTATCTGACGGCCGCCGGGCGGACGTTGTTTCAGGCGTCGCAGCAGGCATTCGGCATCCTGGAGCAGACTGCGCAACAACTGCGGCAGCAGGCACAGGACGCACCGCTGGTATTGTCCTGTGAGCCGACGCTATTGATGCGTTGGCTGATACCCCGCCTGCCTGCGTTTCAGTTGGCGCATCCGGACATCCATCTGCAGTTGGTCGCGGGCGGCGGGCCATTTTCGTTTCACGACGGCATCAGCGCCGCCCTACGGCGCAACGATTTTGACTGGGGCGATAAGCTGCACAGCCAGTGGCTGTTCAACGAGCAAGTCGGGCCGGTATGCAAGCCTGAAATGCTGCCGCGTTTTATCGCTCTCCACGCCGGTCAGCCGCAGTTGAGCCGCGATGCGGTGCTGTTACATTCGGCCACCCGGCCTGATGCCTGGCGGCATTGGGCTCAGCAGCAGAGTGTGTCGCTGGAAGGCTGTCCAGAGCAGCGTTTCGATCACTTTTACTTCAGCTTGCAGGCGGCGGTGGCGGGGATAGGCGTCGCTATTGGCCCTTGGCAGCAGGTGCGGGATGATGTGGCCGGTGGGCTACTGAGCGCCCCCTTTGGTTTTACGTCGGACGGTAGCGGTTATTGTCTGCTGACACCGCAAGAAATCAGGCCGGGCAGCGCGCTGGCCCGGCTAGCTGACTGGCTGAAACTCAGTGCAGACGCTTGAGCTTTTGCTCCAGGCGCTGGCGTTGCCAACGGCTGAAGAAGTCGCGTAACAGCAGGGTGCGCGTCGCGCGCATAATCACCGCGATACTCATGCCGGCCATGGCCCAAAGCGACCACAGATATTGCGGATGAGTAAACCAGTTAATGGCGAACAACAGCACTGCGATAAATGCGAACCTCACTATCATGCGCAGCAGCCTGCCTTCTTCCTCCACCTGTCGGCGAATCGCCTGCTCGGCCTGGCTGCTGTCGCTGTTTTCCTGTTGCGGCGGCTGGTTGAGATCGCCAATCTGTAACTCCAGCGCCGCAGCTATCGCGGTCAGGGTTTCCAGGCTGGCCTGCTCGCCATTTTCAAGGCGCTGAACGGTACGGGTGCTAAGCCCGGCAATGCTGGCCAATTGTTCCTGAGACCAGCCTTTTTCCAGCCGTAATTGCCGGATGCGGTAAGTTTGCATTGCACGCTCCAAAAATGAACCTTCATTGAGGCCAAGTGTAGGAGTTGAGGCCGTTGACCGCCACGACAGGCGCATGACATCTGTACGACAGCCAGGTGACAACCCGCTGAGTATGCGGGTTAGAAGGTGACGTTACGGATAAAGCGCAGCGGAAAATCGGTGCGGTTGGCGTAGGCATAGTGCTGATCGCTGTTGAACACCTGGGTTTGGCCGGCGTCCAGCGTCAGGGTTTGCTGTTCCAGCACCAGCGTCAGGCTGCCGGTAATCACGTAGATTATTTCACTCCAGCCTTCGGCATCCGGCACAGAATCGTAGTGCTCGCCGGGCATCAGCGTCCATTCCCAAAGCTCAACCCGCTGACGAGCAGGCACGCTGGCGGCAAACAAAGCCTGACTTGCCGGCTGTACGCCTTGCCATGCCAATTCGCCGACCAAATGGCTGCCGCGCGCTTCGGGAGCCTGGATCAGATCGGTGAAGGCGATATTTAATGCTTCGGCCAATTTGTCCAACACCGCCAGGCTGACGTTGCGGTCACCGGCCTCGATGCCGGCCAGCATGCGGCGGCTGACGCCGGATTTTTCCGCCAGCATCACCTGGCTTAGCCCCGCCTGCTGGCGATAGCCACGCAGGTTGCTGCTCAGGTATTGCAACACCTTGGGCGCTTCATGTTTACCGCTGTTCACCGTATTGCTCATCCCAGGGCTTTACCTCATACTGGCAGGATCTGTGCATTATATTGCACCCAGCAGGAAGGGCAAGCCGGTGTCTGCAGTAAAAAAATCCTCTATTTTCACTTTCATTCCCACGATAAAGCGGCAGGAAGCGGTGCTGATTTTCATCACCATGATCTGGGGCGGAACCTTTCTGGCGGTCCATCTTGCGATGCAGGTCAGCGGGCCGTTCTTCTTCGTGGGTTTGCGCTTCGCTGCGGCTACGCTGGTGCTGACGTTATTCTCCCTGCGCAGCTTACGCGGATTGACCTGGTATGAGCTGAAAGCGGGCGTGTTTATCGGTATCGCCATCATGTTCGGTTACGGCCTGCAAACCGTGGGGCTGCAAACCATCAGCAGCAGTCAGTCGGCGTTCATCACCGCCATGTATGTGCCGATGGTGCCGTTATTGCAGTGGTTGGTGCTCGGGCGTTTCCCCGGCGTTATGGCCTGGGTCGGCGTGTTATTGGCCTTCAGTGGCCTGATGCTCTTGGCCGCGCCAAGCAGTGCCGATATGGCGCTTAGCATCGGCGAGATCCTGACGTTGATTGGCACGCTGGGCATGGCTGCCGAGATCATTTTGATTGGTGCCTATGCGGGCAAGGTTAACGTTAAGCGGGTGACGGTGGTGCAATTGGCAACGGCCTCGCTGGCTGCGTTTCTGATGATGGTACCGACCGGCGAGTCGGTACCGCCTTACAGCAATTACCTGCTCTACAGCGCAGTCGGTCTGGGGCTGGCCAGCGCCATCATTCAAGTGACGATGAACTGGGCGCAACGAAGCGTTTCGCCGACCCGTGCCACGGTCATTTATGCCGGCGAGCCGGTGTGGGCCGGGCTGGTGGGGCGCATTGCAGGCGAGCGTTTGCCGGGCGTAGCGCTATTGGGCTGTGCGCTGATCGTATTGGGCGTGCTGGTCAGCGAAATGCGTATTCGACGTAAAGCAAAGGCGGCGTTGGTTGAATAAGGCCCGGCAAGCCGGGCCGCGGTGCTAACGGGTAGCGCTGTCCGCCAGTGGCAAGATTTTACGGTTGCGCAATAGCGCATTGAGGATAATGGCACCGAAAGTGGCGGTGCCAATGCCCCCCATGGTGAAGTTGCCGAGGGTTAACGCAAAGTCCCCTGCACCCAACACCAGCGTTACCGCCACCATAATCAGGTTGCCGTTATCCCCCAGATCAACCTTGTTCTGCACCCAGATGCGCGCGCCGGCGACGGCAATCAAGCCGAACACCACGATCGAAGCACCACCCAGCACCGGCCCGGGAATAGTGTGGATCAATGCACCGAACTTGGGTGAAAACCCCAGCACAATCGCTACCGCTGCGGCGGCGACAAACACCAGCGTGGAGTAGATTTTGGTGACCGCCATCACCCCGATATTTTCGGCATAGGTCGTCACTCCGGTGCCCCCGACCGAGCCGGAAAGCATTGTCGCCAACCCGTCGCCGACGAAGGCGCGACCGATATAAGGGTCAAGATCCCGGCCGGTCATGCCCGCTACCGCTTTCACATGCCCGAGGTTTTCCGCCACCAAAATGATCGCCACCGGGGCAATCAGCAGCATGGCATGCAGGTTAAATACCGGGGCGGTGAATTGCGGCAGACCGAACCAAGGGGCCTGGCTCAGTGCGCTGTAATCTACCGGTTTGCCGAGGCCGAAACCGTTGGTCGCCACGACGTAAATCAAATAGGCGGCGATCAGGCCAACCAGGATCAGCAACCGCTGCATAAGCCCGCGGGTAAAAACCGCCACCGAACCGATACACAAGATAGTGACCACCGCCATCCAACTGTCAAAATGGGAGGCTGAAACGCTGCGCACCGCAATGGGCGCCAGGTTGAGGCCGATAGCCATGACCACCGCCCCTGTCACTACCGGCGGCATCAGCCGCTCTATCCAACGGGTGCCAACGCTCATCACCACGAAACCGATCAGCAGATACACCAGCCCGCAGGCGATGATGCCACCGAGCGCCAGGGCAATATTGGGGTTGGCGCCCTGGCCGCTGTAACCGGTCAGGGTGATGACCAGCCCGACAAATGCCGCGCTCGAGCCGAGATAGCTCGGTACCCGACCGCCGACCACCAGAAAAAACAGCAGCGTGCCGATACCGGACATCAGAATGGCCAGATTGGCGTCAAAGCCCATCAGCAAAGGCATCAGCACCGTAGCACCAAACATCGCCACCGCATGCTGCAAACCCATCACCAACGTCTGGGTCACTGGCAGCCGTTCATCGGGCGCAACAACCGCACCGTCCAGATTGCCTTGCTTCAGCCGCCATTGGGGAAACCAGGTATTCGCCATCGTCATCTCCAAAATATTGAGGTGCAGGTTAGGGTTACAGATGCGAGCGTTGCGGCTACGCGCCGATCATTGTTTCAACAGCGAGTGATAACGCCGGTCAAAATAGGCCAGGCCGTGGCTGTGGTCATTACGCGCCAATGCCACCGCCTGACAGAACAGAATGTCGTGGGTGCCGACGCTGACAATCTGGCTGATTTGGCAATCGAAAGAAGCCAGCGCGCCGTGCAAAATGGGGGCGCCGGTCACCAGCGTAGACCAGCGAGCGGCGGAGAATCGCATGTCCATCGGCGTTTTGCCGCCGAACAGATTCGACAGCGATTCGTGCTCTGCCGCCAGCGTATTGACGCACAGCGTTTGGTTTTGCTTGAACACCGCATACACCGACGCCGAGCGGTTCAGGCACACCAGCAACGTGGGGGGCGTGTCGGTGACGCTGCATACCGCAGAGGCGGTAAAACCGGCGCGGCCTGCGGGACCGTCGGTGGTAATGATATTCACCGCCGATCCCAGGCGGGCCATGGCATCGCGGAAGTCTTGTTTTTCTACGTACGCTGGTTGCAGCGGTGCATCGGCAAACCCTGTTTGGCTTTGCATAAGGTATCTCCGGGCTAGAGGGCGAGGCTGCTGCTGGCGTTCGGCGTTTTCAATAGCCAGTCCAGCAGGGTGCGGTTGAAAGTTTCGCTGTCGGTCACGCTCATCGCGTGGCCGCCGTAGGTCATCTGCGCCAGCTCGCCGTTGGGCAGGCTTTCCGCCAACTGATGCGAACAGAGATAGGGCACCAGCAGATCGTCGCGAGCGCACAAGGCCAGGGTTGGTGTGGTGATGTCCGCCAGGTGAGGGCGGAAATCGGTATTGATCAATGCATTCAGGCGGCGCAGCAGGTTTTCTGTGCCCTGAAAATGCGCGGTTTGGTGCTGCAACTCTTCACCTAGCAAGGCTTCGTGCTGCGATAGCCAGTCGGCGGGGAACAGAAACAGCGGCTGGGCGCGCACATAGGCTTCAACGCCGCTGTTAAGCAGCAGATCCTGTCGGACGTGGAAGCAGCGCCGGGTCTGGCTGTCCAGCGCCGGCCAGCCGTTGACCACCACCAGTTTTTCCAGCAACTGCGGCTGGGTGAGCGCCAGTTGCAGGCCAATCATGCCGCCCAGTGCGTGGCCGACGAAATAACAGCGTTCGATACTGAACGAACGCAGCAGTTGCGCTACTTCATCCGCCATATCGGCCATGCTATAGCCGTCCGGTACCACGCCTTTGCTGCGGCCGGTGCCATAGTGATCGTAAATGACCACCCGGAAATGCCGGGTTAGCGCGTCAATCTGCGGTTGCCAGAAGCTACCCGAGCCACCGAGGCCTGCGGACAGCACCAGCGTCGGCGCCAGTGGCGTATCTTTTCCCAAAATCTCAAAGTACATGCTCGATCCTCAATGGCTCAGCGGCCGATATGGGCCACTGTGGCGATTTCAATCAATGCGTCCGGCTTCACCAGCCCGCACTGAATGCAGTAGCGGGCCGGTTTATCGCCGGGAAAATACTCGGCATATACCTGATTGATGGCAGCATAGTTTTGCCAGTCGGTGAGAAAGATCGAGTTAAAGGTCACGTCGTCCATGCTTCCACCGGCGGTTTCGATCACCCTTTTGATGGTCTCCAGCACGTGGCGTGTTTGTGCCGCGGCGTCACCGACGTGGACGACGTTATTGTCTTTATCGAAGGCCAGCGTACCCGAGACATACACCACGCCGTCGGCCAGGGTGCCCGGAACAAAGGGAGCCAGCGGTTTGCCGCTGCCCGGTGGAGTGATCACTGTTTTTGGCATTGTCGCGCTCCTGGTGAAGGTTTTTTTGGGGTTAAACAGGCAACATTCATGCCGTCTGGCTAAGCGGAGCGGCGAGAACGTCACAGAAACTGTCGACGTCCGACACCCAGCCGAAAAAGGTTTCGATGTTGTACAGCGCCGCCTGTTGGGCGAACGCCGGGCCGGCCTGGTGGGTGGCGTCGGCCAGCACAATGCCGAAATACTCGAGGAAAAAGCCGTCGCGCAGCGTGGATTCCACACAAACGTTGGTGGCGATGCCGGTAAACACCAGATGGTGAATGCCGTAAGAGCGCAGCAGGCTGTCGAGCTGGGTGTTGAAAAAGCCGCTGTAGCGCGGTTTCGGCAGCACGATATCGCCCGGCTGTGGTTGCAGTTCATCCACCAGGTCGTAGTCCCAATCGCCTTTGGCCAGCAGCTTGCCCATCAGTTCCGGGCGCTGGCGCATGGTTTTCAGCGCGTTGGACTTGTGCCAGTTAGGCGAGCCTTCGCCGCCGGCTTCGACGTACTGATTGTCCCAGCCGTTCTGGAAAAAAATCACCTTAATGCCCGCGGCGCGCGCGGCAGTGATGGCACGCTTGATGTTGGCGATCACCGGCGCGGTGGTCGAAACGTCGAACCCGGCCAGATCCAAATATCCCCCCTGCGAGGCGTAGGCATTTTGCATATCGACCACGA
Organism: Serratia sp. BIGb0234; assembly: GCF_024809915.1. Lineage (NCBI taxonomy): Bacteria > Pseudomonadati > Pseudomonadota > Gammaproteobacteria > Enterobacterales > Yersiniaceae > Serratia > Serratia sp. BIGb0234. The sequence goes on from NZ_JANUEI010000001.1 coordinate 803,389, forward strand.
TTAATGCGGTTTCCTGCGGCGCAAAGGCGATGGCCTCAGGACGGGCGGGCAGGGTGACCGTCGCTCCGCCTTGCGGTGACTGGCGGCGTACCACCGGTTGGGTTTCAACAATTTTCATCATGCCACCTCACGGCTTGCTGCAGTTTGTGGGCAAACGTCTGCCCGGCTTTTCATCAGGGGTTGAATGCGTTCGCCGAAGTCTTCTACGCCTTGCACGAAGTCGTCGAAAGTCAGCAGCACGCCTTCGGTGCCGGGTACGGTGGCGATTTCATCCATCATTCGCGCCACGTTGGCGTAGGAGCCGACCAGCGTGCCCATGTTGATGTTGACGGCGGAAGTGGGGTCGGCCATTTGGCGCACATTGGTGTCGGCGCCGGATTTAGTGTCTTTGCCGCTCTGCTCGGTGAGCCAGGCCAGGGCTTCGGTATCGGCCCCGGCTTTATAGCTTTCCCATTTGGCGCGGGCAGCCTCGTCGGTTTCATCCGCAATGATCATAAACAGCACGTAGCAGGCCACGCTGCGGCCTTCGGCGTCGGCGGCAGTTTTCAACCGGGCAGCCGTCGGTGCGAAAGCGGTGGGGGTGTTGACGCCTTTGCCGAAGCAGAAGTTGTAGTCGGCGTATTTGGCCGAGAAAGCCATGCCCGCATCGCTTTGACCAGCGCAAATCACCTTGATGTCCGCTTGGGGTTGCGGGCTGACGCGACAGTCGTCCATCTGGAAAAACTCGCCCTTGAAATCGGATTTTCCGGTGCCCCACAGATCGCGCAGCACCCTGACGTATTCCGCCAGATAGTCGTAGCGACGACCAAAGTACTCGTCACCCGGCCACATGCCCATCTGCTCGTACTCCGGTTTTTGCCAGCCGGTCACCACGTTCAGGCCAAAGCGCCCACCGGAAATAGAATCAATGGTGGAAGCCATACGCGCGACGATGGCCGGCGGCATGGTAAGGGTGGCGGCGGTGGCGTAGATCTTGATGCGTGAGGTTACGGCAGCCAGCCCGGCCATCAGGGTGAAGGACTCCAGGTTATGATCCCAGAATTCGGTTTTGCCGCCGAAGCCGCGCAGTTTGATCATCGACAGGGCGAAATCAAAGTTGTAGTGCTCGGCCTTCTGCACGATGGTTTTATTGAGTTCAAACGTTGGTTTGTACTGTGGGGCATTGCTGGAAATCAGCCAGCCGTTGTTGCCGATCGGAATAAATACGCCAATTTTCATTTGAATACCTCGGGTCAGTGAAGGGGACAATCTCAGGCTGCTTGCCTGAACCAAAGCAAACCCGATGCCATGTTTTAAAATTGTTTATTTATCAAATTTTTATGGTTTATTTGGCGCCCAGTTATTGAGTGGATGGTCCAAAACAGACCATTTGGTCAAAATTATCTGCACAAAAAACAGGCGCGCATGCTCATTAAAGGTGCAAAAGATCCCCCGGAAGGGGTAGGTAAAAGCGTGGGTTTCATACCAGGGCTTTGCTATGCTGGCCGGAGTCAGATTGTGCCAAGGAGCCGCAGTGAAGCCACAAGCCGTTAAACCGCCCACGCGCCGCTCGCGTGCGGTAGCTGCAAAACGCAGTACCATCATGGATGCGGCGCTGGAGTTCTTCTCGCTGTACGGTATTCACGGCACCAGTCTGGATCAGGTGGCGGAGCGCGCCGACGTTTCCAAAACCAACCTGTTGTACTACTTCCCCTCCAAAGAAGAACTCTACGTAGCGGTGCTGAAAGGCATTCTCGATGTTTGGCTGGCGCCGCTGAAAGCGCTGCGCGCCGATCAGGAGCCGTTGCAGGCCATTCGTGAATATATACGGCTGAAGCTTGAGGTTTCGCGCCATCATCCGCAGGCTTCACGGCTGTTTTGCCTGGAGATGATCCAGGGAGCGCCGTTGCTGAAACAGGAGTTGCAGGGTGGGTTGAAGATGCTGGTGGACGAGAAGTCCGCCATGATCGAGCGTTGGATTGACGAAGGTCATATCGCGCCGACAGAGCCGTATCACCTGATTTTTATGCTGTGGGCGACCACTCAGCACTACGCCGATTTTTGGGTCCAGATAGAAGCGGTAACCGGTAAAACGTTAGAAGATGAGGCGTTTTTTCAGCAGACGGTAGAGAACGTGCAGAGGGTGATTATCGACGGAATACGGCCGCGCTAGGCGCCAAAAGAGGGGATATTCAGGGGGATAGCGAACTATCCCCCTGTGGCGTTAGGCGGCTTTCTTCTTACGCAGGAATACGTAAGACAGACCCAGGATCACAAACCATAACGGCGTGACGATCAGCGCCTGGCGGGTGTCATCGCGCAGCGTCAGCAGCACCAACACAAACACGAAGAATGCCATACAGACCCAGCACATCAGTTTGCCGGCCGGCATCTTGTAAATCGATTTCTGGTGCAGTGCCGGACGCTTCTTGCGATAAACCAGGTACGAACACAGGATGATGGTCCAGACAAACATGAACAGGATCGCCGAGGCGGTGGTCACCAGCGTGAACACGGTCATGACGTTCGGGATCAGGTAAATCAACACCACACCGCCCAGCAGGCAGATACAGGAGAAGGTCAGCCCGTTAGCCGGCACTGCCCGCTTGGACAGATTGGCGAACGACTTGGGCGCATCGCCTTCCTGCGCCAGACCGAACAGCATGCGGCTGGTGGAAAACACCCCGCTGTTGGCGGAAGAGGCGGCGGAGGTCAGCACCACAAAGTTAATCACGCTGGCTGCCGCCGGCAGGCCAATCAGCACGAACAGTTCCACGAACGGGCTCTTGTCGGCAACCACAGAACTCCATGGCGTGACCGACATGATAACGATCAGGGCGAACACGTAGAACATGATGATGCGGATCGGAATGGAGTTGATGGCGCGGGGCAGCACTTTTTCCGGATCTTTGGTTTCAGCCGCGGTGGTACCAACCAGTTCGATACCGACAAAGGCGAACACCGCAATCTGGAAACCGGCGAAGAAACCGCTGATGCCTTTCGGGAACATGCCACCGTCATTCCACAGGTGTGAGAACGACGCGACGGTACCGGTAGGCGACTGGAACTGCATGGCGATCATGACCAGCCCGGCGACGATCAGCCCGACAATGGCAACGATTTTGATCATCGCAAACCAGAACTCCATTTCGCCAAACATCTTCACCGTCGCCAGGTTAAGGCCCAGCAACAGCAAGACGCACAGCAACGAGGCGATCCATTGCGACAATCCCGGGAACCAGAACTGGGCATAGGCGGTGATCGCCACCACGTCGGCAATGCCTGTGACCACCCAGCAAAACCAGTAGGTCCAGCCGGTAAAGAAACCGGCCCAGGGGCCGAGCAGGTCGGCGGCGAAATCACTGAAAGATTTGTATTCCAGATTGGAGAGCAGCAGCTCGCCCATCGCGCGCATCACGAAGAACAGCATAAAGCCGATGATCATGTACACGAAGATGATGGAGGGGCCGGCCAGACTGATGGTTTTGCCGGAACCCATAAACAGACCCGTACCGATAGCGCCACCGATGGCGATCAGTTGAATATGTCGGTTAGTTAGGTTTCGCCGTAGATGATCTTCTGACGCAGGCGCGGCGTCTGTGGCTATTTTAGAGTGATCTACCATCTGATGATGTCCTGTTTTACCTGTCATGAGTGAAATAGCGAGCTCTGAAGTGGCTCTTTTTTATACGATTATCCGGTTGGCCCGGCTTTAGTAAGGTAGTGCAATAACGCCACCTTTGTGCAACATGTTTACAACATTTATGCGAGGGATAAAAGTCGATTGTTCTTTACACCGAGGAGGCAAATCGGACGTCTTGGGGGCGGAAGATTACTCCTCGTCGTAGCAGATTAACAGCCCTGATCTGACTTATCTTGTTGATATAACAGGGTCTTGAAAATATCGCATGAGAAAAACTAATGGGTGTAAGCGTTTGATGTCGAGGGGGCAAGGGAGAATAATTTACGCCGTTGGGTGATGAGCTCCGTCGGTAGAGCAGTTGACTCTTAAGCAATGGGGCACAGGTTCGAAGCCTGTACGACCTGCCAACAAATCATGCGGTTAGCGAGGATTTTTATTTTTCGGTTTTTCTCAAACGCGCAGATTTGAGACGCGCTTCGCAAAATACGTATCAATTTAGCGTGAATGTTCAGTTGAGTGATCTGGCGCAAACTGGGTCCGTCCCCGCCTATTTTTTTCAGCGTCATCCCGTCGATTTCTCGCAAAATTGATAATGGGACTCTTGCTTGAATTAATCCGCTGCCCATGTGTGTCAGTAGTCATAAAAACAGAAATTCTTAGTATAGACACTACCGTTTGTACCAATGATAACCGTAATAATCGTGATGGTAGGACCCTAGTCATAGTACGTATCGATGCTTGGAGGAAGATGGCGGCGCCTCATATTTCGGGATGTTGCCCAGGAAGGAACGGAGGAATGGAGGTCGTCCCTGGCTTTTGCGGGATGACTCTACTGCCTGTGGCGAGTACGGCATCCAATGGATACATGGATAGCAAGTCTTAACAAGGAGTCGGCTAGATGATCAAGGTGGTGCCACAATCATTTCCTTTGACGCTCTTGGGCATTTTGCTACCCAGTGGCCGAATAGAGGTACCGGGGAAGCTCTGGGATCTCACCGTATGGAGTAGGAAAAGGGTCTGGTGATTTTCGCGAAGTTTTCATGATGTGTAAAAACTACATGCCTATTCCTAATAAAAAAATTTGATAGTGGAATTTTCGATAATTTAATATGTGCGAATATATTTTTAATGTAAAAGGATAATTGTTTTTTTGCTAAATATTTAATTTAAAGCTGAACGAATTTCTGATGAGATATTGGTATTGAGGTGAGGGAAAAGGTAATTTACTACAAGAAAATAGGGTAATGAAAATGGCGACATTAGAAATAGTCGTATACCCATCGCCCTCTTGCTAATTACGCGCCCTAACTATGGGCGCGACAAAGGTTGATTTTTTACAAATTCGTTTTTATATCTGTTGCAATCAGATTATGCACATTGCCTTTATTCGGAAGGGTTATTTCCTCCAGGCTGTCGATGGCAGTTTGTTTTTTTTCTAAAGTTCCACTTTCAAATTTATTAACTATATTTTTAACGTCGATAAAATCCTTGGCGATATGACTGCAATTAACAGCAATTATACCGATTTCATTAAATTCAGCGTGATTTTTGTTTTCCAGAAAAATAATTGGCTTATGGAAGAGTGGATACTCAACCAAGAATGATATGCCATCAGTTACCATAATATCAGACCATTTGAATGAGTCTATGTAATCATGATTGTAGTCAATGCTAGTATTGTCTAATGAATTCCAGCGAGCAATGAATTCTTCAACCTTGTTTTTTGTCTCTTCTGATTTTGCTTTCATATAGTCAAAAAGCGCGGGATGGGGCCTCAACATAATGTTTATTTTTGGGTTTTCTTCTGCAAATGTTAAAAAGTCAAAATAGTTAACATCGAACGTCCCAAAAGATAGCCATCCATCATCAATACTATGATGTGGGGCCCAAAGAATATTTACTTCTTTATGATTTGTTTTTTCTTTAGAGTATTCAATCATTTGTGTGTGAATGAAGTCTAGTTTTGGGTGACCGAAATATCTTGCGTTAATCCCTTTTAGGAGCGAGTTTCGGCACAGCTCTTGATACGCATACTCGGTATCACAATAAATTCTCCAACTGTTATTGTGAAGCGCTTGGTTTGATTGAAAATCAAAATCAGTACCTGACGACATGTTTTTTACTATATTTATAGCATAGTAAGGAATATAGCATATTTTTGCGAAATTTATTTTTTCGGCGCTAAATCCATCAGGGATATCATTATCCCATGGTGATTGTCTAAAGATAACGTCGGGGGCTAGCGTCGTTAGTATTGTAGCTATATCTTTGTCATTACTGGTGCTTACTCTCATGTGGTTAACGCCAATTTTCGCTAACGAGTTACTTGTTTCGGTTTCTCCGGTATAGCCATCGACCCCAGGAAATGAACGAGGAATGCTGGCTATTATCACATTTAGATCTGGATCAGCAGACAAGGCATAGTATATGTTCGCTACAGAATACCATGTATTCATGTTGTGAATTAAAAATAAAACAGTTGGCGTTTTATTTCTATGATTTTGTTTTTTTGATATTATATTTAAAGTTTTATTAATGTGTAGTATTTTTTTGTTGATGTTATCTTTCATTTCAAGTAATGAATGATTATTCTCTGGGATCGCGCTTTCTAGTTTTTCTGATAACCCAATTAATAATTCATTTGTTTTGTTTAAGTTATCTGCGGTGTTTTTTGACTCATTACTTGAATTTTTTGCTTCATCAAGCAACTGTGAAAGCAGTTCTCTGTTTTTTTTGTTTTCGCCAAGTATATCATTTTTTAAAGTGTGAATTTTCTCATCTAAATCCACTATCATATCGTTGCTGTGATGGAGAGCCGCGTCAAACCTTTTAAAAAAAGGAGCCAGTAGATAGGTCGCTATTTTATTCATTATTCATCCTTTCCATAATATCACTATCCAAAAGCTTGCAAAATTAGCATAAATTCAGCAATAAAAATACGGAAAAAATGTAAATGTAAGCGTAAATATTAATGCATGTCCATAATCAATTATTAGTTTTAAAATATATCGTAGAAATATCTTCCTTATCTGCGGAGGAGCCCGCTGATAACTTAGGTGCGTCTCTTTTTAGCTTGGGCAGTGGAATACAAAGTGAGCCAATGACGTGGCATAAAGCAGCTTGTCGGCAGACAGTTCAGCATTACAGCAGATGCTGTATTCATGATTACCTCGTGAAGGCAAGGGGCTGGCATTAGCGCCAGTAGTCAGGCCGATTTTGAGCCGTGTTTCTTAAAAAACGCCTCAATTTAGCGTGAATGTTCAGTTGAATAATGTAGTACACGTTTAGTTTTCCCTCATTATTTACCTCGATCTCTTACCACCCATTCCCTGCAAAATCGATATTGATAGTGAAATTGTGACGGGTTGAACCCGCTTACGCAGGGGTCAGGGCGTATCAATCAAGTGAATGTGCTCACGGCTTTCATGGAATAACCGCCGACAAAGAATACGGTAACAGTCTCGGTCGAACTCATCGGCCGGGAAACTGAGTTTTTCGGCTGCATCCAGCGACGGTGCCGTACCGAGGTAGAACCAGTTGCTGATGACATGAAAAGCTTTAAGTGGCCCTTGTCGTTCCTCAATGGCGATCCTGCCGGGGAATGGCCAGTGCCGCACCTGGGCCTGCTCCAGGGCACCAAGCAGCCTGCTCTGGTGCGCTTGCGGGGTCTCTTTGCCGCAGCATACTCCCGCGCATTTGCCTAATTGATGGCGAAAGCAGGGTTGTCCGGGGCGTCCTTTTTCAATATCCAGGTACGTCAGACAGAGCTGCTCCCGATCGGCAATGTCGATCAGAAAATCGACGGCCGCCGCACGCCGCAGAAACAGGCCGTACAAGTTAGGCGTCCGGGAAAAGTCTAGCGCATCGCTGTATACGATTCGCGTTTGGGAGTCCTGTACCTGCAGCGCGCATAGCCGGCGGATTTTACGCAGCCGCTTGTTGTAGAGCGGGCTTTGCTGTTTCACCAGGGAGGATTCAAGCAGCAGCGCACCAATCTCCCCCACGGTTTCGATGCAGGTTATGCGGCGGGTGGCGGCAAGCAACCGAGCTTCGCGCGGATTGCGTAGATGAGACTGAACGCGGCGGCGGATGTTGACGCTCTTGCCTATGTAGAGGGGATAGGTGCCGTTGTCGCCGTGAAAAAAATAAACCCCGCATCTCTGCGGCAGGTTGGCGACCTCACCGGTCAGATGTTCAGGGTATTGATACATGGGCTATCAGAAACTCACTGCTTATAGGGAAGTGGGGCATCACGCCAATGATAATATTTTCTTATTATAATTCACAGCCGGCTTTCAGCTAACGCTAAGAGTTGAGATTTGTTATCATTTGCGAAAATTTTTTCTATAGGGAGATAGAGATGCGTAAAGCGCTAATAATGGCTCTGGGTGTGATGGTACTGTCAGGCTGTGCGGGGCAACAGGACGACTACGAGTCGCGTAACAAGGCCTCTGCAGACCAGGCCGGTGGCAAAGAGTGGAAAGCGTTCGTCGCGCCTTTATCCGTCAAAACACAATCGCCGGGCGAGCGAGAAATGAAGCGCGTAACCCGGCAGAACTGATTTACGATAAAGCCCACTTGCGTGGGCTTTTTGCATTCTGAACAGGCCCCCGTCAACAGCGGATAGGGCGGTTTTAAAAGGAAGGGAATCATGAGAAAAGTTAATTCAGGATCGGAAACTCGCCTGTCGGCAGTATTGCTCGTTATCGCAACGCTGTTGTTAGCAGGCTGCTCGGGGACGGGCACTGCGGCTAAACCTGAGGTATCTGGAGGCGAAGTCGATGACCTTTTCGCAGGATTGGAAGGTAAAACGGCGCCAGCACCTGGGCGAGAGATCAACCGATATATCTCGCAGATCGCAGCGGCTATTCAACGTCATTTTCAATATGACAGCGTCTACGCCGGCAAGGAATGCTCATTACGACTCAAGTTGGCTCCGGATGGCATGCTGTTAGATGTCCGGGCTGAAGGCGGTGATCCCGCACTTTGCCGTGCGGCTGTAGTGGCAACCGCAAATGCCAGCTTTCCCAAACCCCCGACACCGGCGGTTTACGCTGTGGTTAAGAATGCCGCGTTGGAATTCCGTCCTCAATAATCGAGAGCGGCCATTAAAACAGCTGACCGACAGACATCAGAGCCACGGCCCACACCCCGGCAGACAGCGCACTGGCGCAATAGACCTGCTTGCGCGGCAGGGCAATCATGCCGGCAACCAATGGCACGGTATAGCGCATCACGGCCAGAAAGCGCGATACAAACAGCAACGGGATCCCGTTGTTCTGTAACGCGGATTGCGCCTTGTTCAATGCGCCACGGTATCTGACCGGCAGCCAGTTCCCGCTTTGGCGCTTTTGAAGCCATGCGCCGCAATGGAAAGACAAAACGGAGCCGAGCAGGGCACCCAGGGTTATCGCCGCCCAGACATGAGCATCGGCCAGCACCGGCTTGCCGGCGACAATGCCTAACATCAACGTCACCGATGCGGGCGGCAGAACCGAAGAAATGAAAATGACTGACTTGCCCAATGCAAACAGAAAAATAAGCAGCAACAGGAGACCGGGCTCCGGGCCGTATTTGGTGATAATAGCGGTTAATGTCTCCATGGATGACCCCCAGAAAATGTAGGGTCAGTGTCTCATTCACCGCTTCAATATAAGCTAAATCGAATGGGCTTCAGCCCAGGCTTACCCACTCACCTGAGCCTGACGCTCGGTGCTCTGCGTAGCCCACCCTTTGAGTGCAAAAATCAGCGCGGCGCACAGCAAAGAGAAAATTGCCAGTACGATCAGGCCGGCATGCGGGCTATCGAAGCGCAGTTCTGCCTCGGTACGGATTAGCGGCGCCAGGAAACTGAACAGTGCGCCCAGCGTGGTGCAAAAACCGATGCCGGCCGCCAGCGCCGGGCCTGAAAGTATCTGCGCCGGTAAGGTCCAGAATATCGGCTGCACCGCCAGGAAGCTGACGGCGCAAAAGCACAACGCAATAATGGCAACAGTCGGCCCGGCATAGGACGAAACAACCAATCCCAGTGCGGCAATCACCATGCAGCCGATGGCGATGGGCAAGCGGCGGGCGGTTTTGCGGTCGGCATAACGCGGGATGTAATAGACCCCAAATGCAGAAACGGCCCAGGGAATTGCCGCTACCAGCGATGCCTTAAACCCGATATTGGTGCCCATCAGCGAGGCCACCTGCGAGGGCAGGAAAAACAACAGGCCATACACGCCGACCTGAATGGTGCCGTAAATAAACGCCAGGTGCCAAACCTTGGAATTTTTCAACGCCTCTTTCACGCTGCTGGCCTCGGTATTTGTTTGCTCCAGGGCCAACTGTGCCACCAACGCCTGCTTCTCTTCCGGGTTAAGAAATCGCGCCTTGGCCGGGCTGTCGTCAAGATAGAAATAGGCGAAGATCCCCAACACGACGGCCGGTAAACCTTCCAGAACAAACATCCAGAACCAACCTGGCTGCCCCAGCACGCCGTGCATTTCGAGCAACGCGCCAGAAATGGGCGAGCCAAGGGTCAAGGCCGCGGGAACCCCGAGGACAAAGATACCTATCACGGAGGCTCGAACCTTATTGGGAAAATAAAGGGAAGCCAGCAACAGGATACCCGGGTAGAAGCCAGCCTCGGCCAACCCCAACAGGAAGCGCAAGGCGATAAATTGATATTCGTTGCTGACGAAACCGGTGCAGGCGGACAAGGCCCCCCACACTGCCGTGGTGGCGCTAAGCCAGACTTTTGCCCCTAGTTTGTTCATCATCAGGTTGGCTGGAATGCCGAAGATGGCGTAAGCCGCGAAGAAAATCCCTGCACCCAATGCGAAGGCGGTTTGCGACAGGCCAATATCCACCGACATTGCCTCCTTGGCAAAGCCTACGTTTACCCGATCGATAAAGGCGACGAAATACAGAGAGAACATCAGGGGGATTAATCTGCGCCACGTTTTTTTAATTGCTGAATTGAGCGCGGAACTGGTGTTGGTCGTATTACTCACGGGGCTACCCTCTCAAACAGGTTGAATGACTGGGGCCGGCGGTGTAACGCCGGCAGCTTGCCTGCACCTATTGCCACTGCGGAACATTCACCGTCGGTTTTCAGTTTTCACTCAAAGGTCTAAAGGACTAATGGTCAGGCCTTTGTGGGCAAAAAAAAGCAGCAATGAACGCTATCCTGGCCTGTGCAGCCACGGAAAATCTGTTGGTAGAAACCAAAAATTGACAATTGGTTAACCTGAAATTCACACATGGCTGGTCGTGATTCAAGCCTGCTGATGAATATCTGTGCGCGTAATCACTGAATGACAAGCTTTGAATTATCACCACGATTAATGAAGGCAAAGTCTGGTCTTCGAGGGTAGAGTGGCCACCCATGACAGATAAACTGAAAGAGAAAAGACGCCATGCTAAAGGTGATTGCTGAAGATTTTATCAAGCACGACCGTATTGAAACGGTGTTGCCGCTGTATCGCGAATTGGTAGAGAAAACCCGTCAGGAGGCGCTGTGCCTCTCCTATGAGTTGTTGATTGACCATCAGGATCCGGGGCATTTTATTTTCGTCGAGGAGTGGCCCGATCGGGCAGCGTTGGACACGCATTGCCAAACCGAGCATTTCAAGCGCCTGGTGCCTTTAATCAATCAGCACCAGAGCAAGCCTTGTACCTTTTTGTTTATGCAGCCTTTTCCCTCAGACGAGGGTTAACCAGGCAAAAAAATCCCCGCAGAGCGGGGTCAATGGCTTCTCAATTGCGGTCTTGTAGTGATTAAAAATTAGACTGCGAATGATTGCCATTCCCTCAGAATGCTCTTAAAAGACTTTTGCTGCCAACCGCACCTGATCTACCCAGCTTTGTTGGTAATCAAAGCTGGGGGCCTCATGTTGCGTCATCCCATGACGAACGATGGCTTTTACCGCCTGGGTAGCCAGCGGGTGCTTCTGGGCGATTTGCCCGGCGATCAGCCGTGCCTCTTCCAGAGCGCTTCCCTCGCTGATCCGTGAAATAACACCGTGCCGCCAGGCTTCCTCCACGCCTATGACGCGACCGGTCAGTAACCAGTCGAGGGCGATATAGGGGGAGATGCGCGCCGGCAGGCGCGAACATCCGCCTTGTGCCGCAATCAGCCCCAGCCCGGTCTCCGGGAAACTGAATTGCGTATCCCGCCCGGCGACGATCAGGTCACAGGCCAGCGCTATCTCGAACCCTCCGCCGAAGGCGATACCCTCCACGGCGGCGATAATCACCTTGGTGAGTCGCGCATGCACCAGGCCGGCAAAGCCATTCGGATCGATCACCGGAAGTTCGCCCTGCTGAAAGGCTTTGACGTCCATCCCGGCCGAGAACACCTGTGGCTGACCGGTCAACAGGATCACCCGAACCTTTTCATCCTGCTCGGCCTGTTGCAGGTAGCGTTGGATCAGGCGAGCCATCGCCAAATTGATGGCGTTCTTTTTTTCCGGCCGGTTCAGGGTAATCACGGCGATGCCGTCCTGTTGTTCATACAGCACCGGTGGTGGCAGGTCAGTCATGGCTTTTTTCTCCCTGGAAGAACAGCAGCGTCAGCAGCAGGGCGATGGCGCCCAACGGCAACGAAAACAGCGGCAGGTAATAAGCAGGCAAGGTATACAGCGTCAGGCCGCCGAGCATGCCGCCTGCCGCAATGCCGGCATACAGTACCGAGCTGTTCAGCGACACGGTCAGCGCGCCAAAACGTTTGGACAGCGACAGCAAGTGGTGCTGAATAGGCACCAGATACATCCAGCCGGTAATCCCCCATACCAGAAATATTGCCAGCACCCACCAGGGTGAGGTGACGTAAAAGGCCAGCAGGAACAATGAAAGGGTTTGAATCGACACGGAAAACAGCAGGACAAATTTACTGCCGAAGGTATCGGTCAATAAACCGGAAACGAAATTGCCGATGACGGCCCCGATGCCGAACACCAGTAACGCGATGGGCAAAATCGCCTCCGGGCCCAACTGAGTATTCTTCAGCAATACGCTCACATAGCTGTAAACAATGTGTTCGGAGCAGACGGCGAAGAAGGTGATCAGCAGCGTGGTCAGCACTGCCTTTTGTCGCAGTGGGGCCAACCGTTCTTTCAGCGAATGTTTCCCCGGCGCGGCGATGGCGTTCAGCGCCAGCGAAAGCCCCAGCAGCGCAACGGCACCTAACAGGGCGATCAGCAGGAAGATCTCCCGCCAGCCGATCAGCTTGGCCAGGAAGGTGCCAAAGGGAATGCCCAGCGCGATAGCCAGCGTCATGCCGCCATACACAATCGATATCGCCAGCCCGCGGCGTTTTTCCGCCACCAGCCCGACTGCGGCGGCGGCGGCCTGCGGCGTGTAGCAAGCCGCCCCCAGCGCCGCCAGTACGCGGCCCGCGGAGATTTGCAAAAAGCTGTCGGCATAGGCGCAAACCAGATTACCGGCGATAAACAACACCAGAGCCAGCTGCAAGATATGTTTGCGGTTGAGGTTGCCCAGCAGCCAGGCGGTCAGCGGAGCGAACACCATATAGGCCAGGGCGAAGACCGAGATTAACTGCCCCGCTTGCGCAGGGCTGACGGCAAAGGTGCCGGAAATCTCGTCAAGTATGCCGGCGACGATAAACGCATCGGTACCGATGGCAAAGGTGCCGGTCGCCATCAGACACAGCGTAAGAAAATGGCCGTTGTAGTCCGTCAACTTCATCCCGCTCTCCGTAACGCATTGGCGGCCCAGATTTTGCTCAGCGCCGCCAGGAAATATTCCACGTCCTCATGAGTATGGGCCGAGGTCGGCGTAACCCGCAAACGTTCGCTGCCGACCGGCACCGTCGGGGCATTGACCGGTTGCACGTAAATATCGTACTCATCGAGCAGTTGTTTGCTGATGTGCTTGTTGCGGTGTGGATCGCCGACCAGCACCGGCAGAATATGGCTGTCCTCCGAGACCAGAGGAATACCGGCGGCGCGCAGGCCGGATTTCAGGTGATCGATTATCGCCAGCAGATGTTTGCGTTGGTTGTCATGTTCCAGGTTGTATTTGAAGCTGGCCAGCGCCGCCGCCACCACCGGCGCGGGGGAGGAGGTGCTGAAGACGAACGCCGGTGCCCAGCTGCGTACGGCTTCTACCACCGCGCGCGGTGCGGCGATATAGCCACCGGCAGCGCCGTAGGACTTACCAAAGCCCCCCTGAATAATGGTGATCTTGTCCAGCAGGCCCAATTGCTCGGCATAACCCAAGCCCCGCTGGCCGTAAACGCCGGCGGAGTGGATTTCGTCCAGATAGGTCAGCGCCTGATGTTTCTCCGCCAGCGCGACAATCTGTGCCAGCGGGGCAAAGTCGCCGTCCATCGAATAGAGCGACTCGAAGGCGATCAGCTTGGGACGTTGCGGATCGGCTTCCTGCAGCAGCTCGGCCAGGTGCGCAACGTCATTGTGGCGAAAGATTTTCTTCTCCGCCTTGCTGTAGCGAATGCCGTAAATCATCGAAGCATGGTTCAGCTCATCAGAAAAGACGATCAGATTGGGAATGGCGTCGCACAGCGTCGAGAGCGTGGCGTCATTGGCCCCAAAGCCGGTGGTGAACAACAGCGCGGACTCCTTGCCGTAGGCTTTGGCCAGCAAGCTTTCCAACTCGCTGTGGTAGATCGAAGTGCCGGAAATACTGCGTGCCCCGCAGGTACCCAGCCCGACACGGTTTACCGCCTCGGTGGTGGCCAGAATCACCTTGGGGTGATGGCTCATCGCCAGATAGTCATTGGAGCACCAGACGTTCAGACGGCGCTCACCCTGTTGCCCGTGGCTGGTGGCCCAGGGTTTATCCAGCACGCTGCGTTCCAGGTTGAGGAACTCGCGGAACCGGCCCTGTTTTTTGGTTTCGGCCAGTTTTTCTTCAAGAATGTTCAATACGCTCATACGGAATTCCTTACATTAGAGGGCTTTAATCACCAATGAAACACCCTGGCCGACACCGACACACATCGTCACCAGCGCATTGCTTAATTGCCGGGTATGCAGCTCCAGCGCGCTGGAAAGCACCAGACGCGCGCCGGACATGCCCAGCGGATGCCCGAGGGCGATGGCACCACCGTTCGGATTGACTCGCGTATCGTCGAAGTCGATGCGCCAACTTTGCAGCGTCGCCAACACCTGCGCGGCAAATGCCTCATTAATTTCAATGACGTCGAAATCATTCAGCGTAAAACCGGTACGTGTTAACAGACGCTCGGTCGCGGCGATCGGCCCAATGCCCATCAACGCGGGGGCAACGCCGGCGCTGGCGCTGTCGCCAATTTCCGCCAGCGGCTGGAGTGACTTGCGCTTGACATAGCGACCGCTGGCCAGCAACAGCACGGCGGCACCGTCATTGATACCTGAGGCATTCCCGGCGGTGACCGAGCCTTCGGGGGTGAAGGCCGGCTTCAGCGCCTGCAGTTTTTGCAGCGTAGTCTGGCGCGGGAACTCGTCCTGCGCGAAGGATTGGCGGCTTTTGCGATCGACCTGAACATCCAGCGCGGTGATCTCCCTGGCCAATCGGCCATTTTCGATAGCCCGCCAGGCCTTTTGCTGCGACGCCAGGGCAAAATTATCCTGATCCTCGCGGGATATGCGGTATTGCTGCGCGACGTTTTCGGCCGTGATGCCCAACGGTTCGCTGCCATAGCGTTGCGCCAGCTGAGGGTTGACAAAGCGCCAGCCCAGCGTGGTGTCGAACAGTTTGATCCCCTTATCGAATGGCATTTCGCCTTTGCTCATCACATAGGGCGCGCGGCTCATGCTTTCGACACCGCCGGCCAACACCAGATCGCTAAGGCCGCTTTTGATTTTTGCGCCGGCATAAATCACGGCGTCCAGCCCGGAGGCGCACAGCCGGTTAAGGGTAATCGCCGGTACTCCCTGATCCAGACCGGACAACAACGCCGCCATGCGCGCAACGTTACGGTTGTCTTCACCGGCCTGATTGGCACAGCCCAGCACCACCTCATCGACATCCGCCTCGCTTTCCGGGTGTCGTTGCAGCAACGCCCGAATAATCGAGGCCGCCATATCGTCCGGGCGGGTTAATGCCAGACTACCGCCGTAGGCGCCGATCGCCGTGCGCGTACCGTCAATCAAATAGACCCCATCGTCTTTAATCGTCATCATTTTTCCTTAGGGCGCGACGGCCAGCTCGGGCCTTGTGGTGTGCAGCAACGAGTAATGCGGGTAATAGCGGGCGGAATGCAGCAGTTGCGCCATATTATCCAGCGTCGATTTCACGTTTTTCTGCCCGAGCTGAGCCAGCCAGGCAAAAATACCGTCGGCATAGTTGACGCCGGCCACGGCGGCGATATCGATGTCTTCTCGGCTACAAACCCCGCTCTCCACCATGATCACCGACTCATTGATCAGGCTGCTCAGAACCCGCGCGACGATCAGGCCTGGGGAATCTTTAACAAACTCCACCTGCGGGATCACCGCTTGCAGCAGCGTGAGGAACAGCGCTTTATTCGTCTCGGTAGCCTGTTGGCTGTGGGCCGCCACCAGAAAAGCGGTGTTGGCGTAGTTCAGTGCAACGTCGATCACGAAGGTATCGAGGCCCGCTAAGTCGGCAAGCTGATTGGCCGTTCGCCCATCGGTGATTTTGACTGCCAGACTGTCATTCACCTGGATAAACCGTCCCAGCACCGGGTGTTCCGGCTGACGTGTTATTGGGAGGGGCGCCCAGGTCGCGAGGGCATGCTGTTGCAGCAGATCGAACAGCGGATGTTCGCCAAAAAAATGCAGCGAGCTCAGCGTACCGCCGCCGGCAGCCGGTGGGGGGGCTGTGTCAGCCGAGGGAGAAAAAAAGGAGCGGCCGTTTTTCTTCCCCAACAGCCCGGCATCCACCAGCGAACGTTGCAAATGGCCGGGGGTGTAGCGGGGGTCATACTGCATGTCCTGCCAAATCTGGCTGCTGACCTGATAATTAATGTCCTGACCGATAAAATCAGTCAGTTCCAAAGGCCCCATGCGAAAGTGGCCTCCGGCCTTGAGCGCACGGTCGATTTGCGGTGCCAGCGCCACGTTTTCTTCCAGCAGGCGAAAACCTTCCAGATAAAAAGGCCGCGCCATGCGATTGACGATAAAACCCGGCGTGGCTTTGCAGACCACAAACTGTTTGCCTATCGCCGTGACCAACTGCTGGCAGCGTAAGGTTGTGACCCGGGCGGTAAAATAGGACGGGATAATTTCGATCAGCTTCATCAGCGGTGCCGGGTTGAAGAAATGCAGGCCGATAAAGCGCGAGTTATTTTCTATGCCCGCGGCCAGTTTATTCAGCGACAGCGAAGAGGTATTGGTGGCGATAATCGCCTCTTTTTTTACCGTGGCGGCAATGGCCGCGAGGATCTCATGCTTGGTGGGTTCATGTTCCGCAATGGTTTCAATCACTAGGTCACTGTCGGCGATAGCGTCGAAAACAGGCGAGAAAACCAGGTTGGCCAAGATCTCGCCTTTTTTCTGTTGGCTTATTTTTCCGTTATCGATTTTTTTATTCAGGTCACCGACAATATAATCACGTGCCTGATTCAAAGAATGAGCGCTGCGATTATAAAGCAGGGTTCGTATGCCGTTCAGTGCCAAAAGATAGGCAATACCTCTGCCCATGGTTCCGGCGCCAATCACGGCGACCGAATTTATTACCGTATTATTCTCTGCCATAAAAATCCCCGTGAGTATTCTTCTGCTTTGCAAAATTCGCAAATGCTTATATTTTATTTGAATTTAAAAAGCACCAGGTGCCTATGGCGAAGGTAATTGGCGGCGAAGTGACTGTCTAACGGTAGAAGTGACAGGTTTACAATAAATAGGCTTTATGTTATTCGCGAAATTCTTAGCGCCGGTGCAATATAAAGTCGTTATTTATTAATAATGGCAGGGGAATAGCTGTTTTTGTTATAGCCATGGTATTTTTTATTATATGAAACGGCTGTTGTCGCCCTGAGCCCTCCACTATAGTTAACCTCACTTAATGATTGCGGCGCTGTGCTCTGGAGAACCCGTGTTATGGACACTCACTTTCAGCCTTTGATGGATGATCTGCTTGGCAGCCTGTCTGACCGCGACCTTTTTTTAAACCGTCTGGCACCTTGCGCTCAGGCGCTGGGCTTCGAGTACTTCTCTTATACGGTCTTTTCCTGCTACCCGGCCAGCCGGCCCAAGATGCTGATAGAGGGTAATTATCCTGCGCAATATCTTGAGGACTATCGCAAATTGCGGATCTATCTGCAGGATCCGATGATCGAGCAGGCCCATCACTCTACGCTGCAATTCTATTGGGACGAGCCGTTCTACCGGGATAAACCGGAGCTGTGGTGGCGCATGGCGCAGTACGGCATTCGTGAAGGCTGGTCGCAGTCCGTCAAGGATTGCTACGGCCGGTTGGGCATCCTCACTTTTGCCGGTAAGAGTATCCCCACTCAGTCCCCGCAGGCCGGGGCACGTAACGAAACTTTCTTTCTGTGGCTGGCGCAGACCGCCCACAAAACGCTGCGCGAAGCATTAATATCGGTAAACGACGAGGCAATAAAGGATGTGCTGACGCTGCGTGAGAAAGATATTTTACGCTGGTGCAGCGAAGGCAAAACCTCGGAAGAAACGGCGCTGTTAATGGGCTTGAGTGAGCGCACCGTAAATTTCCACATCGGTAACTCGATTAAAAAACTGTCGGTGGCCAATAAAACCGCCGCTACCGCAAAAGCGGTGTATTTACAGCTGATTTAGCCGCCTTTGAAATAATTATTCGGCTAGCCGTTAGACGGGTTGTGTTTATATTTTGTTAAATAAGGAAATATCCCACTCAGTATTTACCGCCGATCACAAAAGCGCGACAAAGCGGTTCACCCTTATCCTCCCCGGCAGTACCCTGTGGGCACCACGGTTACATAGAAGGGATGTGATATGTATAAGACCATATTAGTGCCGATCGATATTGAAGAAGATCTGTTGACCGAGCATGCGCTGGAGCATGTGGTGTACCTGGCGAAAATGTCCGGTGCCAAAGTGCACTTTTTCCATGCGCTGCCGGACGCCTCGGCATTCGTTACCGCTTACTCGTTCGGCATCAAAGAGTTTGAGAACAAGGCGGAAGTGAAGGCGGTGGATAAGCTCAAGCAGATCATGGCGGAAATCGACCTTCCGCTGGAGCGGCTGGATTACACCGTCAGCTTCGGTTCGCCGCGCGATCAGGTACTGGAACTGGCGGAGGAAATCGAAGCCGATCTGATCATCATCGGCTCGCGCCGACCGAGCGTGAAAACCTATCTGCTGGGTTCCAATGCGGCGGCCATTGTTCGCCATGCCAATATTTCGGTGATGGTTGTCCGGTAATCCTTTCAAATCAGGCCCGCAGTTTAACGCTGTGGGCCTGCCTCATTATTAAACGTTAGCGACAGAGAGCCGCAATCTCCTCATACAACGCCTGCGGGATGGTGACGCCGTGCTGTTCGCTGTATTGCCGTTGTTGAAAGCGCCGTTCTCCCGGAATGCGCGCCCCTTGCTCGCTCATATCAGCAAACAAGGCTTCCGCCCTGGCCAAATGCGCCACTTTATCCGGCCCCAGAAAACGATCGGGATCCATGGCGATGATCAGCTCGCCGCCGTAAGGGGAGGAGCCGGTCTGGCGATCGTAGGCCAGCGATTCCTTACTGGTCATATCGCCAATCAACGGCCCGGCAAGCAGTTCAACCATCGCCGCCAGCGCCGAGCCTTTATGACCGCCAAAGGTCAGCATCGCACCTTGCAACACGCTTTGGGCATCGGTAGAGGGTTTCCCCTGTTGATCTATGCCCCAGCCTGGCGGCAACGGGGTACCGGCACGACGATGCAGTTCAATCTCGCCGCGTGCGGCGGCGCTGGTGGCCATATCAAAAATAAAGGGGGGCCGCTGCGGCCGCGGCCAGCCGAAGGCGATAGGGTTGGTACCGAACAACGGCCGGCTTCCCCCTGCTGGCGTAACCCAGGCATGGCTGGGCGTGCAGGCCAACGCCACCAGGCCTTGATCGGTTAAAGGTTCGATATCGGCCCATAATGCCGAGTAATGCACACAGTGGTTAATGGCCAGCGCGGCAATGCCGTTGGTGCGTACCTTTTCGACAAAAACCGGCAGCGCCGTGCGATAGGCCAGCAGCGAAAAAGCATCGTGGGCGTCGACCCGCAAGATCGCCGGGGCCTGATCAAGCAGCGTCGGACGGGCATCGGCGGAAACTTTGCCCGCCAATAGCGAACGCACGCAGCCAAGCACTCGGTACAAACCGTGCGAAGCGCAGCCGTCGCGTTCACCGGCCGTCACATTTTGGGCGACGGCATCGGCGTGTTCGGCGCTGAATCCGTTACTGCGCAATGCCTTCAGCGCCAGCTCATAGGCTTGCTCCAACGTCAGCCTCTGGGTTTGCGTCATCAGATATCTCCTCTGGATTTACTCTTCTTCATCACCGGCAAAATTCGCCCGAGGTAAACAGGTATAGGCGCCCCAGTAGTAGATCGCCAGCGCAATGACTGCGACGGTGATGGTGTCCCATGGGTGACCGATAGCGTTGATGCCGCCAAAACTGCCGAGATAAGAAGCGATGATAATCAGCGCATAGAAGGCGATCAGCCACAGCGAGGACCAAATCTGCTGCTTGAGGCTGACGGCGTGGGTCGGCACCTTATTTTTGAACAGGATATAGACCACAAACATCAGGATTTGCAGGCCGAGCAGCCAGGAGACGGTATTCCAACCGGACCAGTAGACGATCAGCGCCGAGATGATAAATGACACCGGACCGAGCACGCAGAAGCCGCGCACGAAAAAT
Source organism: Serratia sp. BIGb0234 (assembly GCF_024809915.1). NCBI lineage: Bacteria > Pseudomonadati > Pseudomonadota > Gammaproteobacteria > Enterobacterales > Yersiniaceae > Serratia > Serratia sp. BIGb0234. The sequence continues at coordinate 823,812 of NZ_JANUEI010000001.1, forward strand.
GGTCGCGGCAGCTCAGGGGCATTGCGGCGCAGGCCGGCGGCGGTGACGGGCGCAATCGCGTAACTCAGGACCAGCGCGGCGGAAACCACGCCGATCAGCTTCTCCCATGAAGGGAAGGGCAGCGTCCAGAAAATCGACAAGGCGAAAGTCAGCCAGAGAGCAGGACGCGGAATGCCGGACTCGCCGTCGACGCGAGTGAATATTTTAAAGAAGGTGCCGGCGCGCGCCCAACCGTATACCACGCGTGGTGTGGCGTTCATATAAATGTTGCCGGTGCCGCTCGGTGAGATAATCGCATCGCTCACCACCAGAAAAGCCAGCCAGCCCATGCCCAGGGTGATGGCGATATCACGGTAGGGCAGCGAAAATTGCTGGCTGATCCCGGCCCAGCCGCCGCTCAGCATCTCGCTGGGAATACTGCCGAGGAAAGCCACCTGCAGCAGCACGTAAATGAGCGTGGACAACACCACCGACAGGATCAGCGCGATAGGAATGGTGCGCTGCGGGTTTTGCACCTCGCTGGCAACCGAGATAATCGGCGTCAGGCCCAGGTAGGCGAAAATAATCCCCCCGGCGGATATGGCGGCTTCGACGCCGGCGGAGCCAAAGGGGGCAAACCCCTGGCTGTGCAGGTTTTCGGGTTTGAAGAAACTGAACAACACGACGATCACCAACAGCGGCACCACAAATTTAATCACGCTGATCAGGTTGTTGGATTTGGCAAAGGTCTTGACGCTGTAGTAGTTCAGCGCGAAGAAAAAACACAGCAGCAACAGTTGGACCAGCCAGCCGATCAGCGTTGGATCGCCGGAGCCCGGTTGGCTCAAAAAAGGAAACCAGGCGGCGGCGTACTGACGGGCGGCCACGATCTCAATGGAGATCAGGCTGGAGAACGCTATCAGGGTGATAAAGCCCAGCAGATAGCCCATCAGTTCACCGTGGGAAAACACCGGATAGCGGATAATACCGCCGGCGCGCGGCAGCGCTGCGCCCAGCTCACAATAGACAATGCCGAGCAGCAACACCGCCAGGCCGCCGATCAGCCAGGAGTAAATACCGGCCGGGCCGGCAATGGAAGAGACGTGGCTGGCGGCGAACAGCCAGCCGGAACCAAAGATTGCGCCCAGGCCGATAAACGTCAGATCGGTGAGCGTAAGCTGCTTCTTGAATTTGCCTTGGGTTGTCATGGAATGACCCTTTTGTTATTAGGTGGCAGACAGATGCGATTTGGTTAGTCGTTGGCTGGTGAGCGGAGAGATTCACGGGTGTAAATCCCGTTAACCAGCCGCAGCAGGCCCAGTGGATTGCTGTCTTGCAGCTGCGGGGGCAGCAACGCAGGGGGGTAATTCTGCAGGCAGACCGGGCGCAGAAAACGTTCAATAGCCAGCGTACCCACCGACGTACCGCGTGCGTCGCTGGTGGCCGGATAAGGGCCGCCATGCACCATGGCATCGCAGACTTCTACCCCGGTCGGATAACCGTTAAACAATACCCGCCCCGCTTTTTGGGCCAGCCGTTGGGCCAGCGGTTCTGCGTCGGCCAGATCCTCGTTTTCTGTCAGCAGCGTGGCGGTCAGTTGCCCCTGCAGGCTGTCCAGTGCGGCGGTCAGCTGTCGACGATCTTCCACTTCCACCAGAATGGCTGCCGGGCCAAACACTTCCTCTTGCAGCAGCGGGTTTCCGCTGAGCAGCAAATCGAAATCGGCCTGATAGAGCTGTGCCGTTGCTAAATGCGGGCGCTCTTCGCGATGACCGGCCAGGTGACGGATGCCGTTTTGCTCATCAAGAGCAGCCAATCCGCGGCGGTAATTGGCCAGCGTGCCGGCATTGAGCATGGCTTGCGCAGGCGCGGCGTTGACCTGTGCGGACAGTTCGCGCACAAATTCGCTGAATGCTTCGCCGCGTTGCCCGATGATCAGCCCAGGCTTGGTGCAGAACTGGCCGCAGCCGAGGGTGAAGGATGCGACCAGCTCGCGGGCGATCTGCTGCCCACGGCGGGCTAAAGCCTGCGGCATAATGATCAGCGGGTTGATGCTCGACATCTCGGCAAATACCGGGATCGGTTGGGCGCGCCGCTGGGCCAAATCGAACAAGGCCCGCCCGCCCCGTAGCGATCCGGTGAAACCCACCGCCTGAATGGCCGGATGCTGCACCAGTTCCGCGCCAATGTGGTCCCCGTAAATCATGTTGAAAACTCCGGCCGGGATCTGCTGTTGTTCTCTTGCCCGTTCGATGGCCAGCGCGGTCAGTTCTGCGGTGATCATATGGCCGCTGTGCGCCTTGAACACCACCGGACAGCCTGCGGCCAACGCGGCCGCGGTGTCTCCGCCTGCGGTGGAGAATGCCAATGGGAAATTGCTGGCACCAAACACCGCCACTGGCCCGAGGGCGGTGCGATACTGCCGCAGATCCGGGCGGGGCACCGGCGTTCGTTGAGGCAATGCGCTGTCTATGCGCACGCCATGCACATCCCCACGGCGCAGCAGGGTGGCAAACAGTCGCATTTGGCCGCTGGTTCTGGCCCGTTCGCCGCTCAGTCGGGCTAATGGCAGGGCGGTTTCCTGCATGGCGAAGCCGAAGAAATCCTCATCCAGAGCGTCTAATTGGTCGGCAATGGCCTCAAGAAAGTCGGCTCGACGCTCGGCGCTGAGCTGAGAATAGGCCGTGAATGCTTGTGCGGCGGCATCGGCGGCGGCGGCGGCTTCTTCGTGACTGGCCGAGAAAAAAACGTGGCCGGTCGGCAGGCCGTTGTCGGCGCGCAGGCTGACAAGCTGGGCCTCGCCGCTGGCACGGCGTTGACCGCCGATAAACTGTTGGCCGCTGATGGTATGGGCGTTGGACATGGGTTCCCCCGTTGGGTCAGTGACAGAGCCCGGCAGGCCGCCGGGCGTGGGAGGCGATCAGAGGCCGACATCCGGCAGCGCAGGGCGGTTGGCCAGCGCTTTTTTGACCACTGCGGTGACCTCGGCCAGGGTATCGCCCTGCAATGCCAGACGTGGCGGACGGGTAATAGCGCTGCCGCGACCCACCAACTCTTCACATAGCTTGATGCACTGCACCAGATCGGGACGCGCATCCAAATGCAGCAGCGGCATAAACCAGCTGTACAGCGCCAGCGCTTCCTCGAAGCGTTTTTGCTTCGCCAGACGGAACAAGGTTTCGCCTTCACGCGGGAAGGCGTTAGACATGCCGGAGATCCAGCCTTCGGCGCCGACGGCGATGCTTTCCAGCACCACGTCATCCAACCCGGCGAACAGCACAAAGCGATCGCCCACTTCGTTGCGCAGATCGATAAAGCGACGGGTGTCGCCAGAGGAATCCTTGAAGCAGACGATATTCTCGCAATCGACCAGTGACGTCAGGATGTCCGGCGTCACGTCGTTTTTATAAATCGGCGGGTTGTTGTAGACCATGATCGGCAGATCGGTGGCGGTAGCGACGCTGCGAAAATGCGTTGCGGTTTCATGGGGTTTGGCTGAATAGACTAACGCCGGCATTACCATAATGCCGTCGACGCCGACCTTCTGGGCTTCGCGCGCCATATTGCGCGCAAAGGCGGTGGTGAACTCGGCGATACCGGCAATCACCGGGACCTGACCCTGAGCTGCGTCGCGTGCCACTTCAATCACCGACAGTTTTTCCTGAACGGTCAGCGAGGTGTTCTCACCCACGGTGCCACACACCACCAGGCCCGAAACGCCGTCTTTGACCAGGTTTTTGATCACCGTGTGGGTGGCGTCGAGATCCAGAGAAAAATCGCTGCGGAACTGGGTGCTGACCGCCGGGAATACGCCGCTCCAGCTAATGGCTTTATGGCTCATAGTGTTTTTCCTGTTGTCCAAGTTTGTTAATCAATGGTGAATTATTGGTGAAATCCAATCACAGATTGACCTGTATTGTTCGCAGGGGCTTGACGGTTTTCGCCGAATGCCATGACGAAATTGGCACAGTGAGGCGGGGTTTCAGACGAGAAGGAACCTGATGCACAAGGCACCATAGCGATTTTTTTACTAATATAAATCAGTGTATTAAAGGGTTATGGTGGTGCGGAAGTCGCGCGGCGTTGAACCGGTCATGGCTTTGAATTGACGGCTGAATGCGCTGTGATCGGTGTAGCCGCACTGCAAGGCGATGTCGGTAATCGGCATATCGCCGGCCAGCAGTTCGGTGGCTTTTTCCAGCCGCACCTTGTGGATCATCTGGCGCGGCGTGAGATGAAAAATGCGTTTGCAGTAACGTTCAATCTGCGCCACGGAAAGTGCAGTGAGCGTCGTCAGTTCCTCAAGTGCGATCGGCCGGGCGTAATGCTGGCGAATGTAGACATCGATGGCCGCCAGCCGCTGATAGGCTGGGTGATTGGCCTTGGCTTCCTGCAGATCGTGCGAAATGCCGGCCATGCCGATGATTTTGCCCTGCGCATCGTACAGCGCCAGCTTTTGCGTCAGGCACCAACCGGTCTCACGTCCGTTATACAAGTGCATTTCCAGCTGATCCTGGATCAGCTCCCCGTGACGCAGCACGCGGAGATCCTGCTCGGTATACCCCGATCCGAGCTGGGCGGGGAAAACGTCCGCCGAGGTTTTGCCCAGCAGCGGCGCGACGGTTTTAAACCCACAGCGTTTGGCCAGCGTCAGATTGGCGAACAGATAACGGGCTTGCACGTCTTTGATGAAGAACACCACGTTGGGCATGGCATTGAACAGCGGGGCGATCAACGCCAGGGAATTAAGCAGGTCGCGCAGAGTATTCGGCCGTTGCTGTGCCAGGCCGTCGCACCAGCGGGACAGTTGCTCAACGGCGAAAACGTCATCTTCCTGTTCATCGAAAGCGGGCCTGGTGTCAGTGATAACCTGGTGGCGTTGAGTTAATCGCATGGCAATACCTTTTCCCGCTGAATGGCACAGAATCTGGAGTGGCCGGGCCGGCCATGTTGACGCGCCTCATCAATATTAACTTTCTTGTAACTTTTCAAGCGCAGCCGTCAATTATGCGGATCACCGCAAACTTTTTCCCTCCGTGACACATTCCACGCAGAAAAAAATGGCCTCCTTCGCACAATCCTGGAAATAACATAAAAGTAACGATTTGATAAATAACTCATTCTTATGGCTCATCGCTTTTCTCTGTTCGGCGTTAACCGGATATCCAATTAAGGATTGTGCTGATTTCTGCATGTGCCGAGCCGAAATGTATCAAGCCGCCGCTGACATATTCGGTCAGTCTAACGCCAACGGTAACATTTCATTAACTCAGGAGGCTCCGATGGCACATTCTTCGCATTTCACCGCGCTGCGGGCGATCGATTCCCATACTGCCGGTGAACCTACCCGGTTGATCATCGAAGGGTTTCCCGATTTGGGTAGCGGCAGTATGGCGGAGCGCAAAGCCCGATTTGCCCAAGATTATGATGATTGGCGCAGCGCCATCATTCTGGAGCCGCGCGGCAATGATGTCCTGGTCGGGGCTTTGCTCTGCCAGCCCTGTTCGCCGCAGGCCGCTGCCGGGGTGATTTTCTTCAACAACGCCGGCTATTTGGGCATGTGCGGCCACGGCACCATTGGTCTGGTGGCCTCATTGGCCTATTTGGGGCGAATTGGCGTGGGAGATCACCTGATTGAAACGCCTGTCGGCACGGTAAATGCCAGGCTACATGAGGATGGCAGCGTGACGGTGGAAAACGTACCGGCCTATCGCTACCGCCGCCAGGTAAGGGTGGAGGTGAGCGGCTATGGCCCGGTGGTGGGTGACATTGCCTGGGGCGGGAATTGGTTTTTCCTTATCGGTGAACATCACCTGGCGATCGATACGCAAAACCTGGACGCGCTCACCGCTTTTTGTTGGGCGGTGCGGGTGGCACTGGAGTCTGCGGGGATTTATGGCGAAGACGGTGGGGTTATCGATCATATCGAACTGTTTGCCGCCGATCCGCAGGTGGACAGCCGTAACTTCGTGCTTTGCCCGGGTAAAGCCTATGACCGCTCACCCTGCGGGACCGGCACCAGCGCCAAACTGGCCTGTCTGGCGGCCGACGGCAAACTGCAACCGGGTGAGATCTGGCGCCAGGCGAGCGTGATCGGCAGCCAGTTCAGCGGGTATTACCAACGCAACGGCGATCGCGTAACGCCGTTTATCCGTGGGCAAGCCTATGTGTGCGCTGACAGCCAACTGCTGTTGGATGAGCGCGATCCTTTCGTTTGGGGTATCCGCTGATGGCTGCCGACAGGCGTGCTGAAGCGATCGTGGTGGGGGCCGGCATTATTGGTGCCGCCTGCGCCTGGCGCCTGGCGCAACAAGGGCTGCAGGTGCTGCTGGTGGATAATCAGCGCGCCGGTGCGACCGCCGCAGGCATGGGGCACCTGGTGTGTATGGACGACAACCCTGCCGAGCTGGCCTTAAGCGCCTACTCACTGCAGCTGTGGCGCAGCCTGGTGGAACGACTGCCGGAAAACTGCGCCTGGCGTGGTTGCGGTACGCTGTGGCTGGCAGAGCGGGACGATGAAATGGCGATTGCCGAAGCCAAGTGCCAACGTATGGCGGAGTATGGCGTGGCCAGCGAAATACAAAGTGTCGCACAGGTGGCAGGCCTGGAACCTATGCTACGCCCCGGTTTGGCGGGCGGGCTGCGAGTGCCGGGCGATGGCATCGTCTATGCACCTAACGTGGCCCGCTGGCTCGTGAACGACGCCGGAGCGGCAATCAGAGTCATTATCGGGGAGGCTTACGCGTTGGAAGAACGGGCCATCGTGCTGGCGAGTGGTGAGCGTCTCACGGCACCGGCAGTGGTGCTGGCCTGCGGTCTGCAGGCCAACAGGCTGCTGGAACAGCCCATACTGCGGGCCAAAAAAGGGCAGTTGGCGATTACCGATCGCTATCCGCACAGGATCCATCATCAGTTGGTTGAATTGGGGTATGGCGCCAGCGCCCATGCCAACGACGGTACTTCGGTGGCGTTTAACGTTCAGGCGCGCCCAACGGGCCAGTTGTTGATCGGCTCATCTCGCCAGTTTGACGCCCCAGGCAATGACATCGATTTTCCGTTGCTGGCCGCAATGTTGGCGCGCGCCAACGCTTTTCTGCCTACGCTGGCACAGATGAACGTCATTCGCTGTTGGACCGGCCAGCGTGCCGCCTCCGCCGACGGTTTGCCGCTGTTGGGCCCGCATCCGCAACACCGTTGGCTGTGGCTGGCGCTAGGGCACGAAGGGTTAGGCGTCACCACCGCTTTGGGCAGTGCTGAGCTGATTTCCGCCCAGATCCATCATCATCGCCCGGCGATTGACGACACGCCTTATCTGGCTGCGCGCATGTTCAGTACGCAGGTGTTAGCGATATGAGTCAAAAACAGAATCAACTGAATGTGATCCTTAACGGTGAAAGCCTCTGGGTTCCGGAAGGGGTTAGCGTGGCGGCGGCGTTCAGTCTGAGTGGCGAGGACAGTTGTCGCGTTTCGGTCAGCGGGCAAGTGCGCACGCCGTTTTGTGGCATGGGGGTTTGCCAGGAGTGCCGCGTGACCGTAAATGGCCTGCGGCGGCTGGCGTGTCAGACCCTCTGCCAGCCGGGAATGCAGATTGAGAGGACGGAGAATGAGTGACCTCGTGTGCGATGTGTTGGTTATCGGTGCGGGCCCGGCCGGGCTTGCGGCGGCCCGGGCGGCGGCAGAAAGTGACCAGTCGGTGCTGGTGCTTGATGATAACCTGCGCCCGGGCGGGCAGATCTGGCGTGACGGACCCAACGTGGCGCTACCGGCGCTGGCGCAGCAGTATCGGCGGGCGGTGGAAGCGCTGAGCAACGTGACCCTGCTGAACGGGGTGAAAATCATCGCTTGTTGTGGGCCGCAGAAAATCCTCTACGAAGCTGCGACTGGCAGCGGAGTGGTGGACTATCAAACATTGATCTTGTGCTGTGGCGCACGTGAGTTGCTATTGCCGTTTCCCGGTTGGACGTTGCCTGGCGTCACCGGTGCCGGTGGGTTGCAGGCGCAGATTAAACAGGGAATGCCGATCAAAGGGGAGCGGGTGGCGATTGCCGGCAGTGGCCCGTTACTGATGGCGGTGGCCGACAGCGTGATCAAAGCAGGGGGAGAAGTGGTGAGGGTGGCAGAACAGGCGTCAGCCATGCGCCTGACGGCATTTGCTGGCGGGTTGTGGCGTTGGCCAGTCAAATTACGCCAGTCATTTACCCTGTTCAACCGCCATTATCGTCCTGACAGCTTTGTGCTGGAGGCAATAGGTGAGCAACGGCTGACGGCGATACGGCTGCAGACGGGCACTCGCGTGACGACGCTGGCCTGCGAACGCTTGGCCTGCGGTTTTGGCCTGGTGGCGAACGTCGAATTGGCGATGCTGCTGGGCTGCCGCCTTCGTGATGACGCCGTTGCCGTGGACGAGAACCAGCAAACCAGCCAGCCGAAAATTTATGCCGCCGGTGAATGTACCGGAATAGGGGGCAGCGAACTGGCGCTGACGGAAGGAGCCATTGCCGGGTATGTCGCCACCGGCAATCAACAACGGGCGAAGGGATTGATGCGGCAACGTGATAAATGGAGGCGATTCGCCGATGCTGTGGCACAGACTTTTGCCTTGAATCCCGCGCTGAAAGCGTTGGCAGAACCGCAAACTTTGGTGTGCCGTTGTGAAGATGTTTCCTTAGGCCAGCTAAACGGCTTTCCTGACTGGACGGCGGCCAAGCTGAGCAGCCGCTGTGGCATGGGGGCTTGTCAGGGGAAGATTTGCGCGACGGCGGCGCGTCATTTGCTTGGCTGGCCGCTACCGGCACCGCGGATACCATTGACGCCGGTAAGGGTCGAAACCTTGGCCCGATTGAACGACATCGAGGCTGACGAATAAGCCTGCTACACTCAGGCAGATGACCGGAAAAATCGGGCGGAAAACGGATGACGAATGCACTGATTACGCTGGGGCTGTGCCTGCTGTTAATACCGCTTTTGTTGTGGTTGATTAGCCGGGCGCTATCGGCCGCAAAAGATAAAAAGCCGCAAGGGGGTAAACCTAAACCCAGGACCGGCATGCCGCACGGTGATGATGAGTGATCCTTACGGGCGCGTGGGGCAGTGTGCCGACCGCGCCGTTGGTATTACCTTCACTGTGGCCAGTAATAGGTTTTCTCATGCCAGCCTTTACCATACATGCAGGCTTCTATGGTCGCCGAGCGAGCATCTTCGTTACGATCGTTCTGCACTGTCTTGAACGAGGGCTGTTTTTCGTAGCGGTAACCTGCCGGGCAGTCTTTTTTGTCTTTCTTACAGCTTTGGTATTGGTTTTCGTAGCTAAACTCAAAATCTCTCACCACATCGGGAGGGAAACGTTCGTAACCGCGAGCTTTGCATTCAGCATATTCCATGTCGCGGGTGGCATTGCCGGCACCGGGTTTCTCCCACTGGGTGCAGGCGGTTAATGTCATTAATGGCAAAATAATCAAAAAGCTAAACGTCTTCATGGTATCCCTAACTCTTCCTTTCGTCCTGTATTCACACGCTAAGAATCTTCCTAAGCGAGATAGGGCATGAGTGTAATAAACTGATGTTAAAATTGGAAATGATAATAGTTATTGTTTAGGCGAGGTTGATGTAATACCGACAGTGCAGGGCTAAGAACGTTATTCCCAATCATGAAATAGTCCCGCTTGTTATAATGTACCTGCTAACTTTTATTGGATATATATGGGAAGTGATTTTTTAAGATATTTACCTAAAGATTAATTCTTATTATTGGTTACACAAAGGTATTTGAAGAACCGTGAATTAGAATAGGGACTTTTTTATTGCTTTTTATAAATTATCGAAATTAAAACTATTATTAAATTTGCCGGTAATACGATTGCAATTCATGCGCAAATTTTTTAGATTCAGGATCGAGAAGTGATTGTCATGATGATGAAGACGTTAAAGGGAGTTTTATTTTGGCGAATAAATCTGAAGTACCTAAAGACAGTGCTGATTTACCTTCATTATCAGAAGATTGTGACAGGTTAAGAAACCTTTCCGATGTTGGGGATTCATTGGGTTACGGTCGTACTCGTTTTTATCAATGGTGCCGGGGACGCGGTTTTCTCACGCTGATGAATGCGCCTTCAGCAGAGATGATAAGCGCGGGTTACATGGTGACGACGTTATCAGATAATGGTTACTCACGCGTTTATGTGACTGAGGATGGTTTTAATTTTGTGGGTGACGCCTTTCGCGAAGACATTCAAAAACGTATGGTCAAGCTTTAAGGGAATTATAAAAATCTTATTCATTTCAATATACTAACTACGGAATTTTCTTATGCTATCGACCGCGTTGTCTAACAAACATCGCGGTTGGCGAGGACCGATCCGTTGTGCTCCCGATGTTCTTCAGATCACTGGAAATTATCTTATTTTTGTATTGATGTTACCCCAGCGCTACAGCCGCAGCCTATTCTGTTGCTACTATAAAGACTGGTTTTTCCCAGGAGCTCAGGATGAAGCATTACGCCGCGTTATTTGTTACTACCTTGCTGTTGTCTGGCTGCGCTACGCAGTCCGTTCCGCTGCAGCAGGCCGAATTACCGCCTCCTAGCCGACTGTTGCTTTATCAAAATATGCCGCAGACGCCTTATGCGACCCTGGTGGTAGTACGTGACAGCGGAATGTTGGCAGGCAGTTGCCGAACCGGGGTTTATATCAACGGGGAGTTTGCTGCGTCGCTGGCGGCGAAAGAAAAGGCTGAGTTCCGGGTTCCGGTCGGCAATAATGAAATCAGCATTGGGCAGGATATGATCGAAAACAGTCTGTGTATCTGGCGCGATACCAGCGGCCGGCTACCGATGACGTTGCGTGCCGGTGAAAGTCGCTATTTCCGCGTGGCAGGAGATATGCAACGCGGATTTGTTCTGCAGGCCGGCAGGCCGTAATTCTGGCGGGGCAGTCAACGCCCCTGCCACCATCCCCACAGGGTAATCAAAAGCCAGGCCGCCGCGATCCAACATAATACCGCAGCGGCCAGCGCCCAAGACAATCTCATGCTGTTGATAAAGAAATACAGCGAGATCAGATACACCAGATAGGGTAAAACGGCCCACATGCCGAATATCAGCGTGGTTCTCAACGCTTCGATTGAGCGTTCGCTGCCGACGATGTAATGGGCAATCAGTGCGAAGGTAGGGAACAACGGTACCAGACCGGCGATATAGTAGCTGCGACTTTTGGCAAGCAGGCCAATGAGTACCACCACCAGTGCGCCAATCAGTGCTTTTACCACGATGCCCATAGGTTTCTCTGACGTAAATAAAAACACATTGCCTGAAAGTGTCAGGGTGATCAATCACAGGGGCAGGGGGAAAACGGGCCCGCGGTTACGGCAGGCCGGAAGGGGATAGCTTATTGGCGGTAGGCGTGCTTAATCTGCTGAATGCTGTTTTTAAAGATCTCGGCCTGGGTGGGATCTTCAATCTGTGCGATAAAGCGTTCCATGTTGATAATGACTTTCCCGGCGTCGGCCTGGCCGATCGATTTCAGGATCAGCGTTAGCGTGGCTTTAAGGCAGGCGACTTCCGTTGCCAGCGTTTCCGGGTTTGCAGACGTAGTGAAGTCAACGTTGCTCATTTTCTCTCCTGATTTTTGAGGCCGAAGCCTGAAACAATGTGCTTTGTGGTGCACACCCGCACCGATTTCATTCAATCAGACGTGCAGATGCGTATTTAACTGGGCGCGGAGTATAGCATAGCATGCAGATATCCATCTGCACCGATAGCGCGATATCCGTGTCGGTGCGGCTAATGCGGCATCGATCGTGGTTTTATCAACTTCCACTTTATAGTGCATAGTCACTAGTGATTATTGAATGGAGTGTTGGTAGTTTGGTAGCGGAGCCGCCGGGGAATAATAGCCAAGTTATTTTTTTCGAGTTAATAAGTATTTGTCCGTCGGGTTATTGTTAACTTGTTAGGGTTATTTAAATCATCAACCCTGGCTGCGAGCTGACGTCTGGGGTGAGTAATTTCTTTACGCAATGACTCTTGCGAGGGAAGATAAAAAGCAATCTGTCATATTGTTTTATTTCAATGGATTACAATCTTGTTGCATTGGTGTTAATATTATCCGTGTTGCGATTTCTTACACTGATTTTACCTTCGCTTCTGGATTATCGCAGTATCATGGGGCCCGGTTCACTCAGGGTAATATTTACATCGACGGCTTTTTATCTGCAGACAAGGGTTTTATCGGGCAGCCTGAGTGACTAAAATTCGAAAATCAGGCCCACTGCGCAAAGTTAATCGGAAGTAAGTATTAATCTGTGTTCATTCTTGGCTAAAAAACAAGTAATATCTCAGGCTATAACAGAGGCTGATTGCGTTACTCCCTTCTTTTTGGAGATTTTTCCTTGATTAGCGTTCTTCTTGTTGATGACCACGAACTGGTGCGCGCAGGGATACGACGCATTCTTGAAGATATCAAAGGTATAAAAGTTGTCGGGGAGGCCCAGTGCGGTGAAGACGCCGTGAAATGGTGCCGTGGCAATGCTGTAGATATCGTTCTTATGGATATGAACATGCCGGGTATTGGCGGGCTGGAAGCCACGCGCAAAATTGTACGCTATGCGCCCGACGTTAAAGTCATCATGCTGACTATTCACACTGAAAATCCCTTGCCGGCAAAAGTGATGCAGGCCGGAGCCGCGGGTTATCTGAGCAAAGGTGCGGCACCGCAGGATGTGGTGAATGCCATTCGTACGGTGCAGGCCGGGCAGCGTTATATCGCGTCCGATATCGCACAACAGATGGCATTGAGCCAGTTGGAGCCGCAGACGGAAACCCCGTTCAGCTGCCTGTCTGAGCGCGAGCTGCAGATTATGCTGATGATCACCAAAGGCAAAAAAGTTAATGAGATCTCGGAACAGTTGAGTCTCAGCCCGAAAACGGTGAACAGTTACCGTTACCGTATGTTCAGCAAGCTGAATATCAGCGGTGATGTCGAACTGACACACCTGGCTATCCGACACGGATTGTTCAATGCGGAGACGTTGTTAAGCAGTGAGTGACCGTTTTGATGCCAAAGCATTTCTCAGCACCGTAACCAGCCAGCCTGGCGTCTACCGTATGTATGACGCTACTGGCACGGTTATCTACGTCGGTAAAGCCAAAGACCTGAAAAAACGCCTCGCCAGTTACTTCCGCCAACAGGTTGGCAGCAGGAAAACGGAGACGTTGGTTAAAAATATCGCTCAAATAGACGTAACTGTTACTCATACCGAAACAGAAGCGCTACTACTGGAACATAACTACATAAAGTTATACCAACCGCGATATAATGTTCTTTTGCGAGACGATAAATCTTACCCGTTGATCTTCCTCAGCGCGGACAGCCACCCACGCCTGGCGGTTCATCGCGGCGCTAAACACGCCAAAGGGGAATATTTCGGGCCGTTCCCCAATTCTTATGCCGTGCGTGAAACGCTGGCGCTGCTGCAGAAATTGTTCCCGATACGCCAGTGCGAGAACAGCGTGTATCGCAACCGTTCGCGTCCCTGCCTGCAATATCAGATTGGGCGTTGCCTGGGGCCTTGCGTCGCCGGATTGGTGAGTGAGGAAGAGTACCGGCAGCAGGTGGATTACGTGCGCCTGTTCCTGTCCGGTAAAGATCAGCAGGTATTACACCAGTTGATCGAAAGGATGGAAAACGCCAGCAAGACACTGAACTTTGAAGAAGCGGCACGCATTCGCGACCAGATCCAGGCGGTGCGAAGGGTGACCGAACGTCAGTTCGTTTCCGGCAACAGCGACGATCTGGACGTCATCGGCGTGGCTTTCGAATCCGGTATGGCTTGCCTGCACGTGCTGTTTATCCGTCAGGGTAAGGTATTGGGTAGCCGCAGTTACTTCCCGAAAGTACCGGGCGGCACCGACATGAGCGAAGTGGTGCAAACCTTTGTCGGCCAGTTCTATTTACAGGGCAGCCAGATGCGCACCTTGCCGGCGGAAATTCTATTGGACTTTACTCTGCCGGAGAAAGAGCTGCTGGCTGAGTCGCTTTCAGAACTTGCCGGGCGAAAAATTCAGATTCAGAGCAAACCGCGAGGGGATCGCGCACGCTACCTTAAATTGGCTCGTACCAACGCGGCGACGGCGCTAACCACCAAGCTTTCACAGCAGTCGACTATCCATCAGAGGTTGGCCGAATTGGCGAAGGTGCTCAACCTTGCCGAAATTAACCGCATGGAATGTTTCGACATCAGCCACACCATGGGGGAGCAAACCGTGGCTTCCTGTGTGGTATTTGACTCGAATGGTCCGCTACGTTCGGAATATCGGCGCTATAATATCACCGGCATAACGCCAGGGGATGATTATGCCGCGATGGCGCAGGTGTTGAAGCGCCGCTATGGCAAAGCCCTGGAAGAGAAAAAAATCCCCGACGTTATTTTTATCGACGGCGGCAAGGGGCAGCTAGGTATGGCGATTGACGTATTTAACTCGCTGAACGTGACCTGGGATAAAAACAAACCCTTGCTGATTGGCATCGCCAAAGGGGCCGACCGCAAAGCCGGGTTGGAAACGCTGTTCTTTGTACCGGAAGGCGAGGGTATTGCCTTGCCGTCGGATTCACCGGCGCTGCATGTGATCCAGCATATCCGCGATGATTCGCATAACCATGCGATCACCGGGCATCGGCAGAGAAGGGCAAAAGTAAGAAACACCAGCGCGTTGGAATTGATCGACGGCGTTGGGCCAAAACGGCGACAGGTGCTGTTGAAGTATATGGGCGGACTTCAACCATTATTGAACGCCAGCGTTGAGGAAATTGCAAAAGTGCCGGGTATTTCACAAGCATTGGCAGAAAAGATCTACAATGCATTGAAACACTGAGGGCAATGTAGCAACATACTCTTAATTCCCACTCCAGCCAGATAGTTACCGTAGCATTATGCAATTGAATATACCGACTTGGCTTACTCTGTTTCGCGTAGTTCTGATCCCATTCTTTGTTCTGGCATTTTACCTGCCGTTCACTTGGGCTCCGATGGTTTGCGCCGTCATCTTTGTGTTTGCTGCCATAACCGACTGGTTTGACGGTTTCCTGGCCCGTCGCTGGAAGCAAACGACCCGTTTCGGGGCGTTCCTTGACCCGGTGGCGGACAAAGTGATGGTGGCGGTAGCGCTGGTGCTGGTGGCGGAACACTATCACACCTGGTGGATTACCCTGCCTGCGGCAACCATGATTGCCCGTGAAATTATCATCTCGTCGCTGCGTGAGTGGATGGCGGAGATCGGCAAGCGCAGCAGCGTGGCGGTGTCCTGGATTGGCAAAGTCAAAACCATGGCGCAAATGATGTCGCTGGTCGGGTTGCTGTGGCGTCCCGATCGCACCGTCGAGTATGTGTCTTTTGGTTTGCTGTACATCGCGGCGGTGCTGACTTTCTGGTCAATGTTCCAATATTTGAACGCTGCGCGGAAAGATTTGCTGGAACCCTGATCAAAGCGATGCAAAAATCGTCAAACGAACGTAATGAGACAACAATTTTATTGACTCATTACGTCAGGTAAGTAGAATGCATCGCATCAGACGGCAGCAGTGATTTGCCGAAAGATAGCAAAAAAATCAGTAAGTTCTGATTAATGCGGGAATAGCTCAGTTGGTAGAGCACGACCTTGCCAAGGTCGGGGTCGCGAGTTCGAGTCTCGTTTCCCGCTCCAAATTTGATGAAGCTGGTGTTTCACGAGCTTTAGCCTGATAAAGGCAAACAAGAATTTAGGCGCGTTAACAAAGCGGTTATGTAGCGGATTGCAAATCCGTCTAGTCCGGTTCGACTCCGGAACGCGCCTCCAATTTTCCCGAGCCCGGGTGGTGAAATCGGTAGACACAAGGGATTTAAAATCCCTCGGCTTATGGCTGTGCGGGTTCAAGTCCCGCCCCGGGTACCAGGAAAATAAATTCCAGAATAATCAAAGCAATAAGTAGTAATGTCGTGACCGCCGGAAGGCGGTTTTTTTGTGCCTGAAATTCCATTTCGTCATATCACATCATAATATTCTTCTGCTATCACTGTTATCTTGTTGTCGGGCAAGGACCATTTTTCAAGACGCTTGGTAAGAAGTGATCTATAACCAGAGAGTGCAATAGATAAGGAGTGTTGGATGAAAGGGGGATTATTTTTATTGGCGATTGTCATGCTATCTGGCTGTTCAGGGTCTTTTGGATCGATTCTGGGCGTGATCCCGCAAAGCTCCGATGTTTGCCCACAAGGGAAAAATGCGATTACCGGCGAATGCCGTTAGCTCGCATTATCGGCTTTTTGTCGGCCTAAACCCTGCGGCCAGCCTAAAACTATGGCTGGCAAGCTAATCAAGCCATATCCGGCTGTTTGATCGTTGTGCCGATCGCCGGATACTGCCTGTTACGGGCGTTAGAACCTAGCCTCCACTTCCCAGTAGCGGAAGCCTATCCGCACTGCAGTTTGCCACCCACATCACGGCCATGACGACGGCGATGGAAATGATCGCGCACAGATCCGATTTGCGCATGTTTCTCCTTAGCGAGCGTTGATCCCAATAACCTCAATTGCCGCTCTGTGCAGTTTCTGACAGTACTCGTCGGGTTGTCTTTCGATTTCAGCGATGAGATAGGCGAGAATGTTTTGCTTGCTGATGGGTTTGTTCGCGGAAAGCACCTGAATAACGCCTTTGCCGAGCAGGCTGTATATTTGTTCACGGTATGTCTCAATATCTCTATCGTGGAGACCGTAAAGGGAGTAATCGATCATAGAATTTTACCGCTGGTGAAATTTAAAGTGCCAGCCGAAGCTGGCAGAGAAGCCATTAAAAAAATAAAGTCGTGCAAATTTCACTTAGGGTGATATCTAAGTGGAATGTTAACGATAACGTAGTAAGAATATTCCCATCAATAGGCAGTTGTAACCCAAACCGCTAATTAGGAAAAACCTCAGGCCAGCGCCGCAGCGGTGATATTTACCGTTGAAGGCCCGGCAAACGGCGCTGTGGCAGAGACTCAATCTTCTGTCTGTGACCCCAGGCTTTCGGGCAATAACTGCGCCAGCAGCAGGTCGAGAGTCAGCATCAGTCCATAGCGTGCCGTACTGCCGCCGCTGAGCGGCAACACCTTATCCGCCAGCCCGGCCAGCGTAGTGCCCGCAGGGGTTAGGGCGATGCGATAAGCACCGGTCGCGCCGGCCAGTTTGGCCGCGTTCAGCAAATCGCTGTTTTCCCCACTCATAGACAGCAGGATCACGCACTGTTGCGTGCTGAGCGTGGAGGCCGTCATGCGCATCAGCGCCGCGTCCTGGCAGATAAATGCAGGGTAACCCAGGCCCACCAGGCGCTGTTGCAGCTCATTGGCATAAAGCGCCATGCTGTTTACGCCAAAAATATGCACGCTCTTGGATTGGCTCAACTGCTGGCAAGCATCGATCAGCGCTGCATGTTCTACTTGCTGCAGCTGTTGATGCAAGGTGGTTTCCACGTCGTTGACGCGCTGTAGCCACAGCCGCGGTGGGCCATTAGGCGTGGCTTGGGCGGTCAAATAGCGTGAGCCGCTCACGCTGGCCTGAGCCAGTTTCATGCGCAGATCGCGAATATCGTCGCAGCCAATGGTTTTGGCAAATCGGGTAATGGTGGCCGGGCTGACCCCCGCTTGGCTGGCCAGCAATTCGATGGTGGCGGAGGAGGCGAAGGCAATATCGTCCAAAATGGTCTGTGCGACTTTGGCCTCCTGCTGACTGAACTGATTTTGTCGTGCGCGGATCTGATAGACGATGTCGCCAATATCTTCACAACCGATGGATTTAGCAAAACGGCTGAGGGTGGTGGAGCTGACGCCAGGCAGTTTGCCGATGCCGGCCGCGGAGGCAAAGGCGATATCCATGCCGCCGAGCACGGGTTGGGCTACCTCTGTAGGAGGGGGTGTTGCCGTCGACGGGGAGCGCATTAGCGCGATAAAGTCGTTAAGATCCTGACAGCCAAGGGATTGGGCAAAATGAGCGACGATCTCAGTGCTGACACCTGCTCGCTCTGCCAATTGCTCAATGGTTGCTGTTGATGTAAACCCCGGGTTGTCCAGTATGGCTCGGGCAACTTTTGCTTCCTGGCGGCTGAACGGATCCTGGCGAAACTGAATGTGGTAAACGAGATCCATGACTGCAGTGTCCCTTCTGTAATGCCAACCGGCGATCTGTGCTTCAAATTAGCCTGTTTTTCACACGGCATAAAGCGATAACCAGAAGAATAAGCTAATGAAAATAATTTTCAATCAGGACAGATTTGAAACGAGATGCTCTTCGCATTGTTTATCGGTCAGTGATTTATCACTTTGTTTTTAAACGTTAAAGACAGGTTTTAAATTTTGTGGTTATGAAAAATTAGATCGCCGATCACAGTGTTGAAAAAAATTTTCACGACGAAAATTCTTTAATGCATTGTTTTTAAACGATTAGCCAAAAGTCATAATCAAATCGTATGGAATCAAGGTATTTACAAGCGTGTTACGGAACTGTTTTATATTTGCATCGCCAAGTGGCTAACAACCGGGATACTAAAAATGCAAACCATCGTCTTATGTTGCGCAGCAGGCATGTCGACCAGCATGCTGGTACAAAAAATGAAAGCTGAGGCGCAAAAACGGGCGCTGGATATCGTGATTGAAGCCGTGCCGGTGGCGGATTTCGAGCGCATCGTCGAGCGTGCGGACATTGTACTGCTGGGGCCGCAGGTGAAATATGAACACGCACGTCTTTCCGAACTTGCTGCGCCCTTGGGGAAAACTGTTGCGGTGATCGACATGATGGATTACGGCACTATGCGTGGAGACAAGGTGCTGGATAAGGCGCTGGGCTTGTTAGCCTGATAACACTCTGAGGGGCTTGGCCCCATTTATCCTTTATTTATTCATCGACCGCGGGTTATTTCATGACTCTCGGCGGGATCGCTGCGCCTGAAATAAGGCCGGGGAGGTGATGGTGGATTTGGAAACTAGCGTTATGGAGTTGCTGGTTCATGCCGGCAGCGCTCGCAGTTCGCTGCTTTCGGCGCTGCAACTGGCACGTCGCGGTCAGTTCGCAGCCGCAGAGGTTAAGTTGGAAGAGGCGAAGGCCGGCATCGGGAGGGCGCACGGCATGCAGACGGAGCTGATTGGCATGGATGAGGGAGTTGGGAAAATACCGGTCAGTCTGATTCTGGTGCATGCGCAGGATCATTTGATGAATGCCATGCTGATTCAAGATCTGGCCACCGACATGATCGAGCTTTATCGCCGTTTACCGCAGGGGCAAAGCAATGACTAAGATAACCGTAATTGGCGGGGGCAGCAGCTACACGCCGGAGTTGGTCGAGGGGCTGATCGCCCACTATCAGGACGTCCCGTTAATCGAACTGGCGTTGGTAGATGTAGAGTCCGGCCGCGAGAAAGTGGGCATCATTGCCGAACTGACCAAAAGAATGCTCAAGCGCAACGGGCTGGAGCAGGTGGTGGTGTCGGTACATTTCGAGCTGGAACCGGCCATTCGCGGTGCCAGCTTTGTACTGACTCAACTGCGGGTCGGGCAACTGGCCGCCCGTGCTGCCGATGAACGCCTGGGTTTGAAATACCAGCGCCTGGGTCAAGAGACCACCGGTGTCGGCGGTTTCGCCAAGGCATTGCGCACCATTCCTGTCATGCTGGAGGTGGCGCGTACCGTAGAAGCGGTAGCGCCGGACGCCTGGATCATCAATTTTACCAATCCGGCCGGTATTGTCACCGAAGCGGTCTCCCGTTACAGCAAGGCGAAGATTATCGGCTTGTGCAACGTACCGATCACCATGCACCACATGATCGCCGACATGCTGAAGGCACCTCATGATCAGGTCGATCTCCGTTTTGCTGGACTGAACCATATGGTGTGGGTACATCAGGTAACGCAAAGCGGCAGGGATGTGACCGCCCAGGTGTTGGAGATGCTGAGCAATGGCGAAACGCTGTCGATGAACAACATCAAGGATCTGCCTTGGCCGCCGGCGTTTTTGCAGGCGCTGGGTGCGATCCCTTGCCCATATCATCGCTATTTCTACCAAACCGCCGGCATGCTGGAAGAAGAGCTTGAAGCCGCTGCGGCCCAGGGAACCCGTGCTGAACAGGTGATGAAGGTAGAGGCAGAGCTATTTGCACTGTACGCCGACCCAACGCTGGATAAAAAACCCGAGCAGTTGAGCTTCCGTGGCGGTGCTTTCTATTCAGAAGTGGCGGTCGAGCTGATCCGTGCCATTCACAATAACAGCGGCAAGGTGCTGGTGGTGAACACCCGCAATAATGGTGCGATTCAGGGCCTGCCGGATGACGCAGTGATTGAAACCAACTGCGTGATCGACGCACAGGGCGCTCACCCGCTGAGCTTCGGGCCGCTGCCGCTGGCCATGAACGGGCTGACTCAGCAGGTGAAAGATTTCGAACGTTTGACCATTGAGGCCGCAGTGCATGGCGATCGTCACAGTGCACTGTTGGCGCTGGTGGTGAATCCGCTGATTGGCGGCGTCGGTATCGCAGAACCTTTGCTGGATGAGGTGCTGAACCTGAATCAAGCCTATTTGCCGCAGTTCAACTAAGTCGATATTCCATAATAATAATCACGATGCCGGCTGGGCCGGGCAGGGGGAATGATGGCGGGTTTAAATAGCATTCTGGAACGTTACGTATTGCCGGCGGCGTTAAAAATCGCCGGGCAAAAACACATTTTATCGGTACGCGACGGCATAATTCTCAATATGCCGTTTATGTTGATCGGGTCATTTTTCCTGATCTTCGCCTACTTGCCGATCCCGAGCTATGCCAACCTGATGGGGGAGGTATTCGGTGCGGCCTGGCGCGACAAGCTGTTGTATCCGGTCAAAGCGACCTACGACATCATGGCGATTATCTCCAGCTTTGGCATTGCCTACCGGCTGGCGGAAAAATACCGTGGTATGGACCCGCTCAGTACCGGTGCGGTTTCGTTAGTGGCGTTTATCATGACCATTCCTCAACACACCCTTTTTGCCCCGGTGAAAGGTGCCGCGGAGCAGATTGTCAAAGGCGTGCTGCCGATGAACTTTATCGGCAGCCAGGGATTGTTTGTGGCAATCGTGGTGGCGCTGTTGTCGACGGAAATCTACCGGTTCGTGCATAACCGCAATCTGGTGATCAATATGCCTGAAGGGGTGCCGCCAGCGGTGGCGAAATCCTTCCTGGCGTTGATTCCGGGATTTTGCGTACTGGCAGTGATCCTTCTGCTGCGCCTGATCGTCGAAGCCACGCCGTTTGGCGATATCAACACCATGATCGCTACGCTGATTGGTATCCCGATGCATCACGTGGGCGGAACGCTGCCGGGAATGATTTTCTCAGTGATCCTGATTGGCCTGTTGTGGACGTTGGGGCTGCACGGTGATGCCATCGTATTGGTGTTCATTCAGCCGGTGTGGTTGGCGAATATGTCGGAAAACCTGGTGGCGTTTCAGAACAACCAGCCTATCCCGCACATTATTACCCAGCAATTTTACGATTTATGGATAGCACCCGGCGGAACCGGTGCCCTGTTGGGGTTGGTGATCTTCATGCTGGTGCGCAGCCGTAGCGCGCAGATGAAGCAGTTGGGGAAAATCGCCGCGCCGGGTTGCCTGTTTAATATCAGTGAGCCCATGGTGTTTGGCATCCCGTTGGTGATGAACCCCTACTTCTTCCTGCCGTTTATCCTGACACCAGTGGTGCTGGTGATCGTGACCTACAGTGCGATGGCAACCGGTTTGGTGACGCCGCCGGTTGGTATAGCCTTACCGTTTACCACGCCGATTTTCATTAGCGGCTATCTGGCGACCGGTGGCCATATTTCGGGAACGGTGATCCAGGTGGTCAATCTGCTGATTTCAATGGCAATTTACTACCCGTTCTTCCGTGCCTGGGATAAGCAGAAGTACCGCGAAGAAAATCAGGCCGCGGCATCGGCACCCAGCGCTGCGGTTGGTGAACAATCCCTGACGCCATAGCGGGATAAACCATCTTCCTGCGGCAGCGCACCTAACCGCTACCGCAGGAAGGATAAAAGCCGTTTTGCACACGAATTGTTACATCATAACAACGTTATTTTTCTCCGCGCTGGCAACGCCCGCCTAAATTACCTGTCAGATAACCACCCAGTAGCAGGGGGAGAGAAACTCTCACAACAACCTGTATCTGGCAGATGGCTATGAACTCACATTGGCAGGAATGGTATCAATAATGCAGAAGTTCCGACGTTGGACCCAGTTGCAGGTCTCTTTTTTTATCGCTTTCTATCTCGGTATATTACTCAATATCCCTATTTTTTATCGTCGTTATCAACAGCTTCATAACGATAACCTGTTGTCGATTGGCATTGAAATTGTCGCGGCCTTTTGCCTCGTATGCTTTATCACGCTGCTTATCTCCTTTTTGGGGCGCCGGTTGTTTCGTGTTTTGGCCACGCTGCTGGTCCTGAGCTCGGTTGCTGCCAGCTATTACATGGTGTTGTTCCACGTCGATATCGGCTACGGCATTCTGGCGGCGGTGATGACCACCGACGTTGATTTATCCAAAGAGTCGGTAGGCTGGCATTTTGGCGTATGGATGGTGCTGGTGAGCCTGTTGCCGCTGCTGTTGATTTGGCTGGCCCCGATGCACGAAGCCGCATTCAAACGCGGCAATCAGCTGGCATTGGTCAAAAAAGGCGGGATTATGCTGGCCTCTGGCCTGTTCTGCTGGCTACCGCTTCAGTTGATGGGCCAGGTGCAGGATCAACACGACCGTGAAAATAATCAGATGATGGCCAGCTATGGCGGGGTCGTTGCCGGCAGCTATTCACCGTCTAACTGGCTTTCGGCCCTGGGGCTGCTGACTTACAGTTCCTACAGCCAGGCGGAGGACAGCCGGAATCTGTTTGATCCGGCGGCGCATTTCACCTACCAGCCGCCAAAAGACGTGAATGATCTTTATGTGGTATTCGTGATTGGTGAAAGTGCCAGACGCGATCATATGGGGGTTTACGGTTACCAGCGCGACAATACGCCGAATCTAGATAAGGAAGCCAACCTGGCGGTGCTGCAAGGCTATTCTTGCGATACGTCAACCAAGCTCTCTCTGCGTTGCATGTTCGTCAGAGAAGGCGGGGCATCGGAAGAGCCGCAGCGCACACTGAAGGAAATGAACGTCTTCTCGGTGCTGAAGAAGCAGGGGTTTTCCTCCGAGCTATTCTCTATGCAAAGCGAAGCCTGGTTTTATAATAAGACCCAGGCGGACAGCTATGCTCTTCGAGAAAGCATTCAGGCGGAAAAACGCAATGCCGGTAAACCCGTGGATGATATTGCGTTGATCGATGAACTGCAGGATTCGCTGGACCGCCATCCTCAGGGAAAACACTTGGTGATTTTGCATACCAAAGGCTCACACTATATGTACACCGAACGCTATCCGCGGGCTTTTGCTCGCTATCAGCCGGAATGCCAGGGTATTGACGATACGTGTTCAACGGAATCGATGATCAACTCTTACGACAACAGCCTGTTGTACACCGACTATGTTCTTGAGCAGGTGTTCAATCAGTTGCGCAACCGTAACGCTATCGTGTTTTACGCCTCTGATCACGGTGAGTCGATCTCGGAAAATATGCATTTCCACGGCACGCCGCGCGATCACGCGCCGAAAGAACAGCGTACCGTGCCAATTATGGTCTGGGCATCCGACAAGTTTCTCAGTCAGCCCGATCACCAGGCGGCATTTAATCAGTTAAAGGCGCTGCAAAAGGCAAAAACGCCGGTGTTTCATGAAAAGCTGTTCGACAGCGTGCTGGGGTGTATCGGCTATACCTCGCCGGACGGCGGGATTGTGAAGCAGCGTAACTGGTGCCAGGTCAACTGAGTTGCCAGCCGTATGACTAACCGCCGAAAGGCGGTTTTTTTATGCATTAAGCTGGCGGAAAGCCCGTTAACGAAGACTCTCAATCCAGTGGAAGATCCGCGCCAGGGCGTGCGTGATATCGCCAATGTTAAATAACGCGCCTATCCATATCGCAATCATGATGGCTACGGCAATAACGATCGGCATATCCATTCTACTCATTGGCTATCTTCTTCAATGGGTTAACTTGATTTCAAGCCTAGCATCAAACCTCGCCGGGATAAAATATCAGGCTAATAGTGCCAAAATCCGGTTTGCCGAAATCGCACTGTGGCCGCTTATACCCCGATGATTACTGCCGGTGAAAAACGGCGGTCGCGCATGGGGCGCAGAAGGAAGGTTGTGCAAATTTACGTTCGGACGTTGACCGGATTACGGCAATAAAAAAGCCACCCGAAGGTGGCTTGTCGTTAGAACGCTGTTTAGTCCAGTTTTGGATGCTGGTCGATCAACGTCTGTTTTTTCTTTTCCAACTCGGCAATCTGCTCATTGATGTCTTCGACTTTCTGTTCGATGTTGTCGTAGTTTTCTTGCAGCAGCTCTTTGGCTTCCGAACGATCCGAAGCCGCCGGGGTGGCACCGCGCAGCGGTTTATTGGCGGTTTCTTTCATGTACAGGCCGGTGATCAGACCGATGACGGCGACGACCATCAGATAATAAGCCGGCATATACAGGTTCCCGGTCGCTTCGACCAGCCAGGCGGCTACCGTCGGCGTCGCACCGGCAACCAGTACCGAGATGTTGAATGAAATCGCCAACGCGCTGTAACGAATATGCGTCGGGAACATCGCCGGCAGGGTGGAGGCCATCACACCGGTGAAGGAGTTCAGCAGCACCGCCAGCACCAACAGACCGACGAAGATCAGACCAATCACGTTACTGTTGATCAGAATAAAGCAGGGGATAGACAGAGCCAACAGACCGACGCTGCCGCCGATAATAAACGGCTTACGGCCGATGCGGTCACTGGCCAGGCCTATGACCGGCTGCACGAACAACATACCGATCATGATGGCGATAATGATCAGTACGCCGTGATCTTCCGAGTAGTGCAGGTTATGCGACAGGTAGCTCGGCATGTAAGTCAGCAACATGTAATAGGTCACGTTGGTTGAAATCACGATACCGACGCAGACCAGCAGGCTTCTCCAGTGCTTGGCCGCGATCTCTTTGAAAGAGGTCTTCGGCGGGTTTTCGATGGCGTTGCGGTCGTCTTTCTCCATCTTTTCCACGTGCTGCTGGAAGGCCGGTGTTTCTTCCAGCGCATGGCGCAGGTACAAACCGATCAGACCCAAAGGCGCTGCGATAAAGAACGGAATACGCCAGCCCCAGTCGAGGAAGTTGGTTTCACCGACAATGCTGGAGATCAGTACCACCACGCCAGCACCCAGGACGAAACCGGCAATGGAGCCAAAATCAAGCCAGCTGCCCATAAAGCCGCGTTTTCTGTCCGGTGAATATTCGGCTACGAAGATAGCCGCGCCGGAGTATTCGCCACCTACCGAGAAGCCCTGTGCCAATTTGGCCAGCAACAGCAGAACCGGTGCCCAGATGCCGATAGAGGCATAGGAAGGGATCAGGCCGATACAGAAGGTACTGACCGCCATGATAATAATGGTGATGGAGAGTACTTTCTGGCGACCGAATTTATCGCCCATCGCGCCAAAGAAGATACCGCCTAATGGACGTACCAGGAAGGGAACGGAAAAGGTCGCCAGTGCGGCAATCATCTGTACGCCAGGGGTGGCGCCAGGGAAAAAGACTTGCCCAAGGGCGTAGGCTACAAAGCCATATACACCGAAGTCAAACCATTCCATTGCGTTACCTAATGCGGCCGCGGTAATGGCTTTTTTCAGCTTGCTGTCATCGATGATGGTGATGTCATTAATATGCATCGGTTTATGTCGTTTTTTTCTTAACTTCATATAATCATCCCTTAATCAATTTTAGTCGTACGTGAATTCGCAATCCTCGTTCACTTCTTCTGCCCAGTTATCAGCGTGGCTAATCTTATTGCGATGTTGCCAGATTCGCCACTGCCTTTTTTGTGTGATGCGAGTCACGTAATAAGTCAATTTTCACCGGGAATATGTCATTTAGGTGACTAATTATTTTGCATCTATAGCTTAGCGTTATATCTTGCGGCGATCAAATTTAGCAGTTTATCTTATCAATTTGCACCGATTTAGCGCATAAATAGATTAATTATTGTTCATAATGGTGGTTTTTTGTCTGGGAAGGGATGAAACAAGTATAGAAAGAACTGCAGTAAAAACGGGCAAAATTAATGCATTCCAGATGAAAAAGCCTGGCGCGATCGCCAGGCTCAGCCTTACTGCGCAGATCCACCAAACTCCAGATAGAGTTGCGCCAGGTTTTGGTATTGAGCGAACCGGTTTTCATCCACGGCTAGCTCCGCCAACCGACGGCGATTTTGCGCATCCAGCCAGAAATTGATCGGCACCGAGCCTTGCCGGTAGCGGCTTTCATTCAATCGTTCAGATTTACGCGCCAGCGCCAATGCCGCTTGCAGGTGTTTCTCCTGTGCCATCAGTTGCGTACGTAACGACAGGGCATCATCAATGTCGGCCATGGCTTTATACAGCGCCTGCTTGAATTCCAGCACCTGCAGTTCATAGTCGCTGCGGGCGATTTTGATATCGACGTCCATTTGCCGCCATTCGAGGAACGGCAGCGACAGTCCGGCACCTACCGTTGCCAGCGGATTACGCAAAAACTCCAGCAATGCGGTGCTGCTGGCACCTAATGAGCCCGTCAGGCTGAAGGCCGGGTAGTACTGGGTGCGTTTGATGTCCACGTTAGCCAGAGTTTCACGCAGTCGCCACTCTTTGGCACTGATATCCGGGCGATGGCGCAGCACGCTGGCCGGGATGCCGGCATTGATTTGCGGCAATGGACCGGTCGGCAGGCTCTCGGGCTCAACCAACGTGTTTCCCGGCGGCGCACCCAGCAGTACCGTCTGTTCGTTCAGCGCCTGTTGACGCTCACGCAGCAGTGTCAGATGGCTGCTTTGCTGATTAATCAGGTTCTGTTCGGCATCCACCACGTCCAATGAAGAGACGCTGCCCGCGCGGTAGCGTGCCTTGACCAGCCCCAGGGTTTGTTGGGAATAGTCGATGCTTTGCTGACTGACGCGGATTCGCTGATTGATAAAGCCGATACGCCAGTAATTCTTGCTGGCGCTGGCGAGCAAAGCCAGACGCGCACTTTGCAAATCCTGTTGCGTGGCCTGGCTGGCCCATTCCGCGGCGTCACGTTGCCGCGCCAGTTTGCCCCACAGATCGACCTCATAGTTGACGCCGAGATTGGCGCTGCTGCTTTTGTTCCAAGGCGAGGAGTCGGAAAGGGCGGTATTGGCTCCGCTGTTGAGCGTTGCGTTCACACTTGGCGCGGTGCCGATATCAGCCCGCTGCGCCGCCAGTTGGGCACGGTAGACGCGCAGTGCGGCGGCGGCCAAATCGTTATTGGCCGCCATCACCTGCTGCAGCCATCGGTCCAACTGGGGATCGCGGAAATCACGCCAGTTGAATGGTTCTGACGTGTCGGCTTCGGCGTTTTGCTGCCAGTCGGCCGGATACTGCACCTTTGGAGACTGATACTCGCTTTTCAGCGCATTCCCGCAGCCGGTACTGAGCAAGGCCGCGAGGCATAACGCGAGAGGGGATAAGGTTTTCATAAGTTACTCGCTGGCCAGAGAAATGACCGGATCCATCCGCGCCGCTTTGCGGGCAGGGAGATAACCGAAGATCATGCCAATCAGGGTGGAGCAGCAGAAGGCCACGGCGGCGGCCTGCCAGGAATAGATGGCGGTGAGCATGCCCCCCGCTAACAGGGTAAACAGCGAACCAGCGGCGAATGACAGCAATATGCCCAATACACCGCCGATCAGGCAAACCAGCACGGCTTCTATCATAAATTGCTGCATGATATCGCTACGCCGGGCACCGACGGCCATGCGCACGCCGATTTCGTGCGTGCGTTCGGTCACTGACACCAGCATGATATTCATCACGCCCAGGCTGCCAATAATCAGGGAGATCGAGGCGACCATCAGGATCAGCAAGGTCAGCGTCATCGAGGTGTGTTCAATCGATTTTCGGTATTTGTCGAGATTGAACAGCATAAAATCCTTCACGCCATGACGTTGAGTCAGCAACTGTTTAATCGCGGCGACGGCGGCTTCGTTGGAGACGTCCTCTTTCAACCGGACATTAATGCTGCTCAGCGTCGATTTGCCCACCATGCGATACATCACGGTGGAGTAGGGCATCCATACTCTGATGCGGTTGGGGGCCGAATCCTGGTTACTTTGGACTATGCCGACCACCCGGGCCGGTACCGCATCGAGGAACACGATCTGGCCCAGAGGCTCAACGCCGAAATCGCCGAACAAAGCCTGCCGCGCGTTTTCGTCAATGATCACTTCCTGCAGCGCATTGCGGTCATCGAGGAAGTTTCGACCCTGTATCAGCTTGAGGCCGCTAACGCGCAGGTTATCGCGGCCCACGCCGCTGATCGATGCGTTGGCCGATTTGCTGCGAAAGCGAATGTTCTCTGAGGCGCTGACTTCAGGGCTGACGCTGTCGACAAAGCTCTGGCTGGCCAGCGCGTCGGCGTCCGCCGGTACCAGGGTGCGGATGCTGTCGATGCTGTCGTCAAAGAAATCACGCCCGGGATAAATGCTGACGACGTTAGTGCCCAGATCTTTAATGCTCTCCAGCGTGCGCTGTTTTGCACCTTCGCCCAGGGCGACCACCGTAACCACGGCGGCGATGCCGAAAATGATGCCGGTCATAGTCAGCGCTGTGCGCAAGCGGTGGGCGTTCATCGCTTTCAGCGCCATCTGCAGTGACTCCCGGGTGCGGTCGAGCAAGCTTTGCCAATAGCCTTGTGCAACTGGCGGGCTCTTTTTCATCACCGGGGGAGGCACCGGCGATTGACACCCGCTGTCGGCGACGATCTCGCCATCCTGCAGTTCGATAATACGCTGCGCGTGCTGGGCGACTTTCATGTCGTGGGTGACGATCACCACCGTGTGACCACGCTGGTTCAGTTCGCTGAGGATCTCCAGCACTTCCTGCCCGGATTTGGAGTCCAACGCGCCGGTCGGTTCGTCCGCAAGGATGATTTCACCGCCGTTGATTAACGAACGAGCAATGCTGACGCGTTGCTGTTGGCCGCCGGACAGTTGACCGGGCTTGTGATGCTCACGGCCCTCCAACCCCAGGCGCGCCAACAATTGTGCCGCGCGCAGGCGACGTTGGTCGCGTTTACTGTTGGCGTAGATCGCCGGGATCTCGACATTGCCCAACGCGCTGATGTCCGGCATCAGATGATAACGCTGGAAGATAAAACCTATGTGTTCCCGACGAAGCCTGGCCAACTCGTCCGGCGACAGGTGCGCGGCGTTATGCCCGCCGATGTGATAATTCCCCTGATCAGGCACGTCCAGACAACCGATGATGTTCATCAGCGTTGATTTGCCCGAGCCTGAGGCACCGATAATGGCAACCAACTCACCGGCGGCGATCTTGAGGTTGATGTTTTTCAGTACGGTTAACGGCTCGCTGCTGTTGGTATAGGTGCGGCCAATCCCTTTCAGTTCAATAATGGTGTTCACAGTAACAGGCCTTCTTCGCCCGGCTTGGCGCTTTCTTGCACCAGCACTACGTGTTCACCCACCTTTAATCCAGAGAGGATTTGTATATCGACGTTATTGGTAATACCGGTTGTCACCTCACGTATTTCCACCCGGTTATCCCCGGTCAGCACTTGTACCTGCTGTTTTTTGTCCGCGTTTTTATGCACTGCCTGAATCGGAACCAACAGCGTGTTTTTTGCCTCACCTAGTAGCAATGAAACCTGAGCCGTCATGGCAATGCGCAGCCGGTTTTGCGGATTGGGCACGTCGAGCAGCGCGTTGTAATACACCGAAGCGTTGGCGCTGCCGGAGCCTGAGGCGGAACCGCCGCCGCTGAGCGAATCGTCTTTCATGATGGACTCAGGCGCCAATTCGACGGTGCGCAGCGTGGCATCGTACTTTTTGTCCGGTTCGGAGAAAATGGTGAAGTAGGCTTTTTGCCCTTGGGTAACGCGGGTAATGTCGGCTTCGGAAATCTGCGCCTTGATGGTCATCACATCCAACTGCGCCAGTTTGACGATGGTAGGGGCGCTCTGATTGGCGTTTACCGTTTGGCCTTGCTGGGTAATGACGGCAATGACAATGCCGTCCATCGGTGCCAGGATGCGGGTGTAGCTCAGATCGACCTTCTTCTTGTCCACCTCAATTTGCGCCTGCACAATACGTGCATTCAGCGCAATCAGTTCGGCGCGGGTAGCGGCAAGCGTGGCCTCGGCCGCTTCAAAATCCTCGCGCGAGCCGGCTTCGTCTTTCAACATGCGTTTCTGGCGTTTAAAACGGGACTCCGCCTGCTTCAACAGCGCCTGTTTGGCCTGTAAATCCGCTTTTGCCACGTTCAGCGCCGCTTCGGCATTACGCAGATCGTTACGTTGTGGCAGGTCGTCGATGTCGGCAATCGGCTGGCCTTTGGTCACCCGGTCGCCAAGTTTGACCTTCAGGGACTTCACCTGGCCTGAAACTTGAGCGCCGACGTTGACCCGTTCGAAAGCATCCAGCTTACCGGTGGCCAATACCGCGTTTTCGATATCGCCAAGCCGAACCGGCGCCGTGACATAGGGGGCCGGTGAGGGGCTTCGCAGTGAGATCAGTGTAACGACGGCAGTAATGACCAGCAGGACGCCGACCAGAGTAAACGCCAAACGGCGCGGAGTGACTTTCATAATGTTATCCGTAACAGCAACGTTGATCCCAGAAGCCGCTATAGTGGCATCCAGCGCTTTAACTAACAATAAACATGCCGCAGACGGCGAGGGAAAAGTGCCACTGATTAACTATCGCGGAATGAAAGTAATTGGCGGCTGAGGGAGGAATAGGCGAAAAAAACAAGATTTCTCTTAAAATTCAGTTGTTCATAGTTACTTGTGTTGAATCCATAGCATTAATATGGATAATAACGCCCCGAAGCAAAGGAATGCGCTATTAACTCAGTTGGCAGAGTGGTTGGTTTTATGATGCTTTTTTGGCTACAAAATTGATAGACGCGGGTTCGAGTCCTGCATAGCGCGCCAGCTTCCTTTACGGACCCGTTATCATAAAGCGCACCCGGGTTGATTTGCACTATCGGCTCCTTGTTGGGATTTTCGGGTGTGCTTTACCCTAACCGGTTCTTTTCTTAATCTTCCTCTGTTGCAATCGATCTTTGCTAGACTCTAATCAGGCAGGTTCGCTGCCCGGCAACAGGAGATCGCCATGTCTGAGTCCGATCAACTGCAGGAGTTATTGCAACGTGTGGTGGCGCTCGAAGCCAGAGAGAAGTCGCTTACCGCCGCCTCCAACGCCTATCAGGCAATTATCACCACCATGCTGGGCAACCTGGCTCAACAGGAGCGCGACAAGATTATTGCGATGATCGATCAGGCGCATGAACTGGCTTATGCGCGCGCTATTCAGCGCTGTAACGAACCGCAAAAGCAAAAAATCAAACAGGCCGACGATATCGCCCAGCGGATGTTTATGTTTGCGCAAGGCAAAAACTCGCTGCAGCGCTAGCCGCAGAGGGTATAACAGTTACCGATATTAAATTGCATAACTGATCTACCTGGGCAAACTGTACCTGTGTTAGTTTGAGGAATGATTATTGATAGCAATAATGTCCCCCCAAGGCATAAGGTTGTAGCTATGGACGCGATTAAAAGCATCTTGGTAAAAGAAATCGAACGGATCAATCGACAGGAAGGACGTGACGGCAAGTTGCGCTTCAATAGCGAATTTGCGCGCGATCACCGCTATCTGTGTCTCGCCATGTTTGCCGGTTATTTTGCCGTGATCGCCGTGATGTATCAGGTTCCTTACATGGGCTTCATCGCGTTTTTGGCTTTCACCGCCTTCGTTCTGTTCATGTTCGCCATGCTGTTGATTGAAATCAAACCGGTCTATCGCTTTGAAGATATTGGCGTGCTGGATCTGCGCGTTTGTTATAACGGCGAGTGGTATTTCACCCGGGCGCTGTCGCCGCAGTCGGTGAAGGCATTGCTGGATGAACCGACGATCGGTGCCGCGACGAAAAATCGCATGCAGGAAATCATCGCCAATAAAGGCGAGATCGATTTCTACGACGTCTACGATCTGGCGTACTCAAAGAAGTCGCAGGATGAACAGCCGCAGGTGGCCGTGCTTAACTGAGGGTTTCCGCTCGCGCGGTTGTCGATTATACTCACGCATTGAAGTCAGATAAGCCTGAGGAAGTTACGATGAGTGATGATATTTTCGATTTTGATATCGATGCCGAATTGGCGCAAGCAGAAGAAAAAGCGGCGCAGAAAGTGAAAGAACTCCCCGAGATCCTTGAGGACGAGGCGGACTGCGAAGGCTGTAAAATCTGATCGCCATCGCCTTTAAAGAACCGCTTCGGCGGTTTTTTTATGCTCCAAATTTGGGGTTGCGGGCAAAAAAAAAGCCCGTTTCAGGCGGGCCAACACTTAAGTCGTATGAGGGATTATTTTTATAACTCTCTGCGTCTAGCTTACGCGCAATGGCCGGTAAGTGATTTCGGTGTTTTGTAACAAAACGGTAGTTGTAGTGTTGCTATGTTACTGCGCCTGGCTGGGGATTAATCCAGTACAAATCCCCATATCAGCAATACCGCCACAATAATCACGCAGAGTGCGGAGACGGTAACCAGTATCTTTCCCAGAATGTCTTTTTCTTGCTGCTGTGCCACGTTAACGTTATCCAATTAAGAGTCTATGGACCAAATCGGCGACGCCCAGGTCCAGCACTATAACAGTCAGTGCGAGCCCCAACATGGCCGATAGAAATCGAATTTTACTGTTCAAATCGATACCCATCACCGCGATGCGATGTTCCCAGAGTAAAGGTTAAAACGCCGGAGCTGAATGCCCGGTTTGGGTTATTCCAGAGGTTAAGAACCTTCCCAGGCTTATAAGTTCCGTCTGTTTGAAAGGTCCGCTGCGGGCATGGCCGCGCAGCAGACCGGTTATGCGGAGGGATCAGTCAGTAACAATTCTTACGCCGACTTTACTGATCGCATTGCCATCCATTTCGGCGATGGTCCAGGTCAGGCCATCCCATTCGATCTGATCGCCCACTACCGGTTCGCCGCCAATCAGTTGAATGACGAATTGGCCGAGCGTTTGCTGTTCATCCACGCCTTCGTGCAGATTCAGGCCATAAACCTGTGAAATATCGCTCAGGCGCGCGTCCGACTGCAGGATAAAATCACCGAAGAAGCGTTCATCCAGCGTAACCACCGGCGCCTGGCTAAATAACTTACCCAGTACCGGCAGGTCGTGCTCGTGACCGATAACGCACAGAATGTCATCTTCGCGTAGTCGTGTGCTGCCGCTGGGGTGCAACAGCTCTTTGCCTCGGAACAATGCCGCAATGCGCGTACCCGGTGGCATTTTCAGCTCACGCAGCGCGGCACCGACGCACCAGTTTTCGGACGACAGCTGATAAACAAACTGCTCCCACTGGTTTTCAGGATGAACATCCAGCCCAACCCGTGAAATCGGCGCCAGCGCCGGCGGAACGATCACCTTGGCTTTCTTCGCGGCGAACGACAGGGTGGTGCCCTGCAGCAACAGGGAAACCAACACCACAAAGAAAGCCACGTTGAAGAACAACTGAGCATTGGGCAGGCCGGCCATCATCGGGAAGACGGCCAGAATCACCGGTACGGCCCCGCGCAGGCCGACCCAGGAGATAAAGCTGCGTTCGCGTAAGGTAAAACTGCGGAACGGCAACAGCCCGATAAATACCGACAGCGGTCGGGCAAATAAGATCATCCACAGCGAAAGCAGTAGGGCAGGGATGGCGATCGGCAGCAGCTCATGCGGATTCAGCAATAATCCCAGCACCAAGAACATGCCGATCTGGCTCAGCCATGCCAGGCCGTCGAAGGTTTGCACGATGCCGTGCCGGTTGCGGATCGGGCGATTACCCAGCATCAGGCCGCACAGGTATACCGCCAGAATGCCGCTGCCGTCCAGTGCGGTGGTCAGGGCAAAAATCAGAATGCCGCCGCTGACGGCCAGCAGTGGATACAGCCCTTCTGCCAGTTTAATGTGGTTGATTAACGTCAGCAGCAGCCAACCGCCGCCAAGACCAAAGACAACCCCCATGCCGAACTGCTGCAGCAGATGGAGAGGGAACATCCAGCTCAGCGTGGTTTCGCCTGCGGAGATCATCGCAATCAGCGTAATGGTAAGGAACACCGCCATGGGATCGTTGCTGCCGGATTCGATTTCCAGCGTGGCGCTGACGCGTTCGTTCAGTCCTTTGCCGCCTAATAACGAGAAGACTGCCGCGGCGTCGGTGGAGCCGATAATGGCGCCAATCAGCATGCCCTGCAGCAGATCGAGGTTGAACAGCCAGGCGGCGGCCAGCCCGGTCAGCCCGGCGGTGATCACCACGCCGATAGTTGCCAGCGAAAGTGCCGGCCATAGCGCGACGCGGAATGAGCTGACTCGGGTACGCATCCCGCCGTCCAGCAGGATCACCGCCAGCGCCAGGTTACTGACCAGATAGGCCACCGGATAGTTGCTGAAAACGATACCGCCCGGACCATCGACCCCCGCCAACATGCCAATGGCCAGGAAGATCACCAGAATAGGAATACCCAGGCGTGACGAAAATGAACTGAGAAGAATACTTGCTCCCACCAA
This sequence comes from Serratia sp. BIGb0234, assembly GCF_024809915.1. Lineage (NCBI taxonomy): Bacteria > Pseudomonadati > Pseudomonadota > Gammaproteobacteria > Enterobacterales > Yersiniaceae > Serratia > Serratia sp. BIGb0234. Next base: position 858,506 of record NZ_JANUEI010000001.1, read on the forward strand.
CACGGCACCGATGATGAACAAACTGTTAATGGTGCTGGCATCCAAAATGACGTTCTCCTGCAGGCTGGGGGGAAGGGCGTTGCGCGCTAGCGCAGATACTCCCTGATGATAGCCTGTTTTTCAGGTAAAACGCCAAGCCTGATTCATAAAACAGTTTGACCTTTATTGTCATTTAAGCGGAGAACCATATGGAAGCGGGGAGAAACCGGTGAACTTCTTTCTTTTATCTATATTTATCAGCTTGCTGTGATCGTGCTTAGGCAATAAATGGTGGGTGTTGCCGTGCCTGGAGAAGGAAAAACCATTAAACCCCCTCCAGGAGGCTTAATGGTTTGCAGGCGAGGCGTTATAAATGGTCGAGTGACTGCAGGGCCCGTCTGATCAGCTCGGCAGCCAGTTTTCTTTCTGACTCTGAAATACCGTCAAGGTTAAGGCTGGAAAGTTCGGCGACCAGAATGCTGCGATCCTTGCCGCTGATCGACGAATCCAGTGCGGAAAGCAACCGGCCAAGAATTTTCAGTAGGGTGGCGTTCTCTGGTACGGCTTCCTGAGCCGAAGTGTCTTTATCAGTCATTAAAAATCCTCTCTGTCGTGACGGAAGGGAGATGCTGCAAGCCTTGTCGCGATGGTGACAAGGCCGTCCCTTAGGGTTCATTGAGCCCAATCGCTACCGTAAGGCAGGGATGTGGATTTCCACTTATGCATTGCCGTTATAACAACTCGCGGCAATATGCTCCAGCATAACTTTGCCTTAACTTTCGCCATAGGGGTGAGCAATCTGTGCTCAGTGCTTGAATCACCAGGCGCGTTGCCGGTGCGAAGGTAAATGATAAAGGTACTGGTAGACGAAGCGATGACAGTGAGCTACCCGGCAAGCCGAAACGGCTGCCGGGCAGTAGGATTATTGCGGTTTACCAGAGAACAGAAAACGGAACAGCGGGATACGCTTGTGCAGTTCATATAACAGGAAGGCGCAAGAGAAGACAAACACCAATCCGGCCAGAAAACCCAGCAGGTTATTGTTGATATGTGGCGTCACAAAAGCGCCATATATCAGGGTTAGCGGATGGTGCACCAGATATATAAACAGCGATGCATTCACCAGATAAGTGATACGCGGTGAGTGATAGTTCAGCAGATTATGTCCGAATGAGAAAATCACGTTGGCCATCAGGATCCCCAACAGGGTTTTGATCAGCACTTCCAGCTCAAACATATAGCTGCTGTGAGCCAGAAACTTCTGATTTAACATATAGGCAATGAACAGCAACAGCGAACCCAGCAGCGCGCCGAGGGACGGTTTGAGGAAAATCTCTTTCAGCCACACGTACTTAAAGGCATAGGCGCCCAGGATGAAGAACGGCAGGTAGAACATCGTCTCCATCACCACAAAATTGAACAGACCATTGGAGAGTAAAGCTGGCGCAAAAATTAAAATAATACGGTGCGCGGCCGAATAGCATAAAGCATAAATAAGAAAGAGCAGTGAGATGTTTCCTAATCCGGTCATTTTATTTATCGGGTAGGGAACGGTATTATTTTTAAGTGCCTTGATTTTTTTGAACAGATAAAAACATAGGGTGGTCAGCAATGACAGGGTTAATAAAAACCACAGGTGAGAAACCAGCTCCCAAACTGTTACATTTATTTTCTGATAGAGCGAAAAATTTTCCCAACCGTTTAATTTGTCCGTGAAGTATTTCAGCATGAAAAACTGCGGCACCGTTATTAACGGAATCGAACTCAGCAGGGGGATCGCCACTCGCTCAAGCCTGACCTTCAGCCACTGGTGGCGCTCGTAGCGCTCATAGAGCATGTAAGAGAAGTAGCCGGAAATCACGAAGAACACCTGCATGCGGAAAGCATGGATGAAGTCGTTCAGCACCGTCAGCGAGAAGGAGGGGCTGGCGCTGTTCACCGCCCAGGTATGGCTGGAATAAATCAGAGAAAGATGAAAAGGGATGCCGAGCAACATCAAATAAGCCCGGATCGAATCGAGGAAAAACTCGCGTTGGTTGCTGCCTTTAGTCATAGGTTACCGCTGGTGATTTTATCGAGTGGTCATTAACACGCTTAATAAGTCGGCAATGGTTAAATCGAATCACAAACCCTACTATACCGTTTCACATTTTTCCATAGCGTCTTGATGCGCGGCTTGCTACGCTGGTGTTTAGTCAGCTGCTTAAACTATGAGCCATAAACATGAACCATCCATTTATCATGTTGTCGGAAAGCTGAATAATCCATTAATATGGATTTAAATGATTTGAGCACACGAATAGGGGGGGATGTGCTAGTTAATATATTATCCAAAAAACCACGCGCCGCGAGCGTACGTTGGTTAGGTGCGACCGTATTGTTCACGCTGTTTACTTCGCCGGCATGGGCTTTTTCTATAGATGATGTGGCCAAGCAGGCGCAGGATCTGGCAGGAAAAGGCTTCGAAGCCCCGAAGAGCAACCTTCCTTCTCAATTCCGTGAGATGAAATTCGCGGACTATCAGCAGATTCAGTTCAATCACGATAAAGCCTATTGGAGCAAACTGAAAACCCCTTTCAAGCTTGAGTTTTATCATCAGGGGATGTACTTCGATACGCCGGTGAAAATCAATGAAGTCACCGCGACCAGCGTAAAACAGATCAAGTACAGCCCGGACTACTTCAACTTCGGTTCGGTAAAACACGATCCGGAGTCGGTAAAAAACCTCGGTTTTGCCGGTTTCAAGGTGATTTATCCGATCAACAGTGCGGATAAGAACGACGAAATTATGAGCCTGCTGGGCGCGAGCTACTTCCGCGTGGTAGGTAAAGGGCAGGTTTACGGGCTTTCCGCACGTGGCCTGGCGATTGATACTGCGTTGCCATCCGGCGAAGAATTCCCGCGTTTCCGCGAATTCTGGGTTGAACGTCCGAAGCAGGGCGACAAGCATCTGGTGATTTACGCGCTGCTGGATTCACCGCGTGCTACCGGGGCTTACCGTTTTGTGGTTTATCCGGGCCGCGACACCACCGTGGACGTTGAGTCCAAAGTGTTCCTGCGCGACAAAGTCGGCAAACTGGGCATGGCACCGTTGACCAGCATGTACCTGTTCGGGCCGAGCCAGCCGTCGCCAACCCTGAACTACCGTCCGGCGCTGCATGACTCCAACGGTCTGTCTATCCATGCCGGTAACGGCGAGTGGATCTGGCGTCCGTTGAATAATCCGAAGCATCTGTCCGTCAGCACTTACCAGGTCGAAAACCCGAAAGGTTTCGGTCTGCTACAGCGTGGCCGTAACTTCAAGGATTACGAAGATCTGGACGATCGCTACGATCTGCGCCCAAGCGCTTGGATCGAGCCACGCGGCGACTGGGGCAAGGGCAAGGTTGAGCTGGTGGAGATCCCGACAGCGGATGAAACCAATGACAACATCGTTGCTTTCTGGACGCCAGACGTTCTGCCGGACGCCAAAACTCCGCTGGCGTTGAGCTATCGCCTGCATTTCACCCGTGACGAAGACAAACTGCATTCGCAGGACATTGCCTACGTCAGCCAGACCATGCGTTCAACCGGTGACGTGAAGCAGTCCAACCTGATCCGCGAGCCAGACGGCAGCGTGGCATTCCTGGTTGACTTCGTTGGCCCGGTACTGAAAGGCTTGGACGGCGCTACGCCGGTTGCCTCTCAGGTGAGCATCGGTGACAACGGTGAAATGGTAGAAAACAATGTCCGCTATAATCCAGTGACCAAAGGCTGGCGCCTGACGCTGCGTCTGAAAGTGAAAGACGACAAGAAGCCGGTAGAAATGCGCGCAGCGCTGGTCAATGGTGATAAGACCCTGTCGGAAACCTGGAGCTATCAGCTACCTGCCAATGAATAAGCCTACTCAACTTGCCCAGGATTATCTTGCGGCAATGCCTCTGACCGCTGAGCGGTCAGAGGCGCTTAAACCACAGCCGGGGGCGGATGACGCCCAGGCTTTTGAGGCGCTGCATCGCAAGATGGGCGCTGATGATGCCAACGTCAATACGCTGTCTGCCGATGACGTCACGCTGGCCTCGGTCAAAACACGAATCGAAGACGCCTGGCCGGATGCGGTTAGCGACAAAGATTTCGATACCGACGTGGAAGGGCGCAGCATTCTCAAGGCTACGCCGCCAATCAAACGCACCAGCATGTTCCCGGAAGCCTGGCGAACCAACCCGGTAGCGCGCTTCTGGGATTCTCTGCTGGGACGCACGCCACACAACCGTCACGCCTCCAAAGAGGAAGCCGCGGCGGAAAACCGCTGGCGCGTGGTCGGCTCGATGCGTCGTTATGTGCTGTTGGTGCTGATGCTGGTGCAGACCGGCATCGCCACCTGGTACATGAAAACGATTCTGCCGTATCAGGGCTGGGCGCTGATCGACCCGATGGCCATGTGGGATCAGGATCTGATGCAGTCGGTGCTGCAACTGCTGCCTTATGTGTTGCAAACCGGCATTTTGATCCTGTTCGCGATCCTGTTCTGTTGGGTCTCGGCCGGTTTCTGGACTGCGCTGATGGGCTTCCTGCAGTTACTGATCGGCAAAGACAAATACAGTATTTCTTCCACCATCAAAGGCGATGAGCCGATCGACCCGGCGCATCGCACCGCGTTGATCATGCCAATCTGTAACGAAGACGTCGAACGCGTGTTCGCTGGCCTGCGCGCGACCTATGAGTCCGTCGCGGCCACCGGCCAGCTCGAGCATTTCGATATCTACGTGCTGAGCGACAGCTACGACCCGGATATCTGCATGGCGGAACAGAAAGCCTGGATGGAACTGTGCCGCGACGTAGATGGCCATGGCCGTATCTTCTATCGCCGTCGCCGTCGCCGCGTGAAACGCAAAAGCGGCAACATCGACGACTTCTGCCGTCGCTGGGGTGGCGAATACAGCTACATGGTGATCCTGGATGCCGACAGCGTGATGAGCGGTGAGTGTCTCACCGGTCTGGTGCGCCTGATGGAAGCCAACCCGAACGCCGGTATCATTCAGTCTGCGCCGAAAGCATCAGGCATGGATACGCTGTATGCCCGCGTGCAGCAGTTTGCCACCCGGGTTTACGGGCCGCTGTTTACTGCCGGTCTGCATTTCTGGCAGTTGGGTGAATCGCACTATTGGGGCCATAACGCCATTATCCGCGTGAAGCCGTTTATCGAACACTGTGCGCTGGCACCACTGCCTGGCGAAGGCTCTTTTGCCGGCTCCATCTTGTCACATGACTTTGTGGAAGCCGCGTTGATGCGCCGTGCCGGTTGGGGCGTGTGGATTGCTTACGATCTGCCGGGCAGCTATGAAGAACTGCCGCCGAACCTGCTGGATGAGTTGAAGCGTGACCGTCGCTGGTGCCACGGTAACCTGATGAACTTCCGCCTGTTCCTGGTCAAGGGCATGCACCCGGTACACCGTGCGGTGTTCCTGACCGGTGTGATGTCCTACCTGTCGGCACCGCTGTGGTTTATGTTCCTGGCGCTGTCTACCGCACTGCAGGTGGTGCATACCCTGATGGAGCCGCAGTACTTCCTGCAACCGCGCCAGCTGTTCCCGGTGTGGCCGCAGTGGCGTCCTGAACTGGCGATAGCGCTGTTCTCTACCACGCTGGTGCTGCTGTTCTTGCCTAAACTGTTGAGCATTGTGCTGATCTGGGCGAAGGGTGCTAAGGAGTACGGCGGCGGTATACGCCTGTTCCTGTCGATGCTGATGGAAATGCTGTTCTCGGTGCTGCTGGCGCCGGTGCGCATGCTGTTCCACACGGTATTCGTGGTCAGTGCCTTCCTGGGTTGGGAAGTGGTATGGAACTCGCCACAGCGTGACGATGATGACACCCCTTGGGGCGAAGCCTTTAAACGCCACGGTTCACAGATGCTGCTCGGTCTGGTCTGGGCTGGCGGTATGGCCTGGCTGGATCTGCGCTTCCTGTGGTGGCTGTCGCCAATCGTCTTCTCGCTGATCCTGTCGCCGTTCGTTTCGGTCTTGTCGAGCCGTGCGACGTTAGGTATCAAGAGCAAGCGCGCCAAACTGTTCCTGATCCCGGAAGAGTACTCTCCTCCTCGCGAACTGGTGGCAACGGAAGAATATTTGCAACTTAACCGTGAACGCGCACTGAGCAATGGCTTTATGCACGCGGTGGTCAATCCGTCATTCAACGCATTGGCGACGGCGCTGGCTACTGCGCGTCACCATCTGCGCGGTGCCATCGAGCGTAATCGTGAAGAGCGAGTGAACGAGGCGTTGGAGCTGGGGCCGGAGAAGCTGGTGAAAGGCAAACGTCTTGAGCTGCTGAGCGATCCTGTCGCGCTGTCGCGTTTGCATCAGCGGGTTTGGCTACTGCCGCAGGGCGCCGCCTGGCGCGAGTTTTATCAGCAACTGCCGCACAATGAGCGGGCTCATCCGATGGGTCAGCGTTAAAGGCTGATCGGGTGACCTGTACGGGGAATACGCATAGCGTGTTCCCCGTTTTTTTTTGGTATTTGGCTTACGCAACGCCGACAAACTCACGTGAAAAACTGTGTTAAAATTCGCGCCGGGCGTTGTGGCCCCACAAAACAAACCCGGGGCAAAAATCATTTTGGTGAATCTCTCTTCTCTTCTTCGTCTGGTATTGCTGGTGGCAGGAGTCACGGCGTTAACCGGCTGCGGCAGTATTATCAGTCGCACAGTGCCGGGGGCCGGGCACGGCCATCAATATTATCCGGGCGTTCAGTGGGATCTGCGCGATAGCCCCTGGCGGTATATCACGGTCATTGATGTGCCGCTGTCGATGGTGGTAGATACCTTTATGCTGCCGTTTGACGCCCAACACGGCCCCTACGAATAAGCTAATCCCCGGTGGCAAATACCACCAGTTGGTAACCCTGATCACCACAGCGGAACGGAGCCAGCGCCGTCATCTGCAAGCCCTGTACATGGGCCGCCAACGAATGCGGGTTACTGTCGTCAATAAAGAGCGCGCCAACGTCGAACTCCTTGCGGGTACGCGCCTTGACGGCGGCGTAGAGCTGCTTCAGCACGCCTTTGCCACGCCAGGCGCTGTCAAGGCACACCGGACCATACAGAAACACCCGCTGCTCACTCAGTGGCCGTCCCTTGAATGATTGGCCGGCCAGCGTGTCCAGCATCGCATCCACCACCGGCGGGTGCGGTTGCGCATTCGTCGGCATCAGGCAGACAAATCCGGCCAGGGCTTCACCTTCGACCGCCACCAGAATACCCAGCCCCTGGTTAATGCTTGTGAGCTGCGCTTCATTCATGCGCGAGACGATAAATCCCTGGCGTTTTTGGCTGTCGCTCAAGTTTGCCGGGGTGTTTTGTGTTTGCAGTTGCAAAATCGCGGGGAAATCTTCGGGACGCGCCTGGCGGATAATCATGCAGCCTCTCAGAAAATCATAGGGTGAAGGGCGGGGGATTGTCTGCTCCCGCCCGTGATCATTCAACGCTCATCCCACTCGTCGGCGGCTGTTTGGCCCTCTTCGGTATCCAACGGCGGATCGAGCTGGAAGTCTCCTTCTTCCCACTCGTGCAGCGTATTTTCCTCAATCCATTCGGCGCTGATTTCGACTTCGTCATAATCCCCGTCGAAAATAGCCTGAGCGGCAGCGCCGCTGCGTAACGTCAGGCATTCGACCGATTCGCCTTCTTGTTCAAAGAATTCGGCCTGCCACATGATATCACCATCCAGCATCACGTATTTTTGCAGATTGAACTGTTGCGGCACCGGCGGTTCGTCGTCGTTACCGCCTTCGGCAGACTCGATAAACTCCTCGCGCGCCGCTTCAACGGCTTCTTCCAGGGTTGCATACAGGCTCATATTTTTCTCCAGTCAGGGTAAGCATTGCTCAGGGCTGGGTGCGCCGAAGCGCCATGACAAACGTCAGAAGTAATTGTTGCCGCACTGGCGCAGGATGCAAATTTTTTTGTTGTCCGTTTCGCGACGATAGTTGTCCGCTAAGCGGGAGCAGGAGGGATCACGGCAGGAAATAATAGGGCATTGCTTATTACCGCCAGGAGAGTGCCATGTTAACCGACCCTTCAATCAAATACCGTCCGTTCCCGCCCGTGACCTTGCCGGATCGCCAGTGGCCGGGCCGCACTTTGCAGCAGGCACCGCGCTGGTGCTCCAGCGATCTGCGTGACGGCAATCAGGCGCTGGCGGAACCTATGGATAACGCCCGCAAACACCAGTTCTACCAGATGCTCCTGGCGTGCGGGTTCAAAGAGATTGAGGTGGCGTTTCCTTCTGCCTCGCAAACGGACTTCGATTTTGTCCGCTCGCTGATTGATGAGCAGTTGATCCCGGATGACGTCAGTATTCAGGTGCTGACCCAATCGCGAGACGATTTGATCGACCGTACCTTCGACGCGTTGCGTGGTGCACCACGCGCCATCGTGCACCTGTATAACGCTACCGCACCGATGTTTCGTGAAATCGTCTTCAAACAGGACAAGGCGGCAACGGTAGCGCTGGCGGTTAACGGCGCGCTGCGCATTCGGCAGCAGTGCGAGCAGCAGCCGGAAACGGCATGGACCTTCGAATATTCACCGGAGACTTTCTGCTTTACCGAGCTGGAGTTTGCGCTGGAAATCTGTGAGGCCGTTGCCGATGTCTGGCAGCCTGGGCCGGGGCGGCCGATGATCATCAACCTGCCGGCCACGGTGGAGGTCAGTACGCCGAACGTCTACGCCGACCAGATTGAGTGGTTCTGCCGGCGTTTCAGTCAGCGCAACCGGGTGACCATCAGCGTGCATCCGCATAACGATCGTGGCACCGGAGTGGCCTGCGCCGAGCTGGCAATGCTGGCCGGTGCCGATCGGGTCGAAGGTTGTCTGTTCGGCAACGGTGAACGCACCGGCAATGTCGATCTGGTGACGCTGGCGCTCAACCTGTATACCCAGGGCGTTGCGCCGGGGCTGGATTTCAGCCAACTGAAGCAAGTGGTGGAGGTGGTTGAGCAGTGTAACCAACTGCCGGTTCATCCGCGCCATCCTTACGCCGGTGAGTTGGTGTTCACCGCCTTTTCCGGCTCTCATCAGGATGCGATTAAAAAAGGCTTTGCCGCCCAACAGCAGAGGCAGGACGGTCTGTGGCAGGTGCCTTATTTACCGCTCGATCCGGCGGACGTCGGCTGCAGCTATGAGGCGGTGATCCGGGTTAACAGCCAGTCGGGCAAAAGCGGCGCTGCCTGGTTGCTGGAGCAGAACCATGGGCTGTCGTTGCCGCGTGGATTGCAAATTGATTTCAGCAAGGTGGTGCAGCAGGCGACCGACGGCAGCGGCAAAGAGATGACCACCGCCGAGCTGTGGCGGCTGTTTAGAATCAGCTATGGATTGGTGGAACAACCGCGGCTGCAGTTGCTGAGCTATCAGACCGAAAGCCACAGCATCGAGGCTTATAGTTTCAGTGCCAGGGTGTTGTTCGAAGGGCAACAGCAACGGCTGCTGGGGGTAGGGAACGGTTTGTTGTCCAGCGCGGTGGATGCGCTGCGCCAGCGCTTTGGCTTGAATTTGGCGATAGAGGACTACCATGAACACACGCTGGGGCATCAGAGCCAAAGCCGTGCCGTGGCCTATATTCGCTGTACGCTGGCGCACGGTGAGGCGGCTTACGGGGTCGGCATCGACGTCGATTCTGCCAGCGCTTCCCTGCAGGCGTTGTTCAACGTGGCTGCGCGTTATTTAGCGAAATAAGTGCTGGGCGCAACGCCCAGCTGGCGGCGGAACATGGCGCTGAAAGCACTGGGGCTGTCATAGCCCAAGTCCAGCGCCACTTCCAGCACCGAATGCCCGGCGGCCAGGGCATTCAATGCCGCCAGCAAACGGGCGCGGCGCACCCAGTCGCCAAAACGCAGCCCGGTTTCTCGTTGAAAACGTCGTGACAGCGTGCGGCCGCTGACGTTGATGTAACCGGCGGCCTGTTCTAACTCCCAGGGGTGTGCCAGCGATTGCTGAATATGCCGGCACAATCTTAATAGGGCATCGCTGCGCGGTTCGGGCAAATTCAGCGGCAGGATTGGCAGCACACGCAATTCATCCAGGATCAGCTCCATAATTCGCTCTTCACGACCTCCCGCCGGATAATCCGCCGTAATGTCCATCGCACAGATAATCAGCTCACGCAGCAACGGGGATATTTGCACCACTTCGCAGCTTGCCGGCAGGTCGGCTCGTGCCAGCGGATCGACTAACAGCGCTCTTGCCGCCACTTTGCCGGTGATCTGCAGACTGTGTTCTACGCGCGCAGGCAGCCAAACGCCACGCCCAGGGGGGACCACCCAACTGCCCAGACGAGTATTCACCTGCACTACGCCGCTCAGGCTATGAATCAACTGTGCACAGTCGTGGTAATGGAGCGGTTCGAACTCGCCGTGCTGATAATCTTTGGCGACCGGCACAATCGAGCGGTTCGCGGGCACAGCATCATGAAAAAGCAGCATTTCTTGGGGCATCCCCGGTCCACGGAAAATCATAATGGCAGCATGCCACGCCGATACCTTTCATACCAGCCTCTGGTACGGTGAGGCGTTATAGTCTATAAATAAACAATATATAATTTAGTAAATTGTTTGGAGGGAAGATGGATATCGACAGTATGCGGCAGGCGGCAACGCAGGCCGGGGCATTGCTGCGGGCGCTGGGCAATGAAGATCGTTTACTGCTGCTGTGCCAACTCAGCCAGGGCGAGATGTCGGTGGGGGAGTTGTCACAGGCGCTGGAGATCCGCCAGCCGACGCTTTCGCAACAGCTTGGGGTATTGCGTCAGGAAGGGCTGGTATCAACGCGGCGCGACGGTAAACAAATCTACTATGCCGTTTGCGATCGGAAGGCGTTGGCGCTGCTTAATACTTTATATCAACTCTTTTGCCCGGCACGGGAGGAGAGGCCATGACCGTCGACTGGTTGCATTTTACCCCGCTGTCCGCGCTGGTCGGCGGGGGGATAATCGGCAGTGCGGTGGCGCTGTTGTTGCTGTTTAACGGCCGCGTCGCCGGCATCAGTGGCATTACCGGTGGCTTGCTGACGCCGCAGGGTAAAGAGAAAGGCTGGCGGGCCGCATTTCTTGTCGGGTTGCTGATTTCGCCCTGGCTGTATCGTATCGCCAGGCCTTTACCGGACATGCCGGTTAACGGCAGCAGTTTATGGCTGATCGCCGCCGGGATATTGGTCGGGCTGGGTACTCGCCTGGGCGGCGGTTGTACCAGCGGTCACGGTGTTTGCGGCGTGGCGAGATTGTCTCCGCGTTCGTTAGTGGCCACGGCGGTATTTATGCTGTTGGGGTTTATTACGGTATGGGCCGTCCGCCAGTGGGGGGGAGTTTAACGTGATGTACCGATCCGTGTTTGCCTTACTGAGTGGCGCCATCTTTGGCCTTGGTCTGATCGTCGCCGGAATGGCCAATCCCGCCAAGGTGCTGGCTTTTCTCGATGTCACCGGCCACTGGGATCCGTCACTGGCCCTGGTGATGGTGGGAGCGATTGCGGTGGCGGCACCGGCGTTCTTTTGGGTTCGCCGCCGACCACGTACCTTGTTGGGTGAAACAGTACAACTCCCATCTTCCCGCCGCATCGACCGCCGCTTATTGGCAGGCAGCGCGCTGTTTGGCATCGGGTGGGGAATGGCGGGCATCTGTCCCGGCCCGGCCTGGGTGCTGGCTGGTGCGGGCTCGTCAGCCAGCTGGCAGTTCGTTGCGGCAATGCTGGCAGGAGTGGCGTTGTATGAAGTTATTCTGTTTTGGAGAAAATAATGCCGATAGCTAACGCGGTGTTGCGCATTGCCCGCCCGACCGACAGGTTACAGGAGATTGCGACCCTGTACTGCCAGGGCTTGGGCTTCGAACGGCTGGGTGAGTTCCGCGATCATCAGGGTTTTGATGGCGTAATGGTCGGGCACCCGCAACGGGGTTATCACCTTGAGTTTACTCATCATCGGGGAGTGGAGGTGGGGCAGGCGCCGACGCAGGATCATCTGCTGGTGTTTTATCTGCCGGATGAACAGGAGTGGGTTACAGGATGCAAACGCATGCTGACCGCCGGTTTTCGGCGCGTTGCGGCCTACAATCCCTACTGGGATTCCCATGGGCAGACGTTTGAAGATCCGGACGGTTACCGGGTAGTGTTGCAACAGCAGGTGTGGGGGCAATAAAAAAGCCAGCGCACCGGGCGCTGGCTGAAAGGGTCAAGCGAAAAGGCTATCAGGCGTTGGTCGCCGGTTTCTGCGCGCTTTTACCCTGAGTATTTTCCATCATGCGACGGATAGGGACGATCAACAGGGTCAATACCGCGGCACAAATCAGCAGCGCAATCGAGCAGCGTGCGAACAGGTTAGGCAGCATTTCCAGTTGGTCGGCCTTAACATGGCCACCGATCAGGCCGGCAGCTAGGTTACCCAGCGCGCTGGCACAGAACCACAGGCCCATCATCTGGCCGCGCATTCTTTCCGGGGCCAGCAGAGTCATGGTCGCCAACCCGATTGGGCTAAGGCAGAGTTCGCCCAGCGTCAGCATCAGGATACTGCCCACCAGCCACATCGGCGACACACCGGCACCGCCGTTGCTCAGCACGTTCTGCGCGGCCAGCATCATCAGGCCAAAGCCTGCTGCGGCGAACAGAATACCGATAACGAACTTGGTGATGCTGCTCAGGCGTACCTTGTTACGTGCCAGTGCAGGCCATGCCCAGCTAAATACCGGTGCCAGCAGGATAATAAACAGGGCGTTGATTGACTGGAACCACACCGCCGGGATCTCGAAATCGCCGATCATACGGTTGGTGTAGTCGTTAGCGAACAGGTTGAACGAGGTCGGTTTCTGTTCGAATGCGGACCAGAAGAAGGCGGCTGACACCAGCAGGATAAAGCAGACCAGCAGGCGGGCACGCTCTTTGCGGCTCAGGCCGGCAAACACGAACAGATAAATAAAGTACAGGGTCACCGAGGCGGCAATCACGTAAACCAGCATGCTGGCTACCGCTACCGGGTTAATCACGATGATGCCTTGGGCAATCAGGGTGATAATCACCGCCACGCCGACGGCTAACGCCAGGAGCCAGCGACCGACACCGTTTTTCTTGGCGACCGGGCTGTTCCAGGTGGAGTCCAGGCCGACTTCGCTGTCATAGCGTTTCATCGCCGGTACCGCAAAGACGCGGAAGATCACCAGTGCCACCAACATCCCGATCCCGCCGATGCCGAAGCCCCAGTGCCAACCGTGGGAACGGATCAACCAACCGGAGATCAGTGGGGCGATGAACGAGCCCATGTTGATACCCATATAAAACAGCGAGAAGCCACCGTCGCGGCGGTTGTCGCCTTTCTTATACAGCGTGCCGACCATCACCGAGATACAGGTCTTGAACAGGCCAGATCCCAGCACGATAAACATCAGGCCGATGAAGAACAGGTTATTGCCCATGACTGCAGACAGGGCGATCGACAGGTGGCCCAGCGCGATCAGAATCGAGCCGTACCACACCGCTTTTTGCTGGCCAAGCCAGTTATCCGCCAACCAGCCGCCCGGCAGGGCAGCCAGGTACATGCTGCCGGCGAAAATGCCGACAATCGCCGAGGCGTTTTCACGTGCCAACCCCATACCGCCGTCGTAAACGGTGGCGGCCATGAACAGGATCAGTAATGGGCGAATGCCGTAAAACGAGAACCGCTCCCACATTTCGGTAAAGAACAGGGATCCGAGCGGATAAGGATGGCCGAAGAAGGTCCGGCTTTCTTGTTTATTAACAGAGGATTGCATAACGTCTTCCCAATAAAATGCGCTGCAATGATGCAGCTTATACTGTGGTATGTATGTGTATTTAAGGAAGGTGATCCACCCAATGTGGATTACCCGACAAAACCGTTGCTGCAGCGCCCGTTAACCGTGGAAAGCGCGTTAGCCTTTTTTCACTTGGCCAATGATTTACAACTGGCGTGATATTATTTAACCATTTGATAACTGGATGATGGTTTTGTCTAGTCCCTGTATCCCATTTTTTAGATGAAAAGTCGACAAACATCTACTTTCCTGGTTTTTATGTTGGTTAAGGCGGGATTGTTATTGACAGCTGGTTTATTGCGCTAAAAGTTAATTATCTGTTCAAAAACATGGAATTACATTGAGATTATTCTTATGGGAATAGCGTGGAGAGGCGCAGAGGGTATCAATACTAAAAGTAAGGTAAACAGGGACTCGGCTCTGTTTGAGCACAGAACTGGTGATAAATACGGCTATTGCTCTTCTTGCAGGGTGTCTTCACGCATTCGCGTCGGGCGTCGTTGCAAACACCACCAGGAATAAATTGCATTGAACAGCACCACCATTGCGGTCACGCAGAACACCGCCCGGAAGCCGTAACTGGCAGAAACCGCTGCGCCCATCAGCGGGCCGCTGACGTTGCCTATATCCCGGAATGACTGGTTATAGCTAAAGATCCGGCCGGCCACCTGATTGGTGCAGTTATAAATCAACAGTGTTTGTACGGCCGGCAGCAGTGCGCCATCGGCGGCGCCAAGCAGGAAGCGCAACACGCCGAGCTGCCATGGGGTTTGCACAAAGGCCATGGGGATCAGCAACAGCACCGATACGATTAGCATAAACACCAGAATGCGCTCCGGACCTATCCGGTCGCCCAGCTTGCCTAACCGCGGTGCGCTCATCAGCGCGGCGACGCCGGGGACAGAAGCGATCAGGCCGCTGACGAAGGCCAGGTTATGGATATTGCCGGCCAAATCGCGCACGTACAGCGTCAGAATCGGCGCAATGGATCCTGTGGCAATCTGAATAATCATGGTGGTCACAAACAGGCTGAGGATAAGCTTGGGGCTTTTCAGTGCCGCGAAAACCTGGCGAGCATGCAGCATGTCTTTCTTCTGTACCGGGGTGAATTGTTCTTTAACGTACAGCAGCGTTAAAACAAAGCAGGCCAACAGCACGCCGGCGGTGATGTAGAACACCGGTCGCAGGCCGTACTGGTCGGCCAGTAAACCGCCGATCAACGGGCCAATCAATGCCCCGCTGACGCCGCCGGTGGACAGGGTGCCCAGCGCCCAGCCGCTGCGATTGCGCGGTACCTGGGTGGCAATCAGCGCGTTGGCGTTGGGAATAAAACCGCCGAGCAGGCCCAACACCGCGCGCAACGCCAAGAACTGCCAGATATTCTGCGCCATACCCATTAAAAGCATCACAATCGACATGCCCAGCGCCGATCGCAACAGCATCAACTTACGCCCGCGGCGGTCGGCCAGACCGCCCCAGAAAGGGGAAGCAATTGCTGAAAACAGGAAGGTGATGCTGAATACCAGACCGGACCACATGTTCAAGGCTTCGTGACCGGTAACACCGAGGGTTTCTACATAGAGTGGCAGGAAGGGCATGATCAGGCTGAACGCGGCACCGGTCAGGAAGCACCCCAGCCAGGTGACGAAAAGGTTGCGTTTCCAGTTGATGGGTTCTGGTGCCGAAGCCATAAATTCCTGCTGCAAAAGGAGGAGCGCTTTGCGCGTGTGCACAGGCAATGGGGCAAAGCAAAAAAGTTAGCCTGGTAAGTATGCGCTTAATTATAGGCGGCATCAATCGATGTGGCAGGGGATATTCTGAAAATGAAATAAAGTTTTAAAAATTGAATATAGACAGTATTCCGCGCTGTGCGCGCGGAAAAAAGCTTACTTAAAGCCCGGCGAGCAGTTCAAAACCGCTGGAGGTTGTCGAGAGGGCTACGTCGGTTATCTCATAGTGAGCCACGGCATTGAAGGGATCTTGCGCCACGATGGTATCCAGCTGTGAACGATCTATCCCTTTCACCAGGATCACACCGCCAGTGCGCGGGTTTTTGCGACCGGAGGCGATAAAGGTGCCGTCCTGGAAGTATTTTTTCAACCAGGCGATGTGCCCCTCGAGGTGGCTGTCGACTTCTTCTATCGGGCGATGGTAGGTCAGGCTAACGATGTACATAACGGCTCCAGGATGAACGACGAAGGCTTTACCATCCCACCGTTGCCGTCGTTTCTCAAGATCTGCGGCATAAAAAACTAACCCGCCAAACGGCGGGTCAGGATGTTGATAAAGTTCTGTGTACTTAAACGTTATGTTTTGTTTGCTGGTAAAAACGAAGGATTATGTCTTCAGCTTTACCCCAAACATCCGAAAACCACGTTTTTCGGGTGTTTGTCATTAAACTAACCCGCCAAACGGCGGGTCAGAAGTCAGTAGAGTGAAGGCTCGCCTTCTGGGCGGGTCTTGAAGCGACGGTGTAGCCACATGTATTGATCCGGTGCCATCAGGATCTCTTTTTCGACCACTTTATTCATAAACGCAGCGGCCTCGAGCTCATTATCCAGCGGGAAGTTTTCCACCGCCGGCTGCATAATCAGCTCATACCCTTTAGCGTCCGGCAAGCGGCGTGGGGTAAAGGGAATAATGGCCGGTTTGCCCATTCGTACCAGCACGTAGCTGCCGGTGGTGGTGGCGGCTTTTTCAACGGCGAACAACGGGGCGAACACGCTGCTGCGCGGGCCGTAGTCGTGGTCCGGAGCGTACCAGATAATATCACCCTGTTTCAGAGCCCGGATCATGCCTTTCACGTCTTTGCGGTCCAGCATGGATTTGTTGGAGCGCATGCGGCCCCAGGTTTGCAGCCAGTCCATCAGCTTGTTGTCGTGCGGCCGATAAACGCCGATGCCCGGATTGTGAATGCCAAAGATGCGGGCGCCCAGTTCCAGCGTCAGAAAGTGCAGACCGATCAACAAAACGCCCTGATGGTTGTCGCGCGCTTTTTGGATATGCTCCAGTCCGCTGACTTTGAACCAACGCTCGATACGCCAGTTCGGCCAAAACCACGCCATGCCGGTTTCAAACAGCCCCATGCCGACGGATTCAAAATTCTGTACCACCAGCGCATCGCGCTCGGCCTGTGGCATATCCGGGAAGCACAACACCAGGTTACGTTGGGCAATCGCCACGCGGCGCTTGAGAAAACGCATGGAAAAACGGCCAAGTCGAGTGCCAAGACGATAAATAATCGGATAAGGCAGCAAGACCAATAAGTAGAGCAAACCGATACCGAACCAGGTAAGCCAATAACGCGGATGCAGTAAAGAACGATTAAAAGAGGGAACTTGAGTCATGTGTTCTCAGCTTAGAAGCAGTCATTTAATGATAATAACAGAGTGATAGTATGGCTGACATCCAGAAGAGATTTGGCCGTCTATCCATTTTCTGCCGTTTATAACCGAGTATTGTGGCACTTTTATCACGCAACGTGAAAAAACACCGCATTAAAACATAATTTTTAGTGATGAATGGACATGATTTGGCGATTAATTGGGCTGATGCGCTCAAAAGGATAAGGTTGGCAGTCGTGGGCGGCGTATAATTTTGCCCAAATTTTTAGGGGGATGTATGTTGGCTTCATGGTTAAGTGCGGGTTTATTAGTCTCAGGAGCACTGTTGGGCAGCGTTGGCGCACACCTGCAGTTAAATCCGTTACTGCTGGTGGCAGGTGTCGCATTGCTGGCAGGTATCGTGATTTCCGGTTTTACCGAATGTCGGGGCAGAGGCTGAGCATCTACCCCAGAATCATCAGTCGTTTTTGAACAACCCTTTCAATACGTGCGGTTCAGAACGCCAATATTGCGGTGGCGCGCTGACCTTCTCGCCCAATTTGGCGGCGGCGTGCCATGGCCAACGTGGGTTGTAAAGGATACCGCGCGCCAGCGCCACCATATCCGCCTGCCCGGTGGCGACAATCGCTTCCGCCTGTTCCGGCTCGGTGATTAACCCCACGGCAATGGTCGGCAGCCCGCTTTCCCGCTTGATGGTCTCGGCGAACGGCACCTGGTAATTCGGCCCCACCGGGATTTTCTGCAATGGCGAAAGGCCACCGCTGGAAACATGGATGTAGTCGCAACCCAGCTCCTTCAGTGCTTTTGCCAAGGCTACCGACTGCTGTTCATCCCAGCCGCCCTCGACCCAGTCGCTAGCGGAAATACGCACGCCAACCGCTTTTGGTGCCGGGAATACGGCGCGCACTTCATTGTAAATCTCCAGCAGCAGACGCATGCGGTTTTGCAATGAACCGCCGTACTGGTCGTTACGTTGGTTAGACAGCGGTGACAGGAACTGGTGTAGCAGATAACCGTGTGCGCCATGCAGTTCAATCAGTTCAAAACCCAGACGATCGGCGCGTTTCGCCGCAGTAACGAACTGCGCTTTCAATTGTTCAATTTGTTCCAGGCTCATTGCTGCCGGAGAGGCATCATGCTGGGTGAAGGGGATGTCCGAGGCGGACAGCGTCTGCCAGCCGCCGTCTGCCCTGTTCAGTTGGCCCCCACCGGCCCAGGGAACGGCACAGGATGCTTTGCGCCCGGCGTGGCCGAGCTGAATGCCCAGTGGCAAAGTGGCGTGTTTTCTTACCGCTTGTACCACTTCTGCAAGCGCCTGTTCCGTCGCGTCGTCCCACAGGCCGAGATCGTTGGGGGTGATGCGTCCTTCGGGGGCGACCGACGTGGCCTCGACAATCAACAGGCCTGCGCCGGACAATGCCAGATGACCGAGATGCATCGTATGCCATTCGGTGGCCTTGCCGTTATCGGCGGAGTATTGGCACATCGGTGCGATAACTATACGGTTGGGCAAACTCAGTTTCCCCAGCGTAATCGGGGTAAATAGCTGACTCATGACGTCCTCCAGGTCCGTGGTAAAAATGGGATAAGCTCCCTTAAGGCTTATCGAGATTTGTGAGCGACGTCAAGCTTCCAGCCTTTGTTATCACCGGTGCGTTAATGCTGTTTTGAGCTACATTTTCGGGTATTATGTGCGCCGCGCGTGGGCCGGCGGCTGGCGCGCATCAAAATCAGTCACCTCCGAAAGACAGGAAAGTACACCATGCCAGTGTTACATAACCGAATTTCTAACGAGGAACTGAAGGCGCGCATGCTGGCGGAAACCGAGCCGCGCACCACAGTTTCTTTTTATAAATACTTCACCCTCGACGATCCCAAAGCGTTTCGCGACAACCTCTACGTTCAGTTCGACAAGCTGAAGGTGTTTGGCCGCATTTATGTGGCGAAAGAGGGCATCAACGCGCAAATCAGCGTACCGCAGAACAAGTTCGAAGCGTTTAAAGCCGCGTTGTTTGCCTCGCATCCGGCTCTGGATCAGGTGCGTCTGAATATCGCACTGGAAGACGACGGCAAATCCTTCTGGGTGTTGCGCCTGAAGGTGCGCGATCGCATCGTCGCCGATGGCATCGATGATGAAAGCTTCAACCCAGCGAATGTCGGTAAGTATTTACAGGCCGATCGCGTAAACCAGATGATTGACGATCCGGATACGCTGTTTGTCGATATGCGTAACCACTACGAATATGAAGTCGGCCACTTCGAGAACGCCATCGAAGTGCCTTCAGATACTTTCCGCGACCAGTTGCCGATGGCGGTCGAGATGCTGCAGGACAATAAAGACAAAAATATTGTCATGTATTGCACCGGCGGTATTCGCTGTGAAAAAGCCAGTGCGTATATGCTGCATAACGGCTTCAAAAACGTCTATCACGTGGAAGGCGGCATTATTGAGTACGCGCGCAAGGCGAAAGAGCAGGGGTTACCGCTGAAGTTCGTCGGCAAAAACTTTGTGTTTGACGAGCGCATGGGCGAGCGGATTTCTGACGATGTGATCGCCAATTGCCACCAGTGTGGTGCACCCTGCGATACCCATACCAACTGCAAGAATGACGGCTGTCACCTGCTGTTTATTCAGTGCCCGAGCTGTGCCGCCAAATTTGAAGGTTGCTGCAGCGAGATCTGCCGCGAAGAGCTGAAGCTGCCGCGTGAAGAGCAGCGTGCACGCCGCGCCGGCCGTGAGAATGGCATCAAGATTTTCAATAAGTCGAAAGGGTTATTGCAGACCACGATGCATATTCCGGCACCGGAAGAAGATAAAGGCTCAGCCAACTGAGCCTGAAAGAAGCGCGGCAGTTTTGCCGCGCTTTTGCATTACTTCGCGCGAACGCCTTCCACGGAAATAATCAGTTCAACGTCTTGAGACGCCGGGCCGAGATCGGTAGTGATGCCGAAGTCTTTCAGCTTGATTTTACCGTTGGCTTCGAAGCCGGCACGGTAGCCGCCCCAAGGGTCATTGCCTTGACCGATCAGTTTAGCGTCCAGCGTTACCGGCTTGGTCACGCCGTTCAGCGTCAGATTACCGACAACCGCATAACCTTCGCCGTTCTTTTTCACTTCGGTGGATTCAAACTTGGCTTGTTTGTTCTTTTCGACGTTCAGGAATTCTGCGCTGCGCAGGTGCTTGTCACGCTCAGCGTGGTTGGTGTCGACGCTGGCGGTGTTGATGGTGACGCTAACCTTGTCCTTGGACGGATCTTTTTCGTCGAAGGTGAAGCCGCCGTCAAAGTCCTTAAAGGTGCCGTACAGCCAGCTGTAGCCCAGGTGCTGGATGCGGAATTCGATAAAGGCGTGCTGGCCCTGTTTGTCAATTTTGTAGTCGGCAGCCAGCGCGGAACCAGCGCTCAGCAGCAGGGCACCTGCGGTCAAGCCCAGTACGGTTTTCTTCAACATAGCAATCTCCATAAGTCCAAAGGTTAATCGGCGCTGCTACCCAGCATCCGTTTCAAAGTAACATCACGATCAACGAAGTGATGTTTAAGCGCAGCCAGAGCGTGCAGTACTGACAGCACCACGACGGCCCAAGCCAGGTAAAGATGAATGGTACCGGCGGTATCGGCCTGCTCCGCCATGCCTGTGGCGGTCGCGGGGATATCGAACCAGCCGAATACGCTGATTGGTTGACCGTCGGCGGTCGAAATCAGATAGCCGCTAATCAGGATACTGAACAGCACCACATACAGCGCCAGATGGGCCAGAATCGCACTGACGCGCGTAAAACGACCGTAGCTGGCCAGCGGTTTGGGCGGCGGCGAAACAAAACGCCAGATCACCCGGACCACCATCACGATGAACAGCAGCGTGCCGATACTTTTATGAATTTCCGGTGCCTGGTGATACCAGACATCGTAATAGCCCAACGTGACCATCCATAGGCCCAGGGCGAACATGCCGTACACCGTCAGCGCAACCAACCAGTGGATCAACACTGAAATATGACCAAAGCGGTTGGCGGTATTTTTCCAAAGCATGGTGTTTCCCTACTTTCAACATTTTCTGGCTGCAATAATTAAACTTTAAGAAACATAAAATCAATAATAAATTTAACTATGTTACTTCTTTAAAATATTAATCAGTGAATTTGGCTGAGATAGCGTCAGGTTAATCAGTGAAATCGTTGAAGGTAATAATTGTGATTGTGTATTGTTGGATTGTTATTGATTGAAAAATAATGGTTTTATTTATTATTGTCAGCTTTTGTCATTTTACGTAAATAGCGTGGATTGTTCTGGCGAATAAATCGCTAGTCAAGTTTGTCGATTATTTCCAGTCAATGTACTGCAAAAGCGGGACGTTTATTCATACAGCAATACCTCTGCGGCAGGACAACAGAGTTTGCTAACATAAGACACATCGGATGGCCCGCAGGGTCACACCATTAACACAAAGGAAATGTCATGGGCCGAACCCTGTTGACCGATCGAAGCCTGCGTCTGGCTATCTTGCTGGCAATGTTGGTCATTATTCTCGCCGGCGTCAAAGCGGCTGCGGATATCGTGGTGCCATTCTTACTGGCGGTGTTTCTCGCTATGGTACTGAATCCGCTGGTAACGCAGCTAGAACGCTGGCGTATACCGCGCGTGCTCGGTGTGACTTTACTGGTGGTGCTGGTCGTGGTGGCGTTGATGTTGTTCATCGGCATATTGGGCGCATCGCTGAACGAATTTGCCCGTTCGCTCCCCCAGTACCGCGGCATGATGATGGAAAAACTGAGTGAGCTGCAGCATTACGCCGATCGCCTCAACATCACCATATCCCCCGAAGCGATGCTGCAGTATGTTGACCCCAGCTCGGCGATGAATTTGATCACCCGCCTGTTAAGCCGTTTCTCGGGGGCCATGACCAATATTTTCCTGCTACTGATGACCGTGGTATTTATGCTGTTTGAAGTGCAGCTGTTGCCTTACAAACTGCAGCAGGCGCTGGATAAACCTAGCGAAGGCATCGCCAATATTCGGCGTGCGTTAGACGGCGTCACGCGCTATCTGGTGATCAAAACGGCGATCAGTCTGGCAACCGGCGTCATCGTCTGGGGATTTTTGGCTGCGGTCGACGTGCGCTTTGCCTTTATTTGGGGGCTGCTGGCGTTTTTGCTGAATTATATTCCCAACATCGGCTCGGTGATCGCCGCGGTTCCGCCACTGATCCAGGCGTTGCTGTTTAACGGCTTTGGTGATGCGCTGGTGGTAGTCGCAGGTTTTATCGCGATCAATCTGGTGATTGGCAATATGCTGGAGCCGCGCGTCATGGGGCGAGGACTTGGGTTATCGACGCTGGTGGTTTTCCTGTCGTTGATCTTCTGGGGCTGGCTGATGGGGCCGGTAGGGATGTTACTGTCGGTGCCGCTGACCATTATTACCCGCATTGCCCTGGAGACCACCGAAGGGGGACATAAATTGGCGGTTATTCTCGGCGATGGTCAGCCAGGCAAACCGGTTACTCCGGAGTAAAGAAGACTTTCCCCTGGGTTTTGCTGTCGGCGGCGTGTTGCAGTGCCAGTTTATAATGCCGCAACGGATAAATAGCCGCCGGACTTTGCAACACCAATTGGCCGCGTCTCACCAGATTGAACAGCTGTTGGAATGCCGCCTGCCACTGCACCGCAGTTGCCTGTGTGTTCCATTTGCGCAGGTGAAACAGGGAAGTGCGAAGCCGGAGTTGGCGAGAAATATACTGCCAGTCCACCTGCCGGTTGCCGAGCAACCCCAGGGCGACAAAATCGCCGGTCACGCTGACCGAAAGTGCCAGATGCAAGCCATCTTCACCGCCGACGCAGTCGATCGCGGCACGCGCCGCATGGCCCGTGAGCTGTTGCAAACGATATTGTTGCAGTAATTGTCCTTCTACAACCCGCCAGGCACCGGCATTCAGCAGCGCCTGGCGGTGGGTGGGATTACGCACCACAACCACCAATCTGATACCGCGCAAAGCCGCCAACTGGCAAAACAGCAGGCCGATCGCCGAACCGCCGCCGTTAATCATCAGGATGTCCCCCGCGTTTAGCTGCAACCATTGTGTCAGTAATACCCAGCAGGTCAGTGGATTAATGTAGATTTGTGCCGCAGTGGCGTCGTCGATGTCGTCCGGTACCCAAATGGCTTTGGCGCTATCGATCGTGACAAAGCTTTGCCAACTGCCATTGCCCATGACGGTGAGCGCGCGTCTGTCGGTAGGTTGACCGCGAGGATCAACCGCGACCCCAACCCCTTCGTAGCCAGGAACCTGAGGCAGGAGAGTACGGTGTGCATACTGACCATAGATGGGAATCAAATCGGATGGATTTATTGGTGCGTAGCGCATCTGCAGTAGTAGTTGATTGGGCTGCAGTGCAGGAATGACGGCATCTTCAAGGGCAATCACCTGTTCCGGTGAACCGAATCGGCTAAAGCGCAAACGGGGAAAAGTCTGCTGCATGGGGTTAAGGCATAAAGAAGAAATAGACATCCAGCGCCAACAGCACCAGCCACAGGCAGATATACAGCACCAGATGTTCGCGGACGTTGTTGACGATCGCCGACAGTATTTTGTTTAGCATTCTCAGCAGCCAAAAGATAAGGACGGGCTGATTATAGTATTTTTGCAGCCAGCGTTAATACTGCCGAGAAGGTAAAGTCGGGTATCGGGGTGAATCTTCGTGTGAAAACAGCCTGCTTTGCAGCAGGCTTCGGTTATACCGCGATCAACGAAGGTGACATAGCGCTGACGGGAACGCTCGGCGGATAAAAATAGCGCAGCACGTTATACAGCGAATAAAATTCTAGCCGATTACGGGCGTTGATTTTCTCTGTGATGTGGCGTTTGTGCACATAAACGGTGTGCGAGCTGATTTGCAGCTTTTTTGCGATGCGGTAATTGGGCATTTCCGCCATCCAGTGTTTCATCACCGTCAGCTCCTGCGGGCTGAACAGAGAGTGTTCCACGCTGCAATCCATCAGTGAGACCGGCTTTTCCCGCATCATGCGCAGGGTGACGGGTAATGTGGCTTTGTTGAACAGGAAAGCGTGGTCAGCGATGCGCATCGGTGTTTCGCTGTATGGGTACGGCGTGTCCAGATAAATAAACAACAGCGCGGATGGGGTGGCCTCGATAAAAGCCTGCAATTGAGCATCATCCTCACTGTAACGACAGTGTTTGGTAAGGTTGACCAGGATATGGCTTGGGCGGTAGTGATCCAGCAGCGGAGTTGCTTGTTCCAGGCTGTGGCAACATTTTACCTGGCTGAAAACATTGTCCGTAAAATAGTTATCGATACCGACCCGGGTGAAGCAGCATTCGTCCACGACAAGCAGTTTCATGGTGACGTCCTTGTTGAGCGAGAAATTACCAGGGGCATATCAGCTGTAAAATAGAACTTACACCACGGGGGATCAATTCGGAAATCCGGATACTTGCGCCAGAAATTTCCGTTGAAATATTATTCCCACTATATTTCAAATTGATACGCTAAATTCAGCGTGTAACTGCGGGGCATAACCGCCTCCGAACGTGTTGACGGGGGCGGTTGTGTCCATTGAGGAGGGTTATTTAAAGCGTTTGAGCGTAAAGGCAGAGATATCTATCGGTAAGGTTTTGTCCTCGGCAAACAGGGCGGCAATCTCGCCTAGCACGCTGGCAAATTTGAAGCCGTGGCCGCTCAGGCCGCTGATAACCATCAAGCGATCGCAGTCCGGCAGGGTATCAATAATGAAATCTTCATCCGGACTCATATCATAGCTGCATGCTTCACCGTGTAAACATACCCCTACACCCGGCAAGAATTGACGAAGGAAGTGGAATACCTCGGTTCCGTCACTGGTGAAACTGCCAAAGGGCTTGCGCTGATCCGGCGTTTCCATCGGTTGCCCGCCATCGTGCTTGCCGATTTTCAGCCCGTCGTTATCGGCAGGGAAGCCGTAATAATGGCTGCCGTCTTGCGCTTCGACGGTGAACGCCGGGAAACGGTTGTTTATGCTGTAGCGGCCGTCGGCCTGATGCCAGGAAAATACTTTGCGCAGCGGCGAAATCGGCAATTGCGGCAGCAAAGCCTTGACCCAGGTACCGGTGGTGACCACGGCCTTACGGCCCTGAAAGCGACCTTCGGAGGTGACCACTTCGACACCGCCCTCGACAGGTTGCACCCCCGTGACCGGACAATTGAACAGCTGGCTGCAACCGGCTTCTTTGGCAAGCTTGATCAGGCTGGCAACCGCCTTTTCAGAACGCAGGAACCCGGCATCAGGTTCAAACACGCCGACGTAACCTTCCGGTGCATTGAATTCCGGCCAGCGTTGGTTAATCTGTTCTGCGCTCAGAAATTGTGTGTTAAGGCGGAATTTCTTCGCGCTGTTTTGCGCGTTGTGGATGAATTCAGACGGCTCTGGACCCATATTCAGTACGCCGCAGTCCTGAAACAGTTCTTCGCCGGTTTGTTTTATCAACGCATTCCATAAGGCCTGGGCGCGGAGAATGAGCGGGACATATTTTTCGCCTTCGCCATAGGCATGGCGGATGATGCGGGTGTCACCGTGGTGGCTGCCGTTACGGTGTGGAGGCATGGCGCTGTCTATCATTAACACTTTCAAGCCGGCTCGAGTCGCATAGTAGCCTGCCGCCGCACCTACCGAACCGCTGCCCACAACAATTAAGTCATATTCCACGTGCCGTAACCTCTCTGTTATACGTTTCTTATTTCGTTATGATAAAAGGTTGAGCGCCGCAATGCACCCGTTGCGCTGCCTGTCGGCAAAGAAAAAGGCGCCAGAGAAAATCGCTGGCGCCTTAGGTTTTTTGGTGCGGTGAATTAGTGTTTTCTACGATCAAGGTCCTGGTAATCCGTTGCTTCAATCTTGGCGATGCCGGCTTCTAAGATATTGATTAATTGACGTGCGACATCTGTGGTGAGCCAAAGCGTTCTGTCTACTTGGGCGTCTTCGGGCGTCTGGTCTAGTGAAGACAGGTAATGAAGGCGTATCATCATGGCGTCATAAACGTCGACAGTACTGATATCCCAACCAACAAGCGGGTGCGTCTGAATTACTTCATCATTTCTGTCCATAAAGACCCCTTATTGAGTAGTAACTACCGTGAGTGACTAACGAGGATCAATGCGGCCCATCATCATGTGGGCCTTTACAGTATACGCATCTGATTTCGCGGGTGGAGCTTTTCCCTGCTTATTTTGTAAAATAAATATTTATTTGAGTGATTATTCTGCAGCACGCCATGAGAATACATACAGCATGGGGACGTCGCCGTCATTCAATAGTAGGAGGGGGCGGGGCGGCATGTAACCGTTTTTCCAGTTCTGCGGCCAGATGGGCAAAGTGATTCTGCGTTTCCGCATCACGATTTTGATTCTGCGACTCCAGCTTCAGGCTGTGAATCAATAGTTGATTGGCTTTGTCATCCAAACCAAAGGCCAGGTAGGAAAATGCCACTTCAAGTACGCTCAGCCGGCGTTTTTGATCGGCAATCAGCGCCAGCAGTTCGCCAAAGGTCATCGTTTCTTCGGTTTTAACCTTGTCCGGGGCCATGTCAAAGATCTCCTGTTAAAGCATTCAGTACAGACCAGATAAGGCTTTTCTTCCAGCAGAAATTTAACCGCGCGTTGCCAGGCTTCAAATACAAAAAAGCCGGAGAGCGACCCCCGGCAAAAAACTACCTTGCAGTATTATTCTGCGCTAAACCAATCGTCGGCACTTTCCCAGGTTTCCTGGAGAATTTCCTCGATCAGGTCTTTATCTGTTTTCAGGCCGCCCAGTACTGAGAGCCCGTTGGAACCGGCATAACGCACCTGAACCACAGCATCTGGAAATTGGCGGTTTACCCGTTTGCCCAGCTCGCCGGTCAGCGCTTCAATGGCGCCTGCCGGTAGCGGTTTGGTTTTATCTATAGTGACTTCAACACGCATAATTGCCCCCGAAGCGATTTACTGGATATTTATACAGTTAACCGTGCGTGGGGGCAATAGGCTGCGTTAAAAAAAGAAGATTATGCTTTCACTGACCACTTCAGCGTCTCTCCGGCAAGGAAGGGCACCACCGTTTCGCTGCCCATGGCGATCTCTTCTGCTTGAGTGGTTGGCACGCGCTGCAGTTCGATGAAGTCGGCATTGACCGGCAGACCATAGAAGCCTGGCCCGTTCAGGGAACAGAAAGCTTCCAGGTGCTCTAATGCGCCCAGTTCCTCGAACACGCTGGCATAGGCCGGAATAGCGTTAGGCGCGTTGAATACGCCTGCACAACCGCAGCTCGATTCCTTACGGTGTTTGGCATGAGGGGCGGAGTCGGTACCGAGGAAGAAACGATCCGAACCGCTGGCAACGGCTTTGCGCAGCGCATCCTGGTGAATATTACGCTTGAGGATCGGCAGGCAGAACAGGTGCGGACGAATGCCACCCACCAGCATGTGGTTACGGTTAAACATCAGATGCTGCGGGGTGATAGTCGCGCCAAGGAATCGATTGCCTTCTTGCACGTACTGCGCCGCTTCTTTAGTAGTGATGTGCTCGAAGACAATTTTCAACTCCGGGAACTGGCGACGAATCGGCTCCATAACCTGTTCAATAAAGCGAGCCTCGCGATCGAAAATATCGACGGCGGCATCGGTCACTTCACCGTGAATCAGCAGTGGCATGCCGATTTTTTGCATTTGCTCAAACAGCGGGTAGATGGCCTTTACATCGCTGACGCCATGGCTGGAGTTGGTCGTGGCATTGGCAGGGTAGAGCTTAGCCGCAGTGAAAACGCCTTGCTCAAACCCATTAACCAGTTCTGCCGCGGCCAGTGAATTAGTCAGGTAGCAGGTCATCAGCGGGGTAAAGTTGTGCCCCTGAGGGACTGCTGCCAGAATGCGATCGCGATACGCTCGGGCGGCTTCTACGGTAGTAATTGGCGGAGCCAGGTTGGGCATCACAATCGCCCGGCCAAATACCTGACTGGTATAGGGCAAAACCGTTTTCAGCATATCGTCGTCACGCAAATGGATATGCCAGTCGTCAGGGCGGCGGATTTTCAGGGCTTGAGGCTGTGCGGTCATGTTACAAGGCTCCGGCGGTTAGATTCGGGTCTAAGTAAAAGCGAATAATGGGGCTTATTCACGCCGGGGCATAAGGATAAGCGGAAAGTGCCTGCGATGCATCTGTTTGTTCACGGCAAGTTGAAATCAATTGGTTATCGGGTGCATAGTGACAAGGATTCTAATGATCCCCGAGCCAAAACTTTCGGGTTATCAACATTAATCACATTGGAATGGGAGAATAAAATGGAAGTGCGAGTTATTGCCACCCTGCAGGCTAAACCCGAGTTTGTTTCGGCCGTCAGCGATGCGGTGCATGAGATTATCGATCCAAGCCGCCAGGAATTGGGCAACCTGCAATATGACCTGCACCGCGATCTCGAGAAGCCAGGAACTTTCGTGTTCTTTGAACGCTGGGCAAGCGCGGAGGCGCTGGAGAAACACAACGCCACCGAGCATTTTAAGCGGTTTGTCGCCAGCATTGACGGCAAGCTGGATTTGCTGGATATCAAACAATTGAAAAAAATTGCCTGAGTTTATTTCGGCAATAAAAAACCCGCCATCAGGCGGGTTTTTTTATCGAAGCAGATTACCTTATTCGTTAACCGGCTGCGGTTTGGTTGCCGGTGCGGTAGCTTGATTTACCGCCGCATGGCCACCGGCTGAGCCTTTACCTTCGAAGGCGAAGGAAGGACGCTGCCAATCGCTGTGCTGCTGCTGCTCAGGCACATAGTCCGGAGCAGGGGCCTTGGTCATTGGCGCCGTAGCGATATGCTTGTACAGCGTACCAGCCTGTACCGGTGCGGGTTGCTGTTGCACTGCCGGCGCTGGTTTTTCAACAACGGCCGGAGCTACAGTTTCCTGAACCGGGGCAGTTTCAACGACAGGTTCAGCAGGCTCGGCAGCCGGCTCGGTGACGACTTCTGCCACTGTTGCCGTTTCTTCCACCACCAAGACTGGTGTTGCCTCTGCTACTGGGGTTTCTTCAACCTCAGGAGCAGTTTCAACCGCTGGTGCCGCTTCAACGGCTGGGGCTTTTTCGACCGCAGCGGCTGCTTCAACCGCTGGTGTTTCAGCTGCTACCGGAGTGTCTTCAGCCTGAGCAGCGATGATTGGCTCGGCGGTTTCAACAACCGGTTGGGCTTCTTCAACAACTGCTTCAACCGCATCTGCCACAGCTTCCTGCTGGTTAACCGGGGCGATTTCCTGCTCTGCGACCACGGCAACCACCGGAGCGGCCACGCTGACGGCTTCTGGCGCCATGACGTTGTCGGCAGCGATTTGGCTAGCTTCAGCCTGAACTTCAGCCTCTTCAACCACTTGCGCAGCTTGTGTGACAGGGTAACTCACCCAGACCTTGCCTGACGCCATTTCTGGTGAGGCAAAAGCCCCCGCCAGTGGCATTGGCGACTGAGTTGGGTAACGCTCGTCACGGTAACGACGACGACGCTGACCGCTAACGCGCAGGTGGCGCGGTGAACGACGTGAGCGGCGTGGCATGCCGTTTTCGCCATTAGCGCGGTTGTCACCCTGTGCATCGTCTTCGGCCTGCGCTTCAACGGTTTCCGGCAGCAGTTTAACGCTGTCTTCGGCCTGAGCAGGTTTTGCGTCCTGAGCTTTCGCTACCGGCGTTTTAGGTGCCAGCAGCTCTTCCGCTGCGCGATGCAGCTCTTCTTCCGCGGACAGCACACGAACCTTCTGCGACAGAGGACGACGTTGACGACGCTGCATATTCTGCATCTGACGTTCTTCGTGATCTTCATCGCTGGCGGTGGTGGCAGTGGCAGCTTCTGTACTTTCCAGTGCGGCCACTTCTTGCTGAGCCTGACGCTTTTCTTCCTGACGACGGCGTTGACGCTCGGCACGCTGCTCACGGCGCTGTTGCTGCTCTTCGCGCTGTGCCTTGGCGGCTTCTTCAGACTGCGGCTCATCGGTAACCGTGGCAGTGGTTTGCTGCGCATTGCGACGGTTGCGGCGCTGCTCGTCACGCACTTCACGTGTTTCACGGCCTTCGCGGTTATCGCGCGGTTCGCGATTTTCACGCGGCTCACGATTATCACGATCGCGGTTATCACGGCCTTCACCGCGCTCTTTGCGTTCACCACGTTCTGGACGATCGCTTCGTTCACCGCGCTCACCACGGTCTTTACGACCGGTACCCTGACGACGTTGACCACGACGATCCTGGCGACGGTTTTCACCGTTGCTTTCGGTCTTAGGCGCTTCAACCACAGGTTTGGCTTCGACAACCGGCTGTTCTTCACCGGCAAACAGCGCTTTCAGACCACCAAACAGACGGCCCAACAGGCCAGGTTTGGCAGCGGCTGGTGCAGCTTGTTTGGTTGCTGTTGCCGCAACGGCGGGCTGAGTAGCAACGGCTTCTTCAGCCGGTGGTGGTGCATCGGCGGCCAGCGAGAACGAGGCCAGAGCCGGCTGTTCCGGGCGTTTGCGCTCCATCGGCGCATCTTCCAACGGCTGAGCCATCTCTTCTTCGTGCAGTTTCGGCAACAGGTAGCTCAGGGTTGGTGTTTCTTCACCCTTACGTACGCGCAGCACAGAGTAGTGTGGGGTTTGCATCTGATCATTTGGCACGATGATCGCTTTCACGCCACCCTGACGTTTTTCGATCGCGCTCACCGATTCACGTTTTTCGTTCAGCAGGTAAGAAGCCACCTGAACTGGCACGATAGCGTGAACTTCTTTGGTGTTTTCTTTCAGCGCTTCTTCTTCGATCAAACGAAGGATGGACAGCGCCAGAGATTCGTTATCACGGATGGTGCCGGTGCCGTTACAGCGCGGGCAAACGTGATGGCTGGATTCACCCAGTGACGGGCTGAGGCGCTGACGCGACATCTCAAGCAGACCGAAACGGGAAATGCGGCCGATTTGGATACGCGCACGGTCTTGACGCACGGCATCGCGCAGGCGGTTTTCAACTTCACGCTGGTGGCGAACCGGGGTCATATCGATAAAGTCGATAACGATCAGACCGCCGAGGTCACGCAGGCGCAGCTGGCGAGCGATCTCGTCTGCCGCTTCCAGGTTGGTGTTGAACGCGGTTTCTTCGATATCGCCGCCGCGGGTTGCACGCGCGGAGTTGATGTCGATAGCGGTCAGCGCTTCGGTAGAGTCGATAACGATCGAACCGCCGGAAGGCAGGCGAACTTCACGCTGGAAGGCGGATTCGATTTGAGATTCGATTTGGTAGTGGCTGAACAGAGGGATTTCACCGCTGTACAGTTTGATTTTGCTGCTGAAATCCGGACGGCCCAGGGCAGCGATGTGCTCTTTGGCCAGATCGAGAACTTTTGGATTGTCGATCAGGATTTCGCCGATGTCCGGGCGCAGATAGTCGCGGAATGCACGTACGATGACGTTGCTTTCCTGATGGATCAGGAAGGGCGCAGCGCGGCCTTCAGCGGCTTTTTTAATCGCTTCCCAGTGCTTCAGGCGGAAAGAGAGATCCCACTGCAATGCATCGGCCGATTTGCCAACGCCTGCGGTACGAACAATCAGGCCCATGCCATCCGGGAGTTGCAGAGAAGAAAGCGCTTCTTTCAATTCAGTGCGGTCGTCACCTTCGATGCGGCGTGAAATACCACCGGCACGTGGGTTGTTCGGCATCAGAACCAAATAACTGCCGGCCAGGCTGATGAAGGTGGTCAAGGCGGCGCCTTTGTTGCCACGTTCTTCTTTATCAACCTGAACGATCACTTCCTGGCCTTCGCGCAGCACATCTTTGATGTTCGGGCGACCATGGGAGGAGTAGTTACTTGGGAAGTATTCGCGAGCGATTTCTTTAAGAGGGAGGAAACCATGTCGTTCGGCGCCGTAATCTACGAACGCTGCTTCAAGACTTGGTTCTATACGAGTGATTTTGCCTTTGTAAATATTCGCTTTTTTCTGTTCATGACCCGGACTTTCAATATCCAAATCATACAGCCGCTGTCCATCTACGAGGGCAACACGCAACTCTTCCTGCTGAGTTGCGTTAATCAACATTCTTTTCATCTTAACTTACTCGTTATTTTTACATTATCGACAAAGCTGCGGGCAAAATAACCTCATGGCCGGATTAAAACCGAAAACCCCGTGTCTTCTCGCAAAGCCGTCAACCTCACGGTTGTCGCCTGCATAGGGGCGCATTATCTCGGTAAGCCTGTATTTCTTTGTGAAAAACAGCACTTTTACTAGGGGAATAGCCTCTGATTTACGTCGACAGATCTGATTCCATTTGCCGGCCAAGCTGCAACCCGCAGCCCGCTAATTGTTTGATTTCACATTACGTCTTACGCCATTGCTGCGTTTTTGCGCCATCAGACAAATTTTATAATTCCACCGTTTTCCCTGTTTAACGAGAATCAACGTGGAAAGTAAACGCATTATTCCACTGCTGATACTGTTATAGCAAGGTGACTTTTCCTTAACTGCGGAAGAAATCGCAAACGTTCAAACCGGCTTGCTGCCTTATTGTCCGTCAGGGTTTCTCCTGCAGTCAGAGAGACAGTTAAGCACAGAAAAAGAAGTGGCGCTATTTACGCGCTCTATTTAGAATCCCGCTCCATGAAAACGAACATTCCTGCAGTACAATTAATCACGATTTCTGACGACGAAGCCGGTCAGCGAATCGACAACTTTCTGCTTGCTCGCCTGAAAGGCGTGCCGAAGAGCATGATTTACCGCATCGTACGCAAAGGCGAGGTACGGGTTAATAAAGGACGCATCAAGGCTGAATACAAGCTGGCGGCTGGTGACGTGGTGCGAGTACCGCCGGTCCGCGTTGCCGAACGTGAAGACGCGCCGGTTTCCGCCAAGCTGGACAAAGTGGCGGCACTGGCCGATTGCATTTTGTATGAAGACGATCATTTGCTGCTGCTGAACAAGCCTTCGGGCACCGCGGTGCACGGTGGCAGCGGCCTGAGCTTTGGCGTGATTGAGGGCCTGCGCGCGCTGCGCCCGGAAGCCCGTTTCCTGGAGCTGGTGCACCGGCTGGATCGCGATACTTCCGGCGTGTTGCTGGTGGCGAAAAAACGTTCTGCACTGCGCTCGCTGCATGAGCAATTGCGGCTGAAAGGCATGCAGAAGGATTATCTGGCGCTGGTGCGCGGCCAATGGCAGTCGCATTGCAAGGCCGTGCAGGCACCGTTGCTGAAAAACATTCTGCAAAGCGGCGAACGTATCGTGCGCGTCAATAGCGAAGGCAAACCGTCGGAAACCCGCTTCAAGGTAGAGGAACGTTTTGAGCATGCCACGCTGGTCAAGGCGAGCCCGATTACCGGGCGCACCCACCAGATCCGCGTTCACACCTTGCACGCAGGGCACCCGATAGCCTTCGATGACCGCTATGGCGATCGTGAATTCGATCGCCAGTTGGCCGGTACCGGGCTAAAACGCCTGTTCTTGCATGCCGCGGCACTGCGGTTCGAACATCCGGGCACTGGCGAAACGATGCGTATCGAAGCGCCGATGGACCAGGAGTTGCGCCACTGCCTGCAGGTATTGCGCAAGCAGGCCAAAGGCCAGTAAGTAAAAGTATTTTATACCAGCGGGTTGATGCCTTCAGCCCGCAGCATCTCCAGCAGGGCTATCAGCGGCAGACCGATCAACCCATTCGGATCTCGCCCCTCCAGTTTTTCGAACAACGCAATACCCAGACCTTCACTTTTAAAACTGCCCGCACAGTTGAGCGGCTGTTCAAGGCGCACATAAGCGCTGATTTCTGCGTCGCTCAGCGCACGGAAATGCACATGGAAGGGCTCGCAAAGCGCCTGCAGGTGATGGCTGCGGCTGTTGTACAGCGCCAGACCGGTATAAAACGTCACCCTTTGGCCGCTGGCCTGGCGCAATTGCGCGCAGGCGTTCTCTTCGGTATGCGGTTTCCCGGTTATTTTACCGTCGATCACGCAGACCTGGTCGGAACCGATAATCAAATGGTCAGGATAGGCGATGGCCAATGCCTGGGCTTTCGCCGTCGCCAGCCGTAAGACCAGCGCTTCGGCGGTTTCCCCGGCCAATGGGGTTTCATCGACCTGCGGCGCGTCACAGGTAAAAGGCAGATGCAGTTTTTCCAACAGCATCTTGCGGTAGGTCGAGGTGGAGGCGAGGAGTAGTCTCTGCATAATTTTTTTCGTAAACCATAGCGTAAATGGAGAGGTCATTTTAAACTGTCCGCCGCTGAGGAAGCGAATATTGGTGAAAGGTGCCGTTTTACGGCCTTTTTCTTTGACTCTAAGTCGTTACAAAGTTAATATGCGCGCCCTATGCAAAAGGTAAAATTACCCTTGACCATTGATGCGGTACGTACCGCTCAGAAACGCCTGGACTATGTTGGTTCCTATGCGCCTGAGCAGGTTACACGTGTTGCTGCCTCTGTGGTCAGTGTGGACAGTGATGTTGAGGTCTCGTTATCTTTCGATATTGATAACCAGCGCCTCGCGGTGATAACAGGGCATGCGGACGTCCAGGTAATGCTGATGTGCCAACGCTGCGGAGTCCCGTTCGAACACCATGTTCACACAACATATTGTTTTAGCCCGGTCGTCAATGATGAGCAGGCTGAGGCATTACCGGGGGCGTACGAGCCGATCGAAGTCGATGAGTTTGGCGAAGTTGATCTGCTGGCAATGATTGAAGACGAAATTATTCTTTCACTGCCTGTCGTCCCGGTACATGAATCTGAACACTGTGAAGTGTCCGAAGCGGACATGGTCTTTGGCAAACTGCCTCCAGAGGCGGAGAAACCAAACCCATTTGCCGTATTAGCCAGTTTAAAGCGTAAGTAATTAAGGAGTAAGGTCCATGGCCGTACAACAAAATAAACCAACCCGTTCCAAACGTGGCATGCGTCGTTCACACGATGCTCTGACCACCACCACTTTGTCTGTTGATGCGACTTCTGGTGAAACTCATCGTCGTCACCACATCACTGCCGACGGTTTCTACCGCGGTCGCAAGGTTATCGGCTAAGTAGCGGTACCTTGACTCGTCTAACCCTGGCGTTAGATGCAATGGGCGGGGACTTCGGTCCCTGCGTCACAGTGCCTGCTTCATTGCAGGCACTGGCCTCTAATTTACAGCTTCATCTTCTGCTGGTCGGCAATCCCGACACCCTCTCTCCTTTACTTGCCAAAGCCGATCCGGTTCTTCTGGAACGTTTGCAAGTCGTGCCCGCTGAATCTGTGATTGCCGGCGACGCCAAACCCTCACAAGCGATTCGTGCCAGCCGTGGCACTTCCATGCGCATTGCGCTGGAACTGACCAAAAACGGTGATGCACAGGGCTGTGTCAGCGCGGGTAATACCGGTGCGCTGATGGGGTTGGCGAAGATGCTGATTAAGCCGTTGGACGGTATTGAACGTCCGGCGCTGATGACGGTGATCCCGAATCAGCTGGGCGGTAAAACCGTGGTGCTGGATCTGGGCGCCAACGTCGAATGCGACAGCACCATGCTGGTGCAGTTTGCGGTGATGGGCGCGGTGATGGCCGAAGAGGTGGTGGGGATTGCGCAACCACGCGTGGCGCTGCTGAATATTGGTGAAGAAGAAACCAAAGGTCTGGATAATATCCGCGAAGCGGCCGCCGTGCTAAAAAATACTCCGGCAATCAACTATATTGGTTACCTGGAAGGCAACGATCTTCTCACCGGGAAAACCGATGTGATGGTCTGCGACGGCTTTGTGGGTAACGTCACCCTGAAAACCATGGAAGGGGTGGTAAGAGTATTTTTATCGCTGCTGAAATCATCCGGAGACGGTGGCAAGCAGGCGTGGTGGTTAAAATTGTTGGGCCGTTGGTTGCAAAAACGGGTGGTAAAGCGGTTCGGCCACCTGAACCCCGACCAGTATAATGGCGCATGTCTGTTAGGATTGCGCAGCACCGTAATCAAGAGCCACGGCGCTGCGAACCCGCACGCGTTTGCAGTTGCAATCGAACAGGCTGTGCAGGCGGTGCAGCGGCAAGTCCCTGACAGGATTGCTGCGCGCCTTGAAGCTGTATTACCTAAGAGTGACTGATCGTACATGTATACAAAGATTCTCGGTACGGGGAGTTATTTACCCGTACAAGTGCGCACCAACGCTGACCTTGAAAAAATGGTGGATACCTCTGACGAGTGGATCGTCACTCGCACCGGTATCCGTGAACGCCGCATTGCCGCCGCTGATGAAACCGTGGCGACGATGGGCTTCCATGCTGCTGAAAAAGCGCTGGAAATGGCAGGTGTGGCTAAAGAAGATATCGGGCTGATCGTTGTGGCGACCACCACTTCGAGCCACGCATTCCCAAGTTCTGCCTGCCAAGTGCAGCAGATGCTCGGGATTAAAGATTGTGCGGCTTTCGATCTGGCTGCAGCCTGCGCCGGTTTCACCTACGCGTTGAGCGTTGCCGATCAGTACGTTAAGAACGGCGCGGTGAAGCGTGCACTGGTGATTGGTGCAGACGTGCTTTCTCGCACGCTGGATCCTGACGATCGCGGTACCATCATCCTGTTTGGTGATGGCGCTGGCGCAGTGGTGCTGGGCGCTTCTGAAGAGCCGGGCATTCTGTCGACTCACCTGCATGCGGACGGCACCTACGGCGGCCTGCTGACGTTGCCATTCAAGGATCGTCAGGATCAGGAAAAGCCAGCCTATGTCACCATGGCAGGCAATGAAGTCTTCAAGGTTGCGGTTACCGAACTGGCTCACATCGTTGACGAAACGCTGCAGGCCAATGATCTGGACCGCAGCCAGCTGGATTGGCTGGTGCCGCACCAGGCCAACCTGCGCATTATCAGCGCAACGGCAAAAAAACTGGGTATGGGGATGGATAAAGTGGTGGTGACGCTTGATCGTCACGGTAACACCTCTGCCGCCTCGGTCCCCGCAGCGCTCGATGAAGCGGTGCGCGATGGGCGGATCCAGCGCGGGCAACTGGTGCTGCTGGAAGCCTTCGGCGGCGGCTTTACCTGGGGCTCGGCGCTGGTTCGTTTCTGATTAACAGGAAGAAAAAATGACGCAATTTGCTTTTGTTTTCCCAGGCCAGGGCTCACAGTCCCTGGGCATGCTGGCCGATTTGGCCGCTCAATATCCGATCGTTGAAGCGACTTTCAGCGAAGCCTCTTCTGTTCTGGGTTACGACCTGTGGCAACTGGTGCAGCAAGGGCCGGCGGAAGAACTGAACAAAACCTGGCAAACGCAGCCGGCATTGCTGGCCGCCTCAGTGGCGATTTTCCGCGTTTGGCAGCAGCAGGGCGGCAAAATGCCAGCCATCATGGCCGGCCACAGCCTGGGTGAATACTCGGCGCTGGTTTGTGCGGGCGTGCTGGATTTCCAGGCGGCAATCCGCCTGGTTGAGCTGCGCGGCAAACTGATGCAGGAAGCGGTGCCGGAAGGTACTGGCGCGATGTCCGCCATCATTGGTCTGGACAACGCGGCTATCGCCAAGGCTTGTGAAGAGTCTGCCCAAGGGCAGGTTGTTTCGCCGGTGAACTTCAATTCCCCGGGCCAGGTGGTGATCGCCGGCAATAAAGAGGCGGTTGAACGTGCAGGCTCAGCCTGTAAAGCGGCTGGCGCCAAGCGTGCGCTGCCGTTGCCGGTGAGCGTGCCTTCGCACTGTGCACTGATGAAGCCGGCTGCAGACAAACTGGCCGTGGCGTTGCAGGACATCACCTTCAGCGCTCCGCAGGTGCCGGTGGTAAATAACGTCGACGTGCGTGCTGAAAGCGATCCAGAAGCGATCCGCAGCGCCCTGGTGCGTCAGTTGTACAGCCCGGTACGTTGGACCGAGAGCGTTGAGTTTATGGCAGCACAGGGCGTTACGTCGCTGCTAGAGGTTGGTCCGGGCAAGGTTCTGACCGGTCTGACTAAACGTATTGTTGATACCCTGACGGCGGCGGCGGTGAATGACGCTGCCAGCCTGACAGCGGCGCTTGAACAATAAAGAGGAAAACAATGAGCTTCGAAGGTAAAGTTGTTCTGGTCACCGGCGCGAGCCGGGGTATTGGCCGGGCTATTGCAGAAACGTTTGTGGCACGCGGCGCTAAAGTGATCGGCACCGCCACCAGTGAAAGCGGCGCTGAAGCTATCAGCAGCTACCTGGGCGCGAACGGCAAAGGGTTTGCATTGAACGTGGTCGATGCTCAATCTATCGACAGCGTTCTGGCATCTATTCGTGCTGAATTTGGCGAAATCGACATTTTAGTGAATAATGCCGGCATTACGCGTGATAACCTCCTGATGCGTATGAAGGACGACGAGTGGCAGGATATCCTGAACACCAATCTGACTTCCGTATTCCGTCTGTCAAAAGCGGTAATGCGAGCTATGATGAAAAAGCGGTTTGGCCGGATCATCACCATCGGTTCCGTTGTCGGTACCATGGGGAACGCAGGGCAGGCTAATTACGCGGCGGCTAAAGCCGGTCTGATTGGCTTTAGTAAGTCTTTGGCACGTGAAGTTGCTTCGCGTGGCATTACGGTCAACGTCGTGGCACCTGGCTTTATTGAGACGGACATGACACGGGCGTTGACAGATGATCAACGCGCAGGCATTTTGTCATCAGTTCCAGCCAATCGGCTGGGGGATGCTAAAGAAATCGCCAGCGCTGTTGCATTTTTAGCCTCTGATGAGGCTGGCTACATCACCGGTGAAACGTTACATGTCAATGGCGGCATGTACATGATTTAAAAAATGCGAAAACTATTTGCGTTATTTGGGGTAAAAACCGCAAAATAGCGTAAAATCGTGGTTTGACCAGCCGGGATTTAGTTGCATCTTTTTCAACATTTTATACACTACGAAAACCATCGCGAAAGCGAGTTTTGATAGGAAATTTAAGAGTATGAGCACTATCGAAGAACGCGTTAAGAAAATCATTGTTGAGCAGTTGGGTGTTAAACAGGAAGAAGTTTTAAATAACGCTTCTTTCGTTGAAGATCTGGGTGCTGATTCTCTTGACACCGTTGAGCTGGTAATGGCTCTGGAAGAAGAGTTCGACACCGAGATTCCAGACGAAGAAGCTGAGAAAATCACTACTGTTCAGGCAGCTATTGATTTCATCAACGCCAGCCAGCAGTAAGAGAACATATCTAGGCGGTCACTCGACCGCCTAAGTTTTTTCTATCCCTAGTGTCATATTTTTCCCTCCTTGGAGGACAAACGTGTCTAAGCGTCGAGTAGTTGTGACCGGACTGGGCATGTTGTCTCCTGTCGGCAATACGGTAGAGTCCACATGGAACGCTCTTCTTGCCGGTCAGAGTGGCATCAGCCTGATCGACCATTTCGATACCTCTGCCTATGCGACCAAGTTTGCAGGCCTGGTAAAGAATTTTAATTCAGAAGATTTCATCTCCCGCAAAGATGCGCGCAAGATGGACGCCTTCATCCAGTACGGTATCGCAGCCGGCATGCAAGCCATGCAGGACGCACAACTGGATATCACCGAGGCTAACGCCAGCCGCATTGGCGCCGCTATCGGCTCCGGTATTGGCGGCCTGGGTTTGATTGAAGAGAACCACAGTTCACTGGTTAACGGTGGCCCACGGAAAATCAGTCCGTTCTTTGTGCCGTCAACCATAGTAAACATGATTGCAGGCCACCTGACTATCATGTACGGCATGCGTGGCCCGAGCATTTCGATCGCCACCGCCTGTACCTCAGGTGTGCACAACATCGGCCACGCCGCGCGTATCATTGCTTACAATGATGCTGACGTCATGCTGGCCGGTGGGGCAGAAAAAGCCAGTACCCCGTTGGGCGTCGGCGGCTTTGGCGCAGCACGCGCGTTGTCGACCCGCAACGAAGATCCGCAGGCAGCCAGCCGCCCTTGGGACAAGGACCGTGATGGTTTTGTTCTGGGTGACGGTGCCGGCATGATGGTGCTGGAAGAGTACGAGCACGCCAAAAAACGCGGCGCCAAGATTTATGCTGAAGTTGTTGGCTTTGGGATGAGCAGTGATGCTTATCACATGACGTCTCCACCGGAAAACGGTGCGGGCGCTGCGCTGGCGATGGAAAATGCGTTGCTAGATGCCGGTGTGACCACGTCACAAATCGGCTATATCAATGCGCACGGCACCTCAACGCCGGCCGGCGACAAAGCCGAAACGCAGGCGGTGAAGTCGGTATTTGGCAGCGATGCGCAGCGCGTGATGGTCAGCTCGACCAAATCGATGACCGGCCACCTGTTGGGTGCGGCGGGTGCAATTGAGTCGATCTTCACCGTACTGGCATTGCGTGACCAGGCCGTTCCGCCAACCATCAACCTGGATAACCCGGATGAAGGTTGCGATCTGGACTTCGTTCCGCACGAAGCACGCCAGGTAAGCGATATGCAGTACACGCTGTGTAACTCCTTCGGTTTCGGCGGCACCAACGGTTCTCTGATCTTCCGCAAGGTGTAATAACCTCTGCTGGCGGACGGTAAAAAGCCCGGTTTTTTAAACCGGGCTTTTTTTATGGCGCTGACCCGCCGGGGCCCGGCTAGGCGATGCTTTTGTCGAGCGGCCAACTGCTGCTAATGGCGTCGGCGCCTGTTATTCTGTAGTGGAAACCAAAGCGGTCAGGGGAAGTCTATGTACTGGATAAACGGGCAGCAACACGATGCGCTGGCGCCAAGCGATCGCGGCTTGCAGTTTGGCGACGGCTGTTTCACTACCGCACGAGTGGTTGAGGGCAAGATTGATCTGCTGCCCTGGCATATCGAACGTCTGCAGCAGTCGGCACAGCGGCTGATGCTGCCTGCCTGTGACTGGGATGCGTTGGAATATGAAATGATGCGCGCGGCAGAATCTATCCCGCAGGGCGTGGTCAAAGCGATACTGACGCGCGGCAGCGGTGGGCGAGGTTACAGTCCAAAAGGATGTGAGCATCCTACGCGGATTGTTTCTCGCAGCGCCTACCCGATGCACTATTTGCAATGGCGCGAGCAGGGCATCAGCCTGGCGCTTAGCCCGGTAACGCTGGCTCGTCAT
Organism: Serratia sp. BIGb0234; assembly: GCF_024809915.1. Lineage (NCBI taxonomy): Bacteria > Pseudomonadati > Pseudomonadota > Gammaproteobacteria > Enterobacterales > Yersiniaceae > Serratia > Serratia sp. BIGb0234. The sequence goes on from NZ_JANUEI010000001.1 coordinate 899,615, forward strand.
CCGCTGCTGGCGGGGTTGAAACACCTGAATCGTTTGGAGCAGGTGTTGATCCGCGCGCATCTTGACCAGACGGCCGCCGACGAGGCGCTGGTGCTTGACACTGCCGGTATGCTGGTGGAATGCTGTGCGGCTAATTTGTTCTGGCGAAAGGGAAAAGCGGTCTTCACGCCGGATCTGAGCCAGGCGGGCGTGGCTGGACTGATGCGGCGCCGGGTGATTGAGCTGCTCGCGGGCAGCCGGTACTCATTACATTACGTCAGTGAGCCACTGGAGACGCTGGCCGACGCCGAAGAAGTGCTGGTGAGCAATGCGCTAATGCCATTGCTGCCGGTGAACATCGCGCAATCCTGGCATTACTCTTCGCGCCAACTCTATGATTTTTTGCGCCCACACTGTTAACGATGGCTGATTGATGAAGAAAAGAAAGCTGAAGTTCGTTTCTATTATTGTTGTTCTGGTATTGGGCCTGCTGTTGTGGGGATATCAGAAGGTTGAACGCTTCGCGGATACGCCTCTGGCGATCCAGCAGGAAGCCATTTTTAAACTGCCGGCGGGTACCGGGCGGGTAGCGCTGGAAGGGCTGCTGGTTCGTGACAAGCTGATCCGCAACGGCATGTGGTTCCCGTGGCTGTTGCGTGTGGAGCCGCAGCTGGCTGAGTTTAAGGCCGGTACCTATCGCTTTACGCCTGGCATGACGGTGCGCGAGATGCTCAAACTGCTGGCCAGCGGCAAAGAAGCCCAGTTCAGCGCGCGCTTTATCGAAGGCTCTCGCCTGCGTGACTGGCTGACGGTGCTGCAACAGTCCAAATACCTCAAACATACGCTGGCGGGCAAAAGCGAAACGGAAATTGCCGTGGCGTTGGGCTTGCCGGAGGGGACTCATCCTGAAGGGCGCCTGTACCCCGATACCTACCTGTACACGGCGGGCATGAGCGACATTGCGTTGTTAAAGCGAGCTCATTTGCGAATGACCAAGGCGCTGGAAGATGCCTGGCAAGGTCGCGACACCAGCCTGCCATACAAAACGCCCGAAGAGCTGCTGACCATGGCCTCGATCATTGAGAAAGAGACCGCCGTGCCGGAAGAACGCACCAAGGTGGCTTCCGTCTTTATTAACCGCCTGCGCATTGGCATGCGTTTGCAGACCGACCCAACGGTGATTTACGGCATGGGCGATAGTTATAATGGCGATATCACCCGCAAAGATTTGGAAACGCCGACGGCGTACAACACCTATGTGATCAACGGCCTGCCGCCAACGCCGATTGCCATGCCTGGCAAGGCTTCGCTGGCCGCCGCCGCCAATCCGGCGAAAACCCCTTATCTGTACTTTGTTGCCGACGGCAAAGGCGGGCATCAATTTACCACTAACCTGGCCAGCCATAATCAGGCGGTGCGCGCCTATCGCCAGGCGTTGAAGGAAAAGAATGAAAAGTAAATTTGTGGTTATCGAAGGGCTCGAGGGCGCGGGCAAAACTACCGCTCGCGATACCGTGGTTGACGTACTGCGCCAGCACGGCATCAACGATATTGTCTTTACCCGTGAACCCGGTGGCACGCCGTTGGCAGAAAAGCTGCGCGACCTGTTCAAGCGCGGCGTGGACGGTGAGTTGCCGACCATCAAAGCCGAGGTGCTGATGCTGTATGCAGCCCGCGTGCAATTGGTGGAAACGGTGATCAAACCGGCGTTGGCGCGTGGTGCCTGGGTGGTTGGCGATCGTCACGATTTGTCTTCGCAGGCCTATCAGGGCGGCGGTCGCGGAGTCGATCAGCAACTGATGGCCTCGCTGCGTGACACCGTGCTGGGCGATTTTTACCCGGACCTGACGCTGTATCTGGATTTGCCGCCGTTAGTGGGGCTGCAACGTGCCCGCGCACGCGGCGAATTGGATCGCATCGAACAAGAGGCGCTGCCGTTCTTTGAACGCACCCGCGCGCGCTATCTGGAACTGGCGGCGCAGGACGAGTCCATTGTCACCGTTGACGCGGCCCAATCGCTGGAGCAGGTGACGGCAGCGATTCGTCACAGCGTCAGCCAATGGCTGCAGCAGGAAGGCGCGTAATGAACTGGTACCCGTGGCTGAATACCCCTTACCGGCAGTTGGTCGGGCAATATGCTGCCGATCGCGGTCATCATGCCTTGCTGCTGCACGCGGCGGCGGGCAATGGCGAAGAAGCGCTGGCCTACGGGCTAAGCCGTTGGCTGATTTGCCAGCGCCGTAACGGAGAGAAAAGCTGCGGTGAATGTCATAGCTGCCGGTTAATGCTGGCGGGCAATCACCCGGATTATCATGTGCTGACGCCGGAAAAGGGCAAAAGCAGTCTGGGCGTGGAGCCCATTCGTCAGGTGATTGAGATCCTTTACTCCCATGCCCAGCAGGGCGGAGCCAAGGTGATCTGGTTGCCGCAGGCGGAGCTGCTGACCGAGGCGGCCGCCAATGCGTTGTTGAAAACATTGGAAGAGCCGCCGGAAAAAACCTATTTCCTGCTGAGCTGCCGTGAGCCTTCCCGCCTGTTGGCGACGTTGCGCAGCCGCTGTTTGTACTGGCACCTCGCCAGCCCGGACGAACAGCTCAGCCTGCAGTGGTTAAACCGACAGACGTCGGGTAATCAGGTCGATCTGCTGACCGCATTGCGTCTGCATGATGGCGCTCCTCTGGCCGCCGAGCAGTTGTTGCAGCCGGAACGTTGGCAGCAGCGTAGCGCACTGTGTGCCGCCCTGAGCGCCGCTTTGTCGCAGCATGACATGCTGTCCTTGCTGCCGGTGTTGAATCACGAAGACGTCGCCGAGCGGCTACACTGGTTATGCGCGTTGCTGGTCGACGCCATGAAATGGCAGCAGGGGGCGGCGAGTTTTGCCCTCAACCAGGATCAGCAACCCTTGGTGCACCAACTGGCCAGCCGTTTGAGCAGCAACTCGCTGCAGCAAGTGGTGCAACAATGGCTTAATTGCCGCCACCAGTTGCTCAGCGTGGTCGGCGTTAACCGTGAACTGCTGCTGACAGAACAGTTACTTGGCTGGGAGCAGATGCTCGGCGCTACCGGCTATTCTCACCCTCATTCGCTGTAAAAGAGTTAAATATTATGTTGTTAGTAGATTCTCATTGCCACCTCGATGGCCTGGATTACCAAACCCTGCACCAAAACGTGGATGACGCACTGGCCAAAGCCAAGGCGCGCGATGTCGGTTACGTGCTGGCGGTCGCTACCACCTTGCCGGGCTATCAGGCTATGACGCAGTTGATTGGCCAACGCGACGATGTGGCTTTCTCCTGCGGTGTGCATCCGCTCAATCTGGAAGGCGGCTACGACTATGCCGAACTGCGCCGTTTAGCGGCGGCAGAGCAGGTGGTGGCACTGGGGGAAACCGGTCTTGATTATTTCTATCAAAAAGACAATCTTGAACTGCAGCAAGCCTCGTTTCGTGAGCATATCCGCATCGGTCGCGATCTGAACAAACCGGTGATTGTGCATACCCGTGATGCGCGTGAAGACACGCTGGCGATCTTGCGGGAAGAAAATGCCCAGGACTGTGGCGGCGTACTGCATTGCTTCACCGAAGATCGCGCCACGGCCGAAGCCCTGTTGGACTTGGGGTTCTACATTTCCTTTTCCGGCATCCTGACCTTCCGCAATGCCGAGCAGCTGCGTGATGTGGCGCGTTATGTGCCGCTGGACCGCATTCTGGTGGAAACCGACTCGCCGTATCTGGCTCCGGTGCCGCACCGCGGCAAAGAAAACCAACCTGCCTACGTGCGCGATGTGGCTGAATACATGGCAGTATTGAAGGGCGTGAGCCTGGAAACGCTGGCCGAAGCCACCACCGCCAACTTTTCACGGTTATTTCACATCGAACTCTGATCTTTGGCCTAGGCTATAGCTGTAGTCATCGATTCTGGAATTTTTTTTAAGCTCGTAATTAATCGCCGAAACGGGTAATGTTCCCACCCGTTTTAGGGCGAGGTGCGGGCGTTTTTTCCTCTTTTTTGACAAAAAATAGGCGATTTAAGAAAAATACCCGGTTTTGTTCATTGAAACGTGACTGCCATCAAACATTGCGCAGCCTATTTATTTTACTCTGCGTAAAAATTCAAGGGGTGCTCAGACACCCTGAATTGCAGGGGTTTTTTCTCCCCCCCTTGCAACGCGAAGAATCGCGGAAAGTAGCAAAGCACTATTACTCAGGAGCACACTCAACTATGTTCAAGAACGCATTTGCAAACCTGCAAAAAGTAGGTAAGTCGCTAATGCTGCCGGTGTCCGTATTGCCTATCGCAGGTATCCTGCTGGGCGTCGGTTCCGCCAACTTTAGCTGGCTACCTGCGGTAGTCTCCCACGTGATGGCGGAAGCCGGCGGTTCCGTTTTCGCCAACATGCCGCTGATCTTCGCCATCGGTGTTGCCCTGGGCTTCACCAATAACGACGGTGTCTCCGCGTTAGCCGCAGTAGTGGCTTACGGCATCATGGTGAAAACCATGGCGGTAGTAGCGCCTTTGGTGCTGCACCTGCCGGCTGAAGAGATCGCGGCCAAACACCTGGCGGATACCGGTGTGCTCGGGGGGATTATCTCCGGCTCCATCGCGGCCTATATGTTTAACCGCTTCTTCCGCATTCAATTGCCGGAATACCTGGGCTTCTTTGCCGGTAAGCGCTTTGTGCCGATTATCTCCGGCCTGGCGGCAATCGTTCTGGGCGTAGTGCTGTCCTTCATCTGGCCTCCTATCGGTACGGCTATCCAGACCTTCTCACAGTGGGCTGCGTATCAGAACCCGGTAGTGGCATTTGGTATCTACGGCGTGGTTGAACGTGCGCTGGTGCCGTTTGGTCTGCACCACATCTGGAACGTACCTTTCCAGATGCAGATTGGTGAATACACCAACGCGGCGGGCCAGGTATTCCACGGCGACATCCCACGTTATATGGCGGGTGACCCAACTGCGGGTAAACTGTCCGGTGGCTTCCTGTTCAAAATGTACGGTCTGCCTGCTGCTGCGATTGCCATCTGGCACTCGGCCAAGCCGGAAAACCGCGCAAAAGTCGGCGGTATCATGATCTCCGCTGCGCTGACCTCGTTCCTGACCGGTATCACCGAACCGATCGAGTTCTCCTTCATGTTCGTTGCGCCGATCCTGTACGCAATCCACGCCATTCTGGCTGGCCTGGCGTTCCCGATCTGTATCCTGTTGGGGATGCGTGACGGCACCAGCTTCTCGCACGGTCTGATCGACTTTATCGTACTGAGCGGTAACAGCAGCAAAATCTGGCTGTTCCCAGTGGTCGGTATCATCTACGGTCTGGTGTACTACACCATCTTCCGCGTGCTGATTGCCAAACTGGATCTGAAAACACCAGGTCGCGAAGACACGGCTTCTGAGCAGGTTGCCCAGGGCGGTTCTGAAATGTCTGCAGCACTGGTTCAGGCTTTCGGTGGTAAAGAGAACATCACCAACCTGGATGCCTGTATCACCCGACTGCGCGTTAGCGTGGCGGACGTGAGCAAGGTTGACCAGGCTGGCTTGAAAAAACTGGGTGCTGCCGGCGTTGTCGTCGCAGGCTCGGGTGTTCAGGCTATCTTTGGCACCAAATCTGACAACCTGAAAACGGATATGGACGAGTACATCCGTAACCATTAATTCAGGTCAGGCAGGGGAGTTTTAAGGGAGGCGAAAGCCTCCCTTTTTTATTTGTTTTTATATTGATTTATAAGTGTTTTTTATTTTCAGTGTCCACATTAGGACCGCATGATAAGCGAGTCCGTACAACTGCCCACATCTGCGGGCAGCCTAATTAGCCGAAGATCAGTGAGGTTTGTCCGCTGCTTTTGGGGTGAGGCTGAACAGGATCCACGGTTTGCGGTTGGGAAATCATGCGGGTAAAGGTTTCATGACTCACGAATGTGCCCCCACAATTGATGTTGGTGCACTGGTTGTAACGTTCTTTGGTGGTTGTGGTGATATAGCTTGATGATCGGGTGTGTGCGGCCTGGCCGCAAAGCGGGCAATGCATCATGGGGGGATTCTCCGAGATGCCCTGACTATGGTCAGTATTGCTAATAATTATGCACAATTATTGCTGTTTTGCATCATTCCATTTCCAGATCGTCAATCTTGACCTCCAAATCGAGGGCGGTAGTAAAACCGCTGTTATTCAGTGAGTGGGTCACTTTAACCAACGTCCAGTTGGCCTCATCGATCTCTTTTTTGAAACCTGAAACTGTGACCGGTGCTTCCGGGTAAATGTCTGCGCGTCCGTGCGCAAGCTGAACAGAGAAGGTTGCAACACCACGTTGAATACGTTCCCAATTAGCCTTTGTTGCTCGTTGTGCATTATATTTTGATGCGTAGGTGTGACGCAGTACCAACACATTTTCATCACTGCCGATCAGGTATTCCCCCTGTTTCTCATCGACAACCGCAGGTTTCTTTACCCGACGGCGTTTAACCTTAACCTGTTCGCTTTTTGCCGTGCGGGTATTCAGCCAGTTGGCCACAACGCCGGTATAAGCTCCCCGATCGGTTAACGTGAATTGATGGCTATCACCTGACTGACGATTAATGAGGATTGCCGGAATCTGCTTTCCCCCGGCGGTCATATTTTGGCCCTGTTTAAAAAACAGCAGATTGCCATTTTTTATTGCTGCCACTGCGCCATTCTCTTTTGCCAGCCGGGTGATAAAACTCCCGTCCGATTCGGTAGTCTGGTCGATATGTCCGATCTGAATGTCTGCCACATTCTTATTGATGACCGCCGCCAGCTTATTGCGGCCGGCAATGGTTTTGACAATGTCTCCTATGGTTTTTTTATGATAAGAGGCATCACGCTTCACGTTCAATGTTTGCCGAAAATCCGCACTACGGGCTGTTATGGTCAATACGTCAGGTGCGCCAGCATGGCCAATTTCATCAACGACAAACGTCCCTTTATCGATCACCCCGGTATCTTTCCAACCAAGTGCAACAGCCAGGCTGACGCCACGGCGTGGCAGCTTCAAATTGCCTTCGCTATCGTCAAGCTCAATGTTGATCTGGTCAGCTTCAAAGCCCCGGTTATCCGTTAGTGTCAGGTTGATTAATTTTTCTTTCACCTTCCCGGTGATATCAACGCCATCAATGCTAAGTGAGTACGCCGGGGTATTGTCGCCGCCGAGTTTGTCTAACGTATCGATCAGGCTCATGACAGGAACCCACCGACGGTATTGGAAACCTGCTCGGCCAGGTCTTCAAATTGCTGAGACAAATCGCCGAACATGTCTTTTAGTCCTTCATCCGTGCGCTTGAGTGTGATCGTGAACTCAATACGACGGGCGGAGCCATCCGCAAAGAATACAGTTTTGGTGCGACTCAGGCTCTCGATCACGAACATGCCATGTATTGCACCGCTCCCCTCAATCAATGACCAGGCCTTGCCGGTTTCAGCCATTAATTGGATAGCCATCAGGGAAACCCGGCCCCCGGTTAATGCCGGCAGTAAAACGCCGCTTAGCGTGATGGTTTCATCATCCGGCCCCAAGAATTGGCTTTGTGGGCGAAGCCCGATGCGGCTATTGGTCGGATGCCGCCAGGCCATCTGGTGTTGAAACTCCTGGTATGGAACGGTTTGCAGCATGAACACGAACATGCCTAATGCCATCATCATAATGATCGTCCTCACTCGATATCGTTAAAATTGCTGTTCGCCCTGGATCTTGCCTGCCGTTCCCGTGCATCCAGTTGCCGAGCAACTTCCCGCGCAATGTCCTGCGGGTTGTGGTGGGCCTGAGCGACAATCTGAATAGGGGCGTGAATGTCGATGTAGGTATCACCGCCCTGGTGATGCGATGAAGTAGTCCCGCGCGGGTATTGGCTCCCCGGCAGGCTGTAGGGATGCAAGGGGGCGTCCGCAGCGGTAGCAGGGCCACCCATAAATAACGCGGCTACTGCCGCCATGGCGGCGGTATTCTTGCGACTGGTGACATTCGCCGGCCCGTTGACAATTTCTGGGCCATACTCGCCCACTACGCCAAATTTCCCCAGCGGGATCCTGCCGCCGCTGTCGTGCTCGCCGGTATACCTATTGCGTATTGCTGCCGATGAATTGCCTTGCGGGCCTGGCGTCATGACCACACCGGCCCGGCGGGCCGCATCGGCAACGCCGGGGTTCGTCTGTGCTAATAGACGGGTTTTATCCGATTTGGCTTTAACTTCATCTAGCTTGTCTAAAACCCACTTAATTGAATCTGTGAGTAGCTTTAGCGGTGTAAGCGCTAATTCAATGCCTGATGCCAGAAACTCGCCGAACTTTTTCCCCGCCGATGCGGCACTGTCCAGGTTGTCTTTTGTCGACTTCACCGGGGTTAGCAGATCGGTAAACCAGCCCCACAGGGCCTTAATCTTGTCACCAATCCAGGTGAATACCGGCATCAACGGCGCAAAGGCGTCTTTGATGGGGGCCGCCGCAGCTTTGAAACCGTCAACCACGCCGCCCAGGAATGCTTTGATGGGTTTCCAATATTTATAAATCAGCAGGCCCGCGCCGACGACCGCAGCAGCAATCAACCCAAGCGGGCTAACCAAAATACCGAACATGCTTCCCAAGCCGCCCAGGGCAAAACGCAAAAAGCGCAACGGGGATGTAGCCAGCCAGGTAAACACGCGGCCAATGCCCTTAATCCCTTTGGTTACAGTCTGTAGCGGTGATGATGCGAAAGACGCGACGGCGCGTCCGGCGCTGCCAAGGTGCTGTTTAGAAAAGGTCAGTGCATTCTTTCCCGCTTCCAGCAGTGAACGGCTGAAACTACCAACCTGCCTGGTGGTGATCGGGGTGGTGCTGGCAAATTTCAGCATGCTGAGTGACAGGTTGGGCAGCAGGCGGATCCCCAACATGCGTGTGCTAAATCGGAGCAGGGCGAACGGCCCCAACAGACCGACAACGGCGATGGCCAGCGTGCCAAAAACGGTGGTTGAAATGGCCGCCGCCGCACCAATCTTGACGAGGGCGGCGCTGACTTTCGGATGCGCTTTCAGGAACTCAGCAACGCCATGTAAAAAGTTGCTGATGCCTTTTGCCGTTTTGCGCAGCCAGGCGTCATTTTTCTCAAATAATTCGACGCTGATATTTTCCAGGGCGGCATGTAACATCGTCATGTCGCCTTTCATGTTATCCAGCATGGTATTGGAAACTCGCCGGGCCTCCCCGTCGTATTCACCTGGTGCGCCGCGCATCTGTTGCAGCTTGCCGTCTGACACCGCCCGCATCAGTTCACCAAATCCGGTGACCGCGTACATGCCGGCAATGTCTTTAAAAATCTTGCCGCGATCGACGTTCCCCATTTTTGACGTTTTTTTGTCGATATCTTTTAGAATATCGACCAAATCACGCATGTTGCCGTCTCTATCTTTGGTTGTTACGCCCAGCTTTTTAACCGTGGCGCTGTTACCGATACGGCTTAGAATGGCACGCATCGCTGTACCCGCCTGGCTCCCCTGAATACCGGCATTACCCATAATGGCCGTGGCAGCGGATACGGTTTCCAGGCTTTGCCCGTACTCGCGGCCCACACCGGCGGAATATTTCAGTGATTCGCCCAGCATGGGAATATCAACGTTATTACGGGTAAACAGGGCGGTTAGCACGTCGGCCACCCTGTCCATCTTTTCCGCAGGGATCCCCATGGCGGTTTGGATATTTGACGCAATATCGGCAGTGGTGCCAAGGTCAATGTCGCCGGCAGCGGCCAGATTCAACATCCCCGGCATCGCCTTTAAAACTTGCTGGGGTGAATAGCCCGTTCTGCCAAGGAAATATTGCCCCTCAGCCACCTGGAGATCGGTGAATTTTGACGATAGCGGCAGGGTTCGCGCCTGGTGCCGTAATGACTGCATTTGCGGATCGGCTTTGGTTGGGATGCGCGTCACTGCCTGGGTTTTACTCATCATCGCATCGAAGTCATAGCCCACATGCAGGGCGTCAACCAGTCCACGGCCCATGGCGCGCCCGGTGGCCATTGACGTATAGCCCACCCCTGCGGCCATCACTTTGCGCTGATTGCTTTCATCAAACTGGTGGCGTGCGGCATTCAGCCGCTTTTGTTGCTGGGCCTGTTGGTCTAGCCGTTTTTGCTGTGCAGCTAATGCGCCCGTTACCCCGGTGATGTTTGACCGCAGAGAACGCTGAGCCTCGCCCAATCGATTTGTTGCCACGCCGCTGTTTTGCAGGGCGGTACGCTGGTTTTGCAGTGAAAGCCGTAAATCCGCGAGTTTCTGTTGCAGTTTGGCCGCTTCTTCCCTGGCCTTCTGAAATTGGCGGGCCTGCTTGGCGGTCGGGCCGTCTGTGGATTTCAATGCTACAGCCAGATCGCGCGCTTTTTCACGGGCTGTGCTTAGCGCTTGCGCGGCGGCAGCAACCTGGGTTTTTGTCTTGCGGAAACCGTCAATTTTCCCGGCTTGGGTATCAAGCTGTTTTAACTGGTCTTTTGTAGCTTTAACAGACGCGGCCAGCGCTTTATTGCTGGCCTGCATGGATTTGAACGGGCGGGTGATTTTATCGACCGCACTCAGTAAAACCTGCAACCGGAGGTTTTTGTCACTCATCACTTGCCCCGCTGCGGATAATGGCTTTGTGCCGCCATTCCAACAGCTCGGCCAGCGGCATCAGGTCGGTCACGGTTGGCGGCCAGTGGAAGACGGCGGCAATGTCTGCCGTCAGATCTTCAACGGTTAGCTGTTTAGGAAATCGGCTCTGACCGAACTCGGTAAGAAAAAAAGTGCCAGCGCTTGGGACAACTGATACAGGTCTGCCGGATCCAGGCTGGCGACTTCGTTAGCCGTCAGGGCAGGGAAGGTTATACGTGGCAGGACGGTAATCAGTGAATTGACGTCAGTTTCAATCAGCTCCTGCAAACGGGTGCCACGTAACGCACCGGCGTTTGGTTTGTTCACGGTCACTTCGGTGATCTGCGTGGTGCCGCGCAGGACTGGAATGTCCAGGATCACCGGTTTGTTCAGCAAATCAGTAACGGCATCGCCCTGGCCATCATTGACTTCAACGTTTACAGATTTATCGTTTTTCATTGTTTAACCTTCATTTTGTCTGGTTTACCGGCCCCAGGCCGGGGCCACGAAAACACCTGTGCAAGTGGGCAGGGCAGTTACAAGCCGATAGCGCGGCGATGTTCTGCCAGGCGGTCGACGCCATCCACGATTTCGATCATGTTCACCACGTCGATTTCAAGCAGGACAGCGCCGTCCATCGTCAGCTTGTAATAGGTATTCTTGGCGCTGAGTTTGGTTTGCGTGTTGTCACCCTGCTTGTAGTTGCCAAAATCGAACTCAGAAAAACGACCACGCATGACCACTTCTACGGCGACAATCTCACCGGTGTCATCGCGCTGGAAAGAGCCTACAAAACGCAGCAGTACGCCATCAACCTTGGCGATCCCCCACTGTTTATAAAGCTGGGCCTCAATGCCGCCGAGGGTGATTTCAGCATCCAGTGCGCCATCATCGATCCCCAGATCAACACCGGCGCTGCCGTTCATGCCGCCGCCGCGATACTGTTCAAGCTTTCGCGTCAGCTTCGGTAGGGTGATTTCTTCAACGACGCCCTGATAGTTGTTGGCGTCGTTGAACAAGTTCAGGAATTTCAGTTTGCGTGGTAAGGCCATCGCGTCCCCCTTAGCTGTTCACGTTCTGAGGAAAATTCATCAGATATTGGTCGGTGATACGCTGGCGCAGCAGCAGATTTTCAAGCGGCGGCACTGGCGTGTAGTTGTAGTCCAGGAGCAGCTTGCCTGCTTTCAACGTGTCTTTATCGTTGGCGGCATCATCCATCCAGCAGTCGCCGTCGATAATGTAGCCGCCGGATTTCAGCTCACGGAATTTGGCCTTGATGCCTTCGATAATGTCTTTGGCCAGGGAAGGGTGCATCGGCTGATCAACGGCCCACATTTGCGCTTCGGCCATGGTGTCAGCCAACACCTGCGCGGTGCGGGTGTAGTTTTCAAACTGGAATAGCGGATCATCTGAGCAGGTGCGGGAGCCCCAGAAACGGAATCCATCTTTGCGGATCAACGTGGTGACGTCGTTTTGGTTAAGCAGATTGGCGTCGGTGGCCGTATCCTGCAAATCCCAATACACGTCAGCGTTGATGCCGGTCACGCCATTGACGCCGACGTTTGACAGGGTTTTGTGCCAGCCGGTTTGCTCATCAATCTTGGCGCGCAGCCCCAATGCGCGGGCAGTCGCGTAGGCGGTTGCCGATACGTTGGTCACGCTATCCCAGCTCAGGAAGTCCGGCCAAATCAGCATAGCTTCACGCTGGCTGAAATTTTTACGGTAGTCGATGGCTTCTGCTACGGTTTTACAGCCGTAGGCGCTCAGGTAAGCGAAGCCGCGCAGGCTTTGCGCGATAGCCAGTAATTCAGAGGCTACAGCCTCATTATCATGACCAGGCACACCCAGAATGCGGGGTTTTACACCAAGCTGGCTTTGCGCGGCCAACAGGGCTTTCATGCCGGTTTTTTTGCCTTCGGTGGTCACGCCGCCGATGATATTGGTGGTGGTTTCCGCTTCGGTTTCACCCTGGGCGACACGCACAACGATGATAACGGGCTTTGTCTGATCGCCGATGGCGTCCAGGGAACGGGCCAATGTGCCTGATTCGCCGGCTTTACCGCTGGCGGTCAATATGTCGGTAAGTAATACGGGCGTGTTTAACGGGAATGTTTTTGCGTCGGCGTCATCACCGGTACAGACCAGCCCAACAATAGCCGTGCTGACGGTGGTGATGCTGCGGGTGCCTTCGTTGATTTCCTGCACGCGCACGCCGTGGTGGTAGTCTTGAGCCATTAGGTGGATCTCCTGTAACGGTGTTCCCCTATGGTGTCTGCGGCAGGCGGTTAATGCATGTGGTGGGCTTTGTGTGAGGGATGGCACAAGGTGCGCGATGGGCGCTTAAGTGGAGGGAATGCATAACAATGACTGCGTTTAACGAAAAATGAAAGCCCCGTGCGAGGCTTGCGTGCATGAGCTCAGACTTGAACTGACGCAGCTACATCACAGAGCCAAATCCAATCTGACAGGCAGCTTTGTGCCTGAGCGGATGTTGCCAAAACTAATCTGTACTTACCAATGGAAGGTGGCCGCTATAAATGTGAATTGTACGATTACGGGGATACTTACAAGAAAAAAAGGTAGGATTTAATGAGAGTGTATTTTTATTTAAACTAGAGGCAGGGCTAATTGATTGTATCAAATAGTCCTGCTTCAAAATTCAAGAGTATGATTTATTTCAGATCTCTCGCTTTATTTCAAACTCTTTGTATAATGCTTTTGTCTTTTCTTTCTTTTCCTTGATTAATGGGATGTAAACGCAATGATAGTAGTCAAAGGAAATTTTTTTTAATATTTCTGCAGCATCTAAAAGTAAATTATTTACAATCATGAAGTTGGCAATATTAACTCTAAATCTCGTTACGGAAGTTTTTTTCGTTAGTGGGTTAGCAACAAAGGAATAATCATACTTTTCGAGTTCGGAAATATGAAATTCGTTATTTGCCGTATCTAATATAGAATCATCTAGAACATCATCAAAAAGTCGCTGCCCACCCTTCATAAGATGCAAGACGTCAAGCCCAACAGCTGAAGAAATTATGTCAAACTCTTGCCATGACACTTGTTCATTTTCGGTGATTTCAGCATATATGTTCAATTTTTCGACTTTATTAATTAAAAAATTGCAAACATCATTTATATCATCGTTTGCAATGGCAGCTAACCCTAACTTTTCGAAGTATTTTATAGAGATATGCTCTTGGAATGCATCTTTATCTATGTAATGTAAAAAAGTTAGCACGTTATCGAACTTGTCATTTGATGATAAGTTTTCTGTAATCGAATCGTAAAATTGTATCTTTATTTCTTTTGGAAGATTACTTATAGTATAAGCGGCATGGTATTCCTGTACTGATTTATGGAGGAAGACATACCGATCTAAACCATCTTGCTGAATCAAACAAGTAATATTGATGATATCATCTACAAAAAGCTCGCATTCTTTTGTATTAATATTCGCAGCGTTGAGGGCTTTCCTTGCATATTTTGTAAGCGATATTGTATCGAATTCAAAAACTTCATCTTTCATCGAAAAATAGCACAAGGCAGAAAAACACCATAGTGAATCATCTGTGTTAAGTGTTGATTTACGTTCACGAGCCCAAGATTTCATCCTATCATGCTTAAGATATAGAGTAATGTATAATTTGTTATAAAACTCAACAACATTACTTGGTAATTCATCCCAGTATGGATAGCATACATATAAGAGGTTTATCAAGATTGGTGTTTTTAGAGTTTCTTTTAGTTGAGGGTTGTCACTAATTACACTAGATAACTCATTAAATTCAGTTTGATTGGATAATACTTTTAATATGCCAAGTTGGCTTTCCTCATCCAACTCTTTAACTATTAAGTTATTAATGGATGTCTCTCTGCATACCTCAGTTTCTGGGCGGCTTGTAACTATAATAGGGCAATTATATCTGATATTTAATTCTTTTATCTGAGACAGTATTTTAAACCTTGAGTTAGCTTTTACTTCATCGAACCCATCAAGCATTAAAATAATCTTTCCTGATTGTAGAAGTAGTTCAACATGGTTATGCGAACGATTTATATCAACACCAAGCGATTCAAGCGTCAGTTTGAAAAAATCTAATACAGTCCCTTTTTCAATTCTTCTTAGCTCCAAAAAAAATGGGATTCTATTTTTGAGCTTTATTTCATTTAGAAATAACTTTCTTAGTATAGTGCTTTTACCTTGACCTGCAATGCCAACGATATTTAAAATTCGCTGGTGAGATATAATACAATCGTCATTAATTATGAACTCATCGTTGTTTGCTGCATTTTTTATTGTTAGAGGGAAATAGATATCATCAAGTAGAATGTCATGCTCTCTCTGGTGGAGAGTTCTCATACGTAGCGCATTGGATACATGTTTCTCTATATATTTACTTCTGATTTCAAATTGGTCTAATTGTTCAATTATCCCAATGGAGTTCTCGGTCCCTTTAAGCCATCTAGAAGAAAGGAGTTTCTCGGTCATGACTTTTACTGCTTCGCCAGTGCCACTGACAATTATTTGGGCAAGTAATGGATCCATTTTTTTTCTCATCATTAGAATTTTTATAACCTTATCCCAAAAATGGAAAATTTTAAATCCTATTAACGAAAATGGCCGACGCTCGTCACATTGGGGTTAGCTGGCAGACGGTTTATGACCGGGTAGCGAAGGGTGAAGTAGTGATGCTCAATAGCAAGTGAATCGCCACTACTTTGGTAGTCATCCTTTTAGTTGGCGACTCCGTCTCTTAGCCCTTGATGACATAAGGCCACTTCCGCTTTTCGCTCAAAACCGACTGTCAGTTGAGGTCTGAGCGAATACAGCTATGCTACTCGGTGCCAAAGCATTTGCAGCTTATGCCGCTCAACGATGCTGATCGCCTGTCCTTGGCCCAGCGCATCAGTTTTCCCCGAAACGGGGTGGCCGTGTGGGCCTAACTCCATTTCGTGATCGTGTTCGCCGGCTTCGTCCGTGTCGCCTTCCTGATAAGGATCGAAGAATACCCGATTGTTACCGCCCAGCTCATAATCACTGTTGCGTTTAGGTACGCCATGATGAGAGTGATTACCGCCAGACTTGGTGCGTTTAGTCCCAAGGTCGGTATCTTGTGCCGTCCCTGACACGCTGATTTCTTCCTCCGGCAGATTTGCACGCGCAATTGTCACGGTGTCGCTACCACCCAGAGCGCCAACATCGGAGCCGTCTGCTTTCGCCGTTCTGATCGTCAGGTGATCGCCGGCATACTCCCACGTTGACCACGGCCAACGTTCATTGGGGTTCAGGTTTTGGTTGAACAGACGAGAAGATCCGACTGGGTTATCCAGCTCCCATGCCTGGCTCACTGCTGCGGCGACTGCGGCTTTGATTGCCGCTTTGATTGCTGCCGGCGTTGCGGCTAAGTCTTCGCTATCACTGTCCGTGGCATTGCTCAACTGGGTAAAGCCCTTTGCTGTCAGCGTTGCGTCCGGGTGGTTGCGCGATTGTTCATGGTCTGACAGTTGCTCATCGGTATAGTCTTTGACCTTTTCTTCCAGAGTATTGACGTCTTCGACCGTTGCCAAAATAACAGACGGATCAGCAATCAGTTCCACAGTCGCTGTGCTGCTGACTTTCAACTGCATCCTGATAATCTGGAAGCGGCCCGACCCCTCAGCCAGCAGTGGCTTATAGGTTTCCGGCATGTTACCGACGGCGATGCATTCGCCATCGTCTGCGTATAGCGCTAACTCACGGAGCCAGAAGCCGCCAATCTGTGGCGGCATGATCATTTCTGCCTCTATGACACTGGCGTCTTTATCAGCAATCACCAACTTATTTAGCTCGCCGCGATATTGCTCGCCGATCAGCCTGGCGCTGGCAGCGTTCGGTTGCGGTAGCTGCCCGCCACCGTCGCCGACGGCCATCTCATTAATCGCTATTGGCGTGCCCGTGACGGCAGCGTTTGCCAGCCGTTCTGCGCCAGCATCGGTGATCACTGCGCTGTATTTTTTATCGTTCACGCTCAAGCCTCCATTATCCAGTTGTTTTCTCACGATTCATTAAATGGAGATCCCGCGGCGGCTGTAATATCCCTTGAAATACAGGTAAATCTGCATCAATTCTTCATCGCTCAGTACGCGATCAAAAATCAGGTCTGCATACTGGAGGTGCTTTGGGGAACCCTCAACACGACTTTGGCCGATGAAATAAGTGAGCGCCGGGTTTGCGAAAGAGGTTATCGGTAAACCAGGCGCTGAAACTTTTGCTTTTGCGTTGGTCAAGTCACCAAGGTGCAGAGCGTTACCCAGATCTCTGCCATAGAAAAATGCCGGACTGCGGTCAGTGCTCAGTGTATTTAAGCCGGCACTGTATGCATTGCTCCACGGACTGCCATCCGCGCCGGTTCCTTTGTAGTGCGAATACATATAGAGCGCTGATGGCGTAGGCCCTTGTGTTACCAGTGACTTGCCCGCATCGGAGCTACCTTTGAAGCTCGAAATCAAAAAGCAACGGCTAGTTTGCGTTGAGTCGGTATTGGTGGCGATTGAAATCAGCGTGGCTTTCTCGCTGGTCGGTACGCGAGTATCCAGGTAATTGCTAGTCGAAAATTCGAAAGCCTCGCCTTTCTGCGTCGGGTTTCCGTAGGCTATTGCTGGCGCCCCGCCGGGTGCCAGGTTGGCCGTCAGGTTTCCTCGGCCAAAGATGTTGGCATATTTCAACCCTTCGGTGCTGAAAGGGGGATTCCATCCATCCGGTTTTGAAATAGACGCGCCGGCAACGTTTGATTTAATGACCATGACCATAATAATTATTCTCCGATCTCGATCGGCTCACAGAATTGCACCGATGGGTTATTTAATGGGTAAGGCTTACCAACCAGTTCAGGTATATTTTCATCAGCATATTGTCCAGAACCTGCCTTATATTCGTAAGTTGCCAGTGACGCGAAAGGATCGCTGTCGAATACATTCCCGTTGCCGTTATGGGCTGTTTTATCGCCATACCATAGTTTTGCAGCGCCTACAGGTTCAGCCGCCAGGGTGATTTTTATGATGGTGTCAGCGGCAATTTCTACGGATTCAATTGGGACAGCCGAATCCGTGGAGTCTGTGACGCGAAAACCCTTGTCTGCATATATCGTCGGCGTTCTTCCCACATACGCGGGGCGGAATTGCAGGGGTGGACTGGGTACGTGATACAGCACATAAACGACTCGACCGATACGGATGATTCGGATAGGGCCGAGTGCTTCCCATCCCTGGCCCTCGTTCAGCACCCGGTGCATAACCTTGGCAAATTGCATGTCCATCCAGCGGTAGCCATTACCGGTCAAATGACCGCCTTTATCCGGATATGGATAAGATGGGGTGACAAGGTATGCATTCTTATTTTCCTTGCAGAATTCCCACTGCGCCATGCCGATAGCCAGATCGTATTTATCGACGGTATACCCGCCGCCGGTCTGGTACATGAATATCGCAGGTGGGGATTTCTGGCCGGCAATACCATAGGCCATATTGTTGGTCATGTTCGGGAATAGCGTCTCTAGTTTCCCTCTGTAACCTGCCTTGGTTTGCACACCGCCGCGTGTCCCGTTGTAATTCCACTCACCCTGGAGAAAGATAAAGGCAGCGATGGCATAGCTGACACCCATCTGATCGGCAATATTCTTGACCTGCTGAACCGCCTGTAGGGGACGCTGATAAAGTTCTGGATTTGCACCTTTTGATAGTTCTTCAATGGTTCGTCCATTAACGCCGGTGCTTGATACAACAAAACGCCGGGTTGGGTCTTGCTCCAGACAGTTCTTTTGCAGCCAAAGCTTGCGAAGGAAGTTCCCCAGAGCCGCACCGCCTTCACCTTCATTACCCGCGCCTGGTTGCAAAGCGGCGGTTTCGTCATTGGTAATCACGCGATCACCAGAGCCGGATTGCACTACAGCCTTTAATGGCTTCAACACCGCTTCGCCGAGTGGGGCAAATTCGGGATCGGTGCGGCTGGAAGGACGCACGCTATCACCCAGCATCAAATTATCATAACCGGCGATCGGCTCATCGCTGAGCGCGGGCCAGCCCTCCTGCTGCGTGCCGAGGCTTTGACTGTACAACACCAGGTGGTTTAAGGCGGAAACAAGGCGCTGAATGTCGGCGTTATACTGGTCGCGCACTGATTGCGAATAGGCTTTGTTTTGCGCGTCGTAAGCGACGAGATCAAACTCAGCCGCAGCACTGCCACTGCCGAGCAGGTTCCCATCAAGATCGATGTAATCTTTAAAAAAACCGTCGACGTCTTCAAGCCGTAGCCAGGCGTCGTGCGTTGTTTGGGTTGAAAACGCACCGTGCCCTTGTAGCGCACCCGGTGCAACGTCGCCCGCAGCGCTGACAATCTCAACAATAAAATCATCGATATCCTGATAGATCACACCAGGCCGATCGCCCACATGTGTTATTTTCAGGTCATCAAGAAAAATACCTTGGGGAGAGAGCAGGCTTTTAATTGTGCCAAATGCGCCATTATCAAATAAACGCCACACTGAAAAGTAGTCATCATCAACAATATCTAGCAGAAGATTGCTGATTTCCTCATTAACGTGAAAGTAATCCGTGACCTTTTTTACCAGTTCACCTGACGGTAATGTTCTTCCGGTTGGTGTGGCTTTACCGTCAATATTTTTATATTCAGCTACCCAGGCATCGGCGTTTTCAATACGTACAGAGAAACGTGCGTTTAAGGTGATACTGCCGTCATTAATTTTGGCCTGCGCTTTTTCCTCATTATCAAAAGGCTGCTCGCCAACGGATAGCCCTTCAATAGCCTGTTTTAAATATTGGGTGCGATTCGCCAACTGCTGCGGCTGGATATTAGCAACACCGTCACGACCACCTTTTACTTTATCCCCACGCTGAATTTGATAAACGCTCTCTTCCCAGCGTCCACTTTCGGTAATTTTTGTCATATTACTCCCCGGAGTAGTGATAACCGCCGCTGAAATTGGCAACGCTGTTGTATTTAATGCTGTCGTCCGGCTCGTAATCGGCAGGGTAGACAGTGACGATATCGCCGTCATGCACAGAGACGGCGGAATAAATAAAGCCGCTGACCTCTGTCGCGATACTCAGTTGTGCAATGTGTCGGCTAACGGGTCTGGCATCACCGATCAACCGTTCAAGCTCACGGACAATTTCCTCCGTGATCCCGACCTCGTTCACGTCGATAGTGAGACGGAACGTGCCGAGCGGGTCGGCAACCTGCCACCATTCGGCGATTGACATTGAATAGCCCATGGCCTCAATCACGCGCCGGATGGCGGCGATCGTTCCTTTGCGGCGATGGATATAAAAGGCGTCTTTGACGGCCTTGCGCTTTTCCGCTGGCGTCCATTTCTCATCCCAGCGATCGACCGAAAAAGCCCAGGCCAGATAGGGCAGGAACTTGACCGGACAGCGGTCAGGGTTCCACAGGTCACGCAGTGGGGTATTTAGATCGCTGATGCCGGCGCAGGCTTGTGCCGCGCGTCGTTCAAGCGGGGTCGAACCGGACGGCAACAGGCTATTCATCGGAACCGCCGATCCGGATGCGGTAATCGGTACAGTTGGCCGCCTGAGTGCGGTCTAACACCACGTCAGCCAGGGGGGCCGCCAGTTCAACGCGTTGCACGCCCTGGGTATGCAGCGCCGCATAGATGGCCGACAGGCGAATATCGCGGCCTAGCCGGCGTTGCTCGTTGATGTAGCTTTTAAGGCGCAGTTTAGCATCGGCCATGATGGGTTCGATTGCCGGGCCGGGGTAAACGTACAGCGTGGCGTCGATCTGGTAATTGACGATCTGGGCGGATTGCACGGTCAACCGATCAGCCACCGGGCGGACTGCCTCGTCATTCAATGCGGCGCTGACGGTGGCCAACAGTTCGGGGGATGCGGTGCCGTCACCGTCGCGAGACAAAACGCTGATCGTGACTTCTGCCGGGGCGGGACTGATGGCCGAAGCATCCGCGACTTTACCGTCCGCACTTTGTGCATGAAACTCATACGCCCCGGTCGGGCCGGCGACGCTCATCCCTTCAAAGGCCGCCGGGATGCGCTGGCGGTAATCGGCGTCCGATTCCTTCACTTCCTCAACTGGCGGGATAGCTTCGTCATCTGCCGGGACGATCGTTAATCGTGGCGTGTTGTTGTTTGCACCAAGCTGTTCAAGGTCATTACCGATGGCGTAGGCCACCATGACCGCCTGCGCAGCTTCGTTGACGCGCTGGCGCAATAACATCTCCCGATAAGCTGACTCTTGCAGGATTTTGACGATCGGCTCGGATTCAAAACCCAATGTGCGGCGTACCGCCTCCCGTTCTTCTTCGGGATACAGACTGATTAACCGCTCTTTTCGTTCGGAAAATAGCGTCTCAAAATCCAATGCCTCAATGACATTGGGGCGGGGGAGTTGGCTCAGATCAATGGTGGCCATTATTGCCCCCTGACAGGTAATGAGAACTGGATACGCCCGGCGGTGTCCGTCCGGTTGCCGACCAAATCAACCACCATTTCCCCGTCAACGCTGGAAGCGAGATTGATCGCAGTGAGGGAAATGCGGGTTTCCCAGCGAAGAACCGCGCCATAAATGGCGGCCATCATCTGGAGGTTAAGCGCGGGGTTTTGTGGCTGATCAATCAGGGTCGATAGCTGCGAACCGTAGTCACGGCGCATGACACGACTACCGACAGGCGTGATCAAGATATCGCTGACCGATTGGCGGATGTGTTCGATCTCGCTGATAGCCTGGCCATCGTTACGGTTCATGCCGAGATACATCATGATGCTGGCCCCCCTGTGTTACCGCCGCCGTTCTGCACGTTGCCGTGATAATGGATGTGGATGATCACGCCGTTGGAATTAAAGCTGCCGCCGGTGTGGGTGATATTCCCGTACATTTCGCCGCCGTACTTGAGCAACAGTGAGCCGGCAATCAATTTATTGGTGCATTCCACGACGGGCGCATCCAGGGTGATCATCTGGCTGGCCGTCACCATCACGACGTTGGCGGTGGCGATGATTTTTTCAGATGCCTGAATATCGGCCTGTTTCATGCCCTTTGCCGTCAGCGTGCCGTTTTCAGGTTCGTACTCAATGACAGCGCCGTCGGGGAAATCCAGGCGAACAGCATCGGGTGACGCCGAGGCGGCGGGATACTGATCGGAAAATACGCCCGGCAGTACAAAGCCGGTGGTCAAATCACCGAAGATGCTCAGCACAATTACCTGTTCGCCAACCGATGGGGCAGACCAAAAGCGCACGCGACCGGCACGCAGCGTCAACCAGTTCAGCCAGTCGGTTTCATTTTTCCCGATTTTCACGCGGCACAGGCCTTTGGCCGTGTCCACTTCGGAGACGGTGCCAATGCGCACAATGTTAGCCAGGAGGCGTTTTAGTTCGGCGATGGATGCTTTCATGCTGCCAGTGTGCCGCGTGCGGGCGCGTGGGGCATTTTGTGTGCCTTGTGCCAGCGATGGCACAAGGCGGTGACGTGGTCAGAAAGGCGGGGTGATTATTTGGCGATGTGCGTCAACGCCAGATCCTTAATCCATTCAATATCGGCATCGGTGAAGCCCAACAACTGCCGGCGCGCATAGCGCACGGTGGGGCCGTCTGGGCTGACTTTATCCCGCAGGCCGTAATGGTGGACGGCGGATAAATTGGTCACACCGGGGGCAAACGTTACGGCGGCTTCATCGGTGTTGGATTCTGTTTTCATAAAACGCGCAGTGCGCAGCCGGGTAAACATCTTGCGGCGGATGCGCCCGTGCTTGTCCTGCCGTTTGTTTTTACGCGGTATGTACGGCGAACCGTCCGGGTTCTTCTGTTCCTGAATGTGCTTTTGCTGGCGCTGGCGCAGCTCTTTGGCCACCTGGCGGGTAAATACCTGGCGGGACTGCGGGGAAAGCTGCTGGAGCAATACGGACAGCGTTTCGTCCAGCGCCTGGAAGTCGCTTAAGCCGCCCATGCTGCCACCATGCGGCCTTCCATCCAGATTTCATAACTGCTGAGGTCGCTCGGCGGTGGCGGCGGTTCATCCACATGCCTGACGTTCAGCTTGCCGTTGTCCTCGCCGACGATCACACGTTCGGTCA
This sequence comes from Serratia sp. BIGb0234, assembly GCF_024809915.1. Taxonomy (NCBI): domain Bacteria; kingdom Pseudomonadati; phylum Pseudomonadota; class Gammaproteobacteria; order Enterobacterales; family Yersiniaceae; genus Serratia; species Serratia sp. BIGb0234. The sequence goes on from NZ_JANUEI010000001.1 coordinate 922,311, forward strand.
GTTTCAGATCAATGCTGATATCCCGCGCGGCATTATTCAGGAAATCGGCTTCAAAGGTGAAGCCATCGCCGCGTTTATCCGGGTTGGCCATGATATCGGGCTGATGGGTACGCAACCAATGCAGGATGGGCACGATCAACAGATTGGCGTCATCGGCATAGCTGGTCACGATAAGGTTCAGCGTGTACTGATATTCAAAGGACAGCGACGGGGCCAGGGTGGAATAAATCACCCCTTTATCGATAAAAATGTGCAGACAATCGGGGTTTTGCTTCACATACTTTACGGAACCGCTCAGGGCCGCGCGAAGTGAGTCCGGTTTTAACATGATCGCTCCTACGGTTGCGCCAGGCAGACGTTGTGGATGTAGTCTTGCAGGCCCGCTATTTGGCTGTGGGCGGTTTCAATTCGCTTTCTGAGGGTGTAATAATCCCGTTGAGCGGCGTCAGTAAGTCGGGGGCCGTCTGCATCAGCCAGGCTGGCGGCGGAGGCGGTTGGGCATGTGGCGCTGAGCTGCAGCCGGCGACGGCCATCGGCAACATCACGCTGCAAACCATCAATTTTACTTTTCGCATCGGTTAATTCCCGGCTTCGGTTTTCGTCAATGGCGGCAACAGCACGCTGCGTTTTATTCTGCCAATCAATCTGGCGGGTTAGCTTACCGTTGGCATCCTGCAACGTGTCACGCACCTGGCGCAGCCCCTGATTGCTGTAGAACAGTAAGGCCAGCAGGCAGAGCAAAATCAGGACGATGACGGCAATCAGACGGGCCATTTTTGCCCCCAGGTGCAAACCTCATGCTCTATATCGCGGCGGTTCATCAGGCCTTTCCACGGTTTGCCGCCGGCGTAAATCCACTGGCGAAGGCCTGCACACGCGCCGGCTGTATCGCCTGCGTTCAGTTTGCGTAGCAGAGAAGAATGCTCAAAAGCGTAAACGCCCACGTTGTAGCTGAAACTGATTAGCGCGGCTTTTTGGTACTCCGTCGCCGGAACCTTTACCGACCGCTCAACCGAACGGGAAAAGGGGATCAGGTCTTTATCCAGCATGGCCTTGCATTGCGCCAGGCTGTAGCGCTTGCCGGGGTTAATATCGGCCCCGGTGTGGCCGTAGCAGACCGTCAACACGCCTGCGACGTCGCGATAAGGTTCAAGCCTGACGCCTTCCAGTTCGGGGATCATTAATGTGGCGATCGCCACTGCGCCAGTACCGGCAGCGCCAAGCAAACTTTTCCGCAAGGTAGATGACATCGCCATTATTCGGCCTCCTTACGGAACAGGCGGCGCTTTACTGGCGGTTCAGTGATGATCCCGGCGCTCACCCCTTTCTCATAGGCTTTGGTGCGCCGCCAGTCGAAATAGGTCTGCGTGAGATAAGTGATCAGGCCCAGGATAAAACCGCCGATCACCGCAACCTGATTCCAGTCCACATGGCGGAACCAGTCGACAAGACCGCCGGTGCAGAGTCCGCCGGCAATGCAGTAGTTAAGACCGGCGGCAAGTTTTTCCGTCATAATTTTCATTCTCCACCTCCCGCCCGCACGGGGTTAATCCCATAATTGAAGGGTTTGCACCGATGCGGCCTGAATGATATCCGGCATGTCTACCGGGCAACCGTGGGGCAGAATTGGCCCCCGATCGGCCAAGCCCGGATTGCTCAGCAATACCTGCTCGGTGACACCCTGTGTTTTGCCGTAATAGCGCTGGCACAGTGCATCAACGGTGTCGCCCTGGTGCGCATAGACTTTCATCAGATCAACTCAACCGTCATGCGTGGCAGCACCTGGCAATCATTAATGGCCCAATCCGCATCGCGGCGCAGGTCGTCAACGGTTGGCTCCAGCGATTCGGCCCGCTTGTTGCCTGAATTGGTGGCGTCAAAGCTGCGAAATCGCTCGGTCAGGCTGGCCTGCGTCAGACAAAACACCGCGCGGCGGTAAAGCTGTACGCGGGTGCTCTCATCATCCAGACGGTCGGCAGGAACCTGATCCAGCTCGCTATATCCCGCGCTTTGCTGCTGTTTTCGCCAGTTGGCCAGGCGATCGTTAACTTCATTGATGGCATTGCGGGCGGCTTCCAGCAGGCGCGGCTGTGTGATCGTGCCGTCCTGGCGCATATCTTCCCGGTACTGTTTCAGGTCGATATCCGGCCAGAAACCCGTATTTTTAATCACGGTGCTGACCGGTGGCGCAGGGGGAGGCGTCACATCAATTTCCAGATTGTTACCGGGTTTCTGGTCGCCCGGCACGGGTTCAATCGCTATGCTGACCATGTTTTTTCTCTGTGAGTCGGGCGGTGGACGGGAGCGTTGATGCGGTTAAAACCTGTCGCGGCTCCCGTGCCGCCCTCGCCGGGGGCGATTCGTTAACGTCCTGCCTGAATGAGTTTTTCCAGTTGCTTAATGTCAGATTTCACACCGGAATTCTCATCTTTCAGCAGGGCCTTTTTTAATGTGTCCAGGGCAAGCACGTTGTCACCGTCTTGACGCAGGGCATACCCTGCGAATTTATACAGCCGGGCTTTGACCTTGTCCGGCATATCCTGCCCTGTGAGCAACTGCTGAGCGCGGAGTAACTGCGCGGTATCCAGCGGCTTATTGGCCGTCATGCTGCGTTGTGCGGCGGCGGCCAACTCTTCGGCAATCAGGCAACCGGTAGAGCGTTCGAAGCCGTCCGGGGCAACCAAATCATGCTTGATGGCGTATTCACCGATATTCAGTGCGGTTTCCATGTCGCCCACGTCCAGCAACCAGACCAGCACGCGCATCAAAATGGCGTCCTGCCTGCCGGCATCACTTTGCAGCACACCGGCCACCCACGGCATGTATGTGGGGATCATGCTGCGTTTCAGTTCCGCCTTGGTGTCGTGGGACTCAACACTGCTCAGCCTGGCTAAATCCTGCTGCATCTTGAACAGCAGCAGGTCATAGTTGCCCAGGTGGCTCAGGCTGGCCGCCTCACTCAGCGAGGAGGATTGCTGCGCAGCGATATATTGCTTATGCCTGCGTGCCGGGCTGGTCATGGGTTAACCCTCCGTCGGTGCCGGTGCGGCTGGTTTCAGGATTTCGATGTTTTCGATCAGTGCGGCGCATTGGTAATCTTCCACCACATAGGCCTCGTTGACCGATTCGTAGTTTTCAATGCGATCGCGCTTCGGATTGTCGATGATGTGGCGGCGGCGGGTGCCGTCCTGCCAGTAAATAGACAAATTATCCAGACGGGTGATCAGAATGGTGTTATCCGGGAAGGAAGGGACGCGCACCGCCTGCAATCCACCGATGCGTTTTTGCGAGATAATGACGTCCGCCGCCAGCATTTCGCTGTTTTCCTGCTCTTTGTTGACGATCGGGAAGTATTTATCCGCCAGCAGGGAGCGCCCGACGATGGCGACCAACTCGGTATCGTCCTGGAACCAGGCGGCGATCAGTTCGTTGACGGCATCCATAACGAGGGCGTCCAGGTTGTGATAGTCGCCGGCTTTACCGATGCGGATTTTTTCTGACACGACAGCGCCCGCCTCATCCAAAATCTTTGACATCACTTGATCCGGCGCGCCTTTGCGGATTTTTTCCAGCCAACCAATATTCACGTCCTGCAACAGCTTGTTGACGGTGAAATCGGACGTTCTTGCACGTTTAGTTCCGTTCCAGCCGATCATGATGCGATCCAGCGCCTGACGTTTCACAATCTGGTTGCGAATTTTGACCTGGAAATCCTTGAATTTGGCCCATGAATCCAGTTTTGAATACTTCAATGCAGTATCAAAGTTGGTCTGGGTACACATGTAGCCTTGTTCATCCAGGCTGGTTGGATCGATGGGTTCACGGTCTTTTTCATCGGTATTGGTGGTGCTGGCAACCGGGCGATCAATCCCCAGGCCGATTTTGTCACCGCTTTGTTCATCAACCGGGACAATATTGATTGTTTTCAGAAAACCGCTGCTTTCCTGGATTTTTTCTTCCAGGGTTTGGCTGACGGATGGCTCCACGGTGAACTTTGCCGCTACATCCAGGGCATCAATGCCGTTGATGTTTGCAATCTGGTTCACATACTTCTTGTACTGCTCACGGGTTACCTTTCTCATTTCTCTTTTCCTTTAATCGGCTAGAACGGTGCTATCACCGCCTGTAATTGATTGCTTAACAGTCGGTTAGCTCGGCGCTTTCGCCACCCGTTGACAGTTCGCGACGCTTGTCACTGCGGTCGGTGGTGCTGAGTTTGGTTTCCAGTGTGGAAAATGCCGTCTCGCTGGCGGTCAGTCGGTCTGTCAGCTTTTGAATGGTGTCTTTCATGCCATCCAGGCCGGAAAGTTTCTCTTCGACCTGCTGCTGCCTTTCGGCGACCAACTCCACGGCCTGGTGAACATCGATAAAGCGCGCATCATCAGAGGCCTGCCGTTTGCTGAACATGGCTTTAATGCTGGCGAGCAGGTTCGGCTTTTCGGTTTCCGGCGTTTCGAATTCGAGGGTGGTTTCTTCTGCGGCAGAGAAAAACAGACCTTGCTGCGCCAGGTGATTTGAGCTGAATTTCATTGCTTCACTGCCGAGTGATGCAGGGTTATCCGTGAACGCGAGACCGGTCAGATAGGCTTTGTTGGTATCTGCGAATTTTTCGTAATACTCAATGCTGGTGAAAATTTTCTGACGCTTATTGTTCAACTCCACTAGGCCATCCGTTGCATCAACCTTGGCGTAGAGCGCCAACTTACCTTTCAGCGGGCCATCGTTGATTTCACCGGTACTCAGGGACAGCACATCGCCATAAGCACAGAAGGTGCTGTCAGGGAAAATGCTCAGGTAATGCTCAAGGTTGACGCGTGCCGGTTTGAATTGCTGATTATAGGTTTCGGCTATCTCTTTGATGTGCTGGCGCTGGATCTGACGGCCATCACTGGTGGCCCCCTCGACGGCGACACGGAAAGATTTTAAAATTGGCATTGGATAAGCCCCGATCATGTAAGCGAATGTGGCCGGTGTTGGCCGTGTTTGGCTTATGGTGGCCGGGGGCTGGAATGGGGACAATGCAGCGGCCTTGTGTGGTCAATGGCACAAGGCGCATTAAGGGTGTTGGCGGTGGCGCGTAGGTAGCCTTTCGGCATTGAAACGTTGAAATTCAGGCTGATTACGCATGAGTGCTATTACTATCAGTGCCGATTTGGATCCCCGTCGTCAAGCGATGTATCTCTATTGGCAAGGGCTGCGAGTGGCCCGCATCGCCGAGATGATCGGGGAGAAGCCCGTCACGGTACACAGTTGGAAACGTCGCGACAAGTGGGACGATTACGGCCCACTCGATCAAATGCAGATCACGACCGCCGCCCGGTATTGCCAACTGATTCTAAAGCCGGAGAAGGAAGGGCGCGACCTCAAAGAAATTGACCTGTTGGCCCGGCAGGCTGAGCGACACGCCCGCATAGGGAAATACAACGACGGCGGGAATGAGACAGTTCTTAACCCCAATATTGCCGCCCGTAACGCTGGCCCGCGTAAGCGCACACAGAAAAATGCCTTTACGGATGAGCAACACACCCGGCTGAAAGAAATCTTTCTTGAACAGATGTTTGAGTATCAGCGCAGTTGGTATCAGGCCGGGCTGTCGAAAGAATTCCGCATCCGCAACATTCTGAAAAGTCGCCAGATTGGCGCAACCTACTATTTTGCCCGCGAATCCCTGATCGACGCCCTGGACACGGGCCGCAATCAGATGTTTGTTTCTGCCTCGAAAGCGCAGGCGCACCAGTTCAAAAACTACATCATGGCGTTTGCGCAGGAGGTTGATGTTGAGCTGCGCGGGGAAACTATCATTCTGCCAAATGCGGCGGAAATGCACTTCCTAGGCACCAACTCCAACACCGCACAGGGGCGACCGGGCAACCTGTATCTGGATGAATATTTCTGGATCCCGGGCTTTAAGAAGTTGCGCCGGGCCGCATCGGGTATGGCGTCGCAAACACGCTACCGTTCCACCTACTTTTCCACCCCGTCCAGCATGACCCATGAAGCCTATTCATTCTGGAATGGCACGCTGTTTAACAAGGGTAAGTCGAAGGACAGACGCCGGGAAATTGACGTTAGCTATAAACGCCTGGCCAGCGGCCTGCTCTGTGAAGATAAGCAGTTTCGCCAGATTGTCACCATTGAGGATGCGTTACGCGGGGGCTGTGACCTGTTTGATCTGGATGAGCTGCGCGAAGAGAACAGCGATGAAGATTTTGAAAACCTGTTTATGTGCAACTTCATTGACGATACCGCGTCAGTGTTCCCGATGGGGGAAATGCAGCGGTGCATGGTCGACAGTTGGGAGCATTGGACTGACGTTAAACCCTTCGCATTGCGCCCGGTGGCGGCACGGGAAGTCTGGATCGGTTATGACCCGGCCAGTTCTGAAAACGGTGACAGCGCCGGCTGTGCGGTCATCCTGCCGCCACTGATTGCGGGCGGCAAGTTCCGCGTGCTGGAGCGCCATCAATGGCGCGGCATGGATTTTTCCGCCCAGGCCAAAAATATCAAATCGCTGACCGAGCGCTACAACGTGACCTATATCGGCATCGATAACACCGGCCTTGGCCGTGCGGTATCGCAATTGGTGCGCCAGTTCTTCCCGGCGGTCAACGCCATCAACTACAGCCTGGAAATGAAAACTGACCTGGTGCTGAAAGCCCGCGACGTGATCCGCTCTGGCCGCCTGGAGTTCGACGCCGGCGCGCTGGATATCGCCCAGGCGTTTATGTCCATCCGCAAGCAGATGACCGCAACGGGCCGGCGGGCAACCTATGTCACCAGCCGCGCCGAAGGCGTCAGCCACGGTGATGTGGCTTGGGCGGTAATGCATGCCTTATTCAACGAACCGCTCGAAGGGGCAACCGGTAGCAATACAGGTTTTATGGAGATTTTTTAAATGAGCAAACGCAACCGGGGCCACAAAAATACCCAGCCGATCATGCAGAAAGAAAGCGGCGCGCAGCATGTTGAGGCGTTTACCTTCGGCGACCCTATCCCGATGCTGGATCGGCGTGAAATCCTGGACTATCTGGAATGCAGCATTGTTGACCGTTGGTATGAGCCGCCGATCTCATTTAGTGGCCTGGCGAAGACGTTCCGCGCAGCAGTGCATCACAGTTCACCGATCACCATGAAGCGCAATATTTTGGTGAGCATGTTCAAGCCGCACCGGTTGCTGTCAAAGCAGGATTTTAGCCGCTATGCGCAGGATTTTATGGTGTTCGGCAACAGTTTTATTGAGGGGCGCTATAACCGGTTGGGCGGCCTGATGAAGCTGGCCCCCAGCCTGGCGAAATACACCCGCCGTGGGGTAGAAACGGATTCTTACTGGTTCGTGCAATCGTGGATGGAGCCGCACCAGTTTGCGGAGGGTTCTATTTTTCACCTGATGGATCCTGACATTAACCAGGAGATTTACGGCGTTCCTGAATACCTTTCCTCACTTAACTCCATCTGGCTGAACGAGGCGGCGACGCTGTTTCGCCGGAAATACTACCTTAACGGCAGCCATGCCGGGTTTATCCTGTACATGAACGATGCGGCGCACAAGCAGGAGGATATCGATAACCTGCGCAAAGCGCTGAAAGAGTCAAAAGGGCCGGGTAACTTCCGCAACCTGTTTATGTATGCCCCTGGCGGTAAGCCGGACGGGTTACAACTGATCCCTCTGGCCGAGGTCGCGGCAAAGGACGAGTTTTTGAACATCAAAAACGTCACGCGTGATGATCAGCTTGCCGCCCAGCGCACACCGCCGCAACTGATGGGGATTTTACCGAACAATACCGGTGGTTTTGGTGATGTTGAGAAAGCCGCACGGGTTTTTGCGATTAACGAGCTGGCCCCCTTGCAGGAAAGGCTATGCGAACTTAACGAGTGGGCAGGGGAAGAGGTGATCAGCTTCAAGCCTTATGAACTGCTGAAAACAGATGTATGAACAATGACTTAGTAAATACACTGACTCATACCTAGTATGATATTTTTAATGGCTGAGCCAAACTCGACTTGGTAGCTTGCTTTTGCCAAAAATGGGCGTAACTAATATCAGGGGGTACAAGTGCGTCAGAAATTCTGCTGGTTGCAAAAAGATGCAACCAGCCTGAAGATAGTTATTCGTGATTATGGTGGGCTAATAATTTTGACAGAACGACAAACAGTATATACAACCCAAGAGATAATTTAAATTACATGCTTGTAGAAATAAACCAATCAGATGAAGTCCATGTGGTAAAGATTTATCATTTTATCTCAGGTGTTGTTATAACAATTGAACTGTCAATGTACATTTTTCTGGCTTGATTCTTGTCGAATTTCATTATTCGTGCAAGGGTGAAAAGATCTACTTCCTTACATCTAACTAATGATTTTTCATATGCTGGTGACTGATTAATATAGTTCTGGAGGTAAACGTAATTATTGAGATATTTCTTTTTTAATGGTTCAGAAGCTTTTTTAGGGAAATTAATCAAGAAATCGTTTATCGTGAGTAAGAGATCATCAACTAATGTTATTAATTTTTCTGTTAAATCAATATATTTCATAACTAGGCTTTCTTCTAGTAATTTCATAATGTCATTTGTTTTTATCTCACCTCTGGGACCTGCGCTAGGAAGTAACGATGCTACTTGTCTTTTTACTTCCTCGTCAAGTTTATTTCTGAGAGTTAAAATCTCAACAAACATATTATAGTTTGAGTATGTGGCAACAAATGAGGCTATGTTCATCCACGGATGCTTTTCAATATCTACGTTGCTCGCGTGTAAAAGCTGTACAAGTTCGTTTGATTTGAAATTTACAGTTTCAATTCTTATCGGCATTGTTGGAACATTTAAAGCACGTTGCATAGGGTGAAATTCTATGTCATCACAATAATTTTGTTTAATCGCAATCAAGTTTGATTGCATATTCTGCATTTGCAGAGTAATTGTATTGAGTGAATCAGCTTTCGCACGTTCGTTTCTAGATGCTTCTTGGAATTGATATCCCCGGATAGCGATGAGGTATGCAGTTATAGCAGAGAGAATGACAACGAAAACAGGCATCACATAATCTTTGAACAGATTTGTTTGGCTAGCAGCATCAACTACATCTGTAAGATGGTTTAAAGCAATCACAATCGAGTAATGATCGAACGTTTTCATGATTTCATCCTTAAGGGGGGGGACGTGATTTTATCCTTATTTAGTCCATCAAACCAGTGCAAGTATTGGTTTGCTTTTTGTTCTGATAGCGTGAGTGATTTTTTTGGGGGGGGATCCTTGATTCCTTGCAAGGCAGAAATCATAATGTATGGAAGGGCAGAGTTTATTAAAAATGCTAGATGTGTGTAATTTATATGGTGCTCTCCTTTTAAAAACCAAAGAAAAATACTGGAGGGGTAGTGTAAATTTTGCTCTTAACCGACGGGTGAATATAATCTCGGCCACTTAACAATATCAGGTTGGCCTTGGGCTAACACATGTTAGGTTAGGTTGTTCTATTACCAGTGCTAAATTTAATCGATGAAAGATGGTATTTTTAATTTTCATGCGCGACTATTAATATGAATTCATATCTTCGTGTCTCTATGACATGTCACACGACTATTGAAAATAAAATTGTGACGTGGCAGGATAGCTTCACGTCGTCCGGTATGTCCAGTGCTGGCACCCTTCTTTAAAACGTGCTTTTATCGGGATCGACCCGTATTTTAAATAAAAAAACACTGCATATCTTAAGTGCAATGATTCGCATACTTTTCTACATACCTAATCATCCTCTAAAGGCACAACCAGCAAGGTTTTGACCTGTTTTCCCTACAGCATAAAAAGTGAACTATTAAGTATGCAGCGCTGAGGCGGGGGGGACGGCACGGATTAGGATCGATATAGATCTTTTCATCTCGCCCGGGTTGCACAAAATTCTTCCCCTATCACGTGGTCGTAACCGCGCATAGGATCTGTTTTTTCGTGTGATCGGATGATGAGTAAACGCCTCACTATCGAGCTTAGAGGCGTTTATTTATGCGGGATGTTTTTTGGGAGTAGATTGGTATTTATTTTGAAACATGGGAATGTTTGATTTTCTGATCAGAAACTAAGCTATTTTTTTTCTTGCGTCTATAATAAAAGCTACTGGGTTTTCATTTTTTAGTTTAACTATTTCATTTCCTCGAAGTTTAATCTCTATCCCAAATTGCAACAATTCTGCTGTTATTGCTGCAAAAGATAAGCCTGTCATGATATTTGGAACTTCAATTCCTTTTAAACGCATAATCGCGGCTGCAACTCCTAAGGTTACAGCTGTTTTCGTAGCTGATGAGTTTTTTATCTGTGATATATAGGATGATATTGTTTTTAATCCCATAGCCTTGGATGCTTGTTCGTACTGTTCGATTCGTCTATGCATATCATCGTCTATATAATCTAGGCTTTTTCCTGAATAGTTACTATGCATCATTATTTTTAGATTTCTAAAGCTTTTTCTTAAATTAGGGTCATCTCTTATCTCCATAATCTGCTCCCATGATGTTTCTTTGGTATCAATTAGATTGAGATTCAATAATGTTATTTGGATATCTTGATGTTGTTCATTTTCATTTTCTTTCTTCATTGATTTTGGAAAGCTGTAACTAAATTTGTTTATTCCCATGTAGTTACAGAAATCCAGCAAAATATTCTGTGGTTTATTATCTATTTCCGTTATTAGCTTGTCCGTTTTAATTGCTTCTGTCATTAGGTGTTGTTGTATTTGGTGCCGTTCATTCATCACGTAACTTGGATTGAAAAATAATTGCGGATGATTTTTTATTAAATCATATTGCAATGCTCTAGTTGTCTCATAAAGACTGTTTATGATGTTTTTCTTTGAATTACCCCCCATGTATCCCATCTCATACCCCAAGAGCAAATCTAAAATAATATCCATTTTATCATGAAGATTTGACCGTAACTGTTCTATTCTGTCGCTCATGAAGTCAGATGATGAATATGAATTGGTGAGCGGTTTGTCTTCATATTTAATTAGTTCTATTGTATTAATTGGTATGACTTTTTCAAAATAGATTGCTGCTTGTTTTAAATCTCCAAGGCAGATGACTGCATTTGTTTTTTCATACTCATCGTTCATGTTTTCACCATTATTTTTTGGATTTCAGTATATTAACCATGTTTTGTACATCAGGCCAAGTTTGTGTTGGTGTTCTCTTGGAGTTTATATCTTTTCAGATATTATATAAACCTGCAAATGCTACATCAGTTGTTATGAAAAAATAATTATATCTATGTTTATTATTTAATTTTAATATAGTTAGGTCGTTTTGCTAAATTTTAAGCATCAGCTTTTTGTAACCTGCTGTCTGCCAACACTGTGAGTCACCTTGCAGGCAGCAGCCGGCTAGATCACCTGGTAAAGTATCCCAACACTTCCCGCAACTGCTCTTCCGCAACTCGGCCATCTGCTTATGCAGTAATCTGTTATCTTGCCGAATTAGCCCGATCAGGTATTCTGCTACCTCGTAAGGTTCCCGTGCTATCCGGCGCTGCTGGCAACCTTCCAAAATCATCGCCATTTCCTGGCTGTCTACGCGCAGGGTGATCGTGGTGATGCCGTTCGCCTTGTCACGCTGGCGCTGGGCGCGTTTACGTTCTGTCGATGTGGTCATGTTGTTCCTCCGATTTCTGTTTCGCTGCTTCTTTTCTCAGGTGGTCACCAACCAGGCGTGTTTGTTCTGGTATCTGCTGATGCCATAGCGCAGTGAGTCGCGTCAGCGCGGTAGTAGCTGCCGGCGTTGTTTGCTGATACAGACAACCGTCGGCCCGTGCCCGGTAGCGCTGACCGTCGATAGTGACCGTTGCACCCCTGGCCACTGATTTCAGAATGCAGGCATCCAGACTGAAACCGATGGACTCGGCGAAGCTGCCGATCTGGAGTTCCAGCTTGCTGAGTGATCTTTTGATTGTGTTAATGCCAACGCTGGCCGTACATGGCCGTTGATTTTCAGCCTCTTGCCCATCATCCAAACTGAAATAAGCCAGCGCACGCTGTTCTTGCTCGTGGCGCACTTGCTCTCGCCACCGCTTAATGCTGGCCATGTCTGGCAGTATCGACCTTATTGGTGGCAGATCTAGCCCCTCGTCTGGCAATGCGAAGCCCTCGGCGACGGCCATAAATGGATTTTTTACGGGTTCTGGCGATGCGCTGCGTATTCGCCGGAGCAACAACCGCCGTTCTTTATCGGTTATTCGATCAAAATCGAGGTTTTCAGGTGGTGGCGGTGGTTCCTGAACCTGTTTGGTTCTTAACCTTCCAAGCGATACCGTACAGTTATTGACAGAACTCCGAGAGGGCGCAGACGCGCCCTTAACGTCAACGGCCAGGTCAACGGCACGGGCCGGAACGAACTTCCATTCCTTCGTGCGGGTGATAATTGGGGTATCCATCCCAACCGGGGGAGAAAACACACCCCGTATCCGGATCACGTCTTCGCCATAGTCGTTAGTGGCTTCTGCCGGCTCGTAGTAGGAGCGAACGATCAGATCGTCACGTCGGACAAAAGGGCCACCCTGGGCGTTGACGTATTCAGCCCAACGGCCATCGTCGGCTGCATCATGCACAGCGGCAAATTCGACACTCAGGCCAAGTGCGGTTTCATGGTCAGCCATGCGGCGCAATTCGCGGTAGACCGTCACCGGCGCGCCGCCTATAAACTGAAACTGTCGGATACGCCAGCGGGCGGCCCAGGCGGATACCGCCGGGGCAACCTCTTTCAGCTCTTTGCCGCTGTCGTCGTCCAGTTCGCCATCAAGTGCGTAACCGTCGATGTTCTTTGAGATGTATTTGGCGATGTACCCGGTGGCGCTGCCTTTTTCCGGATCTATGGCTTCGGCGTGGAAACGGGCTTTTCTTGAGCGTTCGCTGTAAAGCTCGTCAGTGTCTTCCGCACAGGCATAAGCGCGCAGGATATCGCGCACCTGGTCAACTACCTCGGGCCGCATGAATAGCAGCATATGCCAGTGAGGCGTGCCGTCACCGTGCGGCTCAGCCACACGGATCCCGAAGATACGGAACCCTTTACGATGTAGCTTGGCGCGTGCGCGTTCCCACACATTACGCAGATAGCGCTGCGTTTCGTCCGGGCTGGCCCCACACCATTTCCGATTGCGGTGGCCATGTCTGTTGGTGGCATGGAAGCGGGAAGGGGCTGTCAGGGTGTAAAACTCCCCCACGAACCCCATTTCGTTGCAGATATCCTCAAAACCACGAATGCGGTTCATCAGCTCGCACCGGCGAATGGCTGGATTTGCAACACTGTGATCGTACTTGTCGATCAGCGAAATGCGGTTGCCTTCATCGTCTTCCAGCTCCATCGATTTTAAGAATTCACGGGTGCGGCGTTTCTGCTCCCGCCAATCGCTGACGGTTGGCCGGCTGGCATAGGGCGTCGCTTTTTTGCTGACGTGACCGATAGCTATATGCAGGTGTTCTTTCCAGCGGTCAGAATGGCGTCGCAAACGGCGCAGCCACCAATCTTCTGACATCATGCGCATGACTGCCGGTGAGGTGTTCTCCACTGTCATTTTCCAGCAGGCCACCTGGTAGGTTTCCCACAGTGGCGGCTTTTGCTTAAACCTGCGGGTGAGTGCGGCAGCCCCTTTATATAGCGCCATGACGTTCAATAATTCAGAAGACCGGCTAGTCTCTTCATCGATTACGCTCAGTTCTTGCTTGATGACAGCGGCGATATCTTTCGCCAGCAGTTCAATATCAGCGCGCCCGGCGTCCGGCAGATGGTTAAAGCGGTGGCACAGGGCGGCATCGCTGTTGTTATTGGAAGCGCGGTATTTATCACTAACGAGATCAAGCCGTGGCAATACGCGCTCAACAAAGTTTTTCGTCAAGTACGCATTGCCCCGGCGGATGCCCTGGGATTCTTCCAGCTTGTTGATGTGGTAGCGCACATCGCGTTGGATCAGCTGTGGTTGTTGTTCTAACAGATGGTGTGCGCGCAGGGTGGCGGCGATCTGCTCCTCGGTCTGTTTATCGATCTCGACCGGTCGGTTCAGCGACGGATCGATAACCGGGAGCGGAGCATTCCATGAGAATGCCCACTCACAAGCAGGCGCGCCGCTGCCAGGGTATGGCAGCGGTGGGGTGGGAGCGTGACGGCAACCGGAATTTCTAGCCATGCATGGTGGCCTGGTGCTTTACCAACGTGAATTTGATCAAAGCTTCTTCCTCACGCTGATTGTTTCACCCGGGCCGATCATCCTTGTAATCTCCACGAGATTTTCAGCTCGGTACTGCTTACCGTTTTGCATCATCACGAAATACTGCCCCTCATTAGTTGTTGAAGGGTGGAGGTAAGCGACGTCTTTTTGTTGAACAACAAAATCGCGAGAATTACAGTTGAATGTAAAAACGCCAGTTGGCGCGGCACAGGAGTGTGTTTTCATACGGGCGTCACTCGGTACTACTCGGTTTGATTTTTTGCATCCAGCCAGCGTTAACATCCTCATTTCGTGGTGAGGACCTCCCCTGGAACTTCATATGCTGGGATTTGGCTTCACGTATTGCTTGGCAATGCACACAGGTAGTGACGCCATGAATTAGGCGTCTGCGAGGTTCAGGAATAGATGAGCCACATTCTTCGCAGTGAAGTGCCGAAGGCCCGCAAGGCTGTGAGCGAGCGTTTTTGATTAGAGCGTCAAGAATTAGCTGATGCCGTTCCTGTGCCATGTCGATTTGATCCGCCATCAGGCATCCTTAGTGGTAGTTGCGTTCTTCTGGTTGCATACACTGGCGGTTAAATACCCGGCAGAACTTGCAATAGCGGTAGATAAATAAGCCAACCAGACCAAAGGCGATAACAGCCCAGATGCTGGCTATAGTGATGGCCAGGCCTAAACCCGTCATTTTCGGTACTCCACGTTGTAAGTTTCGTGAGTCATTAACCGCCAATCTTTGCCACCGTTTTTACTCAGCAAGCGCCAGCGATAACCGATATCTATTTTTAGGTAGCCGTGTGGCTTAATACGGCGAAACACTCGATTGCCTTGGCGAAACTGAGCTAATAAAGAAATGGCTTTGCGGTAGACGTCAGGTTTGGCAG
This sequence comes from Serratia sp. BIGb0234, assembly GCF_024809915.1. Lineage (NCBI taxonomy): Bacteria > Pseudomonadati > Pseudomonadota > Gammaproteobacteria > Enterobacterales > Yersiniaceae > Serratia > Serratia sp. BIGb0234. Next base: position 937,396 of record NZ_JANUEI010000001.1, read on the forward strand.
GGGTGCCAGCAAGCGTTATCACAGTGCGGCCCCCTGAGATTTACTGGCCCCAACATTTTGACGGGCGCTTATCCAGCTTTTCAGCATGGAAAGAATTTGATCGCGGGAAGCATTGTCGGCTTCCAAACGTTCAACCCGAGTGCTCAACAGCTCCAACAGTTGTAGCCGCGATGCACGGCGGGCTTCTGTTAGTAATTCCATTAACGCAACATCGTTCATAAAACCCCCTGAATTCAGGATGTAGGAAACCCGCCACCAGAAGGCAGCATTTGTTATTTCGAGTGGTTTATATATTTCAGTAAGCAACTAATATATGCCGGTTTTTACCCATGCCGGCTCATGCTGAAGGTAATTACCCGATATATGCAGCCCATTCTTTTATAAGGGCGCGATCGGATGCTTATTACCTATCTGAGAGCGCACCCCACGACGCCTATCGCCCACACGTTAATGGAAGGGATGCGCTCTCAGATAGAGCCGGGCAACCCGGCAATCAGGCGAAACGCTGTGTTTCGCGTGGGGATGGGATATCGCCATTGTTGCAACGTGACACCAAGCTATCGATCACCGCAGCAGCCACTCCATCACCTGCGGCTTCCGCGGCACTAAATAAGCCAGTGAGGCCAACACTCAAACGGAATACATGGTCATTCAGTGAAACAGCCCGCACTACCGGGGCGATAGCGCTGGCTGCGCTGATGTTGGCAGCCTTTGTGTGGTACTGCGTCAGCAGATCGTCGACCAAAATGGTGTAAGCCTGTTTCATGCTGCCACCTGTTGTTGTGCGTGAAGTTTGTCGATGTAATCCGTTGCCAGTGCCTGTGCATCGAACAGGCCGTAAGACTGATCGCCTTGGCTTATCTCATACCTGGCGCAAAGCGTTACAACAGTGCGCGGACGGCGAGTAATAACAAAACCGCGATAGCGTGATGAATTACGACTAATTTTGGTGATGGCATGTTCGCTTGGTCGCATTTTTCTGCCTCAACTCATTTGTTCAACAAATTTCTCAGCGTGACGCTTGGCATTCAGATAGATGGCGTACAGGTTTACGCGACGTTTTGCGCCTGGCCGTGCTTGCAATATAGGCAGAGCACCAGTGTCCGCCTGAGTACGGATTGTTTGCTTGTTTTTCCCGATGCGCATGGCGTAGTCAGAGATCGACTCTTCCAACAGATCACCAAATGGATAATCAGCCGGCAGTTGGTTTTCCCTTACCCCAATCACCTTTTTTTGTCGGTTTTTGTTCATAATGATACCCTTTGAGATCACGCTGTTTTCTATTGTATAGGGTACGTATCCGTACCATTAACTGAATTATGGGTACAAATAATTACCATGTCAACCAACATAGGTTCAAAAATTCGTGAGATCCGTGAGGCTGAAGGATTAAGTCGAGAAGAATTTTCAGTATTAACGGGGGTTCCCGCAGGCAATTTGAAGCGATACGAAACAGATCGCATCAAGAGTGTTGGAAGTGAGTTTCTCTTAATGATCACCCAGCATCAGCGCTTCAAAAAATATGCAATGTGGTTGGTGACAGGGGATGTCGCGCCGGAAATCGGACAGATTTCACCTGCTCTCTCCCCTGATGGGCCCGAAAGCACATCCAACTTCCGAAGAGGGCAGAGGGCTGGATAATTGCTTGGCGTATAAGGAATTCTTGGGGTAAGGGCGGAATTTGTTTCGAAAGGAATCTTTGGGATGAGTATTAAAATTAATCAGGGTGAAGGCGTTAACTAGAGTGAGTTTTAGGCATAACTTTTGTATCGATCGTTGACTGGGCTTTGTTACCTATCGTCTTCAAACAGTGGAGAGGATGGTTTGGTTAGATCGCTTTTAGTCAGGAATGTTACCCCACTATCCGGCAGTGTCCACTCAGTGGTATCTAAGATCTTATTTTTTGGATGACGATCGGATGGTGACAGATTGAACTTAATAACTAGGTTTTTCCCGAAGAGAAGCGTTATAGCGCCAAAAAATAGCGGTTCAAGCAGCTTTACTCTTTGAATGAACGATAAATTTTCAGCGAGGATGAACAGTCTCATGTCTATACTCCGTTGCTTTTCTGATAGCAATAGTGTAACCGAATTGAAAAACGATTTCGATGGAGCTGGGGTGCAGGTTGAACGCAGCTCATTACATTTCTCTACTATTCACACAGAGTATGTAGAAATAATTCTCCCCTTAGCAACCGGTGTTATTGGTGTGCTGGTTGCTTTTATCAAGCGAGGGAAAAAATTTCGGGTTGAGTACTTCGAAAATGGCCAAATAAAAATGGTTGATTCATCCAACACTTCGCCGGAGGAGATAGCATCAGTGCTCGAGAAACTCAGTGAGCAACGCTCTGATCCAGCCAAAACAGACCTATGAGTATTAAATCGCTCGGCGCTGAAGGCTATATGGTGGACGTGCGTCCCCAGGGGCGGACGGGTAAGCGTGTTCGCAAGAAATTTAAAACTAAGTCCGAGGCGCAACAATATGAACGTTGGGTTATTGCGACGCAAAATAATAAAGACTGGGTAGACAAACCAGCCGACCAACGGCCCTTAACGGAATTGATAAACCTTTGGTTTAAGCATCACGGCCAGAACCTAAAAGATGGCGTGAAGATAGAGCATAAATTGCAGGTGATGGCGGCCAAAATGGGCAACCCGAAGGCTTGCCAGATCACCCGGCCTTTCTTTTCCGATTATCGTGTACTCCGCCTCGCGGAAGGAAGAAAGGCAAAGACCGTCAATCTCGATCAGGAAAAGCTTGGCGGCGTGTATTCCGTTCTCATTGAGCTGGGGCTTTATCACGGAGAGCACCCGCTCAAAGAGATGAAAAAAATTAAGCTGCCGGATCAGGAAATGGGTTTTCTGACCCATGACGAAATTCAGCAACTGTTAGGCCAGTTGGAAGGCGACCACCTAAAAGCCGTAAAGCTTTGCCTGGCAACGGGCGCACGCTGGGGGGAAGTGGTCAAACTTCGGCGGGAAGAAGTGATCGGCAGTAAGGCGACTTACCTCAACACCAAGAACAGCAAAAATAGAACTGTCCCGATCTCAATTGAACTTTGCAAAGAGATTACCGCTGGTATCAAGGCTGGGCCGTTATTTACCGATCTCAATTATCCCTATGTGAGGACGCGTATCAAAGAGGTTGCTCCTGGCTTGCCAGCAGGGCAGGCCGTTCATGTTCTGCGCCATACCTTTGCCAGTCACTTCATGATGAACGGCGGCAACATTCTGGCACTGCAACGAATTTTAGGACACTCAAGTATTTTACAAACAATGGTTTATGCACACTTTGCGCCGGATTACCTGGAAGACGCGGTGAGATTTAACCCACTTGTAAACGTAAAGGAAAGCGTTATCCATGCCTGATAATATTGAAGTGTCTAAAGAAGGCTTGTATGTATCCACAATTCCGGGGGAGAACGTTTGGTTGTTGTTGATGTAAAAGTGGTTGAGGATAGGGTGGATTGATTATGCGCATCGTCAAAATGATGGAGAAAATGGAAGTCGAGGATGGTGGCATGGGTTCGCAAAAACTTCGCGAACTGATGAGTTTTCATCTGAAGATGGGAAAAACCGAAGAAGAAACCATGATCCTGGTTGCGGATAGAGCTGAAGAAGTCCGCATCATGCAAGGCAATTCTAGGCAACAAGAAATTGATCAGGCGATGGTTTATATGTGGCAGCGTTATCGTGACCGCTGGCCGATTGTCGTTGCACATAAAGCGCATAGCCAATCCGGCATGACTCACTTTTACTATTCCGAACCCGATGGCATTAAAGCCCCTCCCTTTTGGGCCTTCTTTATCGTTAATGGCAAATTCATTTTATCCCGTATTTATTTGGGTGGAGTAGGGAAGATCGCCTTCAGCCGTGAGGAAATGTTGGCCAAGTTTCCCCCGAAGCCCTCTGAAAATGCCGCAGGGCAGATAGCTGGTTATATTCATAAAAATCCAGACCCGAAGCATCAGATCGATCCTGTATTGGTTCGTCGGTTGTATTCCGGTGCAGATTTCCAGCCTTTTGCCAGTGTCCGGGATGCATTCGAAACACTGAGGATTGGCGTCGATGCCGAAGCACGAAAATTCCGCCGCGTTCTGAAGCAAGAAGACCGCGCTTTCTGGCCGCAGGCCAATCCCGAATGGGAATTCCTGCTCAAATATCCGCGTAATACTGAGCGTGAGCTGGTTCAGGATCGCGCCCATGAAGATGGCGCAATAACGCAGACTCGTATTCGTAAAAATCAAGACGAGTTCAGACAAGATGTGGCTTATAACTGTTATGGGATCTGTGTATTGACTGGGGCCAGCGATCTCCGTTGCGAAGCTGCGCATCTGGTTCCCCATGCGTGCAAAGGCGGAGCCAGCTATCTTAATGGTATTTTCCTGCGCCGTGATCTTCATAAATTGTTCGATGATAATCTTTGCGTTATCGACCCAGTCACGATGGAAATGATCTTTTGTGATGCTGTACTTGCAAGCGACCCTGACCTTCGCCCCCTCCACCGGCGCAAAGTTGTAACACGTAATCCCCTCAAGGCTGAAAACCTTTATAATCGTTGGGAAATCTATAGAGCAGGAAGTGCTTAATGGGGTTCACTCGGAAAACGGAAGATATACCACATTAAGCCTGTTTTTTGAGCAGTAAGAAGTTGCTAGACAGCTCAACGAAAGGTTGTAGTGGCATAGTAAATTTGGCCATCTAAAAAAGGTGGGCTAGGTCCGCTTCTGGCACAGGACTAGCTTGTTAGCTTAGATTAAGCTCTGTACTGTGACAATGTCAGCCCAAGTCTGAGCTAATACAGCTAAGGGCATGATCCACAAATTGACCCAAACACCCACGCTATACCCATTTTAGGCAGGCAGTTACAAGTAGCTAACTCACTGATATTGCTGTAACTGATTGTTTTTATTCGCGCTAATATGGCGGCGAAAGCCTCCCTTTTTTATTGGCTTTTAAATAAATCTCTGAAGGCCATTTTCTACCAACGTGGTGTAACCCCGTCGGGATGATTGCATGTGGCAGTGCCAACAAAGATAATGGTTTTACTTCAATGAGTAGGTGATCTGCCAGAAGGATTTTGGAGCGTGAAAAAGTATTCTTATCCTTTTCTCTTTTCTGCGACCATCGCTTTTTTAGGGTTGGTGTATGGAGTGATGTGGTGGCATAGAGAGGTTTACCGCATTACTTTTCTCAGTGTCTCGACAACGCGCTATATGATCGTTGCAGCGATGATACTGGCTTTGTTTATTTCAATTTACGTTATTGGCCGTGGCGCCGTAAAAAGCAATAAGCACATTGATTATCTCAAGTTTTATGGCGGGGCCTGCATTGTTTTGTTCTTTGTCTTTGCTATGGCATTAATCACCATGACCTACCTGCTGCCAGGGCCGGTAGTGACCTACACGGCGGCTTACTCTTATGCTGAAGGCAGCAGGAAAAGTTGTTCTGGCGCCGATGTTGACGATCCGGACCTGGGGACGAACATAAGAATATGTCATCCAGCGGGTAACTATGCGTTCGATAACGAGATCTTTGTAGAGAAGAGAAACAATGCCCTTGGTTCGGTAGTCATGTATGCAATGACTTCCCCTTAGCACTGCTGGTCAAATGTAGAAGTTGAGTATTCCAGCCTCTGCATTTCACCCAGCGTTTTCTCACTGGGTGAAAGACCTATTGTATCTCAAGCCGCCGGCGCAGCCAGGGTTCTTTAAGCCTGAAGAGGCAGCAACAACCGGGAGGCGCTATTTTTCCGCGTGTTTTTGCAGGAACTGTTCAAACACCGCCAGGGTGTCGCTGGAAATGTGGTGCTCGATCCCTTCGCTGTCCAACTCCGCCGTTTCGTTCGGTACCCCGAGACACACCAGCAGGTCGACCACTATCCGATGACGACGGCGTACCTTCTGCGCCAGTTGTTCACCTTCCTCCGTCAGGAAAACCCCTCGATAAGGCCGTGACTCCACCAGACCTGCACTCTTCAGCCGGGCAATGTTCTTGATCGCGGTCGGGTGCGACACACCGAAACGTTTGGCGATATCGGTGGTTCTTGCTTCGCGGGTGGTGACCAGCAGGTCGGCTATCAGCTCGACATAATCTTCAATCAGCGCATTGGACTGCGCCTCACGAGCGCGGGTGAAGCGCAGGGCATGTTCAGCCTCGTCTGGCATTTCGGCCACGACGGGGCGGTCGGCGTCATCTGGTGCGCTTGTTGCCATATTCTGAGACGTCCTTTAAACGTAAATCCAGTGAGTTGCAGATTAATGCAGTTCCGCCATACGTTAGTCCAAAGGCGACGCATTATCAATTCGCCAGACGCATTGGGTGGAAATTAGAAATATTTGTACACAAAGGTAGGGTATCTTCCATTTTGCATAAAGTGTAGCCGATGCTACATTGCTGAGAGTGTTGGGTGAAAAATAACCAGAAAAAGATTGAGGGTAAACCATGCGTGATGCGGCAACCACCACATCGTTAACCGAACGAACCAATACGGCGATAGGTAACGCGCTTGCCGGGCGCAAGCGTGGCGCATTCACGCCGCTGCTGTTCGCCGGGCCTGCGGTGATTGCCTCCATTGCTTATATGGACCCCGGTAACTTCGCCACCAATATTCAGGCAGGCTCGAAATACGGCTATAGCCTGCTATGGGTGGTGGTGATGGCCAACCTGATCGCCATGCTGTTCCAGGCGCTGTCGGCCAAGTTGGGTATCGTCACTCAACGCAATCTGGCAGAGATGTGCCGCGATCAATTTTCGCGCCCGGTGGTGATCGGCATGTGGCTGCTCAGTGAAGTGGCGGCGATGGCAACCGATCTGGCGGAGTTCCTCGGCGGGGCTATAGCGCTTGCCTTGCTGTTCCATATGCCGCTGTTGCCGGGAATGGGGGTGACCGCGGTCATTACCTACGCTTTGCTGATGGTGGAGAAAAAGGGGTTCCGCCCGGTAGAGCTGATGATCGGCGGCCTGGTCGCGATTATTGCCCTGTGTTACCTGGTCGAGATGTTCATTGTACCGGTGGACTGGGCTGCGGCGGGTATGGGCATGGTTACGCCGCAGTTGCCGGATGCACAGGCGTTGACCATCGCGGTGGGGATTATCGGTGCTACGGTGATGCCGCACGCCATCTTCCTGCACTCAGGGCTGACTCAGCACCGTGCGCCGGCCAGTGACAGTGGTGAAAGGCGTAAACTGCTGCGCTTTTCCAATATTGAGGTGGTGATTGCCTTATCTGTCGCCGGGCTGGTGAATATTGCCATGGTGATTATGGCCTCCAGCGCGTTCCATGCCGGTAACAGCGACGTGGCGGAGATTGGCACCGCCTACCATACGCTGACGCCGCTGTTTGGCGCTGCGGCGGCGGGTATCTTCCTGATGTCGCTGATTGCTTCCGGCATTTCCAGCTCGGTAGTGGGGACGATGGCAGGCCAGATGATCATGCAGGGCTTTGTCGGTTTCCGTATCCCGGTATGGGTACGCCGCATGGTCACCATGGTGCCGGCGTTCATCGTGGTGGCGCTGGGGGTTAATGCCACCGACGCACTGGTTTACAGCCAGGTCGTATTGAGCCTGGCGCTGCCGGCGCCGATGATTGCCCTGGTGATGTTCACGCGTCGCCGCGACATCATGGGCGAGTTCGTGAATAGTCGCCTGACCAGCCTGGTGTCGATCATCGGTACGGTGATTATTATTCTGCTCAATATGGTGCTGCTGCTGCAAACCTTCGGTGTCGCCATTCCCGGTCTGGGCTGATACCAAGCCGTGCAACCCAGTGTCACGGCCTGGCAACGGCGAGTTCCCGTTAAGGCGTCGTTTTTGGCGTTGGGTTTTGTCCCTGGGTCAGAGCCTTCTCATCGTCGGAGATGCTGCCGGTATTTGCCGCCCATACGCCTTCCTGAGTCTTGGTGACCTGTTGGTGAGCGGCATTCAGGTTTTGGCCAACGGCAGCAATATGATTAGACTCCACACCGCCGGTATTTTCCGCCCAGGGAATGGTTTGATCGTTGGCCCGCGCGAGCCCGCTTAACAACAGAGGCAGGATGACCAGTGTTGCATGAGTAACGACTTTCATTTTCATGATCTCAATGTCCTTTAATGCGTATGGCATACGGTGGCTTGGCCATAGCGTTATCAGTGATAAACAATTGAGGGGGAGGGATAGCCTTAAGTCAGTCTACTAACGGCTGGCGGTTTGGGATCCGCAATACGCCCTGTTCATACAGTCTAGGCCTGGCTTCCAGCGGCTGCGGTGGCGTTGATGTAAACGGAATCATTCATTTCTAAGCGGACATGTAAAACTGTTTCATGAGAAATAATTCGCATGTTTATAATGTTCAAGATCCTGCAAGCGGTTTTATGGCCTAACCTTTCATTTAAGGTAGAAAAGGCAGGGTTGGCGTAGTTATCCGCCTCATCTCATTGAGTTTTTTACCTCAGATTACGCCGATCCCTTTTCTTGCTTCCCGGAAAAAAGCGTGCTGATAAAGTCGACGAATACGCGTATTTTATGGCTGCGGTCGCGCAACCGTGGGTAAAGGATATTGACGGGGGCGCCAATGGGAGCCCATTCCTGTAAGACCGGCTCCAGTGTCCCCGCCAGCAGGTAACTTTCTAACGTGCAATCCAGCAAATAGACCAGTCCGAGATGGTTTTTGGCCACTTCGCATAAAGACTGCGAATGATTAAAACTCAGCAGTGGGCTGGGGGGCAGTTGATAGACTTGCTCGTTACGAATAAATTGCCACGGATCTGCCATTGCTTCACCTGAGCGGATAAAACCAAGCCGCACATGTTGTTGCAACTGTTGCGGGTGTTCCGGCCGGCCATAACGGTCAAAATAGACACTTGAACCGCAACACAGGTAGTGCGGTTGGAATAGTTTGCGGCTGACCATATCCGGAACATCGTTGGCACCGATTCGAATAAACACGTCTGCACGATCCTCTACCGGATTGACCAGCCGATCGCTTACCGACACGCTGAGCTGTATTTCCGGATACTGTGCCAGAAATGCCGGCAGTGCAGGGGCGATATGCATACTGCTGAGCATCGAGGCAATCTCAACGCGCAAGGCGCCGCGGGGTTGTTCAAATTCATCCGACATATCGTTCGTCAGTCGATCAAACTGCTGCAATATCTCTTGCGCCGAACGATAGCAGCGCTCACCGGCCGCAGTCAGCGAAAAACGGCGGGTTGAACGTTTAAAAAGCGGCTGTTGAAACTGCTTCTCGAGCTGGTTAATGCTGTAAGTGATGCTGGCGGGTGATAAACCCAGTTTAGTTGCAGCCTGGCTGAACCCTTCCATTTCCACTACCTGACAGAAAACGCGCAGGGCGTGCAATTCATTCATTTTGGCTACGTCCATTATTTAAATTTTTAAAAGAATATTTTTAAATTTGCCCACTGTCAATCAGGGTCGAAGTTGATTAAATTATTTTCATCATCTGTCGTTTAATGCTGACGTAATTTACCGCATGGTTAAATATAATATGTTAAGGATGTTCAATGAAAAAAATAATCGCTGCTTTATTGCTGGTGGGGCCAGTTTTGTTCACTCAAGCCTACGCGGCTGAAAATAATCTGGCGCATCAAAGTTATAAGGTTTCTGCTGATGCTGGTATAGCGGCGGAACAAAAAGCCGTTTACGATACGATAAATCGCTACCAGACTGCGCTTAATGCGGGTGATACCAACACTATTTTATCGTTGTTCGCGAGTGAGAGTTACTCACAATGGAATGAAAAGCCAACCGCGGACACTAGCGAAAAACGCCGCCAGCAATATGACGACTTATTTAAGAAAGAGAAGTTTGAAACAGAATTCGCCTATGACAGCGTTCGCGTTAACGGCAATATGGCTTATGTGCGTACTCACCATCACCGTGGGGCGACGGTTAGTCGAATTAGCGATGGCGCAACGCTAATTGATTTGAATCGGGAAGTCTTTATTTTAGAAAAACAGCAGGGGCATTGGAAAATTGTAGTTTATACATTTAACACCAACCCTATTCAGGGAGTGGGCTGAGTAATTATTCAATAAAGACCGCGAGAGCGGTCTTTATTTTCAGATTATCAACACGACTAAAGATTCCCTACGCCACCGTCGATCAGCAACTCACTGCCCACCATAAAGGCGGACTCATCCGATGCCAGGAAGACTGCCGCCTTTGCCAGCTCCCATGCCGTACCCATGCGGCCGATAGGCACCAGAGCGCGGATCTCGTCGCGCAGGGCCTGTTCATCGGCATCATTTAACCCCAGCTTGCCCAGCGCCGGGGTTTCTGTCGGGCCGGGGCTGAGGCCGTTAACCCGGATGCCGCGCGGATGCAGTTCGCCGGAAAGCGTTCGGGCCAGCGACAACAGCCCGGCCTTGCTGGCGGCGTAAACGTTGCTTAACGGCAGCCCGATATGTGCACTGACCGAGCCGCACAAAATAATCGACGCCGGATTAGCCAGCTGTGGCAGCAGCGCCTGGATCAGGAAGAACGGCCCCTTCAGGTTGATGTCCATCAGTCGCTGATAACTTTGTTCATCCCACTCCTGCAAAGGATGGTGCGTGACGTCACCGGCGTTGATATACAGCACGTCGAGGCGCGGCCAGTGGTTGGCCAACTGCTGCGCCAATGTACGTTGTTCAGCGATATCTCCGGCGTCGCTGCGTAACAGCAACACGTCACCCAGTTCTTTTCCAGCTGCCTCGAGGCCGCTTTGGCTGCGGCCGGTGATCGCCACGGTGGCCCCCTCGGCGATAAACTGACGCGCCGTTTCCAAACCAATGCCGCTGGTGCCGCCGGTGATCAACGCGTATTTGCCTTGTAGTCGTGACATAGCCCACTCCTGTTATTGTCGATACGGCCATTATTTGCGCTATAGTATCCTTTGCATAGTAGGCACCTTTTGGATACTAACGGGCGAAGAGGGATGAAATGAGCAAAGCTGGGCTTTCTGCTACGGAAAAAAATTTAGCCGGGTTGCCGACAGCGGGCGAACCTTGTCCGATGGTGGACTTCGTGAATCTGGTTGCAGGGAAGTGGGCGATTCCCATCCTTTACCGATTGATCTTGATCGACAGCCCGGTGCGTTTCAGTGAACTGCAACGTGCGGTAGCGCCGATTGCTCAGAAAGAGTTGACGCGCCAACTGCGACAGTTTGAGCAGCGCGGTCTGGTCACGCGGCAGGTGTTTCCGGAGGTCCCGCCGCGTGTTGAATATCAAATTACGTCGCTGGGCAAAACGCTGCGCCCGACGCTCGACTCTTTGGCTAACTGGATGCGGACACACGCACCCCAGTTAATTGAGGATTAGTCGCCGATACCCGGCGGATTGATGGCTGAGCGCGGGACCTTTTCATCGTGCTCACCCCAGCGATCCAGCACCTGGGCGTATTCGCCGCTGACGATCACCCCATTGATGGCGGCGTTGATGGCCGCCACCAGGCCATTGTCTTTTTTAGTGGTGACCGCCACATAGGCCACGTTAGGGCCGATGCCAACCATTTTGGTTTTGCCGGTCAGCGCCGCCTTGTAGGCTCCGGTGGAATGGGGACCGAAGTAGGCGTCGACGCGCCCGGACTGAATGCTCAGGTTGGCGGCAGCGTCGTCGGTGACATAAATCGGTTGCACCGGCGGCAGGCCGTTGGCGCGGTTCTGCTTGTCCCAGCCGAGCAGGATGTTTTCCTGATTGGTGCCGGAACCGACAATGATTCGCAGCCCGGCAACGTCTGCGGGTTGATTGATTGAATTGATTTTACTGGTGGATTTTACGTAAAAACCCAGCGTATCCACCCGATAGGTAGCGAAATCAAACTTGGTTTTGCGCAGTTTGGTCACGGCAATATTGAAAATTGCGGCGTCATACTTGCCGGAACTGATCCCGAGTGGCCAATCCTCCCAGGAAGTGGGCACCAGATTTAATTCCAGCCCCAAGCTGTCTGCCACCAGTTGTGCAATATCCGGGTCGCTGCCAATCAGCGTTTTATTGTCTTCGGCAAACAGCGCCAGCGGCGGGGAATTTTCAGACGCCACCGCGATGGTTAACTTGCCCGGCACGGCAAAAGGGTAATTGGCTGGGATCAAGGCGATGGCAGCCGGGTTCTTCGCCGCTCGCACATGTTGTTGGTTGGCTTGCAGATCGATAATGCTTTGGGGTTCAGCCACGGCATGGCCGCACAGCAACAGCGCCCCCAGCGCCAGTGTTTTGAATTGCATGTTATTTCTATCCGTTGCTAATCATAGGGTTACTATTGGCGGCGGCCGCGGCCAAGTAAAGCAACAATAGTGAATAACCAAAGTGAAAAAATCGGATATGCGCTGCCCGGAACGGCGTAATTATTCTGGCTGGTTGCCTGATTCTGCATCACTCAACGCGGAAAGTGCGCAATCAGGTTGAAAGCAGTAGAATTTGTCACTCATACTGCGTACAGCTTTTTTCCCTCTACAAGGAACGCCAGATGGCCGAAGAAACGATTTTCAGTAAAATTATCCGCCGCGAAATCCCTGCTGATGTGGTCTACCAGGATGAACTGGTCACCGCTTTTCGCGACATTTCACCTCAGGCTCCGACCCATATTTTGATCGTCCCGAATGTGCTGATCCCTACGATTAACGACGTGACTGTCGAGCACGAAGCGGCTCTCGGCCGCATGATCACCGCCGCGGCAAAAATTGCCGAGCAGGAAGGCATTGCCGAAGATGGCTACCGTCTGATAGTCAATTGCAATCGCCATGCCGGCCAAGAGGTCTATCATATTCATATGCATCTGGTCGGTGGCCGTTCATTGGGGCCGCTGCTGTCACGCTAACCGAGGTCAATCATGCGCTATAGCAAATCCCTGCGTTGTCTGATGGCGCTGGCGTTACCCGCCGTTATTTTAATGGGCTGCAGCAGCCCGAAAGGCATCGCGGTCAACGACCGACAGACGGTAGTGATGGATTCGCCGGTGCTGACCGCGGGCATTCTGGCCGACAATCCGTCGATTTCGGACGCTTCCGGGCGCGTGATGGCTACCTCGGAACTCAGTAACAGCCAATCCACACCGGTAACGGTACACTATCGTTTTTACTGGTATGACGATCAGGGGTTGGATATCCGGCCTTTTGAGGCGCCGCGCACCATCACTATTGCGCCAAATTCAGACGCCACTATTTACTCGCTTAACGGCAACCTCGATGCCAAACGCGTGCGTCTGTATCTATTCTTGTAAACTCTTGGTTCAGTGGGAGAGGGATTAATGAAAAAGTATCTATTTGTGGCGCTGGCCGCGTTGACGTTAACCGGCTGTTTATCGCGTCCGCCGGAACCGGAGCAACCGCAGCCGCCGGTGACGGTTGAGCCGGTAACGCCGCCGATCGAGCAGCCACAACCGCCGGTTAGCGAGCCGGTACCGCAACCGCCGAAAATTCAGCAGCTCGATTGGCTTGGCAGCGTACAGCCGCTGGTGAACCAGATGCTGAAAGCCGATGGCGTCAATCCAGGCAGCGTGCTGTTGCTCGACAGCGTGAAGAACAACACCAACGGCGCATTGCAGACGGCGAAAGCGACCTCGGCACTGCACAAGGCGTTGGCATCCAATCAAACCTTCTCCATCGTGCCGGAAGCGCAGTTGGTCAGTGCCAAACAGACGCTGGGCCTGTCGGCGGATGACAGCCTGGGTTCACGCAGCAAAGCCATTGGTCTGGCGCGGATCGTCAGTGCACAGTACGTGTTGTACAGCGACGTCAGTGGCGACGTGAAGTCCCCAACGTTGGATATGCAACTGATGCTGGTGCAAACCGGTGAAATCGTCTGGTCAGGCAATGGCACCGTCAAACACTGAAGCCACGTTGCTAGCACTGATTGAGAACGAACTGCCGGCGGTGAAAACCGCCGGTTGTCGTTTCAGCCCGGTGCAGGGCCTGACCGGTGAAAGTTGGCGTATTGAAGGCGAAGGTGTACATCTGTTGGCGCGTCAGCAAAGCCCAGAGAAAAGTGCGCTGGGCGTCAGCCGTCGGCGCGAGGCGCGGATGCTGCATCGCCGTGGGAAGGACATTGGGCCACAGGTTTTAGTGCAAAATAATCAGTGGATTATCCTGCAGTGGCTTGATGGTGACGTTGTCACAGATGCGGATTTTTCTCGCCTCAATGAGCAGGGCGATTTGGCGGCGTTGCTGGCCGGTTTGCATCGGCAACCTCCCAGCGGCTACCCGTTGAACCTGCCTCGGCAATTTGCCCGTTATTGGCAGCAATTGGATGGTCGGCGTTTGACGCCGGCCTGGCTGCGGTTGCATCAACACTTTCAGCACCGCCGCACACCAACGCCGTTGAAACTGGCGCCGCTGCATATGGATGTTCATCCGGGTAATCTGATCGTTCAGGGCGAAAATCTGCGGCTGATTGACTGGGAGTATGCGGCAGACGGCGATATTGCGTTAGACATCGCCGCGCTGTTTTGCAGTAACGCCTGGTCACCCGCGCGCCGACAGCAATTTTTGCAGCATTATGCTCGCATCGGTTACCTTGATTTGCCCTTGCTGCGCAGGCAGGTTCAGCGCTGGCTCCCGTGGGTGGATTACCTGATGCTGCTCTGGTTTGAAGTGCGCTGGCAACAGACCGGCGATCCTGAATTTTTGCGCTGGGGCGCAGTGTTGCACCGACGTTTTTGTTTAACATCCCATGTTCTATACCTAAAATAATTGGAGTTGCATTGAGGCGGCCAGTCTGTAAGTCCCCAGGAGCATAGATAACTATGTGACTGGGGCGTGCAGGCGCAGCCAACAAAGAGGCAGCTTCAAGTAGACAGGTATAAATGAATAATGAAGTGAGGTGGCCGTGGGCCCAGTAATGTTAGATGTCGCCAGCTATGAGCTGGACGCAGAAGAACGTGAGATCTTAAAACACCCGCTGGTGGGCGGCCTGATCCTCTTCACCCGCAATTTCCACGATGCACAGCAGCTGCGTGAGCTGGTGCGGCAAATCCGCGAGGCTTCCCACGATCGGCTGGTGGTGGCGGTGGATCAGGAAGGCGGCCGCGTTCAGCGTTTCCGCGAAGGTTTTACCCGCCTGCCGGCGGCACAGTCATTTGCCGCCCTGAATTCTGCCCATGAGGGCAAGCGTCTGGCGCAGGAGGCCGGTTGGCTGATGGCAGCGGAAATGATCGCGCAGGATATCGACATCAGCTTCGCGCCGGTGCTGGATATTGGCCATGTCAGCGCCGCGATTGGTGAACGCTCGTTCCACAGCGATCCAACGCAGGCGTTGGTGATGGCTGAGCAGTTCATTTTGGGCATGCACAGTGCCGGTATGAAAACCACCGGCAAGCATTTCCCGGGGCACGGTGCCGTCAGCGCGGATTCGCACAAAGAAACGCCGCGCGATCCACGTCCACTGGCGCAGATCCGCGAACATGATATGGCGATCTTCCGCGAATTGATTAACCGTCAACTGCTGGACGCCGTAATGCCGGCGCACGTCATCTATACTGAAGCCGACCCGCGTCCGGCCAGCGGCTCCCCTTATTGGTTAAAGCAGATCCTGCGTCAGGAGTTGGGCTTTGACGGCGTCATTTTCTCGGACGACCTGTCAATGGAAGGGGCGGCGATCATGGGCAGTTATGCCGAACGTGGCCAGGCGGCGCTGGATGCCGGCTGTGACATGATCCTGGTGTGCAATAACCGCGCAGGGGCGGTCAGCGTGCTGGATAACCTGTTCCCGGTCAAAGCAGACAGGGTGAAGCAGTTATATCATCGCGGTCAGTTCACCCGTCAGGCGCTGCGTGATTCTGCGCGCTGGCAGCAGGCGCATAAGGAACTGAATGCGCTCAGCGAACGCTGGGAGGAGCACAAACAGCGTAATGCGGGGTGAACCCAGGGCGTCGTAATACGGCGTAAACGATGAGGGCTGCGGCGCGGCCCTCAGCTTGTTGCGAGGATCCACATGATTATCTATCTACATGGCTTCGATTCAACCAGTCCCGGCAATCATGAAAAGGTGTTACAGCTCCAGTTTATCGATCCGGACGTGCGCTTTATCAGCTACAGCACCTTGCATCCACGCCATGACATGCAGCATTTGTTGAAAGAGGTGGACAAGGCGGTTCAGCAGGAAGGGGATAAACATCCGCTGATCTGTGGGGTGGGTTTGGGGGGCTTTTGGGCCGAACGTATTGGCTTTCTGTGCGGCATCCGACAGGTGATCTTCAACCCCAATCTGTATCCTGAAGAACATATGCAGGGCAAAATCGACCGGCCGGAAGAGTACCGTGACATCGCCACCAAGTGTGTCGAAGACTTCCGCGAGAAAAATCGCGATCGCTGCCTGGCGGTGCTTTCCCGCCACGACGAGGTGTTGGACAGCCAGCGCAGTGCGGAACTGCTGCACAAATACTATGAAATCGTCTGGGATGAACAGCAGACGCACAAGTTCAAAAATATCTCGCCTCACCTGCAACGTATCAAGGCATTCAAGACCCTGCTTTAACAGTTTTATAACGCGCGATGTCGCCGCAATGCTTGCTTTTTACAGGCAGACATTGCGGTATTTCGCGGTCAAAAAGCGCCGTTTGGCCCGTTGGACGGTAAAATTTGAAACTGTGACCCAGCGCTAACTATTTGAATCACAATCCTCAAAATTTCCCTTCGTCCAGCCTTTAACCAAAAAAGTTTGATGTACATCAATTTTGGTATTACCAAATAACCCCCCATGCTATTCTGGCTTTAGATAGCAGGTTTAATTTACGCGAACCCTATGTATTCTAAGGATATTATTTCTTTACCCTTGGGCAACAATTGGTTCACATTTAGGGGGTTATTTTGACAACGCCAAAGAAAAAAATCGTCATCGTGGGTGGTGGCGCCGGTGGTCTGGAACTGGCGACCAGCCTGGGCCATAAACTCGGTCGTAAGCATAAAGCTGAAATCACGCTGGTGGACCGTAACCACAGCCATCTGTGGAAACCTTTGCTGCATGAAGTCGCAACCGGTTCCCTTGATGATGGCGTTGACGCGCTGAGCTACCTGGCGCATGCGCGCAATCACTCTTTCAGTTTCCAACTGGGTTCGCTGACCAACATCAATCGTGAAACCAAAACGCTGCACCTGGCGCAAATCTGCGACGAGCAGGGTGGCGAATTGGTGCCTGAGCGCGAGTTGTCTTACGACATTCTGGTGATGGCGCTGGGCAGTACCTCGAACGACTTTGGCACTCCTGGCGTAAAAGATCACTGTATCTTCCTGGATAACCCGCACCAGGCGCGACGTTTTCACAACGAGATGTTGAACCTGTTCCTCAAGTTCTCGGCGCAGCCGGGGCAAAAAGAGCGGGTGAATATCGCTATCGTTGGGGGCGGTGCCACTGGCGTTGAGCTGTCCGCCGAGCTGCATAATGCTGTGAAACAGCTGCACAGCTATGGTTTTGAAGGCCTGGACAACAGTGCGTTGAACGTGACGCTGGTCGAAGCGGGCGAGCGTATTCTGCCTGCGCTGCCGCCGCGTATTTCGGCTGCTGCACATCAGGAACTGAACAAATTGGGCGTGCGCGTGCTGACCAACACCATGGTCACCAGCGCGGATGCCAACGGCCTGAATACCAAAGGTGGCGAATTTATTGATGCCGATCTGATGGTGTGGGCGGCCGGTATCAAGGCGCCGGACTTTATGAAGGACATCGGCGGGCTGGAAACCAACCGCATCAACCAGCTGGTGGTAGAGCCAACGTTGCAAACTACGCGCGATCCGAACATTTTCGCCATCGGCGACTGCGCTTCCTGCCCGAAAGAAGGCGGTGGTTTTGTACCGCCGCGCGCCCAGTCGGCGCACCAGATGGCATCACGCTGCTTTACCAACATTCTGGCGCTGATGAACGGCCAGACGCTGAAGCCGTACGTGTATAAAGACCACGGTTCGTTGGTGTCTCTGTCCCGCTTCAGCACCGTGGGCAGCCTGATGGGCAACCTGATGCGCGGCTCGATGATGGTGGAAGGCCGCATTGCGCGCTTTGTTTACATCTCGCTGTACCGTATGCACCAGGTCGCTTTGCACGGCTACATCAAAACCGGCCTGATGATGCTGGTTGGCGGCATTAACCGGGTGATCCGCCCGCGTTTGAAAATGCACTAACCGCCCCGTTATCGACCACCCACGCCGGTTCGCCCGCGTGGGTTTTTTTATGCCTACAGCCGCAAGAACGGGGAGGCAGCAGCTGATTATTCAGCACAATGTCCCGTCGTTATGGGTAAAAGTCTTAAGAATCCTCCTAAACACTGGGGGTAAGTGGGATTTCCGGCATTTTTGGTCACATTGTCTTATTGCGAGGTTCTGGAACATTGTGCAGACTTTCTCTCGTTTACAGACGGCGCGTCGCGCACGCCGTAAACCGGAATACCACGTGCCGCCAATGCGCAAAATAATAAGCGCGGTGCAATGTCGGTAAAGTCCCCGGTACAAATGCGTGGTAACACTTTCAGGAGGATTTCCTGTGAACAAGTCAATGTTAGCCGGTGTGGGTATTGGTATTGCAGCCGCTCTGGGTATTGCTGCGGTTGCCAGTCTTGACGTTTTCTCTTCCGGTCCGCAATACGCGCAGGTACTCGCTGCCACGCCGATCAAAGAAACCATCAAGACCCCGCGTCAGGAATGTCGCAATGTGACCGTCACTCACCGTGCGCCAGTACAGGACGAGAATCGTCTTGCCGGCTCCGTGCTGGGTGCGGTCGCCGGCGGCGTCATCGGTCATCAGTTCGGTGGGGGTCGTGGACGTGACGTCGCGACGGTCGTCGGCGCATTGGGCGGCGGCTATGCCGGTAACCAGGTGCAGGGGGCGATGCAGAATAACGACACCACCACCAGCACGCAGCAGCGTTGTAAAACGGTCTACGACAAATCACAGAAAATGCTGGGTTACGACGTGACCTACAAGATTGGCAATCAGCAGGGCAAGATCCGCATGGATCACGATCCCGGCACCCAGATCCCGCTGGATAAAAGCGGCCAGCTGGTGCTGAACAAAGCCTGATCGCCCGATAAGAATTAAACCCGCGAACAGTGTTAGTTCTGATCGTTTAACTCAGTTAAGCGAGCGGCATTAATATTGGCGCGGGTTTCTGTCTATTTACTCCCCGCCGTTTTGCCGTCAGGCCAGTACTGACGCTATTTCCCGCACTAATGTATCCGTGCGATTTATCCGGGCATAACTTCAATAGTGCAACAGTGTTTGTTATATTATTGTGCAATTGAGCGGGTGTTGTGGCGTGATGCCACCCCGGCCAAACCTGAGAATTGGGTTTCCCGGAGACAGAGATAAAAACATGTTAGATTTTCGCTTTCCGACAGCGTTGCAAATGGTACTTAGCGTAGCCGTGGCTGAAAAGCTGGGCGTGCGTTCGACCAGCGCGGTCCTTGCCGCCGGTCTGGAAGCCAATCCCAGTTTTATCCGCAAGCTGATGGTGCCCTTGACCAAAAATGGCATCATCGTTTCTACCCTCGGCCGTAATGGTTCGATTCACCTGGGGCGCCCGGTGGAGCAGATCACCCTGCGAGATATTTACCTGTCCGTGATTGACGATAAGCGCATCTGGGCCGCCCGGCCGGAAGTGCCGGCCCGCTGCCTGGTCAGCGCCAATGCCTGTTGGTATTTCAAGTCGGTGGTAAACGAAGCGGAAGAAGCGTCGCTGGAAGTACTGGCGCGCCATACGGTAGCCGACGCGTTGGCCGAGCTGGAGCGGGGCGACAAGCGTGCCTGTGCGGAATATATGGCGCGTGCCGGTCAGGATGCAGAGACAGCGGAAAAATAAATCACGCTAAACGCTAAAACAAAGAAAAAGCCCGGTGTTTAAACCGGGCTTTTTTATGGCTGACAAAGTCCTTTGCCGTTAAAAAATCTGCTCTTGGGACGAATAAAAACAAAGAATTATGTCTTCTGAACTACCTCAAACATCCGAAAATCCCATTTTTCGGGTGTTTGTCATCAGACTAAGCCCGGTGTTTAAACCGGGCTTTTTTATGGCTGATACAAACGGAAGATTAGGCCGTTTGCTGACGAGCCTTACGTGTGACCATACGACGCAGGGTCACGTAGAACACCGGGGTCAGGAACAACCCGAACAGCGTGACGCCCAGCATGCCGGCAAACACCGTAATACCGGTGACGCCGCGCACTTCGGCCCCGGCGCCGTGCCCCAGGATCAGGGGAATGGTTCCGGCGATAAAGGCGATAGAGGTCATCACGATCGGCCGCAGTCGCAGACGGCAGGCTTCCAGCGCCGCTTCCATGATGCTTCTGCCCTGTAGCTCAAGTTCGCGGGCGAACTCGACAATCAAAATGGCGTTTTTACAGGCCAGCCCCATCAATACCACTAACCCTACCTGGACGAACACGTTGTTGTCGCCGCCGGTCAGCCAGACGCCGAACAGCGCCGACAGCATGGTCATCGGCACGATCAGGATCACCGCCAGCGGCAGCGTCCAGCTTTCGTACAGCGCCGCCAATGCCAGGAAGGCCAGCAGTACCGCCACCGGGAACACAATAATCGCCGCATTGCCCTGGGTTGACTGTTGGTAGCTCAGGTCGGTCCATTGGATGTTCATACCGTTCGGTAACAGCTTATTGGCCATGCTGGTCAGTTCACTCATTGCCTGTGACGATGACAACACCCGTGGATCGGCATCGCCAATCAGGTCCGCCGCCGGGAAACCGTTGTAGCGGATCACCGGGTCCGGGCCGTAGGTGGTGCTGATGCTGACCATGCTGCCAATCGGCACCATTTCACCTTTATCGTTACGGGTGCGCAGGTTGGCGATATCCTCCACGCTGTCGCGGAACTGACCATCAGCTTGGGCCATCACTTTCCAGGTGCGACCGTAGCGGTTGAAGTCATTGATGTATGACGAACCAAGGTAGGTCTGCAGCGTGCTGAACAATGCGTTAAGCGGTACGCCTTGCGCCTTGGCCTTGTCGCGGTCAATTTTTGCGTCCAACTGCGGCACGTTGGCCTGATAAGACGAAATAGGGAAGCCCATGCCCGGCGTTTGCATGATGGCACCCGACATCGTATTGATCGCAGTCTGCAGCGCGCCATACCCCAGACCGGCACGATCCTGAATATACAGTGAATACCCGGAGCCCTGACCGATGCCGAGAATGGGCGGTGGCATGATCGAGAAGGCGAAGCCTTCCTGGATCTGTGAAATCTTGGCGTTAATTTCGGCGTTAATCTGCGCCGCACTGCGGGTGCGGGTGCTTAACGATTCAAGCGCAAAGAACACGGTGCCGGTGTTGGGCGTATTGGTGAACTGCAACGCATTCAAACCGGGGAAGGAGACTGCATCGGTTACGCCGTCGACGCTCAGGCCGATAGCGCTCATCTTGCGGATCACCGCATCGGTACGCTCCAGTGACGAACCTTCCGGCATTTTCACCCCGCCAATCAGGTAAAGTTTGTCCTGAGTCGGGATAAATCCGCCCGGCACGGTTTTAAACATCACCCCGGCGGCACACAGCAACAGCACGTACACCACAAATACCGCGCCACGCTTGCCTAACGCACGTGAAACCCCACGCTGATAACGTTGCGAACTGTTGGCAAAGAAGCGGTTGAACGGGCGGAACAGCCAACCGAATAACCGATCAATCAGGCGTGACGGCATGTCCTTCGGCGCACCGTGCGGTTTGAGCAACAGCGCTGCCAATGCGGGTGACAGGGTCAGCGAGTTGATGGCGGAAATTACGGTCGAAATGGCGATAGTGACGGCAAACTGCTTATAAAACTGGCCGGTAACGCCGGAAAGAAACGCCATCGGGACGAACACGGCGCAAAGCACCACGGCGATGGCAATAATCGGGCCGGAGACTTCGCGCATTGCCTGATGCGCTGCCGCCAGCGGCGACAGACCTTCTTCAATATTACGCTCGACGTTTTCCACCACCACGATGGCATCGTCGACCACGATACCGATGGCCAGCACCAGCCCGAACAAACTCAACGTATTGAGCGAGAAACCCAACAGATAGAGCGCAGCAAAGGTGCCGACAATTGAGATCGGAACCGCCAGCAGCGGGATGATCGACGCGCGCCAGGTCTGCAGGAACAGGATGACCACCAGAACCACCAGCAGCACCGCTTCAAGCAGGGTATCTATTACCGAGCGGATAGAATCGCGCACGAACACCGTAGGGTCGTACGGCGATTCCCAGCTCATGCCGTCCGGAAAGCGGGTCGACAGCTCGGCCATTTTGGCCCGCACCGCATTGGACAGTTCGATGGCATTGGCACCCGGTGCCTGGAAGATACCAATCCCGACCGCGTCTTTATTATTGAGCTGGGCACGCAACGCATAGCTGCCGGAACCCATTTCAATACGCGCCACGTCACGCAGGCGGACGATCTCGCCGTTGTCGCCGCTTTTAAGAATGATATTACCGAACTCTTCCTCAGTCTGCAGGCGGCCCTGCGCGTTGATCGACAGCAGGTAATCGCTGCGGGTCGGCATAGGTTCCGCCCCCAACTGGCCGGCGGAAACCTGCACGTTTTGCTCCTGCATGGCGGTAACCACGTCAGAGGCCGTCAGCCCGCGTGAAGCGACCTTGTTCGGATCCAACCAGATGCGCATCGCATATTCGCCCGCACCGAAGATCTGTACCTGACCGATCCCCGGCAGACGAGCCAGTTCATCCTTGACCTTCAGGGTGGCGTAGTTGCGCAGGTACAGTGAATCGTATTTGCCGGAAGGGGAGACCAGATGCACCACCAGCGTCAGGGCCGGCGATTGCTTCTGGGTGGTTACCCCCTGGCGACGCACATCCTCCGGCAGGCGCGCTTCGGCCTGCGCAACGCGGTTTTGTACCTGCACCTGTGCCTGGTCAGGATCGGTTCCCGGGCGGAAGGTGACGGTGGTTACCAGGACACCGTCGGAACCGGCTACCGATTTCATGTACATCATATTTTCGACGCCGTTGATCGCTTCTTCCAGCGGCGTTGCAACCGTTTCGGCAATCTCTTTCGGGTTGGCGCCCGGGTATTCTGCGCGTACCTGCACGCTGGGGGGCACGACGTCAGGGTACTCGCTGATCGGCAGCAGCGGGATGGCAATCACGCCGCCGACAAAAATCAGGATCGACAGCACCGCGGCAAAAATCGGTCGGTCGATGAAAAAACGGGAAAAGTCCATGGCTCAGAATTCCTGCTGGGGCTTAGTTAAGCGCGGAAGCATCGGCGTTGATCGCCACGGTTTTTGCTGCAACCGGCATGCCCGGCATAAACACTTTTTGCATACCGTCGACGATCACCCGATCGCCCGCAGACAGGCCTTTGCGGACAATGCGCAGTCCGTCAGCCACGCGGCCGACCTCGATGTCTCGGCGCTGCGCCTTGCCGTCTTTATCGACGATATAAACAAACTTGCGGTCCTGATCGGTCATTACCGACTTGTCGTCAATCAGCATGGCGTTGAACACGGCGCTGCCGGGCATCTGCACCCGTGCAAACAGCCCTGGCGTAAAGCGGCGCTCGGCGTTTTCCAGCAGGGCTCGCATACGAATGGTGCCGGTGCCGGCGTTCAGTTGGTTATCGGTGAAATCCACCACGCCCTGATGCGGATAGCCGTCTTCGCCCACCAGCCCGACCTTCACCGGCAGTTTTGCCGTGCGTCGGCCATCGTTTTGGTACCGCAGGAAGGTGGCTTCATCGACGTCGAAATAGACATACACCTTATCGAGCGAGACCAGCGTGGTGAGCACGCTGGCGCTGTCGCCGGCGGTGACCAGATTACCGGCAGTGATCATGGCGCGGCTGGCGCGACCGTCGATCGGGGCGATCACTCGGGTAAAGTCGAGATTCAGCTGTGCCATGTCGAACTGGGCCTGGGCCGCTAAAACGTTGCTCTGTGCCTGTGCGGCGGAGGAGCGACGTTGTTCCCATACCTCGGTCGAAATCGCCTGGCTGCCAATCAGCTTCTCGGTACGGCTGGATTCGCTGCGCGCCAGCGCGGCCTGGTTGCGCGCCCGCACCAGTTCTGCCTGAGCCTGTTCGCGCGCGGCGCGGTAGGTACGATCGTCTATGGTAAACAGCACCTGACCTTTCTTGACTTCATCGCCTTCGGTGTAATTCACCTTGTCGATATAGCCGGAAACTCGCGGACGCAACTGCACGCTTTGCACCGCTTCGATTCGGCCATTAAAGGTATCCCATTGGCTGATGGGTTTGATTACCACGTCGGCGGCGCTGACGGCAGGCGGCGGGGGGGCCGCATTCTTGGCGGCGCTGTTATCACACCCGGCCAGCAACGTGACCAGCAGCGCAATCGCCGAGAGGCGTGCGCCGAAACCGATGGCGTTATGACGGCCTGGAGAGGGGAACAATGAGTTTGGCTGGCTTGGCATTCTTTTTATTTCCAGTGGGTAAGCACGATCAGGCCATACACCCGGCCCTGTTATCCGGGTAACGACTCTGGCCTGGGGCCGACGGCAGTGCGGTTGCACCGTCATCGGCGCAACGGTTAGGTTTTGAAACACATTGTTGTCACATTAATGTATCAATATCGGTTACATTAATTGGGTGGATTATAGAAGTGCCCCTCCGTTAAATGCAATAATAAAAATTGCATTTAGTGCGAAACTGCTGCAACGTAATGACATCGGGCAGCGGATTTACCTGCCAACGTCATGGGAGCGTCAGCATGAATAGCACGGGCTTTATTACTGATTTGATTGAGTGGATTGACAACAATCTGGAAGAGAAGCTGGATATCAACACCGTGGCGGGGCGCGCGGGGTATTCCAAATGGCACCTGCAGCGTATGTTCAAGCGCCAGACCGGCTACGCGCTGGGGGAGTATATTCGTATGCAGAAGCTGAGGCTTTCAGCCGAGCGCCTGGCCAACAGCGGCGAGCCGATCGTCAGCGTGGCGATCTCACTCGGCTTCGATTCGCAACAGTCCTTCAATCGCAGTTTTAAACGCCATTACGGCCAAACCCCGGGTGACTGGCGCCGAGGTGGAATGCAGCCGCACATGACGGCCAACCGACCGCACTGAGGCGGATTGCAGACAGCAAAAAAGCCTGAACTCGCGTTCAGGCTTTCTCGTCAAATAGGGCGGTGAGGGAGGGTTTGATTCGCTGCGTTCAGCCTCCCGGTCGGTATGAGATGCAAAAAAAAAGTCTGGAGGTTAATCCAGACTTTCTCTTTAAAATATGGCGGTGAGGGAGGGGTTCGAACCCTCGATACACTTTCGCGTATACACACTTTCCAGGCGTGCTCCTTCAGCCACTCAGACACCTCACCGTATTTTGTTGTTGCGTACTCACTGGTGCAACGGGGCGCTACTATAGGGAGAGAGGGCGATCCGGTCAAGCAGAATTTCTTGGTTTCGACGCGTCCGGTTAACCTGTGTTCGCTTTGCTGAAAACTACGGCGAACCGCACGCACAGGCAGTTTCGCCAGGGCGTTTCCTGCGCCGCAGGCAACAAAAAAGCCTGAACTTGCGTTCAGGCTTTCTCTTTAAAAGATGGCGGTGAGAGAGGGCTTGATTCGCTGCGCTCACCCTGCGGGCCGCCTTTGGCGGTCCAAAACACGTAGCGTTTTGTCAAACCCTGTCGAGGGTTCTTACCCTCTCGGATCCTGCTTTATAAAAGCAAAAAAGCCTGGACGCGAATCCAGGCTTTCTCTTTAAAATATGGCGGTGAGAGAGGGGTTCGAACCCTCGATACACTTTCGCGTATACACACTTTCCAGGCGTGCTCCTTCAGCCACTCAGACACCTCACCGTTTTACTTCATCGCCAACGCGTTGCGCTGTCGACGGGCGCTAATGTAGGAGAATCTGATCCCAGCGTCAACCCTCTTGTGACATAACCATGACTGTTTAGCTAAACTTGCAGCAATTTGCTGATTTCCCGAGCAATCGACCACCGCGGAACACACATCCGCTGGACCCTCATGGGGCTAAATTACCTTGCAGGCTAATATTTGTACATTTTGGTGTTGGTTAGCTCAATATATCAGCAGTGGGATTATCTATGGTGCAGTTATATGCATTAATACTGGATTATTAGTCATATGTGTCGCTAAATAGATTGGTGCAGGCACGGCGGTTTTGGCAAGGAATATCACATCGCCGCGCAGGTTGCCGGGCAAGACGCCGGCGATAACGCAGACAGGGACTGACCTATTAAATAATAATGCAGTAGAGGTTCATTTTGACTCCATCGGACTCCACAACGGCAGCGCCGCAGCGCCATGCCATCCCCCCGGGCGCCGGGGCACTGTTCTTTATCCAAATCTTTGCCACCCTGGGTTTTGCCGTGCTGTATTCCACGCTGGTGCTCTACGCCACCAAGCGCCTGGGCTTCAGCGAAGGCAGCGCCAACGCCATGATGGGCGTATTTGGTGCGTTCAACTACGGTTTGCATATGTTTGGCGGTTACCTGGGCGGGCGCTTCCTCAGCAACCGCAACCTGTTCGTGCTGGGCATGGTGCTGCAGGTGATCGGTTGTGCATTGATCGCCGTTGCGGGCGTTTGGGGGCTTTATTGGGGGCTGGCGATGTTCCTGACCGGCAGCGGGCTGAACGTCACCTGCATTAATATGATGCTGACCCAGCGCTTTAAACCGGATGACGATCGGCGTGAATCGGCCTTTTTGTGGAACTACGCCGGGATGAACCTGGGGTTCTTTGTCGGATTCACCGTGGCCGGCTATTTCCAACTGACCGAAAACTACCGCGCTCTGTTCCTGTTCGCCACGTTGGGCAATGCCGCGGCGATCATCGTCGCCGTCAGCCGCTGGCGCATTCTGGCCGATCTCAACACCCCACTGCACGATGCCAGCCGTTCGCAATACCGCTGGCGCATGCTGGTCGGGCTGGCAGTGTTGGTGGCGCTGGTGCCCATTATCCGCGTGATGCTGACCCATGCCGAATTCAGCGGCCACTTCGTGATTGGCCTCGGAGTACTGATTTTCCTGATGTTATGCGTGGTGACGTTGCGCCACCACCCACGTGACGAACGTCGCCGGATGACGGCTTACCTGATCCTGGCATTAGGCTCTCTGGTGTTTTGGGCGCTGTATCAGCTGGCCCCAATGGGGCTGATGCTGTTCTCCGAGCACAATATCAATCTGAACGTTTATGGCATTCAGGTGGCGCCGCAGTGGATCCAGAACATCAATACGCTGGTGATCGTGGTGGGTGGCCCGCTGATGGCCTGGTGGTTCAATCACCTGCGCGCTCGCGGCTGCAATATCGATATTCCGATGCAGTTCTCTGGTTCGCTGTTTTGCATCGGGTTGGGCATGCTGGTGTTGCCGTTGGGCATTAACCTGGCCGGCGGCGACGGGCTGGTGGCGTTCAAATGGATCGCGATCAGTTACGTGTTGCAGAGCATCGGCGAACTGATGATTTCCCCTATCGGTTACGCGATGATCGGCAAACTGGCGCCACCGCGTTATCAGGGCGTCATGATGGGCTGCTGGATGATGGTCACCGGCGTTGCTTCGGTGCTGGCAGGCTATGTCTCCGGCCTGATGCCGGAAAACAGCGGCAGTACCCCGTTGCAAACTAACCCTGGCTACAGCGAGGTGTTCAGCGTACTGGGCTGGGGCGCTGCGGGCGTTGGCGTGGTTATGCTGATTTTGATCCCGCTGTTGCGCAGGCTTATCCGGCATGACGCTCCTGCCGCAGCCTGAGATCCCACGGTCTAAAAACAGCCCCACTGGTCGGGGCTGTTTTCATTTTGAGCTTTAGCGCTTGCATCTGTTGGCGAATCGCGGAAGTCTGGATGCAAATGCATAAAAACAGACGGGAGCCGCACAGATGAACATCATTTTTTATCACCCTTTCTTTAACGCCCAGGACTGGCTGACAGGCCTGTCGCAGCGTCTGCCACAGGCGACGGTACGTGCCTGGCAACCTGGCGACGATCGTCCGGCGGATTATGCGCTGGTGTGGCGGCCGCCCTATGAGATGCTGGCGAATCGCGGCAAATTAAAAGGGGTTTTTGCCCTCGGTGCGGGCGTTGATGCCATCCTGGAACAAGAGCGCCAGCATCCCGGCACTCTGCCGGCAGGCGTTCCGCTGGTGCGCCTTGAGGACACCGGCATGGCGCAACAGATGCAGGAATATGCGCTTAGCTATGTGCTGCGTTATTTCCGCCGTTTTGATGAATATCAGTTGCTGCAACAGCAGCAGAAGTGGCAACCGCTCGATCCCCATCAGCAGGAGAATTTCACCATTGGCATTTTGGGGGCGGGGGTGTTGGGGAAAAGCGTGGCGCTGAAACTGGCGGAGTTTGGTTTCAACGTGCGTTGCTGGAGCCGCAGCCCTAAACAGATTGCCGGCGTGCAGAGTTTTGCCGATGTAGAGCAACGCGCCGCGTTTCTCGATGGCGTGCAA
Organism: Serratia sp. BIGb0234; assembly: GCF_024809915.1. NCBI lineage: Bacteria > Pseudomonadati > Pseudomonadota > Gammaproteobacteria > Enterobacterales > Yersiniaceae > Serratia > Serratia sp. BIGb0234. Next base: position 965,740 of record NZ_JANUEI010000001.1, read on the forward strand.
TTGCTGATCAACCTGCTGCCCAATACGCCGGAAACCGCCGGGATCCTCAATCAGCAACTGTTTGCGCACCTGGCGCCTGGCGCTTACCTGATCAATCTGGCGCGTGGCGCGCATCTGGTTGAGGACGATTTACTGCAGGCGCTGGAGCAGGGGCAAATCGCCGCCGCTACGCTGGATGTGTTCGTTGAGGAACCGCTGCCACAGGCGCATCCGTTCTGGCGTCATCCGCGTGTCACCATTACCCCGCATATTGCTGCCATCACCTTGCCGGAAGCGGCGATGGATCAGATAGCGGCAAACATCCGTGCGCTTGAATCCGGCCAAACACCGGCCGGCGTGGTGGATGTGCAACTGGGTTACTGATCTTTCGGTGATGCACCTGCTAAGCTAATTGAATAATAAACCGCGCCTGCCGCCGTATTTACGGCAGGCCGCCAAGAAGGAGAAGTAATGTACCCCGTTGATTTACATATGCACACCGTCGCCAGCACCCATGCCTACAGTACGCTGCATGACTACATCGTCGAAGCCCAGCAAAAGGGCATCAAACTGTTCGCCATCACCGACCATGGCCCGGATATGGCCGATGCGCCGCATTATTGGCACTTTATGAACATGCACGTGTGGCCACGTCTGGTGGACGGCGTGGGCATATTGCGTGGTATCGAGGCCAACATCAAAAACCTGCAGGGCGATATCGACTGCACCGGCCCGATGCTGGATAAAATCGACGTGATTATTTCCGGTTTCCACGAGCCGGTATTTGCACCGCAGGATAAAGCGGCCAATACCGAAGCGATGATCGCCGCGATGGCGCAAGGTGACGTGCACATAATCAGCCACCCGGGCAACCCAAGATATCCGATCGATATTGCGGCGGTTGCTGCCGCCGCGGCCAAATACGACGTGGCATTGGAACTGAACAATTCGTCGTTCACCCATTCGCGCAAGGGCAGCGAGGATAATTGCCGGGCGATTGCCGCGGCGGTGCGTGATGCCGGTGGCTGGTTAGCGCTGGGCTCGGATTCACACATTGCTTTCTCGCTCGGCGGTTTCGAGCACTGCGAACGCATCATTGCCGAGGTGGAGTTCCCGCAGGAGCGTATTCTCAACGTGAGCCCACGACGCCTGCTCGATTTTCTCGAGCGTCGCGGCAAGCCGGCGATTGCGGAATTGGCCGATTTGTGACATCGTCCCGGCAAATTTTTCCGTATTGTATAAGGCATTATCATGAATGAGTTTTCCGTTGTTTGCCGCGTGCTGGGTACGCTGTTTTATCGCCAGCCGCAGGATCCGTTGCTGGTGCCGCTGTTTACGCTGATCAAAGAAGGCAAGCTGCAACAGCACTGGCCGCTGGAACAGGACGAACTCTTGGTACGCCTGCAGCAGGGTTGTGATGTGAACCTGCTGTCCAGCGACTTCAACGCCATGTTCGTCGGCAGCGAATGCAGCGTGTCACCTTTCCGTTCGGCCTATGTTGAAGGGGCAACCGAAGCGGAAGTGCGTACTTTCCTGCAGCAGCGCGGCATGCCGCTCGGAGAAGCGCCGGCCGATCATTTCGGTTCTTTGTTGCTGGCGGCCTCCTGGCTGGAAGACCAGTCTCAGGAAGACGAAGCGCAGGCGCAAATCACGCTGTTTGACGACTATCTGCTGCCATGGTGCGGCCGTTTCCTCGGCAAAGTAGAAGCTCACGCCACCACCGGTTTTTACCGCACTTTGGCGCTGTTGGCTCGCGAGTCGATTCAGGCAATGCGTGACGAACTGGCGGAATACGAACAGGAAGAAGACCAGCCGGGCGAAGAGGGCGAACAGCCTTAATCCGTTAGTGGCCGGCTAGCGCCTGATGGCGAAGTCGGCCTTTTCCCACCATCAATGTTCCCCGCTACACAGGTTTTCATCCCCCATACGTAAACTGACAAAAAATCCCCTAATCTGACGCTTTACCGGCGGCCTGGCCTTTTTGTGCCTGCACGCCTTGTTTCCTCACGCAAAGGGTAAAGCATGAAAAATAACTGGATGCAGCAGATCCAATCGATGATTGGGCAAAAGGCCGGTTCAATCGGCGGTTCGGAAGGTATCGGCAAGCTGCTGGCCCCGACTGCGCTGGGTGGCCTGGTGGGCGTTTTGCTGGCGAATAAGTCTTCGCGCAAGCTGGTCGGCAAATTCGGCAAGAATGCGTTGATTATCGGCGGCAGCGCAGCGGTTGGTGCAGTGCTGTGGAATAAGTACAAACAACGGGTGAAAGAAACCCACCAGAACGAACCGCAGTTTGGCCTGCAGACCACGCCGGTGGACTTGCGTGCCAAACGTCTGGTGCAGGCGCTGGTGTTTGCCGCCAAAAGCGACGGGCATATCGATGCGGAAGAAAAGCTCGCCATCGACCACAGCCTGGAACAGCTGCAGGTGGGTGAAGAAGCGCAAAAATGGGTGCAAGAGGCGATCGACCAGCCGCTTAACCCGGATTTGATCGCCCAGAGCGTCAAGAATGAAGACGAAGCGCTGGAGGTATATTACCTGAGCTGCATGGTGATCGACGTGGATCACTTTATGGAGCGTGGCTATCTTGATGCCCTGGCGCAGTCGTTGAAGATCCCGGCGGACGTCAAGCAGGGCATAGAAAACGACGTGAACGAGAAAAAACGCGAGCTGGCATAGCGCCGCTTGGCAAGCCGGGGGGAATCGTGTCACTCTTGCCTTAATCAAGGTAAGCGGATGATTTAACAATGATGACCCCCCCTAAGGCAGAAAAACGTCCTTATCCCATTACGGTTCACGGCGACACGCGTGTGGACGACTACTATTGGCTGCGCGACGACGATCGCGCAGACCCGCAGGTGTTGGACTACCTGCAGGCGGAAAACGCCTTCACCGATGCGGCGCTGAAACCACAGCAGGCCCTGCGCGAAACGCTGTATGAAGAAATGGTGGCGCGCATTCCTCAGCAGGAACATTCAGTCCCCTATGTCAGAAACGGCTACCGCTATCAGACGCGCTTCGAACCGGGCAATGAATACGCGATTTATGTGCGTCAGCCGCAGGCGGAAAGCGAACATTGGGACACCCTGATCGACGGCAACCAGCGCGCCGAGCAGCGAGAGTTTTATACCCTTGGCGGGCTGGAAGTCAGCCCCGACAACCAGCGGCTGGCGGTAGCGGAGGATTTCCTCTCCCGTCGCCAATACGACATTCGTTTCAAAAACCTCAGCGACGACAGCTGGACCGACGAAGTGCTGGAAAACACCTCCGGCAACTTCGAGTGGGCCAATGATTCAGCCACCGTGTATTACGTGCGTAAACACGCTAAAACGCTGTTGCCGTATCAGGTTTATCGCCATGTGGTAGGTACCGATCCGCAGCTTGATGAATTGATCTACGAAGAGCTGGATGACACCTTCTATGTCGGGTTGGAAAAAACCACCTCCGAACGTTTCATTCTGATCCACCTGAGCAGCACCACCACCTCGGAAATTCTGCTGCTGGACGCCGATCGCGCCGACAGCACGCCGCAGATGTTTGTGCCGCGTCGCAAGGATCATGAATACGGTATCGATCACTATCACCAGCACTTCTACATCCGTTCCAACAAGGACGGCAAAAACTTCGGCCTGTATCAGAGCGAGCAGGCGGACGAAGCGCAGTGGCAGACGTTGATTGCTCCCCGCGTGGAAGTGATGCTGGAAGGCTTTAGCCTGTTCCGCGATTGGCTGGTGGTAGAGGAACGCAGCGAGGGGTTGACCCAACTGCGACAAATTCACTGGCAGAGCGGTGAAGTGAAGCGCATTGCCTTCGACGATCCGACCTACACCACCTGGCTGGCATACAATCCGGAGCCGGAAACCGAGCTGCTGCGCTATGGTTACTCCTCGATGACCACACCCACTACGCTGTATGAGTTGAATCTCGACAGCGGCGAACGTGTGATGCTTAAACAGCAGGAAGTGAAAAACTTTACCCCGGAAAATTACCGCAGCGAGCGAGTCTGGGTGAAGGCGCGCGACGGTGTCGAGGTGCCGGTTTCGCTGGTTTATCGCCCGGATAGCTTCGTGCACGGCAGCAACCCGCTGATGGTGTATGGCTACGGCTCCTACGGCAGCAGCATGGATCCGGCCTTTAGCGCCAGCCGCTTGAGCCTGCTGGATCGCGGTTTTGTCTTTGCGCTGGCGCACATTCGCGGCGGCGGCGAATTGGGGCAGCTGTGGTACGAAGACGGCAAGCTGTTCAACAAGCAAAATACCTTCAACGACTTTATCGACGTGACGGAAACCTTGATTGATCAAGGCTACGGCGATGCCAAACGGGTATTCGCCATGGGTGGCAGCGCCGGCGGCTTGCTGATGGGTGCGGTGATTAACCAGGCACCACAGCTGTTCAACGGCATCGTGGCGCAAGTGCCGTTTGTCGACGTTGTCACCACCATGCTTGACGAGTCCATTCCACTGACCACCGGTGAATATGACGAGTGGGGCAACCCGAACGAACGAGCTTATTACGACTACATTTTGCAGTACAGCCCGTACGATCAGGTCAAGGCGCAGGATTACCCGCATATGCTGGTCACCACCGGCCTGCACGACTCGCAGGTACAGTATTGGGAACCGGCCAAGTGGGTAGCAAAATTGCGTGAGTTGAAAACTGACGACCGCCAACTGCTGCTGTATACCGATATGGATTCCGGCCACGGCGGCAAGTCCGGGCGTTTCAAGGCCTACGAGGATATCGCGCTGGAGTACGCCTTTATTTTGGCGCTGGCGGAGTAACCTTCTGGCGGGCGGCTGGCGCTGCCCGCTTTATTCAGCCGATCAGATAGTATTTCAGCGTGTGTTTCATGTCCGGGCTGAGATCTTCAATGGATTTCAGCATCCAGCGCAAATAGCCGGGATCTTCCTGCGCAATGCGATCAATTTCCTGCCCACGGTATTTTCCGAACTTAAACTTCTTCAACAGCACCGGCTGCTCGGTGATTTGCGCCATTTGCTCCGGCGTCCAGCCTGAATCCTTGATGATGCGTTGCAGCAGCGCGGCGGTCACGTAGCAGTCATACAATGCGCGGTGCGGATACAGCGTCGTGTCCTGCGGCAATTGCACATCCAGATTGAGCGCGTAGCGCAGATATTGGTTGCCGTATTTGATGTCCGGGTACAGGTTACGGGCCAGCTTCATGGTGCAGATCCAGGCGCCGTTCATTTCAGGCAGTACGCCGCGATCGAAAGCCGCATTGTGAGCGACATAGTAGGGGCTGCCGAGATAACGCCCGATCGCCACCGCGATCCGCGGTTTCCCTTCGACCATCTGCTCGGTAATGTGGTGAATAGCCATGGCTTCAATGCCAATTGGCCGGTCAGGGCTGATCAAATCGCTCATGGGATTGGTGATTTGCCCGTCAATCAGATCGACAGAGGCCACTTCGACCACGCCGCCTTCCAGCCCGCAGGTTTCAGTGTCTATTACGCGTAAATTCATGGTTTCCTCAGGATGGCTGTACAGGTTTAGCTTAACGGGCCGTTACGCCAATGCCAACCGTTGAAAGCGGGGACGTTATTTCAGGCAACAAAAAACCCGCCTTGGCGGGTTTAACTCTACGGTTAGAAGTTCGCTTACTCGCCGGACGTTTGCCCTTTCTTGGCGCGTTTGCCTGCGCGTTTTTCAGCAGGGGTTTTCAACGGCTTCTTCTTCGCATTTTTTTTGCTATCCATTCCCTTACTCATGATGGCCTCTCAGTTACCTATGGTTGGGTGGGTTGCTCAGCCATTAACCCCCTTACGCCTGTCGGATGCAAGCATGAAAGCAGGTGTTTTAGTTAATCGATTGTTTATAGGTTGAATTTTGTTTTTCAGGAAAGGCTGCTGAAAATATTTGATATGTTATAATATAACAATTAAATCCTAACCGGAGAGCGCCATGACAGTCGTTTCCATGTTAAACCAGCAACAGCTCCTGGCCATGCCGGAGTCTGACTACATGAACCCGGCGCAGCGGGCCTTTTTTCGCCAGCGCTTGCTGGAAGAGCAGCAAAAACTGCTGCAGCACATCGATGCGTTGAAGCGGGATATCGACAGCGGTGAAGTTTCAGGTGACGAAGCGGACAAGGCCGCGCGTGAAGAAGACTTGCGATTGCTGTTTCGCCAGTTGGATCGCGAAAGCCGTTTGCTGCCGAAAATCAGCGCGGCGCTGACGCGTTTGTATAACGGCGACTATGGTTATTGCCGTGAAAGCGGAGAGCCTATTGGCCTGGCGCGCTTGCTGTTGCGGCCAACGGCGGAACTGAGCATTGAGGCCAAAACCGCGCAGGAAATGCGCGAACCGCATCTGCGTAAGCGAGGTTGATTCTACGGCTGGCTCCCAACGGCCAGCCGGTATTTTGCCGGCAAGTCGTATTCATTTTAAGCAAACGAACCTTAACTTGTTGGGGAGCGTAGGAGTTTTCAGGATTTACCGTTGACCAAATGAGTGGCTTCGGCTTTGATGAGGGTATGACCCACAGAGAGACGGAAGCGCCATGGAACAATTACGAGGTTTGTACCCGCCGTTAGCAGCATATGACAGCGGTTGGCTGGACACCGGGGATGGCCACCGGATCTACTGGGAACTGAGCGGTAACCCGAACGGTAAACCGGCAGTCTTTATTCACGGTGGGCCGGGGGGCGGTATTTCCCCTTACCACCGGCAACTGTTCGATCCGCAGCGCTACAAGGTATTGCTGTTCGATCAGCGTGGCTGTGGCCGTTCCAAGCCGCATGCCAGCCTGGACAACAACACCACCTGGCACCTGGTGCAGGACATCGAACGGCTGCGCGAAATGGCCGGTGTCGATCAGTGGCTGGTGTTTGGCGGCTCCTGGGGCTCAACGTTGGCGTTGGCCTACGCACAGACTCATCCGCAGCGCGTCAGTGAAATGGTGCTGCGCGGCATCTTTACCCTGCGTAAGCAGGAGCTGCATTGGTACTATCAGGACGGCGCTTCACGCTTCTTCCCGGAGAAGTGGGAACGTGTGTTGTCGATTCTTTCAGAGGAAGAACGCAAGGACGTGATTGCTTCTTACCGCCAGCGCCTGACCTCAACGGATCCGCAGGTGCAGCTGGAAGCGGCCAAACTGTGGAGCGTGTGGGAAGGGGAGACGGTGACCTTGCTGCCCAGCAGCGAGTCAGCTTCTTTTGGCGAGGACGATTTCGCGCTGGCGTTCGCCCGTATCGAAAACCACTACTTTACTCATCTGGGCTTCCTGGACAGCGACGATCAACTGCTGCGCAACGTTCCGCTGATCCGTCATATTCCGGCGGTGATCATCCATGGCCGTTACGATATGGCTTGCCAGGTACAAAACGCCTGGGATCTGGCGAAGGCTTGGCCGGAGGCGGAGCTGCATATTGTCGAGGGGGCCGGACACTCATTCGATGAGCCCGGCATCCTGCACCAGTTAATGCTGGCGACCGACAAATTTGCCGGCAAATGACACCGAGCCCGCCACTACGGCGGGCTTTTATTATTTGGATTTCGGTTCGTAAGGCAGGCGCGAATACTTGTGCGATTCGGCACGGTAGTGCGCCACGCGTTCGCGGAAATAATCACGCAGGTGTTCGGGCTGTTCACGCTCAACCATTTCGGGGATCACCGGCATGTTATAGCGCTCTTTGAACGCCACGCCGGAAGCTGCGAGATCAACGTTCACTTTGTCCATCTCTTCTTTGGAAAGCTCTGCCAAATTGTAACCCACCGTATTCTCCTTACTGTTACCGCATTGGATCAGCGCAGAAGGTAATCCACCCGGCGGCGCTTGGCAAGCCTGAAGCGCGCAGGGGGGCGAAGGTCACCAATAACCGGTAACGGGAAAGGTTATTTATTATTCGTTCAGCAATGCAATTCATTTATTATTTTAAATAAGAATGATTCGCTTTTTGATTAAATTTACAGATGGAAATAGTTATCATAATTATTTAAATGAATAATTGGTGTTTTTTATAACTATTTGATTTTGTTTTAATTTAAAATTAAATCATCGATGATGTAAATCAGGTGTGTTTATTTTGTTTTCGTCAGGGCATAATGCGGAAAAATTAAGTTGATACCTGCAAAATAAAGGAATGATTATGCTGACGCCTGAAATGACCAAAAAGCTGAATGAGCAACTGAACCTGGAGTTCTACTCTGCCAACCTGTATCTGCAAATGAGTGCCTGGTGCAGCGATAAAGGCTTTGAAGGTGCCGCGGCATTCCTTAAAGAACACTCTCAGGAAGAGATGCAGCACATGCAGCGCCTGTTCGAATACCTCAGTGATACCGGTGCACTGCCGCTGCTGGGCACCATCGCCGCGCCGCCGGTTGAGTTTGGTTCCCTGGCAGAGGTGTTCCAACAGACGTACGAACATGAGCAACTGATCACCCGCCAGATTAATGAACTGGCGCACGCGGCAATGACCGCTCATGACTATTCAACCTTCAACTTCCTGCAGTGGTATGTTGCCGAGCAGCACGAAGAAGAGAAGCTGTTCAAATCCGTACTGGATAAACTGGCGCTGGTGGGCAACAGCGGCAATGCCCTGTTCTTCATTGATAAAGATCTGAAGAAAATGGGTGCGGCCGGCGAAAACGGTAACGGCCAGGCCTAATCCTTTTGTAGAAAACCGCGTGTCGGCGTTGGCCGGTGCGCGGTTTTTTTATGCCCTGCATTTATCGCGGTTTTACAGCGATATGTGCTACTGGATCGCAAAATGCCAGCGTTCTGCTCGACTTGCATAATGACACTCGTTATCATTTGACGCGATACGCTACAGGGAAGGTTGAGAGTCAAAACAGGGGGTTACTCCCATAATTCTGTTTACCCGTGGCGCAATCATCTGCGGTGGGTTGGGCTGCTGATACATCGCCCTGGCGGTTAGCCTGGCTCCTTATCACCCTCGATTATTGCTTTAAGGGATATCACTGTGATCGGTAAAATTCGGACTTCTTATCGCCTGCTTTCCACTATTTTTGTGCTGTTTGTCGGGCTGTCCTCACAGCAGGCACTGGCGCATGCCCATTTAAAAGTTGAAACGCCGGCGGCAGATGCCAGCGTGAGTCCGGCACCCAAGGTGCTGACGCTCAATTTCTCCGAGGGTATTGAGCCCAACTTCAGCGGCATTAAAATCACCGGCCCAGACAACGCCGAAGTGAAAACCGGCAAGCTGCAGCTCGATGCGAACAACAATACCCAGGTCAATCTGCCTATCGAAGGCGATCTGGTGGCAGGCAAATATAACGTCAGCTGGCATGTGGTGTCGGTCGACGGTCATAAAACCAAGGGCCAATACAGCTTCACCGTAAACTGACCCATGAGTCTGGCGACCCTGTTTGTCCTGTGTCGCTTTGTGCACTTTGCGGCGGTGATGCTGATGTTTGGCTCCAGCTTATTCACCGCCTTATTGTCGCCGCAGCGCCTTTCTCCGTATCTCACCCGTGATGTGCGTCCTTTGTTGGTCTCTTGCACCTGGCTTGCCGGGCTTTCCGCTATTGCGTTGCTGGCTATTCAGGCCGGGCAGATGGGGGACGGCTGGGCAGATACCTGGCGGCTGGACGTGTGGTGGGCGGTACTGGGCACCACCTTTGGCGAGGTTTGGCGCTGGCACCTGGGCATTTCAATGCTGGCATTGCTGAGCCTGTGGCTCGCCGAGCCACGTCGTACACAACTGCTGGCGCTGCTTTCCACATTGCTGTTGGTCAGCATGGCGTTTATCGGCCATGCGGCGATGCATGGTGGGGGGCTTGGCGCACTGCATCGTTTCAATCACGCGCTGCACCTGCTGGCGGCAGGGTACTGGTTTGGCAGCCTGTTGCCGCTGCTGGTCTGTTTGCGCTATCTGGCCCAAACGCAGTGGCGCAGCGACGCGGTGACCACATTGATACGCTTCTCGCGCTGGGGACACCTGGCGGTAGCGCTGGTGCTGCTGACCGGCTTAATCAACAGTTTGATCATTCTCGGCAGTTGGCCGTTGGACGTAGATTCTCCGTACCAACGCCTGCTGCTGTTTAAAACCGCGCTGGTGGCGCTGATGGTTATGGTGGCATTAGCCAACCGCTACGCCGTCGTCCCGGCGATGAGCAGCATGCCACGGCTGGCGCAGCGCGGGCTGGTGCTTGCCTGCTGGGCGGAGTTGGGGTTAGGGGCGGTGGTGCTGCTGTTGGTCAGTATATTTGCAACCTATGCGCCGGTATAACATTCCGGCTTGCCGGATGCCCCCAAACTGCGGGAAAATTGAATCAAATAGCAACCCTAAGGCCATAACATGAAATCGGTATTACTTGGCATGACGCTGCTGGCAACCGCGACCGGTGCTTTGGCAGCAGACCAACTGGTGAACATCACCAAGCTGGAATACGGCAAGCAGTGGGCGTTCACCAAAGAAGAAGTGACGCTGCAGTGCCGCAGCGGCGGTGCGTTGTTCGTGCTCAACAACAGCACGCTAATGCAGTACCCGCTTAACGCGGCCGCAGAAGCGCAGGTGAAAGCAGGGCAGCAACGCGCTCAACCGCTGGACGTGATCCTGCTCGATGACGCCGCCAATCCGGGCCATAAGATGAGTGTTGAGCCGTACCGCGAACGCGCCGAGAAGCTCTGCGCGAACTAATCGCTTATCCCCCAATGGCTTAGTGCGAGGTTAACCGGTGATGGAAAATTGCACGAAATTAATTCCGTAATGAAACTATCACCGGCCGTGCGGCTGGCTGGCAAAAATAGCGCGGTAAGCTACTCTTAAAGTGCATGGCTGAACAAGCCTTGCACAAAATGCCAACTTTTAGCGCACGGCTCTCTCCCAAGAGCCATTTCCCTAGACCGAATATAGGAATCGTATTCGGTCTTTTTTTGTGTTTGATTTATCAGTTAATTTTCTGCAATTAGAAAAATAAGCTGCAACCCCTGCTTTCCCCAGACTCAAATTCCGGTAACAAAACGCGCTGCAAAGGAAAGATCGTTTTTCTGCAAGATTGCTACGAGGGGGACGAGAGGTATTGGGGGGATAACGTGGTGATCTGTCAGCTTAACAGTGCAACAGATACATCAAGCCCTATTGGCTGAAATAGGGCTTGCGCGGGTGGCTAAACTTTCCTGTTAATGATTCAAAACCATCAGCGGTTTGCAGCTCCCGCCCGGAAGGGATAAGCGGCAAACAGCGCGGCTACCGCCTGTTGAAGCTGCGCCTGGCTGGCAGGTTGCGCGTTTGAGTTTAGCGTGTCGCTGGCGGTTCCGCGCCAGACCAGCTGTTTCTTCTTGCTGTCCACCAGATCTACCGTCAGGGTGCCTTCGGTGTAGGCCCACAGTGTTTGATTGTATCCGCCCCAGCCGGCGTAGCCCCAACGGCCAATCGGCGCGGGGGAGTCATTCACCTGCACTTTGTTTTGTTTCATTGCGCTGCTGTAAACCAACAGGTCTGGGGATGCGCTCAGCTTATAGCCGCGCTGCTCCATCTGTTGCGCTATGGCGCTATGAATATATTTACCCGTCAGCGTTAAGTACTGCCCCTCGGCCTCTGTAGCAAAGCCGTAGGTATGGTATTGGCCAAAATTGGTGCTGTGGTCATAGTCGCTGGTCACCTGCGGCTGGTTGGCGCAGCCCGACAATAAAGCCAAGAAACTTGCGAGCAAAAGGCAAGAAAGCGAACGCATAGAAAACCCCTGTAGGATTATTAGTTTCATAAACTTAGCCCCAGAAGGTGAGCTTGGCAAATCTGGTTGGCAGGGGCGGGTTGTGTGTACCGTATGAACTAGAAAAACCCGTAGTGGCCGCGCCAGAAATAGCGGGCGTATTTTTGTTCCGTAGGGATGTGCCATCAGGCGATTCAGGTCGCGGATACCCAAACCTGTAGCGATTCGCCGGAGTTTCGGCTCGTTCACTGAAAATTAAGAACATGCTGCTGGCCGCGGTGGCAGTGGCTTTGTTACTATCGGCCCACCTAAAGTCTCAATGGTGCATTACGTTGAAAATCAAAGCGTTGTTATTTATCGCCTTAGTCGGCCTCGCCGGCTGCAGCCAGGAGGGAGCGAAAGTGAGCCAACCCGTGAATAAAGACGGAGATCATACGGAAGTGTTGCTGGTTAACAGCGCGCTGGTAGATTGCATGGGCGTTGCCCCAATGAAATGCATGCAGGTTCGCCACTCTGTGCAGGGGCAGTGGGAAATGTTTTACAGCCAGATCGAAGGGTTTACCTTCGAGCCCGGTTACCGCTACCGCCTGAAGGTTAAAGTGACCGAACTGGAAAACGTCCCGGCAGACGCTTCTTCACTGCGCTATACGCTGGTTGAGCAGTTGGAAAAGAACAAAGTCTGATAGCCGTATGCAGGTCAGGGCTGAATGTCCTGACCTGATAACCTCAAAGCGATAACCCAACGTCCGCCGCTACCTGCTCAATCTGATAGCGCGAAGTCCGCGCCAACGCAGGCTCTTTTTCAACGTAATACGCATACGCAATCACGCCAATCGACAATGCCCAGGCACGGCCACGCAGCCAGGTGGCTTTATCGGTATCCACGGCGCGTTTAAAATCCTCGCGGTTGTCCTGACTCAATAAATTCCACGCGACAATCAAATCCACCGCCGGATCGCCAATCGCCATACCGCCCCAGTCGATCACCGCCGCTAACTTACCTTCGTTGACCAACAGGTTGCCCGGCTGGATATCGGTGTGGATCCAGCATGGGGTAGCGTTGTGCTCCTGTATCTGGCTAACGGTTTCCCATACGTGCAGCAGAATGTCCGTATCGAGATAGTCACCACATTGCGCTATCGCGTTGCGGGTGAGGGTGTCTCTGGCGCCAAGCGGGCCGCCACGATAGGAGGTCAGGCTCTTTTGCAGCTCAGGCTCGGTAACAGGGATGGTATGCAGTGCGTGGACAAATTCCCCCAGCTGTTGCGCCAGCCCATGGCTGCCTTCGCCGCAAACCGGCATTTGCCCCTGGATCCAACGGCCTACGCACCAGTTGAAAGGGTAGCCTGCTTGCGGCTGACCTTGCGCCAGCGGAACGGGAACCGGGACCGGCAGATAACGGGCTAGCAACGCCGGGTAACGGTTTTCCCGCTCAAGCGCCGCCGCTGCAGACGGCGTGCGCGGCAGACGAATATAGAGCTCGTCGCCCAGCCGCAGCATCACGTTATCGGTACCGGCAATAGCGACCGGCGCTATCGCCAGCGCCGCCCACTGTGGAAACTGGTCGGTGAGCATGGAAGTCACCAGGTTGAGATCAATATCCACTTCGTCGGCGTGTAATTTGGCGATAAAACTCACGTGCGCACTTCCTTCAAGGCTGAGATTTAACGAGTGAGACTGGTCTGCTCACTGGGCTTGTTGCAAATCTGCCATGCACCCAGCTTAAGTATATTGATAAAATCAGGTATATTGTCCTTCGGTTTTTAGCTACCAAGAAAAAATTACTATGATTATCAAACCTAAAATTCGTGGTTTTATCTGCACTACCGCTCACCCGGCAGGTTGTGAAGCCAATGTCCGTGAGCAAATCGCCTACGTTAAATCACGTGGCGAACTGAAAAACGGGCCGAAAAAAGTGCTGGTGATCGGTGCTTCCACCGGTTACGGCCTGGCGTCACGTATCAATGCCGCTTTCGGTAGCGGTGCGGCCACTATCGGCGTATTTTTTGAAAAGCCGGGCAGCGAAGGCAAAACCGGTTCTGCCGGTTGGTATAACTCTGCCGGTTTTGACAAGGCAGCTAAAGAAGAAGGCCTGTACGCGAAAAGCGTTAACGGCGATGCGTTCTCCAACGAATGCCGCCAAACGGTCATTGACCTGATCAAACAGGATCTAGGCCAGATCGACATGGTGGTTTACTCACTGGCTTCGCCGGTGCGTAAAATGCCGGAAACCGGTGAGGTGGTGCGCTCTGCGCTGAAACCTATCGGCGAACCGTACAAATCCGTGGCGCTCGACACCAACAAAGACGTGCTGGTTGAAGCCGTGGTTGAACCGGCCAACGAGCAGGAAATTGCCGATACCGTCAAAGTGATGGGCGGCCAGGACTGGCAGCTGTGGATGGACGCACTGGAAGAAGCCGGCGTGCTGGCGGACAACGTGCAGGCAGTCGCTTACTCCTACATTGGTACCGATCTGACCTGGCCAATCTACTGGCACGGTACGCTGGGCAAAGCCAAAGAAGACCTGGATCGCGCGGCGCAGGCCATCGATCAGAAACTGAAGGCCAAAGGCGGCGCGGCTTACGTTGCCGTACTGAAGTCGGTAGTGACTCAGGCTTCCTCCGCTATCCCGGTCATGCCGCTGTATATCTCTATCGTTTTCAAAATCATGAAAGCGCAGGGGATCCACGAGGGCTGTATCGAGCAGATCCAACGTCTGTTCGCCACCAAGCTGTACAGCGGCACCGCACCGGATACCGATGAGAAGCACCGTCTGCGTCTGGACGACTGGGAACTGCGCGACGACGTGCAGAACACCTGCCGTGAAATCTGGGCACAAATCGACGACAGCAACATCAACGAACTGACCGATTACCTGGGCTACAAGGCCGAGTTCCTGCGTCTGTTCGGTTTTGGTCTGCAAGGCGTTGATTACGAAGCCGACCTCAGCGGTGAAGTTAAGTTTGATGTGATTGAGCTGGTCTAAATCCATCGAGCATTGAGAAAAGGCCGGGTTTCCGGCCTTTTTTACGCCTGTCACCCAGCCGCTCATCAGTCCAGTTGATCGTTGACAACAATAAGTTATCGTTTTACGATAACTTATTGCTGTTTTTAAGGATGAAATCGCTATGGGCGCTGCGCCACGGATCCACCTTCCGCTTTATGTACGTTGCTTGTGTTTGTTGATCATGACGATGCTGATTGTCAGCACCGGCGTGGAGATGTTTATGATTGTTCAGGGTTGGGTGCAGGGCGAGGCGTTCGACAGTATCGTGGCGTCCTACCGTGACTATTACCCAGAACTGAACGCCTATGCCGTTCCGCAGCAACGCTGGGCTTTAGTGGCCACCCTGTTGTTGGACATGTTCGCCTACGTGCCTTATTACAGCGCATTACTGTGCGGCGCCGGGCTGTTTTACCAGTTCTATCGCGGCAACGTTTGGCACCGCAACAATATGCTGCTGTTACAGATCATCGGTATCCTGCTGATTGTCGATGTGCTTTTCCCCTCGCTGGCCGGGATGTTGCAGGTGATGATACTGACGGCCAATGAAAAAATGCTGCTAATAATTTATTATGGTATCAACAGCGAATCGGTACGCTCGCTGATCGTAGGCTGCGCAATCCTGGTGTTTAGCCGGGTGTTCCTGGAAGCGTTGCGGCTGAATGAAGAACAGCTTTCTTTCGTGTGAGAATAGAGTGGCGATAATAGTAAGTCTTGATGTCATGTTGGCCAAAAGGAAGATGCGTTCGAAGGAACTGGCGGAACAGGTGGGGATCACCGAACAAAATCTGTCCCTGCTGAAGAACGGCAAGGTGAAGGGCGTCAGGCTGGAGACGTTAGATAAAATCTGCCGGATCCTCGATTGCCAGCCTGGCGATCTCCTGGCCTGGCAACCGGATAACCAAGACTAGCGCGGTGGCGTGCTTTGCGCGCCATATCGTCAATATATTGATTAATTATTATCGTCGGTACTGTAAGCCTTTTTATTGTCAATTAAATCATTAGTCACCTTATTTAAAATTAATAAGGTCGTTTTGACGTTGCTCGCGTTTGAAGGGGGGTTATTAAACTAAAAAAAGTCATTTTTTATTTAGCGTTGCTAACGATAGCGTTTATTTTAAAGGAGGATATATGAAATTTCACCAAGGGATCCCGGTATTGTTAATCATGCTAAGCGGTTGCAGCAATATTCAACCCGGCTTTTCGTCTTCAAGCCCTGGCTGGGAACAGCCAAAGCCGGCGACACGTGAGCAACGGCAGCGCATCAGCGCGGGAGAGTCGGCTTCTGCGGTGCTTAACGAGAGAGGGCCGAGTATCGGTGGAACCATCGATTGGTCAACATTGTGGGATCGCTAATTCACTAAATATATTTATCCTGCGAATTAAAAACCCAATGGCACTCATTTAATTAAGGTTTACGCTTTGCCAGGTAATATGTTGTTCTTCTCGCGTTGTTTATCTTAACAGCAATAAGTGCTTTTCATTATTTAATGGGAATGAGCGCCATTATGGGTCTTATTACAGGAGTTTATTGTGGAAAAAGGCATCCCCGTTATTTTCATATGTCTATTGTTGCCCTGGTGCCAGCAGGCTGCCGCCGCGCGTTATGAGCGGGAGCATGAAGGCGTCTCTTCGGTGCTGTTTCGCAAGAAACTCAAAGAGGTGGCTCATGACTTCTGGGACGAGATGGGCAACGAGAAACAGCGACCTCTGATATCGACGCAAAGTGAAGACAATACGCTGGCTCAGCGTAAAGCCTGCAAAGGGCAGAGGGGCAAGGCTGCCGCCGCGAGTGAACCGCATCCATCGGCATTGCCGCGCGAAGAACAACTGCTGCTTATCAACGGTTGCTAGCCTCATGCACTAATGGAGTTTTTGCTTTTGAAATTGACCTCTTTGATGACAGCGGCACTCGCCCTGTTGGCATCTTCTTGTTGCTATTCGTTTGTCGACAAGCACGCTCAGCGCGCCGGTTTCGAGACGGGGGAAAGCAGTGTGGATTACCGATTACGGTTTAACGGGCTGTTGCAACATCTGTGGTACGTAGAGCAAATACGTTCGGAACAGGTGCGTCTTGCCGTGATACGTCTTGAGCGCAAAACGCTGGAGTCCGCGATGTTGCCGCGTGTATGTCGGGCAACGCCTGTGCCGCTGTTTTTAGTCGGTAAGAGCGCCATAGCCAGAAGATAGTGTTGTGAGTCAACAGGTGAATTTAATATCGGGAGTCTATCAGTGAAACGGATTTTTCTTGCCTGCGTGGCGCAGTGGTCTTGCTTCTCATTGCAGGCGTCGGTTGACTGGCAATACCATGCCGCACAGCCGGTGGATAACAAAATCTCTGAGGAGTACCAGCAAAAGCGCAGCGGGTTAAAACATAAAGTATGGAGTGCCGAGGGCGTGGCGTTGGCCAATGAGAAGGCGCTTGAATTGGAACGGCAACGCGCCGCCGCCGAGCAGGCCAACCGGCAGCAGCTTAAAACGCTGTATGGCGAGTACCACTACCCTTGTGGCAGGCGGAAACAAGAATACCGCAAATTGTGCAACCTGCCGCGCGGGATGACGGATTTTCCCGGGCACAAACGCCACCTTTAGTTCCCTGGCAACTGGCTTGGCATCTGCGCCAGCAGGATGTCGATCGCCGCCCGCGTTTTGGCCGGTAAATAACGGCTGTGAGGCCAGACGGCGTGGATTTCACTGGCAGCAGGCGAATTGCTGGTGTTACCGGTGGTGCATCTGTCCAACGTGGCGCGCCAAGAGGATTTTGTCGCCGCGCTGCGCACCTTTCTGCAAAGGTAGTGAGATTAAAAGAGTGGCCCCTGGACGCAATGATGCGTGATGAGCCCCCAGGGGGCATCGTCTAGCGGCAATACTCTTTCAGCATGGCGACCGCGTCCGGCTTTAACTGGTAAAGATAGACCGGTCTGCCGGTGGTGCCGTACAGGATGCGGGTGCCCAGAATGCCACTTTCCGCCAGATAGATAAGGTATTTACGGCAGGATACGCGCGAAATGCCGATAGCGTTGGCCAGGTTGTCGGTCGAAAACTCCCCATCGTGCTGCTGTTCGATCCATTCGCATACCGTACTCAGCGTAATGCTGGTTAACCCTTTCGGCAGTTTCTTGCCTTCGCTGCTGTTGGGCTGACGCCGCAGCAGGCTGTCGACATCGGCCTGTGAGAATTCGCGCTGTGCCAGGATCTGCGACTGCTGCTGGTAGTTACTCAGCGCCTCTTTGAAACGGCCGAACTGGAAGGGTTTAATCAGATAATCCACCACGCCGTAGTGCAAGGCGCGTTGCACCGTGTCCACGTCGCTGGCGGAGGAAATGATAATGACGTCGGTTTTTTCACCCAGCTCGCGCAGGCCAGGCAGCAGATCCAGGCCATTCTCC
The DNA here is from genome assembly GCF_024809915.1 of Serratia sp. BIGb0234. Taxonomy (NCBI): domain Bacteria; kingdom Pseudomonadati; phylum Pseudomonadota; class Gammaproteobacteria; order Enterobacterales; family Yersiniaceae; genus Serratia; species Serratia sp. BIGb0234. The sequence goes on from NZ_JANUEI010000001.1 coordinate 983,746, forward strand.
TGCTGCATATAGATATCGAGCAGGACCAGATCGATACTGACATCGGTATCGGCCAGCAACTCGCGTGCCTGCGCCAGCGTAGCGACGGTGGCCTGACAGTGAAAGCCGCTTACCTGGCTGAGGTAGTATTTGTTCAACTCCGCTACCATCGGGTCGTCATCAATAATCAATACGTTAATCATGGGTCAGCCCTTGGCCTGATAGGGAATATGGACAAAGAACTGGGTCAGTACACCCGGTTCAGATTCAAAATCAATGCTGCCGCCCAGTTTTTCCAGGCTGCTGCGGATCAACGCCAGGCCGATACCGCGTCCCGGCCCTTTGGTGGACACACCCTGCTCAAAGATACGGGCGCCGAGAGCCGGATCGATGCCGGGGCCGTCGTCGCTGATTATACAGTGTAAGTGATTCTCATTGTGATGAAAGCTCAGGTTGATCTCGTGTCCCTCAACGCCGTCGATGGCGTCAATGGCGTTTTCAATCAGGTTGCCCAGCACGCTGATCAGCACATGGGTGGTTTCCACGTCGTCGGTTTCCGGCAGCAGGCTGGTCTCATCGATGGTCAGCTCAATGCCGGCCTCATGGGCGCGGCTGATTTTGCCGATAAAGAAGCCGGCGACCTCTGGCGACTGTATTTTTCGTAGCAGCGCGCCGATCTCTTCCTGGTAGTTACTGGCGGTGTTGATGATGTAGTTTTCCAACTGCTGGTAAGCCTTCATATGCAGCATGCCGAGGATCACGTGCAGTTTGTTCATAAACTCGTGCGACTGTACGCGCAATGCGTCGGCGTAGTGGGCCATACCGCTCAGGCGCTGCACTAACTGGCTGATTTCGGTTTTATCGCGGAAGGTGGCGATGGCGCCAATCACCTGGCCCTTGACGATCACCGGCACGGTATTGGTCAAAAGCTCGCTGCCGTTAAAACTGATCTGCTGGTCGCGTAACGGTTTGCCGCTGGCCAAAACCTCCGCCAGATGCAGTTGGGCCGGCCAGTACTTACTGGCGGACTCCAGCAGCAGATTTTCGAAGGGGCCACTTTGGCGCAGCAGGCGTTTCGCCTCGTCGTTAACAATGGTGATACGTGACTGGTTATCGACCGCGATGACGCCTTCTTTAATCGACTGCAGCATGGCGTTGCGCTGTTCAAACAGGTTGGAGATTTCGTAGGGTTCAAAACCGAGCATGATGCGCTTAAGCGCTTTCACCAGGAAGAAGGTACCCAGCGTGCCAACCAGCGCGGCGAACGCGAGGGTTAAATAGATAATCCAGCGGCTTTCTGCCACCACCCGGTGGACGGTATCGAGAGCGATGCCCAGCGCCACTACCCCTATCTGTCGGCGCTCGCTGTCGTAGACCGGTGCAAAGACGCGCAGTGAAGGCGCCAGCGCGCCACGGTTGATGGCGCTGTTGGTTTTCCCGTGCAGGGCCGGTTCTAAATCGTCGCCGATAAAATGCTGGCCGATCAGCCAGGGTTTAGGGTGCGAGTAGCGGATGCCTTTCATGTCCACCACGGTGACGAACAGCAGCTCGTTTTGATGTCGCACCTGCTCGGCGAAGCGCTGGATCGCGCCACTGTGATCTTCCCGCTGCAGGCCGTCAACGACGTTACCGGAAAGCGCCACCGTTTCGGCAATTGCCATCGCCTTTTGGCGCTGCTGATCTTGCCCCTCGTGACTCATCTGCACAAAAAACAGCGCGTACACCACCAGCAGTACCGAAGCAATAATGGCAGACACCATCAGCGTGAGGGTGGTGCTGAGTTTCAGCGGTATCCGTTGTTTGGGCATGGCGGTTCTCCGAATGGGCGTATCAGGATTTTAGCGGGGAATGGGGCGCGGGGCAGCGACCGGCAGCAGGTTATAACATGCTGCCGCCGGGGGAGGGATTATTTTAATTACAAAAGCCGGGATCAGGGTTGATGATAGATTTCCAGCCCTTGTTGGCCGCTGGCCCCCTGATGGATGATCGCCATCAGCGCGCGCACCACTTTTGACGGATTATCGTGTTGATACACATTGCGGCCGTACACCATGCCGGATGCGCCCTGTGCCATCAGCCCCGCAGATTTCTCCAGCACCGCGCCCAGTTCACCTTTACCGCCGCCGCGGACCAGCGTTGGGCAACGCGCCGCTTCAACGACGCGGTGGAAGTCTTCCACCCGTTCGGTAGGGTCGGCTTTGATGATGTCGGCGCCCAGTTCACGCGCCAAGCGCACCAGCGGCACCATTTTTTCGACGTCGCCCAATGAGCCGTAAGCCGATCCTTGACCGGCCGGCGCCATAACCAGCGGTTCGACCATCAGCGGCATGCCATAGCGATCGCAGGCATGGCGCAGGCGGCCGATGTTTTCCACGCACTGGCGGAAAATGCCCGGTTCATCGGGGATCAGGTACAGATTCACCACCACGGCCGCGGCATCCATCTGCAGCGCGGCGAGGATCGGCGCTTCCGGATTATGCAACACCGCCCACATTTCACGGTGACGCGCAGCGTTATAAGCGTTGCCGACGTCGGTACGCATCACCAGGGCCGGTTTATCGCGTTGCGTCGAGCATTGCAGCAAATCCGCCTGGCCGTAGTTCACCTGAATGGCGTCGGGGCGGGCGACGATCAGGCTATTCATGACCCGTTCAATATCTTCCAGACCGATTAAAAAATCCGGTTCATTGGCAATGCCGTGATCAATCGCCACGTCGAGGCACTTGCCGTTATTGAATAGCCGGTTCATCCGTACCTTACTGCTGAGCTGCATGTCAGATCCTCCTGAAAACACATGTCCATTCAGTATTGTCGAGTAAACCGCGGGATGAAACCGTGGATCCACAAACTGCGCGCTCGCTCGCATATTTACTGAGAGAACTCCTCGCGTTTTTTCATCACGGCAGATCGTTTCTCGTCGCTGAACGCACTAAAGGAACGCGTACGCTGATGGCTTTTGCGCCATTTGTTAGATCCGTGTCATGTTTTTGTTACTTGGTTATTCCAAAACGCATGTTTCGCTTGTTTGGGTTAAAAAGTTTCAATAATCTCAATTTTGAAATAAACATTTGAAAGTTACGATATGACGTAACGAGTTAGGCAAGGGTTTTATTTCAATTGATTGTTTTTAATCTATTTTGAGACATTGATCAAAATTTCACACACTGCCAGAAGACGGAAGAAAAGCGGTAAATCTGCCGTATCAAAGGGATATCACCGACCGGATTGTTGTTTGAATGTAAAAAATATTTTTCATTAGCTGTCAAATCAACAGGCCTCTTCACTCTAACGATTAAAGGGTACAGAACATGAAGCTGAAGAAACTGATCGTCACCTCGGTATTGATGTGCATGCTGCCGGCCAGCGTATTGGCAAAAGACATCAAAATCGGCGTTTCAATGGCTTATTTCGATGACAATTTCCTCACCATCCTACGCCAGTCCATGCAGAGCAAAATGAAACAGGACGGCAACGTCAGCGGGCAATTTGAAGATGCCAAAGGGGACATCGCCCAGCAGATCCAACAGATTGAGAACTTCGTCAGCCAGGGCGTCGACGCCATTATCCTCAACCCGGTCGATACCCAGGGCGTGAAGCCGATGATCAAACTGGCGGAAAGCGCCAAGATCCCGCTGGTGTTCGTTAACCGCCGTCCGGAAGTGACGCTGCCTGCGGGCATGGCCTACGTAGGCTCAGATTCCAAACTGGCCGGTAAGCTGCAGATGGAAGAGTTGGCCAAGCTGATGAACGGCAAGGGCAACGTGATGATCCTGATGGGCGAACTGTCCAATGAAGCGACCCGCGACCGCACCCGCGGCGTGGAAGAGGTGGCGGCCAAGTATCCCGGCATCAAAATTCTCGACAAGCAAACCGCCAAGTGGGGCCGCAAAGAAGCCGTCGACATTACCACCGACTGGGTGCTGACCGGTCAGCAGATTGATGCCATCGCCTCCAACAATGACGAAATGGCCATTGGTGCGATCCTGGCGCTGAAACAGGCGAAGAAGAGCGGCGTGCTGGTGGCCGGCGTGGATGGGACTCCGGATGCGCTGGAATTCATCAAGAAGGGTGATCTGGCATTGAGCGTATTCCAGGATGCTAAAGGCCAGGGCGAAGGCGCGGTGCAAACTGCCATTCAGCTGGTTAAAGGCGAGAAGGTGGAAAGCAACGTCCTGATCCCTTATCAGCTGATCACCAAGGCCAATTATCAGGAATTTGCCGACAAGAACAGAAAATAAGCGTTAAAGCAGCGCGGTTATATCCATTGCCGTATTTATCCGACACTCGACGGTAAATACGGCAGGGATGCATTGACGAACGGCGGAGGTTATCAGTATGTATCCTTATGTTCTTGAGGCTGAAGGCATCAGTAAGCAGTTTCCCGGCGTGAAGGCGCTGGATAAGGTCTCAATTAAAATCAAACCAGGCAGCGTGCACGCTTTAATGGGTGAAAACGGCGCGGGAAAATCCACGCTGATGAAATGTTTAATCGGTATTTATCACCCCGATGAAGGCACCATTAAAATAAAAGGCCAACCGGTGACCTTCAGCGACACGCTGCAGGCGCTGCATTCGGGCATTTCCATGATTCACCAGGAACTGAACCTGGTGCCTTATATGACGGTGGCGGAAAATATCTGGCTGGGGCGTGAGCCGGCGAAGCTGGGCTTCGTAAACCATGACCAACTGAACAAGAAAACCCGCGAGCTGCTGGCGCGGCTGAACATCAAACTCAAGCCGGAAACGCTGGTGGGTGAGCTGAGCATCGCCAGCCAACAAATGGTGGAGATCGCCAAGGCGGTGTCCTACAACGCGGACGTCCTGATCATGGACGAACCCACCTCGGCCCTGACCGAAGGCGAGGTGGTGCATCTGTTTGCCATCATTCGTGAGCTGCGTGAGCAGGGCAAAGGCATTATCTACATCAGCCACAAGATGGACGAGATTTTTGCCATCACCGACGAGGTGAGCATCTTCCGCGACGGCACCTTTATTGCCAGCGATAAAACCGAAAACCTGACCAAACAGTCGCTGATCACCATGATGGTAGGGCGCGAACTGACCCAGATGTTCCCTAAATTCAACAACAATATCGGCGAGGAAGTGCTGCGGGTCGAAGGACTGCGGCGTTCGGACTGGTTCCACGATGTCTCGTTCAGCGTGAAACGCGGCGAGATCCTCGGCGTCGCCGGGCTGGTGGGGGCCGGCCGCAGCGAAGTAATGGAAAGCCTGTTCGGCATGCACCCGGCGGACGGTGGCAGCATCTTTATCGAAGGCAAAGCGGCAAAGGTCGATTCGCCCTCAAAAGCTATTGAACTCGGCCTGGCGTTTCTCACCGAAGATCGCAAAAAATCCGGGCTGTTTTTGGTGCTGTCGGTGGTTGAGAACATGAGCATCGTCAACCTGTCGGAGTACATCGGCAAGAACGGGTTTGTCAGCCATGTGCAAATGGCCAAAGACTGCATGGAGCAGATCAAAAAGCTCAACATCAAAACCCCGACCATGGACCAAATCATCAATAACCTCAGCGGCGGTAATCAGCAGAAGGTGCTTATTGCCCGCTGGCTGCTGGCCCAGCCTAAAATATTGATCCTCGATGAGCCAACGCGTGGCATCGACGTCGGGGCCAAGGCGGAGATCTATCGCCTGATCAGCGAGCTGGCGAACCGCGGCGTCGCCATTATTTTGGTGTCATCGGAATTACCGGAAATTCTCGGCATGAGCGACCGGGTGATGGTGATGCACGGCGGCCGTATTACCGGCATTTTGGATAAAGAAGAAGCGGATCAGGAAAAAATCCTGGCGCTGGCCTCTGAATAACGCAAAGGTGAACCACCATGAGTAATGTAAAAATTGAGAAGCCGCTTGCGGGTAAAGCGCCCCTGTTCTCTGGCCTGAGCGGCAAAATGCCGAAAGATACCGGCATCTTTATCGTGATGATCGGCATCGCGCTGGTCTTTGAAATCCTCGGCTGGTACATCCGCGACCAGTCATTCCTGATGAACCCTAACCGGCTGCTGCTGATCGTGTTGCAGGTAGCGATTATCGGCATCATCGCGGTGGGCGTGACCCAAGTCATTATCACCACCGGTATCGATCTCTCTTCCGGCTCGCTGATTGCGTTGACGGCGGTGGTGGCGGCCAGCCTGGCGCAAACCTCAGACAGCATTTCGCCGATGTACCCGGCGCTCCTCGACCTGCCGGCGGCGATCCCGATCGGCGCGGGGATCGGGGTAGGTATTGTTTGTGGGTTTATCAACGGCTTCCTGATCACCCGTACCGGCATTCCACCGTTTATCGCCACTCTGGGCATGATGGTGTCGGCGCGTGGCCTGGCGCAGTACTACACCCAGGGCAACCCGGTCAGCTTCTTGTCCGACGGCTTCACTTCAATCGGCCAGGGCGCGATGCCGGTGATCATCTTCCTGGTGATTGCGGTGATCTTCCACATCGCGTTGAAGCATACCCGCTACGGCAAATACATCTACGCCATCGGCGGCAACATGACCTCCGCCAGAGTTTCCGGTATCAACGTCAATAAATACCTGGTGACGGTCTATACCATCGCCGGCGGCCTGGCCGGACTGGCGGGCGTGGTCCTGGCGGCGCGCGTCAGCAGCGGTCAGTCGAGCATGGGGATGTCCTACGAGCTGGATGCGATTGCTGCCGCGGTCATTGGCGGTAGCAGCCTGATGGGCGGCGTTGGGCGCATTACCGGCACGCTGATCGGTGCGGTGATCCTCGGGCTGATTAAAAGCGGATTCACCTTTATCGGCGTGGACTCCTATATTCAGGACATTATCAAAGGCGTGATTATCGTCGCCGCGGTGTCTATCGACATGCACCGTAACCGCAAAAAACACTGATTGCCGTAAATCTCCGCCGGTGCGGCTTGCCCGGCGGTTTTTTTTTACCTCAGGGGAATCACCATGAAATACCTAAAAAGAATCGTGCTGGTGGCGGCGCTTAGCTGTTCCACCTCGGTACTGGCGGAAACTATCGGCGTTTCGATGGCCTATTTTGACCAGAATTTCCTCACCATCATCCGCCATTCGATCGACAAAGAGGCCAAGGCGCGCGGTATTACCGTGCAGTTCGAAGATGCCCGTGGTGACGTTGGTCGCCAGACCGATCAGGTGCAGAGCTTTATCAGCGCCGGGGTGGACGCGATTATCGTCGACCCGGTCAACTCGGCGGGCACGCCTGCGATCACCAAGTTGGTGACCAGGGCGGGTATTCCGCTGGTGTATGTGAATCGTACACCGGGCGACAGCACGCTGCCGTCCGGCGTGGTGTTTGTCGGCTCCGACGAGAAGCAGTCCGGCACCTTGCAGATGGAAGAGCTGGCGCGCCTGGCGAATTACCAGGGCAACGTAGCCATCATGATCGGTAACCTGACCGATGCCGGTGCACTGCAACGCACCAAAGACGTGGAGCAGGTGGTGGCGAAGTACCCGAAAATGAAAGTGGTGCAGAAGCAAAGTGCCAACTACTCACGCAGCGAGGGTATGGATCTGATGCTGAACTGGGTAACCAACGGCGAGTCCATTGATATCGTCGCGGCCAACAACGACGAGATGGCGATTGGCGCGATCATGGCATTGCAACAGGCCGGTAAAAAGGACAACAAAGTGCTGATCGGCGGAATCGACGCCACCCCGGACGGCCTGAAAGCATTATCTTCCGGCAAGATGCAGGTCACGGTCTTCCAGGACGCCGTAGGCCAGGGCAAGGCCTCGGTCGACGTGGCTCAGCGGATGATCAAGGGCGAAAAGCTGGAACCCTATTATTGGATCCCATTTGAACTGGTCACGCCGGCCAATATGCAAAAATACGCGGCAAAGTAAGCAGAAAAGGCCCGCGGCAGCGGGCTTTAACATCAAAGCGCAGCAAGATGTTGTCGCACGATTTCGCGGCCGATCTCCAGTGAGGCGGTCGCCGCCGGGGAGGGCGCATTGCAGACGTGCAGCGAGCGGCGGCCCTTCACAAAATGAAAATCATCCACCAATTTGCCGTCGGCGGTCAGCGCCTGGGCACGAACCCCGGCCGGGCCGGGCCGGATATCTTCCGGTTGCAGCTCTGGGATAAGCTGGCGTGCGTTCTCGGTAAACAGTTTGCGTGACAGGGAGCGTCGAACTTCTGCCAGCCCCTCGCCAAGATAATTGCCGGCGATTTTCCAGAATCCTCGATAGCCAAGTACCTCGCTCAGATCCCGCAGGCTGAAATCGCATTTGCGGTAGCCTTCACGTTTGAATGCCAGCACCGCATTGGGGCCAACGTCGCGCTTGCCGTTGTACATACGGGTAAAATGCACGCCGAGGAAAGGGAAATCCGGGTTCGGTACCGGGTAAATCAGGTGGTTCACCAGATAGTTTTTTTCGTCGTTCAGCACAAAGTATTCACCCCGGAACGGCACGATCTTCATCCCGGTCTGATAGCCGGCCAGGGCGGCGATGCGGTCACTGAAAAGACCGGCGCAGTTAACCAGCCACTTGCCCTTATATTCTGCGCGAGGGGTACGCACGCTGACGCCGTCACTGCTTTCAACGATGCCCTCAACCTGTTGTCCATAGTGGATCTCGCCGCCGCGTTGCTGGATCACTTCCGCCAGCTTTGCCGCCACCTGGCTGTAGTTGACGATACCGGCATCGGGCACCAGCAGTGCCTCAATACCGTTGACGTGCGGCTCACGCTCCTTTAACTGCGCCTGCGACAATCGGCTGACCGCCAGCCCGTTCTGTCGCCCGCGCTGGTAGATATTCTCCAGTAAAGCCAGCTCCTTCAATTGGGTGGCCACAATCACTTTGCCACATTGCTCCTGATAGAGGTCATGCTCGCGGCAGAAGGCGAACATGCTTTGGTTGCCCAGTTTTGCCAGCCGTGCCTTCAGGCTACCAGGAGTGTAGTAAATGCCGGAATGCACTACGTTGCTGTTATGGCCACTTTGGTGGGCCGCCGGGCCATTTTCTTTTTCCAGGATCAGGATGCGCAGCAGGGGGTTCGTTTCCTGCAGCGCGTTGGCGACGCCCAACCCCACCAGACCTGCGCCGATAATGATCACGTCATGCATGGTTATCCTAACTCCTCATGGTCCAGGCGGCGCAATTTGCCGCGTACGTTGCTGAGATGGCTTTGCATAGCGGCAGTGGCTGCCGCCGGATCGCGAGCCTTGATTGCCATAAATACCCGTTGGTGCTCGTCGATCACCCGTTGGCGTTCGGCCTGACGGCCCAGGTTCTTGCTGAGTGAATACACCAGCACGCCGAGATATAATTCGTGCATGTTATCCAGGATCTGCACGAAAAACGGGTTGTGCGAGGCCTGCATAATGGCGCGGTGGAACAGGTAATCCTCTCGATGACCAATCAAACCTTCGTCGAGGGTGCAGCGTTTAAAGTCGTTAAGGGCCAATTCAATCGCCCGCAGTTCCTGCTCGGTATGGCGTTCGGCGGCCATACTCGCCGCCTGTTGCTCAATCACCTCACGCATTTCCAGCAGTGCTTCCACTTCACCCGGATCGGCTATTTCCAACACCAGCGGCTGGTATTTGCTCAGCAGGGAATGTTGTTCCACCCGATGGCCGCCCCCCTGCCGCGAGGAGATGATGCCGCTGACCTCCAGAATACCGAGCGCCTCACGCACGGGCACCCGACTGACGCCAAAGGCCTCCGCCAGCAGGTTCTCTGACGGCAGTTTTTCCCCGACGGGGAAGGTGCCGTTACTGATGCCTTTCTTCAACTGCGCCAGTACCTGATGAGAAGCTTTCTGGCGCGTAACCTTATTGATCATTTACAGCCCTCTGCGGATGACTCCGCCTGAAACGCAACAGATGCATGGACGCCGCAGTAACAATCAGCGCCGCGCCGCCCAAGTCGGTCAGCAGCCCCGGTTTAATCAGCAGGATAGCTGCAAAGGTAAACAGTATCCGCTCCAGCCAGTGGGTTTTCATCATCCAGAAATTGGCGCTGGCGATCGACAGCGCATAAATTCCTACCAATGCGCTGATCACCATATGGATCACCGACAGCGCATTAAGGTCGTCGCCCTGCATCAGCAGCATCGGGTTATAGACCAGAATGAATGGGATGATAAAGCCCGGCAACGCCAGGCGTACGGCATCCCACGAGGTCTGCATCGGGTCGGCGCGAGCGATGCTGGCGGCGGTGTAACTGGCCAGCGCCACCGGCGGCGTGATGTTGGACAAGGCGCCAAACCAGAACACAAAGAAGTGCGCCGCCAGCGGCATCACGCCGGCTTTGATCAGGATCGGCGAAACGGTAACCGCCACCACGATATACAGCGCGGTAGAGGGCAGGCCCATACTCAGTACGATACACACCAGCATCACCACCAGCAGGATCATCCACAGGGTATTGTTGGTCATCGCGACGATATTAAACGCCAGCGTGGAGCCGATACCGGTCATGGTGACTACGCAGATGATTACCCCGATGGCGGCGCAGGCTATCGTCACCTGAATAGAACCGCGAGCCGCTTCGTTCAGCGCCTCGGCGATTTTTTTCGGCGTCATGCGTACGGTGGTATCGGGGGTGATCCAACTGGCGACGATGATCGAAATAATGCCGAGGAACCCGGCATAGATCGGCGTTTTGCCCAACAACAGGGTGCCGATAACGATGATCAACGGCAGCAACAGCAGGCCGCGCGCCTTCAGTACCGCTTTCACTTTGGGAATATTTTCTTTGCTGATGCCTTTCAGACCCTGCTTTTTAGCCTCCAGATCGATGGCAATAATCAGCGCTGCGTAATAGAGCAATGCGGGAATAATGGCGGCGATCACGATGGTGGTATACGAAATGCCGAGGAAGCCGGCCATGATAAAGGCGGCGGCGCCCATGATCGGCGGCATGATCATTCCGCCGGTGGAGGCGGTGGCTTCAACCGCACCGGCAAAGCGGGGCGACAGCCCGATGCTTTTCATCAGCGGGATGGTGAAGGTGCCGGTGGTGGCGACGTTAGCCACCGCGCTGCCGCTCAGGGAGCCGGTCAGCGCCGAGGAGATCACCGCGACCTGCGCCGGGCCGCCGCGACGCCGACCGGCCATCGCCAGCGCCAAATCGTTGAACAATGCCGTGGCCCCGCTGACGCTGAGGAACGCGCCAAACAGGATAAATACCACGATAGCGGTGGAGGCGGTGGACAGGGTGATGCCGAAGATCCCTTCGCTGGTCATGAACAGTCGGTACAGCAGGCGTTCGAACGAGAAGCCGCCGTGGCCGAAAATGCCCATAAAGTACTGGCCGAACAGTGCATAGACGATCGCGAAGGTCGCCAGCCCGGGAATGAAATACCCCGTGGTGCGGCGTGCGGCTTCAAACAGCACGCCGATGCCGATCACCGCCATCACGTAGTCGGTGGTATTGGGAATGCTTTTGCGCACCACGTGCAAGTCCAGATAGCTGGCGTAGAAATAGCCGTAGCTGACCAGCGTCAGGATAATGAACAGGTAGTCCCAGCGGTTGAATTTGCTGGTGGCGTGGCGGCGTGATACCGGAAACAGTATGAAGCCCAGGATTAAGATACCGCTGAGAAACGTGGTATTGCGATAAAACTCCTGGGTATTCGACAGTGCATTGGCATAAATGGCGTAAGCGGAAATCGTAATGGCCAGCACCGTGGCCAACTGCAAATAGATACCGCTCAGCGGGCGACTACCGGCCCCGGCTTCTTTGTCCAGATCGACGGCATTTTGCGGCGACAGGTTGTTAGTGCTCATACGACCTCCTTATCGATTGACGGCAAGCGCTGCCGCTTCCGGTGGGATCAGATAGTCGGGCACGCTGACCCCGGCCTCGAGATAATATTTATAAGCGCCCATATGCAGCGGCACAGAGACGCCTTTCAGCGCATTCTCCAGCGAAATGTATTTGGCGGCGCTGTGGACCTGATGCACTTCCGGCAGGTTTTCAAACAGGGTTTTGGTCAGGTCATACACCAGCTTTTCATCAAGGCCATTGAGCGCCACCAAAATATTGGGCTGGGCGATGGTGGAAACCGCCTTACTCTGCCGTGGGTAGGTATCGGCTTTAATATCAAAACGGAACCAGGAATTGGCGATGGCGTTGATGTTGGCCAACTGTTCATCGGTGACGTTGAGGATGCGTGAGGGCACGCCGCTGGCGAACATGTCGGTTACCGCTGCCGCCGGTACCCCGGCGGGTAGGGCGCCGCCGTCAAGTCGCCCGTCGCGCATGGCTGAAACGGTGTCGCCGTAACCCAGATATTCCGGCGTCAGCGATTTCTTGCTCAGGTTAACCCCTTGCAAAATGATCAGCGTGGACTGCTCGGTGCCGCTGGCCTGTGGGCCAACTGAGAAACGGCTGCCGGCGATGTCATTCAAGGTGCCGTCCTTGACTTTGTTTTCCAGCATCACAAAGTGTTCTACGTTCGGCCACAGCATCGAGATGGAACGCAGATGGCCGTAGGCGCGGCCTTCAAAGTTGCGTACGCCCTGGTAGGCTTCGACGGCGATCAGGCTTTGCAGGATCGCCAGCTGCGCCTCGTTTTTCTGCAGTAGATCGATATTCTCTATCGATCCCGCAGAGGATTGCCCGCTGACCTGGATGCCGTTTTGCTTCAGGCGGTTGCTCCAGACGTTGGCCAGCCCGACGCCCATCGGGTAATAGGTGCCGCCGGTGGAGGCGGTGGCTACGGAAAGAAAGGTTTTGTCGGCATTCTCCACCTTGCCGGCGACCGCCAGAGCCGCGACGGCAGCCAGAGCACCCGCAGCCAGCAACAGCTTGATTTTTCTATTTTTCATTATTTTCACCCGAGGTTTTTGAAACAAATAGAAAACATTTACGCAAACTTGTATACAACATTGCAGCTTTTATCACCTAACAAGCATTGTTTGATTTGTGATCAATGCGGGTGAAAAGCGTTCAAAAAATGGCGGGAAATGTGAGGGAGGATGGGATAACCCCGTGACGGTTGCCACGGGGGAAATGCAGATTACCAACCTTTAACGGCATCGCCCTTGTAGATTTCGGCGGCGCTGGCGGCAACTTCATCGGTCTGATAGGCCTTGATCAGATCCTTCACGTTTTCGTTGTTTTGGTTATCCACCCGAGTGGCGAAAACATTGACGTAAGGCGAATCTTTGTCTTCGACAAACAGCCCGTTCTTGGCGGGCGACAGACCAATTTGGCTGGAGTAGTTGGTGTTGATGATCGCCAGGGCGATCTGTTTGTCGTCTAACGCACGCGGCAACTGAGGCGCTTCAATCTCGACGATTTTCAATTTCTTCGGATTACTGACGATATCCAATGAGGTAGGCAGCAGCCCGACGCCCTCTTTCAGCACAATCAGCCCCTGTTTTTGCAACAGCAGCAGCGAACGGCCGAGGTTGGTCGGGTCATTGGGCACCGCAACCTGGGCACCGTCAGGCAGTTGGCTGAGCGACGTGATTTTTTTGGAATAACCGGCGATGGGATAAACGAAAGTATTGCCTACCGCCACCAGTTTGTAGCCGCGCTCCTGGATCTGTTTTTCCAGATAAGGCTTGTGCTGGAAGGAGTTGATGTCGAGATCGCCATTATTCAGCGCTTCGTTGGGCAACACGTAATCATTGAAGGTCACCACTTCCACATCCAGATCGTATTTCTGTTTGGCGATTTTCTGTACGGTTGCCCACATAGCCTGATCGATGCCGGAGCTGATGCCGACTTTGATGTGGTGGTTATCTTGTTCGGTCGGTCCACAGGCAGTCAGCAGCAGGCTGCTTGTTACCGCCAGCGCCGCGGCGAGTTTTTTCAGCGTAAATGTCATTTCCCAGAGTCCTTGTCAAAATAGCCTGCTGGTTATTGCAGGCTGAAGAGTGGCACTGACTCTAGATAATCGGCTGGCTAAAATAAAATACTGATTCTCTATGATTAATAGCGATTTGCTATGAGGGATTTCAGGCTCCGCGGCTGCGCCAAAACAGCGCAAACAGTTCGGACTGCGTGTTGATGCCCAGTTTCGAATACAGGTGCTTTTTATGCGCTCGTACCGTCTCGATAGAAATCTGCAGGCGGCGGGCGATCTCCTTGGTAGAACAGCCCGCCAGCATCAGTTGGCTGACCTGGTTTTCCCGTTCCGTCAATTGCGCGCCGCCGGGCAACGACGACAGTGAGAAGTTGCTGTCGCCATCATCGCTGGCGTTTTCGAAACGCATCCGCTGACGCATCAATGGCAGTAGCCAACTTTCGACCAGAGCCAGAATGCCGAGGTGACGATCGCTGTAGCGCCCTGAGGCGCCCAACGACAGGCAAAGCATGCGCTGCGGCTCCACCAGCAGGTTGAAATGCACCTCATCGCCGCCGACGTTATGGTTGAAATAGTGTTGATAGTATTCCGTCGCCGCAAAATTGGCGGGTGCGACGTCATCCAGGCGCAACAGCCCGGTGCGTTGGCGCGCCCAGGCGTCCAGGTAGAAAGGATCGAGCAGATAGAGGCCTTTCTGGTAATCGTGAAACAGCGCTTCGTCACTGCCGTCGCTTTCGTCGCTGGCAGCCAGGATCTGTGGTGGATGCTGTGGAGAAAACAGCAGCACCACCCAGTTTTCGAACGGGATATGCCCCTTCAACAGGCGCGCACAGCTCAGCCAGAAATCCGCCCCGTCGAGGTTATCGACCAGTTGGCCGAATGCCCGATGCCAGGCCAGCGTCTCGGGAGAAATAAGGCTGCTGTTACCCACTGATGTTACCCCTGTTATGGAATAGCCAGAACGGCTGTTTCGGGCATACTACCATTATTATTACTGTGTTCCGCGTGGAGGATAAAATGGAAATAACCCTGGCCCAATTACCCTGCCGGGAAGGCTGCGTTGCCGACAACCTGGCGCAGGCCCTGGCATTCATTGAGCGTTACGCCAAGGGCGGCAAACTTATCCTGTTCCCGGAAACCCAGCTCACCGGTTTCGCTGCGGCGCAGGGTGACACCGATTATGCCCTGCAAAGCGACGGCGCGGAGTTGTTGCAACTGGTTCAGGCCAGCCGCCAATACGATGTCGCGCTGGTGATTGGCTTTCTTGAACGCACCGATAAGGGGGTGTTCAACAGTACGGTGCTGATCACGCCGGAACAGGGGGTTTATCTGCACTATCGCAAGACCCATTTGTGGCCGGATGAGCGTAATACCGTTCTTCGCGGCGATACGTTAGTGTGCGGCGTTTGGCGCGGAACGCGTATCGGGCTGCTGATTTGCTACGATCTTGAGTTCGCGGAAAATGCCCGGGCGTTAGCCGTTATGGGCTGCCAATTGCTGCTGGTGACGAATGGCAATATGGATCCCTATGGCCCGGTGCACCGCAATGCCGCGCTGGCCCGCGCGCAGGATAACCAGTTGTTTGTCGCCATGACCAACCGCTGCGGTGAGGGTGATGGATTGCAGTTTTCCGGCGAAAGCCTGATTGTCGATCCGCTGGGGCGCGAAGTCGCCGGATTGGGCCGCGGAGAAGGGGCGCTGTCGGCCACATTGGATTTTACCCTGCTAGAGCAGGCTCGCCGCCACTACCGTTATCTGGACGATCGGCGCTTACCGTTAGCGGGAGAAGCGCAGTGGGTTGAAGGGGAAGAGGGGCGCCGGGGGTGGCCACTGGGGTAATCGGCCTGGCGTATCCTGTTTGTGCCCTGGTATACAGTTTGTTTTGACGGGGGATCCGCCTGCTTATTATGATGACAGAAAGCCCAACCGGGGCGCGAATAGCGAAAGGAAAAGACAATGCGATTTAACATGTGGCGCAAGGCGTTGCTGCCATTGGTGGTTTTGACTTGCGTATCAGCGGCTCAGGTTCAGGCGGCGGAGAGCGTGGCGGAACCGATCCCGATAACGTTATTGGGCAACTGGCATATCAGCAAGATCCTGCCGACCCAAACCGTGGGTTGCTGGGATGAACAGCAGGCGAAAGGCCTGATCGGCGGCAAGATTGGTTATAAAGCAGGGAGTTTCACCTGGAACGGTACCGAGTTGAAAAGCGAGGGGGCAACCCTCAGCACGGTGGAAGCACAGGAGTTTGTTGAGGACAACTCCGGCAGCAGTTCTTATATCGACTTCCCGATGCTGGGCATCAGCACGCCAGCGGTTGAACGGGTGATGATCCAGCATGCCGATACCACAATCAAAGGCATTACCGATCAGGGTACCGACGGCGTACCGGGGGATAACGTGCTGGTAAAAGATGCCAACACGCTGATCCTGTCGGTGTGCAACGTGTGGTTCGAAGCCCAGCGCGTGCGGTGACCCCTGCCATCGGCTTATCTTGTCCTGCCCTCATTGCGTCAGCGCGATGCGACCGAAGAGGGCATGACTCCCTTGCGGGGTAATGGCCGAAAGCTGATCCAGGCGGCAAACCCGTTGATTATCGAAATAAATAAACTCTCCCTCATTCTCCAGCGTCTGGGTGGTTAACGCCGTTGCCTGGAAACACTGCCCGTTAACCAATTCAACGTTCAGCCGATAACCGTAGAGGCAGGCAATTTCCAAATAATCATGCAATTCGCAGTCTATCGGCCGGTAAGCTGTCATGACATCCCCTGGCAACCCTGCATTTTAAAAATGTAATAGCCCGTTTGGCCAATAGCCTGCTCCACCTCAGGGCTGGAGGACTCGCTGTGGCAGAATGCACAGCTGCTTTGGCTGATATTGTCCTCCTCAATATTGTTCTGTTTGAGGAACTGTTGCGCATAGTGTCTTGCCTGAGCCAGATCGTTGCTGTCGGTGAACACGTCGAAATGCAGATAGCGACCATCCCTGGTATGTACATGAGTGTCAAAAACATTGATATACATAGTTATTTATCCTTTTGTTTGTTTATCTGAATGTGATATTGGTATCGATTCGATACCATAATCCTCGCATTAGATGAAAATCCTGTCAACGGCGCTTTTAGCCAAAATGACCGGTTGAGAGCAGAGCACAAGGGAAGGGCCATAAACCCTAAAGAAGCGTTTCAATATGAAAATGAGCGGGTAGAGCCGGTGATTTATTTCTGTCGTCACGTTTACCGAATTAATTTTTTATAAAATCAAAGCACTATCCGGGTTTGGAAAATAAAGGGGCGTTTGAAATCTTGGGGATATTTCAAAGCCGGGATGCTTCAAGAAAATAGCCGCCGGTTTTATATCGGCACGCTGATAGGCAAACACTATTACAGCTATAGGCGCAGGCTGGGTTATTCATTGATTGTTATCAATTATGCAGCGCATCTTCCTCTCTACTATTACCGGGCGACTGTCTATTGGATGGGCAATACCTTATAAGGATTGAAAATGAAAAAGGTCACCCGTATTGCGGCGATGTCCCTTACCGGCATTGTCTTATGTTATCTGGGGCTTTCGGGCTATGTTTGGTATCACGATACTCAGCGTACGGTGTACAGTCAGGCACCGCGATCTGCGCTGGAGAAGAATAACCAGGTTCTCGGATTGCTGAGAGAAAAGGGCTGCGATTATTGCCATACACCTTCTGCCGATCTTCCCTTCTATGCCTCATTTCCCATTGCCAAACAGCTGATGGAATACGATATCCGCCTTGGGTATCAGTCTTTTAACCTGGAACCTGTACGTGCCAGCCTGATCGAAGATAAAGCGGTATCACAAAGCGATCTGAACAAGATTGAATGGGTAATGCAGCATAAGACCATGCCGCCGACACGGTATGTCGCCTTGCACTGGGCAGGGCAGGTGGATGAGCAAGAGCGCGAGACCTTGCTTGGCTGGATAGCGCAGCAGCGCGCGCGTTACTACGCCAGTAACGAGGCTGCGGCGGAACACCGTAATGAGCCGATTCAGCCGATCCCCAAGGCATTGCCTGTCGACGCACAGAAAGTGGCGCTGGGTTTCCGACTGTATCACGACCCGCGTCTTTCCGGAGACAGCACTCTCTCTTGTGCCCACTGCCATTCGCTCAATACCGGAGGCGTAGATGGCAGAAAAACGTCGATTGGCGTTGGCGGCGCGGTAGGGCCGATAAATGCGCCAACGGTATTCAACTCCGTGTTCAACAGCGAGCAGTTCTGGGATGGCCGTGCGCCAACGCTGCAGGTACAGGCTGGTGGACCGCCGCTCAACCCTATCGAAATGGCTTCCAAATCCTGGGAGGAGATCATCGGCAAGCTGGACAAGGATCCGGTACTAACCCGTGATTTTGTCGCCGCCTACCCGCAGGGCCTCAGCGGCGAGACCATTACGGATGCCATCGCCGAATTTGAAAAAACCTTAATCACGCCGGACTCACCTTTCGATAACTGGCTGCGCGGCGATGACAAAGCCATGACGATGCAGCAGAAACACGGTTATCAACTGTTTAAGGACAACAAATGCGCCACTTGCCACGGAGGAACCATTCTCGGTGGGCGTTCCTTCGAGCCTTTGGGGCTGAAACGCGACTTCAATTTTGGGGAAATTACCGCCGCGGATATCGGGCGCATGAACGTCACCAGCGAAGCGCGCGACAGGCTACGGCAGAAGGTGCCCGGCCTGCGCAATGTCGCACTGACGGCGCCTTACTTCCATCGCGGGGATGTCGCCACGCTGGATGAGGCGGTCAAACTGATGCTGCGCTATCAGGTGGGTACCGAACTGCCGCAGCAGGATGTCGATGATATTGTTGCGTTCCTTGAGAGCCTGACGGGCGTATATACCCCTTACACCCAAAGCCAGAAATAACGGGCTGACGGCCCGCGTCATCATGGTATCTCCAGCCCCGGTAACGGGGCTGTTCCAACGGCAAGATGCCCGTTCATCTCTCCGGTTTCTGAACTAAAATTATCCATAACGGGACAACAGAAATGTTGCCGTGCAAACCGGGGTCTCTATGAATCAATGACAGGAGGCGCTATGTGCTATCAACATATTATGATTGCCACCGACCTGAGTGATGACGGAAAACGGCTGGTGGAAAAAAGCGCGAGATTGGCCGCGTCACTGCAGGCCAGGCTCTCTCTGATCTACGTGGATATCCACTACGATACCTACCATGCGGCGATTGGTTTTTCTGAGCGAAGCTACGACGGCGTACCTTTTGAAGAGAAGATCAAGAAAGAGCTGGAGCCGCTGACCCAGAATGTGAATTACCCGATCAATGAGGTGATCATCGGACACGGCGATTTTATCGAAGAGTTGAAGAATGCCGTGGTGGATAAAAGTGTCGACCTGGTGGTTTTTGGCCATCACCACGATCTGTGGAACAAGCTGTTTTCCTCAACCCAGCATGCCATCAACCAATTGAATGTCGACGTACTGGTCATCCCGATCAAACAGTAGCCAGTTGATTAACCCTGCCAGTATTCACTCTGGCAGGGTGACGGACAGATTAGCGGGTGAAAAAGTCGTTATACAACATGTAGAGGTGCGCCGCGCTCCAGGAGAAATTCGGCGCGCCCTGTTGCATGCCGGTCAGCGGGTTGTAGTTCTCGCGGATGGGACCGTCGGTCATCAGCCCGTCGGCATGGTTGAAGAAAGCCTGGGCCATGGCGACAGCGTCGGCGCGATAGCCGTAGCTCTCCATGCCTTTCAGCCCGAAATACAACTGATCTACCCAGACCCGCCCCCGCCAGTAAATATCGGCACCGAACGCCGGATTGGTCAGCGCTGCCGTACCGAGAGGGACGTAGGTGTTGAATTCGCGCGGATCCTTCATCACTTTAACCACTGCGTCGGCATGTTGTTGGCTGGCGGCGCCATTAAATAGTGGAGACCAACCTTCAGGCCCTTTACCTCGCTCTACGATGGGGTAACCGGCGCAGCCATTGGGCAGCGGTTTATCCTCGATGCGGATGTCATAGAAGAAACCGCTGGTGCTATCGAACATGCAGTTATTAATGTAATCCGCCAGTTTATCGGCCTTGCTGCGGAAGGTAGCGGCCTCGGCATTGTGGCCCAGAATATCGGCCATCTCGGCCAGGTATCTGTTGTCGCTGTACATGTAGCTGGCCTGATCGACAGATTCCTGCAGCAGCGAATAGCCGAGCAGAGTACCGTCCGCCGCACGATTTTCAGCAAACTTCACCTGCCAGTCCTGTCGTTTACCGCCCTGCGCCAGGTAACGGGCCAACTGATCCGGGTCGATAAAGCCAAAGGCGGCGGCGTCGTCACGGCCCGACTCCCAGGACGCGGCGACCTGAGCCGGGATTTCAATACTGTCGAAAAGCCCGGAACGTACCACCCGACTATAGTTGTTCAACCCGGCAAGCTTTTGCTGATGCTGCCCGCGTTTAACGGTAAACAGCATCTGACCGTCCGGCGTGTTGTGTGCCTTGTCGCGCGTGGCGCCATACTCTGGCACCCCGTTGCCGTTATGGTCCCGGTTGCGCAACCACCAGTCGTGATAGGCGACCAGCTTCGGATACATCTCGGCCAGCCACTGTTCATCGCCGGTGGTGTTGTACACCTCCATCACCGCCCAGGCCGCCAGGCTGGGTTTGGTATTGCGTTCATTCCAGTTGCTGCCATCGCCGCCGCGTTCCGGGCTGGGGTTATAGGCGATCAAATCGGGAATAAAGCCGGCATCCCACGGGCGCAGCGGGTCGTCTGGCTGGATCTGGAAAGCGAACACCGCACGGATATTATCCTTGGCGACGTTGGGATTAAAATGCGCCATTGCGTACGCCTGCTTCCAGGTATCCCAGGGCCAGGTCTGGTTGCCGGAGAACCAACGCCCGGTGACAGAAGGCGTCACCGAATCAAATTTCATCGCACCGGCGGCCCCGCGCCAGTTGGCGTTTAAGGTTTCTATCGCTTTAACCGCCACGCGTTCCTGCGCCTGGGTGGCATGCGGATTTGACAGTCCCTGGTCGAGATAATTTTCCCAACGCTGCGCCGATGCGCTCATGTAGCGCTGGGGATCGGCGAGGATCGAAGCAATCTTGCTTTGTTCCTGCTGGACTTCTGCGGCGGTGAGCAGGTGAGAGTAGGTGGTATAGAAGGTGGTGGAGCCGGAAATCGTGGCTTTGGCGATAAACCTATGGCCATTGACCGTCGTTTGCTGCGGCAGCGATTTATGAATTTGGTATTCGGACCCGCCGGAGGTCATCAGTTGTGAAGCCGCGCGCACCCTGCCGAAGGTAACCCGCAGGCCGTCCTTGGTCGGCAACAGCTGCCGCGTATAGTCGGGGAATGCCTGCTCGATGGTTGGCGGGGACTGTGGTTTTTGTTCTTTGGCATAGTATTTTTCCAACAGTTCGCCATCCCACACCAGTTCCAGCGGCGTATCGCTAGTGATTTAGGTTTCGAGCAGTGAAGTGCGGGCAGTAGCGAATCGCAGTGTCAGTTTAACCGTGATCCCTGGGGCGGTAAGCCGCTGGATCAGCGCGCCGGGGATACTGTAGGCGGTCATGCTAAAGCGGACTTTCTCCCCGTTTTTATACAGGCTGAGCCGGTCGAAGTTATTGGCCATAAAGTTAATGTATTCTTCGGTGAGCAACGCCGGACCCGGGAAGCCGCCCATGCCTTCCGGGCCGTTTGGCAGCAAATGACCATGCCAGGCGCCAAGATCAAAAAACGGATTAAAGCGTTGGTGTTCATCGAAATCGTAATCGAGCATGTAGTGTGGGGCACCGCTGCGATTAATCACGTTTTTATAGGCTTCCGCCCGCAGGGGGGGTTCGTTACCCGGGTGAGAGATGCAGCCTGGTATCGTCAGGGCCACGGAGATAGCCAGGGCCAGAGGCGGCAGTTTATTAATCATCTTCATTATGTTTGCCTTTATGCGTTACCAATAAAAATACTGCATCAGAAACACCGAGTTGCTGGCGTCGGTGCTGTCGTTGGTCATATAAAATTTGCTGTCCAACGCGGTGGCCAGCTTGCCGCCGGCATATTCGTACCAGATACCGGCCTGCGCGTAAGAGGTCGCGGTGTCCGGCGCATTGTCCAGCCGGTGGCGGGCGTAGCTGTAGGCCGTCGAGAAATACAGTCCCTTGGCGGCCTCAACCATGGCGCTCAGCATCAGGCCCGACTCCGAGCCCGGGTGATTGCCGTCCCCCTTGCCGGTGTGCTGCCAGACCCGGCCGGCCAAATTTTTCCCTTTCAGCCCCAGCAAATAGAGTTGTCCCATGCCGTCGGTGATTTCCAGACCGTTTAACAACGTCAGGCCTTCCTGCAGATCGTATTGCGTATAGCCGTTGACCATAGCCCGGTAGCGGTACTTATCCGAATAGCGGTCATATTTGCCAAAGTGCAACAGCGCCTTGCTCTCGTCGATGCGGCTTTCTGGCGCGGCAGTCAGGCTGTAGCGGAATTTACCGGTCAGGTTCTGTAGCTTGGCTGCATAGGTGAGATCGCGGGTATTGGGGATCACATAACCGTATTCCGGGGTAAAGTCTGCCCACCACTGCAGATCGTCCAGCGAAGAATCATTACGCAGGCTAAGCATCATTTCGGTGCCGTCATCGGTGCGGTATCCAGCGTAAAAGCGGTTGATGCCGCCCTCAAACCCGCCCCAACTGTGGTCCGGTGTCCAGGCATTACCCTGATGGTCGGCCTGTACCGTCCAGCCTTCGCCGTAGAGCAGGCCGAACCAGTGGCCGTGCTTGATCTCCAGTCCGCCTTCGATATAGGTGCCATCGCTGTATTTGTGTTGGTGCTCCCCGTTTAAATAGACGCTGCCGCCGATACCCAACTCGCCGTAAAAGCGCAGGGCGGTCGGGCCGGTATTTGTCAGTTCGGGGGGCGGCAGAACGTTATGTTCCGCCGGCACCACGGATTCCTGAGCTAACAGCGGCAGCGGCAACATCAGCAGTAACGTGGGCAATATTTTATTATTGGATTTAATTTTCATCTGGACACGCATTGGGTTTGGGTCAATGGCGAGCCTGCGGGGGGACCCGCCAACTCGAACCGTTAACGCCATGTGGGCCGGCCCCATTCCCTGGGAGGAGATAAAAATACCGTCGCATAGCGGCGGTAAACGGAGAATATATTAGTAAATGTTTTAGTAAAAAATACTGGAAAATCAGTAAATCGTTAACTTGATCACAAAGGGTTAAATGGGTATCTTCGCTACGGGCGTTGCGAACCGCAGAGCTACGCATAGCACCAGCTACCGCCGCGCTGGAGGTAAAAGGACGTTTCTGGCGGTTTAAAGGGGGGAGAGTATCGAGGCGTATACCTCGTTGAGCTGTCCCGGTAAGCTAGCGTTTTTGTCTATTCGTTGAGACTCTATGGCCACACTGAAAGAAATCGCAGAAGCTGCAAACGTGTCTGTCGCTACCGTTTCGCGGGTGCTGAATGACGACCCCACGCTGAGCGTGAAGGCGCAAACCCGGCAAAAAATCCTGGAAGCGGCGGAGCGTCTCGAATACAAAGTCCAGCCCTCAAAACGTCACATCGGGCATCGGCTGACTTTCGCCGCGCTTTTCACCTATAAACAAGCCATAGAGATTAACGATCCCTACTATTTGGCGATGCGCTATGGCATTGAAACTCAATGCGAAAAGTTGGATGTTTCGCTGGTGGCCTGCTACGACTTCAACGGTGAAAAACCCTTGCCTGCGGCTGACGCGCTGCTGGTCATTGGCCGGCCGCAGCCTGCGCTTTACGAACAGCTAAGCCAGCAGCGAGTGCCGGTGGTGTTCGTGGACGGTGTCATCGACGATCCGCAGTTCGACTGTGTCAATGTCGATCTCACCAAGATCAGCCAGAAGGTGATCGACTATTTCATCGAATGTGGTTACTCGCGCATTGGGTTTATCGGCGGACGTGACGATCCGGCGCTGGCCGATCAGCGTGAGCAAGCCTTTGTGGAATACGGCCGCTTGAAAAACGTGGTGCGGCCGCAGGATATTTACACCGGCGACTTCAGCAGCCAGGCGGGCTACCAGTGTGCCAGGCAAATGCTGGAGAAGAAGGGCGGTTATCCGCCAGCTCTGTTGGTCGCGACCGACTCTATCGCCATCGGGGTACTGCGTGCCTTGCACGAGCATTCGGTTCAGGTTCCTGGCCAGATTGCGCTGATCAGCGTGAACGATATCCCCACGGCACGTTTTATTTTCCCTGCATTATCAACCGTTCGCATACCCTCCGAAACCATGGGCGCTCAGGCCGTCAATCTGTTGACTGAGCGTATTCGTGACGAACGGACCATTCCATTATCGATCTTTGTTCCCAGCTCGCTTCAGTTGCGCGATACCACCGTTGCCTGAAAAGGTCCCCTGTGCCCTATGCCGATTGCGGCAGCACAGGGAGGCCGAACGGCCAAAAATTAACGTCATGATTAAAAAAGACATTTCATATTTATTGTGATCCCGTCGTCATTAGGTAAATATGATCTGTAGTTTTTACTAAATATTTACTATCGTTCTCCCATTGAAAGTTGTCGGGAGACGTGACGTGAATAATTGGGAAAACATAGAAAAACAGTCAGAGAATCGCTTACCGCCGCGAGCGAGCTTCTTCAGCTATCGTAATGCCACGCAGGCATTAAGCTTCGATCGCAACGCCAGTGCGGCATTTCAACTACTGAGCGGCCGTTGGCAGTTTCGTTACTTCGAACACCCTGATCGGGTGCCGGCGGCGTTCTATAGCCAACTGATGGCGGACTGGG
Organism: Serratia sp. BIGb0234; assembly: GCF_024809915.1. NCBI lineage: Bacteria > Pseudomonadati > Pseudomonadota > Gammaproteobacteria > Enterobacterales > Yersiniaceae > Serratia > Serratia sp. BIGb0234. Next base: position 1,008,268 of record NZ_JANUEI010000001.1, read on the forward strand.
GCGACATCACCGTGCCGGGCATGTGGCAGATGGAAGGTCACGGCCAATTGCAGTATACCGATGAGGGCTATCCCTTCCCGATCGACGTGCCTTACGTGCCGACCAACAATCCGACCGGTGCCTATCAACGCCAGTTTACGCTGGACGGCGACTGGGAAAACCAGCAGGTCATCATCAAGTTTGACGGCGTGGAAACCTACTTTGAGGTGTATCTCAACGGCCGCTACGTCGGTTTCAGCAAAGGCAGCCGTTTGTCCGCCGAGTTTGATCTTAGCGACTATGTGAAAGCGGGCGAAAACCTGCTGTCCGTTCGCGTCATGCAGTGGGCTGACTCGACGTATATTGAAGATCAGGACATGTGGTGGATGGCCGGCATCTTCCGCGACGTTTACCTGATCGGTCAACAACGCACCCATATTCATGATCTCACGCTGGTCACGCATTTCGATGAACAGTATTGCGACGCAGTGCTGGCACTGGATGTCGAGCTTGGCAACCTGAACCCGTCCGTGGCAAGCGGTTATCGCCTGCAGGCTCAGCTTTTTGACGGTGAAGCCTGCGTCGCCGAACGCTGGGAAAATGAGCTCAGTATCGGGGCCAGTGCCCGCTGCCGATTCGAGATCCCGGTCAGCCAGCCGCAGCAGTGGAATGCAGAAAACCCTTATCTGTATCAATTGCTGCTTAGCCTGTATGACCACGCCGGTAATCTGGTGTCGGTGGTGCCGCAGCGCGTCGGGTTCCGTGAGATCGGCGTGCGTGAGGGGTTATTTTACGTCAACGGACGCTATTTAAAGCTGCATGGCGTGAACCGCCACGATCACGATCATCGCAAAGGGCGCGCGGTGGACATGGCGCGGGTTGAGCGCGACATCGTGTTGATGAAGCAACACAACATCAACTCGGTGCGAACCGCCCACTACCCGAACGATCCGCGCTTTTACGAGTTGTGTGATATCTACGGCCTGTTTGTGATGGCGGAAACCGACCTGGAAAGCCACGGTTTCGCTAACGTTGGCGATATTAGCCGCATCACCGACGATCCTCGCTGGGAAAATGCCTACGTCGAGCGCATTGAGCGCCATGTGATGGCGCAGAAAAACCATCCCTCAATCATTATCTGGTCCCTGGGCAACGAGTCCGGTTATGGCTGCAACATCCGCGCCATGGCCAAACGCTGCAAGGCGCTGGATCCCACTCGCCTGGTGCATTACGAAGAAGACCGCGATGCGGAAGTGGTCGATGTGATCAGCACCATGTATTCGCGCGTGGCGATGATGAATGCCTTTGGCGAGTATCCCCATGCCAAGCCGCGAATTTTGTGTGAATACGCCCATGCCATGGGCAATGGGCCGGGAGGCCTGTTCGAATATCAGTCGGTGTTTAACCGCCATGCCAGCCTTCAGGGGCATTACATCTGGGAGTGGTGCGATCACGGTTTGCTCAGCCATGACGCGCAGGGACGCGAACGCTATCAGTACGGTGGTGATTACGGCGATTACCCGAATAACTATAACTTCTGCATGGATGGCCTGATCTACCCGGATCAGCGCCCCGGTCCTGGCCTGCGTGAATATAAGCAGGTGCTGTGTCCGGTAGAGGTCAGCGGCGCAGGCGAGAGGACGCCGGTGCTGCGAGTTAAAAACCGCTATTGGTTCAGTTCGCTGGCCGATATTACGCTGGTCGTCAGCGTGAAGGCCGGGGGGCGTCAACTGGCCAGCTATGACATCAAACTGCCGCACCTGCAGCCGGGCGAGTCTGAAGAACTGCATTTTCCTGAGTTGGCGCTTGGCACGCAAGAAACCTTTATTGACGTTGCCGTGTATAAGGACAGCGCCACCCGTTACAGCGAAAGTGGTGATTTGCTTGGGCAGTATCAGCATCTGTTGCAACCCGCTGCGCCGCTACTCATTGCGCCGCCGGGAGATAAACGCGCTTCGCCGCTGCAATGCCATGAAGAAAACCACCGGTTGGTGGTCAGCGGCGACAATTTCAGTCTGGCCTTCTCACGTCTGAGCGGTGAACTGCTCTCTTGGCAGGTGGCGGGGGACGAAGTGGTGGGGCGTGCGCCACACCTTTCCTTCTTCAAACCGGTGATCGACAACCATAAGCAAGAGTACGAAGGGATTTGGCATCCGCATCACCTGCAGATTATGCAGCATCACTTCCGCAGTCTGCGCTGGGAGCGTCAGGGCGACGACCTGGTGATTGAGGTTTGCACCCTGATTGCACCGCCGGTGTTCGATTTCGGCATGCGCTGCCGTTACCGCTGGCAGATATCGCCGCAAGGGCATATCAGCCTGGATCTGTCGGGTGCGCCTTATGGCGACTTCCAACAGGTCATTCCGAAGATTGGGCTGGATTTCGGCCTCAGCCGCCGCTTTGAACAGGTGGAATACTATGGCCGTGGGCCGGGTGAAAACTATCAGGACAGCTGCCAGGCCAACCTGATCGGCCATTATCAGCAGCGGGTGGGCGAGCTGTTTGAACACTACCCGTTCCCGCAGGATAACGGCAACCGCCAAGAAGTCCGTTGGCTGAGCCTGCAGGATGGCGAAGGCAAAGGGATATTTATTCAGCCGCGACGGCCGATCAACTTCAGCCTGTGGCCTTATAGCGCCGACATGCTGCATCAGGCTCAGCACATTAACGAGCTGCAAGAAAGTGATTACCTGACGTTAAACCTTGACGATCAAATTCTGGGCCTTGGTTCCAACTCCTGGGGATCGGAGGTGCTGGATTCGTATCGGGTTTATCTGTCGCCGTTCAGCTACGGCTTTACGTTGGTGCCTTTCAATCGGCAGGAAACCCAGGCAGAGAAGCTGGCCGAGTTTAATTACGCGCCGGTCAATAATAACGCTCAGTCAGAAAAGGCGAACTCATGATTATTGTCGAATCATTAGCGGAGTTTCAGCGCATTTACCGCTCAGGGAAAAAATGGCTACGCTGCATGGAGGCCATCAATAATATTAATAATATCGAGCCGAATGTCTTTCATTCTGTCGGCGACTCGCTGGTCTACCGACTGGCGTCCGGCCCTGGGCAGCAGCATGGTGGATTGGAGGGGAATCGCCGCTATTTTGATCTGCACTATTACCTGGCCGGCCAGGAGAACATTGAGGTTGCTGATAAAAGCGAACTGACTTCGGTAGTTGCCTATCAGGATGAAACCGACCGCGAAATTTTCAACGGGCAGGGGGAAATACACCGCGTAGGCGAGGGCAACGTGGTTATTTTTGAGAACCATCAGGCGCACCGATTCAAAGAGAGTCACCAGGTAAAAAAAGTCATTTTAAAAGTGACCGTCGAAGACAGCTATTTTATGAATAAATAGCGGCAATCTCTTATTCCAATATATACCCAAAATAATTCGAGTTGCTTGTAGGCGGCAACTGAGCGAAGCCCCAGGAGCTTACTCAAGATCGATCCTGGGGTGAGTGGCAAATCTGCCGGGAGCAGATTTGAACGTTGCTTGCAGCGACCCCGTAAGGGGTGAGGCCCAAGGATGGGCCGAATAGTGCAGCCAACACCCAAGTAGCTTGAGGTATGACGGGTATAAGTACCCTACAAATTTCGGAGAGTGTCTATGGCTGTGTCGAATAGAAATACTATCGGCAAGTTTGGCCTGCTGGCGATGACGTTCGCGGCAGTGTTCAGCTTCAATAATGTGATAAATAATAATATCCAGCTTGGCATCGCATCCGCCCCGGTATTTTTGGTGGCGACCATTATCTATTTTATTCCTTTCTGCCTGATCATTGCCGAGTTCGTATCGTTGAATAAAAACTCCGAGGCGGGCGTATACGCTTGGGTAAAAAGCGCGTTAGGCGGACGCTGGGCATTTATGACCGCCTATACCTACTGGTTCGTGAATTTATTCTTCTTCACCGCGCTGCTGCCGAGGGTCATCGCTTACGCCTCCTACGCGTTTTTGGGGTATGACTACGTCTTTACGCCATTAACTACCGCGATCATCAGTATTTTCCTGTTCGCATTTTCGACCTATATCTCAAATAGCGGTGCCAAACTGCTGGGCCCGATGACCTCTGTGACCTCATCGTTGATGCTGTTGCTGACGTTTTCCTACATCATTCTGGCCGGTGCGGCGGTAATTGGCGGTATAGAGCCGGCTAACCCGATTACCGTAGAAGCCATGACCCCAAGCTTTAGCTGGGCCTTCCTCGGTATCACCGCCTGGATTTTTCAGGCCGCGGGCGGGGCAGAGTCGGTTGCGGTGTACGTCAACGACGTCAAGGGCGGCAGCCGCTCTTTTGTTAAGGTGATTGTCATTTCCGGGCTGGTGATTGGCGTGCTGTATTCGGTAGCGTCATTGCTGCTTAACGTGTTCGTTAGCCGTGCCGATTTGCACTTTACCGGTGGCACGGTGCAGGTGTTCGAAGGCCTGTCGGCGCACTTTGGCCTGCCTGCGGTGCTGATGAACCGTTTCGTCGGGCTGGTTTCCTTTACCGCGATGTTTGGCTCATTGCTGATGTGGACCGCCGCACCGGTCAAAATCTTCTTCACCGAGATCCCCAAGGGCATCTTTGGCGAGAAGACCATTCGGTTGAATAAGCATGGCGTGCCAACCCGCGCCGCCTGGCTGCAGTTCTTTATCGTGATCCCGCTGATGCTGATCCCGACGTTGGGTTCGGACAGCGTGCAGGAGTTAATGAATACGCTGATAAACATGACCGCCGCCGCTTCGATGTTGCCGCCGTTGTTCATCATGCTGGCCTATCTGAACCTGCGTTTGAAGTACGACCGCGTGGAGCGTGATTTTAAAATGGGCTCCCGGCTGCAGGGGATTGCGATTGTCAGCACGCTGATTGTCATTTTCACCGTAGGCTTTATCGCGTCAACCTTCCCGACCGGCGCCAGTATCATGACCATTGTGTTTTATAACGTAGGGGGCCTGGTGGTGTTCCTCGGCTACGCCTGGTGGAAATACAACCGCTATTCGAAGAGCCTGGACGCCCAAGCCCGCTATGATGAGGACACGCCATTAGCGAGGATTGCGCTGGAGTCGCAGGAGGGTAAAAAGGCCGCAAGTGGCGATCTGGGCTGTACCACTTTGTAAGCGCATTAGTGATTTATCCACGTCCCCTCGGCACTCGCTGAGGGGCACCAAGTTTCCAGAACGCGACTTCATTTCAATACAAATGTGAAAGGTATCTCTTTTCGGGGACAACACGGCTTGCCCAAGCTCCATCAGAAAAGGGTAAGGTTCGGTAAACCCAACAAATGTTAGGTTGCGTCACGGAAAACTCTATCCGGTTGTTTTGTTGAGATTATTATAAGAATAAAATGCTGTGTCTCGGCTAATGATTATTTTTGACTCTTTTTGAAGGATAAAACCGACTTTATTATTTGATGGGTATCACAGAATTAACGCTGAAACCCGGTTCATTCATCTTACGATCCTCTTCCCAAATCTTCGCTAAAGCCTTTAATCCCACTTTACTGTTTTTCATGCCCGATATAAAACAAACGTATGTTTAAAAACAAACAAGTGTCCAATATGACCAGCAGAGAAAAACAGATATTGCATCTTCTGAGACGTGATCCTTTGATCCCACAGCAGGAAATTGCCGATGTTTTAGGTATTAGCCGCTCTGGTGTCGCCGGGCACATTATGAATTTAATGAATAAAGGATATATAAAGGGTAAGGGTTATATATTGTCGGAGCACAGCTATGTGGTAACCGTAGGTTCCACCAATATGGATGTCTGCGGTTATGCTTCCTCTAAATTAGTGTATGAAGATTCCAACCCGGGAAAAATAAAATGCACGCCAGGTGGGGTGGGCAGAAATATTGCGCAGAATGTCGCCTTGTTAGGCCGGGAATGTCACCTTATTTCCGTCGTCGGTGACGACTTCTATGGTGAAACCTTATTCGAACAGGCAAAGCTGGCGGGGGTACATGTCGACAGCTTCCATAAATTGCACGGTGAAAATACTTCGACCTATGTCTCCTTACTCGATAACAACGGCGAAATGCTGGTGGCGATTAACGACATGCGCATCCTCGAGAAACTCACGCCGGCGTTATTGGCCACGTCTAAAGAGTTGATCCTGCATGCGGGCGTGCTGGTGGTTGACTGCAACCTGACCGAGGACGCACTGGCCTGGCTATTCGGGCACTCCGGCAGCGTGCCGGTGTTTGTTGACACCGTATCGGCATTTAAAGCGCCCAAAATCCGCCGTTGGCTCTCGCATATCCATACTCTCAAGCCCAATCGCCTCGAAGCCGAGATCCTCAGCGGCATGGCGATCCACGGGCCGCAGGATGCGCCAGCGGTGGCCCGCTGGTTCCATCAACAAGGGGTACAACGCCTGGCGCTCAGCATGGGGCCAGCCGGGGTTTATTACAGCGAAATTGATGGGCAAAACGGCTGGTCGCAGCCACTGGTCGTCGACATCGTCAATGTGACTGGGGCCGGCGACGCCATGATGGCGGGCCTGGCCCATTGCTGGCTGGAAGATATGACGCTGGCGGACAGCATTCGTTTTGCGCAGGGCTGCTCGGCATTGACGCTGGCATCCGAATTTACCAATAACCCGAACCTGTCGAATGGCAGCGTACAAAAACTGTTGGAGCTACAAGCATGAAAAATAACATGATTTCCCATGACTATCTGGACATTTCGCCGGAGGTTGCCGAGGCTTTGGCCCACAAACGCCCGGTTGTGGCTCTGGAATCCACCATCATTTCTCACGGCATGCCATACCCGCAGAACGCGCAGACGGCGCTGGAAGTGGAACAAAAAATCCGCGATCACGGCGCGGTGCCCGCGACCATCGCCATCATTAACGGCCGAATGAAGGCGGGATTAAGCCGTGAGGAAATAGAGCTGCTGGGTAAAGAGGGCCATAAGGTGGCGAAAGTGAGCCGTCGCGATCTGCCGTTCATCGTCGCCGCCGGTAAACACGGGGCGACCACCGTGGCCTCAACCATGATTATTGCCGAGATGGCGGGCATTCACGTCTTTGCCACCGGTGGCATCGGCGGCGTGCACCGCGGCGCAGAACACACGTTTGATATCTCGGCGGATCTGCAGGAGCTGGCACGCACCAATGTCGCGGTGATCTGCGCCGGTGCCAAGTCTATTTTGGATTTGGGGCTGACCACCGAATACCTCGAAACCCACGGCGTACCACTGATCGGCTACCAGACCCAAACGCTGCCGGCATTCTTTTGCCGTACCAGCCCCTTCAGGGTCAGCATTCAATTGGATGCCCCGGCGGAGATCGCACGCGCCATGGCCACCAAGTGGCAGACCGGGCTGGAGGGCGGCATGGTGATTGCCAACCCGATCCCGGCGCAGTATGCGGTGCCGGAGGAAAAAATTAATGCCGCCATTGAGCGTGCCGTGCGGGAATCGGTTGAACAAGGCGTTCAGGGCAAGGACAGCACGCCATTTTTGCTGGCCAGAGTGGCTGAATTGACCGGGGGCGACAGCCTGACCGCCAATATTCAATTGGTGTTCAACAACGCCAAGCTGGCCGCGCAAATTGCCTGTTGTTATCAGGAGGCCGCCGCCTAAGACGACGCGTTATTCCTTAAGTTTTACCCTATAAACAACATTAAATAAAAACGCCAGCCTGAAAGGTGGAGGGGAGTGCTTTGCCCTTTTCACCTTTCAGGACAGGTACATTTACATACCCAATGACTTTTCCGCTACGGCTGAAATACGACGGGTATTAAGGGACGGATTTATGGACTTACTACGCAGCCTGTCAGGTATCTGTATTCTTCTCCTTATTGCTTTTATTTTTTCCAACAACCGTAAACGAATCAGCCTGAGAACAGTTTTCAGCGCATTAATACTGCAAGTGCTGTTGGGCGCAATTATGTTATATGTGCCCGCCGGTAAATGGGTGGTTAATGCCATTGCCGGTGGCGTCAATAAAGTCATTTCGTACAGCGATGCCGGTAGCTCATTTATTTTTGGCGGACTGGTCGGCCCTAAAATGAATGTCTTGTTTGACGGCGCAGGTTTTGTTTTCGCTTTTCATGTTCTGCCGGCCATTATTTTTATTACCGCACTGATTTCGATTCTCTATTACCTCGGCGTGATGGGGTGGGTGATTAATCTGTTGGGCTACGTATTCCAAAAGATGCTGAGCATCAGCAAGGTTGAGGCTTTTGCCGCGGTGACCACCATCTTTTTAGGGCAAAACGAGCTGCCCGCGGTGCTTAAGCCTTTTATTAACAAGATGAGCCGCAATGAGCTGTTTACCGTCATTTGCAGCGGAATGGCGTCGATCGCCGGCTCGATGTTGGTGGGGTATGCCGGCCTTGGCGTACCGATTGAATATCTGCTGGCGGCATCGTTGATGGCGATCCCCGGTGGTATTCTGTTCGCACGTATGCTGAGCCCGGCAACCGAGGCGTCGCAGGTCGAGTTCAGCCAGATGGCGTTCAGTGAAAAACGCCCGGCGAGCATTATCGAAGCCGCGGCCAGCGGTGCGATGCTCGGGCTGAAAATTGCCGTGGGCGTCGCTACCGTGGTAATGGCCTTTGTGGCGTTAATTGCGCTGATTAATGGCCTGATTGGCGGCGTCGGCAGCCTGTTTGGCTGGCAACAGCTTAGCCTGGAAAGGTTGTTCGGATATGTGTTCTCGCCTTTGGCTTATATCATGGGGGTTAGCTGGGATAACGCTGGGGTAGTAGGTGGGCTGATTGGCCAGAAGCTGGCGATAAACGAATTTGTCGCATACGTGAATTTTTCAGCCTATCTCAAAGACAGCGTCGCGGTGCTCGATCCTAAAACCATCGCCGTCATCTCTTTCGCACTGTGCGGGTTCGCCAACTTCGGCTCGATAGCCGTGGTGGTGGGGGCGTTCAGCGCGGTAGCACCGGAACGCGCTTCGGATATTGCCAGCCTGGGCTTGCGCGCGCTGCTGGCCGCTACCTTGTCTAATCTGATGAGCGCCACCATCGCCGGGCTGTTTATCGGTCTCGGTGCTTTGAGCGTGGCATTATGATCACGCCCTTTCTTTGGCGTGAGCGTGATTATTTTCCGCGCTAAACTTGCGCATTAGATAAGTGACTACTAATGTGTAGTCATGAATGAAAATGACCTCTTCAAAGCGCTGGCGGATCCCACCCGGCGCAGCATCTTCGAAAAACTGGCCGCTGGCGGCATGAATGCCAGCGCACTGCGTGAAGGCATGACGATCAGCCAATCTGCGATGTCTCAACACCTGGCCGTGTTGCGGCAGGCGGGGCTGGTGTGCGAGGTGCGCCAGGGCCGTTTCGTCAATTATCAGGTTGACCCGCAAGGGTTGGCGGTCCTCGCACAATGGCTGGACAAATACCGTGCCTTCTGGCCGGCACGCATCGACAGGCTGAACGTTTTGCTAAAGGACATGGATCAATGACCCCAACCGACGCCACGCAGCCGCCGCTGGTGCTGGAGTATCAACTCGATGCGCCGCCAGAGAAAGTCTGGCGGGCTATCGGGATCCCGGCATTGCGCGAACAATGGTTACCGAATGCCGAACTGGCCGATACCGAACCGGTAGCGATAACGCCGGGCGAAGCAATCAGCTACCGGATGCGTGATGATCGACCGCCGTACCTCGAAAGTACCGTGACTTTGCAAATTCTGCCCGCCGCCGACGGCGGAAGCCTGTTACGCGTCATTCACCAACTCGACGACGCCAGGTTGACGGCAGCGAACGACGGTGGATTGCAGCTGATGCGCGCTGCCTGACGCTCAACTCATTATTCCAATCTGAAAACAGGAGTTCACCGATGTGTGAATCGATGCTGCTCGTCCCGACGGTGGTAGAACAGACCAGCCAGGGAGAACGTTCGTTCGATATTTATTCGCGGCTGCTGCGCGACCGCATCGTTTTCCTGAACGGCGAGGTCAACGATCAGGTGGCAGAAATGCTCTGTGCTCAACTGCTGTTTCTCGAAGCTGAGAACCCGGAGAAACCCATAAATTTATATATCAATTCACCGGGCGGGGTGATCACCAGCGGCTTTGCCATCTACGACACTATGCAGTACATCAACGCACCGGTGCATACGCTGTGTATGGGCACAGCTCGCTCGATGGGGTCATTCCTGCTGATGGCGGGTAAGGCAGGCCACCGGATGGCGCTGCCCAATGCCAGCCTGCACGTGCACCAGCCACTGGGCGGTTTTCAGGGGCAAGCGTCAGATATCCTTATCCACGCAGAAGAGATGAAACGCACTAAGCACACCGTGATCCGCCTGTACGCCGAACACTGCGGTCGTCGCTACGAAGAGGTTGAGCGCGCGCTCGATCGCGACCGCTTTATGAGCGCCGACCAAGCGGTAGAGTGGGGGCTGGTGGATAAGGTGCTACGGGCGCGATGATACGCTGTCCAGCAGACGATCAAGGGCCTGTAGATACTGTTCTTGCAGGCTCTGCGCCTGTAGAGAGTCTCCCCGCACCGCGACAAGGGCCAAACCGCTGCCATGGGCATGATCAACCAAAATATCGCGCCACTGTAGGGGCTCTGTCGTCATCTCAGCCAGCAAGGCCGTAAGGCGATCGGTAATCTCCCGGGTGACCCCGGCAAAGGCCTCTGGCGTGGCAAAGATTGCCAGCGTGAGCTGGGGGTGATAGCCGACTGCGCGATGATAGCGCGTGAGCAATGTTCGAATTTCTGTCCGCGGATCAGCCAATCCGTTCAACCCCTCCATGGCTTCGGCATAGACGCGATCGGATAAAGCGCGCAACAGTCCGGCCAGATCACCAATATGGTGATACAGGCTCATCGGCGTGACGCCCAGCCGAGTGGCGAGGGTGCGCATCGTCAGCCCTTGTCCGCCACTTTCATCCAGCAGGCCAAGAGCGGAATCCAGAATGTCATCCCGCGTTACTCCTTTTCCGTTGGTTGGACGCCCGCGTGGACGAGTCATTGGGGCAATACCTGATAGTGGGATTGCACCAGGCCCGAAGGAAAGCTCCGGTTCGACAGTAATTTTAAATCAATGTCCTGTTGCAGCGAGCCGAACAGAGGCCTGCCCGAGCCAAGCAGTACGGGAACCTTGGTGATCACCATATCGCTAACCAACCCTTCGCGCAGAAAGGACTGTATTAATTGCCCGCCATCCACATAGACGCGGTGCACATTCTGTGTAGCCAACTGCTCAAGCGCATATTTTGGCGTGAGGTTGGCGAACCGGACTTTACCTGTCAGGGCAGAAGGGACCTGCTCATTAGCCAGTTGTTTGGACAGTACGAGTACCGGGAGGTCATAAGGCCAGATATCGAAGGTGAGTACCTTTTCATAAGTCCCTCTCCCCATCAGGATCATGTCTTTGTCAGCGATAAAGGTATCGAAGCCATGATCTTCGGCCGAGGTGTCGCGTTGCAATAACCAGTCGATGTCGCCATCTTGCCGAGCGATAAAACCGTCCAGGCTGGTGGCGATGAAAACGTGTGTAGTGATCATTGAATGCTCCATATTTATACGCTGTATATTATTGCGTTGGTATGGCCCAAAATCAACATTACCGGTTAAAACAAAAAATCCACGCCGGGGCGTGGATTTTGGAGTTTGCTGCAGAGGCGGGAGTTAGACGTTGAACAAGAAGTTCATCACGTCGCCGTCTTTAACGATGTAGTCTTTACCTTCTGAACGCATCTTGCCGGCTTCTTTGGCACCTTGCTCACCCTTGTAGGTGATGAAGTCTTCAAAAGCGATGGTCTGGGCGCGGATAAAGCCTTTTTCGAAGTCGGTGTGGATCTTGCCAGCTGCCTGCGGGGCGGTAGCGCCGACCGGGATGGTCCAGGCGCGGACTTCTTTAACACCGGCGGTGAAGTAGGTCTGCAGGTTCAGCAGCTCGTAACCGGCACGGATCACGCGGTTCAGGCCCGGCTCTTCCAGGCCCAGTTCCGCCATGAATTCTTCGCGGTCTTCGTCTTCCAGCTCGGCGATGTCGGATTCTACCGCGGCGCACACGGCAACCACAACCGAGCCTTCGCCCGCAGCGATTTCACGCACTTTGTCCAGGTACGGGTTGTTTTCGAAACCGTCTTCGTTGACGTTGGCGATGTACATGGTTGGTTTCAGCGTCAGGAAGCTCAGGTAGCGGATGGCCGCCTTGTCTTCTTCGGACAGATCCAGCGCACGCAGCATGCCGGCGTTTTCCAGCTGTGGCAGGCATTTTTCCAGGGCTGCCAGTTCCGCTTTCGCGTCTTTGTCGCCGCCTTTGGCTTTCTTCTGCACGCGGTGGATCGCGCGTTCGCAGGTGTCGAGATCCGACAAGGCCAGTTCGGTGTTGATGACGTCGATGTCGTCAGCCGGGTCAACTTTGTTGTTAACGTGGATGATGTTGTCGTTTTCGAAGCAGCGAACCACGTGGCCAATCGCTTCGGTTTCGCGGATGTTGGTCAGGAACTGGTTACCCAGACCTTCACCTTTGGACGCGCCCTTGACCAGGCCGGCGATGTCGACGAATTCCATGGTGGTTGGCAGGATACGCTGTGGCTTGACGATCTCGGCCAGCTGGTCCAGACGCGGATCGGGCATCGGCACCACACCGGTGTTAGGTTCAATGGTGCAGAACGGGAAGTTGGCTGCTTCGATACCCGCTTTGGTCAACGCGTTGAACAGGGTGGATTTGCCTACGTTAGGCAGGCCGACGATACCGCATTTGAATCCCATGTTGTTATCACCTTAAATATCTTAACTATCAGCCGGTTAGGTTTAACCCACTGCATAAAGGACGAAATAATGGCGCCATTATACACGTAATGGCCGTTTTTCTCGATCTGGCTGTGTGTGATGGGTAAATGCCGAGGCAGTGCCGGTTTTTGATTGAGATTTGGATCACATTTACACATACTGACACTTCTGATTAACCTACAGGAAACGTGCCGGATGTCCTTCTTGCCCAGTCCACCCTAAGCTCTCTCCCTCCTGAGGTTTGCCGCGCCCTGCGGCCTTGGTTCCCGTGCTGCGGGAATGTGTTTTATCTGTCAGAAGTGAATAATCCATGTTTAACCTGAACAATTTCAGGCTGTCGGCCGTCAAGAACGAGGTGCTGGCGGGCTTTGTGGTGGCGGTTTCAATGATCCCGGAAGCGGTCGGCTTTTCGCTGGTCGCCGGGCTTTCTCCGATCGTCGGGTTGCACACCGCCTTTATTATCGGGCTGGTCACCGCGCTGTTTGGCGGCAAGCCGGGCATGGTGTCGGGTGCAGCCGGTTCAATCGTGGTGGTGCTGATGAGCCTGGCGGCGCAGTACGGCATGGGGTACGTACTGTGGGCGACGATTTTTGCCGGGGTTATCCAAATCCTGATCGGCATTTTCCGCCTGGGTAAGTTTATCCGGCTGGTGCCGCTGCCCGCGGTTCACGGCTTCGTGAACGGGCTGGCGATTGTCATTATGCTGGCGCAACTGCATATGATTGCCGGGCAGGGGCTGCTGATGTATGGGCTGGTGGCTCTTGCGATCCTGGTGGTGGTGTTCTTCCCACGGTTGACGCGCGTCATCCCCGCGTCACTGGCGGCGCTTATCGTGGTTTCTGCTCTGGCAATCGGGTTTAACCTGCAAACGCTGCGGGTCGGCGATTTGGCGGACATTTCCGGTGCATTACCGCACTTCAGCCTGCCGATGGCGCCTTTTACCCTCGAGATGCTGAAAGTGGTGTTGCCGTACGCAGTGGTAATCGCGCTGGTGGGGCTGATCGAATCGCTGCTTACCATGACGGTGTTGGATGAAATGGGCGGCAAGAAAGGCAACGGCAACCGCGAGAGCATCGCCCAGGGGGCTGGCAACGCGGTTTGTGGCCTGTTTGGTTGTTTCGCCGGTTGCGCAATGATTGGCCAGTCGATCATCAACTTCACTTCAGGTGGGCGTGGGCGCATCTCCGGCGTGGTTGGCGCGATACTGCTGATTCTGTTTGTGGTCAGCCTGTCGGGCTATATCGGCCTGTTGCCGGTGGCGGCGCTGGCCGGGGTGATGCTGGTGGTGTGTTACAACACCTTTGAGTGGAGCTCGCTGCGCCGTCTGCGCCGGATGCCGAAGGCGGATGCGTTGGTGATGCTGCTGGTGACCCTGATTACCATCTTTACCGATCTGGCGATGGCGGTGATCAGCGGGGTGATCATCTCGGCGCTGGTATTTGCCTGGCAGCAGGCACGTATTCGCGTGCGTCAGCATCGGGTGGAAGGTGAGGTGGCGGTGTATCAGCTGGACGGGCCGCTGTTCTTCGGCTCCACCACGGCCTTTGCCGAACTGTTCGAACCGAAAAACGATCCGCAAAATGTGGTGCTGGATTTTGCCGGTACCCGGGTGATGGATTCCAGCGGTGTGGAGGCGATTGATAAGCTGACGGCACGCTATCTGGCGGCGGGGAAAACCATTCGGCTACGTCATCTGAGCGGTGACTGTGTACGCCTGCTGAAACAGGCCGGCCCGTTTTGCAGCCATGAACTGGACGATCCGCAATATTACGTGGCGGAAGAGGGCTACCAAACCGATGACGCTAACGTCGGCGAAGAAACCTTTAAACTGCGCACCTAAGGCAGATTGCAGCGGGCGCGATGCCCGCTGCAACGATGATCAGGCCTGTGCCTTGAAGCTGTGCAGGCGACGAACGGTTTTTTCCAACCCGTCAGTCAGCAGCACTTCCGTACAGCGTGCTGCTTCATCGATCGCTTCATCGATCATTTTTTGTTCGCTGGCCGGCGGCTTGCCGAGCACGAAACCTACCACTTTGTTTTTATCGCCCGGGTGGCCGATGCCGATGCGCAAGCGATAGAAATTAGGGTTATTGCCAAATTTGTTCTGAATATCCTTCAGCCCGTTGTGGCCACCGTTGCCGCCGCCCAGTTTGATCTTGGCAACGCCGGGGGGAATATCCAGCTCGTCATGCGCCACCAGGATTTCGTCCGGCTCGATGCGGTAGAAATTGGCCATTGCCAATACCGCTTTGCCGCTGAGATTCATAAAGGTGGTAGGCACCAACAGCCGCACGTCGTTGCCGGCCAGGTTCAGCCGGGCAGTGTAGCCGAAGAACTTGCTCTCTTCTTTGAGCTGCTGGTTATGGCGCTGGGCCAGTAAATCGACGTACCAGGCGCCGGCGTTGTGCCGCGTCTGCGCGTATTCAGCGCCCGGATTCGCCAGGCCGACTATCAATTTAATACTGCTCACTGGGAGATTCGCTATGATCGATATAATGGAAAGGGCAATAGTCTACCTGTCGACGCCACGAATGACAAAATCCTGATATGCCCGGTCGCGCATTGACGGAACTATAGACAGAAAAGAGAATAATTCATTAGCGGAATCATTCAATTTGATCGCTAATAGACTCATTTCGGTAAAGTTTTGTCATGTTTTCTTTACCATTTGTGATCCTCTCCGCAATCACCTTGTCCAACCAGGGTCTATACTTAACTTATCAAAGTGGGTTAACCAGTTAGAGAGTTATCCCGGTTGGCACATGGCACTATGGAGGTGGCATATGAAACGTAGAAACGCGGACAGAATGGGCAACTTTTTTATGGGGCTGGGCCTGGTCGTGATGATCGGCGGTGTCGGATACTCCATTGTTGCTGAAGTTTCGCAGTTCAACCTGCCGCAGTTTTTCGCCCATGGCGCAATCATGAGTATCTTCGTGGGTGCGTTGTTGTGGCTGGTAGGTGCGCGTATTGGCGGTCGTGAGCAGGTAGCGGATCGTTACTGGTGGGTAAAACACTTTGATAAACGTTGCCGCAACGATCATCATCGTTCGTCACATTGATTAGAAAGAGAGAAGGGAACAGGCGTTACGGCAAAGGAAATCTGCCGCGCATTAAGGCTTAAGGTCATGTTTGACTACCCGTAGAAAACCCGTTGCTGCTATGCACCAACGGGTTTTTCTTTTTCTGCTTTCGGGCCATCAATCCCTTCGGTACGGCAGGGCGCCGCACCGAAAAGAGAACTGATTAATGCTCGAACATCGCAGAAATTGACTCTTCGTTGCTGATACGGCGGATGGCTTCAGCCAGCATGCCAGACAGCGTCAGAGTGCGTACGTTTTTCAGGGCCTTGATTTCTGGAGACAGCGGAATGGTGTCGCAGACAATCACTTCATCAATTACCGAGTTGCGGATGTTTTCCACGGCGTTACCGGAGAAGATCGGGTGCGTCGCGTAGGCAAATACGCGCTTGGCACCGCGTTCTTTCAACGCTTCAGCCGCTTTACATAAGGTACCGCCGGTATCGATCATATCGTCAACCAGTACACAGTCACGGCCTGCTACGTCACCAATGATGTGCATCACCTGAGAAACGTTCGCGCGCGGGCGGCGTTTATCGATGATAGCCATATCAGTGTCGTTCAGCAGTTTGGCGATTGCGCGGGCGCGCACTACGCCGCCGATGTCTGGGGAAACCACGATTGGGTTCTCCAGATTCTGTTGCAGCATGTCTTCCAGCAGGATCGGGCTACCGAACACGTTATCTACCGGAACATCGAAGAAGCCTTGGATCTGTTCAGCGTGCAGATCCACCGTCAAAACGCGGTCAACCCCTACACTGGAGAGGAAATCGGCTACAACTTTGGCCGTGATTGGCACACGAGCAGAACGCACGCGGCGATCCTGGCGGGCATAACCGAAGTAAGGGATAACAGCAGTAATACGACCTGCGGAGGCGCGACGCAGGGCATCTACCATAACGACCAGTTCCATCAGGTTGTCGTTGGTAGGGGCACAGGTGGACTGGATGATGAAAATATCACCGCCGCGTACATTTTCGTTGATTTGCACGCTCACTTCGCCGTCGCTAAAACGACCTACTGCGGCGTCACCAAGGCTGGTGTACAAACGGTTGGCAATACGTTGTGCTAGTTCCGGGGTGGCGTTACCAGCAAAAAGCTTCATATCAGGCACGAGAAGAACCTCAGGCATGCGTCCAGAGAAGATATTGTCATTCGGCCTTCGCTAAGGGCAGTTAGCGACGCCGGCGCAATATCATACGGGTGTGTAAAAAAACAACGTGAAACCGAAGCGGCGCAGGGATTACAGGGCCAGGTGTGAATGACCCTGCGCAGCGAAACGAGAACTACGGTTTCATCTGCCCGGAACGGATGCGATGTAGTGGAGAGACGTTAACGCCACGCGCTACAAAACCACGTATCCACTCCGGGGCTTGATTTAACACCTGACGGGCGGCGGTTTCTGTGTCGAATTCAGCAAACACACAAGCACCTGTGCCAGTCAGGCGTGACGGCGCGTATTCTAACAGCCAAGAAACAAGCTGTTCAACCTCGCGAAAACGTTTTCTTGCTATAGGTTCGCAATCATTTGCGTAAGTTGCCTGTAACAGCACACTTAACGGACGAACCGGGGTGTCTCTTTTTAATTCCGCATCGCCAAAAATTGCCGGGGTAGGGATGCTGACCCCCGGATGCGCCACCAAATACCATTTTTCCTGCGGGTTGGCCGGCTGCAAACGCTCACCGATGCCTTCGGCGAACGCTGCATGGCCACGCACGAAGACAGGGACGTCGGCACCGAGCGCCAGCCCCAGTTCTGCAAGCTGGTCGTCGCTCAAACCGCAGCGCCACAGTTCATTCAGCGCAACCAGCACCGTAGCGGCGTTGGAGGAGCCACCGCCCAGCCCGCCGCCCATCGGCAGCCGCTTTTCGATGCTGATGTCGGCACCCCGTGGCGCGGTATCCAGTCCATGGCGCTCGCAATACTGTTGCAGCAGACGTGCGGCGCGGACAATCAGGTTTTCTTCATCCGGCACGCCCGCCACCGGGGTCAGCAGGTGAATACGGTCATCCTGTCGCACATCGATGGTCAGCGTGTCGCCGTAATCCAGAAACTGAAACAGCGTCTGCAACAGGTGATAGCCGTCTTCACGTTGGCCGGTAATGTATAAAAACAAATTAAGTTTAGCTGGCGATGGCCACTGACGGATCATTTGAGCGTCCAATTATCCATTTTCAGTTTGATGCGCTGGTCACCCTGTTTCAGCTCAAGTCGGCTTGGCAACTGCGGTTGCAGGCTGTTGTTGTAGTCCTGGTAGTCAACGGTCCAGGTCTGTCCGCCTTGCTGGTAGGTCAGCGAGTTCAGGCGATACTGGTCATCCAGCTTGAAGTCGTTGGCTTCACCCGGCAGGCCGAGCATCCATTGGCGCAGGTTATCCAGCGGGATTGCCATACCGGTCAGTTTGCGGATCATCTCTTCGGCATTGTCGCTGACATAGCGTTTGCCCTGATTGTCGGTCAACTGCACCACATTTTTCTGCACGTTGAGATCAAGCTCGGTGCTGCCAAGTGGGTTGGTCAGCAGCAGGCGGTAACGATCAGACGAATACTGCTGCCAGAAGAAGCGCGCGTAGACTTTTTTCTGATCGGACAGGTAGGCGAAAGAGCCCCGGGTCTGATACTGCTCAAGCTGTTGCACCGCTTGCTCATGGGCGCGCCATTGCGGTGATGTCGGGCTGGTGGCCGGGCCGCTGGGTTTGGTGGTGGTACAGGCAGCCAGCACCAGGCTGGCCAGCGGGATCAGGCGTAGCAAACTAACTTTGCGGATTGGCATAACTTTCTCTTGTCCTTTTTCCTTACGGGCACGCACAGCGAGACCTTGGTATTAGCGTTTACGCTAGCGGGGCCGCGCCGGCGCGTCAATTTTTTGCTGCATCGCTTTGAATCTGCCCGGCTTTGTCACCGCTGTTAGCCTCGGGGGGATGCGCTGCGTTTGCACATAAGATTAACACAATCACCCAACCCTGCCGCTGTGGGCACAAGAATATCTCTCTGGTTGGGCGGAGGCCGTTGGCGTTTAGTTGAGGTTGCTAGCGGTATGCTGCAATAGTTTATCGCCGGAGGAGAATACAAGGTCATGAAGCTGTCAGTACGCATTGTTATTTCGCTGTTATGCTTCGCGGGCGCGGCATTTTTTTATCTTCAGGCAAAGCATGTTTTTTGCCAACAGGTCTCTTTTCTTTTGGATCCCACCTTTCGTTGCGGCACTTTAGGTTGGTAAACGCCGGATATTTGATCGCCGCCTGGCGGCTTAGGGGTTGTCGTTATTGCTGAATACTGTGCGGAATATCGCATACTGCACTAAAATTCAGTATGTTATGTCGTCGAATTAATAGTCATCCCGCTGTATTTATTAGCGATTTATCGATTGATGCTGACTATTTCAGCGATTGAACGGAAGATGCGGTTGTTACTTTTATTGAGCCCGCGCATCAAGTAGAATGCCGTTCAACGAGAACCCGTACCAAAAGAAGTATTACTCGAAGCAATGACCCTGCTGGCGTTAGGTATAAATCACAAAACCGCTCCGGTTTCTCTGCGTGAAAGGGTGACCTTCTCCCCAGAGTCTATCGAACAGGCGCTAACCAGCTTGCTCCAACAACCGTTGGTGCAGGGCGGTGTCGTGTTGTCTACCTGTAACCGCACTGAACTTTATCTTAGCGTGGAACAACAGGAACATATTCATGAACAGCTGGTTGCCTGGCTGTGTGAATACCACCATCTGCGCCCGGAAGAAGTGAGCAAAAGCCTGTACTGGCACCACGGCAACGACGCCGTCAGCCATCTCATGCGCGTAGCCAGCGGGCTGGATTCGCTGGTGTTGGGTGAACCGCAGATCCTCGGTCAGGTGAAAAAAGCCTTTGCCGAATCGCAACGCGGCCAGTCGCTTTCCGGTGAGCTTGAACGGCTGTTCCAAAAATCCTTCTCTGTCGCCAAACGCGTACGTACCGAAACAGAAATCGGTGCCAGCGCGGTGTCCGTGGCCTTTGCAGCCTGTACGTTGGCGCGCCAAATCTTCGAATCACTTGCCGAATTGAACGTGCTGCTAGTGGGCGCCGGTGAAACCATTGAACTGGTGGCGCGCCATCTGCGCGAGCACAAGGTACGGCATATGATTATTGCCAACCGTACCCGCGAACGTGCGCAATTGCTGGCGGACGAAGTTGGCGCGGAAGTGATCACATTACCGGAAATCGACGAACGCCTGGCGGACGCCGATATCATCATCAGTTCTACCGCCAGCCCGCTGCCGATCATCGGTAAAGGGATGGTGGAGCGCGCGCTGAAAGCACGTCGCAACCAGCCGATGCTGCTGGTGGATATCGCCGTACCGCGTGATATCGAACCGGAAGTGGGCAAGCTGGCCAACGCCTATCTGTACAGCGTGGACGATCTGCACGCCATCATTCAAAGCAACCTGGCGCAGCGCAAAGCCGCGGCGGTGCAGGCGGAATCGATCGTTCAGCAGGAAAGCACCAACTTTATGGCCTGGCTGCGCTCGCAGGGCGCAGTGGAAACCATCCGCGACTACCGCTCGCAGGCCGATCAGATCCGTGCGGAAATGGAAGCCAAAGCCCTGGCCGCGATTGCGCAGGGCGCCGACGTGGAGCAGGTTATCCACGAGCTGGCCCATCGGCTGACCAATCGTCTTATTCATGCCCCTACCAAATCCCTCCAGCAGGCCGCCGGCGATGGCGACGTGGAGCGGTTGCAATTATTACGCGACAGCCTCGGGCTGGATCAGCATTAGTTTTCTCTTTTAACAGGGTTTAATACCACGCATGAAGCCTTCTATTGTTGCCAAACTGGAAGCGTTACAAGAGCGCCATGAAGAAGTGCAGGCGCTGCTCGGCGATGCCGGCGTTATTGCCGAGCAGGATCGGTTCCGTGCGCTGTCGCGCGAATATGCACAGTTGACCGATGTCAGCCGCTGTTTCCTGGAATGGCGTCAGGTGCAGGACGATCTGGCTACGGCGGAAATGATGCTGGACGATCCGGAAATGCGTGAAATGGCGCAGGAAGAGTTGAAACAGGCCAAGGCCGCGACGGAAGAGCTGGAACAGCAGCTGCAACTGCTGCTGTTGCCGAAAGATCCGGATGACGAGCGCGGTTGTTTCCTGGAGGTGCGCGCCGGAACCGGCGGCGACGAAGCGGCGATTTTCGCCGGTGACCTGTTCCGCATGTACAGCCGCTATGCCGAAATGCGCCGCTGGCGCGTTGAGATCATGAGCGCCAACGAAGGCGAGCATGGTGGTTATAAAGAAGTGATTGCCAAGGTTTCTGGCGACGGTGTTTACGGCCAGCTCAAATTTGAATCCGGCGGTCATCGCGTACAACGCGTGCCGGAAACCGAGTCGCAGGGACGTATTCATACCTCCGCGTGCACCGTGGCAGTGATGCCGGAAATACCGGAGGCTGAACTGCCGGAGATCAACGCGGGCGATCTGAAAATTGACACCTTCCGTTCCTCAGGCGCAGGTGGTCAGCACGTTAACACCACCGACTCGGCGATCCGTATTACCCACTTGCCGACCGGCATTGTGGTGGAGTGTCAGGACGAGCGCTCACAGCACAAGAACAAAGCCAAAGCGATGGCGGTGTTGGGGGCGCGTATCCGTGCAGCAGAAATGGCCAAGCGCCAGCAGGCGGAAGCTTCAACCCGTCGTAACCTGCTGGGCAGTGGCGATCGTTCAGACCGCAACCGCACCTATAACTTCCCGCAGGGGCGTGTCACTGACCACCGCATCAACCTGACGCTGTACCGTCTGGACGAGGTGATGGAAGGCAAGCTCGACATGCTGATCCAGCCGATTGTGCAGGAATACCAGGCCGACCAGCTTGCAGCGCTGTCCGCCGAGCAGGAGTAATGGACTATCAATCCTGGCTGAAGGCGGCGGTTGCCCGCCTGACGCAGAGTGAAAGCGCCCGACGCGATGCGGAAATCCTGCTGGGTTTCGTGACCGGCCGGGCCAGAACTTTCCTGATGGCGTTTGGCGAAACCGTGCTGACGCCGCAAGAGCAAGATCAGTTGGAGAGATTGTTGGCGCGCCGTGAAAGCGGTGAGCCGGTAGCTTATCTGATTGGCGAGCGCGAATTTTGGTCGTTGCCGCTGTCGGTATCGCCCGCCACCCTGATCCCGCGTCCGGACACTGAATGCCTGGTGGAGTTGGCGCTGGAGCTTTTGCCCTCATCCCCTTGCGCCATTCTCGATCTCGGTACCGGTACCGGCGCCATCGCCCTGGCGTTAGCCAGCGAACGCCCAGACTGCAAAGTGACCGGCGTGGATTTACAGCCGGAAGCGGTGGCGTTGGCCCGGCACAATGCGCAGAAGCTGTCGATCGGCAACGCGCAGTTCCTTCAGGGCAGTTGGTTTGCCCCACTGGTCGGAGAAACTTTTGCTCTGATCGCCAGCAACCCTCCTTATATCGACGCCGCCGACCCGCATTTGGCACAGGGCGACGTACGTTTTGAGCCAAGTAGCGCGCTGGTGGCGCCACAGCAGGGGCTGGCGGATTTGTCCGCTATCGTGCAGCAGGCGCCGTACCACCTGCAATCACAGGGCTGGCTGCTGCTTGAACATGGCTGGCAGCAGGGAGAAAGCGTACGCGCACTGCTGCAGGCCGCCGGTTTTATTTCGATCGATACCCGACGCGATTATGGCGGTAACGATCGCGTCACCTTTGGCCAATGGCCGCAGCAATCACTGAAAACCAACAATAACGAAGCACACAGCGATTAAATAAGGAAGCGATATGGCAGTCTACTCGGCGTTAAAACATCTGCATTTGTTGACGGTCACCATCAGTATTGTCTTGTTTGTATTGCGTTTCTTCTGGAAATGGCGCAATTCGGCTATGATGAACAAACGTTGGGTGAAGATAACCCCGCATATAAATGATACGGTGTTGTTCGTCAGCGGCATCGCGCTGGTGGTGATGTTCAAGTTATATCCGCTGTTGGGTATGGACTCGTGGCTGACCGAGAAGCTGTTTGGCGTTATTATCTATATCCTGCTTGGCTACGTCGCATTGGGCAAGAAGACCAAAAACCAGAACCTGCGCACTCTGGCGTTTGTGCTGGCATTGGGCTGTTTGTACCTGATAATTAAACTTGCCACGACGAAAATACCCTTTCTGATGGGATACTTATGAGTAGTATTGCTGATTTTGAATTTAACACCTCGCTGCTGAGCGAGGGCGTGATCCTGGTATCGCAGTCCGTGCGGCGTGATTTCCCCGCCGCTGAGGTCGAACGCAAGCTGCAACAGCTGGTCGACGAAGCGCGTGCGGCCGTGCCGCAGGATCTCAGCCAGGAACAGCAACTGGACGCACTCATTGAATTGTTCTTCAAAACCTGGGGTTTTGGCGGCGCCAGCGGCGTGTATCGCCTGTCCGACGCTATTTGGCTCGACAAGGTGCTGGAAGGTCGTCAGGGCACGCCGGTTTCGCTCGGCACCATTTTCCTGCATATCGCCGCTCATCTGGATTTACCGCTGCTGCCGGTTATTTTCCCCACTCAACTGATCCTGCGGGCAGACTGGCTGGACGAAGAGATGTGGTTGATCAATCCATTGAACGGCGAGACGCTGAACGAACATCAGTTGGAAGTGTGGATCAAGGGCAACCTGGGTCTGGGCGCCGAACTGGAAGACGACGATCTCGATGAGTCAGAAAACGTCATGGTGGTGCGTAAGATGTTGGATACGCTCAAAGCCGCCCTGATGGAAGAAAAACAGATGGAAATGGCGCTGCGCGCCAGCGAAACGGTGTTGTGCTTCGATCCGGAAGACCCTTACGAAATCCGTGACCGCGGGCTGATTTACGCCCAGTTGGAATGCAACCATATCGCGATTTCCGATCTTAACTATTTTGTCGAACAGTGTCCTGAAGACCCAGTCAGCGAAGTGATCAAGGTACAGATCCACTCGATTGAACCGAAACAGGTCACGCTGCATTAATTCATTTACTATGCCCTGAACGCGACAGGCCAAGGCCTGCGGCACGACGGGTAACTTCAATAAAGGCGAAAGCATGAAACAGAAAGTGGTTAGCATTGGTGACATCGACGTAGCGAACGACCTGCCGTTTGTGCTGTTTGGCGGTATGAACGTGCTGGAATCGCGCGATCTGGCGATGCGCATCTGTGAACACTACGTCACCGTGACGCAAAAACTGGGCATCCCTTACGTTTTCAAAGCCTCTTTTGATAAAGCCAACCGTTCTTCTATCCACTCCTACCGCGGCCCAGGCCTGGAAGAGGGGATGAAGATCTTCGAAGAAATCAAAAAAACCTTCGGCGTGAAAATCATTACCGACGTTCACGAAGCGTCACAGGCTCAGCCGGTGTCCGAAGTGGTTGACGTGATCCAACTGCCTGCATTCCTGGCGCGTCAGACTGACCTGGTGGAAGCGATGGCGAAAACCGGTGCGGTGATCAACGTCAAGAAGCCACAGTTCGTCAGCCCGGGCCAAATGGGCAATATCGTCGACAAATTCAAGGAAGGCGGCAACGATCAGGTGATCCTGTGCGATCGCGGCAGTAACTTTGGTTACGATAACCTGGTGGTCGACATGCTTGGCATCAACGTTATGAAAAACGTGACGGGCGGCCATCCGGTGATCTTTGACGTGACCCATGCTCTGCAGACTCGCGATCCCTTCGGCGCAGCTTCTGGCGGCCGTCGGGCGCAGGTTGCCGAACTGGCGCGTGCCGGTATGGCGGTTGGCCTGGCAGGTCTGTTCATCGAAGCGCACCCAGAGCCAAACAGCGCCAAATGTGACGGCCCGTCCGCGTTGCCGCTGGACAAGCTGGAGCCGTTCCTGGTGCAGATGAAAGCCATCGACGACCTGGTGAAGAGCTTCCCAGAGCTGGACACCAGCAACTAAACATTTTCACAGCTGTTATTTGTAGGGGCGCAGCATACTGCGCCCGCTATGGTTTAAAGCCCGATTCGTCGGGCTTTTTGTTTTTCAGGCATCGAGCGCTGCAAGCGCTTCAGGCAGCGTCGCGTAGAAATGCAGTTTCCCCTCAATCGGCTGTATCCGTGCCCTTGCCAGCGTTTTCAACGGCTGGAAAGGCATGTCGGTGATTGCCAACTGTTTGCCGGCCGGCAGGGCTTCGATAAAGCGTTGCAAGGCATCCAGTCCCCCGGCATCCAATACCGGCACCGCATCCCACTGCAAGACGATCACGTCATAACTTTCGCTGCGCACCAGTAGCTCGTTAAAAATACGCTCGGCGGCGGCGAAGAACAGCGGGCCATTCACCCGCAGCACCAATCGGCCGTTGTCGGCACTCAGTTCGCTCAGGCGCGTCATGCGCGCAATGCGGCGCATAAACAGCAGCGAGGCCAGCACAATGCCTACGGTAATGGCGATCACCATATCGAACAGCACCGTCAGCGACATGCACAGCAGCATCACCAGAATGTCGTCTTTCGGCGCTCGCCGCAGCAGATAAACCACCTTGTGCGCCTCGCTCATATTCCAGGCCACCATTAGCAACAGCGACGCCATTGCAGCCAGCGGCAGCCAGGACAACCACGGCGCCAGCACCAGTAACGCCAGCAGTACCAACAACGCATGGATGATGGCCGATACCGGGGAGGTGGCACCGGCGCGTACGTTGGCGGCAGAGCGCGCAATGGCCGCGGTGGCGGTAATGCCGCCGAAGAAAGGCGCAATGATGTTGCCCGCACCCTGGCCGATAAGTTCGGTATTGGAGTTGTGCTTCTTGCCGGTCATCCCGTCCAGCACTACCGCGCACAGCAGGGATTCTATGGCCCCGAGCATCGCCATGGAGAAGGCAGCCGGCAGCAGGGCGGAGAGTGTTTGCCAGCTCAGCGCCATAGGCTTGCCGTCACCGGCCGGTAAATCCCACGGCAGCATCAGCTGCGGCAGAATGGGCGGTATGCCCTGGCCGTGGGTGCCGTCGGCCAGCAGATAGCTGAATCGCGAGCCGATGGTCGCAACCGGGTGGTCAAACAGCGCCAGAATACCCATAACCGCGGTACCCGCCAGCAGTGCGGGTAAATGGCCCGGTACCCGCAGGCCGAGCTTGGGCCAGAAGATAAGGATCAATAGGGTCACTGCGCCGATCAGGGTGTCGCCGACGTCCAGCGTCGGCAGCGCCTGCAGCAGGGCGTAAACCTTACCCACATAGTGTTCCGGCACCACCGCCATTTGCAGGCCAAAGAAATCCTTCACCTGCATGGTAGCAATGGTGATGGCGATACCGGAGGTAAAGCCCAGCGTCACCGACAGGGGAATGTACTCAATCAGGCGGCCGAAACGCGCCAGTCCCATGATGACCAAAAACAGTCCGGAAAGCAGGGTGGCGATCAGCAGGCCTGAAAGGCCGAACTGCTGCGACACCGGATAGAGGATCACCACAAACGCGGCGGTAGGCCCGGAAACGCTGTAGCGCGAGCCGCCGCTGATGGCAATGACAATCCCGGCAACCGCCGACGTATAGAGTCCATATTGGGGGGGAACGCCGCTGGCAATTGCCAGTGCCATTGCCAACGGGATGGCGATAATACCGACGGTGACGCCGGCGATGGCGTCTTTTAGCAGGCGTTGCAGGGAATAAGGATCTCGCCAACAGGCATCAATCAGCGCGCTGAACGGCCTGATGCCGTTAATTTCATGCGTTTTCATCTGAGGTGTAAACCAAGTCTATAAAAGAGAACGGAATGGCGGGCCGGATGCGGTCCGTCTCGAATAGCTGATAGACACCATACGCCTGTTGTGACGGCGATTCCTAGATATACATCAATGCACTTCGGAAAATCAGACTTATACTCTTTCAGGGACGGGATAAATGACAAGTTACAGACAGGCCGCGGGTCAGGCGGCCTGCGCAGAAAGAATAGGCCAGGTTATACCGCTTAGTGAACCGCCGGTAGGGATAATCCGAGAAAATGCGCCAGGGTGCCGACCAACAGATTGTGATCTTCCAACTGGGGTGAGCCGGAAATGCTGATGGTGCCGATGCAGCCCACGCCACCAAGATTGATCGGGAAGGCGCCACCGTGTGCCGAGTAATCGCTGACGCTCAGGCCATAGCGTTCTTCCAGGGTCGATTGTCGTTGCTGCAGGCGCAGGCCAATCGCGTAAGAGCTCTTGTGGAAGTGCTTCACCACATTGCGTTTGCGCCGTACCCAATCGGCGATATCGGGGGTAGTGCCGGGCATGGCGTAATAAAACAGCGTTTGCCCCGCGAGCTGGATCTCAATGGCGATCGACAGGCGGCGCTGTTCGGCCGCTGATTTCAATGCAGAGCCCAGCTCCCAGGCGGTGTTATGGTCAAAATGGCTGAAGGTCAACGCGGTTTCTTGTTCGCTAAGCACATGCAAGTCATCATCGATATTCATGGTCGCCCCCTTTATTGGTTGCCAACAGATTATCCTGAACAGAATTTATGGGATAGATACCTTGGAAATAACATAGAACTGCTAATCTATTATTAACCTGAGTAATAATATGTACGATGCCGAAATGGATGAGACAGGGAATGCTCAAAATTCGTCGCTAAATCCCCCTGTCGATTCCGTGGAGCCTATCGAATATTTATGACTTACGTCGCGTCAATACCCACCCTGTATAGTGACGCCTGCATTACCTATGCCACGCTGTCCGTCAGCTATTTTGCCCTCAGTAAAAATGCGCCTTTTTCTTATCAGTCCGAAGGATGGAGGCGTATAGTCTTTGGCCTGCTTGCCGGGCTGGCGGTGCTGTTTCTCAATCAGGACCGGCTGGAGTTGAGCGGTAACCTGCATTTCAGTTTTGCCATGATCCCGATGATACTGGTGACCTTTTATGGCGGGGCGGTCAGTGGACTGGTCTGCTACCTGATGTCGCTGGTATTTACGGGAGGCTTGACCGTCGATAATCTGTTTATCGGCTCGATCATCATTCCATTGCTGTTGTCGCGTGTGTGGTTGAGAAAGTCGAATCGGGTGTTTTATCTCACCATTGGCATCATTGCGCTGTACCGTATCGGAGTGGTCTGGTTATTGGCAGATATACGCGCGCTATGGGGAGATGTGTTGTTGTATCAGGCGGTCTCGGCCCTGTGTCTGGCAATATGCTTCCACGGGCTGAATTTCAAAGAGCGCCATATCCACGCTTATTTCTCTATGCGTGATAAAGCCACCACCGACAGCCTCACCCATATCAATAATCGCGCCAGTGTAGACTATCGACTCATCCAGCAGCAGGCGGAGCGCAGCCCCTGCGGGTTGATGATCCTCGATCTGGATAATTTCAAACGAATCAACGACACCTACGGCCATTTGGCCGGCGACCTGCTGCTGGCTCGCGTCGGACAACTGTTGCAAAGCAGCGTGCGCAGTGAGGATTTCGTCGGTCGTTATGGCGGTGAGGAATTTATCGTGATCACCGCCAGTTATGATCCGACGGTGATTGGCGGTGTGGCGGAGCGCATACGACGCAGCGTGGAAACGACGTTATTTTTGCTGGATGAAGACGTCGAGGCACGTATCACGGTTTCTATCGGTGCGTCGTTATACCTGCCCGGCATGGCGTTGGACAAGGCAATAGAGGTCACGGATGAGGCGCTGTATGACGCCAAGCGGCAGGGGAAAAATCGGGTGGTCTGCAGCAGGCTGATGCAGCTTGCCCCGCTGGGTGCTGGTTTTCGGCAGGAATAACCCCTCCTGAAGGTTCAGGAGGGGGATAGGTCAGGCCGCCAGAGTATGTTCGCGGAATGCGGTCAGCAGTTCCTCGGTAAACTTAAGGCGTTTCTGGCGGTCGGTCAGGTCCAGCATAAACTTCAGCTTGGTCGGCCCATCCAGGCGATAGATCTGCGGGTTGCTTTGCAACAGGCCAATCAAATAGCCCGGATCGACCCGATTCTTCTCACCAAACTCGATAAAACCACCGCGCTCATTACCTTCGATGCGCTTGATCCCCAGCTTCTGTGCATGTTGACGCAGCGCCGCACTTTGCAGCAGGTTGCGCGCCGCATCAGGCAGCAGGCCGAAACGGTCGATCAACTCCACTTTCAACTCTTCCAGCTCGGCGTCGTTTTTCGCGCTGGCGATGCGTTTGTAGAACGACAGGCGCGTGTTGACGTCTGGGATATAGTCATCTGGCAGCAGGGCCGGCATGCGCAGCTCCACCTCGGTCTGGTTGCTGGTAAGATCTTCCAGCGAAGGTTCGCGCCCGTGTTTGAGTGCATCCACCGCGCTTTCCAACAGTTCCATGTACAGCGAAAAGCCGACGGTGGTCATCTGGCCGCTCTGATCTTCACCCAGCAATTCGCCCGCGCCGCGGATCTCCAGATCGTGGGTAGCCAGGGCAAAACCGGCGCCCAGGTCTTCCAGTGACGCGATGGCCTCCAGCCGCTTATGCGCGTCGGTGCTCATGGCTTTCGGATTTGGCGTCAGCAAATAAGCATAGGCCTGATGGTGAGAACGTCCGACGCGACCGCGCAACTGATGCAGTTGCGCCAGCCCGAAACGATCGGCGCGTTCGATGATAATGGTATTGGCGCTGGGAATATCGATACCGGTTTCGATAATGGTGGTACAGACCAGTACGTTAAAGCGCTGGTGGTGGAAATCGTTCATCACCCGTTCCAAATCACGTTCGCGCATCTGGCCGTGGCCAATGGCGATACGCGCTTCTGGCACCAGCTCAGCCAGTTTTTCCGCCGCCTTCTCGATATTTTCCACGTCGTTATACAGATAATAAACCTGACCGCCGCGCAGCACTTCACGCAGGATAGCCTCGCGCACCACCAGGCTGTCGTATTCACGCACGAAGGTTTTCACCGCCAAACGGCGCGCCGGTGGGGTAGCGATAATCGACAGGTCACGCATGCCGCTCATCGCCATATTCAACGTACGCGGGATTGGCGTCGCGGTGAGCGTCAGAATATCCACATCGGCACGCATCGCCTTGATGCGCTCTTTGTGGCGAACGCCGAAGCGGTGTTCTTCATCGACGATCAGCAGCCCCAAATCTTTCCAGCGCAGATCGCTCTGCAGCAGTTTGTGGGTACCGATGATGATGTCTACCTTACCGTCGACGGCATCGTCCATCACCTGTTGCTGCTCTTTGGCGCTACGGAAACGCGACATCATCTCGATGCGGATCGGCCAGGTGGCGAAGCGGTCGCGGAAGTTGTCAAAATGCTGCTGCGCCAGCAGGGTGGTTGGCACCAACACCGCCACCTGCTTGCCGTTTTCTACCGCCAGGAAGGCGGCACGCATCGCCACTTCGGTTTTGCCGAAGCCGACGTCGCCACAGACCAGACGATCCATGGCCAGGGGTTGGCACATGTCGCTCAGCACGGCGTTGATTGCCTGCTCCTGATCTGGGGTGGTTTCAAACGGGAAACTTTGGCAGAACAGCTGATACTGCTCACGGTTATGTTTAAAGGCGAAGCCGGTTTTGGCCGCGCGCTGTGCGTAAATATCCAGCAGTTCCGCCGCAACGTCCCGCACCCGTTCGGCGGCTTTTTGCCGTGCGCGCGTCCAGGCGTCTCCACCCAACTTGTGCAGCGGGGCGTTTTCGTCCGCACCGCCGGCGTAGCGGCTGATCAGATGCAATGAAGAGACCGGCACGTAGAGTTTGTCTTCGCCGGCGTAGGCCAGGATCAGGTATTCGGCCTTGATGCCGCCGGCTTCCAGCGTGGTCAGGCCAACGTAACGCCCGACGCCGTGCTCCAGGTGCACCACAGGCTGGCCAGGGTGCAGCTCCGCCAGGTTGCGGATCAGCACATCGGTATTAATGGTGCGACGGTTGTCCTGGCGACGGCGGCTAACGCGCTCGCCGAGCAGATCGCTTTCGCAGATCAGCGCCCGGTTGCGCATGCCGTCGAGGAAGCCGCGTTCGGAGGCGCCGACCATCATGTAGCGACCCGCCGGCTCGGCCTGATCGAGATGCTGGATCAAGGCGGTGCTGAGCTTGATGCGGCCGAGCAAATCCTGCAGCGTTTCACGGCGGCCTTCGCTTTCCACCGAGAAAATGATGCTGCCGTCGAAGCTTTCGGTAAAACGACGCAGGTTGTCCAGCGGCGCTTTCTGTTGGGCTTGCACCGCCAGATCAGGCAGGGTGCGATAATCCAGATTGGTGTTGCCGGCTTTGGCGGGCAGCTCTTCGGTTTTCAGCGCCATACGTGGCCAGGCTTTCAATTCGCTAAACAGCTCGTCAACCCGCAGCCATAGGCTTGGCGGCGCCAGCAGTGGGCGCATAGGATCGACCCGGCGGCTCTCGTAGCGTTGGTTAACGTCCAGCCAGAAACGATCGGCTGCGTTTTCCAGATTGCCGGTATTGACGATCAGCGTGTTCTCCGGCAGGTAGCTGAACAGTGACGGCAGCGGTTGGCTGAAGAACAGCGGTTGCCAGTATTCGATACCGGCCGGCCAGGTGCCTTTGCTGACCTGCTGATAAATATGTTCGGCGTCGCGGCGCACCTCAAACTGCTCGCGCCACTGGCTGCGGAACAGTTCGATGGCGTTTTTGTCGGTAGGGAATTCATGGGCCGGCAGCAGATTGATGGCCTCGACTTCGTTCAGCGTACGCTGGTTGTCGACATCAAAGGTGCGCAGGCTGTCGATCTCATCGTCGAAGAAATCGATGCGGTAAGGTTCTTCGCTGCCCATGGGGAACAGGTCGAGCAGCGCGCCGCGGGTGGCGAACTCACCGTGCTCCATCACCTGATCGACGCTGCGGTAGCCGGCCTGTTCCAGTTGGGCGCGCAGTTTGTCGCGTGACAGGCGCTGGCCTTTTTTCATCACCAGCGCGTGGCCGTGCAGAAACTCGTGCGGGCAAACGCGCTGCATTAAGGTATTGACCGGCAGAATAATTACGCCACGGGCCATGGTCGGCAGATGGTACAGGCTCGACAGACGGGCAGAGATGATTTCCTGATGCGGCGAGAAGCTGTCGTAAGGCAGGGTTTCCCAGTCGGACAGGGTGGTTACCATCTGGTCGGTAAACTGCTGAATTTCATCGCGCAGCCGCAGGGCATTTTGCATGTCCGGGGCGATCAACATCACCGGCCCGTTATGACGTTCGACGATCTCGGCGCACTCCACGGCGCAGGCCGAGCCGGTCAGTTGCCCCAACTGGCGCAAATCGCCCGCGCGTTCAGGCAGGGAATAACGGGAGGATGACGATGAAGAACGGTTAGGGTTATCGGAGGTGCTCATTAAGGTATCTTTAATCAATGTGTTAAATTTCGCCCGGCACAGATTACAACGCGCCTTTACCCGGTAATACTAGCCCACTGAGCCATAAACTGACATAGGTAAAAGCGCGAAACCCGTCGCCTTTCAAGCGGCGACTTTCAAATGTACTGCAGGCAGATTAGTCGCTCCAGTAACGTTAGCGGGCGAATAAATTCGCCCCGATGACTCAGCCATAGACCAGAGATTGAAGGTTGTAGTGCCCGTAATGCGGCGTTATTCCTGCGCGCCCATGGCAAGATAGTCGGCGATTTTATCAACGTCGACGTTGCCGCCGCTGACGATCACCCCGACCTTTTTGCCCCGCAGGTCGAGCAGTGAATTCATCGCCGCCGCCGCGGCCAGGCAGCCTGTGGGCTCGACCACCATTTTCATCCGCTCCATAAAGAAACGCATCTGTCGGCACAGCTGCTGGTCGCTGACCGTTAAAATATCTTCTACATACTGTTGAATGATCGGGAACGTCAACGTGCCCACCTGCTGCGTTTGCGCACCGTCGGCGATGGTTTTTGGCACCGGGATCTGGACCGGCTGGCCGCTACGGAACGCCAGCTGAACGTCGTTACCGGCCTGTGGTTCAACGCCGAAAACGCGGCACCCGGGCGACCAGTGGTGTGCCGCCACCGCGCTGCCCGCCAGCAAACCACCGCCGCCGGTGCACACCAACAAAACGTCCAGCGGCCCGACTTCCTCAATCAACTCTTTGGTAGCGGTGCCTTGGCCGGCGATGACCTGCGGGTAATCATAAGGCGGCACTATCGTCAGCCCCTGTTCTGCTGCCAGCCGTTGAGTTATGGCAGCACGGTCTTCACTGTGACGCTGATAAATCACGACGTTGGCGCCGTAGCCGCGCGTTGCTGCCAGCTTGGTTGCCGGTGCGTCGTGCGGCATCACGATGGTCACCTTGACCCCCAGTTCCCGTGCCGCCAATGCCATTGCCTGCGCATGGTTGCCGGAAGAGAAGGCAATCACGCCAGCCTGGCGCTGCGCCGGGCTCAATTGAGCAATAGAATTGTACGCGCCACGAAACTTGAAGGCGCCTACACGCTGGAAGTTTTCGCACTTGAAGAACAGCTGCGCCCCGGCGATGTTGTCGGCCTGCTGCGAGGTCATGACCGGTGTGCGCAGGGCATGTCCTGCCAGAATTTCGGCGGCGGTAGAGATATCGGCGGCGGTGATGCAGTGGGGCGTTGAACTCATGGCGACCTCGTCTGGTGAAAGGTTGATTGATTACCCGATTATTTTAATTTACTCTTTGTAAAGTTATTGTCAAACGGTTAAGTTTATGAGCGATCTCAGGCAGGAAAATGCGCTGCTGTTGCGCGAAGCGGAAAAAATTGTTCAGGCACTGGGCGCGATGTTTGCGCCCAGCTGTGAAGTGGTATTGCACGATCTGACGCAACCGAATCATGCCATCGTCAGCATCGCCAATAACCTGTCGAACCGCAGTATCGGCGATGCCGCCAGTGAAATGGGGCTTGAGCGTATTGCCTCGCCGGATTTTCCGGACGTGGTGCAAAACTATGCCAATGCGTTCCCGGATGGGCGTCCGGCCAAGAGCACCTCCATTGGTCTGCGCAACAGCCAGGGGGTCTACGTGGCGGCAATCTGCCTTAACCTGGACGTTTCAATCTTCAACAGCGTCAACGCCATCCTGCAACAACTGACCGCGGTGGTACAGAGCACGCCGCAGGCGGCGGATGAAGGGGCTCGCTCACTGTCCGACATTGCTTCAGTGATCAACAACTTTGCCGCTTCGCATGCCACTGCACCGCGCGCGCTTACGTCTGAGCAGCGTGTTCAGGTGATCCAGCAACTAAAGCAGCAGGGCTATCTGCAACTGCGGGGGGCAGCCACCATGGCGGCGGAGGCGCTGGGGATTTCCCGGGTCTCGGTTTACAACCTGTTAAAGCGCGATGCCGGGTGACGTGCTGCCGCTGGCGCGATCGACGGAATAAAAGGCGTCAGGGTGGTTCCCTAAACGGGGTATAGCCTTTATTATCCTTGATCACTTTGCTTAAGCTACGGCAACAAAACGGATTTCATGTATCAACCTGTCGCGTTATTCATTGGCCTGCGCTACATGCGCGGGCGGGCATCAGACCGCTTCGGACGGTTTGTTTCCTGGCTTTCCACCATCGGCATTACGCTGGGGGTGATGGCGTTGGTCACCGTCTTGTCGGTGATGAACGGTTTTGAAAAGGATCTGGAAAACAACATACTCGGTCTGATGCCGCAGGCGTTGATCACCAGCCCACAGGGCTCGATCAACCCTCAGCAGATCCCGGCATCGGCGGTACAAAGCCTGCAGGGCGTTAGCCGCGTAGCGCCACTGACCACCGGTGACGTAGTGCTGCAAAGCGCTCGCAGCGTGGCGGTCGGCGTGATGTTGGGGGTCAATCCGGACGAAGCCGATCCTTTGACGCCGTTCCTGGTCAACGTCAAGCAGCAGCTGTTGCAGCCGGGCCAGTACAACATCATTATCGGCGAGCAGTTGGCCGGGCAACTTGGCGTAAAACGCGGCGATCCGCTGCGTGTGATGGTGCCCAGCGCCAGCCAGTTCACGCCGATGGGCCGCATCCCTATTCAACGCCTGTTTACCGTGGTCGGCACTTTCCATGCCAACAGCGAAGTGGATGGCACCCAGATGCTGGTCAATCAGCAGGATGCCTCACGTCTGCTACGCTACCCGGCGGGAAATATCACCGGATGGCGCCTGTTCCTGCAGCAGCCGCTGACGGTCGATACTCTCAGCCAACAGAAATTGCCGCAGGGCACCGAGTGGAAAGACTGGCGCGAGCGCAAGGGCGAGCTGTTCCAGGCAGTGCGTATGGAGAAAAACATGATGGGGCTGTTGCTTAGCCTGATCGTGGCCGTCGCGGCCTTTAACATCATCACTTCACTCGGCCTGCTGGTGATGGAGAAGCAGGGCGAAGTTGCCATTCTGCAGACCCAGGGCCTGACGCGTCGACAGATCATGTCGGTATTTATGGTGCAAGGCGCCAGCGCCGGCATTATCGGCTCGCTGCTCGGTACGCTGTTGGGCGTGTTGCTGGCCAGCAACCTGAATAACCTGATGCCGATCCTCGGCGCTTTGATTGACGGCGCATCGCTGCCGGTGGCGGTGGATCCGCTACAGGTGACGATTATCGCCGTAGCGGCGATGGCGGTGTCTCTGTTGTCCACGCTTTACCCTTCATGGCGCGCTGCCGCCGTACAACCCGCTGAGGCTTTACGTTATGAGTAACCATCTTTTGTTGCAGTGCGACAACCTGTGCAAGACCTATCAGGAAGGCAACCTGCATACCGACGTACTGCGCAATGTCAGCTTTGCCATGCAGCCGGGCGAGATGATGGCGATTGTCGGCAGCTCGGGTTCCGGTAAAAGTACCTTGCTGCATCTGCTGGGTGGGCTGGACTCACCAACCTCCGGCGAGGTGATTTACAAAGGGCAGTCTCTGAATACCCTGTCATCGGCCGCCAAGGCGGAGCTGCGTAACCGCCAGTTGGGCTTTATCTACCAGTTCCATCATCTGTTGCCTGACTTTACCGCGCTGGAAAACGCCGCGATGCCTTTGCTGATCGGCGGGATGAAACCGGCGCAGGCGCAGGAAAAGGCGCTGGAAATGCTGACGGCGGTCGGGCTGGCAAAGCGCAGCAAGCACCGGCCGTCAGAACTCTCCGGCGGTGAGCGTCAGCGCGTGGCGATTGCCCGTGCGCTGGTCAATAACCCGTCGCTGGTATTGGCGGACGAACCTACCGGTAACCTCGATAAACGCACTGCCGACAGCATTTTCGATCTGCTCGGCGAATTGAACGTGCGCCAGGGCACGGCGTTTCTGGTGGTCACTCATGACTTGCAGTTGGCCAAGCGCCTCAGCCGCCAGCTGGAAATGGCCGATGGCCATCTGCAGGCCCAGTTGACGCTGTTGGGGGCTGAGTAATGGCGGGAGCGTCACTTTCGTTTCTGACGGCCCTGCGCTTCAGCCGTGGGCGCAAGCGCGGCGGCATGGTGTCGCTGATCTCGGTGATTTCCACCATAGGTATCGCGCTGGGCGTGGCGGTGCTGATCGTCGGCCTGAGCGCCATGAACGGTTTTGAGCGCGAGCTGAAAAATCGCATTTTGGCGGTGGTGCCGCACGGTGAAATAGAGCCGGTTAAGCAGCCGTTCAAAGACTGGTCGTCAATTTTGCAACGGGTGGAGAAAGTGCCCGGTATTTTGGCCGCCGCTCCCTACATCAACTTTACCGGCCTGATGGAAAACGGCGCACAGCTGCGGGCGGTCGGGGTGAAAGGGGTGGATCCTCAGCAGGAAAACCAGCTTAGCGCGCTGCCGAAATATGTGCAGGGCGACGCCTGGGCCAATTTCAAAAGCGGTGAGCAACAGGTGATCCTCGGCAAGGGCGTCGCCGACGCTTTGGGCGTCAAGCAGGGCAGCTATGTGACGGTG
The DNA here is from genome assembly GCF_024809915.1 of Serratia sp. BIGb0234. NCBI lineage: Bacteria > Pseudomonadati > Pseudomonadota > Gammaproteobacteria > Enterobacterales > Yersiniaceae > Serratia > Serratia sp. BIGb0234. The sequence goes on from NZ_JANUEI010000001.1 coordinate 1,044,690, forward strand.
ATGATCCCCAACAGCGACCCGCAGATGAAGCTGTTGCAACCGAAGCGCATTCGTTTACACGTCACCGGGATTTTGCAGCTCAGCGGTCAGCTCGATCACAGTTTGGCTATGGTGCCACTGGCCGATGCCCAACAGTATCTGGACATGGGTGACAGCGTCACAGGTATTGCCATCAAGGTTAACGACGTGTTTGCCGCCAACAAGCTGGTGCGCGACGCTGGTGAAGTCACCAATTCCTACGTGTATATCAAGAGTTGGATCGGCACCTACGGCTATATGTACCGCGATATCCAGATGATCCGCGCGATTATGTATTTGGCGATGGTGCTGGTGATCGGCGTGGCCTGTTTTAACATTGTCTCCACGCTGGTGATGGCGGTGAAGGACAAGAGTGGTGATATCGCCGTACTGCGCACCTTGGGGGCCAAAGACGGTTTTATCCGCGCCATATTTATCTGGTACGGCCTGCTGGCCGGGCTGGTGGGTAGCCTCAGCGGCGTGGTGGTCGGGGTTATCGCCTCACTGCAGCTGACCAATATCATCAAAGGCTTGGAAAAGCTGATGGGGCATTCGTTCCTGTCGGGAGATATCTACTTCATCGACTTCCTGCCTTCTGAGCTGCACTGGCTGGACGTGGTGATTGTACTGGTGACCGCGCTAGTGCTCAGCCTGTTGGCCAGCTGGTATCCGGCCAGGCGCGCCAGCCGTATCGATCCGGCGCGAGTGTTGAGCGGACAATAATGAAAATCAGGGGAGGCAGAGATGCCGCCCCTTTTTTTAGCCTGAGGGTGGGTTATGTACTACGGTTTCGATATGGGCGGCACCAAGATTGAGCTGGGCGTGTTCGATGCAGATCTGCAGCGTATCTGGCAAAAAAGGGTGCCGACGCCACGTGAGGATTATCGACAACTGCTGACGACGCTGCGCGATCTGACGTTTGAAGCGGATGCGTTTTGTGGCCAGAAAGGCATGGTAGGTATCGGTATTCCCGGCCTGCCCAACGACGATGACGGTACGGTTTTCACCGCCAACGTCCCGGCGGCGATGGGCCAGCGCTTGCCGCATGACCTGGCCGAGTTGATTGGCCGTGACGTACGCATCGATAACGACGCCAACTGCTTTGCGCTGTCGGAGGCCTGGGACGAGGAGTTTCGTCGCTATCCGACGGTGCTGGGCATTATCCTCGGTACCGGGGTAGGCGGCGGGCTAATCGTCGACGGTAAGGTGCTCTCCGGGCGTAACTATATCGCCGGTGAATTTGGTCATTTCCGTCTGCCGGTGGATGCGCTGGAGGTGTTGGGACGTGATATACCTCGCGTTCCTTGCGGGTGCGGTCATCAGGGTTGCATCGAAAATTACATTTCTGGCCGCGGTTTTGAGTGGATGTACGGCCACTTTTACCAGCAGCACTTGCCTGCGCAGCAGATCATTGCGCATTATCAGGCAGGTGAGCCGCAGGCGGTGGCTCATGTCGAACGTTTCATGGACGTCCTGGCGATATGCCTGGGCAATCTGCTGACCATCATCGATCCGCATCTGGTGGTGATTGGCGGCGGCTTGTCGAATTTTGACGCTATTTACCAGGCGTTACCGCAGCGTTTGCCGGCGCATGTGTTGCGCGTGGCCAAGCTGCCACGAATTGAAAAAGCCCGTTACGGGGACGCCGGTGGCGTACGCGGGGCGGCGTTCCTCAATTTGGTTAACAGGGAAAAGTAAGGAGAGAGTTAATGCACACTCGTCATCGGCTGTGTCAGTTTCGCAAGAGTAAGCATGTGCTGCATCAGCGCTTTCGTTCGCGGATTTTTCATCGCGATACCATGGCTGCGGCCGAGCTGAAAAAGCCGTTTGTCGTGGTGTTGACCGGCGCCGGGATCTCGGCTGAGTCGGGTATTCGTACCTTCCGGGCGGCGGACGGGTTGTGGGAAGAGCATAGCGTGGAGGATGTTGCTACGCCGGAAGGTTATCAGCGCGATCCACAGCTGGTACAGGCGTTTTACAATGAACGCCGTCGTCAGCTGCAATCGTCGGACATTGCGCCTAACGCTGCGCATCGTGCCCTGGCGGATCTGGAAGCCTGGTTGGGGGATAACTTCCTGCTGGTAACGCAAAATATCGATAACCTGCATGAGCGCGCAGGTAGCTCACGGGTGTTGCATATGCACGGTGAGCTGTTGAAAGTACGCTGCACCAGCTCCGGGCAGGTCTTTGACTGGCCCGAAGACCTTAGCGTGGACGACCGCTGCCATTGTTGCCAATTCCCGGCCCCGTTGCGCCCACACGTGGTGTGGTTCGGCGAAATGCCGCTGGGCATGGATGAAATTTATCAGGCGCTGGCCAAGGCCGACTTCTTTGTCGCTATCGGCACCTCGGGCCACGTTTATCCGGCGGCGGGCTTTGTGCATGAAGCGCGGCTGGGTGGGGCGCATACCATGGAGCTCAACCTGGAGCCCAGCCAGGTGGAAAGTCAGTTTGATGAAAAACACTACGGCCAGGCCAGCGCGGTGGTACCACGTTTTGTGCACAAATTCCTGGTAGGGAAAGTTGAAAGGGCTGATAGGCCTTAAGCCCAGGTCAATGCGCTGTCTGACTCGGGTAACTGGCCGGCCGTTTGACGCCGGCCTTTCTTTGGTTAAATGAGCAGGGGCGACGGTGAATTTCAAGCAGGTATTCAGCCAGGCGGATCTGAGCAAAACGGATCTCACCATCCTCAACGCTATCTTCGACAACCCGGACGCGTGCATTGACGAGGGTATCCGTGCGGTTTCCGTTCGTTGCCACAGTTCACCCTCGACCCTGGTGCGGTTGGCGAAAAAGCTGGGCTTTCGCGGCTATCTGGAACTGGTGTATTTCATCAAGTTCAACCTGGTGATGGCTCCGGCTTTTCAGGAGCAGCCGCAGCCGACGGCACCGGCCAGCTTAAAACAGCAGACCCAATTCCTTGATCTGCTCGACAGCGGCAAAATCCTGATCCACGGCAGCGGTTTCTCGCAGCTGGTGGCGCAGTACATGTACAACAAATTTATGACGCTGGGCATCGACAGCTACCTGTCGCTGTGGCCGGATTTCGAGATCCTCGATCGAGAGATGCGTTTCCGGTTTGATATGGTGATTGTGATTTCAAAATCGGGCAACAGCAGCTCGGCGCTGAGTTGGAGCGACGCGGTGAAACGCAATAATATCCGGCTGGCGGCGTTTTGCGGCGACGGAAACAGCCCGCTGGCGCAGCAGGCCGATATGACCTTTATTTATGAGGACCGGCAAAAGTACGACCACGATATTTACTATCCCAACCCGTTTTTCGGCCACTGCCTGCTGGGATTTGAGAACCTGATCAAAGCCTGGTTTGAACGGCGCAGCCGTTGAGGCCTGCGCCGTTTCAGCCCTGCTTAATGCCAATGCTTGGCATACTGGTGATGAGCCTGCAGGTACTCTTCAACCAGCGTTTTTGCCAGCGAGTAAGAGTTGACCAGCGGATGCACCATCAGTGCCTTGATGGCCTTCTGACGGTCCCCTTCCAGAATGGCGGCAACCGCCAGGCGTTCGTACTCTTTGACCTGGGAGATCAGGTTTTTCTGGGTGTCGGGAATATCATTCATTTTTACCGGGTGAATGCCCGCGTTGCTGAGTTCGCAGCTGATTTCAATCACGTCTTCCGGGTGCAGGAAGTCGAGCGTCCCGTTGTTCTGCATCGACACCACCACGCGTTTTTGCTGGCCGTTATTTACCGCTTCCAAAATGTCTATCGCCACCCCGGCATAACCGCCGCTGTCAGGCTGTTCGATAAACTGCTGGAGCGTCAGCATCTCACGCTCTTTGACTTTACCCTGGCTGGATTCGCGCTGCATGTAGGAGTTTTCCCGCGTCAGATAGTGAGCGAAATAGACGCTGAAAGCCTGATCCAGCTGCGTGGCAATATCCAGCCTGGCAAGGTCGGCCAGCATTTGCTGGTTTATCAGCGCAATCTGTTCGCCACGGGTTTCTCCGGCATCGACGATGGCGGCGATCGCCTGTTCCCGGTAATAGTAGTAATACAGATACTCATTGAGCATCAGGTTATCGGACAGCGCGACCAGCTCTGGCGAGAAATATTTCATGCAGGTATCACGGTACAGGCGTGGGTCGGCCAGCAGTTGCTCGCTAACCTCCTGGCCATTGACCCGCACATTGCGGAACCATGACAGGTGATTTAGCCCAAAGCAGTCGACGCTAAGCTCGGACTCACGACAGCCCAGCAGTTCCGCCAGCTCACGGATAAACTCGCTGGGGGCGTCGCAAATGCCGTACACCTTGCGTTTGAAGCCGGATTTGATGATGGCTTCGGTCACCATGCCGGAAGGGTTGGTAAAGTTGAACAGTACCGCGTCCGGTGATGACACCTGTTCTATGAGCCGACAATATTCCACTATTGCCGGAATAGAACGCATCGCCATGGCAAAACCGCCGGCACCGGTGGTTTCTTGCCCCAGGACCTGATGATTGAGTGCGATACGTTCGTCATGAATGCGGCCTTCTTCACCGCCGATACGCAGGGTGGTGATGATATAATCGGCTCCGCTCAGCGCCTGATGGGCGTCGCTGCTCAGGCTGAACCTGATGTCGCTGCGGATACGCTCGAAGACACCCTGTGCGATGGCGCCGTAGACCGCCAATTTCTCCCGATCGGTATCCATAAACACCACTTCGGTGACGCCGATGCGGTGGGCGTTATAGGCAATGGACTTGGCCAGGAACGGTGAGCGTACGCCACCGCCGCCCAGAACGGTTAATTTCATGAATTTTCTCCCAATAAATAAAGTTATAATGCTGCTAAATATTTTTCGACCTGACTCTTCACTTTTCCGACGGTGACACCATAAATCACCTGGACTTCACGCCGGCTTTTCACCACGCCTTTTGCTCCGGTACTTTTTAATGCGGCCTCATCAATTAATTGCATGTCTTTTAGTTCGACGCGTAATCGGGTGAAGCAGTTGTCGACGGAAATAATGTTTTCTTTGCCACCCAGGGCACGAATAATAATCCCGCTTAACTCATTGGGTGTATTTTTGCTGTTCTGATACTCCTGTTTGGAATAGAGCTTGACTGCGTCGTCATCCTCACGGCCCGGCGTTTTTAAATTAAGCTTCAGCACCAGGGTTTTGAACACCAGGTAATACACCGCGAACTGCACCAGACCAATCACCACGTACAGCGGCCAGCGGGTGAGGGCGACCGGTAACGGCAGGTTGTAAACCAGGAATTCGATCAGGCCGCTGGCACCCCAGGGTCGAACGTCGAACAGGTTACACGCAACTTGCGAAAGCGCGGTCAGCACTGCGTGTATCACCCACAGTAACGGTGAGATAAACAGGAAGGTGAACTCTATCGGTTCGGTTATGCCTACCAGAATGGAAGTGGTGATGGCCGGGATCAATATCGCCTTGGCCAGCACTTTTTTCTCCGGTTTGGCGGTGTGATAGAACGCCAACGCAGCGCCTGACAGGCCGAAAATGGTCACCATGCCCTGTTGAGAAAAGCGCAGTGCCTCGTTCATCAGCGGGGAGATGCTCGGGTCGCGCATATAAGCGAGGAAAATGGCCTGCGAGCCCGACACCGTATGGCCGTCTTGTACAATTGAACCGCCGATGCTGGTCAACTGAAACGGCGACCAGATAAAATGATGCAGACCGGTGGGGATCAGGAATTTTTCGAAAAAGCCATAGACGAAGACCCCGAGCGAGCCTGAGCTTTTCATAAAGCCGGTCAGGGAAATCAGCCCGTGTGAAATGGCCGGCCAAAGGTAGCTGAAACCGACGGCATACAGCATGATCACCGGCGTCATGGCGATTAGTACCAGCTTGGAACCGCCATAGACGGAAAGTACACCGTTCAGCTCCACGTTACACAATCTGTTGTGCACCCAGGCGATAGTGACGCCGAGGATCAGGCCGAGGAAAATGCCCATATCCACCACGGTAAAGCCCAGCAGTTCGGTTTGTCCGGTGCCGTAATATTCCCCATTGATTTTCTGCGCTATGTGACCGCTTAATTGCAGATAGGATGAGTTGGCGCCCAGGAACATAATAAAGCACATCACGGCAACCAGCGCCGCTTCGCTTTTTTTATCCTTCGCCAGGCCGTAGGTAATACCGATGCAAAAAATCAGCCCGAGATTACCAAACAGCGGCCAAAAGGTATCACCGATCATTTTGCCGATATGAAATACGCCGGAGTTTTCATTCACCAGCGTGGCATTGGTGAGAATAGAACTTAATGCCAGAATCAGACCAATTACCGGCAGAAAGAATATTGGCCCCATCATGGCTTTGGAGAAAATCTGCAGCTTGCTTAAGATATTATCAATAATATCTTTCATGGCAGTTCCTTTTTTATATTTTAGTGGATAACGACGTTGCTGGTAATACTCCCTGGTATGGCGAAATAAAAATGATTTTGAATGCGGCAACCCCTGCCTTAAACCAGTTATAGGTGGAATGATTTAGCGATGCAATCAGCCGCCGGAAAAAGGTACCGGTGGTCAATGACTGACAACCGGTACCAGGCGTGAAGAGGATCACATAAGGGGGGTAGTGAAAGGTAAGATGGACGGTGTACCAAAGGACGAGGCGAAATATCAAACACCACAAGAATTAATGATTTCCGTTAAATCTGGTTAAAAATGACCTGTCTCAATATTTGATCTCGATCGGTTCCGCATAATGAAACGCGAAATTCTGAGGGCGGATACCATGGATAAACTACTTGATCGCTTTTTTAACTACGTCTCATTCGACACGCAATCTAAAGCGAACGTCAAACATGTGCCGAGCACCGACGGGCAATTGAAGCTGGCGCGTGCGTTGCAGCAGGAAATGATTGAACTGGGGTTTGAACGGGTGTCGCTCAGTGAGCATGGCTGTGTGATGGGCACCTTGCCGGGGAACGTTACCTGGCCCGTGCCGGCGATAGGCTTTATTGCCCACCTGGATACTTCACCGGATTTTACCGGTAAGCACGTCAACCCGCAGATCGTCGAAAATTACCGCGGCGGCGATATTGCCTTGGGCATTGGTGATGAAGTGCTGTCGCCAGTGATGTTCCCGATCCTGCACCAGATGTTGGGGCAGACGCTGATCACCACCGACGGTAAAACGCTGCTCGGTGCCGATGACAAGGCGGGCATCGCCGAAATCCTGACCGCCATGGTGCGACTGCAGCAGCGCAACATTCCACACGGCGATATCCGCGTAGCCTTTACACCGGATGAAGAGGTGGGGAAAGGGGCGCGGTTGTTTGACGTGGCGCAGTTCGATGCCGAATGGGCCTATACCGTGGACGGTGGCGGCGTGGGTGAGTTGGAGTGCGAAAACTTCAACGCAGCATCGGTGACGGTGAAAATTGTCGGTAACAATGTCCACCCGGGCAGCGCCAAAGGGGTGATGGTGAATGCCTTGTCGTTGGCGACGCGTATTCAGCAGGCGTTACCGGCGGATGAAACCCCGGAAACCACCAGCGGCTATCAGGGGTTCTACCACCTCAGCAGCTTTAAGGGGAGCGTTGAACGCGCCGAGATGCAGTACATCCTGCGTGATTTTGAGCGTGAGGGTTTTGAGGCACGTAAACGCCGGATGATAGAGGTCGCTCAACAGGTGGGCAAAGGTCTGCCGCGCGATTGTTATATTGAAGTTACGATTGAAGACAGCTATTACAACATGCGGGAACAGGTGGCAGAGCATCCGCATGTGATTGCATTGGCACAGCAGGCAATGCGCGATTGTGATATCGAACCGATCATGAAACCGATTCGCGGCGGTACCGATGGCGCTCAGCTGTCGTTTCGCGGCTTGCCTTGCCCAAATCTGTTCACCGGCGGATATAACTACCACTGCAAGCATGAGTTTGTGTCGCTGGAAGGGATGGAACAGGCGGTTTCGGTTATTATGCGCATCGCCGCGCTGACCGCCGAACGCGCCAAATAACCTCGATGAGATTGAGTATAATTGCTTGCCGTAACAATGATTTGCTCCTAGTGTAGGATATATTTCCAGCACAAGGAGCCGTATCATGAGCAGTACCGAGCACCGTATCGATCGCCAGTGTCTTGAGCAGTTTGTGCAGGCTATTTGGCGCCACGCCGGCAGTACCGAGCAGGAGGCCGCGCGGGTGGCGGATCACCTGGTTCAGGCGAATCTGGCCGGGCACGATTCCCACGGCGTAGGCATGATCCCCAGCTATATGTCGTCATTGGCACAGGGGCATTTGCAGCTTAACGTTCATGCCAAAGTGGTACGCGATGCCGGAGCGGTGCTGACGGTGGACGGCGGACAGGGTTTTGGCCAGGTCGTCGCCTGTGAGGCGATGGAAAAAGGCATAGAGCGCGCCCGGCAGTTGGGGCTGGCTGCGGTGGCGTTGCACAACTCACATCACATTGGCCGCATTGGCCACTGGGCCGAGCAGTGTGCGCGAGCCGGTTTTATCTCTATCCATTTCGTCAATGTGGTGGGCGATCCTATGGTGGCACCGTTCGGCGGCAGTGACCGTCGTTTCGGCACCAACCCCTTCTGCGTTATTTTTCCCCGTAAGGATAAAAAACCGTTGCTGCTGGATTTTGCCACCAGCGGTATCGCGTTTGGTAAAACCCGCGTGGCCTACAACAAAGGTTTGAGCGTCGCGCCGGGTTATCTGATCGACCAACACGGCCAGCCAACGACGGAACCCAAGGTGATGCACGAACATCCGTATGGCTCGTTGCTGCCTTTCGGTGCCCATAAGGGTTATGCGTTAGCCACGTTATGCGAAATCCTCGGCGGTGCGCTGTCCGGTGGCCGCACTACTCATGCGGCGACGGTGAAATCCAACAGCGATGCTATTTTCAACTGCATGACCACCATCATCCTCAATCCGGAAGCCTTCGACGCGCCAGAGATGCAAACCGAGGCCGAGGCCTTTATCGATTGGGTGAAGGCTTCACCGCCAAGTGACGGCCAACCGATTGAAGTGCCGGGTGAGTGGGAAGATGCCAACCGTGAAGCGCGGTTGCGGCAGGGGATCCCGATAGACGACAACACCTGGCGGCAGATCTGTGCTGCGGCAATCCAGGCAGGCATGTCGGACGCCGAATTGGACGGTTATCAGACCAGGGCGTTGCGGGCATAAAAAAGCCACCCGCCGAAACGCGGGTGGCTCTGGTCGCTAAAGGCCATGCCTCAGTCTTTGAAGTACCAGTAACCGCTGTTGACCAACGAGGTCAGCAGTGCCAGGAACGAAGGATCTTCGATCGCGTCGCCCAGCTTGGCGGCATCCACGCTGAAATTCTGGCACATCGCATCGGCAGCCTGCTGATGCTCGGTATCCATCAGTTCACCGTTAGCAAAGCACTGGTCGCCAATGCGCAGTACGCGCAGGCCACCCAGGCGCTGCAAAGGCTCGCCCTGTTGCAGCAGTTCGTAGATTTCACCGGCCTGATAAGGCGGCTCCGGCGGCGCAGCATCCAGCTCATGACGGGTCTGGGAGATAAACTCGCCGAACCACTGCTGGAAGTGTTCAGGTTGCTGAACCAAATCCACCATCATCTGGCGCAGCGCATCGACTTCCTGCGGCAGCACTTCTGCCGGATGCTCACGCAACTGAATATCCGGATCGCTGTAGCGCTTACTGCCCAGTTCGCGGGCCAGCACGTAGTCGGCAAAGCCACTGACCAACTCGCGGCCGTTCGGGGCGCGGAAACCTACCGAGTAATTCAGCGCATTTTCCAGCGCGTAGCCTTCATGCGGGAAGCCCGGTGGGATATACAGAATATCGCCCGGTTCCATTTCTTCATCGATGATGGCGTCGAAAGGCTCAACTTGCAGCAGGTCCGGGTGCGGGCAGTGCTGTTTCATCGGCACTTTTTCACCCACGCGCCAGCGACGGCGGCCGGTACCCTGAATGATAAAGACGTCATACTGATCGAGGTGCGGGCCAACGCCGCCACCCGGGACCGAGAACGAGATCATCAGATCGTCCATCCGCCAGTCCGGCAGCTTACGGAACGGGAGCATCAGCGCACTGGAAGGTTCATGCCAGTGATTCACAGCCTGCACCAGCAGCGACCAGTTGTTTTCGCTCAGGTGATCAAAGCTCTCGAAAGGGCCGTGCGCAACCTGCCAGCGACCGTCCTGGTGGCTGACCAGACGGCTGTCCACTTCGTTCTCCATCGCCAGCCCGGCCAGCTCATCCGGGGAGATCGGATCGATAAAGTTTTTGAAGCCGCGCTTCAGAATAACCGGACGCTTTTGCCAATAGCGCTGCAAAAAGTCGTTCCAGTCCAGATCTAATTGATAATCCATGTTCTATTCCAGGATAGAGGAGTGAGCCTGAGTGCGATTATAACGGAAGTTTGGCCCCGTGGATCGGGGCCAGAGCGACAGAATTTACTCGTGATGATGGGAATCGTGCTGACGGGCGAAAGTGACCTGCATGCGAGCGCCGCCAAGCGGGCTGTCGCTGATGGTAATGGAACCGTCGTACTGTTCGATAATCTCCGCCGCCACCGACAATCCCAATCCTTGACCAGGGCGCAGCGTATCTACCCGCTGGCCGCGCTGGAAGATCAATTCACGCTTGCTTTCCGGAATGCCTGGCCCGTCGTCATCGATGACGATAGTAAGGTATTTGTCGGAGTGCAGGGAGGTGATTTCAACGAACTCCAGGCAGTATTTACAGGCATTTTCCAACACGTTGCCCATCACTTCCATAAAGTCGTTTTTCTCCCCCATAAAGGTCACTTCCGGCGAAATATCCAGCGTGATCACCACACCTTTGCGCTGATACACCTTGTTCAGTGCTACGTTCAGGCTGTCGAGCAGCGCCGGGACCGAGTGGATCTCGCGCGTCAGCACCGTTTGCCCCGAATTGATGCTGGCCCGGTGCAGGTAGTAACCGATTTGCTGAGAAATACGGCTGATCTGGTCCAACATGATCGGCTCGACTTCCTCGATGGTGGTCTGCTTACCGGTACGTAATGAACGCAGCGTCGTTTGCAACACCGCCAACGGCGTCTTCAGGCTGTGGGTCAGATCGGAAAGCGTGGTGCGGTATTTGGTGTAACGCTGGCGCTCGTTGCGCACCAGAATATTCAGGTTACGTACCAGCCCACGCAGCTCGCTGGGCGGGTTCTCGTCGAGTTGTTCTCGCTCGCCGTTTTCCAACTCACCAACCTGATTCACCAGCGCCTTGATGGGACGCAAGCTCCAGTAGGCCGCCAGCCACAGCAAGGGGACCACCAGCAGCAGGTTGGCCAGCAACACGTAGCTGAACCATTCCCATACCACGTCGGAGCGTTGTAATTCCTGCGGAATGGTATCGACTACCACGATACTCAAAGCCGGCAGCCGCGCGGTGGCCGCGTAGGTGTTGACCGCCACTGAGTGGGTCAGGGCATTCTGATCGTTGTCGTCATAGTCTTTAAGCTGATCCTGCGCCTTGGGGTTGTTGCCCAACACTTCACTACTGATACGGGTATCGGTATCGATTTCGTAGAAGCCGGACTCTTCCAGCCACTCTTTATTGATGCGTTTTTCCAGCTCAGGTACCTGGCGCTGGCTCCACAGCAGATTGCCTTTATCGTCGTAAATAAACACCAGGGTTGGGAAGTTGAGATCGATATCGGGCGGAATGGCAATGGTGAGTTTGTTATCTTTCCACTGGGCCAGGCTGAAAAACAGATTACTTTCACCGCGCAGTAGGCGGAAGGCAGTTTTGTCGAAGCTGACAATATAACCGACTACCGCCACCAGACCATAGGACAGCGAGAGCGCCAGAATCACCCCAGCGGTGGCCATCAAAAAGCGGGCGCGCAGTGAGAAAGGTTTTTTACCCTTGTTGAACATGGCGATCATTTCGCATCAAAACGATAGCCCTGACCACGAACCGTGGTGATCACTTCCTGAGGGTATTCGGCCTGCAATTTTTTGCGTAAACGGCCCATCAGTACGTCGATGGTATGGCTTTCGCGCAGTTCGGCATCCGGGTACAGCTGCAGCATCAGCGAGTCTTTGCTGACCACCTTGCCGGCGTTGCGGATTAAGGTTTCGATGATGGTGTATTCGAACGCAGTCAATTTTATCTGCTGTTCGTTGACGCTCAGCTCACGGCGCGAAAGGTCGATTTGGAACGGGGGCAATACGATCACCTGAGAGGCCAAACCGCTGTTACGGCGCATCAGCGCCTGCATACGGGCAATCACTTCTTCCAGATGGAACGGCTTGGTCACATAGTCGTCGGCACCGGCTTCCAACACCGCCACTTTGTCCTGCCAGCTTTCACGCGCGGTCAGCACCAGGATTGGCAGCTTCATTTGGTGGGCGCGCCAGCGGCGGATCAGGCTCAGGCCGTCTTCACCCGGCAGGCCGAGATCGACAATGGCGATGTCAGGCGCATGCTCTTGCAGGAAATAATCGGCTTCTTTGGCATCCTCTGCCGCATCAACCTGATGGCCCATTTCACGCATCTGGACGGAGAGGTGGTGGCGTAATAAACCGTTATCTTCAACAACCAGTACTCGCATGGCGAACTCCTGTGGATCGGCGGGTGAACATCCTGTCACCCACGCAGTAAAGGTAACACGCTCAGCAGCGTGTGAGGGATAGCGTGCGACAACCTAAGCCATCCGATCGTGATCTTGACGTTATGGTAGGTATAACCGGCTCTTACCGCAAGGGACGCAGAACCTTGGCAGGAAATAAGCGCTATCGATATTTAGTTCGCTGTCATTATCGACAAGGTCAAATAAACGTTGGATAAACAATGGCGAGGGAAAGTTAAACCAAACTTAAACGGAAGAGGCTGCGATGAGAGAACCGGACCCGGATGCCGGGCCCGCAAATGTTAAGGATGGGTCGGTTTGCTGACGCTGTTTTTACGGATCTCCTGCACTTCGGCAGCGGTAACTCGCGGCGCATGGTTGCCCCAACTGCTGCGCACAAAGGTCGCGAGTTCGGCAATTTGCTGGTCGTTCAACCGCCAACCAAAGTCCGGCATGGTCAACCCGGTAGGGGCACCAACGGTTATGGGGGTACGGGAACCATTGATAACAATGCTGATCAGTGAGGAAGGATCATCGCTTAACAGCGCCGGATTGTGTGCCAACTGCGGGAAGGTATCACGGTAGCCCTTACCGTCACTGCGGTGGCAGGCGGCGCAATTATCCAGATAGGCTTGAGCGCCCGGGCGACTGACATCCCCTTTTGCCAGCAGAGCCGCCGTGCTGCCGTCTTGCAGCAATGGCTTCTCCTGATTATCTGCCTGTAATGATTGCAGATAGCCGGCGATAGCGCGTAAGTCCTCATCACTCAGGTATTGCGTGCTGTCCTGAACCACGTCAACCATCGAGCCAAAAGCGGCAAATCGGTTGTTGTGGCCGGTTTTCAGAAAGCGGGTGATATCTTCCGCGTTCCAACCACCCAAACCGCTTACCGCATCCGCCCGCAGGTTGGCGGCATGCCAGCCTTCAAGCGTACCGCCGCTCAGATAGGCGCTGTCGCTTTGGTTGAGCGCTTTCTCCTGGAAGCCAATACCGCGTGGCGTATGACAACTCCCGCAATGGCCCAGCCCCTGCACCAGATAGGCTCCACGATTCCATTCGGCGCTTTGGGTGGCATCCGGCTGATAAGTTCCGTCCTCTCGGAACACCAGATCCCACATTGCCAGAGGCCAACGCATATTCAGCGGCCAGGGAATATCGCTGTCTTCATTCTGTTGTGCCACGGGGTGAACCTGATGGGTGAAATACAGGTACAGATCGCGCACATCCTCATCGCTGATTTTGGCAAAAGAGGGATAGGGCATCGCCGGATAGAGTCTGGTGCCGTCGCGGGCGACACCTTTGCGCAATGCGTCGCTGAACTCCTGCAGGCTGTATTCGCCGATACCAGTCTGTTTGTCCGGGGTGATGTTAGTGGAATAGATGGCCCCCACCGGCGTGGTCATTTTCAGGCCGCCGGCAAAGGGTGCACCGCCAGGGGCAGTATGGCAGGCGGCGCAGTCACCGGCACGCGCCAGATATTCGCCGTGCAGGAGCCGGGCGGCCAATTTCGGGTCATCGGCCGCCTGTACCGTCGCGGTGCCCAGCATCAACAGCGCCAGCAGCGAGGGAGTAAATCCTTTCATATGAAGCTCCTTATGCTTTCAGGCCTGAACCAGCGGACCGGGGTTTTTTAAATACTGCGTGCGGATCGCCTCGGCCGAATAATAGGCCAGCGCCCCGACGATGCCGGTGGGGTTGTAGGCCAGATTCTGCGGAAAGGCGCAGGCGCCGGTGACGAACACATTAGGTACATCCCAACACTGCAGGTATTTATTCACCACGCTGGTGGCAGGGTTGTCACCGGTAATGGCTCCGCCGGTGGTGTGAGTCGACTGGTAGGGGCGCACATCGTAATGATCGCCGGTTTTTTTCACCGAAACCGCTATCTGTTTGGGCTTCATGGCATTGGCGATATTCACCATTTTGCTGGTGATGTGCTGTGTCATTTTGATTTCATTGTCTTTCCAGTCAAACGTCATGCGTAACAGCGGCAGGCCGTAGCCGTCCTTATAGGTTGGGTCGAGATCCAGATAGCAGTCGCGGTACGGCATCACCGAGCCTTCGGAGCCGATGCTCATTGAGTGCGGGTAGTTATCCTTGATGCCCTGTTTCCAGCCGCCGCCCCAGGCAGGCGTACCCGGTGGCAGCATCATTTGCTGGATAGGTCGGCCACCGGTGCGGGTGGCAGAGATGTAGGCACCGCCGATAAAACCCAAATCGGCATGATCGAAGTTCTCGCCGTTCAGATCGTCGATCACCGTGCCGGCCGCGCCTGCGCCGATAAACGGATTGAAGTGGGTATTCTGGTCGTAAAACAGCGATACACCGCTGTTCATCTGATAGGCGTAGTTCTTGCCGACCACGCCTTCACCGGTCACCGGATCGTAAGGTTTGCCGATGCCGGACAACAGCAGCAGGCGAACGTTATGCAGTTGGAAAGCACTGAGGATCACCAGATCGGCCGGTTGTTCCACCTCTTGCCCCTGGGCGTTGATGTAGGTGACGCCGGTGGCTTTCTTGCCGGTGCTGTCCAGATTCACTTTGATTACCTGCGACTGGGTGCGCAGCTCAAAGTTTTTGCGCTGGGTCAGTACCGGCAAAATGGTGGTTTGCGGCGAAGCCTTGGAGTACATAAAGCAGCCGAAGCGCTCGCAGTAGCCGCAAAAATTACAGGGACCCAGCTGCACGCCGTAGGGATTGGTATAGGGCTCGGAGCAGTTGGCGGCGGGGATGGCGAACGGGTGATAGCCCAGTGATTCCGCGGCCTTGCCGAACAGCGAGCCGGAATAGAGCTGTTTCAGCGCCGGCGTCGGGTATTCGCTGGCTCGTGGCCCTTCAAACGGATTGCCTCCCTTGATGATATTTCCCTGCAGATTGCCGGCTCGACCGGAAGTGCCGCACACTTTTTCGAACTTGTCGAAGTAAGGCTCCAGTTCCTGATAACTCAGCGGATAATCCTGTAGCGTCATGCCCTCCGGGATCCATTTGGCCCCGTACTTTTCATTTAGGGTGGTGTGCAGCTTTAAGTCGGATGGCAAGGCACGCCAGTGCATGCCGTTCCAGTGCACGCCGGCACCGCCGACGCCGTTACCGGGCAGAAAAGACCCGAGCTGGCGGTAGGGCACGGCAAAATCTGCCGGGGTGTGGCGCACCGTGACCGTCTCATGCGCCATTTCCTGTGCCAGTTTCAGGCGAATGCCGTAGGTCAGTTCGTCGGCAATGCGCGGATAGGCGAAGTCCGGGTAGGTTTCACGCTGCTCACCGCGTTCCAGCGCCAGCACGCTCAGGCCGCTTTCGGTCAATTCCATCCCCATTATGGCGCCGGTCCAGCCAAACCCGACGATAACCACGTCTACCGGTGGTTTTTTAATTGTGCTCATTTAGCATTCCTTTTGCTTGAAATACTGACCGGGCCGAGGGGATAAGGCTGATTGGGGCGATTGACCCAATCGGTGTAATCCGCGCGTGCGCCGGGGAAACCAATCAGTTTCCAGGACGCTAACGTCTGGTTACCGCCATGCAGCGGATCGGCCAGATAGCCTTCTTTGGTATTGGTCAGCAACTGGTCGAAAAACGCCTTACCGGACAGGGCTTCCGAGTCCAATTGGCCATGTTCCAGCGCCGACAGCAGCTGTTCCTGCTCAGCGTGGCCCAGTTCGGCAAACACCTTTTGAAACTGCCGACGGCAGTGCGCATTCACTTCACGGATACCGATACGGTAAGTCTCGCGCGGCGTCAGCTTGGACTGATAGCCCAGTTCCGGCGGAGAGGGAACGAAAGGCGGATGCATGTACCACAGTCCGCCGTGGCCGTAAGGCGTTTCCATTTGTCGGTCGATAAATACCGGTACGCCCTGATCCACCGCGCCGGGGCCGTTAGCGTCCGTCGGGATCAGCCGATCGCAGGCGGCCAGCAGAAAACGCCATTCGTCACCGTTGAAATAGACCGGGACATAGTGGCTCAATACGCCGGGGGCGGGTGCCGCCTTGGCTTCCAGTGCCATAATGCTGCTGCCTGCGGCGGCGAGCGGGATTAACGCCAGTGTCTTTTTTAGAAAGTTACGCCTGGGCGGCGTAGCGTCGTGCTGTTGTGACATAATTCCACCTTGAACATGCTTCACAATTAATGCCTGCGCAGGCAATAGCGGCCTACGCCGCGGCTCTCCAGCAGCGGTAAACAGGCGGGGATGGGTAAACGGATAGTAAACAACCATATAAATAGCAAGCTACTGGTATGGTTGTTTTAGTGTAGGACTGGCGAACTGAATGAAACAATCGATGATCTGTTTCAAAACATTTTGTTCACAACTAAGTTGATGTAGATCAACTTATCAACATACATACCGCAGGTTTGTCTTCGGCAGGCCTTCGACCTGGAGCAGCATGAAGCACAGTAGTGACAGCCGGCCGGATATCATCCAGGCCACCTTTGGTCGGCATCTACGTCAAGGCATGACGCGCAAAGCCGCGCTGCATCTGACCATCAAGCAACTGGTGACGGCGGGGGAGCTGGACTATCTGGCAAAACTGCCGCCCAGCCGCGTACTGGCTGCGCGGCTGGTGGTTTCGCGCGATACGGTTGAACTGACTTATGCCCAACTGGAGGCCGAAGGCTATATTGCCCGCGCGGTGGGGCGCGGCAGTTTTGTCAGCTACCAGCAAAATACCCTGATTGGCCGCGAGCTGCTGACTGAAAACCCCGCCGAAAGCGCTCAACTGGCGGAGTCGGAACTGAGTGTGCATGGCCGCTCCTTGCTGCTGGCAGCCCACACTCCGCACACCAGTCGAAACGACTCGCTGACCCCTTCCGTGCCCGATTTGCGGCTGTTTCCCATCGATAGCTGGTTGCAGCTGGAAAGGCTGGCGGTGCGACAAGGTGCCGAGCGCCTGCTGGGGTATGCCGATCCTCAGGGGCTGGTGGAACTGCGGGAGGAGATCATTGACTATTTGCGGCGCGAAAGGGGCGTGAAGGCCAGCGCGGAGCAGGTGATCGTGGTGACCAGTTCACAGCAGGCGCTATCGCTGTGTACGCAGGTGTTGTTTAATCCTGGCGACCGGGTGTTCGTGGAAGAGCCGGGCTACCAGGGGGCCAAAAAATTGGTTCAGTCGGCAGGGATACTCGCCCAACCGATTGGGGTAGATCAATCCGGTTTGGATATCGATGCATTGATACGGGCAGACGGGGGCGGGCGGGGCGTTTACATCACGCCCTCACATCATTATCCGTTGGGGCATTCGCTCAGCATCGACCGGAGGTTAAAGCTGTTGGCCTGGGCGCAACGTGAAAAAGCCTGGATTATTGAAGACGATTACGATTCCGAGTTCAATTACGACGGCCTGACCAGGGCATCGCTGCAGGGGCTGGATCAGTACCAGCGAACCTTGTATATCGGCACCTTTAGCAAGACGTTATTCCCGGGGTTACGCATCGGTTTTATTATCGTTCCGCCGCAGCTGATTAAACCCATGGTCGCCGCCAAGCAATTCCAGGATGGTTATACTTCCGCATTGCCGCAAATGACGTTATTCAAATTTATCCATGAAGATTTCCATACCGAACATTTAAGGAACATGCGCAAAACCTATCAGGCGCGGCTGGAGATTTTGCATGCAGCGGTTCATCAGTATCTTGGCGCCTGGACTCAGCCACGTTTGCCGCAGGGCGGGTTGCAACTGGTATGTCCGTTGGCGGACGCGGCAACTGAACGGCGCCTGATTCAGGCCGCCGCCGCGCAGGGGATAAAGGTCTATGGCCTGATAGATTTTTATACCGGGCAACCCACGGAAGGGGCGCTGGTATTGGGTTTTGCCGCTTATTCCCCAGACGAGATTGTAAGATTCATCAAAAGGTTAGCTGCTATTTTCAGCGAGCTGCCGGCTGAGATCTGACTGCGGTTGCACATCAAAATTGGTCTGTTCACTGTTATTAATTGGTCTGTATTCAGTTCGCGATGGCGCAGGTATCCTACTGGTATTACGTTATTTTTTCTCAGAAAAGCCCCGATGATGCTTTGATCGCCATCCCCCTTAGGGTGGCTTAAAGGTTGCGGGATCACTTACTTAATACCAGAGAGGCACCATGCTCCCAATAATTCATGAAGCAGCAGTACGTAAAATACAAAACGCCGATAAGCCGCAGTGGTTGGAACTGTGGCAGGGGTACCTCCATTTTTACCGTGCGGACGTCTCGGCGCAGGTTACCGATCATACCTTCGAGCGTTTATGCGAAGATCAACAGGTCTACGGCCTGGTGGCGGAAGATAGAAACGGCAACCTGCTGGGGTTCATGCATCTCATTTTCCATCCTTCAACCTGGAGCTCGGCTGGCTATTGTTATATTGAAGATCTTTACGTTTCACCGGCGGGCCGCGGCAAGAAAGTGTCCGAAAAACTCTTCGAACAGGCCTATCAGTTGGCGGATGAGAAAGGCAGCGACAGAGTTTATTGGATGACGCAGGAATATAACGCCCCGGCGCGGTCGCTGTACGACAAGATAGGCAAGAGAAGTTCGTTTATCGTCTATACCCGTTAACGACAGGCTGCGAGGAAGTGTATGGTGATCAATCAGTTTGGGCAGCCGGTGGGCGAGCCATTATCCGATTGGCGGGCGGCGAAGCGCCCTGGTGGCGAGACGCTTAACGGCCGTTTTTGCTGTCTGAAGCAACTCGATCCGCAGCGGGATTATGCGGCGTTGTTCAGCGCTTTCCAGCAGGCGGTTGATGGCCGGGACTGGACTTATTTATCGATAGAACGACCGGAGAGCCCTGCGGCGATGTTGCAACACCTGACCACCTTGCAGGCGAACGCTACGCTGGTGAATCTGACGGTGTTCGACGGTGCCAGCCAGGCACCGGTCGGGACGGTAGCTTATATGCGCATCGACGAAGGTAATGGCGTGGCTGAGATTGGACATGTCAGCTGGTCACCGGCGATGAAACAGCGCTCCAGTGCCATCGAGGCGATTTATCTGATGCTGCGGCACCTGTTTGAGGATTTGGGCTATCGCCGTTGCGAATGGAAGTGCGACAGTCACAACGCGCCCTCCAAACAGGCGGCGGCGAGATTTGGTTTTCTGCATGAGGGGACTTTCCGCTTTGCGGTGGTCACCAAGGGCCGCACTCGGGATACCGACTGGTTTGCCATAACCGCTGACCGTTGGCCGGCAATCAAGGCGGGATTCGAGCAGTGGTTGAGTCCCGATAATTTCAATGCGCAAGGGCAGCAGATAAAACGCCTGCAGGATTTTATGCCACGGAAATAAAAGAGGCGGCCAAAAGGCCGCCTCTTTGCTATCGGAACAAAACGCTTACTTCAGCTCATCGACCATGGTCGCCGCGCGGCCAATGTAGTTCGCCGGGGTCATGGCTTTCAGGCGGGTTTTTTCTTCTTCCGGCAGCGCCAGACCATCGATAAATGCCTGCATACCGGCGGCATCCACGCGTTTGCCGCGGGTCAGCTCTTTCAGCTTTTCATACGGCTTTTCGATGCCGTAACGACGCATCACGGTCTGGATCGGCTCGGCCAAAACTTCCCAGTTGTGATCCAGCTCGTCCAGCAGATGTGCCTGATTGACTTCGAGCTTGCTGATGCCTTTCATGGTCGCCTGATAGGCGATCAACGCATAGCCCAGACCGACGCCCAGGTTACGCAGCACGGTGGAGTCGGTCAGGTCGCGCTGCCAGCGAGATACCGGCAGTTTGCTGGCCAGGTGGCCCAGCACCGCGTTAGACAGGCCCAGGTTGCCTTCGGAGTTCTCGAAGTCGATCGGGTTGACCTTGTGCGGCATGGTTGAAGAGCCGATTTCACCGGCGATGGTCTTCTGCTTAAAGTGATTCAGGGCGATATAACCCCAGATATCACGGTCGAAGTCGATCAGAATGGTGTTGAAACGCGCCACGCAGTCAAACAGCTCGGCAATGTAGTCGTGCGGTTCGATTTGGGTGGTGTACGGGTTCCAGGTAATGCCCAGTGAAGTCACGAAGTCTTCGCTGAACGCATGCCAGTCCACTTCCGGATAAGCCACGATGTGGGCGTTATAGTTGCCGACTGCACCGTTGATTTTACCCATGATCTCCACGCGCTCCAGCTGACGGAACTGACGTTCCATACGGTAGGCCACGTTGGCGAATTCTTTACCGACGGTTGACGGGGTTGCCGGCTGACCGTGGGTACGGGACAGCAGCGGAATATCGCGGTATTCCAGCGCCAGGCCCTTGATTGAATCGATGATTTTGCGCCAGTACGGCAGCACCACGTCCTGACGCGCAGTTTGCAGCATCAGCGCATGTGACAGGTTGTTGATGTCTTCTGAGGTACAGGCAAAGTGGATAAACTCGGACACCGCCTGCAGCGCAGGGATCGCGTCCACTTTTTCTTTCAGGAAATACTCAACCGCTTTGACGTCGTGGTTGGTGGTGCGTTCGATGGTCTTGATGCGCTGCGCGTCTTCTTCGCTGAATTCCGCGACGATCTTGTCGAGGAAAGCGTTTGCGTCGGCGTCAAAAGCCGGAACTTCTTTGATTTCTGCACAGGTGGCCAGTTTTTGCAGCCAACGTACTTCAACCTGCACGCGGAATTTCAGCAGACCGTATTCGCTGAAAATGGCGCGCAGTGCGCTGACTTTATCACCGTAGCGTCCATCAACGGGTGAGACGGCGGTCAGTGAGGATAATTCCATCGGTAGCAACTCCTGGGATCGATTAACAATGAGCAACGATATTTTGCGCCTGTTTAAACAGACGATTACGGGAAAACATTAACTGCAGGCGGCTGCCGCCAACCTGTTGCCACAGTACGGCGGCACGGATGCCGGCCAGTAGCGTGGCACGAACCTTGGCCTGCACCTGCGGATTCTGCAGAATAGCCGGCGAGCCGGTCACCTGGATGCGCGGCCCGAGCGGGCTGACCACGTCGACATAAATGCCGGCCAGCGCGCTGATAATGGTGTCTGATTCCAGATCAAAATGCGCCAGTTGGCGCTCAAGCTGGCCGAGACGTTCGCCAAGCTGGTTCATCGCCTGCTTATTGGCGTTGAGCTTGCGCTCCAGCACCATCAGGCTGATGGTGTAGCGGGTGAGTTCGGCACCCAACCCTTTATTGTTGGCGTTGAGCACGCTCATCAGCGTCTCGAGGCCGACTTTCAAATTGCGCTCTTCTCCGCCGAACACCGCCAGCGTGGAAGAGGGGTCCATCTGCAGCAGGCTGTTCAGCGAAGTATGGAAAGCTTCACGATCGCATTGGCCTTCGTGCGCCAACTGCTGAACCATAAGCGCCGCCTGGCTGATTCCAGCCATGGCCAGCGTAATGTCATAATAATTCTTCGCCACGATTACTCCTGTAAACGCTGTTCGATAATGCCGCCACCGAGGCAGATTTCATCCTGATAGAACACGGCAGACTGGCCTGGGGTCACGGCAGCGACCGGCTCGTCGAAACGCACTTCAATACGCTCTTCGTCAAGCGGGGTAACGGTGCACGGAATGTCCTGCTGGCGATAACGGGTTTTTACCGTACAGCGGAAGGGGCCGCTCAGCGGCAGGCGATCGACCCAATGCAGCTGCTGCGCTACCAGACCGACGGACATCAGGCGCGGATGCTCATGCCCCTGGGCAACCACCAGCACGTTGTTGGCGACGTCTTTGTCCACCACGTACCACGGATCTTCACTGCTGTCCTTCATACCACCAATGCCGAGCCCTTTACGCTGGCCCAGGGTGTGGTACATCAGGCCCTGATGTTCACCGACGGTCTGGCCGTCAACGCTGACAATCGGGCCCGGCTGTGCGGGCAGGTAGCGGCCAAGGAAGTCGCGGAACTTGCGTTCGCCGATAAAGCAGATGCCAGTGGAGTCTTTTTTCTTGGCGGTGACCAGATCCAGCTGTTCGGCGATGCGGCGCACCTCCGGTTTTTCCAGCTCACCGACCGGGAACAGGCTTTGCGCAACCTGCTCGTGACTCAGGGTGTAGAGGAAATAGCTTTGGTCTTTATTGCCGTCGACACCGCGCAGCAGGCGGCTTTTGCCGTCAACGTCCTGGCGGCGCACGTAGTGGCCGGTGGCGATAAAATCGGCCCCCAGATCTTCGGCGGCGAATTCCAGGAAGGCTTTGAATTTGATTTCTTTATTGCACAGGATGTCCGGGTTCGGCGTGCGGCCGGCCTTGTACTCTTCCAGGAACAGTTCAAAGACGTTGTCCCAGTACTCTGCCGCGAAGTTCACCGTGTGCAGTTCGATGCCGAGTTTGTCGCATACCGCCTGTGCATCGGCCAAATCGGTCGCTGCGGAGCAGTACTCTTCATCATCGTCTTCTTCCCAGTTCTTCATAAACAGCCCAGCGACCTGATAGCCCTGTTGCTGTAACAGATAGGCAGTAACGGAAGAGTCGACGCCGCCGGACATACCGACGATTACTTTTTTCTGGCTGTTGTCTGACATGGGGATCTCACGAACTTGAACACGAACCGTGCTGATAAAAAACAAGCGCAGGATTTTACCACGTTGCCTGCGCCGGCGCACGGCACTTATTCATCTCAGAACGGCCAGTTATAGCTGCTGACCAGCGATAGCGGGTAACGTTCCGGCTGTTGGTAACAACGAAGGCTTTCCGCGACCAGTGCGGATCGCAGGTTAGGGGCCTGCAAAATCTCGTCGGCGCTCAGCCACAAACAGCGGTCGATATCGCTGTCGTGCGGTTCGGTCGGCAACTGCTGTTCGAGCTCGATGACAAAGCAGAAGCGCAGAAACGGCGTATTGTCCGGTGCGATCCACTGGTGCAGCTTGAGGAATGACTGTGGCGTGGCGCGGATGCCGGTTTCTTCCCACAGCTCGCGCTCGGCGGCCTGCACCAGCGTTTCGTCGGCTTCAAGGTGCCCGGCCGGCTGATTCCAGAGCGCCTTGTTATTAATCGTCTCTTCGACGATCAAAAACTTGCCGGCGGCGTGAACCACGCAGGCAACGGTGACGTGCGGTTTAAACATAAAGGTCCCTTACAGCGGCTTATTGATATGCTGATAGATGTCATCCAGTTCGGTAATACGGGCCTGATAGCTGCCTGAGAGACAACTGACGTCGCTGCCGCACAGTTTCCGCTGCGCCAGCCAGCGCTGTTGCTGGTCTTGCATCTCACCGCGCACTCCCATGGCGAACAGGCCATGTAAAAACTGGTACTTGGTCGCCATTTCCACGTCTTTGTCACTTAGCGTACGGCTGGCGCAGATGGCCTTTTCGTCGGCGCTGACGGCTTTGGCGCAGTCAAAACTGGCGGCCTGAACGGCAGGAACCGAAAGCAGGGCGGTGAACAGTAGCGCGGTTAATGTTTTCATCGTTGCTGCTCCTCGGGCTGGTTACAGTGAGTCCAGGGTTTTCCATTCACCGGGCTGCAATTCGCCCAATGAAAGATTACCCATACTGTAGCGAATCAGCCGCAGGGTAGGAAAGCCGATGTGTGCAGTCATGCGACGCACTTGGCGATTTCGGCCTTCATAAAGGGTGACTTTCAGCCAGGCGGTGGGGATTGATTTGCGTTCGCGAATGGGCGGATTGCGCGGCCACAGCCATTGCGGTTCTGCGACCAGCTCAACGCCTGCCGGCAACGTTGGGCCGTCTTTGAGCGTGACGCCATTGCGCAAGGGGGCCAGATCGCTTTCCTGCGGGGCGCCTTCGACCTGCACGTAATAGACTTTTCCGGTACGTTTGCCCGGCTGGGTGAGTTGCGCCTGCAGCTTGCCGTCATTGGTTAGCACCAATAAACCTTCGCTGTCGCGATCCAAACGCCCAGCGGCGTAAACATCGGGAAATGGAATGAATTCTTTCAGGGTGGTGCGGCCGGCTTCATCGGTAAATTGCGGCAGCACATCGAACGGCTTATTGAATAACACCACGCGACGCGGCCCCTGTGCGACTGCGGGTTTGGCGGGAGCAGGCTTGCTGAATCGTTTAACTTTGTGATTTTTAACAGAGAATTTTTTCATAACAGTTGAGATTACGGATGATAGGCGCATTATAACCGAATCCGTTTCGGATTGGCGCGGACTGAAAATTCCAGTAGTATCTACACGCATCTTACAAAGCATTAACAAAAATTGCGCTTGAAGGAGAGGTTGATGGAAAGCAAAGTAGTTGTTCCGGCAGAAGGTAAAAAGATTACGGTCGATGCCCAGGGTAAACTGGTTGTTCCGAATAACCCGATCATTCCGTTTATCGAAGGCGACGGCATTGGCGTTGACGTTACCCCTGCTATGATTCACGTGGTTGATGCAGCAGTGAAAAAGGCCTACCACGGCGAACGTAAAATCTCCTGGATGGAAATCTATACCGGCGAAAAATCCACTCACGTTTACGGGAAAGACGTGTGGCTGCCGGAAGAAACCCTGGATCTGATCCGTGACTACCGCGTTGCCATCAAAGGCCCGCTGACTACCCCAGTCGGTGGCGGTATTCGCTCCCTGAACGTGGCCCTGCGCCAGCAACTGGACCTGTACGTGTGTCTGCGTCCGGTGCGTTACTACCAGGGCACTCCAAGCCCGGTTAAACAGCCTGAGCTGACCGACATGGTGATCTTCCGCGAAAACGCCGAAGACATCTACGCAGGTATCGAGTGGAAAGCCGGTTCTGCAGAAGCAGACAAAGTGATCAAGTTCCTGCGCGACGAAATGGGCGTGAAAAAAATCCGCTTCCCAGAGCAATGTGGTATCGGCGTGAAGCCATGTTCTGAAGAAGGGACTAAACGTCTGGTACGTGCGGCGATCGAATACGCGATCACCAACGACCGCGACTCTGTGACCCTGGTTCACAAAGGCAACATCATGAAGTTCACCGAAGGTGCCTTCAAGGATTGGGGCTACGAACTGGCGCGCGAAG
The DNA here is from genome assembly GCF_024809915.1 of Serratia sp. BIGb0234. Classification (NCBI taxonomy): domain Bacteria; kingdom Pseudomonadati; phylum Pseudomonadota; class Gammaproteobacteria; order Enterobacterales; family Yersiniaceae; genus Serratia; species Serratia sp. BIGb0234. Next base: position 1,070,089 of record NZ_JANUEI010000001.1, read on the forward strand.
AGTTTGGTGGCGAACTGATCGACGGCGGTCCATGGCTGAAAATCAAGAACCCGAACACCGGTAAAGAGATCGTGGTTAAAGACGTGATCGCCGACGCCTTCCTGCAGCAAATCCTGCTGCGTCCGGCTGAATACGACGTGATCGCCTGTATGAACCTGAACGGTGACTACATCTCCGACGCCCTGGCCGCACAGGTTGGTGGTATCGGTATCGCACCTGGTGCCAACATCGGTTCCGATTGCGCGCTGTTCGAAGCCACCCACGGTACTGCACCTAAGTATGCCGGCCAGGACAAAGTGAACCCAGGTTCCATCATCCTGTCTGCAGAAATGATGCTGCGTCACATGGGCTGGTTCGAAGCGGCTGACCTGATTGTTAAGGGCATGGAAGGCGCCATCGCTGCCAAGACCGTGACCTATGACTTCGAACGCCTGATGGAAGGCGCTAAACTGCTGAAATGTTCAGAGTTTGGCGACGCTATCGTTAAACACATGTAAGAGTGTTTAAGCGTTAAATGATAACGGGAGCCTGATGGTTCCCGTTTTTTATTATTTAAATCGCAACGGTTATCAAAACATTATCAAAATAAGTTATCAAAACTCGGCCATTTTAGGGCTTTTGAACGTATAGATCTAAAGGTTGAGCTGCGTCTAAACTTTGCGATGAAATGGACGATAAACTACCTACAACTACATTTTTGGCATGAGATAAAATTCTACAAGGAGTGTTAATGAGCTTTTTCTGGGTGAATATTGGTAGCAGTTTTAATGAGGTTAAAGAACAAAATTTCCTCTGGGCTCCACAATATGGCATGAATAAGCATGGGAAAAAGTTTAGTTATGCCTCCTGGGAGACAGTGAAGGATGTAAAAGCAGGTGACATCATCTTTTGTAATAAGGATCGAGAGATTATCTATGTAGCGATTGCTACAGCCGATGCTGATGATGCACCGCGGCCACCTAATCGATCTTTTGATAAGTGGGAGCGTGAAGGAACCCGAGTAGATGTAGATTTAACCGTTTTAGAGCACCCGATCGATATTTTGCAGTTCAGAGATATGTTTATGGCTGCGTTTAATGAGTTAAGTCGGCCAACAGTTTTTGCTGAGAACGGGTTTTGCACGCAGACCTACATGTGCGAAATACCCGAGGCTGCAGCAAAGATGATAGCAAGTTTTATTAGCGACAACATTTCAATAGACTTCAATAAACAGACTGCCACGGTAAAAGAGGCGAGAGGAAGCACTAAAGCAGCAGTCATTCAGGCTCGCGTTGGTCACGGTCCCTATAGAGATAAGTTATTTAAAATGTGGGGGGGGAAATGTGCGGTAACTGGCATTGATGTTGAGTCAATTTTAACCGCTTCTCATATAGTAGCTTGGTCTATTTCTGATGACAAAGAGAAAGTTGATCCTTTCAATGGATTGCCACTCATCCCAAACCTAGATAAGTTGTTTGACCGAGGTATGATTAGTTTCACCGATGATGGAAAATTAAAGTTTAGAGATGGGTTGGAAAATCTACTTTATGATTTAAATATTCCTATAAATTCAAAATTGAACCGAGTTTTTGAAGAGAATAAAAAATATTTAAAACGGCATAGAGAGACTTTTGGCTTTGAAGACTAATGTGCGCTAACTCGTAGCTGATAGTACTCTTAAGCAAGAAGCGAATAAATATAACCTTGCTTAATAGCAATGTTGGGAGATGTAAGCCTATAGCTGGTAGCTGGGCCAATGGCTGACTTTCTTAATTAAGGTTGAACAGGGAAATATTAATATTAATTAACCAGGGGAAGCTATAGACATGACCGGAATTGAGGTTTTGGACTCAGCAGTAAAAATAGGTCTTGGTGCCTCTATTTCTGCTGTGTCTGGATATTTCATTCTTCATTTAACGCATAAACATAACGTTAGAACTGAAGAGGTTGCCAATTTACGAAAAACTAATGACTATAAGAAATTTTTGTATGTGGATTTTCTTAGTCATTCTCAGGCGCTTGTTCAAACATACTATGACATTAGCAGTGATGGAAAGGATAAAGAGTATCTAAGTTATCTTAGAATATATAACGAAGTTCAGATAATATCATCAGATACAATACGAACTTGTGCCCATGAACTTCTATGTTCGGTACAGGAATTTATAGTTATCAGGAAAAATGAACAGGAACGTGATTTATTGAAATTAATGAGAGAACGTATTGACAAAGCATTGGCGTCATTTCAGTATTTAGCGAAAAATGACGTATATAAATGAATTTTATAATTTTGTTAAATTAATGCAACATTACCGATGGGTACTTGTCGGTCATGCTGTGCTTACTATTTTTATTCACAGTAATGACCGAAAAGTGAACATGGTAATTGAGTCTATTTTATCCTTTAATTATTGCTGGTAACTTTCTTGATTAATTTTCATAATTAATATGATTTTAATGTTTCCATTATAGACTGCGGACAAAATCAAGGGAGCTCCAGTAACTATTTGTTTCGAACATCTTATTTATGTCCATTGTTTCATCTTCACCAAAAACTCTTCTTATAAGTGAGTAAGTGATGCTATCTGGTATTCTAGATGCGAATTCGAACTGGGATTCATAAGTAATAACTTTGTAGTTGCTATCTTTTTCTTTTTCTAGATTGATTTTGTATGTAATAAAGTATATGGAGTTGTCATAAAAAACGTCGCCATCGACAGCATATTTTGTTAGTAATTCTACAGGGATAGAGAAAGAAATACTGTTATCTTTTATATCTTTCTTCAACATTCTTGCAATGTTAATGTTTATATTTTCGGTAGATGCATACAAACCACTAGCATCTATGTAATCGACATTTTTTATGAATTTATCCGGATAAGAAATTCGTACGGAAAGTATTTTCTTGTTATCACCTATGGGAATTAGTTTTGTAATTTCTGGATTATCTTTGTATCTCTCACTATAAACTATCAATTTTTTATTGCTGATGTACGCTGCTTCGACATAGTTTTGGCCATTCCATGATATCCATACCGCCGTGCATGAAAAAAATAGAGTTAAAACTTCTATTAAACTTATATTACTTATCTTGGTTTTCAAATAAACACCTCGTCATTTCGTTTTGCGAGAATTTTACCTGTTAAATAACAGTATGTAAAATAGCAATCTATGCATTTAAGATCTAATCTAGTGTGTCTTGAGGGGGCCAACAATTTAGCAGCTCATTGTGATCCAATCTTTCCCTCTATCATCGTGATAACGGTCAGTCTGAGATTGCGTTTTGTGTCCAAGAAGTATCTGAGTGTTTACTCCCTGGGACTTATAGAGCCTTTCAGCAAGTGAGCGTTGTTCATGAAAAGTTGCTGGTGTGCCGTCACCCCAATCAATATCAGTTTTATCCCTGGCTTTGCTAAAGTTGGTTGTCAGGGTATTTCCTGGCACTTTGGCCCCACGTTGGGCCATTGATGTCGAACGGAAGTAATGTACAAGATACTGACTGACAGCATAATCTCGGCAACGCGAGATAACCTCACGTAAGCTCGTGTTCAAAGCATCGCAACGAAGGGAAAGAGGTAATGCCAATTTTGCACCAGTTTTCTCCTGCACAACATGTAAGTGGTCATCCCAAATATCGCTGAATTTCATTGCTGAAATATCACCCAAGCGCTGTCCTGTAACTACGGCCAATAGCATCGCATTGCCCATGTATCGATGCTGTTTATCAGCAATGTCGAAAATCTTCTGCCATTCATCTAGATTCAAACGCTGCCTGGTAATCTTCCTGCGCGGTTGCTTTGTTGCTAGCGCGGGATTGTAGCCCGGAGGAACCTCACCCACGTGCTGAGCCTCTTTGAATACATCAATCAGCACTGAGCGAACAACCTGGCCCATACGTGGCTGTCCGGCGTCGGTGTACTCATCCAACAACGAAGCGATATCTCTGGCATCCACCTCGGGCAAGGATTTCATTGCAAAATTTTGGCGTAGAAGGTCCACAGGCTTACGTTTTTGTTTAAACGTGTTGGTCTTGATATCACCGGTGCTAAGTCGTTCTTCCTGTATTTTCCAATACCGGTCGAGCCAGGTACTGACAGTTATATTTTTACCCTTAATTTGAGCCACACGATCGCTAAGTGCCAGGATCTGCCGGCTACGCTGCTCCGCAAGCCGGCTATTAGCTTCGATCGCAATCTCACGAGCTTCCTGCTCATTGTCACCAAGAGCATGGTACTTCCCTGTAACCGGATGCCGGTATCGCCAGTAGACCTTATTGGCCTTACGGCTAAATAGCGGATACAGGTTAGGAATATCAACATTGTTCTTACGCGGTCTGGCTGCCATCGTTCAGTATCCTTTGGAGCTTCGGATTGTCATTGTGCTTAATGACCGGAGTAGTGAGTGGGCCAACTAGCTCAGCATCTTCTCGCACACGCCATAATTTGCCTTCCTTACGCGCAGGAGGGGCGAAGTGACCCTCTTTTGCACAACGCCGCAAGGTATTAAGAGAGGGCGGTTGGCTGCGATATCGCTCCGCAGCCCATTCTTCTAACGTCAGCATCTGCAGCATTAGGCACCTACCTGTCGGCTATTCAGACGGTAGGCAATGGCCATCTGTTCTGCATCATTCATGGCATCATGCAGGGAGTGATGTTTAACCGTAGCAAAACATGGTTGATGGGTTTTAGGCAGAGAACCCTTGGTGCCTTTGACCATTGCATCAATGTAGGTGCGAACATCGCGCTTACCTGCAAAATGCCACGGGCATGTTAGACCGCAAGAACGGTATGCACTTTCGAGGATAGACCCATCAAAATCGGTACCACGGAAAAAGATACGCACGCCTGGGTGTTGTTGAATCCAAGAAGTCAGATTTACGAGTGTTTGACTCAGAGGTTCCCGATTTCCAGCTAGAGCCTCATGGGCATCTTCATCTTGTTTTATCCACCACTGTTGCGTTTCGGCGCTGACAGTTCGGCCTTGAATTAACTGACCAAAAGTATCAACCAACCCATAAAATGCAGACTTAGAATAGTCGGCCAGCTCAGGATTCCGAACCACCTCCATGATTGAGTTCTGCACTCCATCGACATCTTCGATATCAAATGCAAAACCACCGATAGATAAGATCACCGCTGATGCCTGAACGTCCATTGTTTCCGTGTCGATCGTGATTGTGTTGATCATCGTTTATTACCCCACACTGATTTTCGGCAAAGCGAAGCCCTGCCAGAATTGGCAACTTTTCGCAGAGAGAAAATCGGGTTTTAAGAATGGAGGCCAGACACCCGCATAGCGCTGGCTCCCGGTTAATTACTCACACATCAGGTGGCGCACCGCGCCGGGGCTTTATACTGTGTAAAGGGATAAGGGGAACCCGAAACAGTACGCCACCAGATATGTGAAAAAATGCGGCTGACACCAACCCAAATCAGAGCAGCCGCAAAGGCTTCACTACACACAGCAAAATACTTGCCGGATATCTGCGCTTGCTTTCGCTGCAGTGCCGCCGGCGCGGCGCATTAGGTGTGGTGATGGGAGTTGAACCCACAGACGGGGAGGAAGCCCGTCTATCACCGGATACCACAACGGAAAGAGCACTACATTTGACCACCTTGCGCCGCTTGGCTTGAACGCGGTTTTCCGGCCTAACCACCTCGCCAGTAACTTGCATCAGAGGCTGCTATGCCACATATCCGGTGCAATGCTCTTACCTGTTGTGTGCCGGTTACGTTATCCGGCTCCCCAGCCTACGGCGAGGACGTGCATTCTTCTCGCGCTTGAATTTTCGGGTAACCCATGACCTGTCACATAATTCAGCCCTCCATTCGCGTGCCTGTTCTCGTCATGGGGCAGGCTCCCTGTTCTCATGTTCCCGCTGAAACCGTCATAGCCGAAGCTGATAGCAACAGGGGTTAAAAGACACTTCACATTGGGCTGCTCACACATGAGTTAGGATCCTCCACCGCTCCCAGAACTGAGGGAAATGGCGAGTGAGCATTCCGATGTGCGCCGGTCACCCGGCGACTGCCACCACTACACAAAAACCAACAACCAAAACGGGGTACAGACCACAACGCTATAGACCAATGCCTTCCAACCTTTTGCGCTCATGATTGCCTCGGTGGTTTTAATCAGTTTCTTCTTTATCCATCCAGCTTTCGTCGCCTTCCCAGTTCAGAGCCTGGCCTATTACCTCTGTCGCCTTCGCTTTCATTTCTTTACCGATGCGAAATTTGTTATTGCCTTCGATAATCTCTTGCAGTATTTCCAGCATCTTTGGTGCTGAGGCGCACAAAGTTCCGTGTATGGCATCGGTGCAGCCTGAGAAATCAGACTCTGCCCAGAACCCACAAATAACATCACCATTGCTATCCAATAAACGTCCTGTCCTTCCTTCGAAACGCCACGGGCCTTTGCTGCCTTGGAATTTTGCGTTACTCATCGTGTAACCCTCTGCCAGTGTCACTGGTAAGCGAATCATCCCGATCTTCGTGTGCCTCGGGCGGCTACTTGGTAGGCATCCTGCCTGTTCGCTGTCGATGAATAAACATTAAGATGTCTTAAATTCAAAGTCAATATTAAAGTGAAGATAACTTAAATAAGTGATTTTTACCTGAGGGAGGTGTATTTTGATTAAAATTTGTTCGGAGGTGGCATGGAAACAAACTGGGAAGACGAGCGGGCGGCTTTTATGGCCGGTGAGATCGGAGAGGCAGTAATGCAACTTGTGATTGACGGTTAAGAGATCAACCAGGGCAACATCATTGACTATCTAGAATTGAAGCGGAGGACCGTTGGCAACACGGTCCATAAAGGAGTGCTGAGAGACGCTGCAGCATTCGTTAGGCGAGGGAGTAAGGCACAATAAACCCGGCGTGGTTGCCGGGTTGGGTATTCAGTTTAGTTTGGGGGGTGTCGGCTTTTTCACCTGTGATAGTAACTTTATTGCATTGACCTCTGGGATTGCGCCGGAGCGAGTTTTCGATTCTATGTAAGCTGGGAACTTAGTGGGGAGATAAGATTGTTGCATCCAGCGACGAAATTCACCAAGAGCATCGTCTGGGTATATCCAGGCCTCAATTGGACCGGCTCGATGCTGTGGAAACCAATCTGGATAAGTATGGGGGTGCTTTGTTCTTGCCCCATATTTTTCGTCTAATTGATTTGCAGACCAGTGCTTTGCCCAAAAGGTACCTACGCTGATGTCTGGTACAGATGCTGGACCAAAATCAAATCCAGTATTAATCATTTTTAATGACAGTTCAGCCATCTCGCTAAAAACGGAGAAAAAGCCAAATGGAATCTGTGAATTTAATTGGAGCCGATCTTGAAACGCCTGCCAGGCACCGCGCTGAGGATTCTCAGGATCTATCCCAACACTTAAGAATACTAATCTACGAAGAGCGCTATCGCCTAAAGCACGGTAATTCTTGAGTGCAATTGAGTTATCAACCTGATCGGCCTCAAAAGCATAATATTCCAAAATCGACATGCAAACTGATGTCGGGAATGCCCGGATTTCGACTCCCTTATTTGTAACTGACCAGTATAACTGAGTAAGGCGAAGGCCCTTGCCTTGGAGAATGGAGTCAATTTTCTTTCCGCGTGGCCTTTGCCGCTGATCTATCCAGTCAGTTGTCAGGCGGGCAATCGCCGTGTGATCTACGCCACATAATCTTGCTAGCCCACGCATCGTTAGATATGGAGTTCCGTTGTTGAGAACGCCCATCTGAACACCTTCAACTTCAACCTCTTTAACGGGGAAGACCGCCATTTCTAGCTGTTGACCGGGAAGGACCTTATCTTCATTATCCATTTGATATCCTTGGTAATTGTGGTGTTGATCAAACCACATATTTTCCCTGAAAATCAAAGCGCACCAGTCTTTGCTAGTTACGCTGCTGTGTGTACTTATTCGGCAAAGCCTCAATTGATGTACACGCCAACCTTTGGCGGTTAAAGCGTGGAGTCGGTAACTGCATCGTTATCAACATGACGCGAAGCTTTCAGGATGCCGGCAACATACTCGACCTTCTGAACTTCTGCTCGGGCAATCGTGATAGGGCGGTGATCCTGGTTGATGCTGGTGAACTGATACTCCTCATCACGCGTATAATTCAGAACTTTGATCATGTTATGGCCATCACTGGTCCTAACGAAAACTTCATCACCCGGATGCACCGTTGTGCCAGGCTCAATCAGAACGAACTCACCTGACTGGATACGTGGCCACATGCTGTCACCCCTGACACGAAGCCCATAAGCATTCGGATCATCGCTGTAAATCTTCAGCCATCCACCACGGTATTCGACCATGTCGATCATGCCATCAACTCCTAAAACGGCATCACCAACTACAGGGACGAGCCCTGGTCGAACCTTGCCTACATATGTGATGTTTTCATCTATCGCATCGCCATATAGCAGATGAGATGGAGAGCATTCTAATGCTGCCGCGAGAGACAGTAAATTATCTCCTTTTGGCTCCGTTTCTGAACGCTCCCATTGCGAAATCGCAGCGTTAGATACACCAACCTTTTTAGCCAAGATCACCTGACTCAGCTTCTTCGACTTTCTCAGCGCATGAATGCGCTCGCCTACGGTTTCTTTTTTCATAGTTAAGTAATCTTAAATCTAGTTGACTTAAGATTCCTTTAGTTAAATAATTGAAGATATCTTAAATTAAGTGAGGTGAAAAATGCTCAAAGAAAAAGTGGTCAAGCACTATGGATCTCAGCGTGCGATTTCCGCCGCTCTCGGTGTTAGTGATTCGGCCGTATCTCAATGGGGTGAAGTCATCCCTGAAAGAGTCGCGCTGAAATTAAGCCGTATTACTGGCGGTGTCCTGGCTTACGACCCTTCGTTTTACAAAAAGTCTACCGCCCCAGCGGCTTAACCAAAACCACAGAAGCGGAGAAACCTTGTGGACAACAAAGACTTTCCTACCCAGGACGACATCAGCGAAGCGATACACAAGCTGATCACTCAGTTCCCAGGCAAGTACAGCACGATGGCGAAGGAGTTGGATCCGGTAGCCGGCACTGAAAACGCACTGCGTAACCGCGTCCGCCAGGTATCAGGACAGGTAGTGCCGTTGGGCATGGCTGTTGAGATGGAGTCGATCTCTGGCCGTTCAGATATCACCGAGGCGATGTGTAAACACGCTGGTGGTGTATTCGTGAAGCTTCCGGAAATCGAGCAGGCGGATAACGAAGAGTTGTTGATCAAGTTCAACGAGCTGATGTCAGCACTAGGCCTGTTTGCAAAAGCACATAACGAATTTACAGCTGATGGGGTGCTGGACAACGACGAGAGCAGAAAGCTGAAAGCTAAGGGTTACCGGGTTCAATCGCTGGTGGCGGAGATATACGCCGTGACGGTGATGATGTTTGGAGAGGGTGACGCCCAGGATATGCGGTCCCGGGCGTCGAGTGCATCAATTAAACGTGTGGAGTAATTAACGCATGAACAGAGTAACAGAATCTCGTTTGCGTGGGCAATTTCGTTGTGTAGCTGCGAGCTGCGCTAAACCGCCAGTGCCGTTGCGTTATGTGATGAGAATACCCGGCGGCTGGTTGCCTGTCACCCACAGCGCATTGCAGGAAGTTGTGGGTCGTTGCAAATATTTGGCACTGCCGGCGCCGGGAGCTGCACTATGAGCGTGAAAGTCTCAAGTTACGTCTGGGACGGCTGCGCTGCGCACGGTGTGAAGGGGACCAAGCTGCTTGTAATGCTTCGTCTGGCTGACTTCTCGAACGATGAGGGGATCTGCTATCCGGGTATCGAAAAGATTGCCCGTGAGATTGGTGCTGGCCGGAGTACGGTCACCACTGCAATAGGCGAACTGGAAAGTGACGGATGGCTGACACGCAAGGAACGCCGTAGAGGGCAGCGCAACGACAGCAACATTTACACCCTGAATGTGCCAAAGCTGAAGGCCGCGGCATTAAGCGTCGAGTCTCACCGTCCAGTTTCTGACACGTCAGAATCTGACCATTCAAAATCTGACATGTCAGGATCTGAACGTTCAGAATCCGACCGTTCAGAAAACACGAAAAAGGGCAGTTCTCACCCGCCAGAATCTGGGGGGGATCCGTCAGTAAATTCAAAACAAGATCCATCAGTAATAAAACCTGTTGGTCAACCGGCTACGCCAGCCGACCCGCAACCCGCCGATTCTTTGAAAATCGATTATCAGGTTGTTCTCGAAGCATTCCACACCACGCTGCCGGAATTGCCCAAGGTTATCAAAATCACTGATAGCCGCCGTAAGGTGCTGCGCAAGCTCTGGAAAGAATACGACCTGACCGAAGAGAAATGGGGCGCTTACCTCCGCTACATCGCCAAAAAATGCCGTTGGATGCTGGAAGACCGAGCAGACACCAACACTGGCAAGACCTGGCGCAAAAAGGACTTCGACTACCTAATCACCGAGACGTGCTACCTGAGCGTGAAAGAGGAGCGGGCTAATGACCTGCCAAAAGTTCAGAAGTTTGACAACGCTGCGCGAGACGAGGCTTACACCCGCCTGATCTCTCAGCGTCGTAAGCCACAAAACGAGGTGGAACGTCTGGCTAAAGAAATGGCTGGGTCATTGGGCCGCATGAGTGATTACGACGCGCGTCGGGCATTTGTAGGCATTTGGGCTCAAGCGGTCACCAAGGCAAGCGAGAATGACTTAGCGAGGTTGGCATCATGAAAAAATTAACGATTCCAGTGGACGTGTTCGAAAGCGATCGCGTTAACAGCGGCATCCGCCGATTAATCCTCGCAGGCATGCTGAAGGACAACCCAGAAAACCAGATGGGGAGAGTTATTCAGGCCGCGGTCGGCGCCCAGTGGATGACGCTTCGCGACCTGGAACGAACCGTTTTCATGATGTTTTACGTAGCTGACACCCAGGCGGCGATTAGTGCCCGGCTGCGTGAAGTTGACCCCAAACTGCATGGGCTGGTGAAGGAAAAACGCACGTTGAAAGATCCGGACACGGGCAAGCTGGTTTATTTCTACCGCCTGGTAGCCATAGAGGAGCAGCCAGCATGAAATTAACGTTGCCATTCCCCCCAAGCGTTAACGGCTACTGGCGCTCGCCGAACAAGGGATCATCCCGTGGACGTACTTTGGTCAGTGAGCGAGGCAGGGCATTTCAGGCAGAGGCTATCGCTCAGGTAATGGAGCAACTGCGCCGCCGGCCGAAGCCAATCAGCGCTGACATATCGGTAGCGGTGGTATTCTACCCGCCAACAAAGGCTCGTCGGGATCTGGATAACTTCTTCAAGGCATTGTTTGACGCTATGACGCAGGCTGGTGTGTGGCTCGATGACAGCCAGATTAAGCATATAGATGCCAAGTGGGGGCCGGTAATCAAGGGCGGCAAGGTAGAGCTACGGATCAGCGAGGTGCAGGCATGAGAGGGATACTGAAGCCGATCGTTGTCCGCGAACTGGGGCAGGTCATCTTAAAGCCAGGCAATGACTTGCTGACGATGTTCGGTGACCGGGTGATGGTGGCCACGGTACCGGCTGAGTTTCGTGAAATGCCGTCAGGTGCATTACCGGCAACAGAACAGCAGCTGGCCATTGACCCGCGCTTCCGTCCGTTCTTCCAGCATGAGCGCGTTCTTTCTGCCGCTGGTGGCATTAACAGCCTGGAGAGCTGGCTGGATCGTCGTCATGACTGTCAGCGCCAGTGTGCCGAGGACGATTATCACGACAAGAACATGGAGACCATGCGTTATGGCACCGGTGCTATTCGTCTGTGCTGGCACCATTCGCATATGTACCGTGATAAGACGATGGATGAGCTATCAGCCACAGCAGAACAAAATATTGCTGATTTCGTGGTGTATCGGGCCAGAGTTCATTTCATGTTTGAAGAGAGCCATCAACTGACTTTGCCGGAGCTGTGCTGGTGGGCCTGGGTGAATGAGGTCATTGATCTGTTGCCTGAGAATGTCGCGGCGGCATCACTGCGTATCAAGCCGACCACAATCCCATCAGGTACCCGGAAAGAGGCCGATATAACCCCCAGTCTGGCACCAAGCCAGATGATCGCCGAGATAGCCAAGAAGGCTGCAAAGGTGTTGGTAATCGATCCGGAGCCGCCAAAGGCATTATTCAAGATACCGAAGCGTGAACGCTGGACGAGCGAAAAATTTACACGCTGGGTTAAGTCTCAGCCGTGCGCATGTTGTGGCGGATCGTCTGACGACCCCCATCACATCATTGGTCATGGCCAGGGCGGCATGGCAACCAAGGCACATGATTTTTTTACTATCCCGCTATGCCGGAAACATCACGATGAGTTGCATCGTGACCTGTCACGGTGGGAAGAAGAGTACGGCAGTCAGATCGAGGTGTGGTTCAGGTTCATCGACTACTCGTTATCGGTCGGTGCAATTTCATAAGTGTGGAGTAATAGGCGAGCTGGCATGCGGGCCAGACGCCTGGAGATTAAAGCATGAGAGATATGTACGAAATTTTGGAACGGTGGGGTGTGTGGGCGCGCGAGGACAGTGGGATTGATTACTCACCAATTGCAGCGGGATTTAAAGGGCTGTTGCCCCCTACATCGAGTGGAAAGCTATCATGCTGTGATGATGATGGGTTACTGATCGACGGGTGTGTAAGTCGGCTTAAGAAGTACAAACCAGAAGAGTACGACCTCGTTATTGCACATCATGTTTACGGTATGTCACTGCGCAAGATTGCTAGAAAGCTAAAGTGTTCAGATGGAACGGTAAGGAAGGATATGCAAACAGCCGAGGGATTTATTGGAGGGTGTTTATCAATGTTGGATTCAAAATTAAATATTGATAATTAAATCAATTAAATAGCCCAATTTACGTTGGGCTATTTTAACTTTTCGAGAGTAGCTTTAACTCTTTTATTCTGAGCTTTTCGCTGTTTGATTTTTGCTTCAAAATCATTAACTTCCTTGATCCCAAGAACTGAAGGAATTATTGAATAAAAAGAACAAATCATTAACGAAACTGCGAGGTTAGTCAGTAATTTAATGTGATTTTGTATTACCTCATTCCCATTTGAAAGGCTAAGTATTGCTATAAACAATATTATTGTGATTTGAATTATTAGCAGGATTATTGATGAGTTTCTTTTCCTGTTAACAAGGAGTGCAAGCCTCCTAGCTTCACCTTTACTTATGTCTTCGACGACATTTTTCCTAGTTTCTGAAAGCTTATGAAACAAGGCTATGCTATAAGCAATGGGCGCTAACAGTATAGTTAGTACGCCCCAAGGTATTGATGATAAAACAATATATTTATCAGCAATTTTCCAGGCTACAAAAAACAACAACACGATAACAACCAAGTGCATCGCTGCGCTAGGTAGAAATACTGTTGATTTTTGTCCTGTAATATTAGTCATCTTTATGCTCTATTTGTCCCGCATTCACGAGCGTCATAAGCCATTCGTGCATTTGGCTATAAAGTTCATGTTCATCTATCAGGCTGTTATGCATAGTTAACTTGACTGTGTTCCATAACCTAATATCTTTCCCTGTTAACTTAGTGCCGCCAACCATTTCCACTGTGACATCTTCGTCCGGATAGTGCCTGGTTGCATCAACCAAGTTACGTAACATACGTTCGCCGCTATCAGAAGTCTTGCGTTTATATGTGATTTTTAAGGTGACTTCTAAATTAGCATCATCTAAGCAATCTTCCAGCTTACTAGATTTAATAAAGTTTTCCCACTTCTCAGCGAGCATGATTTTCAGCATATCTGATGCTGTTCCTGTCGGTACCCAGCTTGGGTTAGCGCTTCCTTGGCTCATATCATTGATTGCCGCCACTGGAGCGCCTATAGATACAGACTTCACAGGACGCTTAAGAACCTCCTCAATGATCTCCTCTTTGGGTTTGTCGGTAACTTTAAGCAAACACTCTGGAGGAATGTTGTTAGTCAATGTCCCCAGCAGCCACTTCAGATGAATTTCTAGCTCACGAGTTGTTAAGGCTCGCGACTGCATAACAACTATACTATTACCAAAAACACCAAAATAGAGAATAGAATCAATGAATTCTCTGATTATTTTCTCTTGTTCTGTTTGTAGACTTTCAGCCTCAGTTACACTCATCTTAGACAATTCTTCTGATGTCACAGACCGAATTTCATAAGATTCTGCATCATTCTTTAACTGGATATATCTCTGTGAATGCCCAGGTTCAAAGGCAACCAATTGGCAGAACAAAACCCCTTGAAATGTTTCATTTTTGTTTATTAACCTGAACAGGTTTTCTTCATTGGGGTTGACCATCTCCTTTCGCATATCCGCCTTGGTATGCTTAGTGAGTAACTCCTGTAACATTTGCTGCAATGTTTTGGTGGACCCAGGGATAGATACATCTTTATAGATGATTTTTTTATTCTTGATCTCTTTTGACATTTCACTTCCTTATCACATAAATGCGCACACTCAAGTTGAAATCATAATCGTGGTAATGATTTGAATTTAAACTAATTTGCTAATAACAAGAGGTATACTCTTAAAATACTATAAAATTCTTCTTATGCGTACGCATAAACTGCTGTAACGTGATAAGAGTGGTTACGCAGTCACGTAGCTTACCCAATCAGAAACCTCGCTTCGGCGGGGTTTTGTCGTTTTTAGCCTCCTTGCCAAAACAGTCAACCACAACGCAAATACATCCTGTCTCTGAGTGACTACGGCGGGAGGCTAAACCATTTCTATCACCCGGTACCGGGACAGAACCCCGGAAGGGGGAGGTATGAAAATGCCCCACAATGACAATGCCTTCCTAAGTTGGCTGGCAAATCTCTATTCGAACAATGCCAACTGGATAAACGGCATGGTAATTACATCAGCCTTGGCATTTGGTCGCGTTCTTTTCTACGGCGGAAAGATCCGAACCGCCTTGGTGGATGCATTACTCACCGGCCTTATAGCAGTAACTACTGTTCCAGTCCTTTCCCCATTGTTAGTTCGGTCCATTGAGATGCTACCGGGCATGGGTGACGTGCTATCCAAAACCGAGACGATGAAAATTGAGCTGTTTGTGTTCTCAGTGCTGGGAGTTATCGGTGCCAGGGTAATCCGTGAAGCCGCGATATCGATATTGCAGCGGATCAGCGGCTTGAATAGGAAGGGGGTTAGTGATGCAGATAAGTAAAAAGGGGCGCGGTTTCATCAAAGGGTTTGAAGACCTTCGCTTGATGGCTTATCCAGATCCCGGTACTGGTGGTAAGCCGTGGACGATTGGCTGGGGTCACACCAAGGGAGTGAAGCAGGGTGACCGCATCACGCAGGAGCAGGCAGAGCAATTCCTTTCTGATGACTTGGCCTTGTTTGAGCTGACGGTAAACAGCGCCATTAAGCGCTCAATGACGCAGAACCAATTTGACGCAATGGTATCGCTGGCATTCAACATCGGCGGATCTGCGTTCGCAGGTTCAACGCTGGTGAAGAAATTCAACGCCGGTGATGCAAAAGGCGCGGCAGATGAATTTCCCAAATGGAAGAACTCTGGTGGCAAGGTTATGCCTGGGTTGGTGAAGCGTCGCACGGCAGAACGCGAGACGTTTTTGTCATGAGCACCTCATTCAGCTTCCGTACGATGGCGGTAGGTCTATTGCTGGTGGCTCTGATTATTGCTGGCAGGCTGGCGTTTTACTTTCACAGCAACGCAGTAAAGGCTGGTGACCAGGTTAAGCAGCAGAAAGAGGCGCTGGCGCAGCAGTCAGGACTGATTGCCACCATGCAGGAACAGGACACCCGTAACCGCGCGCTGATGGCAGAACAACAAAAGAATAATCAGCAACTGCGCCAGCAGGGGGAAACGTACCAGAGGAAATTACGCGATGCACTTAAAAGCGATAAATGTGGCAATAGTCCTATGCCTGCCGCTGTTATTGACCTCCTGCAGCAAAACGCAGCCACCGGCACCGCAACAGGTCGTGCTGCTACCCCCTGAGTCCGTATTCATCCCATGTGAGCAACCACAATTGCAGGGTGACACCTGGGGCGATGCACTGAGCTACACGCTGGAGCTTCAGACGTCACTACAAATCTGCGCTGGGAAAGTCGAAGTTATGGATTTATGGAGGAATTCGATATTAAAGGGGGGAACTGATGCTATAAGTTATTCAGGTACGCATTTTATTCGTAAATATACTCCGTTGAATTAACCACGGAGTATATTGTTAGAAGTTAGTTATTTCCTGACTCAAATTCACTAATTAAAATTCTAACACGGTCTGCATAACCTGGATTTTTGGCTAAGAATTCATCAGGTGAGTAAGTATTTTCATCACCAGACCACTTCAATTTACCAACGTTTTCTGAGTAACCCTCTCTAACTCGGTAGGTTCCATCTTCGAGTAGATCTAAGAAGATATAGTCTTCACGAGTTTTATCATTGCCGCTATAAGAGATTCTTTTACTTTTTGTCATTTTTAACTCCATTCTGCGAGTTGCAGTATTAATTTTGGTGGATTTACTGTGGATGTAATATTCTACATCACATTGTGTTAGGATATAAGCTAAAATCAATATAGTGAACTTGTGAATTATTTACTTTGTGTTGTTTCTACTTTCTCGAACAGACGTCGTGAATGTCATACAAACTCGGCAATCTGCCAAAAGAAGAAATGGATAAGGTGAACGTTGACCTTGCAGCGTCAGGCGTAGCGTACAAAGAGCACATGAACCAGCCAGTGATAGCTGAGCAGGTGTAGCGAGAGTAGCCTGAGCATTTCGTGAATACTTCCGTGAGCGCGTGGCGCATTACCGAGATGTGAGCAAAAGGCTACCTACCGGATCCGCCCGGTATACCTGAAAATAGCTGAGGACAATGGTAAAAAGTAGTTTTGAAATAGTTTTAATTCATATTGTTATTATTAGTGATTATTTTAATGATTCTTAAAAAACTTTCAAAGTATGTCATCCCCGGATTCACGATGATGCTCATAGCAAATGCCAGTTTTGCGTCAAGTGATGATTCGGTTAATTACACAGAAAAGAGGCGACTACACTGCAAGCTTCTTGAGAGAAATATTAACTTCTCACATAGCAAACCAATCGGAAGCCTAAATTCAGGTTGGCTTCGCAAGATAGATGGCACATTTGCTTCTATCGAGATAGATGGTTGGAATGTGCAGCGCTATGGTAAAGAGGGGTTTACCGATAGAGGTGGAAAGCTCTTTATCCATGAGGACTGGGGGGCGGAAGTCATAGCTGACCGTGACACTGGCTATGTATCAATGCAATTACCCACAAGAAGCGGGGAAATGTTGTATATGAAGTGGTTTTGCAGTGTTGGACCAAATTTATCAAAATAACAGAACCCGCTACGGCGGGTTTTTTATTGCCTATCACAGAGTGCCCAAACCGACGCTGCGTAATGCACGATAACCAAGGCCATCATCCCCATTCTGGGAGCGATGGACTGAAAAGTGATAATGATTCTTATCATTGTGGGTCCTTCCTGGAGTTCAAAACACCGAGGGGCGGGAGACGCGCGAAAAGTCGCTATTTATGAGTTTTTTAGACGCGGATCCTACTTCCTTCTCACTTAATACCTAACCCATTGTTTTTAATTGATTCACCTATAGCCAAAGCGGGAAGCGATCCGGCTGGGATCCTCTCGATTTTCGGGAAATCACTTCCCGGTTAAAAAAATGTTAATAAAAAGGAGTTTCGGGGGGATTTATGAATGTAACAAAGGCACAACTGGCGGATCTCTTCGAAGTTTCAACACGCACTATCACCACTTGGCAATCGCAAGGGATGCCGGTTGTGGCCGGCGATGGTAATGGTGGTAAAGGCGGGGAAAATACCTATTCGACAAAGGACGTTATTACCTGGTACGCCGACCGCGAGGCCTCGTTAGAAAACGAGATATTGCGTAAAGAGCTGGATGCCCTGCAGCAAAGCGGGGAAGAGGCCTTGCAGCCCGGCACTATCGATTATGAGCGCTACCGTTTAACCCGCGCTCAGGCCGATGGCCAGGAATTAAAGAACGCCAAAGACTCCGCCGAGGTAGTGGAAACCGGCTTCTGCATGTTTGTCCTGTCAAAGGTTGCGGGGGAGATTGCCGGCATTCTTGACGGCATTCCTCTCTCAATGCAGCGGCGCTTTCCTGAACTGGAAAATCGGCATATCGAATTTTTAAAGCGGGATGTGGTGAAAGCCATGAATAAAGCGGCTGCGCTGGATGAAATTCTTCCGGGGTTGCTGAATGAGTATATCGAACAAACGGATTGATCGGCTGCGTTATTGGGTTGCCGCCGGTCTGCGTTCGCTATTCCGCCCCGTTCCTATGACGGCGGTCGAATGGGCTAACGAATTTTATTACCTCCCGAAAGAATCCTCCTATCAAGAGGGGCGCTGGGAAACGATGCCGTTTCAGGTTGCGATCATGAACGCAATGGGGAGCGATGACATCCGGGAGGTAAACCTGATTAAGTCGGCGCGCGTCGGCTATTCAAAAATGTTGCTGGCCGTCGTGGCGTATTTTATCCAGCACAAACAGCGAAACGGGCTGTTGTGGCAGCCGACGGATGGCGACGCTGAAAATTTTATGAAGTCGCACGTCGAGCCGACGATCCGCGACGTTCCCAGTCTCTTGGCAATGGCGCCCTGGTACGGAAAAAAACACCGCGATAACACGCTTTCGATGAAGCGTTTTTCGAACGGTCGGGGTTTCTGGTGCCTGGGAGGTAAAGCGGCAAAAAACTACCGTGAAAAATCGGTCGATTATGTTGGCTATGACGAACTGGCCGCCTTTGATGAGGATGTGGAGAAAGAGGGTTCGCCGACGTTCCTGGGCGATAAGCGCATAGAAGGCTCAGTGTGGCCAAAGTCGATACGCGGATCTACACCGAAAATCAGGGGCATATGCCAGATAGAACGCGCCGCCAGTGAGTCCGGGCATTTGATGCGTTTTCATGTGAAATGCCCACATTGCGGCGAGGAGCAGTTTTTAAAGTTCGGCGATCGTGAAACGCCATACGGTTTTAAGTGGGAATCAGGGAAGCCGAAGACTGTTTTTTATCTCTGTGAGCATAACGCCTGCGTGATACGCCAGCAGGAACTTAATTTTAGTGATGCGCGTTATATCTGTGAAAACACGGGCCTTTACACGTCTGATGGCCTCCGCTGGTTCGAATCGACGGGGCAGGAGGTTGATCCACCTGAATCAGTATCCTTTCACATCTGGACCGCTTACAGCTCGTTTACTACCTGGGCGCAAATCGTTAAGGACTTTAGAAAGACGAAGGGCGACCCGGGCAAGCTGAAAACGTTCACCAACACGACGCTTGGCGAAACCTGGGCCGAGGAAGTGGGGGAGCGGCCGTTACCTGAAACCCTGCTCGAGCTGGCCGAACATTACCGGGCAGAAGTGCCCGATCGTGTGGTTTACCTCACCGCCGGCATTGACTCCCAGCTTGACCGTTATGAAATGCGTGTTTGGGGCTGGGCGCCAGGTGAAGAGGCATTCCTGATCGATCGCGTGATTATCATGGGTCGGCACGATGAAGAGGAAACGTTGCTGCGTGTTGATGAGGCCATCAACAAACAGTACCAGTTAGCCGACGGCACGATCATGACCATTGGCCGCGTTTGCTGGGACTCTGGCGGTATCGATCCGGCGATTGTTTATAACCGTTCGAAAAAGCTGGGCCTCTTCCGGGTAATACCGATCAAGGGAGCCAGCGTTTATGGGAAGCCTGTGGCCAACATGCCGCGAAAGAAAAACAGCCATGGCGTTTTTCTGACAGAAATCGGCACTGACGTCGCCAAAGAAGTCATTTACAGCCGCTACAAACTGGAACGTTCCGCTGATGGCTCCCCCGTTCCTGGGCTTATCCACTACCCGAATAATCCGGCGGTTTTCGACCTGGCCGAAGCCGAGCAGATGACGGCAGAGGAACTCATAGAAAAATATGAGAAAGGGAAAATTAAATTGCTCTGGGACGCCAAAAAACGCCGAAACGAGGCCCTCGACTGTTTTGTTTATGCCCTGGCGGCTTTGCGTATCAGCGTTTCGCGCTGGCAGCTGGATTTGGATGTGTTACTGGCCAGCCGCCAACAATCACCGTCCGGCCAGCAGGCCAGAAATAATAATGACTTGGCCGCCCTGGCGGCTCAATTGGGAGGATAACGTGGCGACACTGGCACAATTGGAAGAAGCCCGAAAAGCCTTACATGAACTGCTAACGGGTAAACGTGTGGCATCGATTCAAAAAGACGGGCGCGCCGTGACATTCACCTCCGCCACGTTAAACGAGCTGCGCGCCTATATCTCTGATTTAGAGGTTCAACTGGGGTTAGCCAGTCGGCGCCGAGGTCCGGCGGGGTTCGGGGTATGAATAAAAATCAAACTTTACTCGGCCCGGATGGCGCGACGCCGCTGCGTGAGTACGCCGGTTATACAGGCGGCGGTGTGGGTTTTGGTGGCCAGATAGCCGGCTGGCAACCCTCTTCTCAAAGCGTGGATGCCGCATTACTGCCGCAATTTGAACGGGGGAACGCCCGGGCTGATGACCTGGTGAGAAATAACGGCTACGCAGCCAATGGCGTGCAGTTGCACCAGGATCATATCGTCGGCTCCTTCTTTCGCCTTAGCTATCGGCCAAACTGGCGATATCTCGGCATCGCTGAGGAAGAATCCCGAGCGTTTTCTGACGAGATAGAGGCGGCCTGGCGAGAGTACGCAGAGGACCCTGATTGTTGCCTGGACGTGGAGCGCAAACGAACCTTTACGATGATGATCCGTGAAGGCGTGGCCATGCACGCGTTTAACGGGGAGGTCTTTACCCAGCCTTGTTGGGATCGTGCTCCGCATCGACTGTTTCGAACACAGTTTAAAATGGTCAGCCCCAAACGTATCCGAAACGCGCCCGGAGTGCTCGACAGCAAAACGCAGCGCGCCGGTGTTTCGCTGGACAAATATGGTGCCGCCATTGGTTACAACGTGGTGGATGACAGCTATCCGAGCTGGGGCACCCGCCGCGTTTCCTACGTGCCCCGTGAGCTGGCAAATGGTCGGCCGGCGATGATCCACATTTTTGAACCCCTGGAGGATGGCCAGACGCGTGGAGCCAACCGGTTTTACAGCGTGATGGAGCAAATGAAGATGCTTGATACGCTGCAGAACACGCAGCTGCAGAGTGCGATCGTTAAGGCGATGTATGCCGCAACCATTGAATCTGAGCTGGATACAGAAAAGGCGTTTGATTACATCCTGGGGGTAGGGAACGTGAAAGGCCAGGAACCCCCGATGAATAAATTCCTGGAGCAATACCTGATTTATTACCAGGCCGCGCAAGTGAAGTTTGGCGGCGCCAAAGTCCCGCACCTGTTCCCAGGGGACAAACTGGAACTGAAAACCGCGCAGAACGCGGATAACGGCTATTCAGTCTTTGAACAATCGCTGCTGAGATACATCGCTGCCGGTCTGGGTGTGTCCTATGAACAGCTTTCCCGCGATTATTCGCAGGTGAGTTACTCCAGTGCCCGGGCATCGGCTAATGAATCCTGGCGTTACTTCCTTGGTCGCCGCAAGTTTATTGCGTCACGCCAGGCGAGCATGATGTTTTCCTGTTGGCTGGAAGAAGCATTGATCCGTGGGGTGGTAAAAATGCCATCCCGCGCCCGTTTCTCATTCAGTGAGGCGCGATGTGCCTGGAGTAATTCAGAATGGATCGGCGCCGGCCGCATGGCCATTGATGGCCTGAAAGAAGTGCAGGAGTCCGTCATGCTGATAGAGGCGGGCTTAAGTACCTTTGAAAAGGAATGCGGCAAGCTGGGCGAAGACTATCAGGAGATTTTCCGCCAGCAGGTTCGGGAGGCAGAAGAACGCAAGGCAGCCGGCTTAACACAGCCTGCGTGGGTGGCTGCAGCTTTCCAGGCTCAGCTGCAGAATTCTACACAAAACGAGGGGGGTCAGCGTGGATCAAGCGCGTAACTTGCCCCATATCGCCAGTATGGCACTCAATGAGCCGCTTTTATTAGAACCCGCCTACGCGCGGGTTTTCTTTTGCGCGTTGGGTAACGAGCTGGGCATGGGGCGCCTGATTGATGGCACAACAAACACGGTCTTATCACCGCCGCAAATGACCGAATTAGCCGCGTCCTATGGTCCCGGACGAATGACTGTCTCGGATAACGGCTATGACATCCAGGGTCGGATCGCCATTGTCCCGATATCGGGGACGTTGGTCAGCAAGTCCGCCGCTTTGCGTCCGTATTCTGGCATGACCGGCTACAACGGGATTGTTTCCAGGGTAACAGCGGCAATTAACGATCCCGACGTTGACGGGATTTTGCTCGATATGGACACCCCGGGAGGGATGGTCGCCGGCGGATTTGATGCGGCCGATATTATCGCCCGTCTGCGTAGTCAAAAGCCGATCTGGTCATTGGCCAACGATATGAACTGCAGCGCCGGTCAGTTGCTGGCCAGCGCGTGCTCTCGGCGCCTGGTCACGCAAACGGCCAAAGCCGGCTCTATCGGGGTGCTGATGGCCCACAGTAATTACGCCGGCAATCTGGAGCAAGCCGGCGTCGATATCACCCTGATTTTTGCCGGTGCTCACAAGGTGGACGGGAATCCCTGGGAAGCCTTGCCAAAGGAGGTCCGGGCAACATTTCAGGCAAAAATGAACGCGATCCGACAATCCTTTGCGGAAAAAGTATCGGGCTATACCGGTATTTCCGTTCAGGCGGTGCTCGATACCGAAGCGGCCGTGTATACCGGCCAGGAATCGATAGACGCAGGTCTGTCTGATGAGTTGGTTATCAACACCGATGCGTTAGCGGTCATGCGTGAGGCTATCAGTCACTCAAAAGTAACCCGGTCTATAGGAGGCCAAATGTCAGTAAATCAAACCCAAACCGTAGCGGATACGCCAACCGGGTCGGAAGTGGCCACAGCACAAACGGCAGCGGATCCGGCAACGGCTCAGCCCGCAGGAAGTGTAACTGCGGCCGTTAATGATGCCATTCAGGCCGAAAATGCCCGCATCATGGGGATTTTAGATTGTGATGAGGCCAAAGGCCGGGGCGTCTCTGCGCGTGCCCTGGCAGCTACGCCAGGCATGACGGTAGAAAATGCCCAGCGCATTCTTGCCAGTATGCCGGAAAGCGCTCAGGCCCGGACTGAAACGGGACTTGATCGCCTGATGGCTGATTCTCCCGAAGCGCTGGGCCAGGGGAGCGGTGAAAACAAGGCGCAAGACGGGGTATCGCGTTTAGCGTCATTCTTAACGCAAGGGGAAAATGCATGACCGTAGAACAGCGTAATGATCATCGAGTTTTTGCCGGCAGCGATACGGCACACACCGCAAAGGCCAGCAGTGGGCTGACCAAGGCAACTCTGGCACTGACGCCTCTGATGCTTGCGGCCGAAGGCGGTTTACTGGTGGCCTGGGATGGCGCAGCGGCAGGAACGGCTGTCGCCGTGTTGGCGCTAGCACATGATGGTATCGCACCCTTGCTGACCTATTACAAGTCGGGGACGTTTGCTATTGAGGCTATCGCCTGGCCTGACGGTGTGACCGATCAGTTAAAACAAAATGCGTTTATCGGTACCGCCATCAGCGTTGCTTAAGACGGTTTCCCCCTCATAACTAAAGGCTGCCAATTGGCGGCCTTTTTATTACCAGAAGGAGGGCCTATGGGCCTGTTTACCACGCGTCAACTGATTGGCGTAACCCAGGACAAACTCAAGTTTAATGCGTTGTTCCTGAATCTGTTTTTTAAGCGTGAAATCACTTTCGATACCAAAGAGGTGATGCTGGACAAAATTACCGGTCGGGCGCCGATAGCCATGTACGTTTCTCCTCAGGTAGAGGGCAAGGTTTTACGTAATTTGGGGGGGATGACACGCACGCTAAAGCCCGGGTATGTCAAACCGAAACACCAGGTTACACCGGATATGGTCGTTGACCGTTTGCCGGGCGAGGACCCTGCAATGTTGGCGGATCCGGCGTACAGGCGTGAACGTGTTATTGCGCAGAATCTGAAACAGGAAGAGGAATCCATTGTTCAGGTTGAAGAAATGCAGGCTGTTCAGGCGGTATTAAAGGGTAAATATCTGATGGAGGGGGAGCAATTCGAGAAAGTTGAAGTCGATTTTGGTCGGAACCCTGCAAACAACATTATTCAGAGTGGGGCGGCGGCCTGGTCAAAACAGGATCAGGATACCTTTGACCCGACGTTTGATCTGGATATGTACGCCGACCAAAGTAACGGCGCCATCAATATTGCCGTGATGGACGGATTATCCTGGCGCGTCTTGAACGGGTTCAAATTGTTCCGTGAAAAGATGGATACCCGACGCGGGTCTAATTCTCAGCTGGAAACGGCGTTGAAAGACCTGGGGGCCATTGTCTCCTTCAAGGGCTATTACGGCGACCTGGCTATTGTTGTGACGAAAGGCCAATACGCGAAAGAGGACGGCAAAACAGCGCGCTATATGCCGGATAACACCATTGTGCTGGGGAATACGTTGGCTGATGGTATCCGCTGTTACGGCATGATCCATGATGCGGAGTTTGTCGCAGAAGGGATCACCGTCGCTAAACGTTATCCGAAAAACTGGATCACAAAAGGCGACGTGAGCAGCGAATACACGATGACTCAATCCGCCCCGCTCATGGTGCTGCCAGAGCCTGACAATTTCGTTGTCATCACAATCGCATAACGCCGATTAATCAGGCAGGGGCTACGGCCCCTTTTCCCCTGTTTTAGAGAGAGAACACAATGGCTAATAAAGACGAGTTGATCACCAAGTTGGACGAGCTGGGTAAGGTGCTGGGCCGTGAGCTGAGCACAGAAGGGACTATCGCAGATCTGCAACTGCGTGTCCGCGAAGCCGAAGAGGAAATTGAGGCTCTGGAGGAAGACGGCGACGGTACAGACGGTGGCACCGGTGGGGCGTCTGGTTCCGATCCGTTGCTGCAGACGACCACCGAACAACGCCAGCCAATGGCGCCAAAATCAGAAGGCGAAATCGAGTGGGTAACGGTCCGCGTGCTAACGACGTTGCATATCAACGCATTGCATGAAACGCGAAATCAACCCGTGAAAATGGCGTATGCCGGCGATACGGTCCGCGTGCTGGCCTCGGACGTGGACGACCTGGAAGACGCTGGCCACGTGACAGAGCTTTAAGGGGGCGGCATGGATGGGTTCGATAACCTTTTTGATGAGGCCCTTTTCGATGCTGACAGCCGAATTATTGAGGTGATGGGGCGGGAAATGGTGGTGTCTATCAATGGTGCGCCGACGCCTGTCCGTGCCGTTTTCGATGAGCCTGCCGCTGATACTTCTCTGCCTTATGGCGCCGCAACGGTCCAGGACGTCGCCCCTCGGTTATTTGTTAAAACGGCGCTGATTGCTGGCCTGAAACCGAAAGATCGGGTGGAGATTGGCGCGGAGGCCTTTTGGGTGGTGAAAGTCGGCCCCGACGACACAGGAACCTGTGTTGTTACATTGGCGCGCGGAGTGCCAGGGAAGCCCGCGCCGGCGATCGACAAATGGAGTAAATGATATGGCCCGAGCAAGCAGGTTAAGGCGAGATTTACCCTTTGATATCGATCTGCAGGTACTGCAGCGGATCGCAATTTCTGCCGGCGCCAACCATACGCAATACATGCGCGCGTATAGCAGGGCCTTAAATCGCACCATGACAACGCTAAAAAAACGCGTTGTCGGGGATATGAAAGCCGGCATAGCGCCCCGTAACTTATCCCTTATTCGTAAGCGTCTGTTGTCGTTTCGCTTAACCCGTGGCGCGCAGCTGGACGAGGGGAAATTGTGGTTTGGTCTGAATGCAATCAAGGTTAAGGATCTCAAAGGCCGCGTTAAGGGCCGGCTCCGTCCCCACCATGACCGCAGGGACCCCCAGACAGGGCGATTTATTGCCGCCAGGCGTAGGGCCTCGGCAGAGGTTGGTTTTGAACCTAAAGGCGAATTGCTGACGGCTAAAAACTTCCCTGATGGCGAGGTGGGCCGAACGCGTGCCGGCCGGCGAACGGTATTAATTCGCGACCCGCAGACCCGCCGCGCGAAAGAGGCGGAGGTCGATATTTACGCCCCGATGCTGGACTACATCGAAGATAACGCCTTTTCAGATGTTGCACGGATTTTCTTCCATCACTTTGAAATGGATTTAAAAGGCCGCGTGAAGATGCGGATCAACGTGTGAGGGACGTATGCCAACACCGATTTTAATGGCCAGCTATCACGATGCGATATTGTCTGCGCTGCGCGAAGTTGCGTGGGTAGTCAATGCTGATGATTACCCGGAGGTGGTCACGCAGTTGGAAACGCCGGCGGTGTATTTGTCAATCGCCGGCTGGGAGAATTCCCCCGGTTCTGATGGTCAGTTGCGCGTTGAATTTGAACACGATCTCTTTGTTGTTGTGGACCGCTCAGCGACGGCCGACATTTCAAAACCTCAGATTTATATTCGCACGGCTGCAGCTGACCTTAGCCAATGGATAGAGGGTAAAACGTTTGGGCTTGAAGGGCTGGAGCCGGCGGAGTTTGTCAGAGCCGGCCCCGATGATTTTGATGTGGCGATGGATGATTACATCGTCTGGCGGATCACCTTCACCCAGGTGGCCGCGATGGGTGAAGATCCGTTTGAATCGAAAGCTGGCCCACTGAAAAAGGTATTTTTGGGCAAGGCTCCGAATATCGGCAGCGCGCACATTGACGACTATCGGCTGATCTACGAGAAAAAAGAGGGCTCCGGCGATGAGTGATGACGCGTTATCAGACCTGCAGCGCCGGGTTGCCAATATGGTCCGCCGAGGGGTTATTCATTCGGTAAAGCATGGCAAGCAGCCGTTTTGCCGGGTGGATATAGGCGATAACATCACAACCTGGCTCCCGATGTGCCAGGGTTTCGCCGGCGCCCATCGCAGCGACTCCAACCCCTGCGCAGTTGGGGACCCTGTGACCGTGTTATCTGAGGCTGGCGAACTGAATAACGGCCGGGTTTTCCCTGGCTGGAATACGGGCGCCATGCCGGCGCCAGAAGGCAGCGAGGCGGAGCACATCACCCGATACAGCGACGGCGGCGAGTTTCGCTACAACCGCGAAGACCACGCCTTTACGCTGGCACTGCCGGAGGGCGGCACCTATGAAATTATCGGTAAAGGGACGTTGCGCGGGCCGGTAGAAATAACGGACACGTTGACGGTTAAAGGAAAAACGGAGCTGCAGGCGGATACTGCAGTCACCGGGGACCTGTCCGCCATGGGAGAAATTTCCGACGGCAAAAGCACGCTGGCCCGGATCCGGGAAATTTTCAACGACCACACACATCCCGATCCGCATGGCGGGGACACCGACAAACCGAACAACGAAATGTAACCCGCTCCGGCGGGTTTTTTTATGGGGGCACTATGCAGGGAGTTAATGCAGCCACCGGTAAACGCTTGGCGGGAACCGCTCACTTGCGCCAGTCCGTCTTTGACATCCTGACCACGCCGATCGGTAGCCGCGTTCTGGTCCGGGATTACGGCAGCGATTTACTGGACCTGGTGGACAATCCCCAGGACGAAAGCACGCGGGTGCATATCATCGCCGCCACGGCCAGCGCCCTGGCGAAGTGGGAGCCGCGTCTGCAGGTGAAAACGGTGGCGGTACAGTTTGACGGTGCCGGGCAATTTGATTTGACGATTTACGGCATTAACACAGAAACGGGCTACCCGATCACTTTGGAGGAGTTAACGATAAATGGCGACCAATTCCGCGACGATTAACCTTTCAGAATTGCCCGTTCCTGACGCGGTGAAAGTCCCTGACCCCGCGCTGATTTTTGCCGGCTGGCTGGCGCGACTCCGCGAGCTGGACCCGGATTATGATGCCTTGCTGGAGTCTGACCCGGTGTTTAAACAAGGGGAGGTCCTGGCGTATCACTCAACACTGATCCGCCAGGGCATGAATGACTCTATTCGGGCTGTATTACTGGCCAGCGCCAAAGGGGACGACCTGGACCAGTTGGGCGCTAATTTTGATGTGTTGCGCTTGCTGATAACACCGGGTGACCCGAACGCCGTCCCGCCAGTGGCGCCGGTCTATGAAGACGACGAGGCGTTTAGAACCCGGATACAACTGGCCTGGTCCCGGTTAAGTACCGCCGGCGCCGAAAACACCTACACCTTTTTTGCCGCGTCTGCAGACCCTGACGTTTTAGATGTTCGGGCATACGGTCCCGAAGATCATCAACGGCTTGGTGAGGTGTATCTCTATGTATTGTCCCGCACGAATGGGGGGATCCCGTCGGCGGAGGTGTTGAAAAAGGTAGCCGAAGCGGTCAATAAAAAAGAGATCCGGCCGCTGACCGATTTTGTCACGGTGAAGCCGGCGGAAATGGTGGATTTTGAAGTCACCGCAGATATCCAGATCCCCTACGGCCCGGACACTGACATGGTGATGAAAGCGGCAGAGGATGAGCTAGCCAAGTACCTGGCCATTGTTAACCGTCTCGGCCGGCTGGTGTCGTGCTCGGCTATTGACCGCGCATTGCATCAAGCCGGGATCGTGACGGTAAAGCTGCTTTCACCCGCCGCAGATATCAGCATGGCAATGGGGCAGGCGCCGCGATGCTCAAAAGTGACCCTGCGTAAGGTGATCATTAATGCCGAATAAATTTAAAACCCTCCTCCCGCCCAATGCCATCCCGCAAGAGCGCGCCCTGGAGCAGGCGACAATTGAGGAGGTGCTCTCTATCCCTGACCTGATCCGGATAGTGAAAAATCCGGCGTTGTGCCCTGTTGAGCTGCTGCCGTGGCTGGCGTGGGAGTACAGCGTGGACACCTGGAACACGGACTGGACAGAGGAGGAGAAACGGGCGGCAATCGCCCGGGCGGCGTATATCCATCGGCACAGGGGGACCCGGGCGGCGATCGAAATGTCGTTATCCTCTTCACCGTTCGCCAGCGATGTAGTCGAGTGGTTCGAAAAAACGCCCCGGGGGGAGCCTTACACGTTCTCTCTCGATGTGACCCAGGACGACCGGCCGATCACGTTAACCGACGTGCAGGACCTGAAAAGCGCGGTAATGAAAGGTAAAAACCTGCGCTCCTGGTTCGATGTGTCGTTTAAAGGCAGCCTGGACGGTAAGGCGATTTTAGCCGGCTACATGATTGCGTCCGAGTCATTCTCAATCATCCCCGTGTTTGAGTTTATCGGCGTACATATCAACGGCTGGATGACGTCGGAGTTTGCGCCTACATCGTCGTTTGCTGGGGCCGTTTATACGCTGGTAACGCAAGGCAACTTTGGCGCGATCACCTGGCACGTAACAGGCCCGGCGACGGTGGCCAGTGACGGAACGGTAACAATTACCGGTCCCGGGGCCGTCGCTATCACGGGGACGGATGCCCGGAACCGCTCGATCAGCCACGCAATCAACCCTGCTCGTTACCTTGTTCCCACGCCGGCAGATATTCAGCTTAGCCAGTCTGAGATGCCCGCGTTTATTGAAAAACAGGGCGGCAGAATGTGCCTAGTTGAGGATTTAATTCGCTGGCCGCAAGCCGGCGGAACAAAGGTCCGCGAAATGGGGCATCTGTGGGGGGAGTGGGGAAACATGGTTGCCTACGGTTGGCGCAAGTTTTGGATGGGTTCAACCTCGGAGGAAGCTCGCTGGGTCACTGCCTCCCCGGGGAGTCCCTCAAATTTCAGCCGGTTTGTGCGGTTGACCTCTGTGACAACCGGCAGCGTTTCGCCGTGGGACCCTAACGATTATTCGACGGCTGCTGTGATTGAAGTGGAGAAAAAATAATGGCCTCAGGATTAATTTTAACCGCTGTCGGCGCCGAGGCGATAGAGACGGCTTATCAGGCCGGCGAGGTGGTCACTATCCCGATCGTCGCATTTGGTGATGGTGGTGGGGTATCTGTGACCCCTGACCCTGCAGTAACCAAACTGGTCAATAAATTTGGGGATGTGCCCTTTACGCAGGGGGAATCGGGTAGCGGCATGATCGCCGGCCAGGCAGTTATAAACGCCCGCGATTATCCAGGGAAAGTGGTCCGGGAGTTTGGGCTGATGAGTAGCGCCGGCGTTCTGATTGCCTATGGCGCCTATCCCGATACCTATCTACCGGAGCAGAACGACTCAATAGTAAAAGAGCTGGTGGTGAGCTTTGCTATGCCGTTGGTACACGCGGAAAGCGTGGTACTGGAGATTGATCCGAATGTATCGGTGCTGACGATTGAAGAAGCGGACGCCCGTTATCTTTTCAGGAAGGGCGACACGGCGACGGGCGATCTGGGCGCGCCAATGTTCCAGGCAAATGGCACAAGCGGCGTGCCGGAAGGTTCTGGCATGTATAAGGACCAGTTAAACAACCACGCCCCGTTTTATTCGCCTGATTATCAATGGCCCGTTAATTCTGGGGGGGCGTATGTTCCCCTGGTGAAGGGGCGCGGAACAAGAAAGGCCAAGGGATGGCCAACGGCCGTTAGCTTTGGCTATCTAATGCCCGGCGTTGATATGCACGCCCATCCGGTTATCCATGCAATTGGCGACAGTGGCCAGGAATGCATATGGGAGTTTGATACCCAAACCGGAGGCCTGAGAAGTAAAGCCGGGACGTTTGCGATAGAAGAACAGCAACCGATTGTGCCGCTGCCGTTTTCGGGTGATTCCCCGCCGCCTGGCCATGCCTTAATGCTGGGACAGGCCTTTGATAAAAACGCCTATCCGCGCACGGCGCAGGCGTTCCCGTCGGGTGTTTTTCCCGACATGCGAGGCCGGACCATTTTGGGGAAACCGGATGATCGCGGCCCGTTATCGTTGGCTGATGGTGAGGTTAAAAGCCACGGGCATGGCGGTGAGGTGGTCGGAACGGACCTGGGTTCACCAGAAACAACAGAGAGCGGAGGATATAGCCCGAAACTGCGCTCTTACCCTTCCAATACCTCATTGGATGGTGGGACAAGTAGCCGTCACACCATTGACCAGGATCGCGGGTTTACTGATTACGGGCTGATTGAAGGTGTTCCCCCGCATAAACACAACCTCCCGTTAGGGTGGCACGGTCACGGTTTACGCATTGATGCCTTTGGCGCCGCGAAAAACACCGTTGATAACATAGCATTTAACTACATTGTGAGGCTGGCATGACAGAGAGCTTTGAATTTTCGGATATTCCCCGTTGGGTATGGGTTTATCGCTTTGATGATGCCGGCATTTTTACCGGCTCCCTCAATTTTTACGTAGCACCGCACACGGGACTGCCGGCGAATTGCACCCCGTTGAAGTGCAACCCGAAGGCAGGACAGGCGGGCGTATGGGACGGCACGAGCTGGACGTATATTTCCGATGTGCGCGGATCCACCTATTGGGATCAGCGTGGCAATCAGTTTGTCATGATGGAGCTGGCCGCACTGCCTGAATGGGCTGTGACCGTCGCGCCGCCGCCTGCAGAACCTGGCCATGCGGTTTTGTATACGGGCGATGCCTGGCAGCAAATTGAAGACCGATCAGGGCAGACGTATTACACCGCCGACGGTCGCCCTCAGGCAGTGCCCGATGCCTATTTTATCTTGCCCCCTGACTGCACCTTTACGCCGCCGGCAACGCCCTGGGACCAGTGGGACGGTGAGCAGTGGGTAACAGATACTGACGCCCAACAGCGGGCCGCTGTAGAGCAAGCCGCGCAAACCCGGCAGCGGTTGCGGCAGCAGGCAGATCAGCAGATTGAATTGCTTAATGACGCTGCAGAGGCTGGGATTAGCGAAGAGGGCGACGATCAACGCCTGGCCAACTGGAAAAAATACCGCGTGCTGTTAAGCCGTGTTGATATCGGCCAGGCCCCCGATATCCCCTGGCCCGTGTTGCCAGCCTGATAAAACAACCCCCTGACCGCCGCCGGCGGTTTTTTTATGCCTGGAGATAACAATGGCAGATTTACATGGTGTGGAAACAATAGAGCTAAATATCGGCTCGGTAGCCGTGACAACCATTCAGACCGCGATTATCGGGCTGGTGGGGACGGCGCCAAACGCGTCTAAAGGGACGGTAGCAAGCCGGACCACGGGCACCCCGTTACTGGATAATGAGCTGACGTTTAACGCCTCAGCGCCGGGGCGCCTGGGTAATCAGTACAGTGTTAAGGCTGTCGCCGGCGCTGCAGAGGCGAAAACCTCGGCCAGCTACGCGGCCGGGGTGCTGTCGATCATCCTGGGCGCAGATACTGAGGGCGTGATAACCGCGACCGCGGCCGAGGTGGCAGCAGCGGTGAAAGCCGTGGCTGATAGCAAAATCATTGCCGTTGAAACCACGGCGCCGGGGATTGTGGCGCCATTCACGGCCCTGTTAGCCGGCGGGACCGATGAGCCGTTTCCGCTGAATACACCGGTGGCCGTGATTGGCGGCACCCAATTAAGCGCCCTCGGCGCCGGCGGCACCCTGGGCGAGGCGATCACGGACATTACCGACCAAACGAACGCGCTGATCATTGTCGTGCGTGCGGCGGATAAAGCGGAAGGTAAAGCCGCTGCCGTGCTGAGTACGGAAAAGGGCGTGAAGTTAACGACCGAAGGCGGGGCGAAATTGCTCACAGAGCAGAAATTTGCGGTGGATCCCGACGTGCGGGCCAGTCTGATCGCCGCTATGGGGGCCTGGTCATTAAGCGAATCGATCTCCAGTTACCGGCCGCGCATTTTGATTGCCCCGGGTTTCAGTGAAGACGACGCGATCGGGAAGGCCCTGGAAACGGCCGCAAACAAATTGCGCGCTGTGGCCTATGTTGATTGTGAATCGATGGCCACACCTCAGGAAGTTGTGACCCGTCGCCAAACGTATGGCGCCCGGGTGGAGCTGTTACGCCCGCGTGTCTCGAAAGTGAAAGCCAACGGTGAAATCGCCTTTCGCCCTTATTCCGCGTCGGCTGCAGGCCTGCGCGCGCGGATTGATTTAGAAAAGGGCTGGTGGTGGAGCAAGTCCAATCAGGCGATCGCAAATATCCTCGGCGTTGAACAAGTGGACGAGTTTATCCTCGGCGATCGCAACTGCCAGGCCAACTTACTGAACATGGAAAACGTCACGACCATTATCCGCCGTGATGGTTTTAAGCATTGGGGCAACCGCCTGTGTATCCAGGATCCGCAATGGCAGTTTGAATCAGTGCGACGTACTGCAGACGTTATCGAGGACAGTATCCAGGAGACGGCTTTGCTATACGTCGATCGGCCGCTCGACCTGGAGAATATCGATGACATCCTGGGCACGATTAACTCCTATATGCGCACGCTGACCAAGCTCAAAGCCATTTTTGGCGGCCGGGCCTGGCTGGATGAGGAACTGAACACCGCCGAAACCCTGGCGGCCGGTGAGGTCTATATCGATTATGACTTTGGGCCGAAATCACCCACAGAACGGATCACGATGCGGGTTCGCATTAACAACCAATATGCAGTAGAGGAGCTGGGGACGGTATGAGCGATAAAGCAACGGTAAGAGCCTGGACATTTTTCGCTGGCGGTTTTCGTATCCAGGGCGCGCATGAGTACACGCCGCCGGAGCTGTCGATCGTCAAAACAGACCTGCGCACCGGCGCGCAGGATGCCCCCACGCCGATGGATGACGGGATGGAGGCGCTAACCTGCCAGATCAAGTTTTATGGCATCGATACGGACATGCTGACCCGATTTGGTTTTGTGACGGGTAATCGCAATCGCTTTGCGGCCTACGGGGGCTATCTCAGTAACGGCCGGGCGCTGGGTTCGATTGACGAGATAGAGGGATTTGTTTCCAAAATTACGCCTGACGCCCGGGATAACCAGGCGCTGTCAGAAAAGGCTACCACGGTCGAAATCGCGATCAATTACTACAAACAAACGTTTGAAGGCCGCGAGCTGTTCGAAATCGACACAGAGCGCTTTATTCGCCGTGTGAATGGCGTGGATCAGTTGCGCGGCATTGCCGCCAAAATCCGCCTTTAACCCTTAATCATCCTCGCTATCAAGCGGCCCCCGGGCCGCTTTTTTATTGGAGTTATTTATGAGTTACCCCGCCAACAAACAAGAGATCACTTTCTATTCCCCGCTGACCCTCGAAGACGGCAGCGCACTTACCCGTGTTTTCATGCGGGAGCCGCTGGTGCGGGACCGTATCGAGTTCTCCCGGATGAAAGGGAATGACTTGGAGAACGAGGTGGCCATGATCGCCAACCTTTGCGATATGAACGTAAGGGACGTAGAGAACCTAACCTCGGCGGACTTCTCCCAGTTGGAGGATATGTTTAACGATTTTTTGCTACCGCCCGAAAAGCGGGAGAAATCGACATCCAGCGAGGCCTAAGGCTGCTGGGGCGCCGGCTGCATTACACGCTGGGCGACTGGTTGAACATGCCTTTCAGCGTGTTTAGTGATTTTCTGGTGCTTGAAGTGGAGATAATCAATCGTGGCCGGACTTAGCCAAAAATTAAAAGCTGTTATCAGTTTCGGCGGCAATATCGATTCCAGCTGGGGCCGGTCTACGGACGGCCTTAACAAAGGGCTGAAAACGGTTGAGAAGCAATCGGAGAAGCTGACCAAACAACAGAAAGCCCTGGCTTTAGAAATGAAGCAGGCCAAATTAGCCGGCAAGGATATTGCCGGTTTAAAACGGGACTATGCCGGCATCACACGCGAGATAAAAAAAGCGGATGCCGCGCAGGTGGCCTTAAATCGTGACCTGCAGCGCGCCGAACGCCTGCGCCGCTTTGGCGCCGGCGCTAAAACGGCGGCAGGTCGAACGCTGAAAGCGGGGATCGGGATGACCCTCGGCGGCGGGGCACTGGCGGCAGCGGCCGGCGCCATACTTTCCCCTGTGAATATGAACGCCCGGACCGCTGAATCCGTCGGCAAGGCGAGAACTTACGGCGTGGGCATCGAGACGTATAACGCCTGGGACAGTTTCGGGAAACAGATGGGACTTAATGGGGAGAACTTTGGGGACCTCCTGGAGGAGCTAAAAAACAAGGCCGGCGAATACAAGGCGACCGGGGAGCAATCCTCGCTTAACGATGCTTTCAAGATGCTGAAATTTGGCGCCGGCGATTTTGCCGGCCTGACCAATGAGCAGCAGTTTGAAAAAATCATGGAGCGCGCGCTAACGCACAAAGACGAGCAGGAGGCGGCGTCCGCGGTCGATATGCTGATGGGAGGTGAGGCCAATAAAATCCTGACGTACATGCGCCTGACCGGCAAAAGTTACAAGGAGATGATGGATCAGCAGAAGCATTACAATCTGGTCACGAAGGAGGGTGCTGATGGCGCCATTCGCGGCAATATTGCTTTCAGTAATCTGCGTAGCGTGTGGGGATCGGCCGTGGAGGAAATCGCCGGCAAGCTGGGCGGTTCGCTGGCGCCCAAGGTGACGCAATTGGCCGATGAGCTTTCCGCCTGGTTCAAAAATGGCGGCATCGACATCATTTCCACCACGATCAGGAACAAATGGATCCCGAACCTGGTGGAATTCGCCAACGGGATAATGACGGTCACAAAGTTGTTTCTGGCCATCGCCAGAAAATTAGCCTGGCTGTTGCCCGATGAGCAGAGCGCCAAAAAAGCCATTGTGCGATCTCTTGGTAAAGGGGACATCGAGGGCGCGCGTGGTTTTGCCCAAACGCGGGGCCAATCTGCCTGGCTGGAATCCATTTTGAAGGACCCGGAGAAGCAGAAGGCACTGCAGGGCATTTACAGCGATGCGCAATATTCATTATCCAGCGAGCGGATTATGAGTCCTGGTGCATATTGGGATAAGACCGACGATCGGATGCTGGCCGCTATCGGGGAAACTGACAAGGGTGATGATCCGTTAGAAGGGGCCTTTTCTTTCCTGTCTTCACTGACCAATCAGGGCGCCGCCGGCGACAAGCCGGCGATGACGGACAATCGCCGGCAAGAGGTCAACATGACAGTGATCGCTCAACCTGGCCAGGACGCGCAAGCGGTGGCAGATAGCGCAGTGTCGTCAATGAAAAGTATGGATGTATTCAACGGTAACAATGCGATGCATGACCCAGCGGAGGCCTGGTAATGGTGGACATTATCGGCACGATCACGGGCGCCTATGATGCACGGCGGCCGGCGGACAGCGCCAGCATTATGATGATGCTCGGCACCTTTGAGTTTTCTATCGACACGGCGACCTATAACCAGCTGACGCGGGAGGCCCGTTGGCGCTGGAGTGAGCAGGAGCGGATCGGCAAACAGGACTTACTGCAGTACACCGGGAAATCCGCCCGGACAGTCAAAATGGACGGGGAAGCGCATTCCCAGTTTCGAAACGGTGTGGCCAGCATTGATACGCTTTATGACCTGGCCGACAAGGCCGAGCCTCAGCAACTGGTGAGTAGCGCCGGCGATGTGCTGGGCTGGTGGGTTATTACCGATTTTACCGACACGACGCCGGCGTTTTTGCCTGGCGGCGCTCCCCGCAAGAAAACCTACTCGATCACGATAAAACACTATGCCGACGAATTATCTAACCCGTGAGGGTGACGTGCTGGATGCCGTCTGTGCGGCCCACTACGGCACGGAGAACCTTTCGCAGACCGTTGTAACGGTTTTAGACGCTAATCGCGAACTGGCGGCGATGGGGGCTGTTTATCCGGCAGGGTTAATCATCACCCTACCTGACATAGAGACGCCAACGCCTGAATCACCGATCCAGCTATGGGATTAACCGATGCAACAAAAACAGCCGGCCGAATTCCGGCCAGAATTCCGCATTATTGCGGAGGGGCAGGATATAACCGCGATCATTCGTGAAAACCTGGTTGATATCAGCATAACGGACAACGGCGGCGCCACGGGCAAAACTGACGAACTGCAAATTACCCTCCTGTCTGAAACGCTAAAACTCCCCCCCAAAGGCGCCCGCCTGAGCGTCGCCCTGGGCTTTAATGGCCAGTTGGTCGATAAGGGCTGGTTTGTGGTGTCTGGCCGCGCCAGTAGCGGGCCACCGCGCAAGATCCAGCTTTACGCCACATCGGCCCCAATGAACGCGCAAAAACAGCCAGGTGATGTACAGAGCCAGAAAAGCCGCAGCTGGGACGGCGTGACGCTGGGGGACATTGTGAAAACGGTGGCAACTGATAATGGCCTCATCCCCAAAATAGCCACGCAGTTGGCCAGCATCGCGATAGAACACATTGACCAGGTGAGAGAGTCCGACGCGGCGCTGATGACCCGCCTGGCACGTGCGCATAACGCGGTGAGCAAGGCCGCCGGCGGTTATTGGTTGTTCCTGGAGCAGGGGGAGGCGACCACCGCCAGCGGTGGTGCCCTCAGTAACGTAACGATAACCCGGGAGGCGCTATCCTCGTGGAGCTATTCGGATGGCCAGCGCGGGGCCACAACGGGAAAGCCGGCGAAGACGGCGGACGGTAAGGGCAAAAAGGGCAAAGTGAACGTTGCCTATTTCGACCCCGCTGATGGTCGAACGAAAACGCAATCACTGGAGCATGATGGGCCTGACCAGTCCAACCCCTTCACGCAGCCGAGCAAAGCCCAGGCGGACAGCAGCGCCAAATCAAAAATGACGCAGGCCAACCGGAACGAAAGGCGAATGACGTTAAGCGGGCCGGGCCGGCCGCAGTATGTGCTGTTGACTGCCGAAAGTCGGATAACAACGGCGGGATTTGGTGAGGAGGAGGATCGCACCTGGTTAATCGAGTCCCTCGCGTTTTCTTTGAGCAGCTCAGGCCTGGCGATGGCGTTTAACTTGGTCACTGATATTAAACCGCCAGCAGAGAGCAAAGCGAAAGCTGCGAAGAAAGAAAAGAAATCCGATGGCATTGGCTACTTCGATTAACGCTATTCAAGTAAGGTAAAATGATGGAAAAGTTAAGGCTTGTCCGTTCTGCACAACAATCAAAATCAGCTTACCAAAACATTCAAGATAATGAATTATCATTGTCAATATCCAAGCTGCCACCTACTGATAAATTAAACCTCACTGCTTTAGTTCCCGTTGTTAATGAAGGGGTGACTGAGGCGGCGACAATAAAAGATATCGTTGATTTACTCGATGGGGGATCGCCTGGTGATATCAAGTTAGACCCCAGCGCGAATAACTTGCTAAGTAATAGTAACGCGGGACTTATTTTAGACCGTTACAAGGCCCCTTGCGTGGGTATTACCGGCACGTATGTAAGCACCGGCGCGGGGCCTGACTTTACTCAGGATAACGCGTTTAGTGAAACGGGCGGCATTTGGAGAGTGAAAAATACCCTTATGCTTAGCCGAGTACCAAGTACGGCTAATGGTGCGGTCATTGTTGATATCACGCTGGGGAAAATACCCTGTGATAGCTCGGGGATCCCTTTGCAGTATACGTTAAGTGTCGGGACGACAAGTAAAAAGGTCGGCGGAGTCTGGCGTCAGCATTCTGTTATGATATTGGCCATTGTTGGCGCTCCCATTAAATTAATGGATATCGTTTCCGGAGTTTTAGAAGATTACAAAGAGGGAGTAGCGTGGGGGGTAAGCGTTAAATATACGTTTGGGGATATGGCCCCATCGGTACCATAATTACATTGAAGTTTATAAAGAAAAGAGGCAGATAATCTGCCTCTTTTAGTATCCCTGGTGCTGGTGGATTTTTTATCTTTTAATCATACCAATAAATATCGTTCGGATAATGTTTCCGAATCTTGCCGCAGCACGTCTTAAAATTGATGGTGGCTTGCATTTCTCACAGTAGCTCGGTTCGCCGTTTGCCCAACCGGTGGTTTCAGCTATCCATAACCCACACGTTCTGCAAAACGTCATGTTGTGTGCAGACATGATACACCTCCATATGAAAACCATTATTAATGGTGCGTGTATTATCTTGGAGTTGCAAATGGGTATTGCCGATCAATTAGTTGCAGATTGATCGTTGAAAACGATCGCTTACGATTAGCCAGGTGACTACCAGACTTGTCTGTACATTGAAATGCCTCGGTAGGGAACACAGAACTGCAGTTGTGTTGGGGGAACGTATAATGGCTTAAGTTTTTATCGTGCTTGTGTACTTATTCACGTAGGCCAGATACTGGAAGAACTTCATCTTCATTCATCAAAAATATCTTTCTTTACCGATCAATATCCTACCTTTCTGAGAGATTTCCGAACTTTCCCCCGCTAAAAACTTGCGTTTATACTGTATAAAAACACAGTACAAGGGCAACATTATGACTTTCTTTTATCC
The DNA here is from genome assembly GCF_024809915.1 of Serratia sp. BIGb0234. Classification (NCBI taxonomy): domain Bacteria; kingdom Pseudomonadati; phylum Pseudomonadota; class Gammaproteobacteria; order Enterobacterales; family Yersiniaceae; genus Serratia; species Serratia sp. BIGb0234. The sequence continues at coordinate 1,109,269 of NZ_JANUEI010000001.1, forward strand.
AACACCAAACCCCACCAAACTAGAGATCCCGCTGTTTTCCGATAAAGTACCAGCGGGCTTTCCCAGTCCTGCAGCTGATTACGTCAGTTCACGTATCGACTTGAACGAGTACTGCATCAGCCACCCTAACGCGACCTATTTCCTCTATGCGACCGGCGACTCGATGCTGGAGGCGGGCATCACGGAGGGCTCTATGCTCGTTGTCGATCGCAGTATCAGCCCAGCTCATGGCGATATAGTTATTGCCAGCATCGCCGGCGAGTTCACTGTGAAACGTCTCTGCTTACATCCGCGCGCGCAGCTGGAGCCAATGAATCCAAAGTATGAGCCGATCCTACTCCATGACAGCGGCGACGATTTGGAGGTGATAGGCGTCGTGGTGTCATCGATAACGAGGCTTAAGTAATGTATGCGCTTGCTGATGTGAATAGCTTTTATGCGAGCTGCGAAACCTTGTGGCGTCCAGACCTGCGCGGCCGGCCCGTTGTCGTTCTTTCGAATAATGATGGGTGCGTTGTTGCCAGGAACAAGGAGGCGAAGGCTCTGGGCCTGAAAATGGGGGAACCCTATTTCAAAATTAAGCGTGAATTTGAGAGCGTTGGGGGGATAGCGTTCAGCAGTAATTACGAGCTTTATGCTGACATGTCACAGCGAGTGATGGCCGTTTTAGAAGAGATGGCACCGCGCGTAGAAATTTACTCCATCGATGAGAGTTTCATGGATCTGACCGGCGTGCGTAACTGTATCGACCTTGAAACCTTTGGCCGCCAGGTGAGGGCTAAAGTGTTACGCAATACCGGCCTAACAGTCGGGGTTGGCATTGCCCAAACCAAGACACTGGCGAAGCTGGCCAACTTTGCGGCGAAGAAGTGGGACAAGACTGGCGGGGTTGTGGACCTGTCCAACGAAGGGCGCCAGCGCAAACTTATGGACTTACTGCCGGTGAATGAGGTCTGGGGTATTGGCCGGCGGATATCGAAAAAACTCAACATGATGGGTATCGAAACCGCGCTGCAGTTGGCCGATGCCAGCACGACGATGATCCGCAAACACTTTAGCGTTGTGATAGAGCGGACTGTGCGGGAGCTACGCGGTCAGCCTTGCCTAGAGCTTGAAGAATTCGCCCCGACTAAGCAACAGATCATTTGCAGCCGAAGCTTTGGTGATCGAATCACTGAATATGACCAGATGCATCAGGCAATCTGCATGTATGCGACACGTGCAGCGGAGAAATTGCGAGAGGAACGTCAGTATTGCCGGCATGTCAGCGCCTGGCTTAAAACCAGCCCATTCGCCATCAATGAGGAATACTACGGTAACACCGCAAGCATAAAACTGAGCACGCCTACACAGGACACTCGCGACATCATCGCCGCGGCTATGCGTTGCCTTGATGCGATTTGGCAACCCGGCCACCGATATCAAAAAGGCGGGGTGATGCTGCAGGATTTTTACAGTCAAGGCGTGGCTCAGTTAGGGCTGTTCGATGAGTACAAACCACGGCATAACAGTGAGCAACTGATGGGTGTACTTGATCGGATCAATAACTCGGGCAGGGCCCAGCTATGGTTCGCTGGGCAAGGGGCACACCAGTCGTGGTCAATGAAGCGTGAGCTACTTTCACCGGCATACACGACACGGCTTAGTGACCTTCCACGCGCTCGGGTGTACTAAACCAGAGACAAAATTTCATCTGGCAGTCAGCTTTGAGCGAAAAACGGTAGTTAGTACTTATCTACCTACAATTACAATTATTACGAAAGCAATGGCTACTCAGTTCTGACCAATACTACAGCACGTGGAGTTGATCGCTCAACTTTCCAAGAGGATTCTTCGCGTGGCAATTCAAACCCTTCGATCAACTCATTAGGTAGATCAGAATCAGGGTGTATTTCCCTGAGTGACGATAGCACACTTCCCAACCAAATTCGCATTTCAGTGGCTCCAGTTGAACCATATAAAACCTGCTGAAGAGGTGTACCTATCAAGCCCAATTCAAGTGACCGCCCAAAGGTTTCCATACAACAAGTTGCAGTTATCTCTTCATAATGACCAATTTTGCGAACTTGCCCTAATCGAGTTTTCCACTGGAGTGTACCCGACGGCTTGTAACCGTTTTTCAAAGGACTAAGTCCGTTCGCAACAAAGTAAGCAAAATCGAACCCCGGACCTTTAGGATAAAAAACTCCAAATGTACCTACTGATGGTAGTAGGGCACTAGAAAGTAGATCGTCGGGGAGATGAATTTTTGCTGAAGTAGCACTTATTGAGGGGCGATTTGATAGTAAGTCCCACTGCTCTAAATTTGCACGAAATTTGTATGGTGCAAACACCATTGGAGCACACTTTAATGAGTTAGAAGAGACCTTTGCTTGATTAAAAGTAACGCGTGCAGCACTAGGGTTTCCCACTGGGTAATGGATGATCATTACGTCACATAATTCACAGCGAGGGACTGGTCGTCCTGCACCTCGAGTAGCACCAAATTTCACTTGATAACGATTACCATGATATTCTTGTGCCAATGCGTTGGAACCGAGTGCATTGAACGCACGGATAAATGCACGGAATAGTGCTATTTCACCACTAGCAGCCAATGACTCTTTGCGAAAGGCATTCTGAAGAGCTATTCCAATCATTAGATTTATAGTTTCCCTAGTTAGGAAATTCTTGAAGATAGTGATAATACTATAATTAATCAGTGAGTCATTAAATATTAACTATTAGTATTCCGCTCATTTTACCCTAAGTCCTTAGGTATCGTTGCCTTAGACCTATAACATTTTCGTTTTCTCATAGCAGCGAAAAAAATAGACTAAAAAAGAGCCGTTAATTGACATCAAAAAAATAATTACCAATTTAATTATTTTATTTGAAGAATATCCGCTATTGGCACGGAACGGACAAGCGAAGATCCGCTGTGAGCGAAGAGCGGTCATTTGCTCAGTTTAGACTTCCCCATCGCTAGTATTACCCCTTGTTATTCACGTTTGACAGTCATAGATAGTGGGTATATCCTAGCGGCTCGCATGGCTGACCCCATGTCTGTAGGCCACCTATGGGAATCAAACCGTCGTAAAAGCGAACAAGCTGTGAACAGTGTGAATGAGATACCTTCCCAATTGGGCAAAGTGATCTTGTCTCGTGGCCTGGCAATATCCAAAAGCCCTAATTTTGGAGAACGTGCTTATGAACACGAAAGCTGCAAGCCTGCAAGAAATCACCCTGACAGTCCTGGGGGAAAATCACCCTCCGATTCGCCAGAAGGTCTTTGACAGTAAAGACTTCATCTTGCCTAGTTCACGGGTTGGCGTTGATAGCCGTGAGCCCAAAACCCGTAAAGAGAAGATGAGCGCTTGGGCAAATACCCCGCTAAGTGAGAGGGGCATCGAGCTCACAAGGCTTATGGATCAGCAAAATCCATTTCATCATCTCGTTAAGGCGATTGATACCTCCCAGCTCACCCTGTCGATTCCCAATAAGGACATCAAGGTAAAGGTCAAAGACCTTCGCGAAGCAGCTCTAAAGGCTGTGCCAGAGGGGACAAAGATCGGTGTTGCTTTCGAAACCTATGCCAAAGAGCAGTATGGCCACTCCTATTCTGATCTAGTCAGCGATGCTCGGAACAAGGTTATAGCCCGATTCAAAGCCGCATTTGCGGAGAACCTTGATTACGACCCAATGAGTGATGAGTACCATACGGATAAAGAAATTTTCTTGCACCCTCCAGTGTGGACGCCCGAAAACTCCATTGAGGAATACAAGTCGCTTGCAAAACAAGGCCATGTTTACTCCCAGTATTTGGCTGGTGTGTTCCTTGCCTCGAACGCTGGTGGCTATAAGGTTGAGTGTGTTGAGTACCTGCTGATGGCGTACGAAAACAAGCAACCCGAAGCAATGCGTGTATTAGCTGAGTTCCTGCATTTCAAAAGCGACTACTATGGTGCTGTGCAGTGTGCGCTTTTGTCTATTGACGGTGGGGATGACTACTCGAAGAAAATCGTTCGTGAAGTGCTAGGTAATACCTCTGACCGGATTGTGCGGATTAGTCATGGCGTAGCGCCGCTTAGCTATGTGATCATCGAGAACCTCCGTGTAAACGGATTCGGCTCGATCCTGAAGGAGCATTTCAGCGAGTTCAATCCTGATCCACCGCCCGTAATGCAGATTCCTGGATTCAACCTAGGGGGGCGGTCATGAGTAGCGTAAACATGTGGGAAAGAAACGGTTCTGACGAAGAACAGAAGTTCGAGTGCATGGATTGCGAGTGCACTACCTCCGAGGCTGATTTTGAATCTGTCGATGACGAGCTGAATCAGCAAAATCCGCGCTGTCCTGACTGTCAGAGTTGGTACCGAATCTCCCGCGAAACCTGCGACTGTGGTGAGCCGGCCACCCATGAGGTAGAGTTAGGTTTCATTTGCGACGACTGCTATGAGCACTATGTCAGCGTTTACATACGGGACTAATGCTTAGGGTGTGGGGCGTGCTTAATTGCTCGCACGCTCCCACATACTAGTTCTACTTCGAACATTTTTATAGATAAGCGGCCACCGTCAGCTTTTGGCACCGAGCTGCCTGTCAGATTGGCTCTGGGCCTTAGCTGTCTCAGATCAAGTCTGGGCTAATACATTTGAGTCATGGTTGAAATCCGTCATCTGCACTTTCTCACGCTTCCTGCCGCATTTCCTCGATAGCCTCTCTGTCGGCTGCCCCATGACGGTGAGCGCAGTCGCAGGCATTATCAAAACCAGATAAACATTGATTATAATCAGAAGCTTACGAATTCCCTAAAATTATACACCCACATAGATTAAATGTGGTTTTTATTATTATATTCAATTGGTTATGAACTAGACTGCAATCTACTGCTGCGTCACATGGGTTGGTTCGAAGCGGCTGACCTGATTGTTAAAGGCATGGAAGGCGCAATCGCTGCCAAAACCGTGACCTATGACTTCGAACGCCTGATGGAAGGCGCTAAGCTGCTGAAATGTTCAGAGTTTGGCGACGCTATCGTTAAACACATGTAAGAGTGTTTAAGCGTTAAATGATAACGGGAGCCTGATGGTTCCCGTTTTTTATGGATGGTAATTTAAAGGGATAACACCCGGCCAAGCGGATCCTGATAACACCAACGGTCTTTATAACCCGCGGTCGGTTTGCCAAACGAGTAACGCATGGTTTTTCCCACGGCTTCGCACAGCTCATAAGCGGATTTGACATTTAGCCAGGTGACGATGGTCCCTGGGCAAAATGAGTCATGACGCTGGTCATATCCGCCATTAACATAATCAAAATTAATCCATTTAGGGCTTTCTGCTTTGGTTATGAGCTGAAATGCGCACGGCTCTCCGGCTAGAAATAAAATATGGCCAAAGAGAAATTGCCGCAAGGATGTAAACATATCTACGGTTTCTAGAAAATGGCTCGGCCGGTGCCCCCAGCGTTTTTCAAACAGATCGAAGTATATTGTGATGAGCTCCTGTGGGGGAAAATGACTTTGGTCGAAAATTTCACCACCGGCCTTGATAAATTTGTTTAGCTCTCTTTTTCTGCTGTTTTTCGTCGATGAAGAGAATCCGTCTTTACCACAACCTTTTGCCAGGCAAACAGCGCGATGACTGTTTAGCTTGAAGCTTGAGTTTAGAACATTTCTTCTATTTAAAGAGGAGAGTATTTTCGTTTTAAAGGGCAATGCAATTCTGAGCTTAGGATGAAATGGGAGCGTTATTTCATCTTTGTTGAACTGATAATGCCCGAGCTTTATCGCTTTCGCCGTCTTGCCATCACAGGCAAAGTTGCTGTTTCGCCAAGAGCAAAATGCACCCAGTAAAGTACCATTGCTATTTCTCTTGATAGAGTAGTGCGGGCGGCAATCGAGCCTGCTATGCAGGAAGGCCAATACTTCGGGGTGAGTGATAAAATTCCCGCCATATAAATCAAAACATTTCTTGTAGTCGGCTGCCGTGCCTGGCTTCCATCCAGAAGCTAAATTTGTTAATTTTTTTATCATAATGTTGTGAATTTTTATTTTTCAGGAAATAGAGTATAAATGAATTACCCACTCAAAATGAAGGGTTAATGCATTGGTTGCTGGGTATGAATATTTAATCGCAGGCAACGGCCTAACGGCTTCTGTAAATGACAGAATAGAAAGTTGCATCGTTTATGACTTATTAATTAATGCTAAGGTAAACGGAGCGATCGCCCAGGGAAGGGATATGAAGAGATAAAAAAACGGGAACCCCATGGTTCCCGTTTTGCGTTGCAGTTTCTAATGCCCTTTAACAGAGAATACTTTTTCACTCCGCCTTGGTGGCGTCTGGGTGATTCTTGCCTTCCTCGATAAAATCTTCGTCGATCTCATCGGTGGTTTCTGCACTGTCGCGGCCGGAAAGAATATTCCAGCAGGCGATGAACAGGGCGGCGATCAATGGGCCGATAACGAAGCCGTTGATACCGTAAATCTCCATGCCGCCCAGGGTTGAAATCAGGATCAGGTAGTCCGGCATTTTGGTGTCTTTGCCGACCAACAGCGGGCGAAGAATATTGTCGACCAATCCGATGATCACCACGAAGAAACCGACCAGGAACAGGCCTTTCCACAGCATGCCGGTGGCGAAGAAATAGATGGCTGCCGGTACCCAGATAATGGCGGAACCCACCGCAGGGATGATGGACAGGAATGCCATCAACGCGCCCCACAGCAGGCTGCCGTCGATCCCGGTGAAGTAAAATGCCAGACCGCCAAGCGCACCTTGCACCACGGCCACGACCACCGTGCCTTTCACCGTCGCGCGCGACACGGCAGCGAATTTCACAAACAAATGGTGTTTAACGTGCTGGGATAACGGCAGGGCTTCGAGCGTCAGATTGACCAGGTATGGGCCGTCTTTGAGCAGGAAGAACAGCAGATACAGCATGACGCCAAAACCCACGGCGAAGTTGAAGGTGCCTTTACCAATCAAAAAGACGCTGCCGGCCAGGTATTGGCCGCCCTTGAGTGCCACTTCGGAAAGCTGTTTCTGTATTTCCGCGGCGCTATCCAGATTATGTTCCGCCAGAAAATGCCGTGCCCATCCGGGGAGCAATTTCAGGGTGTCGGCAACAATAACCGGGAACTGCGTGTTATTGGTCTGCAGCTTGGTGTAAACGACGTTCAGTTCAATCGCCAATGAAGAAGCGATGATCGCCAACGGCGTAAAGACGATCAAACAGATCACCGCGAGCGTTATCAAAGAAACCAGGCCGTTTCGGTCGCCCAGATACTGTTTAAGTTTTTGTTTCACAGGGTGGAAAATCACCGCCAGGATGATAGCCCACAGCACAGATGAGTAGTAGGGACCCAAGACGTCCATAAAAGCAGCGGTAACGATAAAAAGGATCAGAAGAAAGAATCCCTTTGAAATACCTTTAGACATCATACCCGTCCCTCAGATGATAGATTTTGCCGGTGGATCTCGGTATTCACCGGCATTGACACTTCTTGAAGAATAAACCCTATCATCACAAACGGTTAACAGGTAGCGGATTTTATCGGTGAACAGTTAATAGAATTTACTAATAGTGCCTCATGTTATGAGGACATTAAGCTGATGAGGTGGTGGCAGGGCATGCATTGCCTAGGCTCTGGTTTTCGATGCGAGCGCCAGTGCCAGGATACTGCCCAACAGCGCGGCGGCCAGCACCATACCCGCGGGAGCGGACCAACCGGCATAGGCGACAAGCGCACTCAGTACGATGGGGCCGATCACCTGACCGAGATAAATGCCTTGCATCACCAGCCCCAGGCTCAACGGGATCAAACCCGGTTCTGGCGCCGCCGCCGGAGTGGCGGCCAGAATGGTGGCGGGCATCATGCCGCCAATGGCGCTAAACACTAAGCACAGTGGGATCAGTAAAGCGTTTGGTGTAACGGACAGGAAAACGCCGGTACCGGCAAGCCCCATCAGCAGGCTGACAACGGCCAGCAGATTTCGAGCCCGCAGGCCGCGCGAAAGCAGTACCCCAGCGGCAAGATTGCCGAGGATATTGACGGCTATCACCGCCGCGCTGATCCCACCGGCGACAGCCAGCGTCAGCCCTATACGCTGCATCAGGAAAATCGGCAGAAAGGCCATCACGGCGAAGAACTGCAGGTTATAGGTAGTAAATATCAAGGCCAGCAGCAGGGGCTGCCGTGCGCGCAGGATGCTGACCAACGCCTGACGCAGTTTCAAGGCAACAGCGGAAGACGTGGTGACAGCGGCTCGCGGAGTGGTGAATGGCAGCAGCAGCGCGGCCAGCAGGGTGAGGATACCGCCGGCGATCCAGCTTTGTTGCCAGTTGCTAAAATGCGGGCCGAAAAACAGCGAAATGGCCATGCCCGCCGGCATAAAGGTGCTCCAAATACTGAAGACCAGATTACGTTTTTGCGCTGAAACCACGCGTGTGAGCACGGTTGGCGCTGAGACCACGACGATAACGAAGCCTATCCCTTCAATCGCGCGGGTGACGATCAAACCGATGAAGTTGTGTTGAGCCGCGCCAACGAAGCTGGCTATGCTGACGATCACCAATCCCAGCCCCAACAAACGCCGGTCGCCCCAACGGCGCACCAGCAGGCCGGCGGCGATGCCACCGAACACGCCAATAAAGGGAAAGGCCGAAATGATCCAGCTCAGCGACTCCAGCGAACGGCCGAATTCGCGTTGCAGCTCAGGTAAGGCAATAGTCGCTTTACCCACGTGCAGGGCAACGGCAATACCGGCGAGCACCACATTGGCGATAGCCGGCCAGTGAGTGGTCGGGGTATCGAGGGTTGCGTTCAGCGTTTCAGGTTTGATGGCGGACATGGCGGTCTCCAGCGACGACAAAGACCAGACTATGCGCCTGGGCGCGACTAGTAGCAGTTCAATTATTGCTCTGTTTTTTGGCGCAACCGCATATTTCGAGCTTAATTGCGCAATCGCACTGGAAACGTTGGTACACCATCGCAGAGCCGCTGTTTATCGGGGCACGTCTTTAAGCCGGGGAATGGCCTTGGCTTAGGTACTGCGTATAAGAAGATGCCGATAGTATTTCCGCATCAGATGGATTGATATCTGGCTCCATATAAAGACGGGGATCGTGACTGTGACCAGGATCTGCAGCAAACGCCCCACTTCGCCCTCGACATGTGGGTAAATAAAATGGGATACGTGAAGAAATAGCCAAATCAACGCGATGTAGATCATCAAACCAGCCCAGCCCTCCCAATGGCGAAAAGTTCTAAAATAGGCATCGCGGTAATTACGATTGCGTATCCTGCGGGGTAGTGTCTGCAGCTCTGGGATTTGGCGTCGCGACCAATATATTTTCATGGCAACCTCCTGTTGCTAAGATGCATATGATATTCATTCGCAACAATGTCTGCAATCTGCCTGGCTACGACTTGGCCGCTCGGGAAGTAGCTTGCCAATGATCAATATCATTGAAGGCGATTGCGCGTCTGAATAACACTGGAGCCCCTATTCAAGGAGAAAAAGATGTACAGCGACAACGAGAAAAAGTTCTATATCATCCTGAACCGCAACCACGAACCGGCCACCTTATTTAACGCTTCCTGCCATTTAACCGCCGGCATTACCGATCTGATCGAACAGCGTGAATTCGACCATTATCCCAGCGCTATTGAAGGCGTAAGCGCCAATATGAGTCATTATCCGATCGTGATCCTGCAGGCGAAAAACAGCAGCCAGCTCAGCAATCTGATGCTCAAATGCAAGGAGGAAGGGGTGTTAGCCAACTTCTTTACCACCACCATGCTGTCCCATTCCGCAGAGCAACAAATTGCCGATACCGCCAATACCGAGTATGACAAGCTGGAGTTCGTTGGGGTGGCGCTGTACGGGGATAGCGAACAACTTAAGCCGCTGACGAAGAAATTCTCCGTTTACCGCTGAGGTTTCCTCCGCGCTGGGTGATTAACGCGCCCGATCACACAAACTCCGCATCGGCTTTCTTTCAACCTGCCTGCCATGATAGTTTCTATCAAAACAGTGATGGGAATGATTATGGCGGGCAAAAAAACGACGCTGGCAGCTATCGCCAGAGAGGCGCACGTCGGTGTCGCTACGGTCGATCGAGTGATCAACCAACGCGCGCCGGTGCGGCCGGAAACCGAGCGTAAAGTCATAGCCGCGGCACAAAAGCTGGGGTTTGCGCTGGAGAAATCCCACCGGCTGTTTGAAGCCGCCAGACAGCCTGCCGTGCGCCTAAAAATGGGTTTTATCCTGCTAAAAAAGGAGCATTCATTCTACTCGCAGCTGGCGGAAAGCTTGCTGGAGCAGGCTATGCCTTATCACGATCGCGAGAGTCCGCCGCAATTTATTTTTCATGATATTAGCGCGGTCAGCGACACCGCCGCCGCCATTACGCAGTTAAGCCAGAGCGTGGATGTTATCGGGGTGTTGGCGCTGGATAATCCGATGATCCGCTATGCGGTTGAAGAAGCCACTCGCCAGGGCGTGAAGGTGTTCACGCTGCTGTCCGATCTGTCGGTACACTGCCGCGCCGGTTATATCGGGTTGGATAATCAGCAGGCCGGCCGTACGGCCGCCTGGGCAGTGGAGCGCCTGTGCCGGCGGCAGGGCGAAGTGGGGGTGATCATCGGTGACAACCGCTTTCAGTGTCAGGAAACCTGTGAAAGCAGCTTCCGTTCTTATCTGCGTGAGCATTTAAGTACGCAGCGGGTGCTTGAGCCGGTCCGCAGTCATGAACAGGCCGAAAGTGCCAGGCAAGTGACTCATACTCTGCTGGAGCAGCATCCGAACCTGGTCGCTCTGTATGCCCCCTGCGGCGGCGTGGAGGGAATCATTGCCGCATTGCGCGAGAGCGGCAGGCAGCATGAGGTCATGCTGATTTGCCATGGCCCGGTTGAGGGGGGCGAGATGGCGTTGATTGACGGCACTTTGGACCTGATGTTGAGGCACAGGATCCAGGAATTCGCCGCCTCGATCGTCAACACCTTTATTTCTGCCGCCAGCGGCGACGCTTCCGGGTTTACCCACTGCATCAACCGTTTTGATCTGATCACCAAAGAAAATATCTGATTATCGGCTCCCGGCATGGGAGCCAATTCCCTCGCTAAAAATACCGTGCTCCCGTGAAGTCACGGCCTGTCTATGTTTGATAGAAAAACATCATTTGATCTATCAAAAATAACGCGATCGCCATCAAAAAATGAAAATTCCATCATTGTCCGTTTCGAAATTTTCGTTTGATACTGGCGCTACACAACACCAAGAGACGGACTGAAAAATGACTTTGCCTATTGCCAACGCTCCCTGCAGCTGGGGAGTGGATGATCCTAAAAATCCTGACCTACCGCCTTATAGCAAAGTGCTGCAGGAAGCGAGCGCAGCAGGTTATCACAGCATTGAATTGGGGCCCTGGAGCTATCTGCCCACCGATGCCGCAACTCTGACCGCAGAGTTGCAACGGCATTCGCTGTCGTTGGTGGGGGGCACCATTTTTGATGATTTGGTCAGCGAGCATAACTTCGAGCACATACTGGCACTGACCCACAACATATGCCGCAACCTCTCGCAGGCGCCCCAGGCGCAACCCATTTGCGAGGGCCATTTTTCACCGCCGTATCTGGTGATTATCGACTTCGGCAATCCGCAACGGGCCAGGTTTGCCGGGCAATCAATGCAGGCACCGCGGCTGGATACAGCCGATTGGAACAGGATGATCGGCCACATTATTGCCGTTAGCGAGATTGCCTGGCAGGAATATGGGGTACGACCGGTGGTACACCCGCACGCCGGAGGTTGTATTGAGTTCGCTGATGAAATCGAACTGCTGGCCGCGCAGATCCCGCACCACACTGCGGGGTTGTGTCTGGATACCGGACATCTGTACTACTCCGGCATGGATCCGCTCACCTGGCTCGAGCGCTACTTCTCCCGGATTGATTATCTGCATTTCAAAGACGTTAACCCGCAGGTGTTCCGCAATGTGTTGGAGCGTGGTTTGGATTTCTTTACCGCCTGCGCGCAAGGGGTTATGTGCCCGCTGGGGAAGGGAGCGATTGATTACCCTGCCGTGCGCGACTTATTGTCTGCGCGCGGCTATCAGGGGTGGATCACCATTGAGCAGGAACGGGATCCGCGTCAGGCGCAAGGCAGCCTGCGCGACGTAACGGATAGCCTTACTTATTTACGCAGCGTCGGTTTTTAATCAGGAGCAACGAGATGATTAACGGTATTAAACCTCTGGAAAGATCTCTGCGGTGGGGCATGGTCGGCGGCGGGGGTACCAGTCAGATCGGTTATATCCATCGTTCTGCGGCATTGCGCGACGGCACTTTCACCCTACTGGCCGGCGCGTTTGACATTGACGCATCGCGCGGGCGCAGCTTTGGGCAAAGCCTGGGCGTGGCAGCGGAGCGCTGTTATCCGGATTACGCCACGTTATTCCGTGAAGAAGCCGCCAGGGCGGACGGCATAGAGGCGGTTTCCATCGCTACGCCAAACAATACCCATTTCGCTATTTGCCAGGCAGCGCTGGAAGCCGGCCTGCACGTGGTGTGCGAAAAACCCCTGTGTTTCACCACGCAGGAGGCGCAAGCACTGGTGGAACTGAGCCAAAGGCAGCATAAAATTATCGGTGTTACCTACGGCTATGCCGGGCATCAACTGATCCTTCAGGCGCGTCAGATGATTGCCGATGGCCAACTGGGTGAGATCCGTATCATCAACATGCAGTTCTCTCACGGGTTCCATGCCGCGCCGGTGGAACTGGACAACCCCAGCACGCGTTGGCGGGTGGACCCGCGTTTTGTCGGCCCCAGCTATGTATTGGGTGATTTAGCCACCCACCCGTTATTCCTGGCGGAAACCATGGTGCCGCAGTTGAAGATCAAACGGTTGATGTGCAGCCGTCAGAGCTTTGTCAAAACTCGTGCGCCGCTGGAAGACAATGCCTATGTACTGATGGAGTACGATAATGGCGCTGTCGGTTCAATGTGGTGTTCGGCAGTTAACAGCGGTTCTATGCATGGCCAAAAGGTGCGTATTGTGGGGGAAAAGGCCAGCCTGGAATGGTGGGACGAACAGCCTAACCAACTGCGCTTTGAAGTGCAGGGCGAGCCGGTACGTATTCTGGAGCGTGGTATGTCCTACCTCGATCCTATGGCATTGGCGGAGGATCGCATTGGCGGCGGTCATTCCGAAGGGCTGTTCGAAGCCTGGTCGAATCTTTACCGGCGCTTTGCGTTGGCGATGGACGCCACCGACCGGCGAGACGAGGCGTTTCTGGCTGGTTTTTGGTACCCCAACGTGCATGCCGGCGCGATGGGGGTACGCTGGGTGGAAAACTGCGTGCGCTCCGCCGATGCCGATGCCAGTTGGGTGGCGTTCCGCTAATCATTTCGACTGATGTATTTTCTGCCATATCGATGTACCGGCAACTTATCCTCAGCAACAATGGGGGATTCTGTGGTTCGCTTCATTAGATAAAACTTTAAATTCTGTTAAGTTACTTGTTAGCGTAATCACAAGGAGAGAGCGATGTTAGAGCAATATTACCCGGCCACCATGAGTTCCAAACCTATCACGGACGAACAGCATAAAAGGCTGGTGGCAGTGCAAGCGGCACTGGAGTTGATCAAGGCGACGCTGTCTGACACTAACGACGGCAACGGTGTAGACTTCCAGCTTAAGGCCGCTGAAAAGCACGTTGGCCCGTTGGCCGATGCCATTCAGGAAGCGCTGAAGTAAATCTTCATGCTTATCATCAACCGCCCAAGGGCGGTTTTTTTATGTCGCTTAAACGCAAAGAATCAGATTATTTGCCTGGTGATGCAGGGGGAAAGGGGGCAAAATTCAGCCCAGGATTGACTTAAGCAATAGCGAAGGAGAAGCATTGATGAAGGATGTGCATATCGCACTGTCGGGTGGCTGCGTGCGGTTAGCCTACCCGGGAGAAAACGTACTGGATTTTGCCGATAGCCTATCGTTTGGGCCGCTGTATGGGCTGGATGATGATCAGGCCCTGCAAGCCCGATGCCGCTGGTTGCGCGATCTGCACCAATCTGTTCATGCTCCCGAGTGGGATACCTCTGAAGCGCTGCCGCTGGCGATGACCACGTTAAAAACGCAACTCGCTGCTGTAACCGGGCAGGTGACGTTGTGGGCTGGTGCTAATCCCGACGAGCAACTGATGCTGCGCGCACTGTTGCCGTTGCTGGGGGAACGTCGCGTTTTCGTGGTTAACGTAACCGAACACACCGGGCGGGTTGCCACCAACTGGTGCCCGGCAGAAATGCTGGAACCACTGTGGATCTTGCGGCGCGAGCTGTCTGAGGAGGAGAAAGCCAGGCTGATTGCCGATTGGCATCGCCTGTTGGCGGAAAACTCACTGGTACGGATTTTTGCGGAAAACCGCGTGCAGGGGCAGGCGCTCGATTTCCATGACCGTCCTTTGTTAGATGCATGCCCGAATGACTATACCCAGGGCTCACGGGTGGTCGGTGATGCGATGGTAAATTCACCTTATCCGGTGGGGGATACCTTTTTGAATTTCCGATTGTATGCCCTGATTGAACAAGGAGTGGTGCAGGCGCAGAACGCCAGCTTGAATATGAACCGGATCCAGGTCAAACAGGCTTAAAACTCACCTATCCCACGGGTTATTTTTTTGTGCTCAGAGGCAGATAAACCCCGTTAAAGCGGTTTAATCTGTCATGTAAATAGGATTATACTGCGCCATTGACTGTACAAATAAACAGGTGAATGGAATGGTGCTGGCTCTGAAGGGTGAAAAGATTGCTCGTAACCGGTTTACCGGTGAGAAAGTCGAAAATGGCAGCTTTATTCACTGCGATTTCTCGGGCGCCGACCTGACCGGCACCGAATTTATCGACTGCCAGTTTTACGACCGCGAGAGTCAACAGGGCGGTAACTTCAGCCGCGCCGTGCTCAAGGACGCCAGCTTCAAGAATTGCGATCTGTCGATGGCTGATTTTAGACATGCCAACGCTTTAGGCATCGAAATTCGTGAGTGCCGGGCTCAGGGCGCAGACTTCCGCGGTGCCAGCTTTATGAACATGATTACCTCGCGCACCTGGTTTTGCAGTGCCTACATCACCAAAAGCAACCTGAGTTACGCCAACTTTTCCAAAGTGGTGCTGGAAAAGTGTGAGCTGTGGGAAAATCGCTGGAACAGCGCGCAAATTCTCGGTGCGACCTTTAGCGGTTCAGATCTGTCCGGCGGCGAGTTTTCCTCCTTCGACTGGCGTGCTGCCAACTTTACCCATTGTGATCTGACCAACTCTGAACTGGGTGAGTTGGATCTGCGCGGAACCGATCTGCAGGGCGTGAAGTTGGACAGTTACCAGGTGTTCCAGCTAATGGAACGCCTGGGCATTGCCATTATCGGCTAAGGCGACGATCCCGCAAAGGGCAATCAGGCCTTGCTGGGCGGGGGTGGGGCTGCAGAATCTGGGAAATAATAAGCAGGGCGTATAAATATAATGTTAAATATTCCTTGCTTAAATAATCTAGCTATGTGTAAATAGCGTCATCGGTTTGTAGTACAGACCTTATGAAAGCAGTTTTAGTAAAGCAGTTCTCAGTATTAGTGATATCCCATAGATAGCTCTTCTCCCGCGAATTTCCTTCTCTAGTGCCCAATAAGTTTCCAATAAAAACAGACCTCTATCGCCTTATGGCGTCTCAAAAATATAAAGGAAATATCTATGTCTAATAAAATGACTGGTTTGGTAAAATGGTTTGATGCAGGTAAAGGTTTTGGTTTTATCTCTCCGGAAGACGGTAGCAAAGACGTGTTCGTACACTTCTCCGCTATCCAAAGCAATGATTTCAAAACGCTTGATGAAGGTCAGCGCGTTGAGTTCACTGTCGAAAACGGTATGAAAGGCCCGTCTGCAGGCAACGTAGTCGTTTTATAATTTCAAGGTAGTGCTTTATTTCTTGCGATAGCGATGATGGTTTAAGCCGGAGCAGATGAGAAATAAAATAATTGCCTGAATAAACTCCGGGATTACCCGGAGTTTATCTAAAATAATTAGCTTCACCATTTTCAATAACCGAAGTTATTGGCAACAGAAAAGAAGATTGGCCCATAAAGTTATAAGTCCGATCCAGTCTATTTTTCTGTTGTGAAAAAGTTGTGCTTAGGCTGCGTAAGGTTGGAGTGTTCGATGGACGCTTACGCCATAACATGACGGTCGGGAAAGTAACCGACAAACATTGATGACCTGGCCGAAAGCCGGGTTTTTTTATGCCTGTTGCCCCGGTAAACAGGCTGGCCCAGAATGAAGCAGGCCAGCCTGACGTGACCGTTAGCTGCGCTGGGAATCCAGCACTTCGTTATTCTTCACCACGTCCTGAGCTTTAACATAGCTTTCAATCAGCAACTGATATGCCGGGAAGATTTTGGTGTAAACCTCAGCCCATTGCTGTGCATCCTCGCGGTTCCAACTGCCCTGCAGTTCAGAGGCCACGCCGGCGGTATCGATCGGTACCACTCCGGCCTGCACCACTCGCGCCATAGTAATCTCCTGCGCCATTTTAGAGTAGGTGCCGGAGGCGTCGATAACGGCAAAGACCTTATAACCCTCTGCCACGGCGCTGATCGACGGGAAGGCCATGCAAACGCTGGTGATGGTTCCGGCGATAATCAGGGTTTTACGCCCGGTCGCTTTTACGGCCGCAACAAAATCTGGATTATCCCAGGCGTTGATTTCGCCTTTGCGCGCCACATATTGCGCATGCGGTGCATTTTGGTGGATTTCTGGGATCAAGGGGCCGTTAGGACCCTGTGGAACGGAAGCCGTGGTAATGACCGGCAATTTGCTTAGCGTAGCGATACTGGCCAGTGCGCCAGCGCGAGCGCGCAGTTCAGTCATCGGCATATCGCCGACGGTTTGGAACAGGCCGCTCTGGTGGTCAATCAACAACATCACCGCGTCATTGGCATCAATAACAGGACGCTGGCCATTAAAGTTTGCTGGAGAGCTCATCTTTCTTTCCTCTGTGGTCGGGACGTAGACAACAATTAACTTTGTTTAACCAAGGGTTAATCTCAGTGCTTGTTAACAGTGTAGGGCCAGAGGAAAATTCCACTAGAGGGCTAACTCAGGATGCATCGTTCTATAAAAAGAACAATAAGGCCAGGGGCAGGCGATTATTTCAGCGCTGAACTAAACTTAAACAGCATAACAAACATGCGGAAAGGCCCTGGCAGGGAGCGCCACTTTGTTCACCAGCGCAATGCGGAGGGCTGTAATCATGGCTTATCATCATATCGTTGTGGCAACCGATCTCAGCGAAGACGCTGAATTTTTGCTCGGCAAAGGCGCCAAGTTAGCAAGCGCACTGAATGCCAGGCTATCCCTGATTTATATCGATATCCACCGTGGCGGCTATTACGCTGAGCTGGGCGTGGGTGAATACAACTACACCGACAGAACTTTTTCGGAGCGTGTCAAAAACATGCTGAATGCGATCAAGGATCAGTCGTCTTACCCGGTTGAAGAGGTGATTATCAGCCGCGGCGAACTGACGGAAGAATTGAACCGGGCGGCGAAAGAGAAAGGCATTGATCTGATTATCTTTGGCCATCATCACGATATCTGGAGCAGATGGATATCTTCGGCCCGGCAGGCGATCAATAACCTTAACGTTGACCTGTTGGTGATCCCCATTGCGAAGTAATGAACCTCGCCAACTGCACTAACGCGACGGTACGGGACTTATTGATAGGTGATAATGCGCGTTGGCAATAGTCACTGATATGAATTTTATTAACCCTATCAAATGCTTGGCTTAATTCCGATAATGCCTGACCTAGCGCATTGAATTCGCACTGAATACCTCTTTGTGATTAATAAACCGCACATTTTGACTGTCACTCGTCGTCCATGAGTTTTATCCTCGAACCATTAGGATTTGTATGATTTATAGAAATACATTCACATGGAGGAGGTCTCATGCGTTTTGACAATAAAGTGGTAGTGATCACCGGTGCAGGCAATGGGATGGGAGAGGCGGCAGCGCGTCGTTTTTCTGCCGAAGGGGCTACCGTGGTATTGGCTGACTGGGAGAAGGAGGCGGTGGACAAAGTTGCCGCTTCGCTGCCTAAAGGCAAGGCACTGGCGGTACATATTGACGTTTCCGACCACGTTGCGGTTGAAAGAATGATGAATGAGGTGGCCGAAAAATTAGGCCGCATCGACGTGCTGCTCAATAACGCAGGCGTGCACGTGGCCGGCAGCGTATTGGAAACCAGCGTTGCCGACTGGCGACGCATTGCCGGGGTGGATATCGATGGCGTGGTGTTCTGTTCCAAATTCGCCATGCCGTATCTGCTGAAAACCAAAGGCTGCATCGTTAACACCGCGTCGGTTTCCGGGCTGGGTGGTGACTGGGGCGCGGCGTACTACTGCGCGGCGAAAGGGGCGGTGGTTAACCTGACGCGTGCCATGGCGTTGGATCATGGCGGTGACGGTGTGCGGGTCAACTCGGTATGTCCGAGCCTGGTGAAAACCAATATGACCAACGGCTGGCCACAGGAGATCCGCGACAAGTTTAACGAGCGTATTGCGTTAGGCCGAGCGGCGGAGCCGGAAGAGGTGGCGGCAGTAATGGCGTTCCTGGCCAGTGACGACGCCAGTTTTATCAATGGTGCCAACATCCCGGTAGACGGCGGGGCGACCGCCTCTGACGGCCAGCCGAAGATTGTTTAAGCGGTAATTTCGGGCCCGGTGGTATACCGGGCCCGATAGCGTTACACCCCAATCCGATCCCGCAGCTGGTAGTAAGCTGCACCAATCGCGGTGAAAGGAATTTGCAGGTTGCGACCGCCGAAGAACGGCAGGTGCGGCAGCTTGGCAAACGCATCGAACCTTTCCGCATCGCCGCGCATCAGCTCGGCAATCAGTTTGCCCGCCAAATGAGTACAGGTCACCCCGTGGCCGCTGTAGCCCTGCATGTAATACACGTTATTTTCCAGCCGACCAAACTGCGGCATGCGCGACAGCGTCAGCAGGAAATTACCGGTCCAGCGATAGTCGAGACGCACGCCTTTGAGCTGCGGGAAGGTTTTCAGCAGTTTTGGCCGGATCAGATTGTCGATATCGTCCGGATCGCGGGCGCCATACACTACGCCGCCGCCGTACAACAGGCGGTTATCGCCGGTGATACGGTAATAATCGAGCAGGTAGTTACAGTCTTCGACGCAGTAATTTTGTGGGATCAGCGATCGCGCCACTTCCGGCGCCAGTGGTTCGGTAGCCACCACCTGGGTGCCGCACGGCATGCTACGTTTCGCCAGCCGCGGTTCCAGCTTATCACCCAGATAAGCGTTGCCGGCGACAATCACATAACGTGCTGTCACCTGGCCGTTGGCGGTGCTGACGATTGCCGGTTCGCCATGACGGATGTGGGTGACTGCAGACTGTTCGAAGATCCGTCCACCCTGCAGGCGAATGGCTTCGGCTTCACCGAGCGCCAGATTCAGTGGGTGAATATGGCCGCCGCTGTGATCCAGCAGCGCGCCGACGTAGCGCTCGCTATCGACCTCCTGGCGGATACGCTCGGCGTCCAGCAATTCAAGCTGGGTATTGCCGTAGCGCTCCCAGTGCTGTTTTTGTTCGATCAACGCATGATATTGCCGGTTGTTCAGCGCGGCGAAGATGCCGCCAGGGCGATAGTCACATTCGATGGCGTACCTTTGGATACGGCTGCGAATGATCTCTGCGCCTTCAAACATCATGCTGCCGAGCAGACGGGCGCTTTCGGCGCCATAACGCTGTTCAATGACGTCGATATCGCGGCTGTAGGAGTTCACCAATTGCCCGCCGTTACGTCCGCTGGCACCGAAACCGATGCGGGCAGACTCCAGCACCACCACGTTGTACCCCGCCTCTACCAGAAACAGCGCCGATGACAAACCGGTGTAGCCGCCGCCGACGATACAGACGTCGCATTCAATGGATTCATTCAGCTGCGGGTAGGGCGCGTGGCTGTTGGCCGAAGCCGCATAATAGCTTTTTACGTGTTCAGTCATGATCTCTGCCCTTATTCCAATGAAATCCAGGTGGTTTTCAGCTCGGTGAATTTGTCTAGTGCGTGCAGTGACTTGTCGCGGCCGTTACCGCTTTGTTTGTAACCACCGAAAGGAACGGTCATGTCCCCGTCGTTGTAGTTATTGACGAACACCGTGCCGGCTTTTAGCTGACGCGCCAAACGATGGGCACGGGACAGGTCGCGGGTCCAGATTGCAGCCCCCAGGCCGTAGTCGCTGTCGTTAGCCAACTGCATGGCCTGCTGCTCGCCGCTAAATGAAGTGACCGCCAATACCGGGCCGAAGATTTCGTCGCGCGCCACGCTCATGGCGTTGTCTACCTGGGTGAGAATGGTTGGGCCGAGATAACCGCCGTGTTCACCTTGCGGATGATCGCGACCGTCGAGGAACAGCGCAGCGCCCTGAGTCAAACCCTGTTCGATATAGTCGGCCACTTTCTCGCAGTGGCCCTGATCAATCAGCGTGCCCATCACCGTCGCCGGATCGAGCGGATTGCCTGGTGCAAAGGCTGCTGCATGGCGGCGCAACGCCTGTAAAAATTCTTGCTGTATGCTCTCTTCCACCAACAGCCGAGTACCGGCGATGCACACTTGCCCCTGGTTATAAAAAATCCCGGCGGCGGCGCTTTGTGCGGCCTTATCCAGATCCGGGCAGTCGGCAAAGATGATATTGGCGCTTTTGCCGCCGGCTTCCAGCCAGACCCGTTTCATATTGGATTGGCCGGCATAGATCATCAGTTGTTTGGCAACCTGGGTTGAACCGGTGAAGGTCAGTGCGTCGACGTCGTTATGCAGCGCCAGCGCTTTACCGGCATCGTGACCATAACCGGGAACGATATTCAGCACGCCGTCCGGCAACCCGGCCTGCTGCGCCAGTTGCCCCAGATAGATCGCGCTCAGTGGCGATTTCTCTGAAGGTTTGAGGATCACGCTGTTGCCGGTGGCCAGCGCCGGGCCGAGCTTCCAGCAGGCGAGCAATAACGGGAAATTCCACGGCACGATGGCGCCAACCACGCCAATGGGTTCGCGTTCGATTAACGCCAGCGCATCGCTGCCGGTAGGGGCGATTTCGCCATAAACCTTATCGATCGCTTCGGCATACCAACGCAGGCAACGAATAGCGCCAGGCACATCATCGCGCAGGCTATGACGAATCGGTTTGCCGGTGTCCAGCGTTTCCAGCAGCGCCAGCTCTTCGTGGTGTTGTTCCATCAATGTCGCCAGCTTGAGCAGCGTCGCCTTGCGTTGCGCCGGAGCCGCGCGCGACCAGTCGCCCCGCTCAAACACCTCGCGGGCGGCGCTGACCGCCAGGTCAATATCTACGCTGCTTCCCCGGGCCACCTGAGTCAGCTCTCGCTGACCGGCAGGATCCTCCACGGCAAAGGTTTCGCCTTCGGCCGCCTGCTGATAGCGGCCATTGATAAACAGTCGGTTCTCAATATTCAGGGCTTGCGCCCGGTGTTGCCAATACTGCAGGTGGTGGAAGTCCATACCTTGCTCCGTTGATCAGAATGTCGTCGGCGTATGGGCGCTGATAATCCGGCAAATCCGCGCCGACGTGTTGCTGAAACTGTGGGGAATGCCGGTGTTGATGGCGTAGCTCTGGCCGGCCAGCAGGGGATAAGCCTGCCCGTTGACCTGCAGCACGACTTCGCCTTCCAGCAGGGTGCCAATCTCTTCCCCCTGATGCTTGATGCGTTCACCGGTGGTGGTACCCGGCTCATAGGTTTCGATCATCATCGCCAGGGTGCGATTAGGATCGCCGTTGTGGATCAGTTTCATAGAAACCCCCTGGCTGCCAATCTCGATCAGATCCTGGTAGTCGATAACAATCCGTGGCTCGGCCGGCTTCTCCGGTTCGGCGAAAAATGCCGACAGGGACAGCCCGTACACCGTCAGCAGCTTTTGTAAGGTGCTGATGGCCGGACTGACCTTGTCCTGTTCGATGGTGCTGATGGCGCTGTGAGTTAACCCAGACAGTTCGGCCGCGCGGCGCTGCGATAATCCCAATTGCTGGCGGATTTGCGACAGACGTTTGCCCGGTGCCAAGCTGACATCGCTCATGGGCGTTTTTCCTTTTGATAGTTCCGGCAGGCGCTAATGAAACCTTCAAACAGCAGGCGTGACAGGGCATATTCCTCGCTGTTCCATTCCGGGTGCCATTGCACGCCCAGCGCAAAGGGCTGATCGCGCAGGCTGATGGCTTCTACCAACCCGTCGGCGGCGTGTGCTTCGATACGTACGCTGGATCCCAGCGTCTTCGCGCCCTGGCCATGCAGTGAGTTCACCCAGAATCTGTTGCAATCCGGTATCAGTTGCGAGAGTAGGCCCCCTTCCTGAACGATGACTTCGTGGGCAGGGGCATATTGCTGTTCGAGCGGCAGGTCGTGATCTTCACGGTGTTCCAGCAGTTCGGGCAGTTCATACAGCCGGCGGTGCAGGGCACCCTGGGTGGCGACCACCATTTCCTGCATGCCACGGCAAATGGCGAAAAGGGGAATGCGCCTGTCGAGCGAGTGGCGGATCAGCGCCAGGCTCAATTCGTCTCGCCCGGGATCGGCGTCAGGCTCATCGCCGTTTTCACCATAAAGGTGCGGCTGCACATTACTGGGGCTGCCTGGCAACAGAATGCCATCGAGTTGTGGCAGTAACTCTTCGAGCAGTTTCGGTTCTGCCAGCGCGTGTGGCAGGGCTATCGGCAACCCGCCCGCAGCGATAACGGCATTTAGGTACTTTTCTTGCAAGGTCTGAGTGAGGTGCCCGTTTAACCTATACCTGCACATCACTACGCCGACCACTGGTCTGTTAAATATATTGCCCATGCTGTCCCCTTGGTATGTTCGAAATTATGAACGATAAGCTTCTCCACTGCCGTTTCCGTTCAATATTTTATAAATCTAGCAGTGAGATGGGCAATATTCAAACTAAAAGTAACACTTGCAAAACAATTTTGTTGCATCTATGTTTCATTGGTGGACATTATATTGAGCAAGATGGTCAAAAAACATCGACGGCAATAAGTGTGAGAACCACAGACAAAAACATACATGGCGGGTGAATCATGCAGACCAACATATTAGAAGTGGAAAACTTTGTTCAGCACCACGAAGAAAAGCGAAGTAGCGCGTTCCAACGTGAAGTGAAGAAGTATCTGGAACGTTATCCATTAACTCAGCACGTTGACGTTCTGTTGACCGACCTTAACGGCAGCTTCCGCGGCAAACGGATACCGGTTGGCGGGCTGAGCAAACTGGAGAAGGGCTGTTACTTCCCGGCGTCGGTGTTTGCGATGGATATTCTTGGCAACGTGGTTGAAGAGGCCGGATTGGGGCAAGAGCTCGGTGAGCCGGACCACATCTGTGTACCGGTATTGGGCACGCTGACGCCGTCGGCGGCAGATCCACAATATATCGGCCAGGTACTTCTCACCATGCTGGATGA
The DNA here is from genome assembly GCF_024809915.1 of Serratia sp. BIGb0234. Lineage (NCBI taxonomy): Bacteria > Pseudomonadati > Pseudomonadota > Gammaproteobacteria > Enterobacterales > Yersiniaceae > Serratia > Serratia sp. BIGb0234. Next base: position 1,132,788 of record NZ_JANUEI010000001.1, read on the forward strand.
AGATGGTACTCCCTTTGACGTTGAACCGCGCAATGTGCTGAACCGAGTGTGGCAGCGTTTGCGTCAGCGCGGGCTATCCCCCGTAGTAGCGGTAGAGTTGGAGTTCTATCTCATCGATCGTCAGCGTGATTCGGAAGGGTATCTGCAGCCGCCGTGTGCGCCGGGTACGCAGGAGCGTAACACCCAAAGCCAGGTCTATTCGGTAGACAACCTTAACAACTTTGCCGACGTGTTAAGTGAGATCGACGAACTGGCACGCCTGCAGGGGCTGCCGGCTGACGGCGCGGTGGCCGAAGCCTCGCCCGGTCAGTTTGAAGTCAATCTGCACCATACCGACAACGTGCTGCAGGCCTGCGACCATGCGCTGGCGTTGAAACGCCTGATCCGCATGGTGGCAGAAAAACACAACATGCAGGCCACCTTCATGGCCAAGCCGTATGAAGAGCACGCCGGCAGTGGCATGCACGTGCATATCAGCATGCTGGACCGTCAGGGCAACAATGTCCTCGCCGATGATGACGGCGAAGACTCTGCATTGTTGAAACAGGCTCTGGCGGGAATGATCGCCCTGATGCCTTCTTCTATTGCGTTGTTGGCGCCGAACGTTAACGCCTACCGCCGCTTCCAACCGGGCATGTACGTGCCGACTCAGGCATCCTGGGGCCATAACAACCGCACAGTGGCACTGCGTATCCCTTGCGGCGACCGCGATAGCCACCGGGTGGAATACCGTGTGGCCGGTGCCGATGCCAACCCTTATCTGGTGATGGCGACCATCCTGGCGGGCATCGTCTACGGGCTGGAAACACCGCTGCCGCTGCAAGAGCCGGTAACCGGCAACGGGCTGGAGCAGGACGGACTGCCATTCCCTATCCGCCAGAGCGATGCACTGTATGAATTCGAGCATCAGCCGGTGTTGAATGCGCTGCTGGGTGAAAGGTTCAGCCATGTTTATCTGGCCTGTAAAACGGATGAGCTGGTGCAGTTTGAGCGCCTGATCACCGATACCGAAATCGAGTGGATGCTGAAAAACGCCTGAACCCGCTCATCCTCGATGATACCGCGCGCGTCTGGCGCATTCCGCCGGCTATCCTGTGGCCTGCGAAGCTGCGCGCAGCGGTAAAGCATTTCTTCTACTTGGCGTACAGGACGCCGGCGAGGAAAGAACCATGACAGCCATAACTGTTCCATCAACCTGCGCGGGCGTTTGCCTGTGCCGCAGTAAATATGGGCCTTCCGCTGGCCGCGTTTTTTTGTCTTTGCATCGTCCCTTCCGCCGCCTGAGCAGCAGTTTCCCCGCGGCCTCTCTGAATGACGTTAAACGGTTACCAGCAGAGGACAAAGGGGGGAAACGCCATGGCGATTAATGCGATCGAGGTTAATGAGGCGGCCAAGCCGCAACTGCGTAAAAGCCTGAAGCTGTGGCAAGTGGTGATGATGGGGTTGGCTTACCTGACGCCCATGACGGTGTTTGACACCTTCGGCATTGTCTCCGGCCTGACCGACGGCCACGTCCCGGCCGCTTATCTGTTGGCGCTGGCCGGCGTGTTGTTTACCGCCATCAGCTACGGCAAGTTGGTTCGCAAGTTTCCGACCGCCGGTTCCGCCTATACCTATGCGCAAAAGGCCATTAACCCGCACGTCGGTTTTTTGGTGGGGTGGTCCTCGCTGCTCGACTACCTGTTCCTGCCGATGATCAACACCCTGTTGGCAAAGATTTATCTGACCGCGCTGTTCCCCGAGGTGCCGCCGTGGGTGTGGGTGGTAGGCTTTGTGATCATCATTACTGCCATCAACCTGAAAAGCGTCAATTTGGTGGCTAACTTTAACACCCTGTTTGTTTTGGCCCAGATAGCGATCATCGTGGTGTTTATCTTCCTGGTCGTGCGCGGCCTGCATAACGGTGAAGGACTGGGGACGGTGTGGAGTCTGCAACCCTTCATCAATGAGAATGCGCATTTGCTGCCGATTATCACCGGCGCCACTATTTTGTGCTTTTCGTTTCTCGGCTTCGACGCGGTCACCACCCTGTGTGAGGAAACGCCCGATGCCGCCAAGGTGATCCCGAAGGCCATCTTCCTGACTGCGCTGTACGGCGGGGTAATCTTCATCAGCGTTTCCTTCTTTATTCAGCTGTTTTTCCCATCTATTCAGCGCTTCCATCAACCGGACGCGGCGCTGCCGGAAATCGCGCTGTACGTGGGCGGCAAGCTGTTCCAGTCAATTTTCCTCTGTATTACCTTTATCAATACCCTGGCGTCAGGTCTGGCCTCGCACGCCAGCGTTTCGCGACTGCTGTATGTGATGGGGCGCGACAACGTGTTTCCGGAAAAGTATTTCGGCTATATCCACCCGAAATGGCGCACCCCCTCATTGAACGTGTTGCTGGTTGGGCTGGTGGCGCTGTCCGCGCTGTCTTTCGATCTGGTCACCGCGACCGCGCTGATCAACTTCGGTGCGCTGGTGGCCTTCACCTTCGTTAACCTGTCGGTGATCAGCCATTTCTACATTCGTGAGGGGCGCAACAAAAGCTGGAAGGACCGATTTAACTACCTGTTCCTGCCGTTGGTGGGGGCGTTAACGGTTGGCGTGCTGTGGCTGAACCTGGAAAAAAGCTCGCTGACCATGGGGCTGATCTGGGCCGGGCTGGGTTTTGCCTACCTGGTATATCTCACCCGGCGTTTCCGTCAGCCGCCGCCGCAGTTTGAACGGCAGCCGCAGCAATAAGGCCAAGGCTGTTGATGAACCCATCCAGGGGTAAATCGGTGGGGGGCAGCCATCTTCGCCCCGATTCAACTCATTGATTATGCAATAGGGCGCAGCATGCAGCGCCCCCACCAGGAAACGATAGGCACTCCGAGGCGGGCTTTCCCGCCTTTCTTTTTTTATCACCGGGCAGTAGAGTGAAAATCCTGATAAAAAATAACTGATTGGAACGCTTTCATGTCTTCTCTGCCCGCCCAATATAAAGCCACCTTGCTCGGTCTGTTGGCGATCCTGCTGTGGAGCAGCGTGGTTGGCCTGATACGCAGCGTCAGCGAAGGACTGGGGCCGATTGGCGGGGCAGCAATGATCTACAGCGTCAGCGCGGTATTTTTGCTGTTGGCGCTGCGCATGCCGAATTTACGCCTGTTCCCACGCCCCTACCTGCTCCTCGGCAGCCTGCTGTTTGTCAGCTATGAAATCTGCCTGTCGTTGTCTTTGGGCTATGCCAATACCCGTCTGCAAGCGATTGAAGTGGGAATGATCAACTACCTGTGGCCCTGTTTCACCGTGCTGATGGCCCTGGTGTTTAATGGGCAAAAAGCCAAGTGGTGGCTGCTGCCGGGGCTGTTGCTGTCCTTGTTCGGCATTGGCTGGATCATGAGCGGCGAGGGCGGCTGGTCGCCGGCGCAAATGCTGGAAAACGTGCGCAGCAATCCGCTGAGTTATTCGTTGGCTTTTGGCGGTGCAGTTATTTGGGCGCTGTATTGCAATCTGACCAAGAAAATTGCCCAGGGTCATAACGGCGTGGTGTTGTTCATTACGCTGACCGCCCTGGCACTGTGGTTGAAATATGCATTCAGCAGCGAAAGCGGTATGCAATTCACGTTGCCGGTAACCCTGACGTTGCTGTGCGCGGGCATGGCAATGGGGGCAGGCTATGCGGCGTGGAACGTGGGTATATTGCGCGGCAATATGACGCTGTTGGCGACGGCGTCTTACTTTACGCCGGTGCTGTCGGCGGTGTTTGCCGCGCTGGTGCTGAATACTGCACTGACCGCCAATTTTTGGCAGGGTGTGGTGATGGTCACGGCAGGTTCGTTGATCTGTTGGCGGGCAACCCGAGGAAATTAACGGAAATTATCTGCCTGTCGCCCAATGTTGAACTAGAATTTAACTAGCGATTCTGCCTGAAGGAACATAAAAAATGAGAGACGATATTCAATTCATTCAGCAGCCAGTGATTGACGACGAACGTTTTATGCGCGGTGATACCGTGCGCCTGACCACCGCAAATTTACGTCACGAATACCAGCTTGATGTCAGTATTTTACGCCGGGAAGGCAAACTGATTTTTGGCTCGGTCATCGCCGCTGCACCGAAAGTGGATATCCCGCCCAAAGAGTGGGAGATAGCTCCGGGGCAAGAGGTGGTTTTCCGCCAGGAAAATATTGCCAAAGCACTGCCTTCGGTGAGCTGAGCTTCCCCCATGTGAGGTGTTTTCACGTCCATTGACCGCAGTAGATTTCCAAGAAATGCCGGCGTCTTTTAGCGCCGGCATTTTCATTTCAGCGACAGAGACGGTTACTTTATTTATTGATTACAATTGGCACAAAAAATGCTTTAAAAATCACCGGGCATGACAAAAATCACAGCGATCGTGAATTTGCATGAAACATAATTTGACAAATGTGAACGCAATCGATTACCTATTCGCGAAATGCATAACTGGATCACAGATTCTTACACCCAGTGATTTCTATAATGCGCGCGTCGCCCGAGAGTTTGTAAGCGGAGGCAACGCCAGGTGTCGTCAGACTGATTGTCATCTTTTCTAACGGGCAGGAAATGGCCCTTTAAGCATGTGGTAATAAAATGAAAAAAATAGCTCTCGCAGCAGGTGTACTGCTCGCAGCGTCTTACAGTGCATCTTCAATGGCTGATAGCAAAGACAGCCAATACGTCTCGGATTGGTGGCACCAAAGCGTTAACGTGGTGGGCAGTTACCACACCCGTTTCGGACCTCAGTTGAACAACGATCTGTACCTGGAATATGAAGCCTTCGCCAAAAAAGATTGGTTCGACTTCTATGGCTACATCGACGTGCCTAAATTCTTCGGCGTGGGCAACACCCCTGACCGTGGTATCTGGGACAAAGGTTCTCCGATGTTTATGGAAATTGAACCTCGCTTCTCCATCGACAAACTGACCGGCACCGATCTGAGCTTTGGCCCGTTCAAAGAATGGTACTTCGCCAACAACTACATCTATGACCTGGGCCACAACGCCGACGGTCGCCAGAACACCTGGTTTATGGGTCTGGGTACCGACATCGATACCGGTTTGCCAATGAGCCTGTCGATGAACATCTATGCCAAATACCAGTGGGAAAACTACCAGGCTGCCAACGAAAACAGCTGGGACGGTTACCGCTTCAAAGTGAAATACTTTGTGCCGTTGACCCAGGTGTGGGGCGGCAATCTGAGCTACATCGGTTTCACCAACTTTGACTTTGGTTCCGATCTGGGCAAAGACGACTTCACCGTGAACGGTCGTCAGGCGCGTACCAGCAACTCGATCGCTTCCAGCCATATTCTGGCGTTGAACTACGATCACTGGCACTACTCGTTCGTGGCTCGTTATTTCCATAACGGTGGCCAGTGGCAGGACGGCGTGGATATTGGCACTCCACAGGGCCCAATCAAATCCACCGGCTGGGGTTACTACATCGTGGCCGGTTATAACTTCTGATTTTCCGTGGTATCAGAAACAGAAAACCCCGCTTTGGCGGGGTTTTTTTTCGTCATCACTGCGCTTGTTCACCGGGCAGATGCCGCACCGGCATAAATAATCGTCCTTTGATTACGTGGCATTCATTATCGATCCAATTGATGATTTGTTCACGGCTAACGCCTTCGGATTGTGCGTAGCGGTGAAGATCGCCATTAAAGTGCTGTGTGATGTATTCCATGAGGGTCATTTGCATGTCTTTTGCTCCTGAACGCCCACCCGTTGCCAACTGGCCACCGCGGGAGGTTAAGGTTTCTCAGACGCCGAATTTAAAGTATTGGCAACCAAATCTCAACAAAAAGCACCGCGGTGGTGCATCGAATGTCGATTCAGCTGCAAAAAAGAATCCCGCACGGAGAGGCGGGAAGGGTTCAGTATTATCACTTTGGGTGATAAAAAGATGATTTGAGGTGCGACGAAAAAGAGCGGGCTAACTCTTTTTTGTGACAATTCCAAACTACTGCATGGCTTATTTCGCTGCAAGAAAAATCTTAGGCCGGAATTCGGTTTTTTCGAATAGTTTTGCGCTGGGATAATCTTCTGTCATTTGGCCTGATGCAGATTTCTGTATGGCATCTAACTCTCAGAGTTTTCCTCATGCTTTGTGCGGAGAATTGCGCCTATAGTGAAGGTAATAACCCATGCAGGAAGTAACAAAATGAGCAAACGTCGTACTACTTTCACCGTATTGGCGCTGATTGTTTCTCTGGGGCTGTCATCCGCACCGGCGCTGGCCGATAAAGGCGGCAACGGTAACGGCGGGGGTAACGGCCATGGTAACAGCGGCAATCACGGTAATAACGGCAACAATGGCAAGCATGGCAATAAAGCCAAAGATAACGATGGCGACCGTGGGCTGGTTTCCGTCAGTTTTTCCCATGAGCGGGCACGTTCTCTGGCCTTGAACTACGGTCTGACCGGCTACCGTTCTTTGCCACCGGGGATCGCCAAAAATCTGGCGCGCGGCAAGCCTCTCCCTCCGGGCATCGCCAAAAAAATGGTGCCATCCTCCATGCTGCACGATCTGCCTTATTATCCAGGCTATGAGTGGCGCATTGCCGGTAACGATCTGGTGCTGGTGGCGTTGAGTACCGCACTGGTTGCCTCGGTGATCAACGGCGTGTTTGATTGATTCCCGCTGACTCTGCTTTAAGGCCCCCTTCGGTGGGGTTTTTTATTTGCCTGCAACGGGGGATCGTGGTGAACTCTTTTCCTGTAATTTTGGTGCATAAGGAAATTGTGATGTTCAGGATGTTATTGATTGCCTGCTGCCTGGTCAGTTTTTCCGCTTTGGCCAACGGAGGGACGGCACTGGGTGAACTGGTCAATCAGCGTCTGGGTTATATGAAAGACGTTGCTGGCTATAAGGCGCAGCAGCATTTGCCGATCGAGGATTTGGCGCAGGAGGCGAAGGTACTGGCAAGCACGCAGGCAGAGGCGGGGCGCTTAGGGCTGGATCCGCTTTCGGTTCGACCGTTTATCATCGCGCAAATGGACGCCGCCAAGGCTATTCAATACCGTTACCGCGCGGACTGGCTGGCGCAGCCGGAAAGCGGCTGGCAGCCACGGCCGTTGGAACAGGTGCGGCCGCAAATTGCCGAGCTCAGCAGCCGAATTTTGCAGCGACTGGCTCAGGAATTAAAAGCCGGAGCGCTGACGGAGAGTGCGCGCAGTCATTTTATTCAGGCTATTGATCAGAACAACCTCAGTGAGGCCGACAAGCAGCGGCTGTTCACCGCCTTATTGGCCGTCAGGGCCGCCAAGGCGGGATGATCCCGGCGTCCGCTAATCGCGGTCGACGCTGCTGCGCTGGAAGGTCAGCACCCGGCTGCGATTGGCAATCAAATCTACGCTGTAGCCGCGGAAATAGAGGCAAAAGCGTTTCAACCACGGGCCGTCGCTGCTTTCGACCAGCATGCGGCCCTGGCCCAGCGAACTGATCTTCCCGGTTTGCGATGATGGGCCCACGCCAATGTGAACCCGATCGCCGCAGATCTCGAAGGCGGTGCGGTACTGCGGGTGGTACCACAAGCCCTGCACGTGCTTCAGACAATCGCGGTTTGGCGTGACGGGCAGAAAGCTGCGCGGCACGTGGCACACTTCACCTTCTACCGCTTCACCGGTCCATTTCAGCCGCATCGGCATATGAGCGGAAAGCGACACCGCATAGCCGTCATCGGCCTGATACAGCGCCTCTTCACTGCCCAGATAAGCGACGTTGCCGTCTTTCACTTCCAGCCAGTAAGGATCTGCCACCGTGGTGTAAATGCCATCAGGAATGGCGGTGCTGCGTTTCGGCAGGGCTTCACCCAGCAAGGCGGCCATCACCTGCAGTGCCATGTCGAAACTGTCGCAGTCCTCCCGGTTAGCCACCACAACGACACCGGATTGCCGGTCGGGTGCCAGCAGGAAATAAGTTTTGTAGCCGGCATGCGAACCGCCGTGGCCCAGCAGACGGTGTTCGCCGAGCGGCGTTTGCGCCAGCCCCAGCCCGTAAGCGCTGACCTGCCCTTGGTTGAGATGGCGCGGGGCACTCAGTTGCGCCAGTACGCCACGGCCAGGGCCTTGATTGGCCAGCAGCGTTTGCAGCCAGCGAGTGAGGGCATTGGCGCTGCCGGTCAGGCTACCGGAGGCGGAAAGGTGCAGGCCGGCGCAGGCCAACTGCCAGCCCTGCTCGGAACGCCAGTAACCGGGGGCAAGCCCTGGCACCACGTCATACCAGCTTTCCGGTGCCCGCAGTTGCACCTGCAGCGGCTGGGCAAGGTGCTGCTGAACCAGTTGGTCGAAGTCATAGCCTTTGGCCTGTAGGGCCGCTTCAACCAACCGGTAGCCAGTGTTGGTATAGGTGATTTCGCTGCCGGCCGGGTAGTTCAGACCCTCTAGCCCCTGCAGAAACTGCATGACTGGTTGCGCTTCGCTGCGGGTATGCACCGAAATGCCCAGCAGCCCCAGTGTTTCACGTACGTCAGGCAGCCCGCTGGTCATATCCAGCGCCTGGCCGACGGTCACATTTGCCAGCGGCTTTCGCAGCTCAGGCAGCAAGTCACCCAGGCGGTCGTTCAGGCTCAGGGCCTGATCCGTAGCGTTGAGCGCCAATGTGGCGAAAATATGTTTGGTGACGGAAGCGTAGCGCACCACGGTGTCTGCGTTAAAAGGGGTATTTTGCGCCATATCGGCTCGCCCGGCATAGGCAGTTGCGCGTACTTGTGCGGCATCGAACAGGGTAATAGCGCCACCGGGTTGGTTGTCGGACTGCCAATCAGCCAGCAGTCTATTGGCGACGGCCTGCGCGGCACGCCAGTTCAGCGGGATTTCGGACATAGAGGGCCTCCAGAGTATTTTTTATTTATTTGTGCCTTGATGGGCTTTTCGCCAGATTGTGGCGTACCGCGCAAACGGCGGGCCGCTGTTTTGTGCGCTGTTCCGACCAGATTCACTGATTTTCAGTCAAAATTGCGATGCAGTACGCAAATTGAAACGGAAGCAACAAGGAGGCAAATTGTGTGCCGCAACGTCAGGGCACTAAAGCGGGAGAGTACTTGCTTGAAGGCTTGATTGTCGCAGGGCAATTAGCGTTGCCCTGCGGCAGGAGGAGAAAAGGATCAACGCAGTTGACCGCCACCGGAAAGCAGGCTGTCGATCATCTGTTTTAGCAGGCGTTGCAGAGATGCGGCACGCTCGGGCTCAAACGCATAGGGATACTGTTCGGACATGTAGTTCACCTGCGCCAGCTCCAGTTGAATGGCGTGCTGCTGCTCTTGCGGACGGCCATAAGCCCGAGTGATGTAACCGCCTTTGAAACGGCCGTTAAGCACATGCGTGAACTGCTGTTGCTGTTCACAGCAGGCGACCAGACGATCGCTCAGCGCCGGGGCGCAGCTTTCGCCCCCGTTGGTGCCCAGGTTGAGGTCTGGCAGCTTACCGTCGAACAGACGTGGGATAACGGAGGCAATGGAATGGGCGTCGAACAGCAGCGCGTAACCGTGCTTGGCTTTCAGGCGCGTCAGTTCGTCTTGCAACTGTTGGTGGTAAGGTTGCCAGATCTGTTCCAGATAGCCGGTGCGCTCCTGGTCAGAGGGGGCTTTACCCGGCAGGAAGCTCGGTCGGCCGTCAAACAATACGTCAGGATACAGACCGGTAGTGGCGGTAGTATAAAGCGGTTTGTCGTCGGCTGGACGGTTCAAGTCGATAACAAAGCGCGAATAATTGCCGACCAATATGCTGGCACCCATGGCACGAGCGAAATCGTACAGCTGTGGGATATGCCAGTCAGTGTCGGGCAATGGCCGTGCATCGTCGGTCAAGCCGGCTTCGACGGCCGGTGTCAATCGGGTACCGGCATGGGGAATACTGATCAGCAGCGGCAGGCTGCCGGGGTGGAAATCTAAAGCATCGCGAATGGTCATTGACGTACTTCTCCTCGGAAAATCACCGTACAGGGCAGTTGACCGCCCAACCAGTAAGCCAGTTCAGCCGGACGGGACAGCGGCCAGTGCACAAAATCCGCCAGCTTGCCGGCTTCCAGCGTCCCCTGGCTTGCCTGCAGGCCCAGCGCCTTGGCCGCATGTACCGTGACGCCCGCCAACGCCTCTTCCGGCGTCAGGCGGAACAGCGTGCAGGCCATGTTGATCATCAAACGCAAGGACAACGCCGGTGAGGTGCCCGGATTCGCATCGCTGGCGATCGCCATGGCGACGCCGTGTTTGCGGAACAGGTCTACCGGTGGGCATTGGGTTTCACGCAGCAGGTAATAAGCGCCCGGCAGCAGCACCGCAACGGTGCCCGCATCGCCCATTGCGCGCGCATCCTGTTCGGTAGCATATTCAAGATGGTCGGCGGAAAGGGCATGGTGCTGCGCTGCCAATTCACTTCCGCCGAGGGCAGAAAGTTGTTCCGCGTGCAGCTTAACGGGCAGACCGGCTTTTTCCGCTGCGGCGAACACTCGCGCCACCTGCGCCGGTGAGAACGCCAGATGCTCGCAGAAGGCGTCAACCGCATCGGCCAATCCGGCAGCGGCAGCCTGAGGAATAATGGTGTTGCACACCAGATCGATATAGTCGTCGGCGCGATGAGCATATTCCGGTGGCAGCGCGTGCGCCGCCAGGCAGGTGGTTTTCACTTCAACCGGCAACAGTTCGCCCAGCTTGCGCGCCACGCGCAGCATTTTCAGCTCGCTTTCCGGCGTCAGCCCGTAGCCGGATTTGATCTCCACGCAGGTCACGCCTTCCGCCAGCAGCGGTCGCAGCCGGAACAGCGCCTGCTCCAGCAGCAGTTCTTCGTCGGCGTCACGGGTAGCCTTGACGGTCGAAATGATGCCGCCGCCCTGGGCGGCGATATCGGCGTAGCTTACGCCATTCAGGCGCTGCTCGAATTCGCCGCTGCGGTTGCCACCGAACACCAGATGGGTATGGCAGTCGACAAAGCCCGGCGTGATGATACCGCCGTCGAATTTCACGGTTTCATCCGCTATCAAGTTTGCCGGTAACGCCGCATGTTCACCCAGCCAGACAATCTTGCCGTCACGCACGGCGATCGCGCCGTTGGTGATGGTGTGATATTTACCGTCGCGCATGGTGACGACGTCGGCCCCGTGCCACAGGCTGTCGCAGTGAATCTCAGAGGTCATGGCTTTTCTCCGCCGGAGCCGTGGCTCCCACATGGTTGTATATACAATTAAAAACAACCTAGCGCATTCATCGGGTTGTCACAAGGGGCGGGATAAAAATTTGTTATCGGGATGTGATCGTTGTGGAAGAGCGGGTACCAAAACGGCACCCGCAGGGGATCAGACTTCGCTGGTGAAACGGCCGAACAGTTGATAACGGCTGCCCGGGTACAGCAGGCGTGCCGACGTGACCACGGTTTTACCGGACCAGGTGCGGCGGTGGATCAACAGGCCGGGTTCGTGGTCTTCCAACTGCAGCAGTTCGCGCTCCTGGCGGGTCGGCACTACCGCTTCGACGATGTGTTCGCCTGCGGTCAGCGGCGCGGCCTGCGTCAGATAGATATAGGGCGTAACGCGGTCGAAATCCTGTTTCATGTAGTCGGGGGCGATCAGGGGATTCACGCAGCGGTCTTCCACCTGTACCGGCAGATCGTTTTCGTAATGCACAATCTGCGAATAGAAAAGTTGCTGGCCCGGTTGAATGCCCAGCGCCAGTGCCTCTTCTTCGCTGGCCGGTCGCGCTTTCAACTGCAGGATTTTGCTGCTGTGGCGATGACCCCGGGCGGCGATTTCGTCAGCGATGTTATGCACTTCCAGCAGCGCGGTGTGCGCTTTAGCTTCGGCGACGAAGGTGCCGACACCCTGCATGCGGATTAAATAACCTTCGGTGGTCAGTTCGCGCAAGGCGCGATTAATGGTCATCCGGCTGACGCCCAATTCGGCGACCAGCTCACTTTCCGAGGGGACGCGTTGGTGCGGCAACCAATGACCTGCACGGATTTGGTTCACGATCGCCTGCTTGACCCGTTGATATATTGGGGCGGGGGTATCGCTCATTGCAGCAGCCAGTTGCAGCACGGTCTGTTGATCAACCACGACGTTAACCTCGTCAAATAAAAAAATAATAACATCAGTTTACTGTTGATGTCGGCGTATGTATATGTATATACAACTAAGGGCCGGTCCGCCACAGCAATGCGCTGGGCCCGTATATTTTCGGATGCGCGATTATCGCGCGTTATTAGCCGTTACACTAACAGTGGAATACTGCCATGCCTGCATATTTTGCCTCACGCGCTCTGCTTCCTGAAGGTTGGGCGCATAACGTCCGGTTGGACGTGGATGCGCAAGGTTACCTGACTCAGGTGACTGCCGACGCCGATCCCGAAGGTTGCACCCGTCTGCACGGCGATGCGGTGCCGGGCATGCCAAACCTTCACTCCCACGCCTTCCAGCGTGCGATGGCCGGGCTGGCGGAGGTGGCGGGCAATCCGCAGGACAGTTTCTGGACCTGGCGCGATCTGATGTACCGCCTGGTGCAGCGCTTAACGCCGGAGCAGGTGGAGGTGATTGCCCGCCAACTCTATATCGAAATGCTGAAAGGGGGCTATACCCAGGTCGCCGAGTTCCACTATTTGCATCACGGCGCCGACGGTCTCCCTTATGCCGATCGCGGCGAAATGACCGGCCGACTCAGTCAGGCGGCGGCCCAGGCGGGGATCGGCATGACCCTGCTGCCGGTGCTGTATAGCTATGCGGGATTTGGCGGCCAGCCCGCTCAGCCGGGGCAAAAGCGTTTTATTCAAAATGCGGACAGCTATCTGGAGCAACAGCAGACGATCGCGCGTCAGTTGGCAGAGCAACCGTTGCAGAATCAGGGCCTGTGCTTCCACTCGCTGCGTGCGGTGGAACTGGGCCAGATGCAGCAGATCCTGGCGGCGTCGGACAGTTCGCTGCCGGTACATATTCATATTGCCGAGCAGCAGAAAGAGGTCAACGACTGTCTGGCCTGGAGCGGACGTCGCCCGGTCGCCTGGCTGTACGAGCATCTGCCGGTGGATCAGCGCTGGTGTCTGGTACACGCCACCCACCTCGATCGTGACGAGCTAGAGCAGCTGGCACGCAGCCAAGCGGTAGCCGGCCTGTGCCTGACTACCGAGGCCAACCTGGGCGACGGCATCTTCCCCGGCGACGCCTATCTGCAACATCAGGGGCGTTGGGGCATTGGTTCTGACAGCCACGTATCGCTCAATGTGGTGGAGGAGCTGCGCTGGTTCGAATACGGTCAACGCCTGCGCGATCAGCGCCGTAACCGGCTGACCACGCCGGAGCAACCGGCCGTGGCCGACGTCCTCTATCAACAGGCGTTGCAGGGTGGGGCACAGGCCTGCGGTGCACCGATCGGTCGGCTGCAAAGCGGCTACCGTGCCGACTGGCTGGTGCTGGACGGCGACGATCCGTACCTGGCAGCGGCGCCGGACGCCTCCATCCTCAACCGCTGGCTATTCGCAGGGGGTAAAGAGCAGATCCGCGATGTGTTCGTCGGTGGACGACAGGTGATCGAGCAAGGGCGTCATGCACTGCAGCAACGCAGCAGTGCCGAGTTCTTGCAGGTGTTGAAAACCTTCCAGCAGGAGGCGTGATGAGCCTGATGCGTTTTGATTTTGCTTCACTGCCGGTCACGCCGTGGCGCAACGGTGGTGGGGAAACCCGAGAGATCGCCAGTTGGCCTGTGGGCACCCAGGATTTCGACTGGCGTGCCAGTATCGCTACCATCGCGCAAGACGGCCCGTTCTCGGCCTTCAACGGCATAGATCGTTCGATAACGCTGTTGGAAGGCGATGGTGTGCATTTGTTCAGCGCCGGGCACGTTGATCATCATTTATCGCAGGTTGGCGAACCGTTCGCCTTCTCCGGCGATGTGGCGTTGGGCGCGACCTTGTTGGGCGGCAGTAGCCTGGACTTCAATATCATGACCCGTCGCGGCCGCTGGGCAGCCGACGTGCAGCGAGTGACGAAGGCAATCGAGCTGCCGGTACCGCATGCCGGTGTGCTGTACGTGCTGCAGGGACGCTGGTTGCTGGCGGATGACGTTACCCTGACTGCACGCCAGGGCGGTTGGTGGCCGGCGGGCGAGTTTAGCGGGACGCTGGCCCCACTTGAGGAAGATAGCGTCATTCTGTGGGCCGACATCACAGCCTGCTAAACCGGGCTAGAGTCCAGCGTTAAGTTGTGGGATGATCTGCACTTCTATCCCACACTTATCCCAGATTGAGAAGGGCGCATGGCCTCGCTGAAAGACGTTGCAAAACTTGCCGGGGTATCCCTGATGACGGTATCCCGCGCCATCAACGAGCCCGATAAGCTGCGGCCGGATACCTACCAACGCGTCAAACTGGCGATCGACCAACTGGAATACGTGCCCGATCTTGCGGCGCGACGCATTCGCGGCGACAGCAGTCGGGTTCAGACCCTCGGCGTGCTGGCGCTGGATACCGCGACAACCCCCTTCTCGGTAGAGATGATCCTATCGATTGAAAAAACGGCGCGTGAACACGGTTGGAACAGCTTCGTGGTCAACCTGTTTGCCGACGACAGCGCGGAACATACCGTAGATTTGCTGCTGGCACACCGGCCGGACGGGGTGATATTCACTACCATGGGGCTACGCCAGGTAGATATACCGGCCAAGTTGCTGGATAAAAAACTGGTGCTGGCCAACTGCATCAGCCCGGAACACCCGGTAGCCAGTTACATTCCCGATGATGAACAGGGCCAGTATGATGCCATGCGTGCTTTGATCGCCAAAGGCTATCGCGCACCGCTGTGTATTCACCTGCCGGAAACGACCCTGGCGGCCGGTTTGCGCCGTCGCGGGCTGGAACGTGCCTGGCGTGAAGCGGGCGGAGACGTCGATCAATTACGGCAATATCATCTCGATCTGACCGAAGGCGACGAGCATTACCGCGACAGCGTGGCATTGCTGGAACGGCACTTCTCGCCGGGGCGGCGCGACTGCGATGTGGTGGTGTGCGGCAACGATCGGGTGGCGTTTTTGGTGTATCAGGTGTTGCTGGCGCAGGGCTGGGAAATCCCGCAACAGGTCGGGGTGCTGGGCTACGACAATATGGTTGGTATTGACCAGCTGTTCCTTCCGCCGCTGACCACGGTGCAGTTACCGCATTATGAGCTGGGCCGACAGGCGGCACTGCATCTGATTAATCAATTGGATCACAGCGACAGGGTGAAGGTGGCCTGCCCGTTATTACTGCGTGGGTCGCTGTAACCCAACAGGGCGCAGTTTATTCACCGCCGCGCCCTGCACATTGAATTGGTCTCAGATCACTCCCAGATGCTTTCCAGTTCCCAGGCCTGTGCCGCGCCAAACTGCGCCAGTCCGCCTTCGGCGAACAGGGTGACGCTGCGTTGCCCGTCGGTCGGGTAGATACGGCTGGTCAGGCAGGCCTCGCCATGATTAACGAACACTTCCAGCGATGAGCGGTCGATAAAGACGTGCAGCGACAAAATGTCCGCCTCAGGCAGCGGCACGCTGCGGCAGCCGCACAGGCCCGGATCTTCACTGCAACGTTCCAATACCAATCGATGCGTTTGATTATCGACGTACAGCCGTGCGGCGGTGCCTATAACGATGCCGTAGCGCTCTGCATCGCTGGCGGCGACGTTTAGCGTCAATGCCAGTTCTTGCACCCCGTCAGTCAACACCTGCCGCTGGTTACGTACAGAAACGGCGTCAAACGACTGTTGCTCGCCGCGCAATGCTGTCAGCTCACGCGCCGGATTCATCAGTACGTTGCCTTCACATGACAGCGTCAATTCACGGGGCAGGGTGAGTGCACCGGCCCAACCGTGGGGTTTGCTCGGCATAGGCGATTCCCACATGTCCATCCAGGCGAACAGCATGCGGCGACCGTCGGCGGCGGTGAAGGTTTGCGGTGCGTAGAAATCGTGCCCGCCATCCAGCTCGCAGAATGACTGGGTGACGCTGAAATCCTCATCGGGCCGCCAGTGGCCGAGCAGATAGCCGCTCTGGAAGCGGTTACGATTGCGATAACCCTGCGCTGTCAGTCCCTGCGGCGAGAACAGCAGAACCTGCTTTTCACCGAGCGGGAAGAAATCCGGACATTCCCACATATAGCCCTGGTGCGGCGATTGTGCCCCCGCCAGGACGCGATCGAACTGCCAGTCGCGCAGGTCATTCGAACGGTAAAGTCGAGCCTGGCCTAACCCGTTTTCTTTGGCGCCCACCACCATCCACCAGCGATCAGCTGCACGCCAGACTTTCGGATCGCGAAAGTGCTGAATGCCTTCCGGCGGCAGCAACACCGGCCCGTGTTTGACGAAATTTACGCCATCTTCGCTGGTGGCCAGGCATTGCACTTCGCGTACCTGGTCGTCATCGCCTTCTTTGCCCAGCCAGACGTGGCCGGTGTAGAGCAGCGTCAATACGCCGTTGTCATCCACCGCACAGCCGGAAAAACAGCCGTCTTTGTCGTAGCTTTCGCCGGGAGCCAGGGCGATCGGCTGATGCTGCCAATGCGCCAGATCCCTGCTGGTGGCGTGGCCCCAATGCATGGGGCCCCAGTTTTGGTCATAGGGATGATGTTGATAGAACGCATGGTAGACGCCGTTAATGTACACCAGACCGTTGGGGTCGTTGATCCAACCGGCGGCCGCCGCCAGATGAAATTGCGGATAGTAATCGTCCTGACGTTGCGCGCGCAGCGCTTCGACCGCGTGATCGGCTTGAGCTAAAGCATTTTTCATTGGGTTGGCTCACTTGATTTTATCGTTGATTGAAATTGGGGCGTGCGGGCGACTGTTTCGCCGCGCAGCAGGAAGCAGGAAATCAGCGTGGTACCGGCTACTGCGCAGCCCATCAGCAAATAGGTGTCGGCAAAGCCGATACGGTCGTAGCCGTAACCGGCGAGCGGCGCCAGGATGCCGGCGACGATCTGGCTGATAAACTGGAAGCCCACCAGATACAGCGTCGAGGACAGGCGGCTGTCAAAGCGGGTGGTGATGTATTTGAACATTGCCACCAGCAGGATAGGCAACTCCACGGCGTGCAGCAGTTTCATGGCGGAAATCATCAATGCGCCGCTGGCAAAGCCGGAACCGAACATGCGCAGTGCCATCACGCTGCTGGCCAGCAGCAAGCTCTGTTTGATGCCGATGCGATTGACCAGCAGGGGGGCCAGGAACATGCCGCCAGCCTCCAGAAACACCTGCAGCGAATTGAGGAAACCGTACATGCGGTTGCCTTCTTCGTGCGTTGCGAACTGCGAAGCAAAATACACCGGGAATTGCTGGTCAAATACGCCGTAGATGCTGGTACCGAGCACGAACACCACCAGTGCCCAGAAACCCGGCAGGCGCAGCAGCGCCAGCGCGTCCTGCAGCTTCAGATTTTCCGGTTTGCCGTATTCCAGACCGGCCATGGCGTTGGGCTTCAGTTCGCGCACCTGCCACAGCAACAGCAGAAATATCGCCGCCGAGGCCGAGGCGATCCAGAAGTTAATATTCGGATTGATGTTGTAGATGAAGCCGGCGAAGAAGGTCGCGCTGGCCCAGCCCAGTGAACCCCACATGCGGGCCCGGCCAAATTCAAAACCGACGATCCGGCTGACCCTTTCGGTATAGGACTCCAGCGCGCCAATGCCGGCATTGAACGCCAGGCTGACGAACACGCCGCCCACCAGCGCCCCGGCCACCAGGTTGGTTTGCAGCAGCGGGGCGTAGACGTAGATAAAGAACGGGCCGGTCAGCAGCAGCAGCACGCCGACAAACAACAGCAGATGCTTACGCAGCCCGAGCTTGTCCTGAATAAAACCGTACAGGGGCTGTGCGCACAGCGCCATGATTGACATCGCCGAGAAGATCAGGCCGGTTTCCGTGCCTTTCAGGCCGATCTTTTGGTTCAGCCAGATGGAGATCAGAGAAAAACTGGATGACCAGGTGAAGAAGAAGAAAAACAACAGGCCGCTGAGAAGCACATAATATTTTTTTGTTTCGCGGTTCATGGGGAATGCCCTGATGGATGAAATTGGCTCTATTGTTAACGTTAACTTTAAATCAAATAAAGCCACGATGGCCAGGGATTGCGATGTTAATCACAAAAGTTAACGTTAACATTTTGCTGGTGTGATCCAAATCACCTGTCAATAAAACAGGGGCGCAGTGCGCCCCGCAGGGTTAACGTTCGTTGAGTGAACGGAGATGGTCGTCGCGCCGCAGGGTCATCAGCGCGAACAGGCTGACTACCGAGGTGGCGACCACATAGTAAGCCGGGATATCGAGGTTGCCGGTCTGTTTGATCAGGCCGGTGATGATTAGCCCGGCAGAGCCGGAAAATACCGCGTTGGAAAGCGAATAGGCCAGTCCCAGGCCGGTATAACGCACCTGCGTCGGGAACATCTCCGCCAACATTGCCGGACCGGGGCCGGCCAGCAAACCGACGACAGCACCGGCGATCATCACCGCGATGCCTTTGGCCAGCAGCGAACTTTGAGGATCCTGCAGCAGGTGCAGCAGCGGGAAGGTGAACAGGATCACCGCCACTACCGCCGTCAGCATCACCGTTTTGCGGCCCAGCTTATCGCTGAGGATGCCGGCGGGCAGAATGGTCAGGGCGAAACCGACGTTAGCCAGTACCGTCGCCACCAGCGCCTGCTGGTAGGTGGCGTGCAGCGAGGTTTGCAGGTAGGACGGCATCACCACCAGGAAGGTGTAACCGGCAGCGGACCAGCCCATCATGCGTCCAATGCCGATCGCGATGGTTTTCACCACGCCGCTTAACTTCAGCTCGGGGGCATGCACCTTGGTGCCGAGGTTTTGTTGCGCCAGGGTAAAGGTCGGCGTCTCTTGCAGTTTTAAGCGTAGCCACAGTGCTACCGCGCCCATTGGCAACGCCAGCAGGAAGGGGATGCGCCAGCCCCAGTCATGTAACTGCTCAGGGGTTAAAAGCGCAGCCAACAGCGCTACCAGTCCGGCCCCGGCCAACAGCCCGAAGGCCACGGTCAGCGACTGCCAGGCCCCGAACAGGCCACGTTTTCCCTTCGGTGCGAACTCGGTCATCAGCGAAACCGCACCGCCGAATTCGCCGCCGGCGAACAGCCCCTGGAACATGCGCAACAGGGTCAGCAACAGTGGGGCGGCAACGCCGATGGAGGCATAGGTCGGCATCACGCCGATCAGGGCGGTGGCCACCGTCATCAGCAACAAGACTGCGATCAGCGTCGGTCGGCGGCCAATGCGATCGCCGATGCGGCCGAAAATCACGGCGCCTATCGGGCGACAGAAAAAGGCCAGCGCGAAGGCGGCATAGGTGAGGATCAGGCTGGTAATTTCACTTTCACCCTGCAGGGTGAAAAAATTGGCGGCGATCACGGTAGCGAGAAAACCGTAAACGCCGAATTCGTACCATTCGATAAAGTTGCCGACCGATCCGGCCAGCAAGGCCTGACGCGACTGGCGTGCGTCGATAACCGTGGTTTGTGTGTCCATCCCCATTCCCATGTTTGAATTATTGTCATTCAGTTCTAAATTCTTATGACAAAACAATCAATTATTTTAGGCGGGAAGTGTGAAGGCCTCAGACGATGTCGTCGATTTTCCACCAGTCGGGGCAGCCATCGGAAAAGGAATGCGCAGTGGGGCGCAGCGCCGCTAGCTCACCGCGATCAAAACTGCCGGTGACCAACGCGACGGTCGGTTCGTCATCGACAGCGCCCAGAGTACTGCCGCAACGTGGGCAAAAGGCGCGGCTGGAATAGTCGGAAGAACGGTACAGGGCAGGCATGCCGCCGGTACCGATCCAACTGACGGCTTCACGCGGAAACTCAACCCAGCACAACGTCGGCGCGCCGGAGTGGCGCTGACAGAACTCGCATGAGCAACTGTGGGGATTACCGGGCTGCCCAACGGCCTGAAAACGGATATGCCCGCAAAGACAGCCACCTGAATACCGCCGTTTTTCCATCGCTTCACCTGTCGTTTATCGTTGTAGCCTGTAGCCTGTAGCCTGAGCTTACTATAACGGCCCCGGTGAAAAATAAAACGCCGGGGCGAATGATTACCAGGGTAAGGGGGCAGCCTCATGGCCGTTTTCGGCGTAGTACAGCGAAGGCAGGAATTGCGCCAGATAGCTGAATTCATTGTAGCAATGGCGCATCAGATTAAAGCCAACCTCGTCCGGCAGTTCTTCATGTGCGTTGGCACAGGATTTCCCCAACAGAAAACGGCTGCGTAGCACGCAACCATAGGAGGTGTCGCGTGCCAGATGCAGCATTTCACCGTCGAGCGGATCGCCGTTATCGTCCAGCGCCACCTGCTCGCCAAAGCCGATCCGTGCGCATACGGCGGCGGATAACGCCTGACCATCCCGCGCCTGTTGCAAAGCTTGTGGGGCAAAAAAGTCTTCTGCCGCGTGGAATTTGAGGCGGGCCGGAACCGGTGGCAATTCGGCTAACCATTCCACCGCGTTGATGCTGGCGCCCACGTAGCTTTGGCCTTTTCTCCAGTGCTGGTCCCAGCCGCGGTGTTCGACATGATCGTGCGGATGCCACCAACGGATGTGCTGGGTGGTTTCGAAAAAGGTAAACCACCAATCCAGCATGCGGCCCTTGCAGCCGTGCAGATCGGTACGGATTGCCACGGTCAACCAGCCGTCGCTATTGCGCGTCAGCCCCATCTCCAGCCGCAGCGGTTCAGGTTTGAGCAACTCGTTGATATCATTTACGCCCCAGGGCAGCATCAGTGATTGATGTGTCATCACGCTCATCCTTTTTTATTTGGAAACGATATTTGTTTCCTAAATAAGGCTATGCCGCTATGCTGACTCTGTCAACGATTTCGAGGAACTGTGATGGCAAATAAAGTGGAAGCCGAACCGCGTTCGCGTGGAAGGCCCTCGGCTCCGGAAGGGGAGTTACGCGCGGCGGCAGTGGAGGCCACTCTGGCGTTGTTGCTGACGCAGGGCTATGCCGCCACCACCGTGGACGCGGTGGCGAAGCGGGCGGGCATGGCGAAGAAAACCCTGTATCGCTTTGCCGAGAACCGCGATGCGCTGGTGACGCAGGCGATCGCTAGCTGGACCGACGCTTTTGCGCCGGTGTTTGAACAGGACGCCCAGCGGGCGACAGAGTTGCCGACGCTGTTGTCGCAGGGCTTGCAGGCCATTGCGCGACAGGTGCTGAGCGAGCAGGCGGTGGGGGTGTTTCGCCTGCTGCAGAGTGAATTTCCGGGGCGTGAAGATTTGCTGGCGGCTTATCAGCGCAACGGCATTGAACGGGGCAGGACGATTGTGGCTGACTGGCTGCAGCGCCAGCAACGGCGTGGTTGGCTGCGTGAACTGGATTGCGCGCAAACCAGCGATCTGCTGCTGGCGATGGTGATAGCAGAACCCTTACGCCAGATGGCGCTTGGCCTGTTGCCGCCGGGCAGCGATATCGACACTCGCATAGCGGCGGCGTTGGCACTGGTGTTGCCGGGGTTGATCAGGGCGCCGTCGTCCGCGCCCTGAGGCTGATCGTGGTCAAGTCACTCTTTACCGTACTGTCGCAGCACCTGTTCTGCCGCGGCGAAGTCTGGCGCCAGCGGGCGGTCAACCTCGATAAACGGCACCTGCTTGCGCACCGCGGTATAGAGTGCTGCGGTAGGGGCGGATAGCGTAAAGCCGTTGTGTCGCTGCTGGCGCAAATCCACTGCCTGAGCGTCGTGCACCAACAAGATCCCCAGCAATTGATAGCCGTTGTCCACCTGCTGCTGAACGCGAGCCACCACCGATGGTGCATTGGTGGCGATGTCTTCAATATCGCCGGCGACCGGGAAATAATCGAGCGACACCGGCATGGCGAGTTCTTTGCTCCGCATCGCCAGCATCATGACCGGCTTTTCCATCGCGCCAAAGGCGTGCACGGTGTGGTCGGTGCCGAGAAAACGACTCAGGCCGGTAAACGCCGGGTTATTCAGTTTGATCACCTGTTGAGCGCTGGCCAGCGAATTATGCGCCAGCGCCAATCCCAATTGCTCAAAGGCCAGTACCCAGGGCAGCGGTTCAAAGTTGGCGCTTGGCAGCACTGCACCTTGCAGGCTGCCTTTGCTGACGTAGCCTACCGCCTCCTGCGGCCGCTGCGACGGTGCCGTAACGTCGAGTGCCACTCCTGGGTTGTCGTCGGAGCTGTTTAACTGCACCAGCAACTGGTCGTAAGCCTGCTGATAGCTGCGCTGGAGCTCCGCCAGCAGATAGACGCCGGAGCGAAAACTCAGCGGATCCTGCAAGGGACGGCTGTCATCGTGCTGCCACAGGCTGGAGCCGATCAGCAACTCGCGCAGGTTTTTCCCCATGGCCGCCACTTCCGGGTAAGGACGTAGCGCCAGAGTATTGGCGAGAAACGGAGAAAGGTTACCGTTCAGCGCCTGCAGGCTGAGCGCATAGGTCAAGGTATTAACCTGCATCAGGTGGGACAGCGAATCCAGAGCCAGAGCACCGCTAGCTGCGGAATAGGCATTGGAACTGAGGATCGCCAGCGCGTCTTTGGCATAAGGGGCAATGGCCGGTGTCTGACTGCTTTGCAGCACCGCTTTGGCCGCCACTTTTTTACCTTGATAATAAACTTCACCTTCGCCGAGCATCGCCAGCCCAATGTGGCTGATCACCGTGATATCTCCTTCGCCCACCGAACCGTCCGCCGGGATCACCGGGGTGATGCCTTTGTTGAGAAAAGCGACATAGGCGTCGACAATCGCCGGTTGGACACCGCCGCCACCGCTCAACAGGGCATTGAGCCGGGTGACCATGGTGGCCCGCGCGACGCGGACGCTCATGGCTTCGCCAATGCCGCCAGAGTGGGCATGCAGCAGGCCGACGTTGAATTTTTTCGATGCGTCGATCACCTCCTGCGTCAGCTTTCCGTGGACGTCGACCATCGGCCGGTCCTTGTTTAATCCGACGCCCACCGTCAGCCCATAGATTTTCAGCCCGCTCTGCGCAGCTTCGATCAGCACCTGATGTGACCGTGTCACGCGCTCCATGGCGACGGGCGTGACGCTCACCGTTTCACCGTCGGCGACCTGAGCAATCAGGTGCGGGGTAATAGAGTGTCCATCGAGCGTGACGGTGGCCAAGCCAAACGGGTTGTAACCGAGCGTCAGCGCGGCCAACAGCGATAAAGCGAATTTTCCTGGCATGATAAGTAAACCCTTATTATTGATTTTTATGTTGTTGTAGCGTTATTCGTTTCAGGGCTGCTGCGCCGGACGGCGGGCGATAAAATACAGGGTGATCAGCGCCAGTAAGCTGGCGATCATCACGTACCAGGCCGGCGCAAAGCGGGTGCCGGTATTCTGGGTCAACCAGGTCAGGATCGCCGGCGCAAAGCCGCCGAACACCGTCACCGCCAGGTTATAGGACACCGACATTCCGCTGGCCCGTACCTGGGTGGGAAACAGATCGGACAGTGCCGCAGGGGCCACGCCGACGAACAGCGACACCAGCATGCAAAACAGTGTCTGTACCAGGATCAGCATTGCGGTGGTGTGGTAAGCGTCAAGCAGCAATAACAAGGGGTAGCTGGCAACCAGCAACAAGGCGGCACCGGCCTGCAGGATTTTCAGGGTACCGATGCGATCGGACCAGGCACCTGCCGCTACGCAGCAAACCACCATAAAGCAGTTACCGATCAGTGCCGCCAAAAACGCCTGATGGCTCTCGAAATGCAGCACGCGTTGAACGTAAATCGGCATATAGATAATCAGCGCGTAGACGCTGACCGCCCACAGAATAGACAACCCGGTGCCCAGCAGCACGGCCTGACGATGGGTACGGAACAGCTGTCTCAGTGGCTTTTCCGGAGCGCATTGTTCCCGCTGACGCCGGGCCTGCTCTTCGGCAAACAGCGGCGTTTCTTCCAGGGTTTTACGCATCCACAGGCCAATCGGGGCGATCGACAAGCCGATGATGAACGGAATACGCCATCCCCAGTCACCTACCTGTTCGTGACTGAGCGTCAGGGTGACCGCGGTGGCGACCAATGCGCCCAGGATATTGGAGATCCCCATGCTGGCCTGCAGCCAGGAGGCGTATTGGCCTTTCTGGTGTGCGGGGGCGTGCTCGATTAAAAATGCGGCCGCGCCGCCCACCTCTCCCCCGGCGGAAAATCCTTGCAACACCCGGCCACACAGGATCAATAAAGGTGCGCCTATGCCAATAGCGCTGTACGGCGGTGCAAAGGCAATGATTGCCGTGCCGACGGCCATGGTCATGATGGTCAGCGTCAGGGCGGCCTTGCGGCCAACCCTATCACCATAAGCGCCGATCACCAGGGCGCCGAGTGGGCGAATGACGAAACCGAGACCGAAGGCAAGAAAGGCCTCAAACAGTTGGGTGCCGGGATCGTTGGGGTGGAAGAAGTTCTGCGCGATGTACACGGCGAAAAAGGCGTACACCGAGAAGTCATACCATTCCAGCGCGTTGCCGATGGAAGCGGCAGCAATCGCTTTACGCCCACGGCTTTTGCGCGGCGTATCGGCGGCGTTGGCAGCCAACAGGGGGGAGATGGGCGGAACCGTGCTTTTATTCATCGTTGTTCTCCGCGAGGCAGTGAGATATAGGGCAGGGATTTTTCGGCAATCTCGTCGAGCGACTCCTGATAACCGGCGTCGGCGTATCGCATCACGCCGGTACTGGTGTCGTTGGTCATCGACAATTGCAGGCGTTGCTCCGCAGCGGCGCTGCCATCGGCGATGGTGGTGACGCCTGAACTGGTCATATAGCCGCTGTAACCGCCGCCGCCGGAGTGGATTGCCACCAAATCCGCCATGGAGGCGCAGTTGACCAACGCATTGAGCAGCGGCCAGTCGGCGATGGCATCGGAGCCGTCCTTCATCTTTTCGGTCATGATATTCGGGTGAGCCATCGCCCCGGCGTCGAGATGATCGCGGGTGAAGGCGATAGGACCGGAAAGACGGCCGTCCGCTACCATGCGGTTCACTTCCAGCGCCAGCTCGGTGCGTTCCCCGTGACCGAGCCAGGCGATGCGTGCCGGCAGGCCTTCAAAGGGCACATGTTGGCGCGCCAGAGTGATCCAGTTGCTGACGATGCGGTTATCGGCAAAGCGCTGCAGCAGGTAGTCGTCGATCACCCGAATATCGTTGCTGTCGTTGGACAGCGCAATCCAGCGGAACGGACCGATGGCGCGACAAAACAGCGGCCGCAGGAAGGCCTCGGTGAATATGGGGATCTCGAATGCGCGTGCAACGCCGCCCTGGTGGGCGTGGGTGCGGATAAGATTCCCGTTATCGAACACCACCGCGCCGCGATCCATAAAGCCGATCATGGCTTCTACGTGTTGCACGATAGAGCGGCGGCTGGCGTCCATCAGCGCATTGATATCCGCTTCGCGTTGCGCCGCCACTTGCTCAAGGCTGTAACCGGCGGGGACATAACCGTACACCAGGTCGTGCGCCGCCGTTTGGTCGGTAACAATGTCCGGAACTACGCCGCGGGACAAAATCGCCGGGTAGACTTCGGCGGCATTGCCCAGCAGCCCAACTGACAAGGCCTCTTTGCGCTGCTGAGCGGCGGCGATCATCGCCAGTGCCTGATCGAGATCTTTCGCCTGGTGCTGTAAAAAGCCGTTTTTCAGCCGTTTGTCGATACTGGCCTGATTGACCTCGACGGTCAGAATCGCAGCGTTGGCCAGAGTGCCCGCCAGCGGTTGCGCACCGCCCATGCCGCCCAGCCCGGCGGTGAGGATAAAGCGGCCGCGCAGATCGTTAGCGAAATGCCGTTCGGCGATACGCGAGAAGATTTCATAAGTCCCCTGGATCACCCCCTGCGAACCGATATATTGCCAGTCGCCGGCGGTCAGTCCGCCCCAGCAGATCAGGTTTTCTTTTTCCCAGCGGTAGAAGTTCTCCGCCTTCGCCCATTGGCCGACCATATTGCAGTTGGCCATGATCACCAGGGGGGCATTAGCGTGGGTCTGCAGCACGCCGATTGGCTTGCCGGATTGCACCAGCAGGGTTTGGTCTTCACGCATGGTTTTTAACGCATGAACAATGGCATCGTGTGACGGCCAGTCGCGCGCCGCACGTCCCAATGCCGCATATACCACCAGTTCGTCGGGATTTTCGCCAACGGCCAGCACGTTTTCCAATAGACGCAACAGCGCTTCTTGCCGCCAGCCCAGGCAGCGCAGCTCGGTGCCCGAGGTCACTTTAAAGGCTCTTTTCATGCGGCATCTCCCGTTGGCAGGTAGCTGCGTAAGTCAATTCCGAGGGTTTTTTCTACCGGGGGATAAACCGCCGGATCGGTGACCGACGAGGAAAGCGGGAACTGAGAATGATGCATATGGAAAATCACCACTTCCATGCCAGGCTTTAACTGCCCGGCGCTTACCGGGTTGCCGGCCTTGTCGAGGGTAGTGATCACGTCTGGATAACTGGCGAGACGTTCACCGTGGGCATCTTCCACCGCCATATGTTCATTCATGATATGGATACGGCGCAGGTCCTTGCCTTGGCCGACAGTCACGATGCCGACGTCGAACGCCTCTTCGGTATAACGCAGGCTGTTGGCGGCAACCTTGCCGCTACCGATAATATTGCCGCCGGTGTGGCGACAGATGGTCTCGACGATGCCGTTGCCGTTTGCCGCCAGAATGCTTTCGCCCAAGGCAATCGCCTGGCTGATGCCCCCCAGCGCAGCGTGTTGGCGCACGTAGCCGGCTGGTATCGGGTTGCGGCAGCTGGCGATAAAGCCGCCGGACATGTCTGCCGCTTTGCGTAGCACCGGCGACACCTTGGCCGTGGCGCCTTTCACCACCAGTTCGATATAGGCGTTATTGTCCCGATTGCCGCCGACGGCAGCCTGGATCATCGGTTCAGGGCTGGAGGCCAGGCCGATGGAGCCCATGTCGCCAGTCGGGTGGGCACGCAGATCGCCGACCGCATCGACGACCTTGCAACCGAGGATCGCGGCAGGCAACCAGCCGTTGAGGGTGCTGGACATGCCGTTCTGCCCAACCATCAATCCGGCGATAGGGGCGCCCAGTGCCTGCTGCACCAACTGCACGGCCTTAACGTAGTCGACGCCGAGCATTTGCCAGTCGGTCAGGCCGCCGGGGGCGCCAATCGCTGCCGCGGTAGCAATCCAGTCGTTGTCGTTCAATTCCTCAAGGCTGACCAGTTCCGGTCGGCCAATGGTCACCGCCAGTCGCCCAAGCTCCAGGCCGTGGGCAACCCAACCGCCACCGCCGCAGGCAAATACCGAACCGCCTTTTACCGCGGCCTCCACATCGTTAAGTGTTAAAACACGCCCCATGGTCTGTGCTCCTGAAAGTATCGGTGAGATTGCGCTTGAATGAATAATCTGTGAATAGTTGCGCTACCGGAATTCGATACTAGGGGGCGGTTAACCAAAATGTCGCATTACTTTTTATCACCTGCGTATAACACAATGTTAACCCATGCTTCAGGCGCAAAAAATCAGTCGCGAGCACCCTGGGGAGCGGTGATGAAATGCGTTAGCGCGACCAGTGGATCTGCACTGATTCGAGGGTGGCAATAAACGCCTGAGCCAGTCGTGAAAGGGGCTCGTACATGCCGTGTACGATGCTGATGGGGGTTTTGGCAGTGGGGGCGATGGGCCGGAAAACCACCTTGGTCCACACCGGGCCGTTGGCGGTAATTTCATCGATCAGCGCAATACCAACCCCGGCCTGCACCAGTGCGCAGGCGACGTGGATCTGCTGCACCTCGACGGTAGGGCGCAGAATGATATCGGCATCACTTAACAGTTTGCGCACCAGTTGGCCGATCGGGATCTCGGCGCCATAGCCAATAAAAGGCTGGTCGATCAGATCCTCGATACCTATCACATTTTTGGCGGTTAATGGGTGGGAAGCAGGCAACGCCACCACCAGCCGGTTTTCATACAGCTGGCGCGAATGCACGTTGGGATGGCCTTCGTGCAGAAAAGCGACCCCCAGTTCAACCTGTTGCGTCAGCACCGCCTGCAACAGCACGTCCGGGATCATGGTGTGCAGTATCACCCGCGCTTCGGGCAATTGCGCGTGGAATTTTGCGATGGCGCTGGGGATCAAGCCTTGCCCCAGACTTGGGCTGCAGGCGATACGCAGGTGGCCCATACGGTTTTGGATCAGGTCCTCAGCCACTTCGTTAACCCGCTGAACGCCCTGATAGACCGAATTGACCTCGACAAACAGGTGACGAGCCTCCGGGGTCGGGTACAGACGCCCCTTGATGCGTTCAAACAGCGTCAGACCCAACCGCTGTTCGGTGTAGCCAATCAGCCGTGAGACCGCCGGTTGTGAAACGTGCAGCAGCTTGGCGGCACCGCTGATCGAGCCGGTCAGCATGATGGCGCGGAACACTTCGATTTGCTTGAGATTTAAACGCACAGCCCCTCCACAATGGTTAACATTTTGTTATGCATGAGTGATAAACAAGCATAAGACAGAATAGACAGCCTCACCCTACACTGGCCTGACTATCGGCACAATCGACCGATTGATAACCTGAGATATATGCATTTTTATGCATTTATTGTATGCAATGGAATTAGGGGAGGGGCGCTATGAATCTGAGTCAACGGCCAGAGCTGGTGGTCAAGGGCAATCTGGTGGATGCCGAGCGGGTGACTCCGGACGGCTGGCTGGCCATCGCAGGCGGTAAAATCATCGGCAGCGGCAGCGGTCAGGCACCGGAGGCCCCACAGGTGATCGACGCTGGCGGCAAGTGGATCCTGCCGGGGGTGATTGACGGCCAGGTGCATTCCGGCAGTCAGGCGAATCAGGAAGGATTGGGCTGGGCGTCGCGGGCGGCGGCGGCGGGGGGGATCACCGTGATGGTCGATATGCCTTATGACGATCCGCAGCCGGTAGCGTGCCGCGCTCTGCTGGAAGCAAAAATTGCCGAGGTGGAGCGTGACTGTCATGTCGACGTGGCGTTGTTTGGTACCCTGAACGCAACCTACGGGTTCGATGCCGCTGCCGGACTGATCGAAGGTGGGGTATGTGCCTTTAAATTTTCCACCTTTGAAGCTACGCCGGGCCGGTTTCCTCGGGTGGACGAAGACGACCTGATGCATGCTTTTGAGCTTATTGCGCCGACCGGGCTGGCCTGTGCGGTACACAACCAGATGCAGGAGCTGACGCGTAAAAATATCCAGCGAATGGTCGAGGCCGGCGACACTGGCTGGGATGCATTTATGCGTGCTCACACGCCGCTGATTGAAAATCTGGCAACGGCGCTAATTTATGAAATGGGGGCGGAAAGCGGGGCTCGCGCCCATGCGGTGCATGTTTCCACTTCACGCGGTTTCGAACTTTATCGGATGTATCGGCAGGCTGGCTACCCGGTCAGCATTGAAACCTGCGTACAGTATTTGATGCTCAACCATGAACAACATACGCGCCAGTTTGGTGCCAAGACCAAACACTACCCGCCGATCCGTCCTAAAGCGGAAACCGAACTGTTGTGGAGCCATATTGCGCAGGGCGACTGCACCTTCGTTTCTTCCGATCACGTCAGTTGGGGTCTGGAGCGTAAAGGGGACGACAACGTGTTCAAAAACGCCTCCGGTGGCCCCGGGCTGGAGACGCTGTTACCGGCGTTGTGGACCGGCTGCGAGCAGCACGGCATTGCGCCGACCACCGTCGCGCAGCTGCTGTGTCGCAATCCCGCACGGCATTTTCTGCTCGACGATCGCAAAGGGGGGTTTGACACAGGTATGGACGCCGACTTTGTGATATTGCGGCCCGAGCGCTACCGATTCGATCCCGCGAACAGTTTGTCGGCGGTGAAATGGAGCGCCTTCGAAGGCATGGAGTTCAGCGTACGGGTGGAAGCCACCTATTGTCGCGGCCAGGCAGTCTTTGCCGAGGGCCGTATTCTTAATTCGCCGGGGTCGGGACAGTTTCTGCGCCCGCGCGTTGCCAACGGAGCAGGCCAATGATCGCGTTAATCAACAGTGAACGTTTGTGGGCGCGGGTCAATCATCTGGCACAAATGACGTTGCCGGATGTGCCCTGGACACGACGGGCCTTTACGCCATTGTTCAGTGAGGCACGAGCCTGGCTGGCGGAACAAATGAAGCGGGCTGGGCTAACGGTAACGCTGGACGAAGGCGGTAATCTGATCGGTCGGCGCGCCGGGGTGCGCAACGATCTGCCGCCGATAGTGACCGGTTCGCATTGCGATACCGTGGTGGGCGGCGGCCGCTATGACGGGATTATCGGCGTGCTGGCGGGGATTGAAATCGCCCATTGTCTGCATCAACAGGGGATAGTTTTGCAGCATCCGTTTGAGGTTATCGACTTTCTGTCCGAAGAACCCAGCGATTACGGTATTTCCTGCGTGGGCAGTCGGGCGATGAGCGGTGAATTGGACGGCGGTATGCTGGCTTCCCGGAACGCGCAAGGCGAAACGCTGGCGGAGGCGATGACGCGTATTGGCGCTCAGCCGGAAAAACTGAACCGGCCGCTGCGCCTGCCGGGCGGTACCGCCGCTTACGTTGAGCTGCACATTGAACAGGGGCCAGTGCTGGAGCGCCAGCACCTGCCGATTGGCGTGGTGACGCACATCGTCGGCATCCGCCGGGTGTTGGTGACGGTGCTTGGGCAGCCGGATCACTCCGGTACCACGCCGATGGATATTCGTCGCGATGCTTTGGTCGGGGCAGCGCATGTGATTGAGCAGGCGCACGCGATGGCGTTACAGCAAAGCGGCAATCCACATTATGTGGTGGCGACCGTAGGGCGCATCGCCATGACGCCAAATGTCCCCAATGCGGTGCCAGGGCAGGTAGAACTGATGCTGGAGGTGCGCAGTGACAGTCAGGCGCTGTTGGAGACTTTCCCGGAAGCGCTGTTGGAAAACTGTCGGCCACGTTTGCAGAGTCTGGATTTACAGACGCAATTGCAGCATGTCAGCCGTGCACGGCCCACCGCCTGCGCGGAAACGGTGATGCAGGCGATCGAGGGGGCAGCTCATTCGCTGGGGTTGGCCGGACGCCGGCTGCCGAGCGGTGCCGGGCATGATGCGGTTTATATGGCGTCGACCGGGCCGGTGGGGATGGTGTTTATTCCCTGTCTGAATGGGCGCAGCCATTGTCCCGAGGAGTCGATTACCGAGCAACAGTTGGCGGACGGGGCCAGGGTGCTGGCGCAGGCGTTGATCAATCTGGATAAGCAATTGGCATAAAAAAGGGGCCTGCTGGCCCCTGTAAGGATGATAACGCGCGCTGTGGCTTAAAGTTTAGGCCCGGCGCTCACCAGTTTTTCCCCTGCGGGGGTGACGGTGTATTTGGCAAAGTTATCGATAAAGCGCTGGGCCAGATCCTGGGCTTTTTCCTGCCACAGAGATTCGTCGGCGTAGGTTTTACGCGGATCGAGGATCGAAGGGTCTACCCCCGGCAATGCCTTCGGTACCGCCAAGCCAAAGATTGGCAGGTTGAAGGTGTCGGCGTGCTCGATCTCCCCGTTTAAAATGGCGTCGATGATGCCGCGGGTGTCCTTAATGGAAATACGCTTGCCGCTGCCGTTCCAGCCGGTATTCACCAGATAGGCCTGTGCACCGGCCGCTTCCATGCGTTTTACCAGCACTTCTGCGTACTGCGTCGGGTGCAGCGTCAGGAACGCCGCGCCGAAACAAGCGGAGAAGGTCGGGGTTGGGGTGGTAATGCCGCGCTCAGTGCCGGCCAGCTTGGCAGTGAAGCCGGACAGGAAGTGATATTGGGTTTGTTCCGGTGTCAGGCGTGATACCGGCGGCAATACGCCGAAGGCATCCGCCGTCAGGAAGATTATTTTCTTGGCATGTCCCGCCTTGGACACGGGTTTGACGATGTTTTCGATGTGGTTGATCGGGTAAGAGACTCGGGTATTTTCGGTCTTGCCGGCGTCATCGAAATCGATGCTGCCGTCGGCCAGCACCTGCACGTTTTCCAATAGCGCGTCCCGGCGGATAGCCTGATAAATCTCTGGCTCAGCCTGAGGAGACAACTTGATGGTCTTGGCATAACAGCCGCCTTCGAAGTTGAATACGCCGTCGTCGTCCCAGCCGTGCTCGTCATCGCCGATCAACTGGCGTTTAGGATCGGTGGAGAGGGTAGTTTTACCGGTGCCGGACAGGCCGAAGAAGACCGCCACGTCACCCTGTTCGCCCACGTTGGCTGAGCAGTGCATCGAGGCAATACCCTGCAGCGGCAGCAGGTAGTTCATGATCGAGAACAGGCCCTTTTTCATTTCGCCGCCGTACCAGGTCCCGCCGATCAGCTGTATACGTTCGGTCAGGTTAAAGGCGACGAAGTTTTCCGAATGCAGCCCCTGCTGTTTCCAGTCAGGATTGGTGCATTTGGCACCGTTCATCACCACAAAGTCCGGCTCGAAATTCTGCAGCTCTTCATCCGACGGGCGGATAAACATGTTTTTGACAAAGTGCGCCTGCCAGGCCACCTCGGTGATGAAACGCACTTTCAGGCGGGTGTCTGCGTTGGCGCCACAGAAGGCATCCACCACAAACAGACGCTTGCCGGAAAGTTGGTTACCCACCAGCATTTTCAGATGTTGCCACACTTCCGGCGACAGCGGCTGGTTGTCGTTTTTGCCTGTGCCGCTGTCGGACCACCAAACGGTATCGCGCGTGGTGTCGTCACGCACGATGTATTTGTCTTTCGGAGAACGGCCAGTGAATTCGCCGGTATCGACGTTGACCGCGCCCAACGTCGTTAACGTACCGCGCTCCAGCGCCGGCAGGTCGGCGCGGGTTTCCTCGATAAACAGTTGTTCATAGCTGGGATTATGGACGATCTCGGTAGCCTGGTGGATACCGTAGCGGGCCAGCGTTTGTGGGGTAATCGCGATTGAAGACATATCCTACTTCCTTATTAGTTCTATGCCCTTCGCCTTTCTGACCACGGCCTTTGAAAGCGATAGGGCATATATTATGTGCCTGCTTTCCGCACGGTGCCGCGTGCAGAGCAAGGCTCGGGTACAAGCTGACCGGATTCAGCTATTTACCGCTCCGGTTCTCATTAATAAACGCACGGATTTTTACTTCCATCTATAGCATAGCAGTGAATTAGCGCCTGATTAATTTAATTACAAAACGCTGACGATAATTAATTAAAGCCAACATTGGCGGGGGCTCACAATATTGAGTTAATAAGAGGTAATTTGGTTTTGTATTTTTATTTTTTATCATATTGTCAGTGCTGTCCACTATTTTATTTATTATAAATAAGCCCATTCCGAAACGTACCTTTTAAAGCTTATAAATTATTTTATATGCCATTAGTCGATCCGCTCCACACTGAACGCTTGTCAGCAGGGTGAATAATGAAACAGATAAATGCAGAAATGACCTGTGAGAAAGAAATACCGCAACCTGATTCATCAGGATTGATTAACCACCTGCGGAAAATGGATATCGGTGCCGTACCGGTTGCGCTGTTTATCACCATTTGCGCGATTGTCGCCGTATCGGCCTACGCCAACTTCCTGCCAAAGAATATGATCGGCGGCCTGGCGGTGATCATGACGCTGGGCTTTGCGCTGGCGCATTTAGGTAAAAGCATTCCGGTACTGCGTGATATTGGCGGCCCGGCCATTCTGTGCCTGATGGTACCTTCGGTGCTGGTGTACTTTAATTTTTTCCAGCCGAACGTGATGGGTACCGTCCATCTGCTGATGAAAGACGCCAATCTGCTGTACTTTGTGATCGCCAGCCTGGTGGTCGGTAGTATTCTAGGCATGAACCGGGTGATTCTGATCCAGGGCATGATCCGTATGTTCGTCCCGCTGGTGGTGGGCACGGTAACGGCGGTGGCAACCGGATTGCTGGTGGGTAAGCTGTTTGGTTTTACCTTCTATCAGACCTTTTTCTTTATCATCGTGCCGATCATCGGTGGCGGTATCGGCGAGGGCATTTTGCCGCTGTCGCTGGCGTATTCCGCCATTCTGGGGTCGACACCCGACGTGTATGTGGCGCAACTGGCGCCGGCGGCGGTGCTGGGCAATATCTTTGCCATTGTCGCGGCCGGAGTGTTGGCGCGACTGGGCATGAAACGCAAGGCGTTGAGCGGTGACGGCATGCTGATCCGTTCGGCGGAGGAAAACGCGGTATTCGATATCAAGGAAACCAGCGGCAACGTCGATTTCCAGCTGATGGGCGGTGGCCTGCTGGTGATTTGTGCCTTCTTTATCGTCGGTGGCCTGTTCGAACATATCGTGCATATTCCCGGTCCGGTGCTGATGATTCTGTTTGCGGTGCTGTGCAAATATTGCCGGGTGATCCCAACCTCAATGGAAACCGGTGCGCACAGTTTTTATAAGTTCGTCTCCACCGCGCTGGTGTGGCCGCTGATGATTGGCCTCGGCATGCTGTATGTTCCGCTGGAAAGTGTCGTGGCGGTGTTCTCGGTCGGTTATGTGGTGGTATGCGGTTCGGTGGTGTTGTCGATGGGGCTGGTGAGTTTCCTGATTGCGCCTTACCTGAAAATGTTCCCGGTTGAAGCGGCGATTGTTACCTGCTGCCACAGTGGCTTAGGCGGTACCGGCGATGTCGCCATTCTCTCCGCATCAAACCGGATGGGGCTGATGCCATTTGCACAAATCGCTACGCGCATCGGCGGTGCCTCTACCGTTATCGGCGCCACGCTGTTATTGGGTTGGTTAATTTGAATCCGGGCTAAATTAAGGATTGCCGGGGTGGATTGCCCCGGTTTTTTTATTTTCGCCTGCCGCTAATAATAAGCACTCAAACGGAGTCGGAGTTGAAGGTAATATTTTAATCAGATAGTTCTGTATTTTAATAAAAAGTGTCTATCCTGTTCTTTAAGGGATTATCGTTCTCATTAAGAGTGCTCATGGAGGGCGCCAAGCGCATTAGCGAGATCCCCGTATTTATTCAGCACCGGAACACGGCCATTAAGGCCATCCGACAGTGATCGTAGCGATTCACTGAAATGACGAATATGGAGATACTCTTATGTCATCAAGCAATCAACGCGTTAACCCATCGGCAGAAGCTACAAGCGTATTGGCCCTTCAAGGAGCCTATAAGGCTGACAGCGATCCTGAATTGAACGTCATTCATCCTTCGAAAAGTTTTGAAGATGCCGGGTTGGCATTGATCCGCGGCGACCGCAGTTGGCACGACAAAGGTGTGACCGATACCGCGGTTAACCTGAGTTACAGCTTCTGGGAACAGGCGCCAGGCAACATGTCTAGCATGGGGATCGGCGGCTTCAGCAGTTTCAATGAACAGCAGCGCGAACAGGCGAAACTTTCGCTGCAATCCTGGTCGGATGTGGCCAATATCACGTTTACCGAAACCAGCGATACCCAAAGTGCCAATATCAAATTTGGCCTGTTCGATGTCAGTTCACGCGGCTCCTATGCCTTCGCCTATAACCCCGATACCTCCCCATCGGTGGCTGGGCAAACCTGGTACAACGCCACAAGCAATGTGTTCGCCAATAACCTGATCCATGAAAACGAATATGGCCGTCAGACGTTGACGCATGAAATTGGCCATGCGCTGGGGCTCCAGCACCCTGGGGATTACAACGCTGCCCCGGGTGTGAGCATCACTTACAACAATGACGCGACCTATTTTGAAGACAGCCGCGCCCACAGCGTGATGAGCTACTTTGGTGAAAGCAGCACCGGCCAAGATTTCAAAGGCGCTTACTCTTCGGCTCCGCTGTTAAATGACATTACGGCGATCCAGCAGTTCTATGGCGCCAATATGTCTACCCGCAGCGGCGACACGGTTTACGGCTTTAATTCCAATACCGATCGTGATTTTCTCACCGCCACCCACGCGCAGGATAAAATCGTGTTCAGCGCCTGGGATGCAGGCGGTACGGACACCTTTGATTTCTCAGGCTTTAGCCAGAATCAACGTATTAACCTCAACGAGAAGTCCTTCTCCGACGTGGGCGGCCTGGAAGGGAACGTGTCAATTGCCGCCGGCGTGACCATCGAAAATGCGTTTGGGGGATCCGGCAACGATGTGATCATCGGCAACGCCACCAATAACATTTTAATCGGCGGCGCGGGGGACGACATTCTGTACGGCGGCGGTGAATCGGATCATCTGTTTGGTAATGAGGGTAAGGACACCTTCGTTTATTTCGCCGCCAACGAATCACGTGCTGATGCGCCGGATTGGATCGTGGATTTTGTCAGCGGTGAAGACAAAATCGATCTGACGCTGTTCAACACCGGCAGCAGCAATGGCATCGAGTTCGTTAGTCAGTTCAGCGGTAAGGCCGGTGAAGCCTTGTTAACTTACGATGAGCTCAATCACGTCAACGATGTGGCAATCAATCTGGGAGGTGGGTTCGACAGCAGTGACTTCCTGGTGAAAGTGATTGGCCAGCCGCTGGTGGAGAGCGATTTCGTGCTGGTTTGACGGTTGCAGGCAACAAAAATAGTGCTTTATTGGGAAAAACACGACAATTCCTATTAATTTCGTCATGTTAGCCTGACATAGTAGCGCACAGAAGGCCGGGCTTGCATACCTCGGGCTTCTGCCGAATCGCCAACCAATCCGGTTGGCGATTCATTTTCCATCTTTCAGCATGTTGATCGCCGCGCTTATCAGGATCCGGCGTTCAATGTCGTTGCTTTCGGCCAGTTGCTGCGCCAGGTGTTTTGCCAGCGTTTCGACCGATAAAACCTCGCCGCGATGACGCAACTGCATCACGCTGTCGCCGATCAAACGCGCCACTTCATCCCACACGGTTTTTATCTCCTGCTCCGAGAACATCATGGGTTACCTCGGCTGGGTGATTTTTGGTCAATGTAGCAGTTGAGGTCAGGGGGCGCCACCGTACCGATCGCACAATGCCAAAACCGGATGCATAAAAAACAAGCCATCAGTATTTCTTCTGGTTTTTTCGTCCAATACTAACAGTGTCGAATATCTGGAGGGTGAATGATGAGACTGGTCGATAAACTGGCTGAGTACCATCGCCGGAGCCGGCGGGCTGAAGCGCAACATTGGCTGTACCGTTTATGGCTGCCGCAAGGGGAGGCGAGAATTACCTATTTACGCGAGTTGTTGGAGCCTGAGGCTAAGCAACCCGCGAAGCGGGAACACTGAAAGAAGGCGTGTCAGTATCCGGCCGGACTGCGTTACTCGAGAATATCTTCGATCTCTTCAAGCACCTGGTGACCCAGGTCGGTGGTGATCATCAAAATACCGCAGACCAAAATAACCAGCGCCAGCAGCAGTAAGGCGATTTGTACGCCGTTGCCATTTCGTTTTGCCATGGGGCCTGCTCCTTGCCGTTAGCCGAAAACTATTGCCGCCCAGCGCAATAACAGTAGGGCGAGACAGATCAGCAATAATATTAAAAACATCTTCCAGTGCTTGCTGCGCATGCGTTTGGTGGCCAATGTGACCTCCTGTTTTAGTGATCAGCTGAAATACCAGCCGCCGATAACAAAGATAACAATCACGGCGACCGCCAGAACTTTTAACAGGTCGCTGAAGGTGTCATCGGGGTCTTTGTCGTCATTCTTCATTTTACCGCCTGGCCGAGAGCCATTGAGTGAATTGCGTTCACAGTATGCCTGTTGTCCCGGCATAGGCACAGGGGTTTACCCCAAACAGCCGTTAAAAGAGCCCAATAAGGCGGCTGCGGGCTGAATTCGGCAGTGCAGGCAGCGCCGGATACGTTGTACTATTCTGTCTGCACAATGATTTATTTAAAAAGGTATGGCAATGGCGAGCGAAATTCCGAAGAAATATGAAAACACCGAGCGTTGGGCGTTCGGCAAGACCGAGCAGCAGGCCGACGACGTGGCCAAGCTGATCCTGGACGGCACCAAGACGGCAACCTGCTCCAATCTGGACGGCGAAGGCATCCCGCTGGCCGGTGACGTATTTGTAGTGGTGGATGGTAAAGGTCAGCCGGTTTGCGCGGTGGAACTGACGTCGGTAGAGATGAAAACCTACGATCAGGTTGATGAGGCCCATGCTTTTGCCGAAGGGGAAGGTGACCGTTCGTTGGCCTATTGGCGTAAAGAGCTGCAGAGCTTCTTTGA
Source organism: Serratia sp. BIGb0234 (assembly GCF_024809915.1). Classification (NCBI taxonomy): domain Bacteria; kingdom Pseudomonadati; phylum Pseudomonadota; class Gammaproteobacteria; order Enterobacterales; family Yersiniaceae; genus Serratia; species Serratia sp. BIGb0234. The sequence goes on from NZ_JANUEI010000001.1 coordinate 1,170,825, forward strand.
AGAATATGAGCTGTTCTCACCGGACATGACGCTGGTGCTGATGAATTTCAAAGTCACAGAGACTTTCTGATTTGACGTCCCCCGTTCCTTACGTCTGCCAATGGGCGACGCCTGAACTGGCGGCCGACCTGATTGCCGGGCGCGTGACGCTGGCGGATGACGCTAACTGGGCGCTCAGCGGCGCGCGCGACCGGGCTGAATATATCGAATGGGCGAATCACGTTTGCGGTATGGCCTGCCTGAAAATGGTGTTGAGCCACCGCGACGGCGATGCGCCGCCGCTGTTGGAGCTGGCGCGCCGTAGTTTGCCTTATGGGGCTTACGTGCGTGAGGGGGATCGCATCAAGGGGCTGATTTATGCGCCCTTTGTCGACTTTGTGCGTGAGCAGTTCGCCCTGGAGGCGGAGGTTCAGGTGGGTATTGAGGCGCAAGCGCTGCCACAGCTGTTGGCGCAGCGACGCTATTTTATGGCCTCGGTGCACCCTGGCATCCGCTGGCCCGAACAGACACCGCCACAGCGGGGCGGCCATCTGGTGTTGATTACCGCCGCTGAGGCGCAGAGCGTGACTTTTCACAATCCGTCTGGCGATCGGCCGCAATCGCGCCAACAGGTCACCTTACCGTTGGGCAGCTTTGCCCGCTTTTTCGCCGGGCGCGGTATCGCAATAGCATAAAAAAACGCGCGTTGTTCCCAGCGAAACAGCGCGCGTTCTCAGATATTCCATCATTCAATCCAACCGCATTACCCAGGCATCGGTCTGGCGATCGTAATGCTGCTTATACAGCAGCGATTGCTTGCCATCGAGTATTGCCGGGATGCTGGTGTGCTCATCCCAACCGTCTAACTGCATGCACAAATCGGGATCCGACTTGCAAGGGATCGCCAGTGTACTGACCTGCTCGGGCGAGGAGGACAAATGTGCGTCATCAACCTCGAAACTGCCTATTTTAACCACGGTTTTGCCCATTGGAACTCCTTGCTTGCTGTGCTGGTATGAGGTGTGACCAGTTGGGTCATCTTAATCAGCATAGCTAAATGAGCAAAAAATGCCACATAAAAAATACAAACTGGCAACATGAGCATTCAGCGGCTAGCGCAGGGGCTTAATACTCCACGACAAAACTCAGGTTGTCCTGGTAGGTGCCCACCGGCACTTCGGTTTGCGCCTGGTTGATTTGCGCCAGGTAGGGAATGCTTTGTGCCAGCCCTGTGCCAGAGCCTGCTTGCTTGTTAGCGCTGTTCCACACCGTGGTGGTGTTGGGCAGGTAAATTTGATACTGCAGATAGTTGCTGGTGCCACTTTTCATTCGGCGCCATCCGGTGACGGGGTTATTACCATCGGTAAAGTAGGTATTGTACCCCTCGGTTTTAGTGCAGGTGAGGGTGATGCTTTGGTTCACCGGATTAAACTGACCCACCAATGCCATGCTGCCGAAATTGACGTTTTGTGCAGTACCCAGCAAACAATCTTTGGTGATCGTCAGGCTGATGTCCACGGTGCTGGGCTTATTGGTGCCGTCCCACCAGATGCAAAGCCCAATCAGACCCAGGCCGCAGATATGGTAATTCCACACCAGGTTGACGGTATCGGTATAGGTACCTGCGCGCACGTTAGCCCCGGCGGTAGTTTTGATATACAGCGGGAAATTGACGTTGGGCGAGATCAGGATCAGCGTCAACAGGTTCAGTGAACTGTAATCGATGGTTTGTCCGACGCTGTAGGGATATTGGTAATTCGCATCGGGGTAAATCAAATAAGGAATCTGATCGCCGGAACCGTCGGTATTAGCCAGCGCCATATTGTGGGTGGTCGAGTTGATTTTAACCGTCACGGTGTTTTGCGTCAGCAGCGACAGGCCAAGGCCGCTGCAGTTGAGCCCGGCGGTACCTTGAGCGCTGAGCGAACCGTTGTAGACGGCAAAAGAGCTGCTGCCGGGCAGCGTCACGGCACCGTTGGTGGTGGTACAGTCGGCGAGCGCCTGGCGGGCTGTGAGCAAGAGCAGCGCCAGCAATAACGCCTTGGTTCCACGGATCATATTTGTCTCCATAATGAGTTACTGGCAAACGATCGGCCCGATACTTTGGATACCCTGGGTTTTGGTCAGGTTGAATTGCGCCTGGCAAGGGGCACTGCCGTCTGCCGGGATAACGCTCAGCCGGTTTTGCAATTGCACCGGATCCACATAGACCATGCCATCCCAACCGACGTAGCTTTGCTGTTTGCTGCCGATAACGGCCACTTCACTGCCATTAGCCAGTGGTTTGCCCCGGGCGTCGACCAGTTTGACGTCGGCGGCGGAAATGTGCTGGATGGGAAAATCGACCAGAAAACCGCTGTGATCGCGGATTGCCACGGTTTTCTCTACGGTGGGAACCGCCACGTCTGCAGGCAGGTTGAGCGGATCGATTTGGAATTTGGCGTGGTAGTAGGAAGTGACGGTTGGCACCAGCAAATAGCCTTTGGCGTTGGTCACCCCGATTAACTGATTTTCATAGCGGACCGGGATGTCCGGGTAGCCCTCGGTAGAGATCAGGGCGAAGGCGTCATTGATGGTGTTAGTGGCATACAGATCGCCTTTCATTGCCACCAGCGAGCCGCTCACTTCGCCCCAGCGGGTATAATCATTGCTGTTGCCGTACATCCCGCCGCGGGCTTCGAGCAGGCGGGTACGCCAGGTGATATCGGCCTGGCTATAGCTGTCGCTGCTCTGTCCGTCCGCATAGGCCAGGTTCCAGCCCAAACCACCGTCGGTCGGCGCGGCACGGCTGTAGCTGACGCGTTGGTTCCAGCGATTGTTGTTGTCACGAGAGGCGCTGACGCTGGCGGTACCCCAACTGTCGAAGGGAATGGACAGTTGCAGTTGGGCGCTATAGCCGCTGCTGCCGATTTCACGGTTCACTGACGCATACAGACTGGTATTGCGCCACAGCGAGATGCTGTAGGAGAAGTTGGCCAGACGAGTGCGTTGGCCAATGGCGTCACGGACATCGAAATAGCCGGCGCCAATGCTACCGAATCGGTTCAGACCGATACTGCCGGTCAGTTGATCGGTACGGCGGCTCAGACGATAGTCACTTTTATACACCGAAATATCACCGAAGCCGGCGCTGCGCAGGATGCGCTGAGCATTCAGACTGTAATAGCGGTTGCTGTAGGTGTAGCCGATGCTGCTTTGATCGCCATGATTGGAGCTGTATTGATAGACCGGCTGCGGATCGGGCTGCGGGATAGGTTGACCGGTCAGGGGATCGTAGTAGTTGGGTTGTTGCGAAGGTTGATAATCGTTAAAGGCATTATCGCTGGCCTGGCTGTAGCTGTACGAGGCATTGAAAACGCCCCATTGACCAAGGCGAATATTCGCACCTGCGCCACCCACCGCCAATTCCGCTGCGCCTTCGGCGCGGCCTTCCAGAGTCAACCAGTCAGTGACGCCGTAACGTCCGCTGCCACTGGTCACCCACTGGCCATAATCGGCAGAGCTCATGCCATAATTGCGTCGCAGGGCACCGGCGGACAGGCTGAAATCGCTCATGCCGGTCTGCAACAGGTTACTGGCGACATAAAACGGCACCACGGTACTGACTTGTCGGCCCAGTGCATCGGTGGTGACCACGGTGGCTTGGCCCGCGCCGTTAATGTAGGGCACGGTATCCAGGGTGAAAGGACCGGGGTTAACGCTGGTGCTGCTGTTTTTATAGCTGTTGATATACAGATCGACGCTGCTGGGCAGTGCCGCCTGGCCCGAGAACTGCGGTAGCGGATAGGTGATCAGGTCTGGCCGGGAAGCAAAATTACGCGCCAGCTGGACGCCGCCGATACGTACCGAACTGCTCCAGGTCAGGGCGCCGGTGGTGAGATCGCCGGCGGTATAGCTAAGCAGGCGGTCATCATCATTGTAGCGCCACTGACTGTCGTAGCGGATATAACGGTTGTCCTGCTCACTGTTGGCGGAGGTGTTAAAGCTGCCGCGGAAAATACCGGTGTTCGACACCACGCCAAAGCCATCGAACAGCCGTTGTTCTGTCCAGGCAGAAAGAGAGCCCGGCTGGCCGTTGGCGCTGCTTTGGCTGGCGTACAAATCGTAATTGAACAGCAGGCCGAGACTGCTCTGCGCCGGCAGGCGATCCAGTGGGTTCTGAGCGTTGAATTTTTGATTGGGTAGCCAGTCGTTGGGGACGTTGATCATCAACTGTTGGGTTTCACCGCTGTAGGTGACGTCCACTTTCTCTAATTGGTCGACGGCAATTTCTTTCGCCTGTTTATCCGCTACCGGCAGGCCGGCGTCGAGCAACTGCTGTGGTGTGAGGTAATAGTGGCCGCCGCGATAGATCACTGGCACCACTTTCCCGGTCTGACGACCATTAACCACCGGCTCCAGATACAGGGTGGTATCCGGCATGCTGATGGCGCTGGGCGGCGGCGGCAAATCGTCGGCGCAAGCGTACGGTAGCCACGGCGTGGCCACTGCGCACAGTACGGCGAATGCTAACGGCTTCAGCCCGAACCCGTTACGCCTGGGGGACGGTATCCTGGTTAACGGCACATCAAGCTCAATAAGCGGTTAAGGTTATCGGCTGTTTGTTATCGTTGACCGTGGCTTGCAACTGACCGCTGCTGAAACTGCCCGATGCCGGCAGGGCAAAGCGCATCTGCGAGCCGGGCAACACATACCCCATCAGACCGGCATTAAGCGTTTTTCCCTGCATCGTCACTTTGGAGATACGCGCATGTACGATGCCCTGGTTGCGCACCTCCAGCCAACGTCGGCTACTCTGTTGCAACAGACGGTAGCTGAGCTGCGGCTGGTTGGCGGTGGCGTAATCGCGCGGTTTTTCTGAGTCTTGCTTGGTCCAGACCCCTTTACCGCTGACAAACAACGGGACTGAATAGCGCATCTGGAATTTCAGCCCCATCTGCGCCCCTTCAGGCGCGGATTGACTGCCTGAATCTTTTACCGGGACTTCATCAATCAGAATACGGTAGGCGCGCTCCTGCCCGGCGGGCGGCGGGGTTTGTTTAACCAGCCGGATCAGTTGGCGTTTTCCTGGTGCAATTGAGGCAACCGGCGGGCTGGCGATGACTTCGCTTTGGTTGCTGTAGTCGTCTTTACCGGCGGTCTGTTTCCAGCCGAGCACCCGCACTTGCATATAGACCGGCTTGCTGTCCCGATTTTCCAACCATAGCGCCGTCGCGGGTTGTTGATCTTCAATCACTGGATCTATGGGCCAAATCAGGATCGACGCGGCGGCCAGAGCCTGTTGTTGGCCGACAATCAGCAGCGCTGCCGTCAGTGGCAGTCGGAAGGGTATGCGCATGGCTAAATCCTTATTCAAAATACTAATAAGTGACCGTCAGTAAGACCGTATCGCTGTATGTGCCACTGGTGGGCAGGGTACTGGTCGAGAACAAACGGGCATAAACTTTTATTTCCTGGGTGCTACCGGTCGCGGCGACGACCTCTGTGGTGCCGCCGTTACTGCCATCGCCCCAAATGGTGGAATAATTACTGTCCTGGTAAAGCTGATAAATCAGGGTCTCGGGGGTCAGGGTATTTTTCAATTTGCGCCCGGCGGAGATAGAACCGGTGACATTGTTGCCGATGCCAAGCGCCAGCGTGACGCTCAGACCAGGGTTGCAGCGAAACAGCACGGAACCGGCCCCCGAACTGGAAACTATGCTGATATTGCTGGCTAACGAGGAGATCTGTCCAAAGTTGAGGTTGCCGAAGGTGGTGACATCGCTGCTGCCGCTGCCCAAAATACAGCCTTTCACTACCGTCGCGTTGACGGTAAGCGCCTGGGTTTTTTGCTGATCGTTGACGCCCGTGTCGCCCAGTACCGGCGGCGTTATCATCCAGAGCAGTAAACCACCGCTTAAAATACGCATTACCCTTACCAATTGATGGTGACCTGCACGGTGTCGGTGTAGCTGCCGATCGGAGGAGTGGATTGCACCGGGATCATGCCATACACCGGTAACCAGTTATCCTGACCGTTGGCGGTTTGCGATACTCCGGTCAAATTATCCCAAATGGTGCTGTGGGCGCTGGTGGTATACAGGTTGTAGTTCACCTGTTGGCCAGCGGCACTTTTCAGGTAACGCGCCGCGGTGTTACCGCTTTGTCCGCCGCCCAGCAGGACGTTGTAACTGGTGCCGTTGTTGCATTTGACACGAATGGCGCCCGCGTTTTGTTGCCCGGCAATACTGACGTTGGTAGTGAGGAAATAGACCGTACCAAAGTCCAGCGAACCAAAGCTGACATTGCCGCCCGAGTTGCTGCCTGCTTCACAGGCCTTCAACAAGGTAGCAGTGACGCCGATGGTGGCGGTTTTGCTATCCGCGTTCACCGCCAGGCTCAGCGTCAGCAACCCAAAAACAAAAAGGGCTTGCCGCACTGTTACCAGGTTACCGTCATCGTCACGGTATCGTTGTAGGTATCAGGATCTGGCGTAGTGGCCGCCGCCGGGACACGACCATAGACAATTAATGGAACCGCTGAGCCGGTACCGGTGCCGGTCAGGGCATTGGCGCCGCTGGACCAGGCGGTAGCGCGGGCCGAATCCTGATAGAGGTTGTACTTGATCAATGCGCCCGCCGTACTGGCCATTTGGCGTTGGTTACCGGCACCCACGTGCAGACCGTTATTCAACGCCACGGTATAGGCGGTGCCTGTGGTACAGGTCAGCGACAGGGTACCTGCACCGCCGGAACCGGTTGCGCTGGCGTCAATAATGTTGGACAGGGAAGAGTAAGTCCCGAAGCTAATGGCGCCAAAGTCGTTGGCGCTACCCGCGCTGTTTCCACCGCCGACCACGCAACCCGCGCCGATGGTTAAGGTTACGCCCAGGTTGCCCTGAATAGTGCCTGCTGCATTAGCTGCGCCGTTTGCGCACAGCAGGGTGGCTACCGAGGTCAATGCCATCAGAGTTTTTTTCATATTAGTTTCCTTGCTGTGTAAGGGAGAACCCCACAAAAGCGCCGCCCGGAACCGGGTTAAACGCATTAATTTATTTACAGTTTAATTAATAGAATAAGAATGCTGAATTGTCTTGGTCAGGAGCCAAAAATTATCTTTATTTTTGAAAGGCGTCGGTATATTTGGCAAGTCGGGAGGATAATGCCGAAAAGGGTAAATGATTAGAATAATAATATTCCCCTATCGGAATATTATTAGCGCCATTAACTGGCCGGCATTTTCCGGCCAGTTTCAGCGCATCTACTGATGAAAATCCAACGCACCGTCGCGAACCAGTTCGCGGGGCAGATTGTTTTTTATCCGGCTGCCGATGCGTTTGGCGATCCCCAGCGGCTGTTGCTGATAGGTCACGATGCATTCATCGGTCAGCGGCGGTGAGTCCGGGTACAGGTCGCGGCCGTGATACCACTCCTGCGCCAGTGTGGCATCCAGCTCAAAGCGCTGCTTACCGTCAGCCGCCGCCAGCGCGATCACCGCTTCGTGCTGCCAGCGATAGCCTTTGGTGAAGCGTTCGGCCAGTTTCAGCCCAATGCGGGAAAAACGTACTTTGTTGACGAACGTTTCCAGCTCGGCGGGGAACAGCCAAATCTCTTTATCGCGCGTCCACAGACGGCTGGTTTCATCCCAGACCAACCCGGAAGCAGCGGCGGCCTGGGCGATTTCAGCAGAGTCCTTGGCGGAAAGCGGCGCGAACGGGAATTTGCCCAGCTTATAGCTTGGTTTCGCCAACGCGGGCACGGAGTGATGTTTGCGCAGGCGGGCCACGAAAAAGCCTTCGCTGTCATAGATCTGCGGGAACACGTGCAGGAAGCCTTCGGCGGTCAGGGCCTGTTTGGCGCCTGGGAACAGTTCGCCCAATGGCTCGACGCTGACCGCGTCGCCATAGGTCGCCAGCAACCCGTTGACGATCTGCTGATTTTCCTGCGCGTTGAGCGTGCAGGTGGAGTAGACCATGACGCCACCCGGTGCCAGGGCATGGAAGGCGCTGTCGATTAACTCGCGCTGAGTCTCGGCGATGGAGGCAACGCTTTCCGGCGACCAGTTGCTCATAGCGTCCGGATCTTTGCGTACTACGCCTTCACCGGAGCAGGGTGCATCCAGCAGAATGGCGTCGAAGCTTTCCGGTAGTGCGGCGCCGAATACCCGCCCGTCAAAGTGGGTGAGCGCCGTGTTTTTAACCCCGCAGCGGCTGATGTTGGCATGCAGCACCTTGACCCGGCTGGCGGAATATTCGTTCGCCACAATGCCACCCTGGTTGTTCATCAAGGCCGCAATCTGAGTGGTTTTGGAACCCGGCGCGGCGGCGACGTCCAGCACCCGACGTGGCGTTTCCCCTGCGGCGAACAGTGCGCTGACCGGCAGCATCGAGCTGGCTTCCTGAATGTAAAACAGGCCGCTCAAGTGTTCCGCCGCGCTACCCAGCCGCAGTTCCTCGTCTTTGCGCTCGATCCAAAAGCCTTCCGCACACCAGGGGATCGGCTCCAACTGCCAGTCGTAATCCTGCACCAGCGTCAAAAAGTCGGTAACGCTGATCTTCAGCGTATTCACTCGCAGGCTGCGGCGCAGCGGGCGTTGGCAGGCGGCAATAAAATCGTCCATCGACAGGTCGGCGGGCATGATGGCACGCGTCGCGTCAAGAAAGGCGGGCGGCAAATAAACGGAGGCAGGTTTGGCCACGGGGTGAGCTCTCTGGCAGCTGTCAAAATAAGGGCGGAAGTTTACCACAAAGCTGGAAACAGTAGGGGCCCAGCATTGCTGAGCCCCTGAGAAGGTGACTTATTTACTCTTTAGGGATGGCGGTGCCCCAGTCTCTCCAGTCCTTAGGTTCCTCCGCATTCAGCATAAAGTGCTTGTGCGGCGTGGCCTTAGGCGCCAGCGGAATACTTGGCGGGGTGGCGAAAGCAATGCCGCCGCGAATGAACTGCTGGAAGGTGCCGCTCTTGATCACGCCGCCGGTCAGGCCAAACTGCAGGTTATAGCCGGAGGCTTGCCAGAACACGCTGTTGTTGCGAACCAGATATTGGTATTTCTTGCTGATGCGCAGCGCCACGTGGATGCGATCGGACATGGCCCCCAGATAGAAACCGGTGACGGTGCCCACTTCCACGCCGCGGAACAGCACCGGGGTCCCAATCTGCAGCGAGCCGGTTTCGGCCGCGTCAAGGATCACGCTCAGGCCGTCCAGATAGCGCGAGTCGGTGATGCTGGCTTCCTGCAGCTCAAAGCTGCGCAGCTCGCGCCCGCGACCCGGTTCCACGTTGATATAAGGTTGCAGCAGGGTATCGAGGTTGCTGACTCCGGCGGCGGAAATCTCCGGCGAGACAATCGAGAATCGGCTGCCCAGGCGTGCGAAGGTCTGGACGTATTCCGGATACAGCACCGCCTTGGCCAACACTTCATTTCGCTCTGGCGCCAGCTTCAACGAATCCACCTGGCCGATATCGATGCCGAGATAGCGCAGCGGCATACCCGGCGACAGTTTGCTGGCGTCGTAGGTTTTCAGGATGATCTGGCTACCCACCGCGCGGGCGGCGGTTTCCGTGGCGTACAGTACGCGTTTGGCGCCTTTGTCCAGCGTTACGCCCTGCAGGTTGTCGAAACTTATGGCGCCTTTCAACGCGCGGTTAAGCGGGGATGCCTGTACCGTCAGACCGTTGCCGTTCAACTGCACCTTGGCACCACCTTCGGCCCAGAAAATGCTTTCACTGGTCAACAGCTTGCGGTATTCCGGGCTGATATAAACATCGACTTCAAACTCGTTGGCTTTGGGCCGCACGTTAACAATTTCGCCCACCTGGAATTTGCGGTACAGCACCACCGAGCCGGCCTGAACGTCAGGCAGGCTGACGGCGTTCAGCGTCAGGGTCGGCGTTGGGCTGTTACCGACGATGCCCGCCTCGGCCTTTTCGCTGTTGCCGTACAGTGGATACTGGCCGACCGGCTCGCCTTTGCTGCCGGGGATGATGCGCACGCCGCCGTCCAGCCATTCCTGCGCGCTGGCACCCAGCACTTCCATGCCATCGAGCCCCAGCTTGACGTCGACGCGGCTGTTGACCACGAACTTGCTGTCTTTATGCAGCAGGCGGCGATATTGGGCTTCCACGGCGGCGGTGAACACCACGCCGCTGTCGGTCAATGCGCGGCTCATTATTTGGCCGACCTTGACGCCATGAACCACTAGCGGCTGGCCAACGTCGATGCCGTAACTTTGCGGCGCGTTAAGCGTTACGGTCAGCACGCCCGGCTGTTGCAGTAGGGTTTCGCTGCTGTCCAGCACGTTGAAGTGCTGCTGCGGCTCGCCTTCGCCCGGCACCAGCTCCAGCGTATTGCCGGTCAGCAGTTGGCTGAGTTTAGCGTCGTTAAGGCTCAAGCGCGGGCTGCGCATGACGATCCGCGTACCGCTGCGCATTAAATCCACCACCGACGGATCGATGGTCAGTTCGCCGGTGACCTTACTGTCTTGTTCCAGCGTCAGTTTGGTCAAAGTACCTACCTGCAGCCCCTGATAAATCAGCGGCGTGTGATTTTCACTCAGACTGTTACCGCTGGGCAAATCAAGCGTAATGTTAACGCCACGCTGGCTGTGCGCCAGATCCGGGTAGAGGGTGTAACTTTGATCGGCCTTGGCCTGTTGACCGTCGAGCGGTGAATCAAAAGCGATGGCGCCGTTAACCAGCGCGGCCAGGCTTTCCATCTGCACCGAGGCGCCCGACAGGCTGAAATCGCCCTTAAAGCCGGAAACGTTCCAAAAACGGCTGTTGCCCTTCACCAGATTGGCAAAGCGGCGATCGATCAGCACATCGATAGTGACGCCTTTATTCCCTTCGGAGATGGTGTAGTCATACACCTTGCCGACCGGAATTTTGCGGTAATAGACCAGCGAACCGGTATTGAGCGACCCCAGATCGTCGGCATGCAGGTGAATCATCAGCTCGCCGGTGTTCAGCCGGTATTTGGGCTGAGTATCGAGGGCGGTGAAGTGGGTTTGCGGCTGCCCGCTGCCCGGCATCATGCCAATGTAGTTGCCGCCGACCAGCGCATCCAGGCCTGACACGCCCGCCAATGAGGCTTTTGGCGTAACCAGCCAAAATTGGGTGCCGTCGCGCAACGAGTCTTCCAGATCGCTCTTGATGCTGGCTTCGACCACGATGCTGCGCAGATCCTTGCTTAGGCTGATGCTCTGCACGGTGCCGACTTCTACACCTTGATAGCGCACCGGGGTACGGCCAGCGACGATGCCTGCCGCAGACTGAAAATCAATGGTCACCGTGGTGCCGCGTTCCTGGAAATTGCTATAGACCAGCCACCCCGCAATCAGTAGGGCAATAAACGGCAGTAACCAGAATGGCGAAATGCGGCGCTTGTTTTTGACCCGCGCTTCAGTCGGTGTATTCGGCGTTTCCTGTTGCATGTGCATCCCAAATCAATCGGCTATCCAGCCACTCTACGGCAAGAATAGTTAAAATAACCGCAGACCCAAAGTAAAAGGCTGCCGGTCCCATAGTAAAAGATAACAACTGGTCGCGGTTCACCAGCGACATCATCAGTGCAATAACGAATAAATCGAGCATTGACCAGCGGCCGATCCAGGTCACCAGCCGCAGCAAGCGAATGCGCGTTTTCAGGCTGTGCGAGGTTTTGAAATGAATACTGAACAATATCGTGATCAGCACAATGACCTTGGTAAAGGGCACCAGCACGCTGGCGATGAAGACGATGGCGGCGATCGGCACATTGCCGGAGCTTGCCAGTGACACCACCCCGGAGAATATAGTGTCTTCCATCCGGGCGCCATTGGCGTAAATGATCGATATCGGCAACAGGTTGGCCGGGATCAGTAAAATCATTGCTGCAATCAGCGCCGCCCAGGTTTTTTGCAGGCTGTAGGGCTGACGGTGACACATGGGCACATGGCAGCGCGGGCAGCGTCCGCGCTCATCGGGATAACCGGTGAAATGGCACGACAGACAAATATGCAGTGCCGTCGGTGGGCCTTCAGGTTGCTCTTGCGGGTAGTAGCGTTCCCACAGCTGTTCCAGATTGACGTGGATCAGCGTCAGGATGCTGAGCAGGGTGAGTGACAGGTAGGCGATCAGGGCGCTGCCGGCCTGGATATCGGCATACTCTTTGACCTTGATGGTTGCCACGGCCATACCAATCAAATAAATATCGAGCATCACCCACTCTTTTAACCGTTCCAGCATCAGCAGCACCGGGCGCAGGTTCATGCCCAGCGCATGGCCGAAACGCAGGTACAGAAGTGACAGCGCCAACGTCAGTGGAGCACCTATGGTGCAGAACGCCACCATGCTGGCGGTGATAGGATCACCCTGGCGGCTCATCTGCCAGATGCCTTCCAGCAGGCTGGCGTCGATACGTACGCCCAGCAAGCGGATGCTGATCAGCGGTTCGCTGAAGGCGAAGGGCATCAGCAGCAACATGGTGACCGCCATGGCGGTCAGTCGGGTCATCGACCAGTCGCGTCCGCTGACCACCTTCGCATCACAACGCGGGCAGTAGGCTGCCTGTTTGCCGCTCAGCGGCGGCAACACAAACAGCAGGTCGCATTCGCAACAGCGCTGGTGGCGTGCTTTGGAAAGTGGGCCGGTGATAGCGTGTATTTTCATCATGAGAAAAGCTGCCCTATAGCTCGCCGCAACAGTTAGCGTAGCTGAAAAATAAATCTGTCCGTGCTCATCGGTTCAAGCGCCGGGCGGCAAAACAGGGTTTCAGACCGGCAAACATACCTTGCCCGGTAGGGTTTTGTGAAGCAACAGATGATTAACCTTGTGGCTATAGGCATTTAATGCTTATTTTATAGGGCTTAAGACTTGGGCTTCTGGCCATCTTCACGGTATTAATGGTTAACACATGACAAAAGAACAATTCTACGCGGAATTAAAACGTGATTTGTGCGCGCTGCTTGACGGGGAAACCAACTTTATCGCCGCGTTGTCCAACGCCAGTGCGTTGATCAACGAGCGCCTTGATGACGTCAATTGGGCAGGTTTTTATCTGATGGATGGCGCGCAATTGGTGCTCGGTCCGTTCCAGGGGAAAATCGCCTGCGTACGTATTCCGGTAGGCAAGGGTGTGTGCGGGACTGCCGTGGCGGAAAACCGCGTGCAACGTGTTGGTGATGTCCATGCGTTCCCAGGCCATATCGCCTGTGACGCAGCCAGTAATGCAGAAATTGTGCTGCCGCTGAATGTTAGCGGTCAGATTATCGGCGTTCTTGATATCGACAGCACAGTTTATCAACGTTTCGACGAACAGGACGAAAGGGGCCTGGAAGCAGTGGTGGCGGGGCTTTGTGCGCAGCTGGAACAGTGTGATAGTGCGAAATATGTCACTGTGGCAGCAAGTTGATCTACGGTTAACGTGGCATTTACCGATGGCGTCATTATAATGACGCCTGTTCATGCCTGCGCTGGTTGGCAAACCCGTTGTAATCAGGAAATTTCATGGAAAATCAACCTAAGTTGAACTCTAGTAAAGAAGTCATTGCTTTTCTTGCCGAGCGTTTTCCGCTCTGCTTTAGCGCCGAGGGCGAAGCTCGCCCGTTGAAAATCGGTATTTTTCAGGATCTGGTCGAGCGTGTTCAAGGGGAAGAGAACCTCAGCAAAACGCAATTGCGTTCTGCCCTGCGCCTGTACACCTCTAGCTGGCGTTACCTGTACGGCGTCAAAGTTGGCGCGCAGCGCGTCGATTTAGACGGCAACCCGTGCGGTGAACTCGAACAGCAGCATGTCGATCATGCCCGCCAACAGCTTGAAGAAGCGAAAGCGCGCGTTCAGGCACAGCGTGCCGAACAAAACGCCAAAAAACGTGAAGCTGCCGGCGAATCAGCCGATGCGCAACCGCGTCGTCCACGTCCAGCCGGTAAAAAACCTGCTGCACGTCGCGAAGGCGGAGCCGCACCGGAGAACCGCAAGCCACGCCCACAAACTCGCCCACAGCCCGCTCGTCAACCTCGTGAAGTCAAAGAGGAAAGCCAGCAGCGCCATGTGCCAGTCACGGATATCTCTAAACTGCAAATTGGCCAAGAAATCAAAGTCAGAGCAGGCAAGAGCGCGATGGATGCTACCGTACTCGAAATCGCTAAAGATGGCGTACGTGTGCAGCTCTCTTCCGGTCTGGCGATGATTGTGCGCGCAGAACACTTGCAGTTCTGATACGGAGGCCAACCAAGGCATGAACAAATTTGTCAGATTAACAGCAGTCGCGGGTCTGTTGTGGGCGGGCGTCAGTTACGGAGCGGACACAGCCAACATCCGCATCGATCAACTGCCCCAGCTTAAGCAGGAACCGCAACATGCAACGGTGAGTGAGCGCGTAACCTCGCGCTTCACTCGCTCTCATTACCGCCAGTTTGCCCTCGATGCGGACTTTTCAGGCAAGATCTTCGATCGTTACCTGAATATGCTGGACTACAACCATAACGTGTTGCTGGCCTCCGACGTGGCGCAATTCGCCGACAAGCGCAACCAGCTTGGCGAAGAGCTGAAAAGCGGTAAGCTGGATACGCCATACGCGCTGTACAATCTGGCCCAAAAACGCCGTTTTGAGCGTTACACCTATGCCTTGTCGCTGCTGGAAAAGCCAATGAGCTTCACCGGCAACGACACTATCGATCTCGACCGCAGCAAAGCGCCGTGGCCGAAAGACAAGGCCGAACTGGACAGCCTGTGGGATGCCAAAGTCAAATATGACGAGCTGAACCTCAAACTGACCGGCAAGACCGACAAGGAAATTCGCGAAACGCTGACCAAACGCTATCAGTTCGCTATTAAGCGCCTGACGCAAAGCAACAGCGAAGACGTATTCCAACTGGCGATGAATGCCTTCGCGCATGAAATCGACCCGCATACCAATTATCTGTCCCCGCGCAATACCGAACAGTTCAACACCGAAATGAGCCTGTCATTGGAAGGCATCGGTGCAGTGCTGCAGATGGATGACGACTACACCCTGATCAATTCCATGGTACCGGGTGGCCCAGCGGCGAAGAGCAAGGCGATCACCGTGGGTGACCGTATTGTCGGCGTTGGCCAGGCGGGTAAACCTATGGTTGATGTTATCGGCTGGCGTCTGGACGATGTGGTTTCGCTGATCAAAGGGCCAAAGGGCAGCAAAGTGCGCCTGGATATTCTGCCTGCGGGCAAAGGCACCAAAACCCGTGTGGTCACACTGACCCGCGAGCGTATTCGTCTGGAAGATCGCGCGGTGAAGATGACCATCAAGACCGTCGGCAAAGAGAAAGTCGCGGTGATGGACATCCCAGGCTTCTACGTTGGCCTGACCGATGATGTGAAAGTTCAGTTGCAGAAGATGGCCAAGCAGAACGTCAAGAGCCTGATCATCGATCTGCGCACCAACGGCGGCGGCGCGCTGACCGAAGCGGTATCACTGTCCGGTCTGTTCATTCCGAGCGGACCGGTGGTGCAGGTACGTGACAACAACGGCAAGG
This sequence comes from Serratia sp. BIGb0234, assembly GCF_024809915.1. Taxonomy (NCBI): domain Bacteria; kingdom Pseudomonadati; phylum Pseudomonadota; class Gammaproteobacteria; order Enterobacterales; family Yersiniaceae; genus Serratia; species Serratia sp. BIGb0234. The sequence goes on from NZ_JANUEI010000001.1 coordinate 1,186,273, forward strand.
TGCGTGAAGACGCGGACACCGACGGCGTGACCTACTACAAAGGGCCGCTGGTGGTGCTGGTTGACCGCTTCAGCGCCTCGGCTTCCGAGATCTTTGCTGCGGCGATGCAGGACTACGGCCGCGCGCTGATCGTCGGTGAACCGACCTTCGGTAAAGGCACCGTCCAGCAGTACCGTTCGCTGAACCGCATTTACGACCAGATGCTGCGTCCGGAATGGCCGGCGTTGGGCTCGGTGCAATACACCATTCAGAAGTTCTACCGCGTGAATGGCGGCAGTACCCAGCGTAAAGGCGTAACCCCGGATATCCTGATGCCGAGCGGCATTGATCCGGCGGAAACCGGTGAAGCCTTTGAAGACAATGCGATGCCGTGGGACAGTATTAATGCGGCGACCTACACCAAAACTGGCGATCTGAAGCCTTTCGATCCTGAATTGCTGAAAGATCACGAGCAGCGTATCGCCAAGGATCCTGAGTTCCAGTACATCGCGCAGGATATCGCGCATTACAAGGCGCTGAAGGACAAGCGCAACATCGTTTCACTCAATCTTGCCCAGCGTGAGAAAGAGAACCACGATGATGACGCTACCCGTCTGCAGCGCATTAATGACCGCCTGCAGCGCGCCGGTAAAAAGCCGTTGAAGAAGCTGGAGGATCTGCCGAAGGATTACCAGGAGCCCGACCCATACCTGGATGAAACCGTGCATATCGCTCTGGATCTGGCGCACCTTGAACAGGCGCAGCCAGCGGCGACGAAGTAACGCAGCCAAGCACCAAAAAGAAAAACGCACCTTCGGGTGCGTTTTTTAATGGGCGCGGTCAGGGCCCCGAGTCGAAATTAAACGTTTTGTGAGGTCACGATGAGCGACTTAAGCCCGTCAATGCGCGCTGTACTCCGTTTTGAAGCCGTGCTGGTGTTGATACTGTCCGTGGTGATATACCACGGACAACACTACCGTTGGGGATTGTTTGCCGCCTGTTTCCTGATCCCCGACATCTCTTTTCTGGCCTATGTATTGGGTAAAAAAGCGGGGGGCCATCGGCTATAACCTTGCCCACTCTTATATTGGACCGGCGTTGTGCGGCCTGGTATTTGCGGGAACCCAACAGCCACACTGGTTGATGGCGGCGTTGATTTGGGGCGCGCATATCGGTTTTGATCGAGCCTTGGGTTATGGGCTGAAATACGCTAGCGGCTTTGCAGATACCCATCTGGGCGGGCTGGGACGTAAACCACAGCGTTAAAATACCGCCCCCTCGAAGTGCGAGGCCGGTGTGCAGCCCGTTTTCTTGCGGTTGCGTAAGCCCAGTTGCCGCCGGCGAGGAAATAGATCAGGGAGCGACGGTAAGGGTAGCGCTTTGTGACGTAAATCTTACCGGCTGGGGCTGGCGGACACTTTGCTTCCTGTGCAGGGGACGGAATTTTGTTCGGTTGATCGGATTGGGTCGCAGATAAAATTCCCATAAAAACTCGCCGCTTTACGCAACAATCGTTTACAATTTGGGGAGTATTGCTGAAGCGCCGTTTTTGTAAAGTTTCGTATTTTTAGTAGGTTAATGGCGTACAACTCTTGAAACTGTGATGAATGCCCATACGATCTAGGGTATCCAAGGCAGCGTTTTGTTAACATTTATGAGGAAGTAAACATTTTATGATGCGTATAGCTCTGTTCCTGCTCACCAACCTGGCGGTGATGTTGGTTTTCGGGCTGGTGCTCAGCCTGACAGGAATCCAATCCAGTAGCGTTCAGGGCCTGATGATCATGGCCGGTCTGTTCGGCTTCGGCGGTTCTTTTGTCTCACTGCTGATGTCCAAATGGATGGCGCTGCGCTCCGTTGGCGGGGAAGTGATTGAACAGCCGCGTAACGAAACCGAAAACTGGCTGCTGGAAACGGTACGTCGTCAGTCGCAGCAGGCGGGCATTGCCATGCCGCAGGTCGCTATTTATCACGCACCGGACATTAACGCCTTCGCCACCGGCGCGCGTCGCAACGCTTCGTTGGTCGCCGTCAGTACCGGTCTGCTGCAGAGCATGAGCCGTGACGAAGCGGAGGCGGTTATCGCCCATGAAATCAGTCACGTCGCTAACGGTGACATGGTGACCATGACGCTGATTCAGGGTATCGTGAACACCTTCGTGATCTTTATCTCGCGCCTGATTGCGCAGGTGGCCGCCGGCTTCCTGGGTAACCGTGACGGTGAAGGGGAAGGTAACGGCAACCCGATGATCTATTTTGCCGTGTCGATGGTGTTGGAACTGGTGTTCGGTATCCTGGCCAGCATCATCACCATGTGGTTCTCGCGTCACCGTGAGTTCTACGCCGACGCAGGCTCCGCCAAACTGGTGGGCCGCGAGAAGATGATCGCGGCGCTGCAACGGCTGAAAACCAGCTATGAACCGCAGGAAGCAGGCAGCATGATGGCGTTTTGTATTAACGGCAAATCCAAGTCGTTCAGCGAACTCTTCATGTCTCACCCGCCGCTCGATAAGCGTATCGAAGCGCTGCGTTCAGGCCAGTACCTGAAGTAACCCAAAGAACGTAAAAAACCCCGGCTTGCCGGGGTTTTTTATTTCAGGCGTCGCCGGGCTGATGGAGAAGCTTTCATACAAGCAGACAGAGGCGAACGCCTGCGCAGGCCACGCTGTTCATTGGGTAAGATTGATTCGATCTCCCTCGAGCCGCTCGTGAACCATCAGGACTTAAAAAGCTCCGCGCTCATGAAGTCGATGAACGCGCGCAGCTTCGGCGCCAGGTGCTTGCTCGACGGCCAGAGCATGCGGAAGGTGCCCTGGTGCTGGTTGAAGTCGTCCAACACCGTCACCAGCTCGCCCGCCATGATCGCGTCGCACACCATGAAGTCCGGCAGGCAGGCGATCCCGAGGCCATCGCGGGCGACGTGAACCAGGGCCTCGGTGGTATTGCACACCATCGAGGCCGGGAGGACAGGTTCCGCTTCGCCCTCCCGCATGCGCAAGGGCCACGGCTCGAACTTTCCGGTGCTCGGGAACTTGTGTTGCAGGCAGGAATGGCCCGTGAGGTCGGACGGCACACTTGGCGTGCCGCGTGCGGCGAAGTACCGGGGCGCACCGATCAGCAGCAGCTTAAAGGTGCCCAGTGGACGCGACATCAGCCGGGAGTCCGCTGGCTCCCCGGTGCGAATGACGGCATCGAATCCATCCTCGATCACATCGACCATCCGATCCGAGAAATCCACATCCAGCTCGATGGCCGGGTAGCGGTGCATGAAGGCCGTCAGCGCCGGCATGACCAGGCCGCTGACCAACGGCAGGCTCACGCGCAGCTTGCCTCGGGGCGCCTGCCGGGTTTCCGACAGTTCCAGCTCCGCGGCTTCGACTTCGGAGAGGATACGCCGGCAACGCTCAAGGAACAAAGCGCCTTCGGCCGTTAGTGTGATGCTGCGCGTGCTGCGATGGAACAGGCGCACACCTAGCCGTTCTTCAAGCCGCGCTACGCTCTTGCCTACGGCGGAAGACGAGATGCCGAGCACTCGCCCAGCCTCAGAAAAGCTGCGGGCTTCGGCCGCCTGCACGAAGAACTCGATGCCGTTGAGGAAATCCATTGCGTCGCCCATCTAAGAATATTTGTCCGATATGTTCGGAACCTTAGCCTATTTTTCTTAACCGTGCGAACGCATACGCTGACGGCTGCACAGGTTGGATGCGGCTGTCTTGTCTTTCGAGCTATGGCTTTGGTGTCTGCCTGTCCCTTCACGGATTCTTTAGCGGAGTTTTTCCATGACACACGCCTCGGCCGCCATTGGCGGTACTAACGGCCGCGACTGGCTGCAACTGCTGGCCGCTTGCCTCACCGGCATCCTGATCCCGTTGTGCTTCACCGGGCCAGCTGTCGTGCTGCCGTCCATCAGCCAGGAGTTGGGCGGGACGGCAGTGCAATTGAACTGGGTGGTTAATGGCTACATCCTGACCTACGGCAGCGCCATGATGGCGGCCGGAAGTCTGACCGATACCTATGGCCGCAAGCGCGTGTGGTTGGTTGGGCTGGCGCTGTTCGTGCTGGTGACGTTCGCCATTCCGCTGGCACCCTCGGTCGGCTGGATCGACGGCCTGCGCCTGGCTCAAGGCCTGGGTGGCGCAGCCGCCTTCGCCGGCGCCATGTCTTCGCTGGCGCAGACCTTCCATGGCTCGATCCGCACACGGGTATTCAGCCTGCTTGGCACCACGTTCGGCATCGGCTTGGCCTTCGGGCCACTGGCGGCGGGTGGGTTGGTGGAAATCGCCGGCTGGCGCTGGGTGTTCCTGGCGACGGCACTGATCGGTGTGGCCGGCTTCGGGCTGGTTTGGGCCAGCGCCACGGAGTCCCGCGACCCGCAGGCCAAGGGCCTGGACTGGCCGGGCGCTATCAGCTTCACCGCCGCACTAACTTTGTTCACCTACGGCATCCTGCTGGCGCCGGAGGACGGCTGGCGCAGCGCCGCGGTCATCGGCTCGCTGCTGGCGGCGGTCGTGCTGTTCGTGGCCTTCGTGCGGATCGAACGGCGTGTCGCCCGCCCTATGCTCGACCTATCGTTGTTCAGCCGTGCGCGTTTCGTCGGCGTGCAGGTGCTGGGCGCGTCGCCGGCCTTCTTTTTCGTCACGCTGATCGTGATGCTGCCAGGCCGTTTCATCGGTATCGACGGGCTGGGCGCGCTCGAAGCGGGGCAAATGATGATTGCCCTGGCTGCGCCGCTGCTGGTGGTGCCGTTCCTTGCCGCGCTACTGTCGCGCTGGTTTACCTCCGGCATATTGTCCGGCGTCGGGCTGCTGCTGGTGGCGGTCGGGCTGATCTGGCTGGGCCAGGTGCTGGCGGGAGGGGCTGGTGCCGCGTTGGTGGTGCCGCTGGCGCTTATCGGTATCGGTATTGGCCTGCCGTGGGGGTTGATGGATGGCATGGCCGTGAGCGTAGTGGAGAAAGAACGCGCGGGCATGGCGACAGGGATCTTCAACTGCGTGCGCGTCTCGGCTGACGGTATTGCCATTGCAGTGGCGGGTGCGCTGTTGTCGTTCCTGCTCCAGGCTGGATTGCTCGGCGCCTTGGACGCGGCTGCTCCAGCCGTTGTGATCGAGGCCGCCAACCGTGCCGCGCTGGGCGATCTGGCGCAGGCGTCCGCGCTGGTGCCCGGTGAACGCGCCTTGCTGTTGGCAACCTACGACCACGCATTCCGCTGGGTCTTGTACGTCCTGGCCGCATCGTCGGCACTGACGGCATTGCTGGTGTTTGCCTTGCTCGGCCGTTCGCGTGCCCATGAAGATGCGGGAGCGGCGGTATGAGCCAGGCCGGGACAGGTTCCTTACCGATCGACCTTGCCCAGCATTGGGCCTATGCGCGGGTCTCCCTTTGGATGCGGCAACAGGCGCAAGGGGTGGCCCTCGTCGCGTTGAATCTGAAACCGTTGCGGCGTACCACCGCCGAAGTTTTGGCGGAATACGCGCTGTCGGAGTTTCCCGTCAGGGGGGGCGATGCAACGATGCAGGACGTCGGAGAGGCTCAGCCATGACCGGCCGCCCATCGACGGTGCCCATGTGGGGGGCGGCGTGGCTGGTGACGGCCGTGTTCATGCTGTCCAACTCGCCGACGCCGCTGTACGTCTACTGGCAGCAGGAAATCGGATTCTCCACCGGCATGCTGACGGTTATCTTCGCCCTCTACATCGCCGGGTTGCTGGGCACCTTGCTGGTCGCCGGGCAGTTGTCCGACCGCTATGGCCGCAGGCCGATCCTGCTGCCGGGCCTGCTGGCCGCGCTGACGGCCTGCCTGCTGTTCGCCGGTGCACAGTCAGTGCTGGCTTTGGGCATTGCCCGGCTGCTGACGGGCATCGCCGTGGGCGTCATGGTATCGGCTGGTATGGCGGCCGTCGGCGACCTGGGCGGCAGCGATCGCAGGCGCCAGGCGGCGTTGCTGGCTTCGGTGTCGATGGTGTTCGGAGCCGGACTGGGCCCGCTGCTCGCGGGGGGCTTGGCGCAAACGCGGGCGCATCCGATCCTGTCGGTGTTCGCCACCGAACTGGCCGTCCTCGGCAGTGCGCTGGCCGTTGCCTGCTTACTGCCTTTGTGCCGTCCGGCTCGATCCGGCGGCGAACCATTGCGCCTTCGGCTACCCACGGTGCCCGTCGCCAATCGGCGGCATTTGGCCTGCGGCATCGCCACTTTCGGGCCAGGTATCACTGCAACCTCGTTCGTGTTGGCGCTGGGGCCATCGCTGCTGTCCCGGCTGCTCGACGTGCGCAGCCCCATTATCGCCGGCGGCATGGCCTGCGCCATGTTCCTGACCGCCACAGGCGTGCAGTTCGCGGTGCGCCACTGGCCGATACGCTCGATCTTCCTGGCCAGCACCACGGCCACGGTATTGGCGATGGCGAGTCTGGGCATCGCCGTGCATGCCTCGCTCGCACCGATGCTGGTGGTGGCGGCGCTGCTGGCGGGGGCCGGACAGGGCCTGGGTCAGTTGGGTGGCCTGACCCTGATTGGTCTGCATGTGCCCGACGGACGACGCGCCGAGGCGAATGCAGTGTTCAACATCGGCGGCTATATCCCGGCGGGGCTGCTGCCGGTTGCGGCCGGCTATCTGATCGACAGGCTTGGGCTGGCGGGCGGCGCCACGCTGTTCGCCATCGCGCTGGCCCTGGTCGCAGGCGTGGGCGGGTTGTTCGTGTTCAAGGCGTTGGCGGTTCTTGGCGAACCTCGCACAATGCAACCTTCCAAGAGGGAATGACGATGGCGCTGCGGCATTTCCGTTGCTTGCCGTAGTCTAAGAACTGGGCATGGTGCGTTCGCACGAACCACGCCCGGCATACGCCTGAACCGCGCGGGCAAGTTGTTCTTCGAGCATGAACCGTGCGTCTGTTTCGACAGCGTGCCCGCGTTGCTGATTCTCAATGAAGCGTGGCTATTCCTTGATGAGCCGTCTTTCACGGTCCGCATCCGGCAATGGCTCAAGACCTCAGGAAAAAACGTCAACGTCATCTTCGCTACGCAATTACTGGCCGATAACATTTTTATGCCTGCTATTTGGCTTGCTCACGGCTTTCTACCGCTTGCGCACGCGGTTGGGTAATGCGCAGGCTGCTGACTGCCGCCGCCAGCGTGGCAAAGGTACCGGCCAGAATCAACGAAGCGTGGGTACCGGAAGTGGGGAACAGATTGAACATCAGTGCCACCAGTGCGGCACCGGAAGTCTGCCCCAATAGTCGGGCGGTACCCAACATGCCGCTGGCACCGCCGCTGCGGTTGCGCGGGGCGGCGGAAATAATGGTGTGGTTATTGGGCGATTGAAACAGCCCGAAGCCGGCGCCGCACAGCACCATGCGCCAAATGATATCCAGATCGGAAGGGTTATGCGGCAGCAATGCCAGCAAGAATAACCCCAATGCAAACACCGCCAGGCCGATACAACCCAATAATCCGGCGTGGATCCGTTCCACCAGCCGCCCGGCCAATGGTGCCATGACGATAATCGCCAGCGGCCAGGGGGTCAGCAACAGCCCGGTGGCGACCTCATCGCGGCCCAGCGTCCCTTGCAGAAAGAAAGGTAACGAAACCATCGCCAGCATTTGTGCGGTAAAGGAACAGATTGAGGTGCCCATCGACAGGGCGAAAATCGGGATACGCAGCAGGTCTACCGGCAGCAGCGGAAATTCCTGGCGCAGCTGGCGGCGGACAAAGAAGAAGCCAATGACCAGCAGCGCGGCGATTTCACTGAAAATCAACGTCAGGCTCTGGCCCTGGGCAAAACCGCTGATGGCGGTGATCAGCAGCCCGAAAGTCAGGGCGTTCATCACCGCACTGGTTGGGTCGAAACGCTGATTGCTGCTCTTCTGACTATTGGCGGGAAGATATTTCATCCCCAGCAGCAACGCCACAATGCCGATCGGCAAGTTGATGGCAAACAGCCATTGCCACGAGGCAACCGAGAGGATTGCCGCCGCCACCGTGGGCCCGGCAGCCGAAGAAAAGGCGACAATCAGCGAGTTGATGCCCATGCCGCGTCCGAGAAAACGTTGCGGATAGATAATGCGGATCAGTGCGGTGTTGACGCTCATGATGGCGGCGGCGCCAAACCCCTGAAGCACGCGAGCAATAGTCAGCGTCGTCAGCGAGTCTGACAGTGCGCAAAACAGTGAAGTCACGCTGAAGACCAGCAAACCGGCCTGATAGATGCGGCGATAGCCAATCAGATCGCCGAGCGAGGCCAGCGACAACAGGGAAATGGTGATGGCTAACTGATAGGCGTTCACCACCCAGATGGAGCTGGCTGGGCTGGCGTTCAGATCGCGAGCGATAGTCGGCAGCGCCACGTTGGCGATTGCGCCGTCGAGCACGGAAACGGTAATGCCGAGGGCAATGGCGAGGATTGCCCCATAGCGCTGCGGGACGGGGAGGCCGTCGGTACAAGAACGCATGTTGATCTCGAAGGTATTAATCCGGGGGAGTATTACCATGCTAATCATGTTCGTCTGCGATTGCATCCACACTTTTCCGTTCAATTGTAATAACCGATGAGATCCCTGCTTGCATTCAGCCCAGCCGATTGCGTGGCTTCTGCGGTACCGCGTATACTGAAACCCTTGTTCAAATTTCTTAAAACACAAAAGCTGGGTAGGATTTTGACTATGGTGAACGCAGATCCAGACAAACAACCGGATGCGGTTTCCTCCGTGCTGAAGGTATTCGGTATCTTGCAGGCGCTGGGCGAGGAGCGTGAGATTGGCATTACTGAGCTTTCCCAGCGGGTGATGATGTCCAAAAGTACCGTATACCGTTTTCTTCAGACCATGAAGTCGTTGGGCTATGTGTCGCAGGAAGGGGAAACGGAAAAATATGCCCTGACGCTCAAGCTGTTTGAACTGGGTGCCAAGTCGTTGCAGAACGTCGATCTGATTCGTATTGCAGATGTTCAAATGCGTGAACTGTCGAATCACACCCGGGAAGCCATTCACCTTGGGGCGCTGGACGAAGACAGCATTGTCTATATCCATAAAATCGACGCGCAATATAACCTGCGCATGTATTCGCGCATCGGTCGGCGTAACCCGTTGCACAGTACCGCGATCGGCAAAGTGTTGTTGGCGTGGCGCGATAGGGCGGAAGTGGCGCAAATTCTGTCGCAGATTGAATTTACCCGCAGCACGCCGAATACCCTGACCGATGCCGGGGCGCTGCTGTCGCTGTTGGATCAAGTGCGTGAGCAAGGTGTGGGTGAGGACATCGAAGAGCAAGAAGCAGGGCTGCGCTGTATTGCGGTGCCGGTATTTGACCGCTTTGGCGTAGTGACCGCCGGCCTGAGCATTTCGTTCCCGTCGATTCGTTACTCTGAAGATGCCAGGGCAGATTACGTCAAACGTCTGCACACCGCCGCGCGCAACATTTCCGAGCAAATGGGCTATCACGACTACCCGTACTGATCCCGTCAGTTGACCAAATCAAGGGCGCAGCCATTCACCGGCGGCGCCCTTTTTTGTTTGGCACAGGGCAGAGATCACAGCGTATCGACCTCAATGCGCAGGCTGTCATGCCGCCAGTATTCGATATCAAAATCGAGAATTCGCCCGTGCTGGTCGTAGTTTAACCGGCGCAGCAGCAGTGCGGGCAGGCCAACCATCGCGCCCAACGCAGTAGCGGCGGCGTATGGCAGGGCGGTAGGGTAAAACGACAGGTGCATCCGGTGGTAAATCAAATTGTACCGTTGCTGATAAATCTCGGTCAGGCTGCCGTTAAGATCCTGGTTGAGCAATTCAGGCACCCGCTGCGGCAGGCAGTGGTTCTCGCAATAGCAAATAGCCCGGCCGTCGGCATAGCGTACGCGGCGCAGCAGATAAATTGGGTCATTCGGCTCCAGCGCTAATGGTCGCATTACGTCGAGTGGCACCGCGGTTTTTTCGGCGGACAACAGTTCAGTGCGCGGCGTGCGCCCCTGCTCCTGGCACAACCGGTGGAAGTTGGTGTTCTGCGTCGGATCCAACCACAACCTTTCCGGCGTAACAAACCAACCCCTGCGGTCGGCGCGGTAGATGGCACCGGTGGCTTCCAACTGCGCCAGGCTTTCCCGTACGGTGACACGAGTAGTAGAGAAAATGGCGCACAGCTCGCGTTCGGAAGGCAGCTTATCGCCCGCCTGCAGCGCGCCGCGAGTGATACGCGCCTGTAGCTGTTCCTTGATTTGCAGGTAGTGGGGCAACTCACCCAGATGTTCTTTCATTTCATCTCGCTATGGCATTACGGCACGCGCTCATTATATACCCGTCATACTTCAAGTGGCTTGGGTGTTAGCTGCCTTCACTCACCCCAGTCACTTACTTGAGTAAGCTCCTGGGGATTCACTCAGTTGCCGCCTACAAGCAACTCGAATTATTTGGGGTATACATGCCCAGATGAATTTTTTGTTTCACCTGCGGTTGGCGTTTGACCCGAAGGCCGGGTTGCGGTCAGTATAATACTCATCTGGTATAGACCAATTGGGTGAATGAAATGTCTGAGCACGATTATTTGCTGTTAACCCCTGGCCCGTTGACCACCTCAAAAACGGTGAAGGAAGCGATGCTGTTCGATAGCTGTACCTGGGATGAAGATTACAACCTGGGCGTGGTGCAGAACATTCGTCAGAAGCTCGAGGCGCTGGCGACTCGGTCAACGGGCTACACCTCAGTGTTGTTGCAAGGCAGCGGCAGTTTTGCGGTTGAAGCGGTATTGGGCACGGTAATGGGGCCGCAGGACAAATTGCTGATCGTCAATAACGGCGCTTATGGTGCGCGGATGATCGAAATGGCCCGGTTGATGGACATCAATCACCATGCGTTCAACTGTGGTGAAGTGAATGAGCCGGATGTTGAGGCGATGGAGGCGGTATTGAAAGGCGATGCAGGCATCAGCCATATCGCCATGGTGCATTGTGAAACCACCACGGGAATGCTGAATCCGCTGGAGCGCGTCTCAGGCCTGGCGGCGCGAAATGGCAAAACCCTGATCGTGGATGCGATGAGCAGTTTCGGCGGTATTCCGCTGGATGTCGATGCGCTGGGCATTGATTATCTGATCAGCTCGGCAAATAAATGCATTCAGGGCGTGCCGGGTTTCGCCTTTGTGATTGCCCGCCGCAATGAACTGGATAAGTGCGCGGGGCGCTCGCGCTCGCTGTCGTTGGATCTGTATGCCCAGTGGCGCTGTATGGAAGATAACGCCGGCAAATGGCGCTTTACCTCGCCGACGCATACGGTGCTGGCTTTTGCTCAGGCGCTGCGCGAGCTGGAGCAAGAAGGGGGGATCGATGCCCGCCACGCTCGTTACCGGGCAAACCAGCAGCGGCTGGTGGCTGGGATGCGCGCGCTGGGGTTCGAAACCCTGTTGGAGGATGATTTGCACTCGCCGATCATCACCGCGTTCTATTCGCCGAAGGCCGACACTTACCGTTTTACCGAGTTCTATCAGCGCCTGAAACAGCAGGGCTTTGTCATCTATCCGGGCAAGGTATCGCAGAGCGACTGCTTCCGCATTGGCAATATCGGCGAAGTTTACCCGCAGGATATCGAACGTTTGCTGGCCGCGGTCGGGCAGGCAATGTACTGGGAGCAATGAGGATGAGCATGAGTCAGATTAACGCAGTAATACTCGACTGGGCCGGCACCACGGTAGATTTCGGCTCCTTTGCGCCAACGCAGATTTTTGTTGAAGCCTTTAAGCAGACCTTTGATATCGACATCAGCCTGGCGGAGGCGCGCATTCCGATGGGGTTGGGCAAATGGCAGCACATTGAGGCTTTGGGAAAATTGCCCGAGGTGGATGCGCGTTGGCGGCAGCAGTTGGGCCGCTCCATGAGCCATCAGGACATTGACGCGCTGTATCAGGCTTTTATGCCGTTGCAAATTGCCAAGGTGGTCGACTTTGCCGATCCGATTGAGGGTGTGCCACAGGTGATTGCTGCATTGCGTGAGCAGGGCATCAAGATAGGTTCCTGTTCGGGTTATCCGCGGGCGGTGATGGAGGTGCTGGCGCCGGCAGCGGCGCTGCGAGGTTACGCGCCGGATCACTGGGTTGCGACTGACGATTTGGCCGCTGGTGGGCGTCCAGGCCCGTGGATGGCGCTGCAAAACGTGATTACGCTGGGTATCGATTCGGTGGCGCACTGTGTGAAAGTGGATGATGCAGTGCCGGGTATCAGCGAAGGATTGAATGCAGGCATGTGGAGCATCGGGCTGGCGCTGTCGGGTAACGAGTTTGGGGCTACCTGGCAGGAATACCAACAAATGAGTGAGTCGGAAGTTAACAAGCGGCGCGCTTTGGCAACCGATAAACTGTATTCCGCCGGCGCGCACTACGTGATTGATACATTGGCACAACTGCCGGATGTGATTGCTGAAATCAATCAGCGACTGGCGGCGGGCGAACGGCCCTGAGTGGATTGCAGATATAAAAAACCGGGGCTGCGAACAAGCCCCGGTTTTTTATTGCCGACGAGATTTACTGGTGAGCCAGTTCCACTTCGTCTTCACTGTCCATAATGGACTTGTCTGTTTGCTTCATCAGTTGGCTGGTGATGGTACCCGCCGCCATAGAGCCGTTGACGTTCAGTGCGGTACGGCCCATGTCGATCAGCGGTTCAACGGAGATCAGCAGGGCAACCAGCGTCACTGGCAGACCCATTGCCGGCAGCACGATCAGCGCAGCGAAAGTCGCGCCGCCACCCACGCCGGCTACACCGGCGGAGCTGATGGTGACGATACCGACCAGGGTCGCGATCCACACCGGGTCCAGCGGGTTAATCCCGACGGTTGGGGCCACCATCACCGCCAGCATCGCTGGGTACAAGCCTGCACAGCCGTTCTGGCCAATGGTGGCGCCGAACGAGGCCGAGAAGCTGGCAATGGATTCCGGTACGCCCAGGCGACGGGTTTGCGCTTCCACGTTCAGCGGAATGCTGGCGGCGCTGGAGCGGCTGGTAAAGGCGAAAGTGATGACCGGCCATACCTTGCGGAAGAACTTCAGCGGATTAACGCCGGTGAAGGCCAGCAGGGCAGCGTGCACCGCAAACATGATCGCCAGACCCAGATAAGAGGCCACGACGAAGCTACCCAGTTTGATGATGTCGTGAACGTTAGAGCCGGCAACCACTTTGGTCATCAGCGCCAGAACACCATAGGGAGTCAGTTTCATCACCAGACGCACCAGTTTCATCACCCAGGCCTGCAGGGTGTCGATAGCGACCAGCACGCGCTCACCTTTTGGCTTGTCGTCTTTCAGCAGCTGCAGCGACGCCACACCCAGGAAGGTCGCGAAGATTACCACGCTGATGATTGAGGTAGGGCTGGCACCGGTCAGATCGGCGAACGGGTTTTTAGGAATGAAGGACAGCACCATCTGCGGTACGGTCAGGTCGGCCAGTTTGCCCACATAGTTGCTTTGGATTGCGGACAGACGCGCACTTTCCTGCGCCCCCTGCACCAAGCCTTCAGCGGTCAGACCGAACAGGTTAGTTACCAGCACGCCCACCAGCGCCGAAATCAGCGTGGTGAACAACAGGGTGCCGATAGTCAGGAAGCTGATTTTCCCCAGGGAAGAGGCGTTATGCAGCTTGGCGACCGCGCTCAGAATCGAGGCGAAGACCAGCGGCATGACAATCATTTGCAGCAGTTGCACATAGCCGTTACCGACGATGTTGAACCAGCTGATGGATTCTTTCAGTACCGGATTGTCCGAACCGTACACCAGCTGCAGTGCCAAACCGAACACCACACCCATGACCAGGCCGACCAGTACCTTTTTCGCCAGGCTCCATTGCTTATGGCGGCTTTGCGCCAACAGCAAAAGGAGGGCGACAAAAATCACCACGTTAATAACCAGCGGAAAATTCATCCCCAATGTCTCCAAAATTTTTTCTTATATGAAAATGGCTATGCACCATGGCGTAGCGATACTAAATATCGTAACAGTTTGCTTAACGGCTCACTTATATCCAAATGGAATTTGATATAACTCATTGCGCAAATTTGTTTAATTTATGCACTTGGTGGTTATTAAATGTCCGTTTTTATGTGATCACAGTCTGATATTTTTTATTTGCTCAAAATAAGACTGCACTGGGATGGTGCATCCGCCCTGCCAATAGATAGCGAAAGCCACCAGACACAGGCACAGGGCGCGCTCAAGCTGATTGCCTTTCTGAGAATTTAGCAGCGGCAGACGAAAGCGCCAGCGGCATGGCCAGAGTAAGGGGACGCCGGCGGGAGTGAGCATATCCGCCAGCAGATGGCTGAAGTAACCGATGATCATGGCATGCAGGACGTCGGCCGGAATCGGCCAACTGCGCGGCACGTCAAGCTGGAACAACGCCATGCCGCCGGCGATCGCCAGCAGGCTATGGGTAAAACCGCGGTGGCCGAAGGCGCGCGATATCGGAATAGCAATCCAGCGCAACCGTTGGCCCAGTACCGACTTGGGGTGATCGATATCGGGCAGCAGTGAGGTCAACAGCGCGGCAGGGATGATGTGCCACCAGTCGCCCGTTGCCAGCTCTGGGGTCACCTCGGCCTTCTTGGCGAAAATCGCGCAAGCGACAGAAAAAATAAGATGTCCTTCCGCGGTCATACTGCTGTTCCGGCTGATAAACTGTTAATTTATCCAGTATATGGGAAAATTCCCAGTAGTGGAAGCAGTTACCCTGTAACCAATTGTTTATTTTTCCCGGTTTTACAACGGCTTGTTACTTAAATGGCCAAGTGCTGTACGCTTTTGCTGCGGTAAGGGGATGGGCGTGGGAGAAAGCGCCGGACGACAGGGTAAGGCTGCGTGGCAGTGACAGCCTGTGCCTAACGTCCGGCGACTTTCTTGAACTGCAGCATAATGAGGCCGCAACAGTAACTCAATAAAAATGAAATAATGTTTTATTTATTTTATGACGTGTAGCCAGATTTTGAACTTAAGCAACGAAATGACGGGAGAAGTCAGGTTAGCGGCACCGGCAGTAAGCCGATGCCGTGAAAATCAGGCCAGATGATCGGAGGTGAGTTGCTCAAGGGAATCGAGCTTGTGGTCGGCCAGCGCCCAACGGCCATCATGACGATACTCGTGCGCAGGGATCACGATAGAACGCATCCTCGCGGCCTTGGTGGCAATCATGCCGTTGAACGAGTCTTCCAGCGTTATACAGCGCAGGGGATCGCTGCCCAGGCGCTCGGCGGCGATCAGGTACACTTCCGGGTGCGGCTTGCTGTAAGGCAAGTACTCGGCGGAGACAAGTTGATCAAAGTAGCCTTCGAGGTCAAACATCTGCAGCACCTGTTGTTGCATGTGCAGCGGTGAGGCGGAGGCCAGGCCAATATTCAGATCCAGGCTGCGGCACAGCTCCAGCGCCTGTTGTACGCCAGGCAGCAGGGGGCGTTTTTCACGCACCAGCTCGATGGCGCGCTCGATAATACGTGCAGAGACTTCTTCTTGCGACACCCCTTGCCACGGCATGGCCTGGTACCACATCTTCACCACCAGATCGATGCGCAGACCCAGGGTATCCGGCAGTTTGTGGCGGTCTGACAAATCCAGCCCCAGTGCGCCAAAGATATCCAGTTCTGCCTGTAGCCACAGCGGTTCTGAATCGATCAATAAACCGTCCATATCAAAAATAGCGGTTTCAATGCGTTGCGAATAGGCCATTATCGGTTAACTCCTGCCGGTGAATGTGCCCGACACTTTATCATCGCCGGCGTTGAGACTAAAATTTTTGCCTGCGTGGCTGAGCCTTGCCAAAACGCAGGATGCGCCACATCTCCTGCACTTTTAGCCACCAGCGCTGATGCTGGCGTTCGGTGACCTGTTGCAGCATGCGGGCATAATCAAGCACCAACCCCGGTGTCCAGGTCATGCTTTCGCCACGGCTACGCAGCACCGCCAACATCCACAGGTTGGGATCGAGTATCAGCAACAGGAAACGCCGCCACAGATGTTTATCGCCCAGTACACCTTCCAGCGCGCTATCGAGCGCCTGAATAACCGTGGTGGAGCAGTTGCGACGAGTCAGATTGTAAGTGGCATCCTGACGATAACGCTGCCAGAACGCGCGTAATGCCGTCGGGTTGTAACGGCGAAACTGTATTTTTTTGTCCGGCGGGCACCAGGCCGCCACTTCCTGTTGCAAATCGGGCAGAAAGCGTCCGTCGACGTTATTTTGTTCACCGGAGTGCAATAGCCGGCGGAAATCTTGTGCGGACTGGCTGATTTCGTTAAGCGGATAGTGGCTGATATACACGTCCGGTGCCAACGCCAGGGCGGCATGGCCAGTGGATATATTGCCGCTGCCGTCCACCGCCGCGATATAGCGATCGACGATGTAACGCCTGCGGGCATCTTTTGCCGATCCTGTCGGTGTCCAGACATACACCCTGAGCGGATTAGCGTCATTGGTTTGCGGCTGAGTGGCTAACTGCGGGTTCTGATTTAGCGAGAAGCTTTCCAACCTGCGGGCTATGCGTAACAGTACCCAGCCGGAAAGCAGGATCATCACGCCGATACAAAAAGGAACCGTCATCCGATGCGGCACCGGCCAGCCAATAAAAATCATCAGCGAAAGCAAGATTTCGCCGCTGCCCGCCAGCGCGACCGGTTTCCAGCGGCTGTGCTGGATCACCGTAGAAGAAGCAATGCGAACCGCACCGTCAAGCAGTAGCGCACTGCCAAACACCAGCGTGGCGACGATGTTGTCGTCGGCGGGCACGTCCCAAACTAAAAAGGCCAGAAACAAAAAGCCCAATCCCTTCAGTAACACCGGGCGACTGGCGGATGAGCCGATCACCAATGCGGCGGAAATCGCCACTAATCCCTCCAGCGCCAGCAGTACTGCCAGCGCATCCAAAGCCAGCACCGAACGCCCGTCCTGAAGTACATCGAACAGCATCAGCGCGCCTACGGCGATCCACGCCCAACCGAACAGCATTAGCAGGCGGCGTTGCCCCCGCAGCGCTTGCGCACCCAGCAATAAGATAATCAGCCGAATCATGGCGGCCCCTGTTTAAACGGTTTGATTTAACTATATAACTATTTACCGGCAACGCGCGCTCGCCGTTAAGCTGTTGATTTCGGATAATCCCGGCTACGCTTGTAGCACAGCAGTGCTGAAGAAAACGGTGGGCGAGTTTCAACAACTACAGGTAGACTTAGCCCATTACGGTTACGTCGCTTACAAGGGGAACACATGACGTATCAACAGGCTGGGCGCATTGCCATTTTAAAACGTATTCTTGGCTGGGTGGTTTTCATCCCTGCGTTACTGTCAACGCTGATCTCGCTGCTGATGTTTGTGTATCAACACAGCGAAAAGACCAAAGGCATCAACGCAGTAATGCTGGATTTCGTTCACGTAATGGTAGATATGGTGCGCTTTAACACCCCGTTCCTGAATATCTTCTGGTATAACTCGCCGGTACCGGACGTAGAAAAAAGCCTGTTCAGCGGCGCGAACCTGATGTTTATCATCATTTATATTCTGATTTTTGTCGGGCTGGCGCTGCAGGCCTCTGGCGCACGTATGTCACGTCAGGTGAAGTTTATCCGCGAAGGCCTGGAAGATCAGATGATCCTCGAACAGGCTAAAGGCAGTGAAGGGCATACGCGTGCGCAGTTGGAAGAGCGCATTACGCTGCCGCACCACACCATCTTGCTGCAATACTTCCCGCTGTACATTTTGCCGGTGGTGATTGCGGTGATTGGCTGGTTTGTGATCAAGCTGCTCGGCCAACTGGCCGGGGCTGCCTGATAACGGCTGCTCATTAAAAAGGCGCTGATTTCAGCGCCTTTATTTTATCGGGACTCGGGATGCAGCAACGCTTCCACCGCGCGTTGGGCCCGAACCAGATGCTGCCCGCCGAACAGGTTACTGCGGTTGAGCAGGTAATACAGTTGATAAAGCGGCTGACGTTCGATAAAGCCGCTCTCTAACGGCCAGACGCTCTGGTAGCCGTCGTAAATCTGCGGCGGCAGTTCCGGATACAGCGGCAGCATGGCCAAATCACACTCTCTGTCGCCCCAATAGCAGGCCGGATCGAACAGCAGTGGGCCGTCGGCGGTCATTGCGCAGTTGGCCGGCCACAAATCCCCGTGCAGAAGAGAAGGTTGCGGCTGATGATGCTGCAAACGCAGATACACGATGTCGACAATCTCATCGATATCCCCAAAGGTCATGCCTTTCTCTGCCGCCATCTGCAGTTGCCAGCCAATGCGCTGTTCGGCAAAAAACTCTGACCAGCGGCGCTGCCAGGCGTTGGGCTGCGGGGTGGTGGACAGGTCGTTGTCGAAGTCGAGGCCAAACTGCGGCTGTTCGCTCCACTTGTGTAAATGGGCCAGCTGTTGTCCGAGACAGTGAGCGCCATGGGCGTCTAAAGGTTTCAGGGTTTGGTATTCCAGCAGCAAGAAGCTGTAATCGCGATCGCTGCCTACGCCGTACACCTGCGGAACCCGCACGGTTTTACTGCGCGCCAGCAAGGCCAGCTGGTCGGCTTCGGCGGTGAAGATGGGCAACAGTTCGCGAGCGTCGCATTTGACAAACACCTGATTGTCACCGTAACTCACGCGCCACGCCGGATGGATTTCTCCCCCGGGCAGTTCGGTCCTTTCGCGGATTTCTGCGCTGCCAAGATGTTCACTTAACAGACGGCTAACGGCTTGCCACATGGTACACCCCCTCTGTGTTGCCTGCGAATTCATTAGGTTAGCGTCTTTAGCCCTGTGAAAACACGACCTGGCGCACAGCTGGCACCAACAACCGGCGATTTTATCGCCATCGCATTTGCTCAAAGTATATACGCTATTGATTAATTTAAGTACGACGTCTGTTGCAACTTGGCGGCGTGAGAGCGATGTTTATAAGGTCGTCAGCTATTACGGCAAGGGCAGGATTCAGATAACTATCATTATCAATGAGATGAACAACAATGGAGCAAAACCGGCAGTGGCAGCGAGGGGAATACCGGATCAACTGCGATACAAGTGAACTGAACCTCTCCTTTACTCACGCATTTTTGACCACTTCAAGCTGGGCGAGCGGCATTTCGTTGCCGACGGTGCAGTTGTCTATCGACAATAGCCTGTGCTTTGGCCTGTACCATCAACACCAGCAGATTGGTTTTGCGCGTCTGGTGACGGATTACGCCACTTTTGGCTATCTGTGCGATGTGTTTGTCTCCCCGGACTACCAGGGACAAGGGTTAGCGCGTTGGTTGATGGATTGCACGCTGGAACACCCGGTGTTGCAGCGGCTGCGGCGGATTATGCTGGTGACCGGTACTGCGCCGTGGTTGTATCAAAAGGTGGGTTATGAAGCGATAAACCGCGAGGATTTTGTCTGGCATATTGTCCGACCGGATATCTATCAGCAGCCGTAATGAGCAGCGGCGGGGCCATTAGGCACAGCCGCCTGTTTCAAGGTTTTGCGTCGAGCATTCCATTTTCGTGACGTTGTAACGGTTTAAATTTACTGTAGAGCAGGGCGAACACGAACAGAATGGCCTGGACTATCACAATGCAGGGGCCGGTGGCACCGTCAATGTGGAAGCTGATCAAGGTGCCGAGCACGCAGGAGAACACAGACACCACCGTGGCGACTATCAGCATGCGGTCGAAGCTGCGGCACAGCATGAAGGCAATAATGCCTGGAGCAATCAACATCGCAATCACCAGAATGACCCCGACGGCCTGCAATGAGGCGACAATTGTCAGCGCCAGCAGGCACAGCAGCCCGTAGTGCAACAGTTTCACCGGCAGGCCAATCACCCTGGCATGGTTGGGATCAAAACAGTAGAGCATCAAATCTTTGCGTTTCAGCAACACCACCAGCAGCGTAATGCCAGCCATCAGCAACGTCTGCTTCAGCTCTGCATCGGTAATGCCCAGCATATTGCCGAACAGAATGTGGCTGAGGTGCTGATCGGTATCGATACGGGAAAACAGCACCAGGCCAAAGGCAAACATGCCGGAGAAAACGATCCCCATCACCGTGTCCTCTTTCACCCGGCTGTTTTCTTTCAGGTAACCGGTGGCTACCGCACAGAAAATACCGGAGAAAAAGGCGCCTATCACCACCGGGATGCCGAGTACGAACGCCACCACGATACCGGGCAGCACCGCATGCGAGATGGCGTCACCCATCAGCGACCAGCCTTTGAGCACCAGATAGCAAGAGAGCACCGCACACACCACGCCGGTCACGATGGCGGCCAGGATTGCCCGCTGCATAAAGGGATAGGCGAAGGGCTCGCTGAGCAGTTGATACAGGGTTTCCATCAGTGGCCTCCGGTCTGTTCACGTGCCACGCGGCGTTTGGACGCCAGTAGCCCATGTTTGGGGGCGAAGAAAAAGGCTGCCAGGAATACCAGCGTTTGCAGAGTCACGATCACCCCGCCGGTAGCCCCGTCGAGGAAGAAGCTGAGGTAAGCGCCAAGGCCGCTGGTCAGTGCGCCAATCACGATGGCGATAATCACCAACCGGCTGAAGCGGTCTGTCAGCAGGTAGGCGGTAGCCCCAGGCGTTATCACCATGGCGATCACCAAAATGGCGCCAACGGTTTGCAATGCCGCTACGGTGCAGGCGCTGAGCAAGGTGAAGAACAGGATCTTTAACCGCAGCGGCGACAGGCCGATAGACACGGCGTGGTTTTCGTCAAAAAACACTGCCAGTAAGTCTTTCCACACCAGACACAAGATCAGTAGCGAAACGCCGATGATAATCTCGACCTGCAAAACGTCTTCATCGGCGATACCGAGGATATTGCCGAAGATAATCGACTGGACGTTAACCGAGGTCGGGTTTAGCGACACAATCAACAGGCCTACGGCGAAGAAGGTGGAAAAGATAAAGCCGATAATGGCGTCTTCGCGCAGGCGAGTCACGTGGCGCACCAGCGTCATTGCCAGCGCGGCCAGCATGCCGGTGAAGAAGGCTCCGGCGGCGTAGGGCAGGCCTAGCGCATAGGCCCCGGCAACGCCGGGTACCACCGAGTGCGACAGTGCGTCCCCCATCAGCGACCAGCCCTTTAGCATCAGGTAGGCCGAAAGGAACGCGCAGGCGGCGCCGACGATGGCGCTGACCCAAATGGCTTTGACCATGTAGTTGTAACTGAAGGGTTGCAGCAGAAGTTCCAGCATCAGGGTTGTTTCTCCTTCGGCTGGCTTTGCGCCGGCGGATCGCTCTTGGTATGGCCGTAGAACACCGCTGGCCGCTCGTCATCGGTCAATACCGTGACCGTGCGCGGATCGTTGTCGTCGTGCAGATCCGGGCCTGACAGATTGATATGGCGCAGTACGCCGCCAAACGCCTGTTCCAGGTTGCTTTGGGTAAAGGTGGTTTCTGTTGGGCCGGCAGCCAGCACCGTGCGGTTAATCAGGATAACCCGATCGCAAAATTCCGGTACGCTCCCCAGGTTATGGGTTGAAACCAGGATCAGGTGGCCTTCATCACGCAGTGCGCGCAGCAGATCGATAATGGCGTTCTCGGTTTTGACGTCGACCCCGGTGAAAGGCTCGTCCAGCAGCAGAACGCTGCCTTGTTGCGCCAGCGCCCGCGCCAGAAAGACGCGTTTTTTCTGCCCGCCGGAAAGCTCGCCGATCTGGCGGGTGCGTAACTCACTCAGCCCAACGCGCTCCAGCGCCTTGTCCACCCGCAGCCGGTCTTCCTTTGAAGGAATACGCAGGAAGTTCATCTTGCCGTAACGGCCCATCATGACGACATCTTCCACCAGCACCGGGAAATTCCAGTCAACGTCCTCGGTTTGCGGCACGTAAGCAATAACGTTTTTCTTTAATGCCTGCGCGACCGGCTGCTCGTTGAGCTGTACGCGGCCCGTGGTGGGCCGCACCAGACCCATAATGCTTTTGAACAAGGTCGATTTACCGCTGCCGTTGACGCCAACCAGCGCGCAGATGGCACCGCCGCTCAGGGTAAAGCTGGCGTTGTGGATCGCGGTATGGCCGTTGTTGTAGGTCACGGTAACGTCGTCCACGCTCAACTCAGGACGGACAAAAACCTCACTTGTCATTGATCAAATCCTTTGGCAATGGTTTGTACGGTGACGTTGAGCAGGTCGATATAGGTCGGTACCGGGCCATCCTGGGTGGACAGGGAGTCGACATAGAGCACGCCGCCGTATTTTGCGCCGGTTTCTTTCGCGACCTGCTTGGCCGGTTTGTCTGAAATAGTGCTTTCGCTGAACACCACCGGGATGTGGTTGGCACGCACGGCGTCAATCACCCGGCGAACCTGCTGCGGTGAACCTTGTTCATCGGCGTTGATCGGCCACAGATAGACTTCTTTCAACTGATAGTCTTTGGCCAGATAGCTGAAGGCGCCCTCGCTGGTCACCAGCCAACGCTGGGCTTCCGGAATGCGAGACAGGCGTTCGCGCAGCGGGGAATCCAGCGCGGCAATTTTGGCGGCGTAGGCTTTAGCATTGCGATTGTAGGTTTCTGCATTGGCCGGGTCGTACTGCACCAGCGCTTTGCGGATATTTTCGATGTACACCTGCGCATTGCTGGCAGACATCCAGGCATGTGGATTCGGGTTGCCGTTATAAGGCCCTTCGCGGATCGGCAGCGGGGTGATGCCTTCGGTGACCACGGCCGCAGGCACCTGTTTAATGTTCTCGAAGAAGCGTTGGAACCAGCGTTCCAGATTCATACCGTTCCACAGGATCAGGTCGGCGTGCTGCGCTTTGACGATGTCGCGTGGTGTAGGCTGGTAATCATGGATCTCTGCACCCGGTTTGGTGATCGACTCCACTACGGCGGCGTCACCGGCTACGTTCTGGGCAATGTCCTGAATAATGGTGAAAGTGGTCACCACGCGCAGCTTCTTTTCCGCCAACGCGGCATGGCTGGCAAGGCTGGCGGTCAACAACAGACACAGCAGGGTGAAAGGGCGGAAGTAGGCCCTGTTCTTAACGAGGGATAGGCGGGGAAAAGCGCGTTGTTTCAAAAACATGGTGACATCTCCTGGCTCAAATGAAAATGATTATCAATATCAATTAGAGCAAAGTCAAGCGTCACCTGCAGGCAAACTGCCGGTTATTTCCACAGCGAAGCGAAATAATACCCAGCAGTGAGTTATAGCATTTTATGTATCAGTATGTAACCGCTTTACGTAGTCCTCATAGGTGACGATGTCGACCTCCGGCGCCTTGCCCAAGGCCACCTGACCAAGCTTCTGGGCCAATTGCCGTACATCCTCTTGATCCAGTGGGGTTATTAACGCAAAACTGTTGCTGCCCAGCTCGTGCGGAACGCCATTTTCGTCGGCCACCGACGTGACAAATCCCTGCAGGGTTAATTGTCCTGTCAGCTTGGCTAAATCAGCTAATCCTTCTTCCTGATAGCGAAAAGTCACCACAAAACACGTCGTTGCAGATTGACTCATAAATCACCTCTTGGTATACGAGTAGCTTGAGAATAGACCAAAAAAACCGTACAGGCGTCCTTACAAGTTGTATATGCTACGCAACTCATTGAAAGGAGTGAGGGATTCTGTGAAAACAAAAATAGGTTGCCTGACGGCAATTTTGCTTTTGTCGGGGTGCGCCAAAGACCCGCAAACAGCAACTAATAATTCAGGCAGTGGCACATCGCGTGGTGGTTGGCTAAAAACCCCCCCGCAGGCACCGGTTAACCGCACGGGGACACCGATAGCCTATAACGATTACATTCGTCAGGCAGCCAGCAGCTATGGCGTTGACGAAACGCTGATTAAAGCGATTATTCAGGTGGAGTCCGGGTTTAACCCGAATGCAGTCAGCACCTCGAACGCAGTGGGATTAATGCAGCTGAAGCCTTCAACCGCCGGGCGTGATGCCTATCGTTTAAAAGGAAGAAGCGGGCAGCCAAGCTCGCGTGAGTTGAAGGATCCGGCGGTCAATATTGATCTGGGAACGGCCTATATCAATATTCTTCAAAGCCAGCAGCTAGCCGGGATCAACAATCCACAGACGTTGCGTTACGCCACCATCGTTTCCTACGTGAATGGGGCGGGCGCTATGCTTCGCACTTTCTCATCGGACAAGCGTGTGGCGGTGAACCGCATCAACCAAATGAGCCCGGATGAGTTTTATCAACACATCCAGAAAAAGCATCCTGCCCCGCAGGCGCCACGCTATCTCTGGAAAGTGACCACCGCCTACCAGGCGATGTCACCCTAGCCAAGATTTTTTCGTAAAACCGGCCGCGTGAGCAGCCGGTTTTTTATTGGCTTACGCTAAATTCGCGACACATCTCTCATTTTTCGTTATTTCCCATCCTGTTACCTAAAAAACCGCACGAATCGTTAACTTTACATTACCCATCAAATCTTTACGTTTATTCAATAAGTTACCGGTAACATTTTGGCTTTTGTTCACATTTTGGTCTTCAATAAATATACAAATAAGTAACAATTTGTGTTTAAAACCCGCATCGACCGCAAGGTTGAGGTTAAATAGTTGTGATTATCTTTGGATGGAATGTGATATGTCGGACGATAAAACTAACAATTCACGGCGCGATTTCCTGTTGAAATCGATGACTTTAATTCCCGCAGCAGTGATTGGCGGCAGTGGCGTGAGTGCGCTGACAGCTCCAATCCCGGCGGTTGCGGCAACAGACACCTCAAAACAGCCAGATTACCAACCGACTTTCTTTACGCCGGAAGAGTGGGCCTTCGTTAAAGCCGCTGTGGCGCGACTGATCCCGGCGGATGAACGCGGCCCCGGTGCGCTGGAGGCCGGCGTGCCGGAGTTTATCGATCGTCAAATGAATACCCCGTACGCCACCGGTTCTATTTGGTACATGCAGGGACCGTTTAACCCGGATGCACCGAAAGAAATGGGTTATCAACTGCCGTTGGTACCAAAGCAGATCTATAACCTGGGCATCGCAGATGCTGATGCCTACTGCAAGAAAACCGCCGGTAAACCCTTTGCTGAACTTGACGCTGCACAGCAGGATGCGCTGTTGCAGAAGTTTGAGTCCGGAGAGGCGGAATTCTCGCAGTTGCCGGCAAAATTGTTCTTCTCCTACCTGTTGCAAAACACCCGCGAAGGTTTCTTCAGCGACCCGATCCATGGCGGCAATAAAGACATGGTTGGCTGGAAGCTGATTAATTTTCCGGGCGCGCGCGCCGACTTTATGGACTGGGTTGAGCGAGGGGAACGTTATCCCTTACCTCCGGTCTCGATTCGTGGGGAGAGGGGGTAACAATGGCAACGGTAATGAAAAAAGTAGACGCGGTGATCGTCGGTTTCGGTTGGGTGGGCGCGATTATGGCCAAAGAGCTGACCGAAGCGGGCCTGAACGTGGTGGCGCTGGAGCGTGGCCCGATGCGCGATACCTATCCGGACGGTTCCTATCCGCAGGTGATCGACGAACTGACCTATAACATCCGCCGCAAGCTGTTCCAGGATCTGTCGAAAAGCACCGTGACCATTCGTCATAATACCAGCCAGACTGCGGTGCCTTACCGCCAGTTGGCGGCGTTCCTGCCGGGTACCGGCGTGGGCGGCGCGGGCCTGCACTGGTCCGGCGTCCATTTCCGGGTCGATCCTATTGAATTGCGTATGCGCAGCCATTACGAAGAGCGCTACGGCAAGAGCTTTATCCCGAAAGACATGACCATCCAGGATTTCGGCGTGAGCTACGCCGAGCTGGAGCCATTCTTCGACAAGGCCGAGAAAGTATTCGGTACTTCCGGTACCGCCTGGACCATCAAAGGCCAGAAAGTGGGTCAAAAGGGCGGCAACCCGTTCGCCGGTGACCGTTCGGACGACTTCCCGCTGCCGGCGCAGAAAAATACCTTCTCTGCCCAGCTGTTCGAGAAAGCGGCGCTGGAAGTAGGTTATCACCCGTATAACCTGCCTTCCGCCAACACCTCCGATTCCTATACCAACCCGTACGGTGCGCAGATGGGGCCGTGCAACTTCTGCGGTTTCTGCAGCGGTTATGCCTGCTACATGTATTCCAAGGCTTCGCCGAACGTCAACATTCTGCCGGCGCTGCGTATGGAAAAACGCTTTGAGCTGCGCACCAACGCTAACGTGTTGAAAGTGAATCTGACCGCCGATAAATCCCGTGCGACCGGGGTGAATTACATTGACGCGCAGGGTCGTGAAGTCGAGCAGCCGGCGGAGTTGGTGATCCTGGGGGCGTTCCAGTTCCACAACGTGCATCTGATGCTGCTGTCCGGCATCGGTAAACCTTACGATCCGGTGACCGGCGAGGGTGTGGTAGGGCGTAACTTCGCCTATCAGAACATGACCACCATCAAGGCGTTCTTCGACAAGGACGTATACACCAACCCGTTCATCGGCGCCGGCGGTAACGGTGTCGGCGTTGACGACTTCAACGCCGATAACTTTGATCATGCCAAAGAAGGCTTCGTCGGCGGTTCGCCGTTCTGGGTCAACCAGGCTGGGACCAAGCCTATTTCCGGCTTGCCAACGCCGCCAGGAACGCCAGCCTGGGGCAGCAAGTGGAAAGCGGCAGTGGCCGATGCTTATACCCACCATGTGTCGATGGATGCGCACGGTGCGCATCAGTCGTACCGCAGCAACTATCTGGACCTCGATCCCAACTACAAGAACGTCTTCGGCCAGCCCTTGCTGCGCATGACGTTCGACTGGCAGGACAATGACGTCAAGATGTCGCAGTTCATGTACGACAAAATGGCACCTATCGCCAAGGCCATGAACCCTAAACTGATCGCCGGCAGCCCGAAAAACGCCAATAGCCACTTTGATACCACCAGCTACCAGACCACCCATATGAACGGCGGGGCGGTGATGGGGGAAGATCCGAAAACCAGCGCGGTGAACCGCTATCTGCAAAGCTGGGACGTGCATAACGTATTCTCGATCGGCGCGTCGGCCTTCCCTCAGGGGCTGGGTTACAACCCGACCGGCACCGTGGCCGCGTTGGCTTACTGGTCTGCCCGTGCCATTCGCGAGCAGTATCTGAAAAAACCAGGCCCTTTGGTGCAGGCATAAGGACGGCGACTGATGAAAGCATTTGTTCCCGCACTGGTTCTCAGTGCACTGAGTTTTTCCGTATGGGCGCAGGACGCCACCGTCAGCAGCGAGCTGATCAAACGCGGCGAGTATTTGGCGCGCGCCGGTGACTGCGTGGCCTGCCACACCAACGGCAAAAGCGGTAAAGAGTTTGCAGGCGGTCTGGCGATGGAAACGCCGATCGGCACCATCTACTCCACCAATATTTCGCCGGACAAGAAAACCGGTATCGGTGATTACAGCTTCGAAGACTTTGACAATGCGGTACGCAAAGGCGTCGCCAAAAACGGCAGCACCCTGTACCCGGCGATGCCGTATCCGTCGTTTGCCCTGGTGAAAGAGGATGACATGCGCGCCATGTACGCCTATTTCATGCACGGTGTGCAACCGGTGGAGCAGGCCAACAAGGATTCCGACATTCCTTGGCCGTTGTCGATGCGTTGGCCGTTGAGCATCTGGCGCGGCATGTTTGCGCCTTCACCGGCCGACTTTGTGGCTGACACCAAAGCGGATCCGGTGATTGAACGCGGTCGCTATCTGGTGGAAGGGCTGGGTCACTGTGGCGCCTGCCATACGCCACGTAGCCTTACCATGCAGGAAAAAGCGCTGAGCAATAACGACGGCGACACCTATCTGTCCGGCAGCAATGCGCCGATCGACGGTTGGGTGGCTTCCAGCCTGCGCGGTGACAACAAGGATGGGTTGGGGACCTGGAGCGAAGCCGAACTGACGGAGTTCCTGAAAACCGGACGCAACGACAAGTCTATCGTGTTTGGTGGCATGAGCGACGTGGTGGAGCACAGCCTGCAGTATCTCAGCGATGAGGATCTGACGGCGATCTCGCGCTATCTGAAAACGCTGCCGCCGAAAGACGGCAAGCAGCAGGCGGCACCGGTCGAAGACAGCGTCGCCAAGGATCTGTGGCGCGGTAACGACAGCAAGCCCGGAGCGGCGCTGTACGTCGATAACTGCGCGGCCTGCCACCGCACCGATGGCGTCGGCTATAAACGCGCCTTCCCGGCGCTGAAGGGCAATCCGGTGGTACAGACCGAAGACGCGACTTCGCTGATTCATATCGTGCTGACAGGTAACACCACGCCGGCGGTGAAAGGGGCGGTTTCCAACATCACCATGCCGCCGTTCGGCTGGCGTCTGAACGACCAGCAGGTAGCGGATGTGGTCAACTTCATCCGTTCAAGCTGGGGCAACAGCGCCAAGCCAATCGACGCCTCAGACGTGGCCAGCGTGCGTAAAGACCGCTCGATGATCCGCGATGAGAAGGAGATGGGCAGCGCCGCTGTGCCGGAACATCCGGACGCCAACAAGTAAATCTGAAAGGGCCTCGTTCGAGGCCCTTTTCTTTTGGCCCGGCGTGCTGATTTTGGCAGCATTTTCTGCTCGTAAATCACCCTGTCAGCCGATAAAACATAGACCCGAGCCGCATTTTTCATTATCCTTTGCCGTCCTTTTAGCAGGAACAAGAGTGAAATACTGCGTTAATCCACTGATTAATATTAAAAATTCGCGGAGAAGGATATCCCGTTGAGCGCAATCGTTGTCGCTGAAGAGTAAGGTAAGCTTTCTTATGAGTACGATTTCTCCCGATTCAGGCACGCTGGCAACCGCCCAGGCTGCCAAATGGAACAAAACCGATACCGTGTGGATGTTTGGGCTCTATGCCACCGCTGTCGGCGCAGGAACCCTGTTCCTGCCGATCAATGCAGGTCTGAATGGCCCGCTGGTCCTGTTGTTGATGGCGTTGTTCGCTTTCCCGCTGACTTATTTACCGCACCGCGCATTGAGCCGCTTTGTGCTGTCCGGTTCCAGCCGTGACGGCAATATCCATGATGTGGTGGTGGAGCACTTTGGCGTGCTGGCCGGCAAAATCATCATGGTGCTGTACCTGATGGCGTTCTTCCCGATCGTGCTGGTGTACAGCATCTCGATCACCAATGCGCTGGACAGCTTCCTGATCCATCAGTTTCACCTGGCGCCGCTACCGCGTGTCTGGCTGAGCCTGGCGGTGGTGGTGGTTCTGAACCTGGTGTTGCTGCGCGGCAAAGACGCTATTGTTTCGGCGATGGGCATGTTGGTGTTCCCGCTGCTGGTGTTTTTGATGGGTATCTCGCTGTATCTGGTACCCACCTGGCAAACGGCAAACTTTGTCAGCGGCCTGGCCAACACCCAGTTCAGCAGCCCGGACCTGTGGCATTCACTGTGGCTGGCGGTGCCGGTGATGGTGTTTTCTTTCAGCCATGCGCCGATTATTTCGTCCTTCGCCTCCACGCAAAAGAGCCTGTACGGCGAGAAGGCCGAACGCCGCTGCGCGCGTATCATGCGCTACAGCTATGTGCTGATCTGCGTCACCGTCTTGTTCTTTGTCTTTAGCTGCGTACTGAGCCTGTCACATGAGGATATGCAGCAGGCGAAAGATCAAAACATCACCGTGCTGACCACGCTGGCGAACAAATTCTCCAACCCGCTGATCGCCTACCTTGGCCCAATGATGGCGATGCTGGCGATGGCCAAGTCTTATCTCGGTACTTCCCTGGGCGTGACCGAAGGGGCAACCAGCCTGATCGACGGCCTGACGCGAGCGGTTGGTAAACCCTTGAGCTCGCGAATTACGCACCGAATTTCTGCGATATCGCTGTTCCTGCTGACCTGGGCGGCGACGGTGTGGAACCCAAGTGCGCTGCACATTATCGAAACCATCAGCGGTCCGCTGATTGCAGCGATCCTGTTTATTCTGCCGATGTACGCTGTGCGTGCAGTGCCCGCGATGCGCCGCTATCGTGCGCTGAGCAACGTCTTTGTCCTGGTGATGGGCCTGATAGCGCTGTCGGCGCTGATTTACGGCCTGATTTGACCTCAGTAGCGCATCGGATTCGGTGCGCTGCTTTTTCCCTGTTCACATCCCTTTTCAATTAAGCGAAAACGCACCCGGGGTTATCTTTGATAATGGGAGCGGTTCTCATTATTATTTCCGCACTGATTTCCTACGCTAAGGAGTTTTACGTGCACCGTCGAATCACCCTGTTGGCTTTGGCCTGCGCCTGCGGTTTGTCCGCTCAGGCGATGGCGACCACTTATCCGTTAACCCTGACAGATACCTCTGGCCAGAGTCTGACCATCAAGCAAGAGCCGAAGCGCATTGTGGTGCAGGACGGGCGCGATATTCTGACGCTGGCCTTGCTCGACCGCGCCGATCCTTTCGCCCGGCTGGTGGCCTGGAATAACCTGCTCAAGAAAAGCGACGGTGAAACCTGGAAGATCCTGCGTAACAAGTGGCCGGAAGCCAACGGCATTATCGATATGGGTTTTAGTGATAAGGGCGAGGTCAACCTGGAAAGCGTGATCGCCAAACAGCCTGATCTGATGGTGGCTCAACTGCGTTCCAAGCCTTCACTGAGCCAGACTGGCGTGTTGGATAAGCTGAAAGCGCTCAACATTCCGGTGCTGTTTATCGACACCATGCTCAAGCCGGTGGAAAACACCCCGAAAAGCATCACGCTGCTGGGTGAGACCCTCAACCGCGAAAGCGAAGCGAAACAGTACACCGACTTCTATCAGCAGCATTATCAGAACATCCTGGATAAAACCAAAGCCGTCGAGCCAAAGCCGTTGGTATTTATCGAGGCAAAAGCCGGTCTTAACGGGCTTGAGTCCTGTTGTTTCACTCATTCTCACGTCGGTTGGGGGGGGATGATCGAGGCGGTGGGCGCACGTAACCTGGGCTCCGCACTGTTGCCTGGCGCAACCGGCGACGTCTCCCTGGAAAAAGTGATCAGCATGAAACCTGACGCCTATATCGTGTCCGGCTCTCAATGGGCGACCAAAACCAATGCCGCCGTGCCCTTTGGTTACGGCGTGACGCAGCAGCAGGTTGATGACGCTTTTAACCGGATGAAGCAACGCCCGGGTTTCGCCCAGGTCACGGCGGTGAAGGAGGGGCGCTTCTACGGCATTTACCATAACTTCTATAACCACCCGTACAACATCGTCGGGCTGGAATATCTGGCGAAGTTTATCTATCCGAATCAGTTCAAGGAATTGGATCCGGCAAAAACCTACAGCGAAATCCTCAGCCGCTTTACCGAAGTGCCGGAAGGTAAGGGGATATTGGGTGCGCAGGCACCGGCAGGAAAGTAAATATCGTGAAGGGCGCGGCTGATACCGCGCCCTTATTGTCAGGCCGCCGGCACGTAGGTGGAGATGATTTCCAGCACGCCGTTGATAATAAACTGCACGCCCATACACACCAGCAAGAACCCCATCAGACGCGAAATGGCTTCGATGCCGCTTTTGCCCACCAGGCGCATAATGGCGCCGGAACTGCGCAGGCAAACCCACAGGATAAAGGCAACCGAGAAGAAAATCGCCACCGGGGCCACCAGCAGCACCCAATGGGCGAAACCCAGCGTATTTTCGTGAATGCTCGATGCGGAGCTGATGATCATGGCGATAGTCCCGGGGCCAGCGGTGCTTGGCATTGCCAGGGGGACAAAGGCGATATTGGCCGAGGTTTTCTTACGCAGTTCGTTTGACTTGGTTTCCACTTCTGGCGCGTCTTCTGCGCTTTGCTGCGGGAACAACATGCGGAAACCGATAAATGCCACAATCAACCCACCGGCAATACGCAGACCGGGAATGGAAATTCCGAAGGTGTTCATCACCACTTGGCCGGCGTAGAACGCCACCGTCATGATAAAGAACACATAAATGGATGCCATCAGCGACTGCTGATTGCGTTCTTCGCGCGTCATATTGCCCGACAGGCCAAGCAACAGCGCGACGGTGGTCAGCGGGTTGGCCAGTGGCAACAGCAGCACCAAACCCAGTCCGATGGCCTGGAATAACTGCAGAATACTTGTCATAAAGCGAACTCCCTGTTTTCAGTTAAAACACGACAGCGCAACCTGATCGCCTGCCATGAAATGCGAATTGCTTCCGCAATAAGTGACTTAAAATACAATGAATTAATAAAAGGTTCTCACACCGTTAACCTGGACTGCCAGGGGGGAGCAATTCAAGGACGGCGTCGGTATTAGCGTCATCGTCGTTCACGCAATCATTGGCAATCTCCGGTGTATCCTCACATTCCATCGGCGGCTCACTCACCGCGATGGCCCGTGGATGACGGTCTGCTCCCAGATGGAGCAGGACAAAAAGAGCCGCCAGCACCAGGCAGGCGCCAACGAGTAATTTCAATAACCGGTTCATGATGCGGGGTGCTTCTCAACTCTGCCGTTAATGGCATCAGGATAGCGGGAGCCAGAGATGTTCGCCATCGCTGATTTGCGCAATGTGCAGGGAGCAAAACGCCGGCTAAACACGGACAAAGAGTACATGTATCATTAGTTAATTTTATATTTTTGATCATTAAGCCACCCCTTTTTTTATTGGATTCTATACTGATAGGGCTTTCGGGCAGTTTTACTTAATCGAAAAGCTTAAAAGGAGTTTTACTATGCAAGTGGCAAACGAATTGGCAACGGTTAAAAAAATATCGTGGGGCAGCGTAATTGGCGGGGTTATCACCGTTTTGGCGGTGTCGCTGCTGCTGTCTACTCTGGGGACCAGTCTGGGTTTTTCCATCGTCGATCCGACCTCTGACGATCCGGTCAACGGGGCCGGTACGACTGTGGTGGTTTGGTCTGCAATTTCGATCATCCTGAGCCTGGCTGCCGGTGCCTTTATTGCCGGTCGTCTGGCAGCGAATGATGGGTTAATCCACGGTTTCCTGGTTTGGGCCACCTCGCTGATTGTAGCGGCCGTGTTGGGCGCTTTGTTGGTGGGGTCTGCAGTCAAAGCTACCGGAAACGCGCTGGGGGCTATTGCCTCAACTTCCGGTAGCCTGCTTTCCGGTGCCGGGTCAGCCATTGGTAAAGGCGCTTCGGGTCTCGCGGATGCCGGCGGCAAAGTGTTTGATAAGTTGGGTATCGACACCAAGTTGGAACCCGAAAAGTTACAAGACAATGTCGTGGCGGCACTGAAAAAAAGCGATATCCCTTCATTGCAGCCGGAGTTTATGCAGCAACAGTTGGACGCGGCCAAGAGTGAAGTGGGGGACGCGGTAAAAGCGTTGGCGCTGCAGCCTGACAATAGCGATGCAATTATTCAGGATCTGGTTGCCAAATTGAAAAAACACGGTGAGGCCATTTCGCAGGACGTCGATGAGGATTCGCTCAAGAAAGCGCTGTCGGAGAATACCGATATGACACCTCAGGAAGTTGACCAGACCGTCAAAAACCTGGTGGATGCGAAAAACAAAACGGCGCAGTTGGTGAATCAGCGCTTGAATGACGTGGAAGTAAAAATTAATCAGGCTAAGCAGGAATATACAGAGCTGAAGCAAAAAGCGCGCGAGCAGGCAGCGGAAGCGGCTAAGGCCTTGTCGCATGCTGCCCTGTGGTCATTCTTCGCATTGCTGATTGGCGCAGTCATCAGCGCGTTGGCCGGCCTGTGGGGCGTTAAGACCAACAGCCGTATCGTGGTGGTGAGAGAATAACGGCGACAAGGAGTATGCCGGGTCTTACTTGCGCGTCTCAGTATCGGGATGAGAGGCCCGGATCTTCACGACGGTGAAGTGACAGCCAGGAAAGACTGGCATCCTCCCTGGCAATTTGCCGGGGATTTTTGTTTTTTATGGCCCTTTAGTGGCAAATCAGACACGAAGTAAGCCTATTCCGCATCAATTGCTACGATCCCCTTGCGCAGGTGAATACCATAGTCGCGCTTTAAATAATAACGAGTATGACTATGAAACATGATCTGCAAATTTTACTGGGAAAAATAGGCTCTTTTCTGCTTTACAGCGCATTTTTGGCTGCGCTGATGGGCTTAATGTTCATTGATGTGCACTGGTTGCATAATTTTGTCTACGAAACCTCCTTAACCGAATCGGCGCAGGAAGTGATGCTGGCCGCCATCTCAGGCTTGTTCTTGGTGGCTGCACGCCGGCAAGTTGCCTACCGGCCCGCATGGGTGCTGGCGGGAGGTTTCTTCCTTTGCATGCTGATCCGCGAGATGGATTTTGCCTTCGATATGCTGTGGCACGGTTCCTGGTTGTGGTTCGCCTTGGCGGTGACGCTTGGATGCCTGTGGTATGCGTCACGCCACATTGAGGCCACGGTGCAGGGATTGGCGCATTTCGTGACGCATCCGAGCTACGGCATGATGTGCGCAGGCCTGCTGTGTATTTTGGTATTTTCACGCTTGTTTGGCATGAATTCCCTGTGGCAAATGCTGATGCTGGATGGCTATAACCGGGTGGTGAAGAACATGGTGGAAGAGGGCTGCGAGCTGTTGGGTTACGCCTTCTGCCTGATTGCCGCGTTGGCTTACCTGAAGGATCTCCGGGCTTCCCGTTAAATCCGGGCCTGTGCCGCAGTTTATTTATCCGGAACAATTTTAGTGATACTATCCGCTTAGCCAATATGGCTGTGAAGGTATGCTTTCCATTCTGTGTACCAAGTTAGGTTTCAATCTGGCAATTGTGGGCGAGATCTGAAACCTGGCTGACTAAACCCAAACTCAATTTTCGTACTGCATGTGATCTGTCGTGTGGGTCACCACTGTAGATAAGGAATTATTAATGCCTGTTATTACTCTTCCTGACGGAAGTCAGCGTCATTTCGATCACCCTGTTTCCCCTTTGGATGTTGCCCGCGATATCGGCCCTGGCCTGGCGAAAGCCTGTATTGCCGGCCGTGTGAACGGTGAACTGGTTGATGCCGGCGATCTGATCGAATCAGACGCGCAGTTGGCTATCATCACCATCAAGGATGCCGAAGGCCTGGAAATCATGCGCCACTCCTGTGCGCACCTGTTGGGTCATGCCATCAAGCAGCTGTGGCCAGACACCAAAATGGCTATCGGCCCAGTGATCGACAACGGTTTCTATTATGACGTTGATATCGACCGTACCCTGACGCAGGAAGACCTGGATCTGCTGGAAAAGCGGATGCATGAGTTGGCCGACAAAGATTATGACGTCATCAAGAAGAAGGTTAGCTGGCAAGAAGCCCGTGACACCTTTGCCGCGCGTGGTGAAAACTACAAAGTGGCGATTCTGGATGAGAACATCAGCCATGACGACCGTCCTGGCCTGTATCACCACGAAGAATATGTCGACATGTGCCGCGGTCCGCACGTGCCGAACATGCGTTTCTGCCATCACTTCAAACTGCAGAAAACGTCTGGCGCCTACTGGCGTGGCGACAGCAAAAATAAAATGCTGCAGCGTATCTACGGCACCGCATGGGCAGACAAGAAACAGCTGAATGCCTATCTGCAGCGTCTGGAAGAAGCCGCCAAGCGTGACCATCGCAAGATCGGCAAGCAGCTCGACCTGTACCATATGCAGGAAGAAGCGCCGGGTATGGTGTTCTGGCACAACGATGGCTGGACAATTTTCCGCGAGCTGGAAGCCTTTGTGCGCATGAAGCTCAAAGAGTACCAGTACCAGGAAGTGAAAGGGCCATTTATGATGGACCGTGTGCTGTGGGAAAAAACCGGCCACTGGGAAAACTATAAAGACGCCATGTTCACCACCTCGTCGGAAAACCGCGAGTATTGCATCAAGCCGATGAACTGCCCGGGTCACGTGCAGATCTTCAACCAGGGCCTGAAATCCTACCGTGATTTGCCGCTGCGTATGGGTGAGTTCGGCAGTTGCCATCGTAACGAGCCTTCGGGTTCTCTGCATGGCCTGATGCGCGTACGCGGGTTCACCCAGGATGACGCCCATATCTTCTGTACTGAAGAGCAGGTGCGTGCCGAGGTGAACGAATGTATCCGTATGGTCTATGATGTTTACGGTACCTTTGGTTTCGACAAGATTGCGGTAAAACTTTCTACTCGCCCTGAAAAGCGTATCGGGACTGACGATATGTGGACCCGTGCGGAAGAGGATCTGGCTGCGGCGCTGACTGAAAACGGGATTCCGTTTGAATATCAGCCGGGTGAGGGTGCCTTCTACGGACCAAAAATTGAATTTACTCTGCATGATTGTTTGGATCGTGCATGGCAATGTGGTACCGTGCAGCTCGATTTCTTCTTACCTGGCCGTTTAGGCGCATCGTATGTTGGCGAAAACAACGATCGCGTGGTCCCGGTAATGATTCACCGCGCTATTTTGGGCTCCATGGAGCGTTTCATCGGTATTCTTACCGAAGAGTACGCAGGGTTCTACCCAACCTGGATTGCTCCGGTGCAGGTGGTGGTGATGAATATCACCGACAGCCAGTCTGATTATGTCCAGCAATTGACCAAAAAACTGCAGGACGCAGGGATTCGCGTTAAAGCGGACTTGAGAAATGAGAAGATTGGCTTTAAAATTCGCGAACATACTTTACGACGGGTTCCTTACATGTTGGTCTGCGGTGATAAAGAGGTCGAATCAGGCAAAGTTGCCGTTCGTACCCGCCGTGGCAAAGACCTGGGAAGCCTGGACGTAAACGAAGTCGTAGACAAGCTGCAAAAAGAGATTCGCAGCCGTAGTCTTCATCAACTGGAGGAATAAAGTATTAAAGGCGGAAAACGAGTTCAACCGGCGCGTCCTAATCGCATTAACAGAGAAATTCGCGCGCAAGAAGTTCGCCTAACCGGCGTCGATGGCGAGCAGATTGGTATTGTCAGTCTGAATGAAGCTCTTGAAAAAGCTGAGGAAGCGGGCGTTGATTTAGTAGAAATCAGCCCAAATGCCGAACCGCCAGTTTGCCGAATCATGGATTACGGCAAATTCCTCTACGAGAAGAGCAAGTCGACAAAAGAACAGAAGAAGAAGCAAAAAGTTATTCAGGTCAAGGAAATCAAATTCCGTCCTGGTACCGATGATGGCGACTATCAGGTCAAACTACGCAACCTGATTCGCTTTCTGGAAGATGGCGATAAAGCCAAAATCACCCTGCGTTTCCGTGGGCGTGAGATGGCGCACCAACAGATCGGTATGGAAGTGCTTAACCGCGTCCGTAAAGACCTGTGTGAAGATTCTGATTTGGCCATTGTCGAATCCTTCCCTACGAGGATCGAAGGCCGTCAGATGATCATGGTGCTCGCACCGAAGAAGAGACAGTAAGGCTTCCAAGTAATCGAACCCGCGCAGCGCTTGCGTTGTGTGGGTTTTATTCGCCTCACTGATTCGTTGTTTAACAATGCGAAGTGGATTTAATTAAAATGCCAAAGATTAAAACTGTACGTGGTGCAGCCAAACGCTTCAAAAAAACCGGCAGCGGTGGTTTTAAGCGTAAACATGCTAACCTGCGTCATATTCTGACCAAAAAAGCAACCAAGCGTAAACGTCACCTGCGTCCGAAAGGCATGGTGTCTAAAAACGATCTGGTCCTGGTTACCGCGTGCCTGCCGTACGCTTAAGCCATTTTTTTTGAATCTAGAATAAGACTTTAGGAGAGAGCATATGGCTCGCGTAAAACGTGGTGTAATTGCACGCGCACGTCACAAGAAAATTTTAAAACAAGCGAAAGGTTACTACGGTGCCCGTTCGCGCGTTTATCGTGTTGCCTTCCAGGCAGTAATCAAAGCAGGTCAGTACGCTTACCGTGACCGTCGTCAACGTAAGCGTCAGTTCCGTCAGCTGTGGATTGCACGTATCAACGCAGCTGCACGTCAGAACGACATGTCTTACAGCAAATTCATTAACGGCTTGAAAAAAGCTTCTATTGAAATTGACCGTAAGATCTTGGCTGACATCGCGGTCTTCGACAAAGTGGCATTCTCTGCACTGGTTGAGAAAGCGAAAGCAGCACTGGCGTAAGTCAGTTGAAGAGGGAGCTTGCTCCCTCTTTTAATCTTTAGCTTTCAGAGACAATATTGACTTTTATTGCCCGCCGCTTTATCACTGGTGGACAATCATCGACAAGGTAACGCAATCATGCACGCTGCTATTTTTCGTTTCTTCTTTTACTTTAGCGCCTGATCTCAGGAGGCTTTGCGCGTAAGAAAAGAAACGAAAAGTAGCGCCTAAGCCTCCCCTGTGGAGGCTTTTTTGTTTTTGGCCGTCTTCTGAGCCGGGTTAAAGCGTTAAATGCTTTGAAGATGTGCTAAAGGCGTGTTCGAATAATAGATAACAATTACTTAGAGCCATATCGGCCAGAGGAAGAGGAAAGCAATGCCACATCTCGCAGAGCTGGTTGCCAATGCCAAGGCAGCCGTAGAAGATGCCCAGGATGTTGCCGCGTTGGATTTGGTGC
This sequence comes from Serratia sp. BIGb0234, assembly GCF_024809915.1. Lineage (NCBI taxonomy): Bacteria > Pseudomonadati > Pseudomonadota > Gammaproteobacteria > Enterobacterales > Yersiniaceae > Serratia > Serratia sp. BIGb0234. The sequence goes on from NZ_JANUEI010000001.1 coordinate 1,224,495, forward strand.
GCGTCGAATATTTAGGCAAGAAAGGCCATTTTACCTTGCAGATGCAATCGCTGCGTGACGTGCCGGCAGAAGATCGCCCGGCAGCAGGCGCGGTAATCAACCAGGCAAAACAGGCAGTGCAGGATGCGCTGAACGCGCGTAAAAATACGCTGGAATCGGCTGCGCTGAACGAGCGACTGGCAGCAGAAACCATCGACGTTTCCCTGCCGGGCCGTCGTATGGAAAACGGTGGGCTGCATCCGGTCACCCGTACCATCGACCGTATCGAAGCTTTCTTCGGCGAACTGGGTTTCTCCGTTGAGACCGGGCCTGAGATTGAAGACGACTATCATAACTTCGACGCGTTGAACATTCCGGGTCACCACCCGGCGCGTGCCGATCACGATACCTTCTGGTTCGACGCCACGCGCTTGCTGCGCACCCAAACTTCCGGCGTGCAAATCCGCACCATGAAGAACCAGCAGCCGCCAATCCGCATTATTGCGCCGGGCCGCGTTTATCGTAATGACTACGACCAAACGCACACCCCGATGTTCCATCAGATGGAAGGGCTGATTGTCGATAAAGACATCAGCTTCACCAATCTGAAGGGCACACTGCATGATTTCCTGAACAACTTCTTTGAAGAAGATTTGCAGGTTCGTTTCCGTCCGTCTTACTTCCCGTTTACCGAACCTTCTGCTGAGGTGGATGTGATGGGTAAAAACGGCAAGTGGCTGGAAGTTCTGGGTTGCGGCATGGTGCACCCGAACGTTCTGCGCAATGTGGGCATCGATCCGGAAATCTATTCCGGCTTCGCTTTCGGTATGGGTATGGAGCGTCTGACGATGCTGCGTTACGGCGTCACCGACCTGCGTGCGTTCTTCGAAAACGATCTGCGTTTCCTCAAACAGTTTAAGTAAGGCGGGAATATCACATGAAATTCAGTGAACTCTGGTTGCGCGAGTGGGTAAACCCGGCCATCAGCAGCGAAGCATTATCCGATCAAATTACCATGGCCGGTCTGGAAGTAGACGGCGTGGAGCCGGTTGCCGGCGCCTTTAACGGCGTGGTAGTAGGCCATGTGGTTGAGTGCGGTCAGCACCCGAACGCAGACAAATTGCGCGTGACCAAGGTCAACGTGGGTGGCGATCGCCTGCTGGACATCGTCTGTGGCGCACCAAATTGCCGTACCGGCCTGAAGGTGGCGGTTGCCACCGTAGGCGCAGTACTGCCGGGTGACTTCAAGATCAAAGCCGCCAAACTGCGCGGCGAGCCTTCCGAAGGCATGCTGTGTTCGTTCTCCGAGCTGGGCATTACCGACGATCACGACGGTATCATTGAGCTGCCGGAAGACGCGCCGATTGGCACCGATATCCGTGAATACCTGTCGCTTGACGACAACACCATCGAAATCAGCGTAACGCCAAACCGTGCCGACTGCCTGGGCATTATCGGTGTAGCGCGTGACGTTGGGGTGCTGAACCAGGTTGCCCTGACCGAGCCGGATATGAGCCCGGTAGCCGCCACTATTGCGGATACGCTGCCAATTCGCGTTGACGCGCCGCAGGCGTGCCCGCGTTACCTGGGCCGCGTAGTAAAAGGCATCGATGTCAAAGCGGCAAGCCCGCTGTGGATGCGCGAGAAGCTGCGTCGTTGCGGCATCCGCTCCATTGATGCGGTGGTTGACGTGACCAACTACGTACTGTTGGAACTGGGCCAGCCAATGCACGCCTTCGATCTGAGCCGTATTGAAGGCGGTATCGTGGTGCGTATGGCGAGCGAAGGCGAAACCCTGACGCTGCTGGACGGCAACGAAGCCAAACTGAATGCCGATACCTTAGTGATCGCCGATCACCAGAAAGCGCTGGCCATGGGCGGCATTTTCGGTGGTGAACACTCCGGCGTGAATGAAACTACTCAGGACGTGCTGCTGGAATGCGCGTTCTTCAGCCCGCTGTCCATTACCGGTCGTGCGCGCCGTAATGGTTTGCACACTGACGCTTCACATCGCTACGAGCGTGGCGTTGATCCTGCATTGCAGTACAAAGCGATGGAGCGTGCGACCCGCCTGCTGATTGATATCTGTGGCGGCCAGGCTGGCCCGATCATCGATGTGACAGCTGAAGCCGAATTGCCGAAGCGTGCCACCATCACCCTGCGTCGCGAAAAGCTGGACCGTCTGATCGGCCACGTGGTACCGAGCGAGCAGGTGAGCGATATTCTGCGTCGTTTGGGTTGCCAGGTGACCGAGCAAGGCGACAACTGGCTGGCGGTCGCGCCGAGCTGGCGTTTCGATATGGAAATCGAAGAGGACCTGGTAGAAGAAGTCGCACGGGTTTACGGCTACAACAATATTCCTGACGTGCCGGTACGTGCTGACCTGATCATGACCAAGCATCGCGAAGCGGATCTGACGCTCAAGCGTGTGAAAACCATGCTGGTCGATCACGGCTTCCAGGAAGCGATCACTTACAGCTTCGTCGATCCTAAGGTTCAGGCCTTGCTGCACCCGGGCGAAGAAATGCTGATCCTGCCAAGCCCAATCTCGGTAGAGATGTCCGCTATGCGCCTGTCGCTGTGGACCGGCTTGCTGTCTGCGGTGGTGTATAACCAGAATCGTCAGCAGACTCGTCTGCGCCTGTTTGAAAGCGGCCTGCGCTTTGTGCCTGATACTGCGGCAAATCTGGGTATCCGTCAGGATGTCATGCTGGCAGGGGTGATTGCCGGCCATACGCATGAAGAACATTGGGATCTGGCGCGTAAGCCGGTCGACTTCTATGATTTGAAAGGGGATCTGGAGTCTGTCCTAGAGCTGACCGGTAAATTATCCGAAATTCAGTTCAAGGCAGAGACCAATCCAGCCCTGCATCCAGGGCAAAGCGCCGCTATTTATTTCCAGGGCGAACGTGTCGGTTTCATCGGTGTGGTTCATCCGGAACTTGAACGTAAACTGGATCTTAACGGCCGTACCGTGGTGTTTGAACTGGAGTGGAACAAGGTCGCAAGCCGCGCCGTGCCTCAGGCGCGGGAGATTTCTCGCTTCCCGGCAAACCGTCGAGATATCGCCGTTGTGGTGGCTGAAAACGTCCCCGCAGAAGATATTTTGGCAGAGTGTAAGAAAGTTGGCGCAAATCAGGTAGTTGGCGTAAACTTGTTTGATGTGTACCGTGGCAAGGGCGTGGCAGAGGGTTATAAGAGCCTGGCTATCAGTCTGGTATTGCAGGATACCGCTCGTACACTGGAAGAAGAGGAGATAGCCGTTACCGTTGCAAAATGTGTAGAGGCTCTAAAACAGCGATTCCAAGCATCCTTGAGGGATTGAACCTATGGCGCTTACTAAAGCTGAAATGTCAGAACACCTGTTTGAAAAGCTTGGGCTTAGCAAACGGGATGCCAAAGACCTGGTAGAACTGTTTTTCGAAGAGGTACGTCGTGCTCTTGAGAACGGTGAGCAGGTGAAACTGTCAGGTTTTGGCAATTTTGATTTGCGTGACAAGAACCAACGTCCGGGGCGTAACCCGAAGACCGGCGAGGACATTCCGATTACGGCGCGCCGCGTGGTCACTTTCCGTCCAGGGCAAAAACTGAAAAGTCGGGTAGAGAACGCAAGCCCGAAAGAGTAAGTTGCGTGAAACCAAAAAAGGCCGCTTTTGCGGCCTTTTTCTTTTTTTGAAGAAAAATTCGGTTTATTCCTAAATTATGGCCGTAAGAGCCTATGCGATTAAATAAAGTAGGTTGGTGTTTAATTTTAAGATATCCAGATTTTTGCGGATTTTTCTTATGGATATTAATGTCCTTGCTTTACCTCAAATAAAACCAGGAGCCTCGGCTCCTGGTTTTTAATAATGGTTGTAATAGTGGCCCGGGCCACCACCGCCACGATGACCGCCACCGTGGGGGCCGAAGCAGCAGGCGCTGAGCGCGGTGGTCAGCACGGTGACCGTGAACAACATACCAATGCGTTTAATCATAATAATATCTCTGTGGCCAATGTTGGCGTCATTATAAATAGCGGCATGGCATCAGGTATGTCAGCTATTCGTTAAACGTTGTTAGCAGCTGTTTTATTTAATCTGAAAAATGAGAGTGTATGGATTATGTAAGCGAGGTGAAAACGATCTGAAAATAGGCATTGCGGCGATAGGCGTAAAATAATCGCGCTGATATAACCAGCTCAGCAAAAAATAAAGTGAGAGTGCCAAAATGAAAAAGATCCTGTTGCTGGTGTGTTTACCGCTGCTGCTGCCGCTCGTGGCCCAGGCAGATGTCTCCATTGATATCAACGTGCCGGGCGTCTCGGTCCATCTGGGGGATCAGGATCGGCGAGGTTACTACTGGGACGGTTATGACTGGCGTCCGCCACAGTGGTGGCATGCTCATCAGGGACGCGGCGTGGGTGAGCGTAATAGCCGTGGTCTGTACTGGGACGGTGGTCGCTGGCAACCCTCACCGCCGCGCGGCAACGATCACCGGAGTCCAGAGCGGGGCGGCAATCCGTTCCACGGTGAACGCGATAACCGTAACGATGGCAACCGTCATGATAATGACCACGGTAAGGGCCGCGGCAACGACAATGACCACGGTAAACCCTACCCACAAAACGGAAATGATCCGCGACGCTAATTGAGTGTACGACGTCTGGTGTTGCCCCTCAGTGGAGGGGGGCAGCATCAGCCGTTGTTTTCCTGCCATAATCCTCAAGCAAGGCTTTCCCTTCTGGCGCTAACCCCCTAATATTTGACCCAGACGTCAATTATTCGACCGCCGCTCGCGGCCCGCAGGGAATCGCCACACCTATGCCAACCAGCCAGACCTTTACTTTATTACTGCACAAACAGCGTCATCGCGATAAACGCCATTTATGGCTGTTGGCGCTGGGCGTTGCCGTGGCTTTTGTTTTTAGCCTCAGCGCGGGTGATGTCTGGCTTTGGCCCTCACAGTGGTCAAGTGATGCGGCGCAGCTGTTTGTCTGGCAATTACGCCTGCCGCGTGCGCTAGCGGTGATGTTGGTTGGAGCCAGCCTGGCCATTGCCGGTGCGGTAATGCAGGCCTTGTTTGAGAACCCGTTGGCGGAGCCTGGCTTATTGGGAGTGGCTAATGGTGCCGGGGTTGCACTGGTGCTAATGGTATTACTGGGCAACGGCCTGCTGCCGGTGGCGTTGATGAGCCTGAGCGCCATTGCGGGTGCGTTAATCATGACCTTTATGCTGCTGAGCTTTGCTCGTCGCAAGCGTCTGACCAACGCGCGATTATTGTTGGTCGGCGTTGCCTTGGGCATTGTGTGCAGTGCAGTGATGACCTGGGCAGTGTACTTCAGTTCCAGCCTGGATCTGCGCCAGCTAATGTACTGGATGATGGGCGGCTTTGGCGGCGTAGACTGGCGCCAAAAATGGCTGGTGCTGGCCCTGGTGCCGGTGGTGCTGTGGCTGTGTTGCCAGGGCAAGGCGCTGAACTTTATGGCGCTGGGCGAGGTACAGGCCCGCCAGCTCGGGCTTTCACTGCATTTGTGGCGTAATCTGCTGGTGCTGGCAATCGGCTGGCTGGTAGGCGTCAGCGTGGCGTTGGCGGGGGTGATCGGATTTGTCGGGCTGGTGATACCGCATATGCTGCGCCTTAGCGGTTTGACCAATCAGCGTTATTTACTGCCGGGTTGCGCACTGGCCGGTGCCGGTGTCTTGCTGGCGGCCGACGTGGTGGCGCGTATCACGTTGCTGTCGGCTGAATTGCCCATCGGGGTGGTGACAGCCACCCTGGGGGCACCTCTGTTTATCTGGTTGCTCACTCGGGTAAAAAGCGTAAGGTAGTTTCTCTGTTCACCTGCAAGTAAAACAAGAGGATAAGCTCCATGACTCAAGCTATTTATGACATTCCGCTGAACACCATCGAAAATCAATCTACCACGCTGGCACAATATAAAGGCCGCGTGTTGCTGGTGGTGAATGTGGCGTCGGAATGCGGCCTGACCAAGCAATATGAAGGGCTGGAAGCCCTGTACGAAACCTACCGGGATCAAGGTTTTGAGGTGCTGGGATTCCCCTCCAACGAATTTCTGGGGCAGGAGCCGGGCAGCAACGAAGAGATCCTGGCGTTTTGCCGGGGTACCTTTGGCGTTCAGTTCCCGATGTTTGCCAAACTGGAAGTGAACGGCGAAAACCGCCATCCATTGTATCAGGCGTTGACCGCCGCCAAACCGCACGCCGTTGCGCCACAGGGCAGTGAGTTCCTGGCGCGTATGAGCAGCAAGGGGCGGGCACCAAAGCAAACTGGCGATATCCTGTGGAACTTCGAGAAATTCCTGATTGGCCGCGATGGCAAGGTCATCGAACGCTTTTCCCCGGATACGACGCCGGAAGATCCTGCGTTGCTGGCCGCCGTCAAACAGGCGCTGGCCGACTAAAGAAGGAGCGGTAATACATCATGCTGCAACTCAGGCAGGTTGGGGTAGAAGGGCGCTTGGCCCCGTTTTCAGCACAGGTTGATGCTGGGTTGCAGTTTCACCTTATTGGCCCGAACGGCGCCGGTAAAAGCACGCTGTTGGCCTGCCTGGCGGGTATCTTGCCCGGTATCGGGGAGATCCTGCTGGACGGTCATCCGCTGAAAAGTTTTCAGGGCAATGAGCTGGCACTGCGTCGTGGTTATTTAAGCCAACAGCAACCCCCGGTGGCGTTGATGCCGGTATTCCAGTATCTGGCATTGCATCAACCGGCGGGAGCTTCGGAAGAGGCGCTGGAAAACACCATTCTTTATCTGTGCCAGCGTTTAAAGCTGATGGACAAGCTGCCGCGCATGCTGACTCAGTTATCCGGCGGGGAATGGCAGCGAGTACGTCTGGCCGCGGTGCTGCTGCAGGTCTGGCCGACGGTTAACCCGTACAGCCAATTGCTGCTGTTGGATGAACCGACCAACAGCCTGGACGTGGCGCAGAAGGTGGCATTGGACCGACTATTAAGAGAGTTTTGCCAGAGCGGGCGCAGTGCCTTGGTTTGCGCGCACGATCTCAACCACACCTTACAGCAGGCCGATCGGGTCTGGCTGCTGCATGCGGGGCGCTTAGTTGCTCAGGGCAGCACGCGGGAGGTGATGGAGCCGGTTCTGCTGTCACAAATTTATGACGTCGATTTTCATTTGCAGGCAGTGGGCGATCAACGCTGGATTATGACCAAAACCGCCTAGTGCGTTAGCGTATTGAAAATGCGGCCTAAACGAAAATTAAACGGACTCGATATAAATAGCCGAGTAAGCATCGGCTTTATTTCACTCTTCGCTAAAAATCACCTCATAAATCTTGAAAACCGTCGCTGACGTGCTACGCTGATTTAGTTCGAATAAAATAAGTAAATAATTATTAATAACTATAACTAATTGATTTTTAAATCAATATAAAATGATGATGATGGCCCTCGCAAATCAGATAGTCCGCTGATAATTAATCTCGCCTTAAGGTTTAGTTAAGCTTGCGGCCGTACATTGGCAGTTAATCCACCGGGAACGATTCTCTCTGGCGTTTAATATTCGTTAAATAAAAGAGATCTACAGTGTCATTAAAAGAAATTTGATACGTTTGGGGTTAACTATGGATCAATTTTTACCTTTCTCACGCCCGGCGATCGGCGATGAAGAAATCGCGGCGGTAGAAAAGGTATTGCGTTCAGGGTGGATCACCACCGGACCGCAAAATCAGCAGTTGGAAAGTGAGTTTTGCGCCACCTTCGGCTGCAAACATGCGATTGCCGTTTGTTCCGCTACTGCAGGCATGCATATCACCCTGATGGCTCTGGGCATTGGTCCCGGCGATGAAGTCATCACTCCCTCACAAACTTGGGTTTCAACCCTCAACATGATTGAGTTGCTCGGCGCCACGCCGGTAATGATCGACGTTGATCGCGATACGTTGATGGTCAATGCCAGGGATGTTGAAGCCGCCATTACGACCAAAACCAAAGCTATTGTCCCGGTGCATTACGCTGGTGCGCCACTGCAAATGGATGCATTGCGAGACGTGGCCAAACGCCATAATCTGCCGCTGATTGAAGACGCCGCTCATGCGGTGGGTTCCCGTTACAACGGTGAATGGGTTGGCGCACAAGGAACGGCCATCTTCTCGTTCCACGCGATTAAAAACCTGACCTGTGCCGAAGGTGGCCTGATTGCCACCGACGACGATGTGCTGGCGGATCGTCTGCGCTGTCTGAAGTTTCACGGTCTGGCCGTTGACGCTTTCGACCGTCAGCAACTGGGGCGCAAGCCGCAGGCCGAAGTGGTGGAGCCGGGCTACAAATACAACCTTTCGGATATCCACGCGGCCATCGCCGTCGTACAGCTGGCGCGCCTGCCGCAGTTGAACGCCCGCCGTAAAGAGCTGGCACAGCGTTATCTCACCGCGCTGGAAGGTTCACCTTTCCTGCCGCTGGGGTTGCCTGATTATCCGCATGACCACGCCTGGCACCTGTTTATGGTGCGCGTTGACGCCGAGCGTTGCGGTATCGATCGCGACCAACTGATGGAACGCCTGAAAGAGGTGGGCATTGGTACCGGTCTGCATTTCCGTGCCGCGCATACCCAGAAGTTTTATCGCGACCGCTATCCGCAATTGTCCTTACCCAATACCGAATGGAACTCGGCGCGTTTGTGCACCTTGCCGCTATTCCCTGATATGACCGACGCTGATGTTGATCGCGTGGTCAAAGCCTTGTCTTCTGTTGTGGAGTCGTTACGTGTCTCGCGTTGAACCGATTAAAAAAGTTTCGGTGGTGATCCCGGTGTACAACGAGCAGGAAAGTCTACCTGCCTTGCTTGAACGTACCACCGCCGCCTGTAAACAGCTGGCCCAGCCCTATGAAATTATCCTGGTCGATGACGGCAGCAGCGACAATTCTGCCGATATGCTGACCGCTGCCGCCGAACAGCCCGGCAGTTGCGTCATTGCCGTATTGCTGAACCGCAACTATGGGCAGCACTCGGCAATCATGGCCGGTTTCAATCAGGTGAGCGGCGATCTGGTGATCACGCTGGATGCTGACTTGCAAAACCCGCCGGAAGAGATCCCGCGGTTGGTGCGGGTGGCGGAAGAGGGTTACGACGTGGTCGGCACTGTGCGCGCCAACCGTCAGGACTCCTGGTTCCGTAAAAGCGCCTCCCGCATCATCAATATGATGATCCAGCGCGCTACCGGTAAATCGATGGGCGACTATGGCTGCATGTTGCGCGCCTATCGCCGCCACATTATCGAAGCGATGCTGAACTGCCACGAGCGCAGCACCTTTATCCCGATCCTGGCGAATACCTTCGCCCGTCGTACTACTGAAATTGACGTGCTGCACGCTGAACGCGAGTTTGGCGACTCTAAATACAGCCTGATGAAGCTGATTAATCTGATGTACGACCTGATCACCTGTTTGACCACCACGCCGCTGCGTTTGCTGAGCGTAGTGGGCAGCGTGATTGCGCTTTCGGGTTTCGTGCTGGCGGTATTGCTGATCGCCCTGCGTTTGATCATGGGCCCTGAATGGGCGGGCGGCGGGGTGTTCACCCTGTTTGCCGTGCTGTTTTCCTTTATTGGCGCCCAATTTGTCGGCATGGGTCTGTTGGGAGAGTACATCGGTCGTATTTATACCGACGTGCGTGCTCGTCCTCGTTATTTTGTTCAGAAAGTGGTCGGTGAACAGCCGAACCACAATACTCAGGAAGAAGAATGATGAAAGCTATTGTATTTGCTTACCATGATATTGGCTGCGCAGGTCTGAAAGCGCTGACTGACGCAGGCTATGACGTTCAAGCAGTATTCACGCATACCGACGATCCTGGTGAGAACAACTTCTTCTCCTCCGTTGCCCGTGTGGGTGCAGAATTGGAGTTACCGGTCTATGCGCCGGAGGACGTTAACCACCCGCTGTGGATCGAACGCATTCGCCAGATGCAGCCGGACATTATTTTCTCCTTCTATTACCGTAATCTGCTGAGCGACGAGCTGCTGTCGCTGGCGCCGCTTGGCGGTTTCAACCTCCATGGTTCACTGCTGCCTCGCTACCGTGGCCGCGCACCGGTGAACTGGGCGCTGGTGAACGGCGAAACAGAAACCGGCGCTACGCTGCATAAAATGGTCAAGCGTCCGGACGCTGGCGATATCGTTGGTCAGCGCAAAGTGGCAATCGCCGCTGACGACACGGCGCTGACGCTGCACAAAAAAGTGCTGGAAGCCGCACAGTCATTGCTGAAGGACGAACTGCCGAAGCTGAAAAACGGCACGGCGACATTCAGTGCGCAAAACGAAGCCGAAGCCAGCTACTTTGGTCGCCGGACTGCGGCAGACGGTGAGATCCTGTGGCATAAATCGGCGCAGGAAATCAACAACCTGATCCGCGCAGTGACCGAACCTTATCCTGGCGCCTTCAGCTATCTCGGCCAGCGTAAATTGATTGTCTGGCGTGCTCGCGTGCTGGATGCGCAGCATGACAAGCAGCCTGGCACCGTGCTCAGTACTTCTCCGCTGGTCATTGCCTGCGGCGAAGGCGCACTGGAAATCGTTGCCGGTCAAAACGATGCCGGCCTGTACGTACAGGGTAGCCGTCTGGCGCAGGAAATGGGCATCGTCACCGACGTACGTCTGGCCGCCAAGCCCAACGCAGTGATGAAGCGCAGAACCCGCGTATTGATCCTCGGCGTTAACGGCTTTATCGGTAACCACCTGACCGAACGTCTGCTGCGTGACGATCGTTACGACATTTACGGTTTGGATATCGGTTCTGATGCCATCAGCCGTTTCCTGGATAACCCGCGCTTCCACTTTGTGGAAGGGGATATCAGCATCCATTCCGAGTGGATCGAGTATCACATCAAGAAATGTGATGTCGTTCTGCCGCTGGTGGCCATCGCCACGCCGATCGAGTACACCCGCAATCCACTGCGCGTGTTCGAGTTGGATTTTGAAGAAAACCTGAAAATCGTTCGTGACTGCGTGAAATACAACAAGCGCATCATCTTCCCGTCCACCTCCGAAGTGTACGGTATGTGCGACGACAAAGAGTTCGACGAAGATCATTCCCGCCTGATCGTCGGGCCAATCAACAAACAACGCTGGATTTACTCGGTGTCCAAGCAGCTGCTGGACCGAGTCATCTGGGCCTATGGTGCCAAAGAAGGGCTGAAGTTTACGCTGTTCCGTCCGTTTAACTGGATGGGGCCGCGCCTGGATAACCTGGATGCAGCGCGTATCGGTTCTTCCCGTGCCATCACCCAGTTGATCCTCAATCTGGTGGAAGGGTCGCCGATCAAACTGATGGACGGCGGGGCGCAAAAACGCTGCTTTACCGATATCAACGACGGTATTGAAGCGCTGTTCCGCATCATCGAAAACCGCGACGGGCTGTGCGATGGCCAAATCGTCAACATTGGTAATCCGACCAACGAGGCCAGCATCCGCGAACTGGCGGAAATGCTGCTCGAAAGTTTCAATAATCACCCGTTGCGCGACCGCTTCCCGCCGTTTGCCGGCTTTAAGGATGTCGAAAGCAGCAGCTATTACGGCAAGGGTTATCAGGACGTTGAGCACCGTACGCCAAGCATCAAAAATGCCCGTCGCCTGCTGGATTGGCAGCCGACCATCGCGATGCAGCAAACCGTTGCCGATACCTTGGACTACTTCTTGCGCACCACCGTTCAGGAAGGTGACGGTGCATGAAGAAAGTCGGTCTGCGAGTTGATGTAGATACTTTCAGCGGTACCCGTGAAGGGGTACCGCAGTTGCTGGAGTTGTTAGACAAGTACAACATTCAGGCCAGTTTCTTCTTCAGCGTAGGGCCGGACAATATGGGGCGCCATCTGTGGCGCCTTTTACGTCCGAAATTCCTGTGGAAAATGCTGCGCTCGAACGCCGCGTCGCTGTACGGCTGGGATATTCTGCTGGCCGGCACCGCCTGGCCGGGGCGTAATATCGCCCGTGCCTTGGGGCCATTGATGAAACTCACCGCCCAGGCCGGACATGAAGTGGGCCTGCACGCCTGGGATCATCAGGGCTGGCAGGCCAAGGTCGGCCGTTGGTCTGAGGCGCAGTTGACGCAACAGGTGCAGTTGGGTGTGGATGCGCTGACTGCCAGTACCGGGCTGCCGGTCAAATGCTCGGCCGTTGCCGGTTGGCGCGCGGACACACGGGTGCTGGAAGTGAAGCAGCGCTTCGGTTTTCACTACAACAGCGATTGTCGTGGTACCCATCCGTTCCGTCCGCTGTTAAGCGATGGCCGTGTGGGAACCGTGCAGATCCCGGTGACGTTACCGACTTTTGATGAGGTGATTGGCAGTGAAGTCAGCATGGCTGACTTCAACGATTACATTTTACGGGCGATTGAAAACGATCGCGGCGTGCCGGTTTATACCATTCATACCGAAGTTGAAGGTATGTCTCAGGCCGCCATGTTTGAGCAGTTACTGCAACGGGCGCAACGGCAGGGCATAGAATTCTGCCCGTTAAGCACCTTGTTGCCACAAGATTTGGCGTCATTGCCATTGGGCCGCGTCGAGCGTGCTCCTTTCCCTGGCCGCGAAGGTTGGCTGGGTTGTCAAACCGATGTGAAGGACGATTCATGAAGGCGCTAAAAGGATCCTGGGCCATTGTGTTGGCCATTTTTTTTGCTCTGGTTTACCTGATCCCCCTCAATGGTCGCCTGCTGTGGCAACCGGATGAAACTCGTTACGCCGAGATCAGCCGTGAAATGCTGCAACGCGGCGACTGGGTAGTGCCGCATCTGCTTGGGCTGCGTTATTTTGAAAAACCGGTTGCCGGATATTGGTTCAACAACATCAGCCAGTGGCTGTTTGGCGATACCAACTTCGCGGTGCGTTTTGGCTCGGTATTCAGCACCGGCATGACCGCCGTGCTGGTGTTCGCGCTGGCAATGCTGATGTGGCGCAACGCGCGCCGCGCCAGCCTGGCGACGTTGATTTTCCTGTCGATGGTGCTGGTGTTCAGCATCGGCACGTACAGCGTGCTGGATCCGATGATTTCCCTGTGGCTGGTGGCGGCCATGGTCAGTTATTACCTGACGCTGAAAGCCACCACGGTCAAGGGTAAAGTCGGCGGTTACGTGTTGCTGGGGCTGGCCTGCGGCATGGGCTTTATGACCAAGGGGTTCCTGGCGCTGGCGGTGCCGGTGATTGCGGTGATCCCGATAGTCATTCAGCAGCGGCGGATCAAGGATCTCTTGATCTACGGCCCGTTGGCTATCCTGACCGCAGTATTGCTTAGCCTGCCTTGGGCGCTGGCTATTGCTCAACGTGAGCCGGACTTCTGGAACTACTTCTTCTGGGTGGAGCATATTCAGCGTTTTGCCGAGGATAACGCCCAGCACAAAGCGCCGTTCTGGTATTACATCCCGATTTTGATGGCGGCGGTATTGCCGTGGTTGGCGTTGTTGCCGGGATCTTTGCTTAAGGGTTGGCGTGAACGCGTCCAACGGCCGGAGCTGTTCTTCCTGCTGAGTTGGGTGATGATGCCGCTGATCTTTTTCAGCATCGCCAAAGGCAAACTGCCGACCTATATTTTGCCGTGCATGGCGCCGTTGGCGCTGTTGATGGCCGCTTACGCTGAGGATTATGCGGCAAGCCTACGCAGCAAAACGTTTAAGATCAACGCATTGCTGAACGGCTTATTTGGTCTGATTTGCGTGGTGGCGCTGCTGGTGCTGGGTTCAGGATTGCTGCCGAAGGTGAAGCTGTTTGGGGCACAAGAGTGGCCGAAGATCGTCATCGGCATTATTATGTTCGGCGGTTGGCTGTTCTTTGCCATAGTGTCGGCGCGTAATAACGCGCAACGCTGGCGCTGGGCAGCGGCTTGTCCGCTACTGCTGTGCTTGCTGGTGGGTTACGCCATTCCGCAGCAGGTCACTGACTCCAAGCTGCCGCAAAACTTTATCAGCGTAAATATGGCGCAGTTGGGCCATAGCCGTTACGTATTGACCGACAGCGCAGGGGTAGCAGCAGGGCTGGCCTGGGAGTTGAAGCGCAGCGATGTGCTGATGTTCAGCGAGAAAGGTGAGGTGGCTTATGGCCTGGCCTACCCGGATTCCCGCAGCCATTTCATCAGCGATGCCGATTTCCCGCAGTGGTTGGCCCAGGCGCGAAAACAGGGTGACGTCTCATTGGTATTGCAACTGTCGAGAGGGGATCACGTGCCGCAAACCTTACCGGCAGCGGATAAAGTGGTTGAGATGAACCGCTTGGCCCTGCTTTGGTATCAACAGCAGCCATGATAGTTGGCTACTTGCTGGTGCTGGTGGTCAGCCTGCTCACCTGTGGTGGGCAGCTGTGCCAGAAACAAGCGGCCCAGAGTTGGCAATTGCCCCCCGACGTCAGACGGGGGGTGACGCTGCGCTGGCTGCTTCTGGCGGTGTTGTTGCTGGGGTTGGGCATGGCGGTCTGGCTCAACGTGCTGCAGCGCTTGCCGCTCAGCCTGGCTTATCCGACGCTCAGCCTGAATTTTGTGTTGGTGACATTAGCTGCCCGGTGGTTGTTTAACGAACCCACCACCGCACGTCATTGGTACGGCGTGGCGTCGATCATGTTGGGGATCCTGCTGATGAGTATCAATCCATGAGGGGTTACGCCTGGGGCGCGGCCAGCGTACTCTTGGTCACGCTGGCGCAGCTACTGATGAAGTGGGGTATGGCGCAGATCCCATTGATGTCGTTTGCCGACGTGACGTTAGACCTGTTTGCTCAGTATTGGGTGCCGCTACTGGCGGTCAGCGGTGGTATCTTCGGTTATGCGTTGTCCATGCTGTGCTGGTTCTTCGCGCTGCACCATCTGCCACTAAACCGCGCTTACCCACTGCTGAGCGTGAGCTATGCGCTGGTGTACCTGGCCGCGGTGATCCTGCCGTGGTTTAACGAATCCGCCACCCTGTTGAAAACGTTGGGAACGCTGTTTATCCTGTTTGGCGTGTGGCTGATTAACAGCCAGGCCAAGGTAAAAACGCCTTAATAGCGCAAAAAGTGGCGCCAATGCGATTATCTCCTTCACCGTGCTTGCCTTTTTCCCCTGCAGGGGGATAAATTAGCCCCAAATAGCGCTTTCCTTACGTGGTGCCGGCTTTGCCTCGCAGGCGGTATGCTTTTACCGGACGGCATGATGCGGCAACGTGTTCAATGAAGGGATATTATGCGGATGCGTATTTGGTTTTTATTAGCCAGTTTAATTCTTGCCGGTTGTAGCAGTCATGCACCGCCGCCGAGCGGTCGGCTGGCGGACTCTATCGTGGTGGTGGCTCAGTTGAATGAGCAACTGCGTCAATGGTACGGCGCACCTTATCGTTATGGTGGGGTGGATCGCGGCGGCGTTGACTGTTCCGGTTTCGTTTATCGCACCTTCCGCGACCGTTTCGATATGCAACTACCTCGTTCGACGGTGGAACAAACCTCGCTGGGAACCAAAGTCTCGCGTGATGAGCTGATGCCGGGCGATCTGGTGTTTTTCAAAACTGGCGGCGGTGAGAACGGTTTGCACGTTGGCATTTATGATACCAACGATCAGTTTATTCATGCCTCCACCAGCCGTGGCGTGATGCGATCCTCGCTGGACAATGTGTATTGGAAAAAAGCCTACTGGCAGGCGCGGCGAATTTAATCTTAAGCTGTTGATTTGGTGTATTATGGCGGCATCACGTGCTTAGCGGGGACCGCCATGAATAACTTACGCTTACTGATTTCCGATTCTTACGACCCCTGGTTCAATCTGGCCGTGGAAGAGTGCATCTTCCGCGAAATGACCACGCAGAAAATCCTGTTCTTATGGCGCAATGCCGAAACGGTGGTCATAGGCCAGTCACAAAACCCATGGAAAGAGTGCAACACCCGGCGAATGGAGCAGGACGGTATTCGCCTGGCGCGTCGTAGCAGCGGCGGTGGAGCGGTATTCCACGATCTGGGCAACACCTGTTTTACCTTTATGGCGGGCAAACCGGGTTACGACAAAACTCTTTCCACCGGTATCATTCTGCAGGCGTTGGCCCAGTTGGGTATTTCTGCCACGGCATCGGGCCGCAATGATCTGGTGATCGAAACGCCGGAAGGCGTGCGTAAAATCTCCGGCTCGGCCTATCGGGAAACCCAGGATCGCGGGTTCCACCATGGCACCTTATTACTGAATGCCGATCTTAACCGTCTGGCGGATTATCTTAATCCGGATCCCAAAAAGCTGCAGGCCAAGGGCATCACCTCGGTACGCTCCCGGGTGGCCAACCTGGTGGAATTTAAACCTGACATCAGCCACCAGCAGGTCTGCGATGCGGTGACTCAGGCATTCTTTGACTACTATGGCGAGACCGCTACGGCGGAAATCATCTCACCGGATGTCTATCCCGACCTGCCGGATTTCGCCGCGCAGTTTGCCAAACAGAGCAGTTGGGAATGGAATTTCGGCAAGGCGCCGGCATTTAGCCATTTACTGAACGAACGCTTTGTCTGGGGTGGGGTGGATATCTTCTTTGACGTAGAAAAGGGGCAGATCTGCCGGGCGCAGATTTTTACCGACAGCCTGAGTCCGGCACCGCTGCAGCGTTTGGCAGAGATGCTGGTGGGTTGCGCTTACCGCAGTGAAGCCTTGGCTGAGTGCTGCGACAAACTGATTGCTCAGTTCCCGGAGCAGGCTACCGAGTTAGCCGAGCTGCGGCAATGGCTGGTCGAAACGATCAAATAACAACCACGCTTTAAATATCAAGGGATGACGGTGTCATCCTTTTTTTATGCCGCAAGTTTGCGCCGCTTTATTGTTTTTATCGGCTTTCTGCTGCCGAAAGCCACCTCAATAGTGGGTAGCATGAATTTCCAATAAAGCAAGGTGGGCATTTTTTTGCTGTTTCAATGCAAAGAATAACGTACGGAATTGATGCGTTATTAAATTTAATCAGTTTGCGGCGCGCTTGCGCTTGTGCAGATTTCATGCTTAATTGATATTTAGATATGTTTAAGAATTTCTTTAATGAAAACAATAGCGATAAGCCAAATTTTCAGTGTGACTATATTACTTAACCTAAATATGGCTTAAATTTAGTGGGGTTGCGCCAACTCTGTCTTAAGCCAAATTGTTTTTGATACCGTGCCAAGTGGACGCAACATAGCTTTAATCTATCAATTAAATGATAAGTTATCACTAATTGCATTGATATTTCCGATTAATCTCAGAGGGATTGATCGATAAAATATATTGATATACGATGAGATGCTCGCCATTCAGCCTGTGGCATTGAAATGAAAATACAATTCGAAGCTGACTTTATTAGTAGCTATGTTTTTCAACCTGTTTACTCAATGGAGGGCAGGCTGTTAGCGGTAGAAATTTTGAACCGCTTTAATAGTCTGGACGGTGATTTGGCTATGCCGGCTGACATTGGGATTAATTTACTGACCGCTGAGCAAAAGATTGAGTTATTTAATGAGCAATTGAAACTGGCAGAACAGAATGCCGCCTGGTTTGTCGAAAACGACGTTTTGTTGACGCTTAATATTGAAGAAACCCTGGTCGATTTGATTCTCGCTGACGGCCAACTCTGTGACCGTATCAGGCAATGGCCATTTATTGCTTTCGAAATCAGTGAGGGTTTTCCGAATCTTTCGGCCGGCAAAAACAATCCAAAGATCCTCCGGCTGAGCGAATTGTTTTCGCTGTGGTTGGATGATTTCGGCTCCGGCCAGGCGACCCTGACCGCCTTGTATGATGGGTTGTTCGACTACGTCAAGATCGACAAGCGTTTTTACTGGCAGTTGTTTACCCATCAGGGATATGACGTGGTCATTGACTCGCTATTAAAAAATATCAATTTGCTGTGCAAAGGTGTGATCGTAGGAGGAATAGAGAAAAGGGAATATTTTAATAAGCTCAGACACGCCGGGGTTTTTGGCCTGCAAGGTTTTTTATGGCCCAGCGTTGGTGTGGACAATCTGGCAGCGTTACGGGTAACACCCGATGAGTTCAATAACAATAATTGAGAGTACAACACACAACGGAGCCAATAATGGACTGGATGATGTCAGATGTGATTCCGGCGCTGTTATTCATTATGATTTTCTCGCCGATCGGGTATTTTCCCGCTCAGCGTAAAAAGGCATTCAAACCGTATCGGCATAAACGCTGATCCCCGCATCTGCCCAGGTATCAGGCAGATGCGTTCTCCCTGCATTTCCTCTGTGTTAATCGCCCCGTTCAAGCTCTACACTAGGTGCAACGGAGGGCCTATGCCGCAGTTTGAAAACGCTTACCAACATCAGTTAGCCGGTTTTTATACCGAATTGAATCCCACTCCGCTGAAAGGCGCTCGTTTGCTGTATCACAGCGAACCGCTGGCACGCGAACTGGGGCTGGACGAAAGCTGGTTTACCCAGGACAAAACCCCGATTTGGGCGGGTGAGAAACTGTTGCCGGGCATGCGACCGCTGGCGCAGGTTTACAGTGGCCATCAGTTCGGCGTTTGGGCCGGGCAGTTGGGGGATGGCCGGGGCATTTTGCTGGGTGAACAACGCCTGGCGGATGGCCGCAGCATGGACTGGCACCTGAAAGGGGCGGGATTGACGCCTTATTCACGCATGGGCGACGGGCGTGCGGTACTGCGTTCGGCGATCCGTGAGTTCCTCGCCTCCGAGGCACTGCACCATCTGGGCATTCCAACCACCCGTGCGCTGACCATTGTGACCAGTGAAGAGCCGGTTTATCGTGAGCAACCTGAGCGTGGAGCGATGTTGCTACGCGTAGCGGAAAGCCACGTGCGTTTCGGCCACTTTGAGCATTTTTATTACCGCAAGCAGCCGGAACAGGTGCAGCAGCTGGCCGATTTTGTCATTGCCCGTCACTGGCCGCAGTTGCAAGATCAGGCGGAGGGTTACTTACTGTGGTTTACCGACGTGGTTGAGCGCACTGCGCGGCTCATCGCCCATTGGCAGACCGTCGGTTTCGCTCACGGCGTAATGAACACCGATAACATGTCGATTCTGGGGCTTACCATCGACTATGGCCCTTATGGCTTCCTCGACGACTACAAGCCCGACTATATTTGCAACCACTCTGATCATCAGGGGCGCTATGCCTTCGATAATCAACCGGCGGTGGCGCTGTGGAACCTCCATCGGCTGGCACAGACCCTGTCCGGGCTGATGAGTACCGAACAACTGCAGCAGGCATTGGCGGCCTATGAACCGGCCCTGATGCGCGCTTACGGGGAACAGATGCGCGCCAAGCTCGGCTTCTTCACCCAATCGCAGCAGGATAACGATTTGCTCACCGGGTTGCTGAGCCTGATGGCGCAAGAAGGCCGGGACTATAGCCGAACTTTCCGCTTGTTAAGTCATACCGAACAGCAACAGGCGCAGTCGCCGCTGCGTGATGAATTTATCGATCGCGCTGCGTTCGACGGTTGGTACCAACAATACCGCCAGCGCTTGCAGCAAGAACAGGTGAGCGACGCTGAGCGTCAACAGGCGATGAAGGCGGTGAATCCGAAGCTGATCCTGCGCAACTATCTGGCGCAGCAGGCGATTGAAAGTGCCGAACGGGATGATGTCAGCAAACTGGCGCGCCTGCATCAGGCCTTGTTGACGCCGTTTGCTGACGCGCCGGAATATGACGATCTCGCCGCATTGCCGCCGGATTGGGGCAAGCATCTGGAGATATCCTGCTCGAGTTAACTGAAATGAAATGAAAGGATGACGGGCGCGGCGGGTACCGCGCCCGGTACTGCCACTACTGGCGTAAATACACCTGCGGTAACGCCACTTCCGGGTGATGTACTACCCCCAAATCTGCCTGATACCAGCGGGTGAGTATTTCCGCCTGCAACACCTCCTGCGGCGTACCCGAGGCGACCAATTGCCCCTGATGCAGCAATAAAATGCGGTCGGCATACAGCGCGGCCAGGTTGAGGTCATGCAGCACGCAGCACACCGCGATCGGCTGTTGGCGCGTAAGCGTGCGCAGCAACCTCAGCGTATGTTGCTGGTGGTAGAGATCCAGTGCCGAAGTCGGTTCGTCAAGGAACAGCCAGGACGGGGTGGGCTGTGGCTGCCAAAGTTGTGCCAGCACGCGGGCCAACTGTACCCGTTGCTGCTCGCCGCCGGAAAGCTGGCGATAATCGCGTTGGGCCAGTTCAAGGCAGTCGGTTTGCGCCATCACCTGTTGCACCGCATGCCGTGCATCGCGTTTGCCGTGCGGTGCCCGTCCCATGCTGACCACTTCCTCCACGGTAAAAGGAAAGGCCAAATCACTGTGCTGGCGCATCACCGCGCGTACCTTCGCCAACTGCTGCGGTTGCCACTGTTCTAACGGTCGTCCCAGTAGCTGACATTCGCCGCAACCCGGAGCCAGATAGCCGGTTAACAAGCGCAACAACGTAGACTTACCTGCGCCGTTTGGCCCGATTATTGCCACCATTTCGCCGCTGGCGATACTGAGCGAAACGTCGTTTATCAGCCGACGTGAACCCAGGCTGTAACGCAATTGCTGCGCCGTCAGGCTTGAGGAGTTATCCACCCACACGCTCCCGCTGGCGCATCACCAGCCATAAGAAGTAAGGCCCGCCGATCAGGCTGGTCATCAACCCGACCGGCATTTCCGCCGGTGCTACCAGGGTGCGTGCCAGCGTATCGCTGACCAACAGCAGGCAGGCACCGCCCAACGCGGAGCAGGGCAACAGCCAGCGGTGGTCGCCGCCGAGGCGCATGCGTACCAGGTGCGGCACCACCAGACCGATAAAGCCAATCACGCCGCTCATCGCCACCGAGGCGCCAATCAACAAGGCGCTAAGCAACAGCAGTTGCAGCTTGGCGCGCTGGACGTTGACCCCGAGGTAATGCGCTTCTTCATCCCCCAGTTGCAACAGATTCAGGCGACGCGCCTGTAACAGGGTCATTAAGGTGGTCGGCAGGATCAGGGAAGCGCACACCACCAGCGTCGGCCATTGCGACTGGCTAAGGCTGCCCATCATCCACAGCGAGAACTGACGCAGCTGTTGGTCGTTGCTGAGGTAAGACAGCACGCCAATCGCCGCCATGCACAGGGCGTTGATGGCAATCCCCGCCAGCAGCAGGCGCGACAGGCTGCCGTGGCCGCTGCGGCTGATACCGTAGATCAACAGCGACACCAGCATGCTGCCGAGGAACGCCGCCAGCATATGGCCATACAGGGCAATCACCGGAGGCAACGCCAGAGGCATCACGATAATCAGCGCGACAAACAGCGCGCCGCCGCTGCTAATGCCCAGCAGGCTCGGGTCAGCCAGCGGGTTGCGAAACAACCCTTGCATGACGGCACCAGATACCGCTAATGCACAGCCGATCACCACCGCCAGCAGTACGCGCGGCAGACGGATATTTAGCCAGATATGCCAGGCGGTGTCGCTGAACGGCTGTTGCCACAGAGTGCGAAACGACAGGGGCAATGCCCCCATATTGGCGGCACCCAGCGCCAGCAGCGCCAGTAACACCAGCAGGCCGGCAATCGCCACGCGTGGGGAAGTGCGACTGCGCATTACTTTTGCTCCGCCGCGTGGCGTAGTTTGGCCAACGCCGCCGGCGTTTCCAGCCCAAAGCCCAGCAGCGCCATATCGTCAACCACCAGCACGCGGTGGTTTTTCCCCGCTGGCGTGAGCGCGACGCCCGGCAAGTTCCACAATTGTTGTTGGCCACCGAGCGTTTTTATGCCGTCAGTGGTGACCAACAGCAGATCGGGCGCGCTGGCGATCACGCCTTCCTGCGACAGGGGACGATAGCGACTGAATCCCTGCATCGCATTCTTCAAACCGGCTGCCGTGATGACCGCGTCGGCGGCGGTGTGTTGCCCGGCGGCCATCGGTGTAATCCCCCCGTGGCTCATGACGAACAGGACCTTGACCGGCAGAGCATCGGTTTTCACCGCCGCCAGCTGTTGCTGATACCGTTCGCTCAGCTTTTTGCCTTGCTCGGTACGCTGCAACGCATTGGCGATTACCTCGATTTTCTCCGGCACGCTTTGCAACGTGGTATCGCCCGGAATGCGTACGACCTTAACGCCGCTTTCTTCCAGCTGTTTGAGCACCAGCGCCGGTTCGGCCAGTTCGGTCGTCAGCACCAGCGAAGGTTTCAACGCCAGAATACCTTCGGCATTAAGCTGACGCATGTAGCCGACATCCGGCAGCTTTTTGACGGCTTCAGGTTGCAGACTGGTACTGTCGCGCGCAATCACTTCATCGCCCGCGCCGAGTGCGAATGCAATTTCGGTGACGTCACCGCCTATCGAGACAATACGTTCCGCCGCCGCAGCGGAGAAGGGTAACGCCAGCGCAATGCACAACGCCAGGCGACGGGTCAATGAGGGTTTCATGCGGCAATGTCCTTGGGTTCAAGCGCGGCAACCTGCTCACGCCACTGGGTTTGTTCCGGCTGGCCTTCGGTACGCTGGCCGTAAAGCTGGGCGATTTGCGTGCCGTCCGCGGCAAACAGCTCCAGGCTGGTGACAAACCCGTCTTTGGTTGGCTTGCGGGTGATCCAGCTTTCGGCAATTGCGTCTTCGATCAGGTGCAGGGTGAAACGACGGTTAAACACGTTAATCCAGCCTTCCTGCGGCATCAGACGCTCGATCTGACCGGTGAAGATCTGCACGCAGCCACGGTTGCCGACAAAAATCATGATTTCGTTTTGCAGGCCCAGCGCTGCGTTGAGCAACTGGGACAGGGCGCTGTTATCCACCCGGTAGGCCAAATCGTTGCCGACGGCCTTGAAGGCCTGCTGACGCGTCAGCTTATTGCGACTTAACAACTGGAAGAACTGGTGAACGTCGGTCATTTCACGCCATTCGCGGTCGATCTTTTCGTTGTCCGGTGCGGCGTTACTGACGGTGGCGTCCGGGGCT
The DNA here is from genome assembly GCF_024809915.1 of Serratia sp. BIGb0234. Taxonomy (NCBI): domain Bacteria; kingdom Pseudomonadati; phylum Pseudomonadota; class Gammaproteobacteria; order Enterobacterales; family Yersiniaceae; genus Serratia; species Serratia sp. BIGb0234. The sequence goes on from NZ_JANUEI010000001.1 coordinate 1,247,334, forward strand.
TTCAGTGCCAACGCCGGGTTTTCTGCACTCAGGTGGCGTTCCACCAGCGCCATCCAGGCGGCCAGGTCGGTTTCGTCGGTGGTGTACACCTTATGCAACGCATCACCCTGATGATCGAAGAACTGAATGCTGTGACGCACACCGCGCTTGTTGGTTTCGCTCATGGCGAAGGCGCTGGCCCATTGGTTGAGGAACAGCCGCAAATCCAATTCGCGTGGGTTGAGGATCAGACCCGCGTGGCCGTTCAGATGCTGGTTGAGGTAGCGCCCCATCTGCTCGTGCACCGCGTAGCTGTTACGGGTGATGGATTTGGTGACGCCAACCTGCTCCAGCTCGGTCAGCAGGGTGCGGGCATCGGCCTGCAGACGACGAGTATCCTGACCGACGCGAGCATGGGTCAGTTCTGCTTCGCTGACGCCAAGCAGCTCGGCCAGATCGCGTGCGTATTTGCCTGGGTTATCAATTTTTGCCTGCTGGTAGCGTTGGTAGAGGGTATTGCTCATTGATAGTTCTCCTGTGAGAGGTGCAATCGGCGGGCATTCGGGTTGCCCGCCGGATTCAAAACGTTACCACTGGTAGCTGACCAACAGTTTGGCGTTGCGGCCATCCTGCGGAATGCCCTGCGGCGAGTAGTATTCTTTGTCGAAGGCGTTGCCCAGCACCACGGTGGTGGTAACGCCCTGCAGACGATCGCGGCCTTTATAGCTCAGGTAGAAATCATTGACGCCGTAGCCGCCTTGCTCCGGTGTGCCGGTTTCTACACGGCTGGCGCGTTGGGCCAACGTCGCAACCCACCCGGTAGAGAGACCGGTTTCACCCAGCGGGATATCCAGCGTGCTGGTAACGGTGTCTGGATTGATGCTGTTTAACCATTCGCCGCTGGTTTCATTTTTTCCACGTGTTCGGTTGTATGCCAAATCCCAGCCAAAAATTGGCGTTTTATAGCTCAACATGGCATCCCAACCCCAGATCTTCGCACGATCGATATTGGTCGAGAAAGTGGTGCAACTGATGCAATAAGGGCCACGGGGACCACGTCCCAACTCCATGGTGACGTCGGTAGTGATGTAGTCTCGGGCTTTGGTGTCGAAGTAACTGGCTTTGAATTGCAGACTATCGTCAGCTAAGAGCAGATCGTCAAAGCGCAGCCCGAAACCATACTCTTGGGTGGCATTAGTTTCCGGTTTCAGATTCGGATTGGGTACCCAATTGTTGGTGATGGTGGTAGGTCCCATGGGAATAGAGAAATGTTTAGAGTCGTTATACATTTCACCCATGGTCGGCGCACGAAATGCCTGCGAGTAAGAACCGAACAACATCAGCCAATCGGTTGGCGTAATGCTGATAGCGCCACGAGATGACCACTTGTCAGCATCCACATCCGCATAGCCGTCGCTGGAGCCTTTGTAGTTATCGTAACGAGTCCCGGCAAGCAGGGTCACCGGCAGGTCTCGCAGGGTAATTTCATCTTGTAACCAACCGGAGGCAAAGTTGATTTTCGCTTGGGGGAAGCTCTCTGTTGCACCGCCCGGCGTTTGTTCCTGCTTGTAAGCTTCACTGCCATAGGTAAACAGATGAGAAGCGAAGGTGTCAGCAAACAGGCGGGTGCGGTTTTCCAGTTTCGCGCCACGGGTAGTTTGTTTACGCGCCTCGTCTTCGTTGCCATGAGTGTGGGCGTTGATCTCCACTTCGGAATAATAGACTTTGGCTACGGCGTCGAGCCAATCCTGGCCCACCGGTTTAAGTTTGTAGCTGAGTTGACCGTCACGCTGGATGCTTGAACGATCGGTCATCAGGTTACCGCTGCTGCTAGCGGACTCCTGCGGGTTTTTCGGTTCCTGCGCCCGATTGTTGTAGTAGCGCAGGTCACCACTTAATGATTGATTTTCATCAATCTTCCAGGTGCCTTTGGCCAGCACATTGCTGATGGTCTCGTCGTTGGGCGCGTCAAAACCGTTGCCCTGACGCAAATCGCCAACGTCGCGAGTGCCGAATGACAGCAGGCCGTCGAGGTTGTCGGTCTTGCCATAGGCGCTGGCGCCCATACCCAGGCTGTGATCGCCACTGCCCGCTGTGCCGTAAACCCGGAACCCGGTGTCATGACCTGGCAGCAGCAGATCGGCGGCATCCACGGTTTCATAAGCAATTACGCCGCCCAGTGCGCCACTGCCGTAAAGCAGGGCCGAAGGGCCGCGTACCACTTCAATGCGTTTTACCAGTGCCGGATCCAGGAAGGTGGCGCCAAGATGACCGGTATCGGTGCCTTGACGGATACCGTCTACCAGCGTCAGTACGCCGTTTTTACCGTAGCCGCGCATGAAAACATCTTGGCCATTGGTACGGCCGGTGCCATTGACGGTTATGCCCGGCACGCGGCGCAGCATGTCGGCGGCGCTGGTGGCGGTCTGGCTTTCAGGGCTATTGCCTTCGATCACGGTGACCATCATCGGCGCTTCAAAACTGCTGCGTGCATTGCCGGTGGCGGCAACGGTCAGGGTTTCGTCGCTGGCTTTACTTGTTTTAGCCGACACATCGCTGGAAGAAGAAGCCGTGTGGTTGGTTTGTGCAAAAGTCACCGTCGGCAGAGCGCAGGCAATCGCCAGACTCAATGCGGATAAACGCAGCCGGGTGTAAGGGATCAGAGGCATGTCGCAACTCTCCGTATGTTTTTAACATATCAATAGATTTGCTGGCTGCCTGGATCAATATCGATCGGGGTGGCTGGCGTTGAGGGATGGGTGTTATTTGGTCAGGATCAATTTCCCGGCTTTGGTCTGCCGCAGCTGGTAGCGCTGGCCCTGATGGATGATGATCGCCACGCCCTCGGCGTCGAGCAGCTGAGCGCTGTCGTAGCAGGGAGGCGAGGTCAGGCCACTCACCGCGGGGCTTACGGTTTTGGCAGGTAAGTCGTGATTGTGATTATCCATCGTCATGTGTTTATAAAACAGACCGTTAAATAGCAATTAATATCAAAGTGAGAATCATTATCATGTGAACGAAAGGTTACATCAAGGAAAATTTTCTTACCGATGGAACCTTTTTGTAGGAAGGGAAGGTGAGAGGGGCTGAAGGGGCTCAGCCCGTCTAAAACAAGGTTATTTCAGCAGGGTTTCAATGCGGTCGAACAGGCGCTCGGGTTTGGTGATCGGTGCGAAGCGTTTCACCCGTTGACCGTCGGCGGTCAGCAGGAATTTGGTGAAGTTCCATTTGATTCGCTGGCTGCCCAATACGCCCGGGGCAAGGCGTTTCAATTCATTGAACAGCGGATGCGCCCCAGGACCGTTGACCTCAATCTTGCTGAACAGCGGGAAGCTGACGCCGTAGTTCAGAGTGCAGAAGTTGGCGATCTCCAGGGGATTACCGGGCTCTTGCGAACCGAACTGATTGCAGGGAAAGCCCAGCACCATCAGCCCCCGTTCGCGGTAATACTGCCACAGGTTTTCCAGCCCACGGTATTGCGGCGTAAAACCGCATTTACTGGCGGTGTTAACCACCAGATAGGCTCGGGCGGGGAAATCCCCCAGCGTTTTGTGTTCCCCTTGCAGGGTGACGCAGGGGATGGATAACAGTGAGTGGATCATGTCGAGGTTCCAAATCCTTTCCAGGGAGACTGCGAGAATTGCTAACAGTATAGATGAGCGGATGACAGGAGAAAAAGCCGGGACGGGCGCCCCGGCTTTGGCATCAGAAGCGGGTATCTACCGCATCGGCCAGCATGGCCAGCAGCTGTTCGCTGTCGGCCCAGCTCAGGCAAGGATCGGTAATTGACTGACCGTAGGTGAGCGGTTGACCGGCCACGATTTTCTGGGTGCCTTCCACCAGGAAGCTTTCCGCCATCACGCCGGTCACGGCAGCAGAACCGGCACGGATTTGCTGGCAAACATTTTCTGCTACTTCCAACTGGCGGCGATGCAGTTTCTGGCAGTTGCCGTGGCTGAAGTCGATCACCAGGTGTTCCGGCAGGTCGAATTCACGCAGGCTGTCGCAAGCGGCAACGATATCGGTAGCATGGTAGTTCGGGGTTTTGCCACCGCGCATGATGATATGACCATAAGGATTGCCGCTGGTCTGATAGATAGTCATCTGGCCGTGTTTGTCCGGGGACAGGAACATGTGCCCGGCGCGCGCCGCACGAATGGCGTCAATGGCGATGCGAGTATTGCCGTCGGTACCGTTTTTGAAGCCCACCGGGCAGGAGAGCGCCGAGGCCATCTCACGGTGGATCTGGCTTTCGGTGGTCCGTGCGCCAATCGCGCCCCAACTGATCAGGTCGGCGATGTATTGACCGACCACCATATCGAGGAATTCGGTAGCGGTAGGCAGGCCGAGCTGGTTCACTTCCAGCAGCAGCCGACGCGCCATTTCGATCCCACGATTCACCTGGAAGCTGCCATCCAGCGCCGGATCGGAGATCAGGCCTTTCCAGCCCACCACGGTACGCGGTTTTTCAAAATAGGTGCGCATCACGATTTCCAGGCGATCCTGGTAACGTATGCGCAGTTGGTTCAGGCGGCCGGCATAGTCTACGGCGGCGTCGAGATCGTGTATCGAGCATGGGCCGATAACCACCAGCAGGCGGCGATCTTCACCGGTCAGGATTTTTTCAATGCGTTGCCGGGAGGCCGTCACGTTATCCGCGATTTCCGCCGAGATCGGCAACTTCTCCGCCAGTTCTTGCGGCGTGACAAGGCTGTCGATGCGCGCGGTCCGCAGTTCATCTGTTTTGTGCATGATTTTCTCTAAAGACTTTTCTTCGCTGCGGCAGGAGTGCCGGGAAGTGATGGCGATCACAATAACGTAAAAACCGATGAATTCAACCGGAGAAACTGTGTTCTGTTGATCAGAATCGCTAAAAAAAGCACAAAAAACGTCGCCAATGAAGAAATAAGCAGCACGCGGTAGGGGACCGGCCCACCGCGTGAAAACTAGAACATGCGGCGGCTCATGCCCAGAATGTCCAGAATTTTGGTCGAGATCTCCTCTACCGAATAATTGGTGGTATTGAGATAACGGATCTGGTTTTTACGGAACAGCGCTTCCACCTCGGCAAGCTCCATTCGACACTGGCGAATAGAGGCATAACGGCTGTTTTCGCGCCGTTCTTCACGGATAGCGGCTAAACGCTCCGGATCGATAGTCAGGCCGAAAAGCTTGTGCTGAAACGGCTTCAGCGCGGCGGGAAGGTGTAAATTGTCCATATCATCGGCGGTAAACGGGTAGTTGGCGGCGCGGATACCGAACTGCATCGCCAGGTACAGGCTGGTGGGGGTTTTGCCACAGCGTGAAACCCCGAGCAAAATCACCTGGGCCTGGTCGAGATTGCGCAGCGAAATGCCGTCATCATGGGCTAACGTGTAGTCAATAGCCGCGATACGGGCATCATATTTACCGAGGTTGCTGGCCGTCAGGCCGTGGGTACGATTAGGGACCGGGGTGGGCTCCACCTCTAACTCGCCCTGCAGCGGGCCGACCAGTGCTTGCACAATATCCTGACAAAACCCTTCGCTCTGGGTGATGACTTTGCGCACTTCCGGCGAAATGATCGAGTAAAACACCAGGGGCCGCACGCCGGTATCTCGATAGATATCGTTAATCTGCTGGCAGACTCCACGGGCGCGCGCCTCGGTTTCGACAAAGGGCAGCGTAAAGGTTGTGGCCTTCACCGGAAATTGAGACAGCACGGCGTGGCCCAAAACCTCGGCGGTGATCGCCGTGCCATCCGAAATATAAAAAACGCTTCTTTCCACCCGAGGCTCCTTACCTGAAACGGTGATGCAGTCATCGCATCTGCTTGCTCTTATCATGGGCTTGAGATGATCGAGCGGTAAAGGGGCGGGCAAAAAAAATGTGATAGTGAGGGCAGAGTCGTCGATTAATTTCGCCGATCAAGGAATAAGCTTTCGTCGGAGCGTTATTGATTGAAACGCTATTTTAAATTTTATGAAAAGCAGGGATTTCTTTTTCTTGAGGAATGGTTCCACAGAACGATGTTATTTTCACCAAAGTCATTAGTAATAATATGGTTTTTAAAAATCAAGTTTAAAAATTACTTAATTTGTTGAGATTTAAGCTATTAGTGCGACAGGGAACGATTCCATCCTCATTTTTCATTTCAGGAAGTTTTCCTAAAATCCATTTTCTTCGCCGGGTTGATCGATTCACCTTTCCATTTCCTATGGATCATTGTGCTAGTCTGATTCGGCACCGTTTTAGCGGCGCTGAGAAAGCAAGCGAATTAAATCCGTCTATACCCTACTGATAGCAATAAGGATTGTCTCGATGTCCAACAATGGCCCAGACTTGCGTAATGTGCTTTGGTACAACCAGCTCGGCATGCACGACGTTGACCGTGTCGGCGGCAAAAATGCCTCCCTCGGTGAAATGATCACCAATCTTTCCGATTTGGGCGTAGCCGTGCCAAACGGTTTTGCCACCACCGCGCAGGCGTTTAACGATTTCCTCGAGCAAAGCGGTGTTAACCAGCGCATCTATCAGTTACTGGATCAAACTGACGTTGACGACATTGCCCAACTGACCAAGGCCGGCGCGCAAATCCGTCAATGGATCATCGACACGCCGTTCCACGCAGAGTTCGAGCGCGAAATAAATCTGGCTTACCAGCAACTGGCCGACGGCGAGTCGGAAGCCTCTTTTGCCGTGCGTTCTTCCGCCACCGCAGAAGACATGCCGGACGCTTCCTTTGCCGGGCAGCAGGAAACCTTCCTCAACGTGCAGGGCATCGACGCCGTAATGGTGGCGATCAAGCACGTATATGCCTCATTGTTTAACGACCGTGCCATCTCTTACCGCGTGCATCAGGGTTACGATCACCGCGGCGTGGCCTTATCGGCCGGCGTGCAGCGCATGGTACGTTCTGACCTGGCGTCTTCCGGCGTGATGTTCACCATCGATACCGAATCCGGTTTTGACCAGGTGGTGTTTATCACTTCCGCCTTCGGCCTGGGTGAAATGGTAGTGCAGGGCGCGGTAAACCCTGACGAGTTCTACGTACATAAACCGACGCTGCTGAAAGGCAAGCCGGCTATCGTGCGTCGTAACCTCGGGTCGAAGAAAATCCGCATGGTGTACGCACCTTCGCAGGATCACGGCAAACAGGTACAAATTGAAGACGTGCCAGAGCAGCAACGCAATCGTTTCTCTCTGACCGACGAAGAAGTACAGGGCCTGGCGCATCAGGCACTGCTGATCGAAAAACACTACGGTCGTCCGATGGATATCGAGTGGGCCAAAGACGGTCATACCGGCAAGCTGCTGATTGTTCAGGCCCGTCCGGAAACCGTGCGTTCCAACGAACAGACGATGGAGCGTTACCAGCTTAACGGCAGCAGCCCGGTGCTGGTGGAAGGGCGCGCCATCGGCCACCGCATTGGCGCGGGCCCGGTAAAAGTCATCCATAATATCAGCGAAATGGACCTGATCGAGCCTGGCGACGTGCTGGTGACGGACATGACCGACCCGGACTGGGAACCGATCATGAAAAAGGCCGCGGCAATCGTCACCAACCGTGGCGGCCGTACCTGCCACGCGGCGATCATCGCGCGCGAGCTCGGCATTCCTGCCGTGGTCGGTTGCGGTAACGCTACCGATCTGCTGAAGGCAGGCCAGAAGGTCACCGTCTCTTGTGCGGAAGGCGATACCGGCTTTGTGTACAGCGATATGCTCGACTTCAGCGTGCAGAGTTCCGAAGTGACCGAGCTGCCGTCACTGCCGCTGAAAATCATGATGAACGTCGGTAACCCCGACCGCGCCTTTGACTTTGCGCGCTTGCCGAACGAAGGCGTGGGCCTGGCCCGGCTGGAATTTATCATCAACCGCATGATTGGCGTGCATCCGAGGGCATTGCTGGAGTTTGATCAACAGACTCCAGAACTGCAGCAGGAAATCAAGGCGCTGATGCAAGGCTACGACCACCCGGTCGAGTTCTATGTGGGCCGCCTGACGGAAGGGATTGCCACGCTGGGGGCGGCATTCTGGCCGAAGCGAGTGATTGTGCGCCTGTCTGACTTCAAATCCAATGAATATGCCAACCTGGTGGGCGGTGAGAAATACGAGCCGCATGAAGAGAACCCGATGTTGGGCTTCCGTGGCGCTGGCCGTTACGTCGCCGACAGCTTCCGCGATTGCTTCGCGATGGAATGCGACGCGGTAAAACGCGTGCGTAATGAAATGGGCCTGACCAACGTCGAAATCATGGTGCCTTTCGTGCGTACCGTAGCGCAGGCGGAAGCGGTGGTCGCCGAATTGGCGCGCCAGGGTCTGAAGCGTGGCGAAAACGGCCTGAAAGTGATCATGATGTGCGAAATTCCGTCCAATGCCCTGTTGGCGGATCAGTTCCTGGAACACTTCGATGGCTTCTCTATCGGCTCCAACGACATGACCCAGCTGACGCTGGGGCTGGATCGCGATTCGGGCGTGGTGTCTGAACTGTTTGACGAGCGTAACGAGGCGGTTAAAGCGCTGCTGTCGATGGCGATTCAAGCGGCTAAACGCCATGGCAAATACGTCGGTATTTGCGGGCAGGGCCCTTCCGATCATGAGGACTTCGCCGAGTGGTTGATGGAGCAGGGCATTGACAGCCTGTCGCTCAACCCGGATACCGTGGTGCAAACCTGGGTCAATCTGTCGAAGAAAAAGTAATTCTTCGACATAAGATTCCGCATTAACTCTAAAGCCGTAGCTCAGGTTACGGCTTTATTATTTCTGAATGTAAATAGAATGGATATCGGCATTAATCTTGGCCAAAAAAAGAATAAAAAAAAGCCCATCATAGGAGACGGGCAAAGACTACACACAGCAATTCACATGTATGGCATTACATTGTTAGGAAATCTTGCTTTAAATCAGATGTTTGAAGCAATAGATGGCAATAATACTAGATATTTAAACGAAATTAGTCATTAAGAATCATCCTAATCAAGATCCAGGTTCCCATTTATTTTAAACCTTGCTCAATTCTATCTTCAGGCTAAAAAGATGTATTCATGCGGTATGTTTAATTAATGCCCGTTAGCCCGGCATTCAGAGGGACTTTATTAATTATCGCCGCGACGGATTGAAGTAAATGAGAATGGGTGTGGATAAAGAAAGGATTCTGCCCGGGGAGCCGGGCAGAGATCCGGATTACATCTGTTCCAGGTCTTTGGCGACTTCTTCCAGATCGGTTGTCGGTTCCGGTGCTTCGTTCATCCAGGCGGTGAGCAAGCGATAAGACACCGCCAGCACCACAGGGCCGATAAACAGGCCAATCATGCCGAAAGCCAATAGGCCGCCGATAACACCGGACAAGATCAGCAGCATCGGCAGATCGGCACCCATGCGGATCAGCACCGGCCTCAATACGTTATCCAGCGTAGCCACCACGCAGCTCCAGACCAGCAGCACGGTGCCCCAGGTGGTGTCACCGCTCCAGTACAGCCAGATAATGGCTGGCACCAGCACCAACAGCGGCCCCAGTTGCGCGACACAGCAGATAAAGATCAGCACCGTCAGCAGGGTGGCGGCTGGAATGCCAGTCACCGCCAGGCCAATACCACCCAATACCGATTGTACCAGCGCCGTCACCACCACGCCCAAAGCCACCGCACGGATTGCCTGACCACCCAGCACGACGGCAGCATCGCCTCGTTCGGCGCCAAGACGCGTTGCGAAGTGGCGAATGCCCAGGGCAACCTGCTCACCACGGGCATAGAGCAATACGCTAAACAAAAGCATCAGCGTGCAATGTAACAACAGGCGACCAATATGCGCCGCCTGCGCCACAAACCAGGTGGCGGTTTGGCCGAAGTAGGGTTGCACTTTCGCCACCAGGGCGGTGCCGCCGGCACTCACCAGCGTATGGTAGCTGTTATAAATCTTATCGCCGATCATCGGGATCGATTGCAGCCACGCCAGATCGGGAATATGCAGCTTGCCGGGGGTACTGGCCCAGGCAACCACGGGCGCGCTGTTGTCGACCACGCTGCTGACCAGCAGAGAAATCGGCAGGATGAACAGCAGGATCAACAGCAACGTCATGACCAACACGGCCAGCGAGCGGCGGCCCCAAAGTATTTTTTGCAGCTTGATCAGCAGCGGCCAGGTGGCGATAACCACCATGCCGGCCCAGGCAAAGCCGAGAATGAACGGTTGAATGACCCAAAAACAGGCGACGATCATAATGGCGATAAACAGCACGCCAAAAATAATCCGTGGCAAATCGTATCGGGACTGGGGGATTGTCATGAATGGGTTCTCATCCTGGTAAGTTAATTCCTTTGTTTAGATTAAGCATGGTGCATTTTCGTCACTTTTCATCATGCGCCGCACCTTTTATCGCGCGTCGTCTGACGACCTAATAATGTGCATGCCTTCACTAAACGAGTATGTTAGTTTTTATGCCTAATAAAAAGTAGGGTGGGTCTGAATAAAGGCCTGATTCAGCGTGCATAAGCGCATAAAAAATAGACAGACAGGGTCAAAAAGCGAATGATCCCACAGATTTCTCAGGCACCCGGCCTCGTTCAACGGGTGCTCGACTTTTTGGAAGCCTTAAAGCAAAACGGATTCAATGGCGATATCGCCACCAGCTACGCCGACCGGCTGACGATGGCGACCGACAACAGTATCTATCAGTTGCTGCCCGACGCGGTAGTGTTTCCCCGCTCCACCGCAGACGTGGCGCTGATTGCACGCCTGGCGGCTGAAGAGCGTTTCAACGCGCTGACCTTTAGCCCCCGCGGCGGCGGAACCGGCACCAACGGACAGTCGCTTAACAGCGGCATCGTGGTGGACATGTCGCGCCACATGAACCGTATTCTGGACATCAACGTCGAGCAGGGGTGGGTCAAGGTGGAGGCTGGGGTGATCAAAGACCAGCTTAACCAGTACCTGCGGCCCTTGGGTTATTTTTTCTCGCCGGAGCTTTCCACCAGTAACCGCGCCACGCTGGGCGGCATGATCAATACCGACGCTTCCGGCCAGGGGTCGCTGGTGTACGGTAAAACCTCCGATCACGTACTGGGCCTGCGGGCGGTTTTGCTGGGCGGCGACATGATCGACACTCGCGCCATGCCGACGCCACTGGCGGAAACGATTGCCTGTGAGGAAACCCTTGAGGGGCAGATTTACCGAACGGTACTCAACAGTTGCCGTGACCAACGCGCGCTGATCCTGGAAAAATTCCCCAAGCTAAACCGCTTCCTGACCGGCTACGATCTACGACACGTGTTTAGCGACGATCTGCAAACCTTCGATTTGACGCGTATCCTGACCGGCGCCGAAGGAACTCTGGCCTTTATTACCGAAGCGCGGTTGGACATTACGCCGCTGCCGAAGGTGCGCCGCCTGGTGAACGTTAAATACGACTCCTTTGATTCCGCGCTGCGTAATGCGCCCTTTATGGTTGAAGCCAAGGCGTTGTCGGTAGAAACCATCGATTCCAAGGTGTTGAACCTGGCGCGTGAGGATATCGTCTGGCATTCGGTGAGCGAACTGATCACCAACGTGCCGGATAAAGAGATGCTGGGCCTGAACATCGTCGAATTTGCCGGTGACGACCAGGTCCTGATCGACCAGCAGATGGAAAGCCTGTGCTTGCGATTGGACGAGCTGATCTCCGAGAGGCAGGGCGGCGTGATTGGCTATCAGATCTGTGGTGATTTGGTGGGCATCGAGCGCATTTATAACATGCGCAAAAAGGCGGTCGGGTTATTGGGTAACGCCAAAGGGCGGGCCAAACCGATTCCCTTTGCCGAAGACACCTGCGTGCCGCCTCAGCATCTGGCCGATTACATCGTCGAATTCCGTCAGTTGCTGGACAGCCACAACCTCAGCTACGGCATGTTCGGTCACGTCGATGCCGGCGTGCTGCATGTGCGTCCCGCGCTGGACATGTGCGATCCCCAGCAGGAAGTGCTGATGAAACAGCTCTCCGATCGGGTGGTGGCACTGACCGCCAAATACGGCGGCTTGCTGTGGGGTGAACACGGTAAAGGCTTCCGCGCCGAATACAGCCCGGAGTTTTTCGGCGAGCAGCTGTATCTGGAACTGCGTCGCATCAAAGCCGCATTCGATCCGAACAACCGCCTCAACCCTGGCAAAATTTGCTCGCCGCTGGGCGTCGATGCGCCAATGATGAAAGTGGACGCCGTCAAGCGCGGTACCCTCGATCGCCGCATTCCTGTCGAGGTACGTACTTCGTTCCGGGGGGCGATGGAATGTAACGGCAACGGTCTGTGCTTCAACTTTGACGTGCGTAGCCCGATGTGCCCGTCGATGAAAATCACCGGCAATCGTATCCATTCGCCAAAAGGCCGGGCCGCGCTGGTGCGTGAATGGCTGCGTCTGCTGTCCGAGCAGGGCGTCGATCCCGTGGCGTTGGAAAAACAGCTGCCACAGCAGCGGCTCAGTTTCCGAACGCTGATCGAGAAAACCCGTAACAGCTGGTACGCCGGCAAAGGCGAATATGACTTCTCGCACGAGGTGAAAGAGGCGATGTCCGGCTGTCTGGCCTGCAAAGCCTGTTCTACCCAATGCCCGATCAAGATTGACGTGCCGGGCTTCCGTTCGCGTTTCCTGCAGCTTTACCACACGCGTTATCTGCGGCCGGCGCGTGACTATATGGTCGCCGGGGTAGAGAGCTATACGCCGCTGATGGCGAAAGCGCCCAAGGTGTTCAACTTCTTCTTCCGTCAGCCCTGGGTGCGTGAGCTAAGCCGCAATACTGTCGGCATGGTTGATTTGCCGATGCTCTCCAGCCCGACGCTGCGTCAACAGCTTTCCGGCCATGGTGCCACGACCATGACGCTGGAACAGCTTGAAGCGCTGAATGCTGAACAACGCGAGCAGCACGTTTTGATCGTGCAGGATCCCTTCACCAGCTATTACGATGCCAAAGTGGTGGCGGACTTTGTACGGCTGGTGGAAAAGCTCGGCTACCGGCCGGTGCTGCTGCCGTTTTCTCCGAATGGCAAGGCGCAACATATCAAAGGATTCCTGACGCGCTTTGCTCGTACTGCGCGCAAAACCGCCGATTTCCTCAATCGGGTGGCAAAACTCGGTATGCCGCTGGTGGGGGTCGATCCGGCGCTGGTGCTGTGTTATCGCGATGAATATAACGAGATCCTGGGGGAAACCCGCGGGGACTTCCAGGTGCAACTGGTGCACGAATGGTTGCAGCAACTGCTGGCCGAGCGGGCTGAACAGCCTGCGACCGGTGAGGCCTGGTATCTGTTCGGTCACTGTACTGAAACCACGGCCTTACCAGCCAGCGGTCAGCACTGGACGTCGATCTTTGCTCGCTTCGGCGCCAGGCTGGAAAATGTCAGCGTAGGCTGCTGCGGCATGGCGGGTACTTACGGGCATGAAGTGAAGAACCTGCAGAATTCGCTCGGCATTTATGAGCTATCATGGCACCAGGCATTGCAACGTTTGCCGCGGCAACGTTGTCTGGCGACCGGTTACTCCTGTCGCAGCCAGGTCAAACGTATTGAGGGTAACGGTGTACGGCACCCATTACAGGCACTTCTGGAGATGATTGAGTGAAACTGTGGAAACGAGAAACGACGCTGGAACAATTAAACCAGGCCGGTGAAGGCTGCATGGTCAGCCATGTGGGGATCCAGTTTACCCGAATGGAAGAGGATTACCTTGAGGCTACCATGCCTGTGGACCACCGTACGCGGCAGCCGTTTGGTTTGTTGCACGGTGGGGCCTCGGTGGTGCTGGCGGAGTCGATGGGATCGATGGCTGGTTACCTGTGCAGCGAGGGCGATCAGAAAGTAGTAGGGCTGGAGATCAATGCCAACCACCTGCGAGCGGTGTTTGAAGGCCAGGTACGCGGGGTTTGTCGCGCACTGCATGTTGGCCGTCGGCATCAGGTGTGGCAGATTGAAATCTTCGATTCGCGCGACCGCCTTTGCTGCACTTCGCGTTTAACCACCGCAGTGATCGATTAAGTTTCCTTCCCCCGCAGGCATTCCGGCCTGCGGGTTTCTTGTCAGTCGGCGGGGTTACAGCTGAAACGGCACCCGCTTGACGAAGTCCTTCTGGAAGGCGTTGGCTTTCTCCCAGGTGCCTTCCATCGCGTATTTCTGGCAGATCAGGGTCAGGGTATGGCGGGCAAAATGGTAGCTCTGAACCCGAAACAGCTGGCAGCGCTGCGGATTGTTGATTTCCACGATCAGCCGATTATGCAGCTTGCTCAACGCGTGCAGATAGCTTTCATCATCGCCGTTTTCCAGGCACAGATTGGCCATGTTGAGGCTGACATTGTTGTAGCGTTTCAGGTGGTTGATATTGCACTCCGGCCGCCTGAGCGACGCTTCCGCCATGTAGAAATCTACCGTGGCGTCACGCACGCTGAACTTATAGTCATCAATTTTGCCCAGCAGCCACGCATTCATCGAGATATTCATTTGCCCGCGCTCAATTTGTAATTGAATGATAATCATTATCATATTTACTGGCGCGTTTACGATCAATCATTCTGTTGAAATTTTTATCGCGGCAGGGGGATGCATTGAGCGCACGGCGACCCAATATGGTCAGTAACGACTAAACTTTAGTCATAGAGCCTGCGAATTGTCTGCCTGCAGTGAAGCGCGAAAGAGTGGGAAAAGTCCCTTATTGTCGATAAACGCATTTTTAAGACAGACAAAATTCAGAAATAGGTATTTTCTATGAATGTTTAAAGCAAAATAAAAATCCGGATCTGTAAAGCGTTCGAGCCAATAGGCAAGCGCGAAGGTAGTACAGGATGTGCTGTAAATTCATAGGGATAAATTGATCCCCTTGCCGACCTGCAGCGATTGTGTCGCTGACTGTCCCGCGCGCTTGCCGCATGCCGAAACGAAAATCCGGGTTTTTGGCGGATACCCCCGCAAAACAAACGGTTGAAGTGATAATTGTTATCACTAACATAGTAGCAACCCAGATTGGCTGTGGAAAAACACGAGTGTGAGGTAGGCCATATGCAAACGGAAAATGTCGGCACCTTTTCTCTGGACGAAAATGTCTGGCAAGGCATTTTGCTCAGTGATAATGCCGTACAACAAATTACTAAATTAATGCAGCAGGATCCGCAGGTGAAGGGGCTGCAGCTCGGGGTGAAGCAGTCAGGCTGCGCCGGGTTTGCCTATGTGCTGGATCTCACCCGTGAACCCGCTGACGACGACCTGCTGTTTGAGCGCGATGGCGCCAAACTGTATGTGCCGTTAAAAGCCATGCCGTTTATCGATGGCACCACGGTGGATTTTGTCCGTGAAGGGCTGAATCAGATATTCAAATTTAACAACCCTAAAGCTCAGCATGCCTGCGGGTGCGGCGAGAGTTTTGGCGTTTGAGCGATGCAATCAACATGACACGAAGCAATGTAGAAATGCCTAATGAAGTGCAGGCTTGGGTCAGCGAAGGTCGCTATAAAGAAGGCTTTTTTACCCAACTGGCTACCGACGAGTTAGCGAAAGGCATCAACGAAGACGTGGTGCGCGCCATCTCGGCCAAGCGTAACGAACCTGAGTGGATGCTGGAGTTCCGCCTGGAGGCTTACCGTGCCTGGCTGCAAATGGAAGAGCCGCACTGGCTGAAAGCCAACTATGACCGGCTGAATTACCAGGACTACAGCTATTACTCGGCGCCGTCCTGCGGCAGTTGTGATGACGCCTGCGGCTCGCAGCCCGGCGCAGAACAGCAGCCCGGCGCGGTCACGGACAACAATTACCTGACCAGCGAGGTTGAACTGGCGTTTAACCAGCTCGGCGTGCCGGTGCGAGAAGGCAGTGAAGTGGCGGTGGACGCGATCTTTGACTCCGTCTCGGTCTCCACCACCTATCGCGAGAAGTTGGCCGAGAGCGGGGTGATTTTCTGTTCGTTCGGCGAGGCGATCCACGAATACCCGGATTTGGTACGCAAATACCTCGGCCGCGTCGTACCCTCAAACGACAACTTCTTCGCCGCGCTGAACGCCGCGGTGGCCTCTGACGGGACCTTCGTCTATGTGCCGAAGGGCGTACGCTGCCCCATGGAACTGTCGACCTATTTCCGTATTAACGCCGCCAAAACCGGGCAGTTCGAACGCACCATCCTGATCGCCGACGAAGGCAGTTATGTCAGCTACATCGAAGGCTGCTCTGCTCCGGTACGCGACAGCTATCAGCTGCATGCGGCGGTGGTGGAAGTGATCCTGCACAAAGACGCCGAAGTGAAATACTCGACCGTACAGAACTGGTTCTCCGGCGGTGACAGCAAGGGCGGGATCCTGAACTTTGTCACCAAGCGCGCACTGTGCGAAGGTGCCGGGTCGAAAATGTCCTGGACCCAGTCGGAAACCGGCTCGGCCATCACCTGGAAATACCCGAGCGTGATCCTGCAGGGCGACAACTCTATCGGTGAGTTCTTCTCTGTGGCGCTGACCAGCGGCCATCAGCAGGCGGACACCGGCACCAAGATGATCCACATCGGCAAGAACACCCGTTCGACCATCATCGCCAAAGGTATCTCTGCCGGGCACAGCGAGAACACCTATCGCGGCCTGGTGAAGATCCTGCCGGGAGCGGAAAACGCCCGTAACTTTACCCAGTGCGACTCGATGCTGATCGGGCCGGACAGTGGCGCCCATACGTTCCCTTATGTTGAGGCGCGTAACAACAGCGCGCAGCTGGAGCATGAAGCCACCACCTCAAAAATTGGCGATGACCAACTGTTCTACTGCCTGCAACGTGGCATCAGTGAAGACAATGCCATTTCGATGATCGTCAACGGATTCTGTAAGGACGTGTTCTCTGAGCTGCCGCTGGAGTTCGCCGTCGAGGCGCAGAAGTTATTGGCCATCAGCCTGGAACACAGCGTGGGCTAATCGCCGGATTTACAGCGCGAAAGCGCGACCTAAGGACACTGCATGTTAAGTATCAAGAATTTAAAAGTCAGCGCGGAAGGCAACGAGATCCTCAAGGGTCTGGACCTGGAGATCAAACCCGGTGAAGTGCATGCCATCATGGGGCCGAACGGCTCGGGCAAAAGCACGCTTTCGGCGACCCTCGCAGGGCGCGAAGAGTATGAAGTCACTGAGGGCGAGGTGACCTTTAAAGGTAAAGACCTGCTCGAGTTGGATCCGGAAGATCGTGCCGGCGAAGGCGTGTTTCTGGCGTTCCAGTACCCGGTGGAAATTCCCGGCGTCAGCAACCATTTCTTCCTGCAGACGTCCGTGAATGCGGTGCGAAAATACCGCCAGCAGGAGGCGCTCGATCGCTTCGATTTCGCTGATTTTATCGAAGAGAAGATTGAACTGCTGAACATGCCGCCCGATCTGCTGACCCGTTCGGTCAACGTCGGTTTCTCCGGTGGGGAGAAAAAGCGTAATGATATTCTGCAGATGGCGGCGTTGGAGCCGGATCTGTGCATTCTGGATGAAACCGACTCCGGTTTGGATATCGATGCGCTGAAGATCGTCGCCAACGGCGTTAACTCGCTGCGCGACGGCAAGCGATCGTTCATTATCGTCACGCACTACCAGCGTATTCTGGATTACATCAAACCGGATTACGTTCATGTTCTTTCCCAGGGGCGCATCGTCAAATCCGGCGACTTCTCCCTGGTGAAACAGTTGGAGGAGCAGGGCTATGGCTGGCTTACCGACGAACAATAACTCACGCGCGCTGCAGCAGCTTTACAGCCTGTTCGAAGAGCGTGGCGGCGAGCATTCCGCGCATGCGCTGGCGCACTGGCAGCAGGCTTTACGCCTGGGCTGGCCGACCCGCAAGCATGAGAACTGGAAATACACGCCGCTGGAAGGCCTGCTGGAGCAGCAGTTCCTGGAGCCGCCTGTAGAGCAGGTGACCACGGCTCAGGTGGATGCACTGGCGTTGGCTATCGATGCATATCGGTTAGTGTTTATCGACGGCCGTTTCAGTGCGGCGCTGAGCGATGGCGAACTGGGCGATTATCAGTTTGACGTTGCCTCCTACGGCACGCCACAGGCGCTGCCTGAGCCCATTCAGCCTGAAATTTTTCTGCACCTGACCGAAAGCCTGGCGCAGGAAACCAGCATTATCCGCGTGGCGGCCGGTAAAAGCGCGTCACGCCCTTTGTACCTGTTGCATATCAGCAGCGGACGCGGTGCCGCAGGCGGAGTGAACACCGTGCATCACCGTCATCATCTTGAGATTGGGCGCAGCGCCCAGGCCGAAGTGATTGAGCACTACGTCAGTTTGAACGATGCCGCGCATTTCACCGGCGCACGCCTGACCGCCAATGTGGCTGACAATGCCCAACTGCATCACTGCAAACTGGCGTTTGAAAGCCAGCCAAGTTACCACTTTGCCCATAACGATTTGGTGATTGGCCGCGACGCGCAGGTGAAGAGTGACAGCTTCCTGCTCGGTGCGGGCCTGACGCGCCACAACACCAGCGCGCAGCTTAACGGTGAAGGATCTAATTTGGTGATCAACAGCCTTGTGCTGCCGGTCGGCAAAGAGGTGTGCGATACCCGAACTTACCTGGAACACAACAAGGGTTACTGCGAAAGCCGCCAATTGCACAAAGTGGTGGTTAGCGACCGCGCCAAGGCCGTGTTCAATGGCATGATCAAAGTGGCCAAGCACGCGATAAAAACCGATGGGCAGATGACCAACCACAATTTGCTGTTGGGCAAAGTGGCTGAGGTCGATACCAAACCGCAGCTGGAAATCTATGCCGATGACGTGAAGTGTAGCCATGGCGCCACCGTCGGGCGTATCGATGAAGAGCAGCTGTTCTATCTGCAATCACGGGGCATCGACAAGCACGCTGCGCAACAGATGATTATTTTTGCCTTTGCCGCTGAGCTGACTGAGGGGATCGGTAACGAAACCATTCGTGAATCGGTGCTGGCGCGCATTGCACGGCGCTTGCCGGAGCCGGGGGAGGCCGCATGAGTTTTCCCATCGAACGGGTACGCGGCGATTTCCCGATCCTGTCGCGTGAGGTCAACGGCCAGCCTCTGGCTTACCTCGACAGCGCGGCCAGTGCGCAAAAGCCGCAGGCGGTAATCGATCGCGAGCTGGATTTTTATCGTCACGGTTATGCGGCGGTGCATCGCGGCATCCACACCATGAGCGCCGAGGCGACACAGGAAATGGAAGCGGTGCGTGAAAAGGTGGCGGCGTTTATCAATGCAGGCTCGGCGGAAGAGATCGTATTCGTTAAAGGCACCACCGAAGGCATCAATCTGGTGGCCAACAGCTTTGGTCGCCACTTCCTGCAGCCCGGTGACAGCATCATCATCACCGAGATGGAGCACCATGCCAACATCGTGCCCTGGCAGATGCTGGCGCAAGAGCGTGGACTGAACCTGCGCGTCTGGCCGCTACAGCAAGATGGTACGTTGGATGTGGCGCAGCTGCCTGGATTGATCGATGCCACCACCAAACTGCTGGCGTTGACTCAGGTTTCCAACGTGTTGGGCACGGTCAATCCGGTGCAGGAAATTACGGCGCAGGCCAAAGCTGCCGGTCTGAAGGTGCTGATTGACGGTGCGCAGGCGGTCATGCACCAACGGGTTGATGTGCAAGCGCTGGATTGTGATTTCTACGTATTTTCCGGTCACAAGCTGTATGGGCCTTCCGGTATCGGCGTTCTCTACGGTCGTCAGGCGCTGTTGCAGCAAATGCCACCGTGGGAAGGCGGCGGCTCAATGATTCAGCAGGTGAGCCTTACTCTCGGCACCACCTATGCCGAGCCACCGTGGCGTTTTGAAGCCGGTTCCCCCAATACTGCAGGCATGATGGGACTGGGGGCGGCGATTGACTACGTGAACGCGCTGGGGCTGGAGGCGATTGCTGATTATGAGCATTCGCTGATGCATTATGCGCTCGAAGCGCTGCAGCAGGTACCGACGCTGAAGATCTATGGTCCGGCGGATCGCGCTGGGGTGATCGCCTTTAATCTGGGCGAACACCATGCCTATGACGTCGGCAGCTTCCTGGATCAGTACGGCATCGCTATTCGCACCGGACATCATTGCGCGATGCCGCTGATGGCGTTCTATAATGTGCCGAGCATGTGCCGCGCCTCGTTGGCGTTGTACAACACCCGCGAAGAAGTTGACCGGCTGGTGGCCGGGTTGCAGCGAATTCAAAAACTGCTGGGATAGGGTAGACTGTCGGGCTTGGCGCTATTGGCTGAGCGCCGGTGGCCAGTGACATGGGGTCGGCATGCCGGCCCCTGAATTATTGAAAGGAACCTCATGGCGAACTTGCCGGATAAAGAAAAGTTGGTGCGTAATTTTTCCCGTTGCCTGAACTGGGAAGACAAGTACCTGTATGTCATCGAACTGGGCGCGAAGCTGCCGGCGCTTGACGATAGCGAACGTCAGGCGGGCAATCTGATTTCCGGTTGTCAGAGCCAGGTGTGGATTGTGATGCGGCTCGATGAACAAGGGCAGGTCGAGTTTCACGGGGATAGCGACGCGGCTATCGTCAAAGGGCTGCTGGCGGTGGTGTTTATTCTTTATCACCAAATGACGCCGCAGCAGATTGTCGAGCTGGACGTGCGGCCGTTTTTCGCCGAACTGGCGTTGAGTCAGCACCTGACGCCTTCCCGTTCTCAGGGGCTGGAAGCCATGATCCGCGCAATCCGCAGTCAGGCCGCCAAACTCTGATATTCCTAAGGCTCATTGATAAGGCGCTTATATTTGCTATGTCAATGAGTCTTTACAAAACCCGCCCAACCCTGCTATTCACCCCGCAAATCAGTGACATATCAGCAGCTTATCCCTTGACGTTATACTGACAAATGGAGAAAGCGATTACGTTATAACATGTTGATTTTTAGAGGACTTATTGCCTTTGACGTCAGCATTGCTAGTATTAATCAGGTCTTGTCTGATTTACCGGTCATCAAGTGCCAGATAGCCTTGTGGCCGAACCGTAATAAGCATATAGGGATGATAATGAAACGTGCGTTGAGTTTAATGGGCATGCTATTTGCCACCGTACTGACCGGCACGCAAGCCGCCAGCGCGAGCGAATACCCGCTGCCGCCGCCGGACAGCCGTCTGATTGGCGAGAACACCACCTATACCGTACCGAACGATGGGCGTCCGCTGGAGGCGATTGCTGCCGACTATAAAATTGGTCTGCTGGGCATGCTTGAGGCCAACCCGGGTACCGATCCCTTCCTGCCCAAGCCGGGTTCGGTGTTGACCATCCCGACCCAAATGCTGTTGCCGGACACCAAGCGTGAGGGGATTGTCGTCAACCTGGCCGAACTGCGTCTATATTACTACCCGAAAGGCGAGAACAAGGTCATCGTTTATCCTATCGGTATCGGCCAGACCGGGATGCACACTCCGCTGCAGGTGACCTCCGTAAGCCAAAAAATCCCGAACCCGACCTGGACGCCGACAGCCAATATCCGCAAGCGCTATCTGGAGAAAGGCGTGAAGCTGCCGGGCGTGGTGCCGGCCGGTCCTGAAAACCCAATGGGCCTGTTCGCTATGCGTCTGGCTATGGGGCACGGTGAGTATCTGATCCACGGCACCAACGCCAACTTCGGTATCGGCATGCGCGTCAGCTCTGGCTGTATCCGTCTGCGCCCAACCGATATCGAGGCGTTGTTCAACATGGTACCGCGCGGTACCCGTGTTCAGGTCATTAACGATCCGGTGAAAATTTCGGTTGAACCGGACGGTAAACGTTACGTAGAAGTGCATCAGCCGCTGTCGAGAGTTGAAAGCGACGATCCGCAGACCATGCCGATTACGTTGTCCAAAGCCGAGAAGGCTTTTGTCGGCGATGCGCAGACCGATAAGGCCGTGTTCGATAGCGCGGTTGTACGCCGCTCTGGCATGCCGGTGCTGGTTAACGTGGGGCAGAACCCCTCTGACGTCAGTTTAACGCCTGTAGCCTCGCAGGAAGCGAATAAGGGCCCGTTCAAGGGTGCACCTATCAGTTCGGTGAATTAAAAAGTAGCCGTAGCGGTCAATACCGATGGGTTCAGCGTGCTGAGCCCTTTTTTTTCGCCTAAAGACGGAAGGGGGGAAATGCGGAAATGACAGGCAAAAAAAACGGCGCACAATGTGCGCCGTTTTCAATAACCGAAGCTATCTTACTTTTTGTAAGCGTGAGCTTGGTTGTCCAGGCGCTGGTTAGCACGTGCTGCGTCGTCTTTAGCTGCTTGAACGTCAGAACGGATTGCGTTCACGTCGTTGCTCAGCTGGTCAACTTTAGCGTTCAGAGTCTGAACGTCAGAAGACAGTTGATCGATTTTAGCATTGCTAGAGCAGCCTGCCAGCAGAGTGGAACCCAGGATTACCGCGCCCAGTACCAGTTTAGTACGATTCATTATAACACCCTCTAGATTGAGTTAATCTCCATGTAGCGTTACAAGTATTACACAAACTTTTTTCGAAAGAGAATAATTTTTTTGTATTGGAGTGCTTTATTTTGATCGTTCGCTCAAACTTACAGCTTCTTTTGAAAAATAGTTAAAAAATGTAGGGAAAACAGCTGGATTCCATGGGACAACTCCGATTTATAATTAGCTAAATAATGAGCAATCCACGGTTGCGTTTTTGAGAAAACAGTTTACCAGTGCTAAAAAAAACGCCGCTAAGCGGCGTTTTCATCAAAATAATTATGTCACGTTTTATATTAAAGCACGTGAACCGAGGCAGTATTGGTTGTGCCGCTCGGAACCAGAGCACCGGAAACCATCACCACAACGTCGCCTTTTTGTGCCAGACCGCTGGCCAGCGCCGCTTCTTTACCGATGCGATAGAAGTCGTCGGTAGAGGCAATTTCCTTGACCATCTGTGGGATCACGCCTTTGCTCAGAATCAGCTGATGCGCGGTGACTTCATTGGTGGTCAGCGCCAGGATCACGGCGTTAGGGAAATATTTACGCACGGATTTGGCTGATTTGCCGCCGCTGGTGGCAACCACGATCAGTGGCGCATCCAGTTTCTCTGCGGTTTCAACGGCGCCGCGGCATACGGCTTCGGTGATGCGGAGCTTGCGGTTGTCATTCAGGCTGTCGATACGGCTTGGCATCACGCGGTCAGTGCGCTCACAGATGGTCGCCATGATGGTAACGGCTTCAAGCGGGTACTTACCCTTGGCGCTTTCGCCTGACAGCATCACTGCGTCGGTACCGTCCAGAATGGCGTTGGCAACGTCGCCGGCTTCTGCGCGGGTAGGGCGTGGGTTCTTGATCATGGAATCGAGCATTTGGGTGGCGGTGATCACCACTTTACGTGCGCGGTTACATTTTTCGATCATCATCTTCTGCGCGAAGATCACTTCTTCTACCGGGATTTCTACGCCCAGATCGCCACGAGCGACCATGATGCCGTCAGAAGCTTCGAGGATTTCGTCGAAGTTGTTCAGGCCTTCCTGGTTTTCGATTTTGGAGATGATCTGGATCTGCTCGCCGCCGTGGGCTTTCAGGTGCTCACGAATTTCCAGCACGTCGGAACGCTTACGGATAAAGGAAGCGGCAACAAAGTCCACACCCTGTTCGCAGCCGAAGATCAGGTCGCGCTTGTCTTTTTCAGCCAATGCCGGCAACTGGATGGAAACGCCCGGCAGGTTAACGCCTTTGTTTTCGCCCAGGTCACCGCTGTTAAGCACCTTACAGACCACTTCGTTCTCGGTCACGTTGGTGACTTCCATGCCGATCAGGCCGTCGTCCACCAGTACGGTGTTGCCGATTTTCAGATCTGCGCTAAAACCGGCGTAGGTTACTGCAACGCGTTCGTTGTTGCCGATAACGCTCTGATCGGTGGTGAAAGTAAAGGTCTGGCCAGCAACCAGAGAGGCATCTTTGCCGCCTTCCAGTTTCATGGTGCGGATTTCCGGGCCTTTGGTATCCAACAGGATACCGGCGTTCTGACCGGTTTTCGCCATCACGGCGCGCATGTTCTTGATGCGGTTGCCGTGCTCTTCGTAATCGCCGTGGGAGAAGTTAAGGCGCATTACGTTCATGCCAGCGTTCAGCAGGTTGGTCAGCATTTCTTCCGATTCGGTTTTTGGACCGATGGTACAAACAATTTTGGTCTTTTTCATGACGGAGTTTTCTACAAGTTGTGATGGATAATAAAACGAATAAAACCAGCGGTCAGGCCACTGATAAGGGATTTGAGTCGTGCCTGGTGGTGCAAAACATAGTTAAGGATAGGTGACCGGAGTCGAAATGGGGCGGAAAAATTCAGCCCGCGCCGGGATGCGGGGATGCTGCGCAACGTGATGAGATGAAAATGTGTTGTTATTGCGTTTTCGCAGATCAAGGGCTGAAACCATTCAACTGAAAGACGTTGCGCATTATAAAGGCTAAGCGGCGGGAAACAAAATAAAAAACCGGTGCTAACGCGCGGATCCGGCAAATCAGCAGCAAATGTGGCGCAAATGCAAACTGACAGCTGCAGTTTGTTGCGCAAATAACCTTAGTGTAAACATGTCATTGGCCGATTTTAGCCGGATACGATAATTTCCAGCAGCGTACCGGCCGACAGGCAGAAGCAGCCGCTGGCAATGTTAGCGGGGATGGCGATAGTTTCACCGGCCACGATCACCTGGGTATCATTGCCGACGGTGAATTCAAACTCACCGGAAACCACCCGCGTCTGCAGAGCGTAAGCCCGCTTTTGCAGTTGGCCGAAGGTTCCTGCTTCGAACTTCACTTCCGTGGCGCTGGTGCCGTCGCTCATTACCCCTTGCCTGCGGGTAAGGCCGGTGTCCAGTTTTTCAAACGCAGTCTCTGCGGTAAATTTCAGCATGGGATCTGTCCTGATAGGGTATTGACCTTGATGATACCTGATGTGGTTTGCGGTAGCAGGAGCAAAGTTTTTAAAGCTTGAGGAACTGTCGGGTCGATAGGGTGGAGCTGCGGATATTATGATTTGGTGCGTCCGAGTGGACTCGAACCACCGACCCCCACCATGTCAAGGTGGTGCTCTAACCAACTGAGCTACGGACGCACTGCACTGCTTTAGAATTTTGGTGCGTCCGAGTGGACTCGAACCACCGACCCCCACCATGTCAAGGTGGTGCTCTAACCAACTGAGCTACGGACGCACTGTACTGCTTTAGGAATTTGGTGCGTCCGAGTGGACTCGAACCACCGACCCCCACCATGTCAAGGTGGTGCTCTAACCAACTGAGCTACGGACGCATCTTTTCCTGTCTGTCATGGCTGACAGCGGGGACGAATATTAACGAGCTCCCCGCGCGCTGGCAAGGAGAAAAACGTAATTTTATCCGGTATTTCACGCGATTGCTGCGCTTGTGTGCAGTGCGGCGGTTTTTTCTGCAATCCATGCTGCTGAAGCCGCCGGTCGGCGTAACCGACCGGTGGTGATAGTTAGCGGGTAGAGCGCTGCAGGATCAGTGCCGCAGGCTGTTTTTGCAGCCAACGCATACGCAAGGCCATCATGATGGCGGCGAAGGTCAGCCCGATAATAAACCCAATCCAGAAGCCGCTAGGCCCCATCGCCGGGACGACAATGTCGGTCAACGCCAGCAGATACCCGCTCGGCAGACCCAGCACCCAATAGGCGATAAAGGTGATGAAGAAGATTGAGCGGGTATCTTTATAGCCACGCAGAACGCCGCTGCCAATTACCTGAATAGAATCGGAGATCTGGTAAATAGCTGCCAACAGCATCAGCTGTGATGCCATGGCCACTACCGCCGGGCTGTCGTTGTACAGCAGGGCGATTTGCTCGCGGAAGGTGGCGGTAAACAGCGCGGTGCAGCAGGCCATCAGGATACCGACGCCGATAGCCGAATAAGCGGCAATCCGCGCGCCTTCGACCGAGCCTTCACCCAACCGATAGCCAACGCGAATAGTCGCGCTGACGCCCAACGACATAGGCAACACGAACATCAGCGCGC
The DNA here is from genome assembly GCF_024809915.1 of Serratia sp. BIGb0234. NCBI lineage: Bacteria > Pseudomonadati > Pseudomonadota > Gammaproteobacteria > Enterobacterales > Yersiniaceae > Serratia > Serratia sp. BIGb0234. The sequence continues at coordinate 1,273,199 of NZ_JANUEI010000001.1, forward strand.
TGAAGTTCAGGGCAATCTGATGCCCGGCCACCGAAACGATGCCCAATGGAGAGACCAGCAGAGCGACGACGGCGAACAGCGTGACTTCGAAGAACAGCGCCAGCGCGACTGGCAGACCGATGCCGAACAGGCGTCTTATTGCCGGCCAGTCGGGCCGCGGGCTGCTGCCTTCGTGTGGCAAAATATCGCGCTGCGACGGGGCGCGCTTCACGTACCAACGCATCGCCAGGAACATAAACCAGTAAACGCTGCCGGTCGCCACGCCGCAACCTACGCCACCCAATTCCGGCATGCCGAATTTACCGTAGATAAAGATGTAGTTGATCGGGATATTCACCAGCAGGCCGAGGAAGCCAATCACCATGCCCGGCTTGGTTTTCGATAGCCCTTCGCACTGGCCGCGCAGTACCTGGAAGAACAGATAGCCCGGCGCGCCCCACATGATGGCGTGCAGATAGCCCACGGCTTTATCCGCCAATTGCGGGTCGATATTGTGCATCAAGTCGATGACGAACTTACTGTTATACAGCACGATAATCACCAGCAACGAGACCGCCCCCGCCAGCCAAAAGCCCTGACGCACCTGATGAGCAATGCGATCTCGTCGGCCCGCGCCGTTAAGCTGGGCGATGACCGGTGTCAACGCCAACAACAGGCCGTGCCCGAACAAAATGGCAGGCAGCCAAATAGAGGTACCGACGGCAACCGCCGCCATATCTGTGGCGCTGTACGCACCGGCCATAATGGTGTCTACCACACCCATTGCGGTTTGTGATATTTGCGCGATGATTACCGGGATTGCGAGGGCCAATAAACTACGCGCTTCAATGAAGTACTTCTGCACGCATACACCTTTCTATTTATTTATGATGGAGGGGAGGGTCGTCGCGAAAGGACAACAATTAAAAATAGCGGAATTTTGTCAAAAAGATTGTACCCGCTCGGCGAGGTTAAGCAAATGCTGTGATGAAATAGTTATTAAATGCGCAGGCACAGACTTTTTGTCGCCACGGGTTTGGTTTTCCTCGCCAACTGGGGCAAACTGCCCCAAGCGCTTTAAACATTTTCAGAAAGAAGAGGCTCACATGTTCACCGGTATCGTACAAGGCACCGCGCCGCTGGTCGCCATTGATGAAAAATCCAACTTCCGTACCCACGTCATAGAAATGCCTACCGAGCTGCTGCCTGGATTGGAGCTCGGTGCGTCTGTGGCGCATAACGGCTGCTGTCTGACCGTCACCGCGGTAGAAGGTAACCGCGTCAGTTTTGATTTGATCAAAGAAACGCTGCGCCTGACCAACCTTGGTGAACTGGCGTTGGGCGATGTGGTTAACATCGAAAGGGCGGCCAAGTTTAATGATGAGATTGGCGGTCACCTGATGTCCGGCCATATTATCTGCACGGCGGAAGTTGCCAAGATTTATACCTCCGAGAATAATCGTCAGGTATGGTTACGTATGCCGAATGCGGAACTGATGAAATATGTTCTGCACAAAGGGTTTATTGGTATTGACGGAATTAGCCTGACCATCGGTGAAGTGGTGAATAATCGTTTTTGCGTACACCTGATCCCGGAAACGCTGGAACGTACCACGCTGGGCAAAAAACGCCTGGGTGATAAGGTGAATATTGAGATCGACCCGCAAACGCAGGCGGTGGTAGACACCGTTGAACGTGTGTTGGCAAGCCGCGAAGCGGCAATGGCGGCGGCGAGCGCGCTGGCGCAGAAGATCTGACAAACGACCCACCAGAGAGGAGCAATCGCGTGAAGTTTTATGGGAAAACGTTGATGTTAACGGCGCTGCTGGCGCTGAGTGCTTGTAGCAGTTCGCCGGACCAGGGCGCGGCCAACCCGACAGTGGATGCCGATAGCGACACCTGTGGTGCGGCGCAATACCAGAATTATGTCGGTAAACCGATGTCTTCGCTGGAAGGCGTACGAATTGAGTCGCAGGTACGTGCGATTCCGTATAACTCAGCGGTTACGATGGACTTCAACCTGCGCCGCCTGAATTTCCTGGGCGACAGCGAGGATAAGATCATTCGCGTGTATTGCGGCTGATGCTTTTGCAGGTCATGTATAAGAATAACCCCGGTTAATTGGCCGGGGTTTTTTATTGTGCATATTTAGCGCGTCACGCGGATACCGCCTTCTACGCCTTTCGGGCTGAATACCACCTGCCAGAGTTGAATGTCACGGGCGCGAAATGCTCCAGCGCAGGCGTTCAGGTAATAACTGAACATGCGCTCGAAACGATCCGAATAACGTTGGGCCAACTGCGGCCATGCCTGTTTGAATCTTTCGTACCACGCCATCAAGGTGCGATCGTAGTCAGCGCCAATATTGTGCCAATCTTCCATCACAAAATGCCCTTCGCTGGCCTGGGCAATATGGGTAACCGACGGCAGGCAGCCATTCGGGAAGATATATTTGTTGATCCACGGGTCAACATTCATATCTGTCCGATTCGAACCAATGGTATGCAGCAGGAATAAGCCGTCCGGTTTTAAATTACGTTCCACCACGTTGAAGTAGGTGCGGTAATTTTTCGGACCGACGTGCTCAAACATACCGACGGAAACAATACGGTCAAATTGCAGATGCAAATCACGGTAATCCTGCAGCAGGATCTCGACGTCCAGCCCGGCACAGCGCTCCTGTGCCAGCTTTTGCTGCTCGGCAGAAATGGTCACGCCCACCACCGAAACGCCATAGTTTTTCGCCGCATAGGCAGAAAGCCCGCCCCAGCCACAGCCAATATCCAGCAAATTCATGCCGGGCTGCAGCTGCAGCTTTTCGCAAATCATCCGTAATTTGGCTTCCTGCGCTTCTTCCAGCGTGGTCGCCTCTTTCCAGTAGGCGCAGGAATACTGCATATAAGGATCCAGCATCAGGGTAAAGAGATCGTTCCCCAGATCGTAATGTTCTTTGCCGACTATCCAGGCGCGTTTCTTCGATTGCAGATTGGTTAATCGCGCGGCGGCAATTCGCAGGGTATCTTTGAGGTGGCGGGGCAATTTCTTTTCCAGACCGGCGCGGACCACGTGATGAAAGAATATATCCAGCCGTTCGCATTCCCACCAGCCGTCCATATAGCTTTCGCCCAGGCCGAGAGAACCCTCCTGCAGCACGCGTTTAAAAAAATTAGGATTTTTAACCTGAATATCGAAAGGGCGCGAGCCGTTTATTTCAATACCGGCCATGCTGAGCATTTCATGAGCGATACGGTACCATTGGTTGTCCTGGATGCTCACATCTTCTATACACGATGAACTCATAGCTTCTCCATCACCTTCTTCTGACTTATGACCCGTCAAAAAATAGCTTAGACAAATTCTGCGGGTGCATACGTTTACCTACGGTAAGAATCCCGTGGCGTCTGATATCCGACTATGAACAGAGGAAAATTTTAAGAAGGTTCCAGCGCAAGAAACGCGGGAAAGACAATCCTTAAAAAACTGTGACGCCATACGCGTACACAACAGTTGCTAGTGATAAAGAAATTATAAAAGTGTTATTTTTAAAGGTCGTTTTTGAGTATAGGCTTGCCGAGGCGCTTACTCAACTGTAAATCGCACTCGGCAAAAATATTCTTTAAGTGATTATTAATACTGGCAATTATGACGCGGAGTTAGCATGTTCCTGACGCGTCGCCTGTCGATCGTCCATTACCTTTCTCCGCTGCATCAGATAGCCCAACGCGGCTAATACCACCGTCGACACCATTACCGTGACCGTTGCCAACAGAGGCTGGGCGATAAAGGCCGAAACCAGCATGCTGGCGACAAAACACAGGCCTAATTGCAGGGTGTTTTGCAAGGCGGCAGCTTTACCGGTGCCCTCCGGGAAGGGGGTCAACGCATTGGCTACCACGATAGGGTAAATGGCTCCGTTGACCAACGCCATCACGCAGAACGGAATTAACAACGTAGTGAGCGTGGGCTGAGTCAGGGTGGCAACCAGATATAATGCAACCATACTGACGCCATAAACTACCAACAGCCAAGGCAACAAGGTGTTGCCATTCATGCGGTTTAACGCGGTACGACAGCCATAGCCCCCTAATAAGAACGCCAGCGTCTGCGGCACATAGCTCAGACCGATGTCGTTCGGGCTATAACCCATATCACCAAGAATAAACGGTGAACCGGTCAGCCAGGCGAAGAAGCCGGCAGAACAGGCGGCAAAGATCATAACGTTGCCACTGAAGATGCGTGACTTTAATAGATGGAAGAAACTGAGCGCGCTTTTCTTATTGTCGTCGGAAGGCACGGTTTTGGCGCTTTCTTTCAGCAGCAGCGTCGGCAATAGCAAAAGCACGGTAATGCCCAGCAACACGGCGAAAATGGCGCGCCAGCCCATGTGATTCAGCAACCAGGCACCCACCAATGGCGCCAGCGCCGGTGAAAGGGCTACCAGCGGCATAATGGTGGCGAACACGCGGTTAGCCTTGCCTTCGCGATAGCGGTCAATTACCAAGGCCTGCCAGGTAACGGCAGCCGAGCAAACCCCAATCGCCTGGATAAAGCGCAGCGACCAAAGTTGCACGGCATTTTGCACCCACAGCATGCCAAGGCAGCCGAGGGCAAACAGCGCCAGACCGATCAGCAACACCGGTTTACGGCCGAGGCGATCGGAAAGCGGGCCCCACAGCAGTTGTGCAAAGGCAAACCCGGCCAGGAAGATGCTCAGGCTGGCGCTGATTGCCCCGGCGGAAATCTGCAGATCTTGCTGCATCATGCCGAAGGCGGGCAGGTACATATCGGTGGCCAGGTATCCCAGCATGCTCAGGCCGGCAAGGTAGAACATAAAACCAAAGGAATTTCGCATAGTATTTCTCGTTAATATTTTATTGTCGCAGGTTTTTAGCGCCGGCAAGTGTATCCGGCTGGATCTCTGCTTGTGAAACGGTAATATTTGCGAGGTGCTGTTAAAAAAATTGAAGGCAAAGCTATGTGGTCTGAATATTCCCTGGATGTCGTCGATGCGGTGGCCCGCACCGGCAGTTTCAGCGCCGCGGCGCAGGAGCTGCATCGGGTACCGTCGGCGGTAAGTTATACGGTGCGGCAGTTGGAGCAATGGCTGGCGGTACCGCTGTTTGAGCGCCGTCATCGTGACGTGGAACTGACACCGGCGGGCGTGCTGTTTATTCAGGAAGCGCGTGGTGTCATCAAAAAAATGCTCGACACGCGCCGACAGTGCCAACAGGTCGCTAACGGCTGGCGGGGCCAATTGAAAATAGCGGTGGATATCATCGTTAAACCCCAACGCAGTCGCCAATTGGTGCTGGATTTTTACCGCCATTTCCCCGACGTCGAATTGCTGGTTCAGCCGGAGGTGTTTAATGGCGTATGGGATGCGCTGGTGGACGGTCGTGCCGATATGGCGATCGGCGCCACAAGGGCGGTGCCGGTGGGCGGCGGTTTCGCCTTTCGCGATATGGGAGATATGCGTTGGTTGTGCGTGGCCAGTCCGCATCACCCGCTGGCCGCGATAGAGGGGCTGTTGAACGACGATCAACTACGGCCCTTTCCGTCGCTGTGCCTGGAAGATACCTCGCGCAACCTGCCCAAACGCGTGACCTGGACGTTGGACAACCAGCGCCGCCTGGTGGTGCCGGACTGGGCTTCTGCGGTGGACTGCCTGTGTGCCGGGTTGTGCGTTGGTATGATGCCCGCGCATCAGGTATTGCCTTTGGTGCAGCGCGGGGAGCTGGTGGCGCTACAGTTGCAACAGCCATTTCCCGCCAGTCCTTGTTGCCTGACCTGGCAGCAAAATACGCCGTCACCGGCTATGGCCTGGTTGCTGGATTATCTGGGAGACAGTGAAACCTTGAATCAGGAGTGGCTAAGCGAAGAATGACGCCGGAAACCGCGAGAGTGTCCGGCGTAGATAATTAGCGGCGATAATCGATGAACGGGCCGTCAGCGACCGAACGGCGCTCAACCAGCTTGGGATGAACCTCAATCACCTGCGACTCTTCACGCTTGCTGATAATGCGATCCAGCAGCATGGTGAAGGCCATCTCGCCCAAACGCTCTTTGGGCTGATGAATGGTGGTCAGTGCCGGGGTGAAGTAGCGGGCGTTTCGCACGTTATCGTAGCCAATCACCGATATGTCTTGTGGTACGCGCAGGCCAAGTTCATCGGCGGCGCAGATCGCCCCCATGGCCATGATATCGCCACCGCAGAAGACTGCAGTAGGACGTTGCTTCTGCGACAGTATCTGATGCATGGCCTTGTAACCGGATTCCGGCTCAAAGTCGCCCTGAACAATCCACTCTTCACGCACGTCGATATTGGCTTCTTCCATGGCTTTTAAAAAGCCCTGATGGCGGCCGCCGCCGGTATTACGCGCCAGTTGGCCCGGAATGGCCCCGATATCGCGGTGGCCGCGTTCAATCAGGTAGCGCCCGGCCAGATAGCCGCCTTCAAAGGCGTTATCGATAATGGTGTCGGTAAAGTCACCGCGTGCGGCGCCCCAATCCATGACGACCATCGGGATATTGCGATAATCTTCCAGCATGCCGAGCAGTTGGTCCGGGTATTCCGAACACATGACTAACAGGCCATCGACGCGCTTTTGCGCCAACATCGCCAGATAGGCGCGTTGTTTGTCCAGATTGTTATGTGAGTTGCACAGGATCAGCGTATAGCCTTTGCTGTAGCAGCTGTTTTCCACCGCCTCGATCACTTCGGCAAAGTAGGGTGCTTCGCTCGATGTGGCCAGCAGACCAATAGATTTGGTGTGATTGACCTTAAGGCTGCGCGCCACGGCGCTGGGTGAATAGTGCAGCTCTTTGATCGCGGCGCCAACGGCCGCTTTTGTTTCTTCGGCGACGAAACGAGTCTTATTGATGACGTGCGAAACGGTGGTGGTGGAAACGCCAGCGCGTTTGGCCACATCTTTAATCGTTGCCATGTAAAGAATGACTCCTGAACTCACATGTTGCAGTATGTAAGTGTGATGTTAATCGTTTGCCTGCGTAGATCCTTCTCCAAAGAAGCGAAAACTGAGTTTTTAGTGTGTTGAAGTCGTCAGCGCTTGGTCAGGAGGGGCATTTTGCCGGTACACAGTTGTGAACTGCGAATTTTGTCCCATATTGAGCAAAAGGGGAAGAGGTAATCGGTATTATAAACTGGGAAATGATAACAAGATTTTATCGGCCAACTGTGGGAAAATGGTTTAACACATTAATTGTGTGCCTTTTACCCTTGGGAAACCCAATCTGAAAAGGAGTTGTAATGGATACCGATTTGAAAATGTCACTGTTCACCACCCTGGGTGCGCTGGCTGTGATTATCGCTTTTAGCTTCACCGCAGCATTGAACTGATACTCTTCAGTCAACCAGGCGCAGTTCGCTACGCCTGGTTGTATTTTCCCCGCGTTACGCCAGATTTTCCTCCACAAATGCCCAGTTAACCAGCGCCCAGAAGTTTTCCAGGTAGGCCGGTCGTGCGTTGCGATAATCGATGTAGTAGGCGTGTTCCCAAACGTCGACGGTCAGCAACGGTTTGTCTTCACCAGTCAACGGCGTGGCCGCATTCGACGTATTAACAATCGCCAGCGAGCCATCCGGCTTTTTCACTAACCAGGTCCAGCCTGCGCCAAAGTTTTTCACCGCGGCGTCGCTGAATTGTTCCCGGAAGGCGGTAAAAGAACCAAAAGCCTGGTTGATCGCGGCAGCCAATTTGCCCTGAGGTTCCCCACCGCCCTGAGGTGACAGGCAGTGCCAATAGAAGGTGTGATTCCATACCTGAGCTGCATTGTTGAAGATGCCGCCGCTGGAAGCCTTGATGATTGCTTCAAGGGATAATCCTTCAAACTCGCTGCCTTTCAGCAAATTGTTCAGGTTGACCACATAGGCGTTGTGATGCTTGCCGTAGTGGTATTCCAGGGTTTCTGCCGAAATGTGCGGTTCGAGGGCATTTTTTTCATAAGGTAGTGCGGGCAGTTCAAACGACATTGCTTCCTCCTTGTACAGTGTCAACTCGCCGCTAAAGCAACGGACCTTAAATTGACCTGTTTTTATTGTGGGTATTTAGCTTGGCAATTTTCTCGATGAAATACAGTGGGGGCGGGCTAAAGGATTGGGTGCTTTAGAAAAATCAGTCAGGGGAGAGCGGCTGGGCAAGCCAGCCGCCAAAGAAATTATCGAATGGTTTTCGGTGTTACTACACGGCGGGCGCCGATGTAATGGTTTTGCCAGTAGTCATTGTCGAGCTGGCTGATCCGAATTTCTTCACCGGTACGCGGTGACTGAATAAATTTGCCGTTGCCCAGATAAACGCCAACATGGTCTGCCACGCCGCGGTTATTAATGCGGAAGAACACCAGGTCACCGCTTTCCAGTTCGCTTCTCTTGATCGGCGCAGCGTCTCGCAGGTGATACATTTCGTTGGCGGTGCGCGGCATTTTGATTTTCACCACGTCTTTATACGCGTAGTAAATCAGGCCGCTGCAGTCGAAACCGGTTCTTGGTGAAGTACCGCCCCAGCGGTAAGGTTTGCCCATTTGGTCCATCAGCTTGGCCATCGCGGTTTGCTTGGCGTGCTGATAGCGTTTTTTGTGCGCTGGAGTCAGCTTCAACGGTTTATCATCACGCACCAGTTTTGCGGTGGCCATCCCGGCTTCACGGTGGCGACCATAGCCTTTTTTGTAACCCTTTTTCGGCGGGGTAACTTTGATTTTGGCTATTTTCTGAGTTTTGCCTTTCGATTTGGCGCTGACGATCTTTTTAGCGGTTTTTTCCGTTTTGGCTTTGGAAACCTTGGCGGTTTTCTGCGGGGTGGTGGTTTTTGCTTTTTTGCTGGCTTTTACCGCTTTCTTTTTCTTGCGGTCATCTGGCCGGGCTTCGTTGACATGGCTTTTACGTTGCTCGGCGGCAATACGCGCCTGTGGCGCAGCATGCGCCAGATTGAAGAATAGCTGTGTAAACAGCAGCACAAAAAGCGTAAGAATTAAACGCATGTCGACGTTACCAACCTTGGCCCCGGAACAGATATCGAAAGAAGGACAGTATTCCCGAATTTCGCCATATAAAACAGCGAAGAACTCATAAATGATAATCCATATTGTGAGAAAACGTTAATGGCATTTTTTTTGCTGAAAAATCAATCCGTTGATGTATAAAAAAGCGACAATCACCGTCGACGGGATTATTTAACGGCGCATTTTGATGGCAAAATATATTAGTGAAATGGCCAGATTAAAAATGTTATTCTGCGCATATGTTTTGACCGGAAAGGCTTTGCCGGTAAGACGCGACTGACTACGGGGAAATGCCCTTGCAAAAGATGGCGTTTTCTTGCGACTGTTCCAGCCGCTACAATGGCCGGTGTGATGCATGTTGTAGCCATAAGACTTGGCTTGAGGAAGCAATACAATGACGACGACGATTGAAAAAATTCAGCACCAGATCGCTGAGAACCCGATTCTGCTGTACATGAAAGGTTCACCGAAATTGCCAAACTGCGGTTTCTCTGCGCAAGCCGTGCAGGCGCTGTCTGCCTGTGGCGAACGCTTTGCCTACGTTGATATTCTGCAGAACCCGGACATCCGTGCCGAGTTGCCGAAATATGCCAACTGGCCGACTTTCCCACAGCTGTGGGTCGACGGTGAGCTGGTAGGCGGCTGCGATATCATCATCGAAATGTATCAGCGCGGCGAACTGCAGCAGCTGATCAAAGAAACGGCAGAGAAGTACAAACAGCAGGAAGACCAGCAGCCATAATCGGCTCGGTTTTATTGTTGGGATCCATCGGGCGGCACCAGTGAAGACTGGGCCGCCCGATTTTTTTTGTCTTAGTCGGTGTTTTCGACCGCCAGTGGCCAGCCACCCAAGCGTTTCCAACGGTTGACCAGTTCACAGAACAGCAACGCGGTTTGCTCGGTGTCATACAGGGCAGAATGTGCCTGGGAACTGTCGAACGGGATATTGGCGGCGATGCAGGCTTTGGCCAACACCGTCTGCCCCAGTACCAGCCCACTCAGCGCCGCAGTATCAAAGGTGGCGAATGGATGGAAGGGGTTGCGTTTCAGGCTGGCGCGCTCTGCAGCGGCCATCAGGAAGCTGTGATCAAAATTGGCATTGTGCGCCACAATGATTGCCCGGTTGCAGCCACGATCCTTAATGCCCTTGCGCACGGCTTTAAAAATAGCGTGCAACGCATCGTGCTCACTGACCGCACCGCGCAATGGGTTACTTGGGTCTATGCCGTTAAAGGCCAGCGCTTCCGGCTGCAGGTTGGCACCTTCAAAAGGCTCCACGTGGAAGTGCAGGGTCTCGTCCTGCTGCAACCAGCCGTTTTCATCCATTTTTAACGTAACGGCGGCAATTTCCAGCAGCGCGTCGGTTTTGGCATTAAATCCGGCAGTTTCTATGTCTATGACTACGGGGTAAAACCCACGAAAACGGCCACTCAGGGCGTTAAGATCACTTTTTTCGGCCATCAGTTTCTTATCTTCATCGAATGCAGCGCGCATTATGGCAAATTTTGCGCCCGGTTGCAGGCGGTTATCACGCAGATAAAAATAAGGGCGCAGGAAGCGCCCTTAATCGACCTCAGTGGCCCAGACCATGCCCAGCATGTTTGTTCTCGATCAGTTCGATCTTGTAACCGTCCGGGTCTTCAACGAAGGCGATCACCGTGGTGCCACCTTTTACCGGGCCGGCTTCGCGAGTAACCTTGCCGCCGGCGTTACGGATGCTGTCACAGGTTGCGGCGACATCGTCGACGCCCAGCGCCAAATGGCCAAACGCGCTGCCCATTTCGTAGCTGTCGGTGCCCCAGTTATAGGTCAGTTCAATCACCGCACCTTCGCTTTCATCGGTATAGCCTACAAACGCCAGCGAGTATTTGTATTCCGGGTTCTCGCTGGTACGCAGCAAGCGCATGCCTAATACCTTGGTATAAAAGTCGATGGAACGTTGCAGGTCACCGACGCGGATCATGGTATGGAGTAAGCGCATAATTCCTCTGATTGGGTGTGCCGTTGCCAATGGCGGATGGATTGAAGCGAAATTCAGTATAGCGTTGCCGCATAAGGGATTTCAATGTATGCCGGGGCGGGAGCGGCAGAGTTTCGGTGACATTGTCACCTTATCAATGGCAATCGCACAGTATGTGCCCTATGGTTGATGGAAATAGGTACTATACCCCTCGCAAGGAACAGCAGGGTCGGATAGCGATCCAGACTCAGGGTGAATGGCCTCAATTTATACATTTGGATCTGGTTAATATGCTTTTTTGTTTTTACCCGTGTGGAATGATGGCTACTGCCGAAGGAGATCATTAATGGACGAAATGCTGATTCTGGTGGACGCCGAAGATAATTCCGTGGGGTCGCAAACCAAAACGCTGGTGCACCAGCAGGGATTACTGCACCGGGCGTTTTCAATTTTTATATTTAATAGCCAGGGCAGACTGCTGCTGCAACAGCGGGCTTACGGTAAATACCATTCTGCCGGGTTGTGGACCAACACGTGCTGTGGTCACCCGCGCTGGGGAGAGGCGACGCAGGCAGCCGCACAGCGGCGGTTGCAGGAAGAGATGGGCTTTTGCACTGAGCTACTGCAGGTATCGAGTTTTACCTACCGCGCGGAAGTGCCAGGCGATTTAATTGAGCACGAATTCGATCATATTTACGTGGGCTTGTTTGACGGTGAACCGCAAGAGGATCCCGAAGAGGCCCACAGCTGGTTGTGGGTCGATATTCGGCAATTAGCCCAGGAGATAAAAAACGATCCTGATAAATTTACCGTTTGGTTCCGCACCATAATGAACAATATCGACGCCGCTGAGATTGAACGTTGGGGAAAGTTGGTTCCCCGTTAAATTGCCCCTGAATCGAAAAACGACAAAAGCCCGCCGGCATTCGCATACCGACGGGCTTTCTTATCTGGTATTCCGCGTTATTACAGCGTCGGGTAGTCAGTATAACCTTCTGCACCGCCGCCATAGAAGGTGGCAGGCTGCGGCTCGTTCAACGCAGCATTCTGCTTGAAGCGCTCTACCAGATCCGGGTTGGCGATATAGCTGCGGCCGAAGGCCACCGCATCGATAAAGCCTTTATTGATCAGCTCTTCTGCTTTCTCGGCGGTATAAGCACCGGCACCGACGATGACGCCTTTAAAGTGGGCGCGTACCGAGTCACGGAAGGCGTCGGAATAAGGCTTGCCGCCGGCCCAGTCGGGTTCGGAAATGTGCAGATAAGCGATATTGCGCTTGTTCAGCTCTTCCACCAGATACAGCGCCGCTTCTTCCTGATCTTCCCCGTTATCCAGGCCGTTGAACGGACCCAGCGGTGAAATACGGATGCCAATGTGTTCTGAACCCCATTCGGCGATGCTCGCGTCAACCACTTCCAACGTCAGGCGAGTGCGGTTTTCGATGCTGCCGCCGTATTGGTCGGTACGTTGGTTAGACGCTGGCGACATAAACTGGTGCAGCAGATAGCCGTGCGCAGCGTGCAGCTCGATAAAATCAAAGCCGGCTTCACGCGCGTTGGCGGTTGCCTGACGGAAATCGTTGATGATCCCCGGGATCTCTTCGGTTTCCAGCGCTCGTGGGGTAGAGGTCGGCACTCGTACCCAGGCGCCGGTTTCGTCACGCACGGTGGTGCGGGTGTCGGCATTGATCGCAGAAGGGGCCACCGGTGCCTGCTGGCCCGGTTGCAGGCTGTTGTGGGAAATACGGCCCACGTGCCACAGTTGAACGGCGATATGGCCATTCTTATCGTGTACAGCCTGGGTGATTTTTTTCCACGCGGCGATCTGCTCAGGAGTGTGCAGCCCCGGAGCGCCGGCATAGCCTTTCGCCTGGAAAGAAATCTGAGTGGCTTCAGTGACGATCAGGCCGGCACTGGCGCGTTGAGCATAATATTCGCCCATTAACGGAGTAGGGATATCGCCGGGCTCAATGCTGCGCAGCCGCGTCAGTGGGGCCATAAACACGCGGTTTGGCAGGGTGATAGCGCCAACCTTCAACGGGGAGAACAACTTTTCAATCTTCATAGTGCATCCTATATTAATAGACCGGTCGACTAGTGATGTAATAAAACTGCCCCGCAGGGCAAGTTTCGATAAAGCCAGGGTGTTTCGTTTAAGGTTGCGGCGGACGCAACAGCAATTCAATACTTTCCAGCGCGCTGGTCAACGGCGCGATCGAGCGGCGGATTTTGGCACGCAGCGAAGCGCCAAGCCACAGTGAATACAGCGTTTCTGCCGTTGCTGCCGGGCTCATGGCAATCGACAAGGCGCCTTCGCGGATACCGCGTTCAATCGCGTCCTGCAGGTGAGCAATCACCCGGGCGGTTCCCGTTTCCAATGCATGACGCATCGGTTCTGACAGATCACTCACCTCGGCGGAAAGCTTCACCGCCAGACAGGCATTGTGGCATTCGCTGCGGCAGTGATAGCTGATTGCCTGGGCGTAATAGCTCAGCAACTGGTGGCGCGCATCGCTTTTATCGTCGGCAAACAGCTGTTTCATTTGCCCATCATAATGCTCGAAATAACGTTGCAGCATCGCTTCACCAAAGGCTTCTTTCGAACGGAAGTAGTGGTAGAACGAGCCTTTCGGCACCCCGGCCGTATTCAGCAGTTCACTCAGCCCCATGCCGGTAAAACCAAGGCGCAGGCTTAGCGTCTCGCCGGTAGCGAGCAAATGTTCACGGGTGTCTGTCGGGCAATGCGCATGTTTAGTCATAATGGCTGTCAGCATAATAGACCAATCGGTCTAGGTCAATAGCAATAAAAAAACCGGCGTAAGAACGCCGGTTGCGATGATCGGTATTTTGCCCGAGCGGGGTGAAGATGTTAAGCGGTTATGAACCGCTGCGGCAGCGTTGCAGAATATCCAACTGCGATTGATACTCGCGAGTTTGCACGTTCATCATGCCGAGCAGGGTATGGAACAGGTTGTCTTGCGAGACTTCGTCCTTTTCCGCCATATTGTTCAGACACTGGCGATCGATCTTGAAGTTGCGCTCATAGTCTGCAGACATCCACATCAGGAAGGGAACGTGGGTCTGCTGGCTTGGAGCGAAGACATAGGGCGTACCGTGCAGGTACATGCCGTTTTCACCCAATGATTCACCGTGGTCGGAAAGGTACACCAGCGCCGTGTTGAATTTCCCGCTGTACTGCTGCAGCAGTTTGATGGTGTCGTCCAGCATGGCGTCGGTATAAAGCAGCGAATTGTCATAGGTATTGACCAACTGCTCGTGGGTGCAATCCTGGATCTGATTGCTGTCGCAGGTCGGCGAGAACTTCTGGAACTCTGGCGTACTGCGGCGGTAATAGGCCGGCCCGTGGCTGCCCATCTGATGCAGTACGATCACACCGTCGTCTTTCAGGCTGTTGATGTAGTCGTTCAGCTTGTAGAGCAATACATTATCCATGCATACATCGCCGTCGCAATCCTGCGGCAGTTTCAACTTGGTCATGTCTACGTGCGGTACGCGATCGCAGGCGCCTTTGCAGCCGCCGTCATTTTCACGCCACAGCACGTTAACACCGGCATGAGCCAGTACGTCTAGTACACCTTCCTGATGCGTAGCGAGAGTCGCATCGTAATCCTTGCGCGGCATGTTGGAGAACATGCAGGGGACGGATATGGCGGTTTCAGTGCCACACGAGCTGGCGTTTTTAAAATAGGTCACATTGTCTTGTTTCAGGCGCGGGTTGGTTTCGCGGTCGTAGCCCCCGAGCGAGAAATTCTCGGCGCGCGCCGTTTCGCCCACCACCAGGATCACCAGGGTTTTCTTTTGCTGTGAGGCTATCAGCGGCCCTTTGCGCGCATCTTCACCAATTTTCACCAGCGGCAGGTTACGGGTGAAGTAGCGTTGCTGGGTAAACTTGATGGTGCCGGCGACGAAGTTGGAAGGCGTCAGCATTTTCACTACGCTTTTGTTATTGCGGATCAGCGAAGCGTAGTCCTTATAAAACAGCGCGGCAATAATCAGGATCACCACCACGGAAAGCATCACGTTGGCGGCACGCAGCCCGGCCATGTACCACCAGGGGCGAGTTTTTCGGATATCGGTAAAGCAGACCGCCACCGCCGGAAGAATACCGAGCAACACCAGCCACAGCCCCATGCGGGGTGTCAGCAGGGCCGTGGCCTCCTGCGGATTGGTCTCGAAGGCGTTCTGCATCATATTGCCGTCGATGACCACGCCATAGCTGAACATAAAGTAGTTGGCGGCCGCGCTGCCGAGCAGGAAGAAAATCATCAGCGGTTTACGCAGGAAGGGCACGGTCAGCACGCTGAAAATGATATTCAACGCGCAAAAAATCACTACCGGCATGGTGGCGGCGAAAATAACGCTGTGGACGTTATCGAAGCTGATATACGACCAGGCCTTATGAAGGAATAACGCATTCTGGAACAGAGTGAAGAACAAGGCGCTGGCGAGGATAAAACCCAGGCTGTTGCACTGTAAGCGTTGACGTAACCACATTGCCAAATCTAAGTCCTGCTATTAAGTAATGCGCTGAAATTTACAGGATGAAACTTAAGAAAACCTTAGAGATTCAGAATGGTGGCGAAGTCGTTTAGTTTTGGTTTAGAAAAAAGGTCGCCAGACCGGGGGATGGTCTGGCGATGCGATATCAGTAAGCGGCGGTAAATTGCGCTTTGATAAACTGCGGTTTTTCAATTTCGTCGATGATGGCGACCGACAGATCTTCCACCGAGATACCGGCTGGCGCCTGGCCATTCATCAACAGTTTGGTGGTGCCAAGGCGGAACTGGCCGGTGCGTTTGCCAGGTTCCAACAGGGCAGCTGGCGACAAATAGGTCCAGTCGAGCGAAGTCTCGTTACGCAGTTTGTTGCGTAAATCGCGTACCGCTTGTGCGCCTGGACGGATATTTTCCGGGAATTCCGGCGTGTCCACCAATTCAACGCCCGGCGCGACTTCCAGACTGCCGGCACCGCCCACCACCAGCAGGCGTTTAACGCCGGCTTTTTTAACCGCGTCCAGGATCTGCTGTGCGCCGCGGCTGGTTTTTTCGTAAAGGTTGTCTTCCGCCCAGCCTGGGTTATAGGCGCTGATCACCGCATCCTGACCGGCCAGCTGTTTCGCCAGCCATTCGGTGTCGGCGACGTCGCCCAGCGCTATGCTCAGGTTGGCGTTTTCCGGCAGGTCTTTTTGCTGACGGGCAATCGCCGTGACTTGCAGTCCACGTGCCAGAGCTTCATCCAGCACGCGGCGGCCTACAAAACCTGTTGCTCCAATAATGGCTACTTTCATCTTTATGCTCCTGTCAGTAAAGGGGTCAGTATTAACTTTCTGCTCAGATTGACCCGAGCGGGTATAGATAATGTAGTACTTAACAATGATGTTGATTAGTGCCATATTCATGCTTTCTTGATTAAGTAAAACTTCATAATCATGGATAAACTGAATCGAATGGCGGTATTCGCCACCGTGGTGGCCGAAGGATCGCTAGCCGGAGCCGCCCGGCGACTGGGAATGACGCCGTCAGCGGTCAGCCAGCACCTGCGATCACTGGAAAAAACGCTTGGCGTGCCCTTGTTGCACCGTTCTACACGCCGCCTGGCGCTCACCGAAGCGGGGGCGGCGTTCTATCCCGGTTGTGAGGCGATGTTGTTTCAGGCACAGCAGGCGGAACAGCGTCTGGCGGAACTGCGCGATACCCTGGTGGGAGAATTGCGCATCGCGACGACCATCGGTATCGGTGGTCGCCCGTTAGCGGAGGCGATGGCGCCGTTGTTGCAGGCGCATCCCAAGCTGACGCTGAAGGTGCTGGCTGACGACCGGATTGTCGATATGATTGATCAACGTATCGATATTGCGCTGCGGGTTAATCGTCAACTGGCGGACGCCAATATGATTGCCCACCCGCTGGCCGAATGGCCGATGGTGCTGTGTGCCGCTCCTCGCTATCTCAGCCAGCATGGCGTGCCGGAGACGCCACAAGACCTGGTGCAACACCGATGGATCACCGGGGCTTTCAGCGGTGCGCATCTCGATTTGCATCACCAGAGCGGCCAGCAGCTTAAATTGCGTCTGGCGGAAGGGCAGATTGTCAGCGACAGCATGACCGTCATGCGCGCCTTCACCCGCAATGGTTTGGGGATCTCGATTCAACCCCTGTATGAAATAGAAGATGAGCTGCAACGCGGTGAGTTAATCCAACTGATGCCTGAATGGCGGCCGACACCGTTACGGCTGCATGCGATGACGCTCGAGCGGGCGATGCCGGAGAAAAATCGCCAGGCGCTGCGTTACTTGCGCGACTATTTTCGCCGCCACACCGAAAAGTCACTTGCCAGCGGCGCCGATGGCGTCTTCAATTAGCAAGAGATAACAGGAGGACGCGTGCCGCAGCAGCTTGAGTTTTTTGACATCCCCAGCCCGTGCCGAGGTATCTGCCAGGCCGATGACCGAGGCTTTTGCCGTGGCTGCCTGCGCAGCCGCGAAGAACGCTTTGGCTGGATGCAAATGAGCGATGCGCAAAAAAGGGATGTGCTGCGCCTGTGTCACCAACGCTTCCTGCGCCTGCAGCGAGCCAATAAACAGCCCGATGAGCCGCTACCCGAACAGCCGTCGCTATTTTGACCGGTACCCGATCCGCCGCACGTTAGCGCGGCTTTCCCCTTTCCACGTCGTTACCCGCTTGTGTATGCTGGCATCAAACACTGTCATGAGGTTTCAATAATGGAAAACCGTATTCAACTCGCGCCGCAGGGGCCTGAATTTTCCCGCATGATTTGCGGATACTGGCGTTTGATGGAGTGGGGCATGTCGCCGCAACAGCTGTTGGCGTTCATTGAGCAGCATATCGAGCTGGGCGTGACCACTGCCGATCACGCGGATATTTACGGTGGCTATGCCTGCGAACAGGCTTTTGGCGAAGCGATGCGGCTGAAGCCGTCATTGCGCCAGTCGATGGAGTTGGTGTCCAAATGCGGTATCGCCACTACGGCCAAACCGGGCAACGCCATCGGCCATTACATCACCGACCGCGAGCATATTGTTTACAGCGCGGAACGTTCGTTGGCGCATCTGCATACCGACTATCTTGACCTGTTGTTGATCCACCGTCCGGATCCGCTGATGGATGCCGATGAGGTCGCCGAGGCCTTTGTGTCTCTGCACCAAAGTGGCAAAGTGCGTCACTTCGGCGTTTCCAACTTCACACCGGCGCAATTTACGTTGCTGCAATCGCGGCTGCCATTCTCGCTGGTGACCAATCAACTGGAGATTTCACCGATTCATCAGCCGAGTATCCTGGATGGATCGCTGGATCAGTGCCAGCAATTACGCATCAAGCCGATGGCCTGGTCTTGTCTGGGGGGCGGCCGCCTGTTCAGCGACGCCGAGTTCCAGCCGCTGCGTGATGAGTTGCAGGCGGTGGCGCAGGAAATAGGGGCCGAGACTATCGAGCAGGTGGTGTACGCCTGGGTGATGCGTCTGCCGTCGGCACCGTTGCCGATTATCGGCTCAGGCAAGATTGAACGCGTGCGTTCGGCATTGAAGGCGCAGCAATTGACGCTGGATCGTCAACAGTGGTTCCGCATCCGCAAAGCGGCGCTGGGTTACGACGTACCTTAACCGGCACGATAAAACGGGCAGCTTCGGCCGCCCGTTTTAACGTTATTACCCCGGTGTTCAGGCCAGTACCACCTGGCCGTCCGACAGGCTATCGAATCCGATTCCGACTAAAGTGACCGTATTGCCGCCAAAATTAAACACCAGATTGTCGTTCACCTCGGAAGCAAAATCACGGAAATTACCGCCCGTACTGCTGCCGTCGGTACCGATAAATACCAGCTTGTCTCGGGCCTGATAGCCGTAAATCAGATCCTGACCGAAGTCGCCGCTGAACAGGAAGGTATTGCTGCCGCCCTGGCTGTGCATAACGTCGTTACCCGCGCCTCCGACGAACACGTCATTGCCTTTGCCGCCAAACAGCTGGTCATTTCCCTCCAGACCGAATAGCCAGGAGCCGGAATCCTTGGCGGTTAGAACGTCATCGGTCGCGGTACCGTTCGCCGAACTGGCGTAGGCGGTCAACCCCTTGGTGGAAAGTAATCCGTTGTCGGTCACCTGATGATCAACCTCTTTGGTGAAAATCAGCAGTGACGACTCTTTGCTTTTCAGCGTGCCAATCGAGTTAGCCAGAGTGATGCCACCGTCAGCATCGCGCAAATAGAGCGTATTACCGTCGTACGCGACCTCGGTATTTTTCAATGCATGTTGCAAATCCAGGGTGTTATGGCCTTCACCGCCGGAAATAATATTAAAACCGCCATCGTCACGGAAGGTGTCATTGCCGGCGCGGCCCTCGAGATAATCATTTCCCGCGCCGCCCTTGATAAGGTCATTGTCGTCACTGCCGACAATAAAGGTTGGGCCGCTGTGTTGCTCGGCGTTACGGTTGAGGTCTTCCACCCAGGTATTGCCGCGGGTAACGTCAGAAAGATTGGAGACAATCACCGTCGAATCTTTGCTGGTCAGCGAGTAGAACTCTGAATTCAATACCCGCATCAATCCGTCCTGATAAAAGAACGGCAGGTGAGATAACCAGGTTGGCACATTGAGGATCGAGAAGGGCAGAATATTCCAGGCGGTGGAGGCATAGTGGTCGTTGAAATTAACGATGTTATTGGTAGCGGACTCTTGTGGTGCGTCATGCACGCCCAGCGTTGCTGAAGTGCGCGTCGTGCCATCCAACGCGCGGAATACCGGATCGTTTTCGTAGCCGATATTAATGACTTTATCGCCGGTTTCGTATTGGGTAGGAGAAGCGAAGGCGACATAGTTTGACTGCGCGTAGAAGCCACCCCAATTGCCGTCGCTGAGCGCCGCCATGCTGTTTACCGCCAGGCCGCCGAGGCTGTGACCACTGATGGTAATGTCATCCCCACTCAGCCCGTGAGACTGGGCGAACTTGGCCACATCCCCCAGCAGGGTGCCGAAGGCTTTCAGGCTGTAATTATCGGCATAACCATTGGGACCGAAACCGGCCAGCAGGTCATTGACCAGATCGCCGATGGTATCGGTGATTAACGATTCTCGCGGGCCGCTGGTGCCGCGAAAAGCAATGCCGATGCTGGTGAGATTACCCTCGCTGTCGTATTTTCCCAGTACTTCGGCCTGTGCAGTGGTATAGCCCAGAGTTTCACCGTAATAGGTGCCACGAGCGTCCGTTTTGCCCTGATAGCCTAATTGATCTGCGCTAATCAATGACCAGCCGGCATTATTTACCGCCGCCAGCGCCGCCTTTTCCGAGTCAGGGTTCCAGGGAATACCGGGTAATCCGCCCTGTGATTGAGAGCTGCCTATCAACGCGGTGAGCAGGGTAAAGGGCAGGCCCAGCCCGAAGCCGGTATTATGATAGCCTTC
The DNA here is from genome assembly GCF_024809915.1 of Serratia sp. BIGb0234. Lineage (NCBI taxonomy): Bacteria > Pseudomonadati > Pseudomonadota > Gammaproteobacteria > Enterobacterales > Yersiniaceae > Serratia > Serratia sp. BIGb0234. The sequence goes on from NZ_JANUEI010000001.1 coordinate 1,293,582, forward strand.
ATCAAAACCATTATCGATATTGTGATAGGCGTAGGTGGAAATTGCCATGGCATCGGTAAATAACGCTTTGGACTTCGCCTCATCGAGGCCTTGATAATTAAAGATTCCCATATCAGTTCCTTATGAATTAGCTGCGTTGCCGGGTTAATCTTTGAATAGCTATTGCAGCGAGTCGCAATGAAATGAGTATGCCGCACGGCGTCTGGTCAGAGGACCGACATCGGTAGAATTATTATTAGTAGTAATTATTAAGAATGCGAATTTGATCGCCAAAATTGTGCGTGTTTTGTGCGGTGACGCGGCAGCTTCCCCTATACTGAACACTCACAGAGACTTCAAGGAGATTGATTGATGAAACACTATTGGTATGCGGCCTTTGGTTTGATGGCCTGCGGCGTTGCTCAGGCGGCGACGGTGGATGTTGACATGAATCTGGTGACCGGACAGGGAATTGGTCAGGATATTGGCAAGGTGACGATCAGCGAAACGCCTTATGGTTTGTTGTTTACGCCACAGCTCAAAGCCTTGCCTGCCGGCGTGCACGGTTTTCACGTTCATGAGAAGGGCAGTTGCGAACCGGGAATGAAGGACGGCAAGGCCGTCGCGGCGTTGGCGGCCGGCGGACATCTTGATCCACAAAAAACCGGTAAGCACCTTGGGCCGTACGCCGACGGTCATTTGGGGGATTTGCCGGCTATTTACGTGACCGACGACGGCATGGCCAGCTACCCGGTGCTGGCGCCCCGGCTGAAAAAAATCAGCGAAATCAGCGGCAAGGCACTGATGGTGCACGCCGGTGGTGATAACCACTCCGATCATCCCAAACCGCTGGGTGGCGGAGGCGAACGCTTCGCCTGCGGCGTGATTAAGTCATAGCAACGGTTAACGGGCGGTGGATGTTGCCGCTGCGCTATCAACAGGGACAATCGCCTGCTGTAGCTGCTGCAACGAACAATAAAGCCGCCAAATCAAGCCTGCCAGATCGCGCGCCGCCTGTTCCGGGTGGTGCGCCAGCGCAGTACTCATGCGCTGTAGTTCTTGCAGGCTGGCGTCCAGCGAACTGTGCTGCACGCCTTTCTCCGTCATGATGCCCCGCAGGCAATGAATACAGACGTCGCGAACCGCCGAGAGCGGATCGGAACGGGTTTGCCAGTCACGCAGTTGCCAGACGATATGGCTGCAGTTGAGCAACACCACGCCCCAGCGCAATAACCAGCTGCGCGCGTCTTGATCCTGACTTTGATTAAGTTGGCTGATGCGATGATAGATTCGCGATTCAAACTGGCTTTCGCTTTGCTGCGGTTTTTTGCTTAGCTGATCGATAAAGTCCCGCCGCAGGGCGCGGATAATGCGCCGACTTTTGCGTTTGTCCGAGCTGGGTCGCAATATTTGGAAGGCTAAACCGGCCAGCAATACCCCGACAATCTTCCCGATACTGTCATTGATAAACGACTGATAGTCGTAGCTTGGTGGATTGGTGACGGAAAGAAAAGAGCCCATGAATACGATCAGTTGCCCCCAGAGTGCGGCGTAGGAGGGGTGCTGCAGCTTGATCATCTGCATCGTTACCAGCACCGGGAACAGAAAGGCACAGAACAGCCAAAAATCATCAATCTGAATCATCAGGCCAAATTTCACCACAAAGCAGACAATCGACAGCAGCAGCACCGCCTTTAGCAGGGTAGTGATGCTGTTGATGGGGGACGGCGTGGAAGAGTAGAGCACGCAGCTGATGGCAATCAGCGTCAGGGCCGAGCTGCCCGCGTCCCATTGGGTATTAATCCAGTAAGCGCAACCAATGACAATGCACAAAAAGGTGCGCAGGCCGTTATATGCCGCTTCGTAGCTGTCGGTGTGACGGGCCAAAGAGGTGACGCGCGGTGGCTGAATATCGCTGACCGGCGTGGCGCTCTCCAGACGCTGCAACCAGCGGCTGGCGCCCAGATACAGCCAGCAGAAATGGCGCAGACGCAGCCAGAAGGCGCGATGACGATAGTCGGCGGGATCTTGCGGCGCAATCTGTTGCAGTATGCGCGCCAAACGGTACTTGTCAGTCTCGGGGTTACGCAGCTCGGTCAGCAGTTGTTCCAGCACGCTGGCCAGGTTGTCCGGGCGATCCGGCCAGTTCAGCAGCATGCGGCGCAGGCTGGAGATCACGCTGGTAATACGTAACTGCTGGTGCAGCATATAGTTGAGCAGATTATTCTGTCGGCGTAGCCGGTAGTGGCTCCAGAAAGCCTGAATACGCAGCAAGTTCATGGTCAGTATTTGGCCGATAACCCCTTCGTGCGAGGTACGCATCTGCACGGTGATTTCCGGCTGCCACAGCATCGCGGCATGTTCCAATAATCGCAGATGCATGCGCCGCAACGAGGTTAACAAGGTTTCGCCGTCAGAGGTGCTGGGCAGGATCATCATCATCAGACCGCCGCACAGAATACCGGTGATAACCTCACAAACGCGCGCTTGGGCAATATCAAAGATCTGCTGAGTGTCCGTCACGTTGACGGTGCTGAAGGCGATGATGGCGGCGGTGTAGCCCGCCAGCGCGAAGGCGTAGGAAACGTTGTTCTGATAGTGGTTTGAAATATAAGTGCACAGGCCGATCCAGGCGGCGATAAACAGCGTGAACAGCCAGGGGTCATTCAGGCAATGGCCGGCGATGGCCACGGATGCGGCAGCGCCGACCAGGCTGCCGAAAACCCGGCCGATGCTTTTACTGATCACACCGCCGACGGTGGGGAAGCTGACTACCGCTGCCGATGTGAGCGCCCAGTAAGGTTCGTCAAGATTGAGAACGAACGCGACCCACAGTGACAGGCACATCGCCAGTGAATTGCGCAGTGCATAACGCCATTGTCCAGCGGTGGCTTTTCCCCAAGGGGTACGGTTCCATTCCAAAAAAGGCAGGTTCACACGTTAGCCTTACTGATGAATCGAGATGGTGCAGGTGGTGCCCGCGACCAGCGGCAAATCTGCCGGAACATTTAGCAATTTTATCCGTACCGGTACGCGTTGCGCCAAACGAACCCAGGGCACGTTGGGTTTCACGTCCATTAATAAATCGCTGCTGCTTTCGACGCTTTGATCGTAAATGGCGCGGCCGATACTCTCAACTTCACCCTGAAGCGGAGTGTTGCCGTTATATAAAACGATGTCCGCTTTATTGCCTTCTTTTATATGTTTTAGCTTGGTTTCTTCAAAATAACCGAGCACATAAAACGAGTGCACATCAACCAGCGCAACCAGCGGTGAGCCGACGCTGGCATAGTTACCCACGCGGGTTTGCAAATTGGTGATATAGCCATCGGTAGGGGCATAAATTTTAGTTTTACTTAAATTCCATTTTGCCTGTTCCAGATTAGCCTGTGCGGCTTTATACGCGGCTTTCATTGCCTGTGCCGCTAAATTCGATTCGTCCATATCTTCCGCAGAAATAACATTTCGCGGCAGACCGCGGCGGCGAGCCGCCTCATGATCGGCCTTAGCCAAATCAGACTGCGCTTTTGCCAGCGCGGCCTCAGCATTGTCCAGCGCAATCTGGTAAGGCACGGGGTCGATCGTAAAAATCAGACTTCCCGCAGGTATGAACTGATTGTCATGAACGGTTATTTTCTCTAATCTTCCAGAAACTTCTGGTGTGATATTGACGAGTTCGGCGCGCACCTTTCCATCGCGGGTCCAGGGGGATTGCATATAGTAATTCCATAACCACCAACCGGCACAGATGGCAATGGCACAGACGATTACCGTAGAAAAATATTTTAATGTTTTATACGTCATGAGTTACCAACTCGCTAAAAGCCACAGGGAGCCGCTGACGGCGATGACGAAAATAGACAAATCCATCAGCATAGGGTGCCAAATTTCGCCGGAATAAATCCAGTCTCGCAACAGGTGGTGTACCAGTAGCCATAAAATCAGGCCGAGCAAAACAGCCTTAAATAGGGGCGGAAAATAAAGCGAGGCGCCCAGCACCAAATCGGGTAGCGGGGACGAGGCATGAAGCCATGAAGTATTCACATTAACAATCCCAGTGAGTGAATATGTTGAGCGGTTGCATAGAGAATAAACAATAACTGATCAAAATGGTGGCTATTTCCACAATATACATTATATACATTTGTGTTTTTAATGTGAGTTACTCAAAATAGTCTAAGCTCTGGGAGGGTATGTTAGCATGCTAATTATAAGGAGGGGTAAGTGGAGTCAACATTAGGTTCAGATTTAGCACGATTAGTTCGTGTATGGCGCGCGCTCATCGATCATCGGCTCAAGCCGCTGGCGCTCACGCAAACGCATTGGGTTACTTTGCACAGTATCAATCGTTTGCCGCCGGAGCAGTCACAGATCCAGCTGGCTAAAGCGATCGGCATTGAGCAACCGTCATTGGTTCGTACTCTGGACCAACTGGAAGAGAAGGGGTTGATTACTCGCCACACCTGCGCCAATGACCGGCGTGCAAAGCGTATCAAACTGACTGAAGCGGCCGATCCCATCATCCGGGAAGTGGACAGCGTCATCAGCTCTACGCGGGGCGAGATTCTGAGCGGCATTACTACTGATGAAGTACAACTGTTGGTTGGTTTGATTGGCAAGCTTGAGCAAAACATCACTGAACTACAAAATAAACAATAAGAATTTCTTTTTATTCGATTAGATTTCACAGCATCGGAAATGAAACCGGAGGCCTAAAGCCTCCGGTTTTACCCATCTGTATCGCTTACAGCGGAGATACGGTAATAGTGTCGCCAGTACGAGCCATACGAACACGCTGGCCTGGGCTGAACTTGGTCGCGCCCGCCTTCTGAACCACCACGATATTCTCTTTCTGGTCGGTCTTGATTTCCAGCTCGTAGCCTGAGGTACGGCCGGCGGCTTCGCCGATGCTGTTACCCGCCACGCCACCGGCTACTGCGCCGGCTGCGGTTGCCAGACTGCGACCGGTACCGCCGCCAACGGTGTTACCGAGGAAGCCACCCAGTACCGCCCCGCCAATGGCACCAATGGTATTCGACGTTTCACTGCCCTGAATTTTGACCGGGCGAACAGAAACCAGCGTGCCATAAGTCACGGTTTGAACCTGCTTGGCCTGTGAAGCGGAATAGACGTCGCCGGACATGGAATCATTGGCGCACCCTGCCAGCGTAACTGCGGCGATGGCAACGACGAGAAGACGCTTGATCATATAAAACTCCTGTTGATAGTAGTCCATAACCTGGGGAACCTTTCCAGGCCAGATTCAATGAAAATGATAGACAAAGTATGGCTCAAACGCACGTACATCACCATGACCCGCTACTGCACGCAGCTTAACGTTGCGCTGTTCAACCAATAATAAACGGTGGTTTAGCTTTATAACAGTGCCGTGAGAAATTCCGTTACACGTTGAGCGATTGTTTAGCGGTGACACCTCAGCAAGAAAGCAGGCAATAAAACAGGCGCATCGTTCACAGAGGTGAAAAAAAACATCAGAATTCATGGCGTTAATTTTTTAATTCTGGTTTATTTGTTGGGTCAAAAATTTGCTTCCCCGCGCAGGGTAAAGGATGTTGCTATGAAGTCAGGCCGCTATATAGGTGTTATGTCCGGCACCAGTCTGGATGGCGTCGACGTGGTGCTTGCCGCGATAGACGGACGAATGGTGGCGCAGCAGGCCAGCTACAGCCATCCGATGCCGATTCAGCTCAAGCAGGATATTCTCGGTATGTGCCAGGGGCAACAGACCACGCTTGCTGCAGTGGGGCGACTGGATGCGCAGCTCGGCACCTTGTTTGGTGAGGCGGTGCTTGGCCTGCTGAAACAAACCGGCGTTGCCGCCCAGGACATCACCGCTATCGGTTGCCATGGCCAAACGGTATGGCACGAGCCCGAAGGTGACGCGCGCTTCTCTATGCAATTGGGCGATAACAATCGCATTGCCGCGCTGACCAATATCACCACCGTGGGGGATTTTCGGCGGCGTGATATGGCCTACGGGGGCCAGGGCGCGCCACTGGTGCCGGCCTTCCATCAGGCGTTGTTGGCGCATCCGGTGGAACGCCGCATGGTGCTGAACATCGGTGGTATCGCCAATCTTTCGATGTTGTTGCCGGGGGCGCCGGTGCGCGGTTTCGATACCGGGCCGGGCAATATGCTGATGGACGCTTGGGTATGGCGCCATCGCTCGCAGCCTTACGATAAAGACGGCGCATGGGCGATGGAAGGCCGTGTCTGCCTGCCTCTGTTGCAGCAGATGCTGGCCGATCCTTACTTTGCGCTGCCGGCGCCGAAAAGTACCGGCCGTGAATATTTCAATGCGGCCTGGCTGGAACGTCAGCTTACGGGACTGCCGGCGGTCAAGCCGGTTGACGTACAAACTACGTTGGCGGAACTGACGGCGATCACTATCTGCGAGCAGGTCCAGTTGGCTGGCGGGTGCGAACGCCTGTTGGTCTGCGGTGGTGGGGCGCGTAACCCATTGCTGATGGCGCGGATGTCGGCGCTACTGCCCGGCACCGAAGTGTGCCTGACTGACGATTTCGGCATCAGCGGCGATGATATGGAGGCTTTGGCCTTCGCCTGGCTGGCGTTTCGTACCTTGTCTGGCCAGCCCGGTAATCTGCCTTCGGTCACCGGCGCCAGCCGTGAAACCCTGCTGGGTGGGATTTATCCGGTTTTACCTTTAGGGGGCCGTTAGCTCTGTTAGGATAGAAATCGACAGATTTTCCTAAGGAGCAACAGCATGAAAAAAATCATTATTGCCGCCGGTGCGCTGGCGTTGGCCGGTTGCAGCTATGTTCTGCCGCAAAGCAGCCAGACCCTGCACTATCAGTGTGGCACCACGCCGCTGACGGTGGCGCTGGACGGCAAGGAGAGCACCGTCAGCCTGCTGATGGACGGCGAGCAGTTGAAACTCAAGCAGGTGCTGGCCATGACCGGCGCAAAATACAGTGACGGTAAATACACCTTCTGGTCCAAGGGCCAAAACGCCTACCTTGAGCGTAATGGCAAAGTGATCATGAGCGACTGCACGCTGGCGAATTGATCCGGCGGTTGCGGCGTCAGATCGATTGAGATCCTGACGCCGCTGGCGCAGAATAGAATCACCATTTTTCAGTTGGTTGATAACCCAATGATTGAAAATAATGAATTTGATGTTGCGGACCTGCGCCGTGAATACACCCGGGGTGGCCTGCGTCGCAACGATCTGACCGCCAATCCGCTGGAGCTGTTCGAAAAGTGGCTTAAACAGGCCTGCGACGCTCGTTTGGCCGATCCGACTGCCATGTGTGTGGCCACCGTGGATGAAAATGGTCAACCCTATCAGCGTATTGTTTTGCTTAAGCATGTGGATGAAAAAGGGTTGGTGTTCTACACCAACCTGGGCAGCCGCAAAGCACAGCAATTGGCGAATAACCCGCATATCAGCCTGCTGTTCCCGTGGCACATGCTTGACCGCCAGGTGATTTTCCTCGGTAAGGCGGAGCGGCTTTCCACTTTAGAAGTAATGAAGTACTTCGCCAGTCGCCCGAAAGACAGCCAGATCGGCGCTTGGGTGTCGCAGCAGTCATCGCGCATTTCCGCGCGCGGGGTGCTGGAAAGCAAATTCCTCGAGCTGAAGCAAAAATTCCAACAGGGCGAAGTCCCGCTGCCGAGTTTCTGGGGCGGATTCCGGGTCAATTTCGACTCCGTCGAGTTTTGGCAGGGCGGTGCCAACCGCTTGCACGACCGTTTCCTGTACCAACGGGACGGGAATGACTGGAAAATTGACCGACTGGCGCCCTGAAGACCGAAAATCCCCCTTAAGCGCTGGCACTGATGTCGCCGGCGCTTTATTCTATGCGGTATTCTGAATTTTATATTTCGCCAGTGGGCGAAAGGTCGTGTACCGACAAAGGTGCATTCGTTTATACATGGAGTCATTGATGGCAAGCAGCAACTTGATTAAACAACTGCAAGAGCGGGGCCTCGTTGCCCAGGTTACGGATGAGGAAGCGTTAGCAGAGCGACTGGCGCAAGGGCCAATTGCACTGTATTGCGGTTTCGATCCGACCGCTGACAGCTTGCATTTGGGCCATCTGGTTCCTCTGTTGTGCCTGAAGCGTTTCCAGCTTGCCGGCCACAAACCGGTCGCGCTGGTGGGGGGTGCCACGGGACTTATCGGCGATCCGAGCTTCAAAGCGGCTGAACGTAAGCTGAACACCACCGATACTGTGAACGAGTGGGTAGAAAAAATCCGCAAACAGGTTTCTCCGTTCCTGGATTTCGACTGTGGCAACAACAGCGCGGTAGCCGCCAACAACTACGACTGGTTCGGCGGCATGAACGTGCTGACCTTCCTGCGTGATATCGGCAAACACTTCTCCGTCAACCAGATGATCAACAAGGAAGCGGTGAAGCAGCGTTTGAACCGTGACGATTCCGGTATCTCGTTCACCGAGTTCTCCTACAATCTGCTGCAGGGCTTCGACTTCGCCGAGCTCTACAACCGTCATCAGGTTGAGCTGCAGATCGGCGGCTCCGACCAGTGGGGCAACATCACCTCAGGTATCGATCTGACCCGCCGCATGCATCAGCAGCAGGTGTTCGGCCTGACCGTGCCGTTGATCACCAAAGCCGATGGCACCAAATTCGGCAAGACCGAAGGTGGCGCAGTCTGGTTGGCACCTGAAAAAACCAGCCCGTACAAGTTCTACCAGTTCTGGATCAACACCGCCGACGCCGACGTGTACCGCTTCCTGAAGTTCTTCACCTTTATGGATCTGGCCGAAATCAACGCGCTGGAAGAAGAAGACAAGAACAGCGGCAAGGCACCGCGTGCCCAGTATGTGTTGGCAGAAGAAGTGACCGGCATGGTGCATGGTGCGGAAGGTTTGGCTGCGGCCAAGCGCATCACCCAGAGCCTGTTCTCCGGTGCGCTGCACGACATGACTGAAGCTGACTTCGCTCAGTTGGCGCAGGACGGTATGCCGACCATCAAGCTCGATGGCGACGCCGATCTGCAACAGGCGCTGGTGAATGCCGAGCTGGTACCTTCACGCGGCCAGGCTCGCACCATGATTGGCTCCAATGCAGTGACCATCAACGGTGAGAAGCAGTCTAACGCCGAATACACCTTCAGCGACGCCGATCGCCTGTTCGGTCGTTACACGCTGCTGCGTCGCGGCAAAAAACATTACTGCCTGGTAGATTGGCAGTAATCTCGTTGGATCGAAAAAAGCCCGGGGATAACCTCCGGGCTTTTTATTTTGGGCAGATACTGAGTTTGATTAGCTAATGGTTATGCTATTGCCTCTGTCAGGAGACTCTCAGTCGCAGAGCCATTAACGGTGATAGCCGGTGCTTTATAGTGTAATGCACTGGCGACAAAGTAGGGGTCCTGATTGCCGACCGAAAACACAATATCGTCTGCATCAAACATCTGGTTATGGTTTTGATCAACAATAACATATACCGATTTATCCAGTTTCATTACTCCGACCTCTGACAAATTATGGTCGCTGGCCCCATTGGTTATTTTTGCCAAAACCTGGGAGAAGAGGTTTTGTGCACTGTCGCTAGCGGTTAAACCGGTGAATAATGTATTAAGTTCGGTAGATGACGTCGCATTGCCATATAACACGGCATTTTTTGGCCCGTCGAAGGAAAATGTCCATTGAGAGCCGCTGTTGCCAACGTTAATGATGGCTTGCGAGTAGTTGCTCTCCAGAGTCACCATATTATCAATTTTGCTGTCGGCAAAATTAAGGGTTTGTGCGTAACCTAACGTGGTGTTGCCCATAACGGTAGCGGAGTGAACAATAAGGCCACCATCACTTGCTGAAACTGTCAATTGTTCACCCGCTAAACTGTCGATGACAGGGCTGAACTCTGCACTGTTATCCAACGTTTTTAATGTGCTATAGAAGCTCCCACCGCCGGTGCCTTGTTTCTCGGATATCAAGTTGAGGTGCATAATAGAAGATATGCGGCCTTCGTTGTAGTCTCCACCCTTAATGGTTTTCAGATTATCACTGAAGTTGGATTCTATTTTGAGATTCAGCAGCATTAATTGATCGGTAATATATTGATGACCGTTTAACTGTAGGGTGGAAATATGATTATCCCCTCCGGTAAGTGTTAATAAACGTTCTTGCTGATGATCGGGGGAACTGCTCATATACACTTCCAACATGTTCTTGTGTGCGGAAGTAAAACTGAATGTTCCCATATCTAGAGTGCGTAAGCTGCTGGCCACATCGGTGAAGCCGATAGTGAATGTGTTATCGCTTTGCAGCGTATCATAAATATTAATATGGCTTTGCTTAGTTAAATCACCATTGATTCTAAATAATGAATTGCTGACATTTAGTAGGGTGAGTTCGCCAGAATATGCGGAAATGATTGCACCTTGGGAACCTGTATAGTCCCCATGCTGGTCTTTGGCTTTATCAGTCTGCTGCAAATGGGTGACATTGTTGTAGGCAGAGTTGAAAATTGTAGCTCGCTGGTCAATTAAACCAAAGTCAAACGTGTTTCTTCCCTCGGTAGCGACTAATACGCCATTCATGTAGATGCTACCGGTACCCCGATAGTGAGTAAGATCAATAGTGGAAAAGTACAAAAATTGATTGAGGCTGCTGGCAATCTCGGCTTGGACAGAACCGTTCTCGTCGCTAGTAAGAAAAATATCTTTGCTGATCAGATTTGCGGAAATGATTCCTTTGTCAAAGGGGCTCATCGAGGCGGCAGAACCATGAATATTAAGTGCCGTAAAGTCTTTGCCTACGATGTTAGCTCCACCATTGATGCTATTGCCAACCCAGGAAAGAAAGCCATTATCGTCCAGCCGGATTTCAATTTTGGCCGTATTAAGCTGGGCCTTACTGTCGATGATTACGCTGGCATTTCGTTGCTGCATACTCCCGTTTGCGGTAGCAATATTAGAATCATTCAGCATTAGCGTCATGTGCTGCTGGCCGCTAAATCCTGAGCGAACCAAATCACTGGTGGCGTATTCTCCAGTTAATAAAATTTCTTTTATAGAGTTTAGATTAATAAAGCTTAGATCTATGCTGTGATTGCTGTTGGCATTTATCTTGAGGTCAGTCAATATTAACAGTGAGGCTATTTCGGCATTAGTCAGTTCGTGAGAGTGCTGCGTATTTATTTCTGCAGTCAACTTACCATTATTCGAAATTCCAAATTCACCATTGTATGACTTCTGATAATTCAAAGAAATACCGATATTTTTTTCGAAATCTAGCAGTAAGGAGTGCGATGGAGGGGTTGGATGGTTATCTAGTGGGTACTTTCCATTGCGAAAAGCATCGATAATTAACACGGTGGCTTGCAGTTTATCGTAATTAGCCTTTAACAGAATGGCCTGAGATTCTGATGTAGTAAGATTGTTGCCATACAAGTACTGATAGATAGCACCATAATCCGTTGCGGCATTGAATTGCGTCGAGGCGGACAGAGTTTTTAATAATTGGACCTCGGTCGTTCCGGCCGCCAGCATTTTGCTGTACGTATCTAATGCATCGGCCGGCACACTACTTTTGGCGATGACCAGGTAGAAGGAGGCTACAACTTCTTGGTATTTAAAATCTGGCATCTCACCAGAAAGATAGACTTTGGTCGCTTTATTGAAATTCACATTGGCTTGAGAGTTGCTATCGTCATTGCGTATGTCATTAATCATTCTCACAACAACATCCCCTCGAGTTTCTGTACTGTTGTTTAAACCGGTGAGATAGTTTGATATGTCCTGTGATGACGGCTCTTTATTAAAGGTGTTTTTGAATATTGTCTTTATAAAATCCTCATTATTTAAATTATCTAATGAGGGTCTGGTACTGATGAAGTTCTGGGCGATTTTATTAAGTTTATCTGGGTTGTTAATCAAGTCATTAGCCCAAAAATTAATTCCACTTGATACCATTGCTCCACCGATGACATAGTAAATGGCTTGAATATCAGATGCATAGGAGGTGTATTCGCTAGTTTTGTCGAATGAAGGGTAAAGGGTTGTGATAATGGCGTTTTCCAGATGCATTTTCTGCTGCAGTAGATTCTGGTCTGTACCGCTGTAATTCTCTGTTCTATTTATAATGCTAATGGCTATAGAACCCAGTGTTGTCCCATTTTCGGCCTCTAAAACTAGCGCTGCTAATGTAGTGCTGTCAGGTTTCGTTCCGGTGATATTTTTAAATATAAAACTAATTTTTTCGCTATTGTTCAGACCATCGTAACGATTTTGCCCATCATGCGAGTTAATTAATGCGTTAGCGAGTAGGGCGGGGTTGGTTTTATTACTTTCTAACTTCCTTCCAAAGTAATCAAGCGTGGGGGTGTCCGCCTTTTTACCTAATGTGGCCAGGTAAATGGCGGAGAAAATATGTTGTTCTTGCAGTAAGCTCATAAAGTCTCCGCATCAAAAAGTTTATTTTAAACCTATGGTTTTAGCAAATAAACATAGCATTATAACGTTTCACTTAGTATGGGGTATTCCGCCGTCAACTGTACCGGTGGTGATTTATAATGCAGGCTAACTGCGGTCTGGTAGGGATCTCTGTCTCCCAAAGAGAATACAATATCATTATCATCAAATGCTTGGTTGTGGTTTTTATCGATGATCACATACAGTGCTTTATCAATTTTCAAAATGCCGACCTCAGAGAGTTGGCCTTGGCTTCTTCCTTCAGTTACATTATCCATTATTGCGCTAAACATGTTCTGCGCAGAATCAGATTGACTGGAGTCCAGGGAGTGGAAAAGTGTATTCAGGGCATTACTCCCAACAACGCTGCCATAAATGGCCATTTCTTTATAGCCCCCGGTACCAAATATCCACTGTTGATTTTCTTCGCCAACAAGTATTTTGTCTCGATTCTCCGGAGTCAAGCTGGTAACCAGGTTGTCGATGCTACTGTCGGTAAAACGATAAATATCTGCAGCATTATTAGCCGTGTCATCGATAATGGTTGTATTCCCCATCACCTGAAGGTTATCTCCCGAATTACCGCCAGAAACGAGCAACTGCTCGCCAGCTAATGCATCAATAACAGTCTGAAAAGGAGAATTATCATTGAGGGAAACTAATGTCTGATAAAATGACCCACCACCAGAACCTCCTTTTTCCATGTGCAAATTGATAATATAGTCTTGGTAGCGGTCTGCTGTCGGTGTCGTTCCAACGTAAGTCAATGAATCACTAAAGTCTGCTGCAATAGTCAGGTTTAAGGTATGAGTATCTATTGCTGCGCCATTTATATTGATATTTGTAATGCTATTGTCACCACCGGCAAGCCTCAGCGTGCCACTTTCGCCCTGTAACTCGATGTTCAGCGACCTATCATTAACCGTTCCCTGATAGTGAGTTGTCAGACTAAGGGTGCCTGCGTTGATGTGGTCGTTTTCATCCTCTCCCAGGCGTATGGTTAGAGCGATATCCGTAGCGATACTTTGTGTAATAGGGGCCATTTCGATATGCAGTGAACTGGCCTCGCCAGCGTCCTCCCGGTAGCGCAGAACATTGCTATTATCATTGCCATATCCGTAGCCCTTATGGAAATTAATAACATGAATATCGTTTACAGGACCTGAAACGGTCAGTCCATCCCAGCCATTTACTGTGCCGAGCTGCGTAGCCAGGCCGAAATCAAAGACTTTATTGTCCTGAGTTCCTGTTAATAATCCGTCGTGATAAATATTTGTTTTTCCGATGTAGTTGGTCAGGTCAAAGGCGGAAAAATAGTTGAAGTTACCACTATTTCCACGTACTTCCGTGGAGGTGGCCCCGTTTGGGTCTGTAGTGGTGTAAATGTCCTTGGTAAAAAAGTTTGCTGAAATTAGATAGTCACTGTAGATCGAGTAGAAATGGTCTGATTTTGCGTGGAAGGCTTTGCTTACCATGTTTCCAGTGGTGCTTGTAGCATTGCCGTTCCAAAATAGCTGGCTATTTCCCTGCGCGCCGAAAATAAGGTTTAATGTGGCGTTGGCAATGTCGGTGTCATCTTTTACAAATACCTTCTTATCAACAATAAAACTTGCCAGATCAATTTGACCTCCTGAATTCTCGATATTTTTATCGTCAAGAATGAGCGTTGGTGAAATCCATGCGGCGGAAATTGAACTTAGAAGTAGTTTATTGCTGGCATAATCCCCGCTGATGATGATTTTGTTTATCCCATTTAAATCTGAAAGGTCGAGTTTTTTTTGGAGATCGGTGTTGGCATTTATTGTGATTTCCTTTAGAGATGCTATCTCTGCAGCAGATAATGCATGTAATTTGTCTGAGTTAATTGTTCCCGTTAGGACACCACCGTTACTATCTAGCGTTAATATGGCTTTTTCTTTATAACCTAGCGCTTCACCAATGCTTGCGTTGAATTTTTTGATCAACGAAGGGCTCGGGCTCTGACCATTATCTAATGGGTATTTCCCATTGCGCAGAGAGTCAATAATAAGCAGCGTTGCTTTTAATGGGTCATTCCCGCTTTTAAGGAGAATGGCCTGGTAAACCTGTTCTGGAACAGAGCCGTTAAAGTTATAAAGATCATTATATATCTTTTTAAAATTACTGGCCTCGCTAAACTGAGGTGATTTGGCAAGTATCTTCAACAAGGCTAATTCAGAGTTACCGCTAGCCAAAAACTTACTATAAGTGTCAATAGTTGATGCTGATGCGTCACTTTTCGCGATGCTCAGGTATAACGCGGCGACAGTTTCTTTGTATTGGGCTGTTGGAAGCTGGCCGGCAGCATAGACATGGGTTGCACTAAGGAAGGCTTCTTTGGCTTGAGGGTGTGTCGTATCATTTCGAATATCTTCTATCATTCTGGTGACGACTTCGCCGCGGCTCTCGGTGTGAGCATCAAGACCAGCAAAATATTTGGCTAACTCCGCATCGTTGGGGGGCGTTTTAAAGGTCAGGTTGAATATTTTTTTAACGAAATCTTTGTCGCTTAAGCCCGCAGTTTTAGGTCTGGTTTCTATGAAGTGCTGAGCAATTCGGCTTAGCGTACTTTGGCCACTGTATAATGCCTGAGCCCAAAAATTGATGCCCTCAGCGACCATGCTCCCGCCAATCACATAGTAGATCGCTTGGATGTCGGCTGCGGCGGCGTAAACGTCGGGTCCTTGGTCGAAAGCGGGGTAAAGTGACGCGTTGATGGTATTTTCCAGCTGAGCGGCACCCTCTGTAAGCTCTGGATTACTCCCGTTATAATCCCGAAATTCGCGCACAAGATTTTGAACCATATAACCAGTTGAGTGGCCCTGACTCAGTTCATTTGACCAATGAGCTACCACGTTTTCAGGTGCAGGGGCGCCAGTTATATTTTGGTAAACATAACTGACCTTTTCCTCATTGTTGAGATTTTGATAGCGTGATTGACCATCCAATGCGGCAATGAACTTATTGACCAGGAAGGTTTGATCAACTTTTCCGTCAGATAAAATATTGGCATAAAAAGTCAACGTGGCGGAGTCTGCTTTTTTCCCCAGACAGGCATAATAAAGAGCGGCAACGTCTTTTTGATATTTAATTTTACTCATGGATCCCCCAGATTTGAGTTGTGAAGTGCATACGATAGATGGCTACGCGCCAAACTCTACTAGTGATAAAGTGAAATAAGTTGACCTATTATGGTTACCTATATAATTAATTATGCTATTAGCGTACTAAGCGTTTAACTTGATGATATGTTAATAACGAAAAACCAAGCCGATTCATTCAAAGTTGAAATTAAACTTAGTTGCAATAGAGAGTTAGTTCAAGTCGATACAATGCAAGTATTCCCTACCTGACTGATAACAATGTGTTCTATGGGTTTTGAGGTTGATTTTTTAGGAAAAGTACCATGATTGTTGCTACGGATTATATGCGCGTTCACATTAAATATTTGCATTGTTAACAACCTAACTTGTTATTTTTAAAGTTTTTATTGTACTTTATGATTTTAAAATTTGACGTTTGGAGTATGATGTGTCTAGAGAACGATCGCGCATAGCTGTAGCGTTTGTTTCGTTTAATTTTCCATGGTCAGGCTTTGGTAAGGTTGTAACCTAATTAAAATGAAAAACATTCTTTCTATACAGTCTCATGTGGTGTTTGGCCACGCGGGCAACAGTGCGGCAGAATTTCCGATGCGCCGCATGGGTGTTAACGTCTGGTCGTTGAACACCGTCCAGTTCTCCAATCACACCCAGTACGGCAAGTGGACCGGTTGCGTGATGCCGGCCAGCCACCTGACGGAAATTGCCCAGGGTATTGCGGATATCGATCAACTCAAGCATTGCGATGCCGTGCTGAGCGGTTATATCGGTTCGCCGGAGCAGGGTAGCCATATTCTTGAGATCGTGCGTCAGGTCAAACAGGCCAATCCGCACGCCTGGTATTTTTGCGATCCGGTCATGGGTCACCCTGAAAAAGGCTGCATCGTGGCACCGGGCGTGGCGGAGTTTCATTGTCAGCAGGCATTGCCGTGCAGCGACATGATTGCGCCAAACCTGCTGGAGCTGGAGTTGTTGAGTCAGCGCACCGTCGCGAATGTTGATCAAGCGGTAAGCGCTGCGCGTGAGCTAATTGCCAAGGGGCCGAAAGTGGTGCTGGTCAAGCACCTGAGCCGCGCCGGCTACCATCCGGACTGTTTCGAAATGCTGTTGGTCACGGCGGATGAAGCCTGGCACATCAGCCGTCCGCTGGTGGATTTTGGCAGTCGCCAACCGGTAGGCGTGGGCGATCTGACCAGCGGCCTGTTGCTGGTTAATCTGCTTAAGGGCGAGGCGCTTGATAAGGCGCTGGAGCACGTGACGGCGGCGGTTTATGAAGTGATGCTGACAACTCAGGCAATGGGACAGTACGAACTACAGGTGGTGGCGGCTCAGGATCGTATCGTCCAGCCAGACTGTGATTTTAAAGCGGTAAAGCTGTAATTAAGTTGACGCTGTGCCCCGGCGGATTATCGCGCCGGGGCCAGGAAATTATTTCAATCCTTCCGCGTTCAAGGTGGCATCTACTGCCGGCCGTGCGGCCACGCGATCAAAATAGGCCGATAAGTTGGCGTGCTTTTTGAGATCAAACTGCATGGCGATAGCCCAGCGCAGAACGGTAAACAAATAGGCATCTGCCACGCTAAACCGGTTCCCCAGCAAGAAATGCTGCTTCGCCAGCACCGAATCCAGATAGCTGAACTGCTTCTCCAGTTTTTCCCGCGTGAAGGCTTTGTATTCTTCAGGCGTTTTCGGGTTAAACAGCGGGCTGAAACCCTTGTGCAGTTCGGTGGCAATATAGTTAAGCCACTCAATCGCATGGTAGCGCGACAGCGTGCCCGCTGCGGGGATCAGACCGCGATCCGGCACGCGATCGGCCAGGTATTGCACAATCGCGACGCCTTCGGTCAGCAGACTGCCGTCATCCAACAGCAGCGCAGGCACTTGTCCTTTCGGGTTGATGGTCAGATAGTCGGCACCGCTTTCCGTTTTCTTCAGCGCCAGATCGACCTTTTCCGCCGTGAAATCCAGGCCCGCCTCACGCAGTACAATGTGTGGAGACAGAGAACAGGCACCGGCTTTATAGAACAGTTTCATCGAAAGCTCCTTGATAATGATGAGTGACAGGCATGCTTAACTTCTGATCCTAGCTCTATAACGCCAAAATTACAGCGGGTTAAACGACAAATTTAACTTATCAACGCGGCTTCGGGCTGTAACTGCGCCAGGGTGACGGCAATTTGCTGTTGCAATGCCTGCGGCGCGATTTGCATGGGCGAACGCAGCTCGTTACGGATCAGACCCTGCTGCGCCAATGCAGCTTTGACCGGGGCTGGGTTCGGGAAGCTGAACATTTGCTGGATCATCGGCAGCAGGTCATAGAAGTTAGCGCGGGCGGCAACCAAATCGCCGTCGGCGACCTGTTGTACCAATTGCACAAAACGCTGCGGCTGAATATGCGCGGAAGCAGAAATCGCCCCGGTGCCGCCCAGGCACAGCGTCGTCAGGATCAGGTTATCTTCCCCGGTCAGTACGTCGATTTCACCGTCGTTAATCAGCGCCATGGTGGTGTCCGGATTACCGCCGCAGTCCTTGATGGCTTTCACCTGCGGATGACGTGCAATCTGGCGCAGGGTTGCCAGCTCCATCACCACGCCGGTGCGTTGCGGAATGTTGTACAGGATCACCGGCACGCTTGAGGCGTCGGCCAACTGGGTGAAATAGTCCACCAGACCGCATTGCGACGGGCGAATGTAGTAGGGCGCGGGGATCAGCACGCCGGCGACGTCGCGCAGCTGGATCGCCTGTTGCATTTGCAATGTGTCGATCAGGTTATTGCCGGCCAGCCCCATCACCACCTGATGGGCTGGCGTCACGGCCAGCACGGCATCGAGCACCGCCAGCTGTTCTTCCTTGCTTAACGCGGCAGCCTCACCGGTAGTACCGCAAACCACCAACCCATCGACGCCAGAGGCGATCAGGTGTTGGGCCAGCCGTTGGGTGGCGGGCAGGTCAACGGCGTTGTGATTAAATGGGGTCACCAGCGCAACCCAGATACCGGAAAATGAGGCCATAGTAATTTCCTTCAATGCGAACAATAAGATGCCAGATGAGATAACAAGAGGGGAAACGAGTCGTACACCGCCCAGTCAGCTCATCTGACGGGACAGCGCGCCCCGATCAAATGAGCGTCTGTTTCTTCGAGTAAACTGCCACCAAACCTTCAAGCGGCAATGCCGATATTTGCGCAGCGTCATTGTGGTTGAGGTGAGTCATGGCGGTCTCTTGAAAAGGGGTAATGCGTTGATAATGAATATTCTGCATGATGCTGTCAATTTGCAACAGGTTGATAACACGGTTATTCATGATTAAACCGCGCTGATGAGTTTGGCTAATAAGCCGGGAAAAGGAAAACCCCGCCTTGGCGGGGCGAAATTGATTAGCGGGGACGGCGTGCGCCGTTGATCGAAGCCGACCAACTGAACGTTTCCCCGGTGGGTTGAACGCGATTGGCTTTGCGTTCGGCCCGGGTGGCTTTTTCAATTTTCTCGCGGGCGGCAGTGATGCGAGCCACCACCTCATCCTTGATCTTGTTATTCTCGCCATTGGTCAAGGCGCGCCCGAGGCTTTTACGTGCCTTGTCCAACTCGGTTTTTACTTCACGTTGCTCGCTTTCCGTCATGTCTTTCAGCGTCAGTTTTTTCATTTTTGCAGCCTGGTCAGTGAAGTTGGCATCCAGTGTACAGCAATTAGCGGTGTGAAGATGCTGCTGCCGTAACGGAAATGCCAGTTTGCAGGGCGCTGGCGCGTTACATCTCTTCCAGCAGTTCGCTGAGGAAACGCCGCATGCGTTCGGTACGTTCCAGCGCCATTTTCTTGCCGGTGGCGGTTTGGAAACCTTCCTGCAGTTTGAATAACTTGGTTTCGAAGTGATCCAGGGAAAAACGCTTGTCGTCATATTGGCGCTGTTCCGCCAGCGGATCGGCGGCATCGTACAGCGCGCTGCGCATGCGTCCACCAATATAGAAACACCGCGCTACGCCAATCATGCCGATAGCGTCCAGACGGTCTGCGTCCTGAATGATTTTTGCCTCCAGGCTCTCCGGGGTAATGGCTGCGGAGAAGCTGTGGGCCTCGATGGCATGGGCGGTTTCGGCAATGTCCTGCGGCTCCCAGCCCAGCTGTTTGAGCATCAGGGCGCCTTTCTCTGCCGCCATGCGCGAAGCCAGATGGCGCTGTGGCGAGTTTTTTTCCACTGCCACACAGTCATGCAATAGCACGGCCGCACACAGGATGCGACGGTTGCCGCCTTCTTGTTGGCTGATTTTGCGGGTGTTTTTCCACACGCGATGCAGATGTGCCACGTCATGAGAGCCATCATCGGAATCGAGCGTCAGCGGCAACAACGCCTGAGCCAGTTCCTGATGGGGGGCGAAAGGCTGCAGCAAGGCTTGCGCCAGAGGTGAAGAATGCACGTGTTTTGTTCCTTGTGGTCGGAAAACCTCAATCATAACCCCCCTTTGATGCGGCGGTGATGACAGCGCAATGTTCTAATTGTTTACTACAATGCAACAGACTATTGCCGCAATCGCGGTTTTTATACCGGAATAAGCAACTTACAATGACGCCATTCCGGTCATCTCCGCTTGGTGTAAACCTGTGTCTGCGGGGTATGGCCGGAATATCCTGCAGACGCCACCGGAGAAAGATCATGCCTACGAATCTTGAAATTGTACGCGCCACCTATGAGGGCGGCAGTGCCGAAGAGAATGGCCGCAACCTGCTGGCAGCGCTGGCGCCAGATGCCGAGTGGACCGAAGCGGCGGGGTTTCCTTATGCCGGCACCTATATCGGCCCGCAGGCGATATTCAAAAATGTTCACCAGCGTTTGGGGACGGAATGGCAGGGCTATCGCGCCGATGTCGACCACTTCTATGATGCCGGCGAAACCGTGATTGCGCAGGGGTTCTACCATGGCACCTACGCGGCCACCGGAAAGTCCTTCACCGCATCCTTTGCGCATATTTACCAGCTGCGCGCGGGAAAAATCGTTAAGTTCGTGCAAATCGTCGACAGCGCAAAAGTGCTGGAAGCAATGCAGGACTAAAGGCCGCTGTGCTTGCCAAATTTGCGATCGTACTCCCGCCGATAACCGCGCGCTTTGTTGCGATCGCGGATCCACAAATATCCGCACACCAGCGCAACGGCGCCTGAAAAGGTAATGTTGCGCATATCCCGGTCATAAAAAAATACCAGTATGGCGTCCAGCGCCGCGATAAAGGCAATCCACTTATACATGTGGGATTGCCGACGCGTGGCGGCGTTGAGGCGCTTTAATTGTCTGGCTTCGTGCATAACCGGCTTTTGCTGCATTAACGTCTCGGCGGTAATAAAGTTCCTAGCTGTAAATTAGCAGAATAGTCCCAATGGCGGCAAAGGGTAACGCACGCGATGCCTACGGGCACCTTACGTTCACAGCGCCAGAACGGCTTCGATCTCAACGCTGACCTGTGGCGAGAACAAGGCGCTGACCGCGACCAGTGAGCAGGCCGGAAGTGCGCCGTCGCAATAGTCAAACAGCACCGGCCGGATGGCCGGTAAATCGCCGATATCGGTTAGAAACACGGTTATTTTAATCAGCGCTTTGAGATTCGTACCCTCTGTGGCGGCGATGGTTGCCAGTTGCTCCAGAACCGCCTGTGTCTGTTGCTGGGTCGTTTGCCCCTGAGCCTCAGTGGCAAATGCCGTCAGGCCGGAAACATACAGCGTATCCCCGTGGCGTACGGCATGGACATAAGGCCCCCCTGGCGTAGGCAGATGCGGATAATTAATGCGCTTTAATGATGTCATGGTAAAAACCCCGAGAGATTAATTAAAAAAGTAAACAAACTTGGTTAGGATAGTGCGATGAACATCGGAAGTACGCTGAGATGTATTGATTTTTAATAATATCACTACCATTCATTTATAACTGTGAAGGACGTTTCAGGGTAATGAATTCGGCCTTAATTCCTTACATGCAACGCTGGCAGCTACAGCCCGACGGCCAGGCGTTTGAAACTCACAGCAGCCTGCTGATGCCCGTTCGCTATCGGGGGGCCGCCGCCATGTTGAAAATAGCCCGCGAACAGGAAGAAAAGTTCGGCGGTTTATTGATGTGCTGGTGGCAGGGCGAAGGTGCTGCGCGGGTGCTGGCCTGGCATGAGGATGGGATCTTGCTGGAGCGTGCGCAAGGCAGCCGCTCGTTGCCGCAAATGGTGCGCGATGGCGACGATCGTCAGGCGACGGAAATTCTTTGCCAGGTTGTTGCCCGCCTGCATGCACCACGTGCCGAACCCTTACCGGAACTCATTCCTTTGCACCAATGGTTTAACTCACTGTGGCCGGCGGCGCAGGCACACGGTGGCATGCTGCGCCTCAGCGCCAGGGTGGCCGCAGAATTGCTGACCAGCCCGCGTGAACAGACCGTGTTGCACGGAGATATACATCATGACAACGTGCTGGATTTCGGTGAGCGTGGCTGGCTGGTGATCGACCCTAAACGCCTTTATGGCGAACGCGCCTTCGACTACGCCAACATCTTCTGCAACCCCAACTACGGTATTGCTACTGACCCAGACATTTTTCAGCGGCGAGTCGTGCAGATCTGTCAACTGGCCGGGCTGGAGCGCCAGCGTCTGCTGCAGTGGATCCTTGCCTGGGCAGGGCTGTCCGCCGCCTGGTTCATGGAGGACGGCGAAGCGGCGGATATCGATTTCCGTGTCGCCGAGCAGGCGGCGCTCGCACTGGGCCTGTCGTTACCGGAAGGGGATTCAGGGTTCATCCTGCCAATAATCGAGCGACGCTGAAGGGCGCTGTAAATAGCGTACCGTTTCACCATTTTGGTCCACGGCCATCGCCTGAAATTTGCCTGAGTCAGGATATTCCACCAGTTCGGGCTGCTCGCGGGTGCTGACAGACAGATATTTCAGCGGCGCATCCGACGTGTTGATGATCTGATGCGGGTATTCCGGGCCCGGCGGAATGAAAATAACGTCCCCGCTTTTGATCGGCAGCCGCTCCCCGGCAACCCGTAAGGTGCCGATCCCCTCCAGCACGATGAACATCTCCTCCTGCGCATAGTGGAAGTGATAAGGGCATGAACGCATGCCCGGGGCTACCACGTCGATAGAAGCACCCAGTTTTTTGGCTGCGGTACCGGTGCCCAAACGGGCGCCGATGCTGTCATACAGCGGTGGACGGCTGTCGTGTGATTTCTCGACCTGGTCGAAATTACGGATCAGACGCTGGGCTAACAGCGTGGAATGCTCATTCATAAACATCCTCGTGACAATGTCACTTAGTGATTGACGATGGCAGTAGAAAAACCGTCGATGGTTCCCCATCAGTTAAGCAGAAGATCGCTAAAGGGGGAACATTGACGGAGGGACTAAAGCACCTTTCAACCTGCGGACTTAATTCTCGCTGCGGTTCGCGCGGTGTGGCAGTGAAAGGATGATATGAGCGATAGCCCCCCCAATAATCCCCCAAAATGCCGAGCCGACGCCGAGCAGCGTCACGCCGGACGCGGTGATCAGGAAAGCGATCAGCGCGGCATCACGTTGCTTTTCATCTTGCAATGCGCGTTGCAGACTCCCGGCAATGGTGCCCAGCAGCGCCAGCCCGGCAATGGTGTGGATCAAGGCGGCGGGCAATGCGCTGAACAACATGCCGATAACGCCGCCGAAGGCACCGGCCAGCAGGTAAAATACCCCGGCGGCAGCGGCGGCCATATAGCGGCGCTGCGGATTCGGATGCACGTCAGGCCCCATGCAGATCGCGGCGGTAATAGCGGC
Organism: Serratia sp. BIGb0234; assembly: GCF_024809915.1. Lineage (NCBI taxonomy): Bacteria > Pseudomonadati > Pseudomonadota > Gammaproteobacteria > Enterobacterales > Yersiniaceae > Serratia > Serratia sp. BIGb0234. The sequence goes on from NZ_JANUEI010000001.1 coordinate 1,316,876, forward strand.
GATACAAACCGAAAACCCGCCGAACGGCGCCAGCAACAGTGCGGTCAGCGCCGTCCAGCTAATCAACGGCGAGGTGGGGACGCTGTAGCCGGCGGCCTTGAGGGTGGCGATGCCGGGGGCATTTTGTGACGCCATAGTGACGACGAAGAAAGGCACGCCAATCCCTAACAGCGTAGACGCACTAAAGTGTGGCGCAATAAACTCCGGCATGGCGAACGCCAACGGTTGCTGCGCAAGATGGATGTTACCCTGCAGCGCCGCAATCGCCAGGCCGGTCAACAATGTCAGGACGATCGCGTAGCGGGCCAGATAACGGCGAGTTATCAAGTACACCAGCCCCATCCCGGCACTGAGTACGAAATTCACCTGTAGCGAAGCGAAGGCATCCAGGCCAAAGCGCAGCAGGATCCCCGCCAGCATCGCCGCCGAAATTGCCTGAGGGATGTAATCCATCAACCGGGCAAACAGCCCGGTCACGCCGCACAGCAGGATCAGCCCGGAGGCAAAGATGAAAACGCCAATCGCTTCGTTGAGTGGGGTTCCTGGCAGACTGGTGACCAGCAGCGCGGCGCCGGGCGTCGACCATGCGGTCAGGATCGGCGTGCGGTAATACAGGGACAGTCCCAGGGAGGTGATGCCCATCCCCAGCCCCAACATGGTCAGCCAGCCGCCAATCTGCATTGGTGTCGCACCGGCGGCCGCGGCCGCCTGAAAGATAATGGCGGCAGAACTGGTGTAACCGACCAATACCGCAACGAACCCGGCCATCACGGCGGGCAGGGACAGATGACGCAAAGAGAGGGCTGGGCGCATGGCTGACTCCGGCAACGGTCGTGCGTTATAACGCACAGTGAAGCGGCAGCATAGCACCGTGCGTTATAGCGCACAAGTGGCTATAATCAGCCGAAAAGCAAGGGAGAAAAACATGCAGGAATTGTCCGGTCATCTGGCACAAACGCTTCGTTCTTTGCGCGTGCAGCGCGGTTGGAGCCTGAATCAGGCGGCGGAAAATACCGGCGTCAGCAAGGCCATGCTGGGGCAGATCGAACGCGGAGAATCCAGCCCAACGGTGGCAACGCTGTGGAAAATTGCTACCGGGTTTAACGTGGCGTTCTCTGCGTTTCTCGAGATCTCACCGCTGCAACAGCAGGCCACGCTGCACCGCTATGGCGATGCGCCAGTGTTTAATCAATACAACGCCGATATGCGTGTCGTCCCGTTGTTTCCCTTTGATCGCCAACTGGGGTTCGACATGTTTGTCATCGATCTGGCTCCAGGGGCGCTCAGCGAGTCTTCTGCACATGAGCCGGGGGTGATCGAGCATGTGATTGTCATCAGCGGCGAGCTGGAGCTGGCCGTCGACGGGCAGTGGTATCACCTGAGCAGCGGCGAGGCGATGCGCTTTCAGGCCGATCGGCCACATGCTTACCGCAATGCCAGCCAACAGACGGTACGCATTCACGATCTGATCCATTACCCTAAATTTTGATTCAACGGCGTGGGCGCAGGCTTTGACTCTGCGCCGCCAAACGCCTACCTTGTTGAAAATGAGTCTTATTAACTTTCAAAGGGAGATTGAACTTGCCAGTCACCAACCGACGCCAGTTTATTAAACTCAGCGCACAAACCGCAGGAGCCGTATTCGCGATGACTTCATTACCCAACAGTATCCGCCTGGCGATGGCGGCAGAAGGGGGCACCAGCGCCGCCGACCAATTCTTGTGGCTGGAAGAGCTGCAGGGCAAAGCCGCACAGGCATGGATCAAGCAGGAAAACCAACGCACCACCGCGCGTTTTGCCCAGGGCGAAGGTTTTCGTCAGGTGGAAAAGCAGGTGCTGGCCATTCTGAATAAAGAGAGCCAAATTCCGTGGGTCACCAAGCGGGGTGAGTACTATTACAACTTTTGGCAGGACCAAGCCAATCCACGCGGCCTGTGGCGACGGACCACCTTGCAGGAATATCGCAAGGATCAACCGAACTGGGAAACGGTGCTGGATATTGGCGCGTTGGGCAAGGCCGAAGGCAAAGATTGGGTGTTCCATGGCTCGCAGTCGCTGGCTCCCGAATACCGCTATTGCCTGCTGGAGCTGTCGCCGGACGGCGGTGACGCCACCGAAATCCGTGAATTCGATCTGGTGACCAAGCAGTTTGTTAAAGACGGCTTTGTGCTGCCGGTGGCGAAAAGTCAGGCCTCGTGGATTGATAAGGATACGCTGTTTGTCGCCACGGATTTTGGCGCGGGATCCATGACTCAATCAGGTTATGCGCGCATTGCCAAACGCTGGCGGCGCGGCACGCCGTTGAGCGCGGCTCAAACGCTGTATGAAGCGCAACCGCAGGATATGGTGGTGTATGCCTATCATGACCATACGCCAGGCTTTGAGCGAAACTACGTGGGCCGCAGCCTGGATTTCTATCGTCGCGAAACCTATCTGCTGACCGCACAAGATCAGAAAATCAAAATTGATATTCCCGCCGACGCCGAGTTCAGCACCCACCGCGAGTGGCTATTGGTTAAGCCGAGCAGCGACTGGCAGGTGGGGGAGACGCGCTATCCTTCTGGTGCATTATTGGCGACCCATTTTGACGATTTTCTGGCTGGCAAGCGTGAATTTACGGTGTTATTCACCCCGACCGCGCAGGTGGCGTTAAGTGGCTACAGCGCCACGCGCGATCACCTGATCCTCAGCATCATGGACAACGTGGTAAACCGGTTGGAAGTGCTGACGCCGCAAGAGAATGGCTGGCAGCGCAAGCCGCTGGGCAAACCGGGGGCAATCAGCACTCTGTCCGCCGGCGGCATTGATGAAGAGACCAACGATTACTTCCTGACTCTCAGCGGCTTCCTGCAGCCGACCTCTTTGTACATGGGCAATCTGGACGGCGGGGAGCCGGAACTGCTTAAGCAAGGGCCGCAGGATTTTGACGCCAGTGGTTATCAGGTCAGCCAGCATTTTGCTACCTCAAAAGACGGGACGCGGGTGCCGTATTTCCAAATATCGGCCAAGGACATCAAGCTGGACGGCAGCAACCCTACGCTGCTGTACGGTTATGGCGGGTTTGAGGTGTCGCTCACGCCGGGTTACATGGGAGCCAAGGCGCCGGCCTGGCTGGAGCGTGGCGGGGTGTACGTCGTGGCCAATATTCGCGGCGGTGGTGAGTATGGTCCAGCCTGGCACCAGGCGGCGCTTAAGCAAAACCGTCATCGTGCCTATGAGGACTTTGCCGCAGTGGCGGAGGATCTGATTGCGCGAAAAGTGACATTGTCACAACATCTGGGAGCCCGCGGCGGCAGCAACGGTGGCTTACTGGTAGGCAACATGCTGACGCTGTACCCGCAGCTGTTCGGTTGCATCGTCTGTGAAGTGCCGTTGCTGGATATGCAACGTTATACCCAGCTTTCCGCCGGGGCTTCATGGATTGCCGAATACGGCGACCCGAGCAAAGCGGAAGAGTGGGCGTACATCAAGACTTTCTCGCCGTATCACAACATCAAAGCCGATGTACCTTATCCGCCGGTGCTGTTTTACACCGCCACCAGTGATGACCGGGTCAACCCGTCGCACGCGCGTAAAATGGCGGCGCGGATGCAGCAGATGGGCTACCAGCAGGCCTATTTCTATGAGAATACCGAGGGTGGGCACAGTGCGGCGGCAGACAAACAACAGGCCGCGTTCCACGGTGCGTTGGTCAGCGAGTTCATGTGGACTAACCTGAGCGCTAAACCGAAGGTCTGAATCTCGCAGGACGAGAGATAAAAAAGCCGGGGCAAATGATTGCCCCGGCTTTTTATTGCGATGAAAACCTCGACGGCGATCAGTTGGCCGCAGCGGCCGCCTGTGCTTTCTTGTTGGTATCTTCAGCGGTGTCCAGCGTCATGCGGTACAGCTTCGGCGCGGTCAGCATCATCAGGATGGCGATCACGGCAGTAGCGATACCGATTTGCATAAACACGTGGCTGTAGATAGCCAGCGAAGCGTGCGCGTCGTTAACGTTGCTAGGCACGGCGGTCAGACCGGCGACCTTACCGGCAATCAGCGCGGCAGCGGCGGTGGTCAGGAACCAGGAACCCATGATAAAGCCCATCAGGCGTTGTGGTACCAGTTGCGCCACCATAGCCAGGCCCAGACCGGAGATCATCAGCTCGCCGATACTCTGCAGCGCGTAGCTCAGGATCAGCCAGTTAACCGAAACGATACCCTGTTCGTTGGCAAAGCTGGCACCCCACGGCAGCACCAGGAAGGCACCGGAACACAGGATCATACCGAAAGCGAACTTGTGCGGCATCGGCAGACGGTCACCCATCTTGTTATACAGCGCCGCCAGAATAGGGCTGGCCAGCATGATCCAGAACGGGTTCAGCGCCTGATATTGCTCGGGTTCGAAACCAATACCGAGGATGCTGTGTTCCACGTTGTGGATAGCGAAGAAGTTCAGCGAGGTTGGCATCTGGCTGTAGAGCACAAAGAAGACGACCGCTTCCAGCATCAACAGGAAGGCGACGATCATCTTGCGGCGCGCGGCACCGTGCAGCGCAAAGGTTTCTTTGGCGAACACAATCACGATACCGATGGAGATAATCGCCAGTGCCCAGCGGGCAATCACCTGGTTGTGCAGCAACCAGCTGGAAATGGCTACCAGAGCGACTACGCCCACCAGGACCATCAGCAGCTTTTTCACCTGCAGAGGTTTGAAGTCAGGCTTGGAACCGTGCTGTTTAACCCACTTGTGGCACACCATAAAGTTGACCAGGGTGATCAGCATGCCCACCACGCTCAGTGAGAACGCGACGCTCCAACCGTATTTCGCCGCCAGCCACGGTGTGGCCAACATGGAAAGGAAAGAACCGATATTGACGGACATATAGTACATGGTGAATGCACCGTCCAAACGCGGATCGTCTTTCTCATAGCAGGTTGACAGCAGGGAGGATGGGTTAGCCTTGAACAGGCCGCTACCCACGGCGATGGTCGCCATACCCAGGTACACCCAGAAGATTTCATGGCCGGAGTAGGCCACCATGGCGTAGCCGACGGCCAGCACCAGCGCGCCCAGCACGATCACGCGCTTGGAGCCCAGCACTTTATCTCCGAGCCAGCCACCGATGGCGACAAAGCCGTACACCAGTGCGCTGAAGGAAGAGAACAGGGTAATCGAGTCGGCTTCGCTCAGGCCAAGCATTTTGACCAGATAAACCGCCATGATGCCTTGCAGGCCGTAATAGCCAAAACGTTCCCACAGCTCGATAGAGAAGATCAGGTAAAACGCCTTGGGTTGTTTGAAGGCGTTAAGACTCACGCTTTCAGGTTGTTCGCTGTTGTTGTTTGCTGTTGACACTGGTACCTCTGATTTTTCACTGCCCCGTCCCAGAGAGACGAGAAATTGCAAAAGGTGATGCAGGACTGCATCCTTCTGCGTTGTTATAGGATGGGATGACGGCGGTTAATGTTCACTATCTTTGTCAACGAGGCAAGGCGTTTGTCATATCCTGTTACATATAACGCTCGCGGAGTGAAACAACCATGTTGCAAATGTTATGCAGCATTAACGTTCGTCTTTATTTGCTTTGCCGAGTTTTTGTTTTGATTAAAAGCTATACGGAATTTAAAAAGTGATATATTCTGCTGAATGGAGTTTTATTAGTCCATATCAATAGGTGGGGTGATTAATCCATTGGATTGTTGTGCATATGACGCATTTTGTAAAATTATAGAAATTTAAGAAAACGGGACTGGCGCTTGTGACGGTAATGTGATCTTTAAAACGTGAGGTTTACCGCAATTTTTAACTAATTTTTCGCTTGAAAATAAGCGGGAATTGGGTTTTCTACTGAAATCCGCGAGAACACCAAGGTTACTGCTGCTTGATATCACATTTCCGATAAAAAATAGCTCAATGGGATATGAGGAAGAGACGGGCGCGCGTTGCGCCCGGTGGCAGCGATCAGGCGTCGGGATAAACCTTCTCGTTAAACTCGCAAAGATCTTCAATGATGCAGGAACCGCAGCGCGGTTTACGCGCGATGCAGGTATAACGGCCGTGCAGGATAAACCAGTGGTGGCAATCGACCTTGAACTCGGCCGGCACCACCTTGAGCAGCTTCTCTTCAACCAGATCGACATTTTTGCCCGGAGCGAAACGGGTGCGATTGCAAACGCGGAAGATGTGGGTATCTACGGCAATGGTCGGCCAGCCAAAGGCGGTATTGAGCACCACGTTGGCGGTCTTGCGACCAACGCCGGGCAGGGCCTCCAGCGCGGCACGATCTTCCGGTACCTCGCCGCCGTGCAGTTCTAACAGCATGCGACAGGTTTTGATCACGTTTTCGGCTTTGCTGTTAAACAGACCGATAGTCTTGATGTAGTCTTTGACGCCGTCGACGCCCAGAGCCAGCAGGGCGGCCGGGGTGTTGGCCACCGGATAAAGCTTGGCGGTGGCCTTATTGACGCTGACGTCGGTCGCCTGTGCGGAGAGCAGTACGGAGATCAGCAGTTCAAACGGCGTGCTGTACACCAGTTCCGTGGTCGGCTGCGGGTTGTTGTCGCGCAGCCGGGTAAGAATTTCCAGCCGTTTTTGCTTATTCATCAGGCTTTCTCTGTCTGTCCTTGTCCCAGCGTCGGTTCAGCCAGCAAGGCTTTGGCCGTACGCGCTTTCATCCGTTCATCAATCAGGTATTTCAATGCCAACAGCAGGCCCAGGCCGATAAAGGCCCCCGGTGGCAGCATGGCCAGCAGGAACGGGCTGTCAAAGTGAACCACTTCGATGCGCAATACTTTGGCCCAGCTGCCAAGCAGCATATCGGCGCCGTCGAACAGGGTGCCGTTGCCCAGCAACTCACGCATCGCGCCAAGCGTCACCATTACGCCGGTAGCGCCCAGGCCGATTGCCAGGCCGTCCAGCGCCGACAAACCGATGGGTTTTTTAGAGGCTACCGCTTCGGCGCGGCCCACCACGATACAGTTGGTGACGATCAGGGGAATAAAGATCCCCAGCGATTGATACAGGCCAAAGGCATAGGCATTGATCAACATTTGCACGATGCTGACCGCCGCCGCGATGATCATGACGTAAATGGGAATACGCACTTCATTCGGCACCCAGCGGCGCACCGCGGAAATGGAGCCGTTGGTCAGCGTCAATACCAAGGTGGTCGCCAGCCCAAGCCCGAGGGCGTTGGTCACGGTGGACGTCACTGCCAGCAGCGGGCACATCCCCAGCAGCTGTACCAGTGCGGAGTTGTTCTTCCACAACCCCTGGACAATCAGATCTTTGGCTTCACTCATTCGCTGGCTCCACACACAGGTAAGCTATCAAGTTTAGGCGGCAGCGTTTCCATATACAATGCCGTGCGCCGAACGGCGTTGACCACCGCACGCGGTGTGATGGTGGCGCCGGTGAATTGATCGAACATACCGCCGTCTTTCTTCACCGCCCAGCGTTTATCGTCCGGGCCTTCAATTTTCTTGCCGCTGAAGAACGAAATCCAGTTCGAGATACGCAGCTCAATTTTATCGCCCAATCCAGGCGTTTCATGGTGTTCGACCACGCGGGTACCCAGCACGGTGCCGCTGAAATCAGCGCCGACCAGCAGCTGAATGGCGCCGGAATAGCCGTCCGGTGCGGTGGTTTCTACCGCGGCTGCCGTAGGTTGACCGTTTTTACGCGCCAGATACAGGCGGTGAGGGGCACCGTTGCCTAGCGCCGGATCGCTTACCAGGAAGCACTCGGTCTGCATGTCGTTGTCGTAGTGTTCCGGGGGCACCACTTGGTCAAGCAGGGCTTTTTGCTGCAATGCCGCCTGGTGGGCGATGGTTTTTTGCGTCAGGCTATGCACCACCGCGGTCAGACCGGTAGTCACTGCGGCAAACACCGCCAGCGTGGTGCCATGCTTTCTCATTGAATTCAGCATCATGGCTCCTTAGCGATGGCCGTACACGCGAGGCTGCGTGTAGTGGTCGATGAGCGGTACGGTAATGTTGGCCAGCAGAACGGCGAAGGCAACGCCGTCGGGGTAGCCGCCATAAACACGGATAAGCCACACCAGCACGCCAATCAATGCGCCATAAATCAGGCGGCCTTTTGGCGTGGTGGAAGCGCTGACCGGGTCGGTAGCAATAAAGAACGCCCCCAACATGCTGGCCCCGGAGAACAGGTGGATCAGCGGCGATGCCTGCTGCAGCGGGTCAAGCCACCAGGCCAGCCCGGAGCACACGGCGATAGCTGCCAGCATGCTGAACGGGATCTGCCAGTGGATCAGGCGGCGAGCCAGCATAAACAGTCCGCCGGCCAGGAAACCGAGGTTGACCCATTGCCAACCGATACCGGCCAGAGCGCCACCAAACAGCGGCTGTTGCAACACTTGTTCGACGCTATGGCCACTGCGCAACCCGGTTTTGAAACCGTCCAGCGGGGTGGCCTGGCTGATACCGTCAATCCCCATCTGCAATTCGTGAATGGTGGCGCCCTGCGCGGTATGGCCGCTGAAGATCGCCAGCAGGGTATCCTGGAATGAAAGCGCGGTGGCTCGCAGTTCATCCGGCGGCAGCCAACTGGTCATTTGTACCGGGAAGGCGATCAGCAGCACCACATAGCCGACCATCGCCGGGTTGAACGGGTTTTGCCCGAGGCCGCCGTACAGCTGCTTGGCGATGACGATGGCAAAGAAAGTGCCGATGACAATCATCCACCAGGGGGCCAGTGGCGGCAGGCTGATGCCCAACAGCAAGGCGGTCAGCAGGGCAGAATTATCTGCCAGACGCGTGCGAACCGGCAGCTTGCGCAAGGCGAGGATAGCGCCTTCCGCCAGCAGGGCGACCAGCATCGCCAGGGCGGTTTGAATCAGAGTACCGTAGCCAAAGAAGCACACCTGCGCCGCGACACCGGGAATACAAGCCAGCATGACCCACAGCATAATACGGCTGGTGCTTTGCTGGTTATGGGTGAAAGGAGAACTGGCGATGTGCAAGCCTTTGGCGGCTGTTTGTTGTACCGGCCTGAACTTCATAGAATAACTACACCTATCTTTGCCGTGCATCGGCAGGTTCAACGCGCCTCTCAGAGGAGCCGCAGGAAAAATTATAGCGCTGCATTCTACCTGAATCACTGCGAGGGTAATACGTCTTAATTGTGCGGGTATTCGGCTTTTAGCACGGGGTGTACGCGAGGGGGAAATTTCTAATGGCGCGATTAGATTTTTTTTGCCGAGAAAAGCGGGGTAGTTTGGTCAGTCAAAACAAAAATCGTCGGCATCACTGGCCGACAACAGGCGATAACCACTGGATTTGCAGGGTATTTTAGGGCCTTTTTTTCGCACAAAATAACAACTTTTGCATAATCTATGTGGGTTATTATCCCGTGTATTATTAAGTTAGTGAATGTACATTAATGACAAATGAAGATGTATTTTTTATTGAAGAACTGATTGAGTGGGTTGAGATACATCTGGAAAAACGGCCTAATCTGGACGAAGTCGCGCGTATTTCCGGCTATTCCAAGTGGCATCTGCAACGCAAGTTTAAACGCATCACCGGCATTCAGCTCGCCACCTATATCCGTTCACGTATTCTGACGCGTGCAGCGGTGGCGTTACGTATCACCCACCGTTCTATCATCGATATTTCAGACGAACTGGGCTTTGATTCCCAACAAACCTTTACCCGCATGTTCAAACAGCGTTTCGACACCACGCCCAATCGTTATCGTTCGATGGACACCTGGGATGTGAAAAACTTGATGCCGCGTTTTAGTTTCGATGCCAATTTCGCGGCCGATTATTACCCAGAAGTGAAACGCCTGACGTTGCCGGATATGCAGCTGGTGGGTTTTTCGCGCCAGTTGGATTTTGCCTCGGAAGCGGAGATCGAACATTCGTCTTGTATGGCGATGAAGGACGAAATCTTCACCGATTTCTTCCGTGGGCTGAGTGTGGATTGTCATCGGGTTTACAGCATTCATTCCGTGCGAAATCGAGATGATGACGCGTATTCGGCTACCCACATCATGGCAGTGGATCCTGAGAACAAACAGGATATTTTGTCGGGCTACCAGATCGACACTATCCCGATCGCCGGGCGTGAATATATTTCTATTAACCATCTGGGCTCGGCGAAAGAGTGTTCGCAGTTCTTTGCCTATCTGATCACCCACGTGATGCCGGGGCTGCGTAATGAAGTGAAAGGGAGCGTGGAGATGGAAATAATTCAAACCAAGGAGCGGAATCAGGATTCGAAGATGCGCCAGATTGACGTTGATTATACCTATCTGATCTCTATTGATTAGGGCGTGACCCCAAGGGCTGGGGCCATTGGAACGCGCCCTGTATTACGAACCACCTGTTTGGTCCACCAACCCTCACATCTCACGCCTTGCTGCGTGCTCAAGTGGTCGCCAGCGGCGCTCACGCATTATCGAGTGAAACAGCCAGGGCCGCCTTGCGTTTTGCAAGGCGCCACTTCCGCTACTCTTTATCGTTTTCCGCCGTCGCCAGGTTTTGCTCGGCCTTTTTAGCTTTGACGCGTGCAATAGCCGCCGCAACCGCCGCCTTGCGCGGATCTTCTTCCTGCGCGGCAGCTACCGGTTCTACCGGCGATTCAACGGTTTCGGCCTGCTGCGCGGCTTTCTTGGCTTTAGCGCGAGCGATGGCCGCCGCAACCGCCGCCTTGCGTGGATCTTCTTCCTGCTCGGCAGCTGCTGGTTCCGTAGGCGATTCAATGGGTTCGGCCTGCTGCGCGGCTTTCTTGGCTTTAGCGCGAGCAATGGCCGCAGCAACCGCCGCCTTGCGTGGATCTTCTTCCGGTACGGCAGTGGCTGGTTCCGTCGACGATTGAACGGTTTCGGCCTGCTGCGCAGCTTTCTTGGCTTTGACCCGTGCCAATGCAGCGGCCACGGCTGCCTTGCGCGGATCTTCTTCCTGCGCCACAGCTACCGGTTCAGCAGGCGTTCCAACTGCGTCGGCTTGCTGAGCTTCTTTCTTGGCTTTAACCCGGGCTAACGCAGCAGCAACTGCAGCCTTACGCGGATCTTCGCCCTCGACAGCAGGAGACGTCGCTGGGGTGGCAGCCGCGTCTTGCTGAGCACGACGTTCACGCGCCTGCGCTTTGCGGGCTTCGCGGGCGGCGATCATCTCGCTATTGTCCGGTGTCTCGCCGCTGATGGTGCCGGTTGCCGGCACGGCATTTTTACTGCGCACGCGGGCCAAGGCGGCTTGTACCGCATCCTGATCGCCGTCGGTCAATTTGACGGCCGCTTTCTTGTGACGCTCTTCGCGCGCCAGTTTTTCACGTTCCAGACGGGCCAATTTGGCTTCGTAACGGGCCTTGGCTTCGGCGGTGCGCGCGGCTTCCTGATCGATGGCTTTGATTTCGGCCTTTTCCTGGCGGTAGTACTGCACCAGCGGAATATTGCTGGGGCATACAAAGGCGCAGGCACCGCACTCAATGCAGTCGAACAGGTTATGCTTGCGGGCTTTTTCGTGTTCTTCGCCACGGCTGAACCAGTAAAGCTGCTGTGGCAACAGGCCCGCCGGGCAGGCATCAACGCATAAACCGCAGCGAATACAAGACTGTTCAGGTTCTTGTGGCGCCATTTCACTGACGGAAGGGGCCAGAATACAGTTGCTGATCTTAACGATCGGCACGTTCAGCGCGGGCAGGGTGAAGCCCATCAGCGGGCCGCCCATGACCACCATTTGTTGGGCCTGCGGCTGGAAACCGGCAAAGTTCAGCAGGTGCTGCACCGGGGTGCCGATGCGCGCCCACAGATTACCCGGTTGGCTGAGCGCTTCACCGGTAAGGGTGACCACGCGTTCGATCAAGGGTTCGCCGTCGACAATGGCGCGCTTAATGGCAAAGGCAGTCCCGACGTTTTGCATCAGCACGCCGATAGCGGAGGAGTGTTTGCCGTGCGGCACTTCCTTGCCGATCAGGATCTTGGTGAGCTGCTTGGCGCCGCCGGAAGGATATTTGGTTGGGATCACCCGCAGCGAGATGCCCGGTTGATCGCGCAACGCCAGTTTTAACGCTTCGATCGCTTCGGGTTTATTGTCCTCGATGCCGATCAGCGTCACTTTCGGCTGCAGCAGGTGGCGCAGGATCTGCGTGCCTTCGATCACTTGGTCGGCATGCTCCTGCATCAAACGGTCATCGGCGGTGATATAAGGCTCGCATTCCGCGGCATTGAGGATCAGCGTTTCTACCCCGTTCATGCCACCCTGCAGCTTGCTGGCGGTAGGGAAACCTGCGCCACCCAACCCGGCGATGCCGGCCTGATGAATCCGCTGGATCAGTTCACCGGTAGGCAGTTGACGGTAATCCGCCACCGGTGCGCGTTCGCACCAACGGTCTTCGCCATCCGGCTGAATAATAACGCACAGCTCTGCCAGCCCTGAAGGGTGAGCGGTGATATGCGGTTTGATGGCGCTGATGGTGCCGGAGGTCGGCGCATGCACCGGTACGGTACGGCCACGGCCGACGGTCAGCGGCTGGCCTTTCAGCACGTGCTCGCCGACGTTGACGCACAATTCGCCTTCCGGTCCCAAATGCTGTTGCAAGGGGATGACAAAGATGTCGGGCAGCGGGGCGGTACGCAGCGGTACGCCGCTGGACTGGGTTTTCATTTCCGGGGGATGGATCCCGCCGTCGAAATCCCAAATCCGGTCTTTTTTGAAGGCGGCGAACAAATTAAGCATGTTGCTCCACGTGGATCACTTGCACCGGGATCGTCTTCATATCCCACTTCCAGTTGGCGGTAGTGGTGGCGACCGGTTTCATTTCAATACAATCGGTAGGGCACGGCGCGACGCACAGGTCGCAGCCGGTACAAAGATCGGTAATCACGGTGTGCATGGCGCGCGTGGCACCCACTATTGCGTCCACCGGACAGGCCTGAATGCACTTGGTGCAGCCGATGCAGTTGGCTTCATCGATATAAGCGACCTGACGCACCGGCTCGGCGGCGGCTTCGCTGCCCAGCGGCTGCGGCTCGACGTTGAGCAGTTCGGCCAATTTCAGCATCACTTGCTCGCCGCCGGGGGCGCATTTGTTGATCATCTCACCGTTGGCCACCGCCTCGGCGTAAGGACGGCAACCGGGGTAACCGCACTGGCCGCATTGGCTCTGCGGCAGGATCTCGTCGACCTGCTCGGCCACCGGATCTTCTTCCACTTCAAAGCGGCGCGCGGCGAAGCCCAGCACCAGCCCGAACAACAGGCCGAGGGCGCTGAGCGCAGCAATCGCAATCCATAACGCGGTCATTAGAATTTCACCAGCCCGGTAAAGCCCATAAAGGCCAGAGACATCAACCCGGCAGTGATCAACGCGATGGAAGAACCACGAAATGGCGCAGGCACGTCGGCAACCGCCAGACGCTCACGGATCGCGGCGAACAGCACCATCACCAGCGAGAAGCCGGCGGCGGCGCTGAAGCCATAAACCGCAGACTGCAGGAAGTTGTAGCCGAGGTTAACGTTAAGCAACGCAACGCCAAGCACCGCGCAGTTGGTGGTGATCAGCGGCAGGAAGATACCCAGCAAGCGATACAGTGCCGGGCTGGTTTTGCGTACCACCATCTCGGTAAATTGCACCACGACGGCGATCACCAAAATAAATGACAGGGTGCGCAGATACACCAGATCCAACGGAACCAGGATAAAGGTGTTGATCACCCAGGCGCTGACGGAGGCCAGCGTCATGACAAAGGTAGTAGCCATGCCCATGCCGATGGCGCTTTCCAGTTTCTTGGAAACGCCGAGGAACGGGCACAGGCCGAGGAACTTCACCAGGACGAAGTTGTTCACCAGTACGGTGCCGACAAACAGGAGCAGGTATTCGGTCATTGCGATGCCTAAAAAAATAAAAGCCGCCTATTATCGGGAATTGGCGGCCTGACCACAACACAGTGATAGCAAGGTTATTGCTATTTTCGCCCTTTTTTGGCGAAAATTTACACAATCATACGCACAAAACGTGCCACAACGCGCCTAGCGCTCGGTAAAGGTCCCTTTGACCCGCTTGGAACGTTTCATATAAGGCACTAACAATGCCGCCATCAGCAGGGGCCAACCCAGGCTGCGTACGGCCAGCTCATCCGGCACCGGCGCAAAGGCAAAGGCTTTCACCGCCAGCAGCACGGTAATCAGCAACCACAGCAGGAAAAACTTGGGGAAGCGTTGCGAACGATGGCAGAACAGCCACAGCAGCCACAGCGTAAAGCACCACATTGCCATCGTGGTCAGCACTGAAAAATACCACTGTAGGCTAAACGCCTGAGCGTTGGTCAGCAGGTATTCGCGCGATTCCGGCATGAAAATCGCCATGGCATACAGAAGCAGCATCAGGCTGGCGCTAAGCAGGGTGACGATCAGATAGGACATCGGGGCCAGCAACCAACCGCCAATACGGTTGTAATCAGCTTGAGACATAAACGGCTTCCTGGGTAAGACATGATTCAATGTGACAGCCGCATAGCTTAGCGGGTAATGCGGGCTTCGTCATCAATATCAAGCGGATGGTCGGCGCCAGGAGGCCGGTGCAGCACGTTTGGCTACCGACGGCATGATAAGCCGCCGGTAGCAGGCCGATTAACGGCGATTAAGCTGATAGTAGGCTTCGTTCCAGCGCAGCTCATTTTTGAACGCCGGCAGGCTGGTATTGTGGTCGATCGTCACAAACTCGATGTTATGCATCTCGGCGTAAAGTCGCAGCAGGTCGGCATCCAACGCCTGTGAGAACACGGTATGGTGTGCACCACCCGCCAGGATCCAGGCTTCGGCAGCGGTGGCAAGCGTTGGCTGAGCCCGCCAGATGGCGCGCGCCACCGGCAGTTTGGGCAACGGATGCGGTTGTTCCACGGTGTCCACCTGATTGACCAGCAGGCGGAATCGGTCGCCCAGGTCGATCAGGCTGGCATTGATCGCCGCACCGGCCGGCGTGGAGAAAATCAGCCGTGCCGGATCCGCCTTGCCGCCGATACCCAGCGGTTGTATATCCAACAGCGGTTTTTGTTCTTTGGCGATCGATGGGCAAACCTCCAGCATGTGCGAACCGACCACCAAATCGTTGCCGGATTGGAAATGGTAGGTGTAATCCTCCATGAATGAGGTACCGCCTTCCAGTCCCTGCGCCATCACTTTCAGGATGCGCAACAGCGCGGCGGTTTTCCAGTCGCCTTCGCCGCCGAAGCCGTAACCCTGCTGCATCAGGCGTTGTACCGCCAGCCCCGGTAACTGCTTCATGCCATGCAAGTCTTCAAAATTGGTGGTGAAGGCCTGGAAGTTACCCTGTTCGAGGAAGCGCCTCATGCCTAATTCGATTCGCGCCGCGTCGAGCAGGTTTTCACGCTTTTCCCCGTTGATTTGCGCCGCATCGCTCAAGACGTAACGGGTTTCGTATTCTTCAATCAGCGTATCCACATCGCCACGGCTGACCTCATTGATCACGCTGACCAAATCACCGATGCCATAGGCATTCACCGAATAGCCGAATTGGATCTGCGCCCCGACTTTGTCACCTTCGGTCACGGCGACCTCACGCATGTTGTCGCCGAAGCGGGCCACCTTCAACTGCTGGCTGGCCTGTTTGGCGTTGGCTGCACGCATCCACTGCGCAATGCGCCGGTGCGCTTCCGGGTCTTGCCAATGGCCGGCTATCACGCTGTGCTGCTGACGCATACGGGCGCCAATAAAGCCAAATTCGCGGCCACCGTGTGCGGTCTGATTGAGGTTCATAAAGTCCATGTCCATGCTGTCCCACGGGATCTGAGCGTTGAACTGGGTATGGAATTGCAACAGCGGCTTGTGGAGGATCGACAGTCCGGCGATCCACATTTTGGCCGGCGAAAAGGTGTGCAGCCAGGCCATGATGCCGATGCACTGTGGCTGATAGTTGGCGTCGCGGCACAGGGCGGTGATTTCATCCGGCGTGGTCACCAGCGGTTTCAGCACCAGTTTTACCGGCAACCCGGCCTCACGGTTGAGGTTTTCCACCACCTGCTCGGCGTGTGCCTTGACCTGTTGCAAGGTGTGCGGGCCGTACAGGTGCTGGCTGCCGATGGCGAACCAGACTTCGCGCTGCTTGAATGCGTCCATGGAGACTCCTGAATTGTCATGTCGAAATGGGGGTTCAGCAGGCTGAACCGGCGTTAGGGGCATAGCGCGGCTCGGCGGCCTGGCACCATTGCTGATAGCGTTGATAAAGCTGTTGGTAGCGGGCGACGCGCTGCGGATCCGGCTGGAGAGTGCGTTCGATGCCGCAGGCCATGTGGCGTTGCGCTTCGGGCACGCTGCGGAAATGACCGGCCGCCACCGCGGCGAAGATAGCCGCCCCCAGCGCGCAACATTGGTCTGAAGCCACGATCTGCAGCGGTCGGTTCATCACGTCGGCGCAGACCTGCATGATCGCCGATGATTTACGCGCAATCCCCCCCAGCGCCAGTACGTTGTCCACCGGAATAGACTGCTGCTCAAAACACTCCATGATGGCGCGGGCACCGAAGGCGGTAGCGGCGATAAAGCCACCGAACAGTGTCGGCGCATCGGTGCCGAGGTTCAGATCGGCGATCACGCCTTTCAGACGTTGATTGGCATAGGGCGTGCGGCGGCCGTTAAACCAGTCCAGCACCACCGGCAGATGATCCAGTGACGGTTTATCGGCCCAGGCCTCGGTCAGCGCGGCCAGCATGCCGGCTTCTATCTGTTGCAATTGCGGCTGCAGCTGCGGTTGGCTTTTTGCCGCTTCGCGCAGCGGCCAGCTCAGCAGGCGACCGAACCAGGCGTACATATCGCCAAAGGCGGACTGTCCTGCTTCCATGCCGATTAATCCCGGCACCACGCTGCCGTCAACCTGGCCGCAAATGCCCTCGATGGTGCGCCCGTCCACCCGCTGGCGATCGGCGATCAGGATGTCGCAGGTAGAGGTGCCAATCACCTTCACCAGGGTATAAGGCTGGGCTCCGGCCCCCACTGCGCCCATATGGCAGTCGAAGGCGCCGCCTGACAGCACCACCGTGGTTGGCAATCCGAGGCGTGCGGCCCATTCGGCACTCAGTGTACCGACCGGCAGCTCGGCGGTGTGGCAGTCGTCAAACAGCGGGTAGGGCAAATGCTCAACCAGTAAGGGATCGAGTGCGGCAAAAAAGGGTTTTGGCGGCAGGCCGCCCCAGTCGGGGTGCCACAAGGTTTTGTGGCCTACGCTACAACGCCCGCGTTTCAACTGCTGTGGGGTGGTGGTCCCGGACAGTAACGCCGGCACCCAATCGCACAGCTCTACCCAGGAAGCCGCCGCCTGACGTACCTCTGCGTCCCGTCGCGTGACGTGCAGAATTTTGGCCCAGAACCATTCGGAAGAGTAAACGCCGCCGATATAGCGGGAATAATCGGGGAATTCGCCGCTGCGGCAGAGCCGATTGATGGCATCCGCTTCTTCAAGAGCCGTGTGATCTTTCCACAGCACAAACATGGCGTTTGGGTTGTCGGCAAATTCTGGCCGCAGCGCCAACACCTGGCCCTGCTGGTCGATCGGCGCAGGGGTGGAGCCGGTTGAGTCGACGCCGATACCCACGACCTGCAGCCGTTGCGCCGGGGTCATGCGCTGCACCAGACTGACCATCGCCTGTTCCATGGCTTCAATATAGTCGAGCGGATGATGACGAAAGCGATTCTCCGACGCATTGCAAAACTCACCGCGCAGCCAGCGAGGGTAATAAACCACTTCGGTATCCAGCTCCGCACCGTTTTGGCAGTCGACCGCCAACGCCCGCACCGAGTCGCTGCCGAAGTCCAATCCCAGGGCAATAGCACCTGCCGTCATGATGTTGACTCCTGATGTGTTAATACGCTGTGACAACCATAGGAGCCGAAGCGCTGTGCGGGTGAGGAGCCATTGGCTGGAAGTATGCACTTTTCTGCTTCCCACAGTGGTTTTGTGACGGCTGTCATAAGTTAACGCTTGGCGAAATTCGCTAAATATATGCACATATCTGCTGTATTCCACGGATGTGATAGCGCTCTACATTTCAGCAACAAATACCCGCTAAAACTTAAGCCGTCTTACCCCGGCTGTAAGGCAATGCCGCGAGATAAGCGCTACACCTACAGCCATTACTCTAATGATAACGTTTTCACCGCGAGCGGGTTTCGTCGCCACAGAGAACAAAATAGCGGAGAGCATCATGCATAAATTCACTAAGGCGCTGGCGACACTGGGGCTGGCGGCCGTTATGTCACATTCGGCTATCGCCGAGACCATGAAGCTGGGTTTTTTGGTCAAGCAGCCGGAAGAACCCTGGTTCCAGACCGAATGGAAATTTGCCGATAAGGCCGGTAAGGATCTCGGTTTTGAGGTGATTAAAATCGCGGTGCCGGACGGCGAGAAGACCCTGAACGCCATCGACAGCCTGGCGGCCAGCGGGGCCAAAGGGTTTGTCATCTGCACGCCGGATCCGAAATTGGGCTCGGCGATCGTCGCCAAGGCGCGCAGTTACAATCTGAAAGTGATCGCGGTGGACGACCAGTTCGTTACCGCCAAAGGCAAGCCTATGGACAGCGTGCCGCTGGTGATGATGGCCGCCACCAAAATCGGCGAACGCCAGGGGGAAGAGCTGTGGAAAGAGCTGAACAAGCGCGGCTGGAAGCTGCCGGATACCGCGGTGATGGCCATTACCGCCGATGAACTGGACACGGCCCGTCGCCGCACCGGCGGTTCTATTGCCGCGTTGAAAGCCGCCGGTTTCCCGGAAAAGCAGATTTACCGGGTACCGACCAAATCCAATGATATCCCAGGAGCGTTCGACGCCGCCAACTCAATGCTGGTGCAGCATCCTGAAGTGAAAAACTGGCTGATTGTCGGCATGAACGACAACACCGTGCTCGGCGGCGTGCGCGCTACCGAAGGCCAGGGGTTTAAGGCGCCGAACGTGATTGGCATCGGGATCAACGGGGTGGATGCGGTCAGTGAGCTGTCCAAGGCGCAGGCCACCGGCTTCTACGGTTCGCTGCTGCCGAGCCCGGACATTCACGGTTACAAGAGCATCCAGATGTTGCATGACTGGGTCGAAAAAGGGGTAGAACCGCAAAAATTCACCGAAGTGACCGACGTGGTGCTGATCACGCGCGACAACTTTAAAACCGAACTGCAGAAGAAAGGCCTGATGTAATTACCGCGCCGCCCACAGCATGCTGTCGGGCGGCATTTTTAACTGCAGGAGGAAAACACTATGACTACCGCGCTGCCGTATCTGGCGTTTAAAGGCATAGGTAAAACTTTCCCAGGGGTGAAGGCGCTGGATGACATCAGTTTCAGCTGTCAGGCCGGGCAGATCCACGCGCTGATGGGGGAAAACGGTGCCGGGAAATCCACGCTGCTGAAAATCCTCAGCGGCAACTATTCGCCTACTCAGGGAGAAATTCAGCTG
Organism: Serratia sp. BIGb0234; assembly: GCF_024809915.1. Classification (NCBI taxonomy): domain Bacteria; kingdom Pseudomonadati; phylum Pseudomonadota; class Gammaproteobacteria; order Enterobacterales; family Yersiniaceae; genus Serratia; species Serratia sp. BIGb0234. The sequence goes on from NZ_JANUEI010000001.1 coordinate 1,336,281, forward strand.
CAGGGGCGTTCGGTCACCTTCGCCAACACTACCGACGCGCTGGATGCTGGGGTGGCAATCATCTACCAGGAGCTGCATCTGGTGCCGGAAATGACCGTGGCGGAGAACATTTATCTCGGTCAACTGCCGACCAGGCGCGGGCTGGTGGATCGCAAACTGCTGCGTTACGAGTCCCGGCTTCAACTGGAGCATCTCGGGCTGGATATCGATCCGGATACGCCATTGAAATACCTGTCGATCGGCCAGTGGCAAATGGTGGAAATCGCCAAAGCGCTGGCGCGCAACGCCAAGGTAATCGCGTTTGACGAGCCCACCAGTTCGCTGTCCGCCCGGGAGATCGAACAGCTGTTCCGGGTGATCCGCGAATTGCGCGCTGAAGGGCGTGTGATCCTGTATGTCTCACACCGCATGGAGGAGATTTTTGCCCTCAGCGACGCCATCACGGTGTTCAAAGATGGCCGCTATGTGCGCACCTTTGACGATATGCGTCAGGTTGATAATGCCCAGTTGGTGCAGGCGATGGTGGGGCGCGATCTCGGTGACGTCTACGGCTATCAACCGCGTGAACTGGGGCCGGTGCGTTTGGCGCTCCAGGGGTTGCAAGCGCCCGGCGTGAAAACGCCGATCGATCTGAGCGTGCGTGCCGGGGAGATCGTCGGGTTGTTCGGTCTGGTCGGCGCCGGCCGCAGCGAGCTGATGAAGGGGATCTTTGGCGCCACGAGGGTCAGTGCCGGGCAACTGATGCTGGATGGGCAGGTGCTCGCCATTCGCTCGCCAATAGACGCTATTCGTGCCGGCATCATGCTGTGTCCGGAAGACCGCAAGGCGGACGGTATTATCCCGGTGCATTCGGTACGCGACAATATCAACATCAGCGCGCGGCGGAACAGTGTCCGCGCGGGTTGTCTGATCGACAACGGTTGGGAGGCCAGCAACGCTGAGCATCATATACGTGCGTTGAATATCAAAACCCCAAGCGCCGAGCAGCTAATTATGAATCTTTCCGGCGGCAACCAGCAGAAGGCGATTCTGGGGCGTTGGTTGTCGGAAGACATGAAGGTGATCCTGCTGGATGAACCGACACGCGGCATCGACGTTGGCGCTAAACACGAGATTTATAACGTCATTTACCAACTGGCGCAGCGCGGCATCGCGGTGCTGTTCGCTTCCAGCGATCTGCCCGAAGTCCTGGGGCTGGCGGACCGTATCCTGGTGATGCGGGAAGGGGCCCTGTCCGGTGAGTTACTCCATGATGACGCCAGCGAGGAAAAAGCCCTCAGCCTGGCGATGCTGCGCACCCCCGAGATTGCCCCCGATACCGCTGCGGCGGTGGCCTGAAAGTGAAGGAGAAAGAGATGTCGACCATAACGACCGATTCTGTGAAAAACCGCAGCGGCCAGGGGCTGGCGCGGATTTGGGACAGCTACGGCATGCTGGTGGTGTTCGCGGTACTGTTTATCGCCTGCGTGCTGTTTGTGCCTAATTTTGGCTCATTTATCAATATGAAAGGGCTGGGGTTGGCGATATCCATGTCCGGCATGGTGGCCTGCGGCATGCTGTTTTGTCTGGCCTCCGGCGACTTTGATCTGTCAGTTGCGTCGGTGATCGCCTGCGCCGGGGTTACTACCGCGGTGGTGATCAATATGACCGAAAGCCTGTGGATCGGCGTAGGCGCCGGTTTGCTGCTGGGAATGGTCTCCGGGTTGATCAACGGTTTTGTTATCGCCCGGCTGAAAATCAACGCGCTGATCACCACCCTGGCCACCATGCAGATATTCCGCGGGTTGGCATACATCATTTCCGACGGGAAAGCGGTAGGCATTGAAGACGAGCGCTTCTTTACGTTGGGTTATGCCAACTGGCTGGGGTTGCCTGCGCCCATTTGGATCACCGTAGCCTGTCTGATCCTGTTCGGCTTCCTGCTCAATAAAACCACCTTTGGCCGCAATACGCTGGCGATTGGCGGTAACGAGGAGGCGGCCAGACTGGCCGGGGTGCCGGTGGTACGCACCAAGATTGTGATCTTTATGCTGTCCGGGCTGGTTTCCGCCGCTGCCGGCATCATTCTGGCTTCGCGTATGACCAGCGGCCAGCCAATGACCTCGATCGGCTATGAGCTGATCGTGATCTCCGCCTGCGTACTGGGTGGGGTTTCGTTGAAAGGTGGTATCGGTAAAATCTCCTACGTCATCGCCGGCATCTTGATCCTCGGCACGGTGGAAAACGCCATGAACCTGCTGAACATCTCACCGTTCTCGCAGTATGTGGTGCGCGGCGTGATCTTGCTGGCGGCGGTGATTTTTGACCGTTACAAGCAGCAGGCCAAACGTCGGATTTAGAAAATCGGCAACCGCGTTCACAGTTCTGTTATCGGCTCAGGCAGTTCTCTGCCGGGCCGATACACTTGTTCAGGATAGTTCTATCAGCCGTTCCGGGAGGACAGATGTACCATCGCATGGCACAGGAACCGCAGCCGAACCCGCTGTTGCCGGGTTATACCTTTAACGCCTATCTGGTGGCGGGATTAACGCCCATCATGGCGGACGGCCCGCTGGATTTCTTTATCGACCGCCCCGGCGGCATGAAGGGCTATATTCTCAACCTGACCATCAAGGGCCAGGGCAAGGTGTTCGACGGCGAAGACACCCTTTACTGCAATCCTGGCGATCTGCTGCTGTTTCCCCCCAAGGCGGCGCACTACTATGGGCGTTCGCCGGACAGCGACTGCTGGTATCACCGCTGGGTGTATTTCCGACCGCGAGCCTACTGGGCCGACTGGCTGGAATGGCACAGCAAAACCCATGAGGTCGGGCGGTTAACTTTACCGAACAATAATTTACTGCTGGAGTTCGATCGGCTGTTCGCCAATATCGAGCAAACGCAGCGTTCCGGCCGGCGTTTCGCCGAAGAGTTGGGGATGAACCTGCTGGAGCGCTTGCTGCTGCGCGCGATGGAAGAAGATCCGCTCAGCCCACAGAAAATCATGGATCCCCGGGTGATAGAGGCCTGCCAGTTTATTACCGGTAATCTGGCCGGTGAGTTGCGCATCGACGAAGTGGCGCGCCACGTCTGCCTGTCGCCTTCGCGGCTGGCGCATCTGTTCCGTGAGCAGGTGGGTATCAATATTCTGCGCTGGCGCGAAGATCAGCGGGTGATCCGCGCCAAGCTGCTGCTGCAGACCACCCAGGAGTCGATTGCCACCATCGGCCGGGTGGTGGGTTATGACGATCAGCTCTATTTTTCCCGCGTATTCCGCAAACGGGTCGGGGTCAGCCCGAGCGATTTTCGCCGCCGTAGCCTGGAGATAAACTATCCGGCCAGGAATCAGCGTGAGACGCCTTATGCTGTGGCTACAAATTAACATTACATTTACTTCTTGTTCCCGCCTGCGTCATGGTGTCAAATCTGACTGGTCTATTGCGAGCCAGTAAGAGGAAACACCATGGCAGAAAAAATTCGGGTTGGGCTGGTCGGTTACGGCTATGCCAGCAAAACCTTTCATGCGCCGCTGATTGTCGGCACCCCAGGCGTAGAGCTGGCTGCGGTTTCCAGCAGCGATGCCGGCAAAGTGCACGCAGACTGGCCATCGATGACGGTAGTCAGCGATCCGCAGGCGCTGTTTAACGACCCCTCTATCGATCTGATCGTCATTCCTACACCCAACGATACCCATTTCCCTCTGGCGCAGCAGGCAATGGCGGCCGGCAAGCACGTGGTGGTGGACAAGCCTTTCACCGTGACGTTGTCACAGGCGCAGCAGCTGGAGCAGCAAGCGCAGCAGAGCGGCAAGCTGCTGTCGGTGTTCCACAATCGCCGCTGGGACAGCGATTTTCTGACGCTCAAGGCATTGTTGAAAGAAGGCGCGCTTGGTGAGGTGGTTTATTTCGAGTCTCATTTCGATCGTTTCCGCCCGGAAGTGCGTCAGCGCTGGCGCGAGCTGGGCGGTGCCGGTAGCGGCATCTGGTACGATTTGGGGCCGCATCTGATCGATCAGGCACTGCAACTGTTCGGCAAACCGGAAACGCTGTTTGTCGATCTGGGTGAACTGCGTCCGGGTGCACAATCGGTGGACTATTTCCACGCGATATTGAACTACGGCAAACGCCGGGTCGTTCTGCATGGTACCGTGCTGGCCGCGGCGGAAACCGCACGTTATATCGTGCACGGGACTCAGGGTAGCTTTATCAAGTTTGGGCTGGATCCGCAGGAAGACCGCCTCAAAGCGGGCGAGCGTCTGCCGCAGGCCGACTGGGGTTACGACATGCGTGATGGTGTAGTGACATTGTCACGTGATGGGGTGCTGGCTGAAAAACCTTTGCTCAGCATTCCAGGCAATTACCCAGCCTATTACGCGGCTGTCCGCGATGCGATTAACGGTGAGGGTGAAAATCCGGTCACGGCTGCTGACGCCATCAAAGTGATGGAAATGATCGAGCTGGGGATTGAATCTGCGAAACAACAAAAGGCGTTGCCGGTAGTCTGACCGCGGCGTTTTATTCTCAGGGTTCGGCGTGCCGAACCCGTCTTACTCCTCGAGGGATCCTGACCCATGTCCTGGTTGCAGCGTCTGCGCATTGATAAATTTTTGCTGGTATTGATTCTGGTGGTGATTGTCGCTTCGGTTTTCCCCTGCGAAGGCAGATGGGCAACCTTTTTTGATCATCTGACCACCGCGGCTATCGCGCTGTTGTTCTTTATGCACGGTGCCAAGCTGTCTCGTGAGGCGATTATCGCCGGCATGGGGCACTGGAAGCTGCATTTGGTGGTGTTTCTCAGCACCTTTGCGCTGTTCCCGCTGCTGGGGCTGGCGATGAACCTGATGGTGCCGGGTTTGATGACACCGACGGTTTATCTGGGCTTCCTGTACCTGTGCGCACTGCCGGCGACCGTTCAGTCGGCGATTGCCTTTACTTCGGCGGCGGGTGGTAACGTGGCGGCCGCGGTGTGCAGTGCTTCGGCATCCAGCATTCTCGGTGTTTTCCTCTCGCCGCTGCTGGTCGGGGCGCTGATGCATACTCAGGGCGGTAATACCGATGTGTTGCACGCCATAGGTTCGATCATTTTGAAACTGATGGTGCCCTTTGTGGTTGGGCATTTGGCCCGGCCGTTAATCGGCAAATGGGTCGATCGTCATCGCAAGCTGATCAATCTCACTGACCGTTCATCGATTCTGCTGGTGGTGTATACCGCTTTTAGCGCTGCGGTGGTGGAAGGGATTTGGCACAAGATTGACGGCTGGTCGCTGTTGACCATTTTAGTGATGTCGCTGGTGTTGCTGACGGTGGTGCTGATTATCAACACCTATGCCGCGCGCTGGCTGGGGTTCAATACTGCCGACGAGATCACCATCGTGTTCTGTGGTTCGAAAAAGAGCCTGGCGAACGGCATCCCGATGGCCAACGTGCTGTTCCCGGCGGCGGCGGTGGGTGCCATGGTGCTGCCGTTGATGATTTTCCATCAGGTGCAGTTAATGGTTTGTGCCGTACTGGCTCAGCGTTACGCGCGTAAAACGGCCAAGCAGCGCGCAGAAGCAGGCGCGTTGACCACGAAATGAAATAAATAAAAAGGGCGCTTGGCGCGCCCATTTTCACTTAGCCCTGCACTTTATCGCGCAGCGCCTGTTTTTCCTGTTCGCTGAGGAACGCCATTTTCAGGCCGTTTTCCTGGGCGGTGCGGATTTCAGCTGGCGTCAGGCCGGCTTGCGGTGCCGCCACGCGGTATTCGTGTTCAATTTCAATGCCCTGTACGGCCGGGTCATCGGTATTGATCGACGCCATAACGCCGTGGCGCAGGAACTTCGCCAGCGGATGCTGCGCCAGAGAAGGCACGGTGCTGGTCTGAATGTTGGACGTCAGACAAGATTCGATACCGATGCCATGCTCGGCGAGGAAGTCCATCAGTGCCGGATCCTCAATCGCTTTCACGCCATGGCCAATACGTTCGGCACCCAGTTCGCGGATCGCCTGCCAGATGCTTTCCGGACCCGCGGCTTCACCTGCGTGTACGGTGATGCGCAGGCCGGCGTCGCGGGCGCGGTTAAAGTGGTTGAGGAACAGGCTGCCAGGGAAGCCGAGTTCGTCGCCGGCCAGATCCAGTGCGGTAATACCGTCGCGGTGCGCCAGCAGGCCTTCCAACTCTTGTAAACAGGCCGCTTCGCCGAAGGTACGGCTCATGATGCCGATCAGGCGTACGTCGATACCCAAATCGCGCGAACCGGAACGAACGCCGTCAATCACGGCTTCCACCACCCCAGCCACCGGCAACTGATGTTTCATCGCCATGTAATACGGCGAGAAGCGCAGTTCGGCATAGTGCAGACCGGCATTGGCCGCATCCTCCACGTTTTCGTAGGCGACCCGGCGGCAGGCGTCCAGATCGCCCAGCACCGCTACGCCCCAGTCCAGCTTCTGCAGAAAGCTGACCAGATCCGGTTCGGCGTGAGTGATTTGCACGTGCGGACGCAGCGCCTCCAGTTCGTTGGCGGGCAGGGCAAGGTTAAACTGACGGCCCAGGTCAAGAATGGTTTGCGCACGGATATTGCCGTCAAGATGGCGGTGGATGTCGGTCAAGGGGAGGCGTGGGTCAATCATGATGTGCACTCGTTATTTTGTTGTAGGTAAAGTGCAGATCAGTATAAAAACAAAATGATGAAAATTGCCATTGTGTTGCATAAAAAAGTGACGACAATCACATTAATGTTGCTGGTTGCTGCATTTATGCGCCAAAGCGGGAGCGCGCCACTCCCGCATTGATGTCGGTAACAGAGCTTATCCGACCCTCAGTTTTGCGATGTTTTTTTCCTGGATATCGCCGACGCCGTGCTGCACCAGCCAGTGGTTAACCCTGTCGATGTCCAGCGGTTGTGCCTGCTCGATACGCAACACCGGGCCCAGGGCCATCGGCATGGCGCGATCGGCCAGCGCCCGCAGTTCGGGCAAGTACTCCGCGCCGGGGTGGCCTTTGGGACGCTGGCCGGTACGGGCGGCGTAGCGTTCTGCGGCCAGTTCACCGGATATTTGGTTCCACACCTCCAAAACTTGCGTCACGCCCGCCTCGCGCAGGTACTGGCGTAGCTGTTCTCTGGACTGAAAGCCAAACCAGGCGTCGATGACATAGATGCAGCGCAGGGGCGCCTGCGCCACCATTGACCAGATAGCCTGGTATGCGGCATAACCCAACTGACGGTTCAGTTCGCGGTTTATGTTATCCAGGCGTGCCATAAAAGGTTCTTTGATACCGTCGAGGGAGAGATAAGGCAGATCAAAATGGTGCGCCAGCGCGCGGGCAACGGTGCTTTTACCGGAAGCCGGAACGCCATTGACCAAAATAACGGTTTTACCGTCGCTATCTGTCGAAGTCATAATATTTCCACCACCTCTTGCCAGAGTTTTGCGGCGCGTAACCGCTCGAGCCGCGGCTTGTTATCCAGCAAATCCACAATCGCGCGGATGCCTTCCTCAATGTGGCTGTTACTGTCGGTCGCCCCGAACAGGATCACGATGTCGGCCTCTTCACTGTCTTCGAAGGCGATCGGCTGCTCCAGCAGCACCATGCTGAAACAGTTTTTGATCACGCCGCATTCCGGGCGCGCATGGGGAATGGCAATGCCTTCGTCGAACACGTAATAAGCCCCATGGGCCAGCGTATTGCTGATCACCGCCTGATAATAGGATGCGTGAATATAACCGTTTTCGACCAGGGGCCGGGCTGCCAGCTCAATCACCTTCTTCCAGTCGGTTTCCTGCACGCCGACCTGTATCGCACCGGCTTCTATCAGCAGTTGTTTAATCGTCATCATATTCCCTCACAGAGACTTCCTGATAATATTGCGCAGCTCATCCATTTTAATAAAAATTCCATCGATCTGCTGACGATAGCTTTTATTTTTGGCATAAATCTTTAATGCGCGATTATAAGCCAGCATTAAAGCCTTATGAATTTCGCTATCCGCCGGTACTGTGGCCAACTGCTGTTCTAATACATTAATTTCGGCTGATATTTCATTGGCTTCGGCATTCTGTAGGCCGTGATCAAGTTCTTTGTTTCGCGTACTTTTCATAAAATTAAACATGACCTTCTCCACAAATTAAGCGTGAACTTTCCAGCCCCGACGGGCGCCGGGGCACCAGGGTTGAGGATTTTATAAAAAAGAAAATAGGGCAGTGATTATTTAAACAGGCCGATCTTTTCCGTTAATACCTGGGTAACGGCATTGTTGGCGGGGATCAGGAATTTGCGCACGCTGTCATTGACCTTGCCCTTTTCAAAGGTTTGTTTGCATCGGTCTACCCATTGCACGTTCATCTCGGTGCCCACGTTCACTTTCTCGATGCCACCGGCTACCGCGAGGCGCATATCTTCATCGCTGACGCCGGTACCGCCATGCAGCACCAGCGGGGTACCTGTGGCGGCGGTGATTTCCGCCAGACGCTGGTGCTGGATATGCGCCTTGCCGGTATAGAGCCCGTGGACGGTGCCTACCGACACCGCCAGCATATCGACCCCGGTTTCATCGACAAAGCGTTTGGCATCTTCCACCGTGGTAAAGCAGATATCCTCTTCTGCCACCGCCTTACCGTCTTCGGAGCCGCCGATGGCACCCAATTCGGCTTCTACCGACACGTTATGTTGGCGAGCAATGTCGATCACTCGACGGGTATTGGCGATGTTCTCATCCATTTCCAGGTGCGAACCGTCATACATTACCGAACTGAAGCCTGCGTCAATCGCCGTCTCGATGGAGGCAATGTCAGAGCAGTGATCCAAATGCAGGCAGGTGGGAACATCCTCGCTTTGGGCCAGAGAACGCACCGAATCAACCAGCAGCCTGTAACCCAAATATTCGGCAGTACCGGTCGAAATCTGGATCATCAACGGGCTGTGCATACTTTTGGCCGCTTTGAAAAAGGCCGGTAACATTTCCAGACAGTGGAGATTGAATGAACCTATCGCCTTGAAATCTCGGGCTTTGGCCACTGACAACAGCTCGTTGAAATTATAGAGTTTCATGGACTTTTTCCTCATGGTGCTTGGTTGATTTACCGTTAACAAACCACGCAATCAGCGTGACGAAGGCGATGAACAGGGCGATGAACAGCCAGTTGCCCTGGAAAGCATGTCCCATCACCAGCCCACTGCTGATGACGTCGGAGTCGCTGAAGGTCACCCCGACAAAGCCGTAACTTTCCAGCATCGGTACCAGAATGGCCGGCAGGAAGGTGATAAACAGGCCATGAACCACCCCACCAATCATGGCGCCGCGACGGCCACCGAGCGCATTACCGAAGATGCCTGCGGTGCCGCCGGCGAAGAAGTTGGTCAGCAGACCGGGCAGGATCATCGCCAGACCGAACATTGGGAAAACGATCATGCCGATGATTGAGCCAAGGGTGGTGGCGAGGAAGCCGACGATCACCGCGTTGGGGGCGTAAGGGAACAGCACCGGGCAGTCCAGCGCCGGTTTGGCATCCGGCACGACGCGCAGGGCGATACCGCGGAAGGCGGGTACCAGCTCATTGAGCAGCAGGCGTACGCCGCTGTAGAGGATAAATACGCCGGCGACAAACTGGATGGCCTGCATAAAGGAATACATCAGGTAGTTCATGCCGCCGGCATACTGGGCGATGTACTGCGGACCGGCAGCCAGCGCCGGGATCAGATACATCGGGATCATCACCACCGCCATCGACAGGTAGGTGTCCTGCAGGAACTTGAAGTTATCGGGCAGCTCCAGGTCTTCGGTGGAGCGGGAGCCCTTACCGACCACCTTGGCGACGGCAGCCTGTACCAGATAACCGATGGTGCAGAAGTGCCCCAGGGCCACATCGTCCGAACCGGTAATTTTGCGCACCACCGGCTGGGCCAGCGCAGGCATCAAGACCGCCATCACGCCGCCGAATATGCCGCCGGTCAGAATCAGCGGCATGCCGGTCAGCCCGGCCTTATAGCCGATCACCGCCCCTATGGTGGCCATCCACAGCAATGCCTGGCCGGTCAGGAAGATGTATTTGAACGGAGTAATGCGCGCAATGATGATATTCACCGCGAAAATTACCATCAGGGTCAGCGCCACTTCTGAACCCAACTCGCGGTTGGCCAAGCCGGCGATGGCGGCAACGTCGGTGATATAACCGGTCATGCCGAACCCTTGGGTGAATATACTGTTCAGATAGGTCAAGGCACCGACAATAATGTTGATGCCCGCCATCATGATCAGGAAACCCAGCAGGGTTTTGAAGGTGCCTTCGGCCACTTTGCCGATCGATTTCTTCTGTAGCAATAGCCCCAGCATGGCGATAAAAGCGACCAGAATGGAAGCCTGGCCCAACAGATCTTTGACGATAAAGTCAATCAGGCTATTCATGGCGGGTTTCCTTCATGTCACGTTCTTTCAGGAAGGCCACGATCTTTTGCTCAATTTCCACTTTATCGGTAAGCCGATGCAGAATAATGACCCGCTTCTTTTCCTCTTCGCTGGCGTCGGCATTTAAAATATCGGCGAAGGTTTTCTGGGTAAGAATAATATCTGATTTAAAGGCGCTGGCCTCAGAGATAGTAGTGTGATCAATATCTGCCTCAATCTCTAATTTCTTCAGCACCGCTCTTGCGCTCATTTCGATGGCAAAGCTGGAGCCGAGGCCACAGCCACATACGCACAGTATTTTAAGCATGGGTATCTCCTCAGATTATATTTAATTGCCTGGCGAGTTTGTAATGGTGTCCTTCGGTATCAACCAAACGTTTCTGCATGCTGATTAAATCGATGGGAATAGGTTGGTTGCCGGCATTAATAATGATTGCCTTGTTCTTCATTCCTGAATAAATACAGCGAACCACTTCGCTGGCCATAATGGTCCCCTGATAAATCTCTTCGCCGGTCGGTTCACCATTGCGCAGACCGTAGCCCATAATCGTTTTACGAATACGCACGCCAATTTTTGGCTCCAATTGTTTTATCATGGTGTCGATAGCGCCTTGAAAACCGGGCGAGTATTCTTTGGTATAACCCTCTGAGCACAAAATAATCACGCTATTTTGCTGCTCAAGTCGTTGAGTTATTTTCTCTGCCAGCTGATTCAAGGCATATTGGCATTCCGGGATCAGGGCAAAATCCGCATTGGATTTGATGGCCGATTGCAGCGTCAACTCCCCGCAGTAACCGCCCAGCAGCTCAATCATGAACACGCGTCCGGGCAGGGCGCGTCCGGTGTTTCTCAGTTTTGAAACTTCTTTTATCACCTGTTCGCAGGCGGTGGAAAAGCCAATGCTGTAATGACTGCCGAAAACGTCATTGTCGATAGTCATCCCCACGCCAAAACAGTTAATACCGAATTCACTGAGCGTATTTAAAAACTGCAGCGACCCGTCACCACCGGCCATAATAAGCACGTCTATGTGCAAGGCCTTAAGCTGTTTGCTGATGGTTTCATATTCTCCAGCCGTCAATTTCTTGGCCGTGCGACCGGAAGAGATTATCGGCATTGATGAAATGGAGAAATCAACCAAATCGCGTTGGGCAATAGGATGGTGCTGATTAGCCAATAATCCGGGGATGCCGCCGTTAAACAGAATGATATCTGCCTGCGCCAACCTGGCGACCTGGAAAATAAAGTTATTGATCCCGGTGACATCGCCGCCGCTTATTACTACGCCAATCTTCATATACCTGTCTCCAGCCAATTCCGTGGAGCTCATTGTCATTTTTGGCATCGGTAAAATTTGCAGGCGACATCACAAAACTATCACAAATATTTTTATAGATGACCTTGACAGGCTTGCCGGCAGGATTAATTTTGCGAAGGAGATCTCATTTTATTTTTGGCGGCTTCGAGATTTTTAGATGATGATTATTAATAATCAACGAGTTGCGTTTACGTCGCGTTAAGGCCGGTTTTACCGCCATCAATGAGGAGGAGCATAGAAATAAGTTTAATGAAGTGTGATAACTCTCGCATTTTTATTCGATACGCTGAGTGTGACGTTAATAAATACGCGGATAAAAGAAATAGCCACGTATTTATTAAGTTATTTAATGATTGAGGTTATTCAGGCTCTAACCACGGTCAAACCGGCCTGTTCCAGCGGGCCCGTCAGTGCAGCATCGGTGGAGCGCTCGACGATAATACTCTGCGCCATGGAAATATCGCCAATGGCATATTGCGAGGCGGCATTGAGCTTGGCGGCCGAGGCCAATACCACGGTTTCTGCCGCCCGTGCGGCCAGTGCCCGCTTGATGTAAGCCTCTTCGAGATCGCCGGTGCTCAGGCCGGCGGTAGGGTGCACGCCAGTCACGCCCATAAAATAAATATCGGCGCGAATATGAGACATGGCTTCCACTGCGGCTGCGCCAACGCTGACGATCGAATGTTTATATAAACGCCCGCCGATCAGGATCACTTCGACTTTCGGGTGGTCTACCAGACCGACAGCCACGCTGGGGCTGTGGGTGACGACGGTGGCTTCCAGCGTGGGCGGGAGCTGCCTGACCAATTCGGCAGAAGTCGTGCCGCCATCCAGAATTACCACTTGCCCAGGGGTAATCATTGCCGCCGCGGCTTTGGCAATCGCACGTTTGGCGGCTGATTCCTGCCCGTTTCTTTCGGCAAAGGTGGCAATGGCCGGGGAAACCGGCAGCGCACCGCCGTGCACTCGTTGCAATAGGCCTTCACTGTCCAATTCGCGCAGATCGCGCCGCAGGGTATCTTCGGACAACCCGAACATCTCGCTGAGCTGTTTGGCCAGAACCTGTCCGTCCTGAGCCAGTTTTTCCAGAATGATTTTTTTACGTTGGCTGGTGAGCATGGCGTTTTCCCGTTAAATTTGCACTGCACGAAATATCTTGATCATACACGAAAATGCACGATAGTATCAATTTCCTTTCCTGCTTGTGGAGTTGAGCACCATGATCGCTACCCAAGATCGGGTTCGCATTGTCGAAACCCGGGTATTGTCTGATGACTGGTATTTGCTGAAAAAAACCACCTTTGATTTTTTGCGTCGCGATGGCGTATGGCAGCGACAAAGCCGTGAAACCTACGACCGCGGCGATGGAGCCACCATTTTGCTCTTTAACCGGCAAAGGCAAAAGGTAGTGCTGACGCGTCAGTTCCGCTTCCCGGCGTTCGTCAATGGGCACGACGGCATGCTGATAGAGGCTGCCGCCGGGTTGCTGGACAATGCGTCGCCGGAAGAACGCATCCGGGCCGAAGCGGAAGAAGAAACCGGCTATATCGTGCAAAACGTGCAAAAGGTGTTTGAAGCTTACATGAGCCCCGGTTCGGTGACGGAGAAACTGCACTTTTTTGTCGGCGAATACCGGGCCGATGAGCGGGTCAGCAATGGCGGTGGGGTGGAAGCGGAAGGTGAAGATCTCGAAGTGCTGGAACTGCCGTTGGCAGACGCACTGCGCGCTGTCAGCCAGGGCACCATTGTCGATGCCAAAACCATCATGCTGCTGCAGTTTGTTGCCCTAAACCACACTCTGGAGAAACGTATATGAGCGCCCAACTGATCCTGATTGCCGGCCCGTACCGTAGCGGCACCGATGGCGATACACAGCGCATTGCCGACAACTTGCACCGGTTGGAGCAGGCCGCGCTGGCGGTCTATCAGCGTGGGCATGTGCCGGTGATCGGCGAATGGTTGGCGCTGCCCCTGGCAGCGGCGGCCGGTTCGACCCAGTTGGGGGATGCGGTGAGTGAAGCGTTTCTCTATCCGGTGGCCCACCGACTGATAGCCCAGTGCCAGGCTATTTATCGCATCGAAGGGGCGTCGGCCGGCGCGGATAACGACGTGCGCCTGGCTAATGAGTGGGGAATACCGGTGTATTATCGTCTGGATGATATCCCGCAGTTGACACCGTAAGAATGAAAAAAGGCAGGCTTTCGCCTGCCTTCCAGCCCCTCAGTTCAAACCTCGTCCAACACAAACTTCAACCCATTTATCAGCTTGTCCATGCCCGCCTCAAGCTTGCTGCGCGGGCAACCTACGTTCAGCCGCAGGAAGCCACGGCCTTCTTCGCCGTAGGTGAAACCGGGCATAATCGCTACCTTTTCGCGTTCGATCAGAACCTGCTGTAGCTGGCGATCGTCTATGCCCAGTGGGCGCAGATCGATCCAGGCCAGATAGGTAGACTGCGGCGGCTGCCAGGCCAGGGCGGGAAAGGCCTGATTCAGCCGCTCGGCAACGTACGTCAGGTTGTCCTGCAGGTAATCACGCAGCGCATCCAACCAGGGTTCGCCATGGCGATAAGCGGCAATATGCGCCGCCACCGCCAGCACCGCCGGGGAAGATAAGCCGTCGCGCGCTTTCAACTGCTGGAAATAAGCCTCGCGACTGGCATCGTCACTGATAAAACCGTAGGCGCCGGTCAACGCCGGGATATTGAAGGTTTTCGAACCTGAAGTCAGCAGTGCCCAGGGCGTGGTGGCGACCTGACTCCACGGCGTGTGGCGGTTTTCCCCCCAGACCATATCCATGTGGATCTCATCGCTGATCACCCGTACGTCGTGGCGTTCGCACAGCTCGGCCATCTGCTGTAATTCTTCTGCGCGCCATACCTTGCCGGTCGGGTTCTGCGGGCTGCACAGCAACAGAATTTTGGTCTGTGGCCGTGCCAGCAAGGCTTCCAGGTGCGCCATATCGCACAACCAGTCGTTACTCTGCTTATGCAGCGGGCAGGCCAACAGTTGGCGCTGATTACCGAGGATCACCTTATAAAAGGCGTCATAGGCCGGGGTATGGGTGACCACGTATTCACCCGGTGCCGACCACTGGCGAATCAGTTGCGCCACCATATAAATTACCGACGGGCCATACACGGCCATGTTGGTGTCGACGGCGGTCGCAAAGCGCTGTTGATACCAGTGGCGTACCGCACCGAGAAAATCTTCATGCTGCCAGCGGCTGTAACCCAGTACGCCATGCTGCAGGCGCTGTTGCAGCGCCTCGAGGATGCAGGGGGCGGTGGCGAAATCCATATCGGAGATGGTAAAAGGCAATAAATCGTCATGGCCAAAGCGATCGGCAATGTAATCCCACTGCGTGCACCAGGTACCGTGCCGATCGACCGGGGTAGAAAAATCAAACATGAGACGCTCCCTGCAGGGCCGCAGCAGGTTGCGCGGCGGCTATCAGTGAGTCTAATTCATCTTTCACCGATTGCACCTGCGGGCCGATCACCACCTGCAGGTTATGCTCGTTAAGGTGCACCACGCCAATCGCGCGGTTGGCTTTCAGCGCGGCATCGTCCACTTTGCTCATATCATCAACGGACAAGCGTAAACGGGTGATGCAGTTATCCAAAGAGACGATGTTCTCGCTACCGCCCAGCGCCGCCAGGATTGCCGGCACGTTATAACCGGATTTGCCTACCGCACCGACAGGGGCGCTTTGGCTGCCGGCAGTCTCGCTTTCACGGCCCGGCGTTTTGATATTAAAGCGCTGAATGGAGAAACGGAAAATAGCGTAGTAGGCCGCGAACCAGATGGCGGCAACGATCGGCACCAGATACCACTTGGTGGCGGTGCCGTGCAGGATGCCGAACACCACGAAGTCGATGATGTTGCCGTCGGTGTTGCCGATGGTTACACCCAGCAGCGCCATCACGGTGAAGCCCAGCCCGGTCAGGATGGCATGAATGAAGTACAGGAAAGGCGCGACGAACAGGAACAGGAACTCGATCGGTTCGGTAGTCCCGCCGACCACGCAGGCCACTACGCCGGAGATCAGCAGGCCCTTAATCTTATGGCGGTTTTCCGGTTTGGCGCAGTGATACATTGCCAACGCCGCTCCCGGCAGACCGCCGAGGAATGCCGGCATTTTACCCTGTGACAGGAAGCGGGTGGCGCTTTCGGCAAAGCCGGTGGTGGTCGGGCAGGAGAGTTGAGCCTGGAAGATGGTCAGTGCGCCGCTGACGCTATGGCCGCATACGTCCAGCGTGCCGCCCGCCTCGGTAAAGCGAATTAGCGCCACCAGAATATGGTGCAGGCCGAACGGCAACAGCAGGCGTTCGCCGGTACCGAAAATCATCGGCCCAAAGGCACCGGCACCATTAATCACCCAGCCCAGCCCGTTGATGCCGGCGGCAAACCACGGCCAGATCAGAGGAATCACCAGCCCACACAGGCCCAGTACCAGGGTAGTGACGATCGGTACGAAGCGGGTGCCGCCAAAGAACGCCAGCGCATCCGGCAGTCGAATGGTATTAAAACGCTCATGCAGCAGGTAAACGATAATGCCGACGATCACCGCCCCCAGAATGCCGGTATCGATCGACTGAATGCCGAGGATGTTCTGGATGTTATTGGCTTTCAACACCAGCGGATCGGTGGTGGGCAAAATGCCGGCGGTGGTCAGATAGAAGTTGGTGGCAAGGTTCAGCACCGCAAAGCCGACAAAGCCCGAGAACGCGGCGACACCCTTGTTTTCACGCGCCATGCCCAGCGGAATGGCGATGGCAAACATCACCGGCAGGAAGCTGAAGGCGAATGAGCCAATCTTGCTCATCCAGGTGAACAACAACTGGAAGGCAGGGTGGCCGATAAACGGCATCAGGGTGATGACGTCGCGGCTGCTTAGCGAACTGCCGATCCCCAGCATGATGCCGCAGAACGACAGCAGGGCGACGGGCAGCATGAATGTTTTGCCCAGGCTTTGGAAAAACTCCCAGAGCGTAATTTTTTGTTTTTTAGGTGCTGGCATAACCGGCGGCTCCTGGCGAAAAAGCGTGCAAAAGTGGTGTGTACCCCTGTTAGGTAAAAATAAGATAAAACGTTTTACCTAGCAAAAATGCGCCGCTAATCACAATTTCAAAGCCTGCTTTGCGGTGAGAATGAATCAGCCAGTAAAACGTTTTACTGATCAAACAGATTCGGTATACCATTTGCTTCAAGAGACATCCCCCTGGCTTGCTACCCTTGACTGGCCAGGGGACAGAATGCCCAGGATCGGGCTCGCCGAGGTCATGACCATCAAAAAGATCACCATCACTGATGTTGCGCAGCAGGCCGGCGTCTCCGTCACCACGGTTTCGCTGGTGCTGAGTGGCAAAGGGCGCATTTCATCGACCACCGTAACGCGGGTGAATCAGGCGATTGAAAGCCTGGGCTACGTGCGTAACCGTCAGGCGGCGACGCTGCGTGGCGGAGAGTCGGGCGTGATTGGGCTGATCCTGCGTGATATTTGCGAACCGTTTTATGCGGAAATGACCGCCGGGCTGAGTGAAGTGCTGGAGGAACACGGCAAAGTGCTGTTCCTGACCCAAAGCGGTCGCGATGGCAAAGGGCTGATGCGTTGTTTTGATACCCTGCTGGAGCACGGCGTTGACGGCATGGTGCTGGCGGGCGGCGTGCGTATGGCCGAGGGGCTGAAGGAAAAAGCCGCAGAGCAGGGGGTTCCGTTAGTCTGTGCGGCACGTTCCAACGGTTTGGACGGGGTAGACGTGGTGCGGCCGGACAATATGCAGGCCGCCAAACTGGCCACTGAATTTCTGATCAAACGCGGTCACAGCCAAATCGCCTATCTCGGCGGGCAAAGCAGCTCGTTGACCCGCGCCGAGCGCCTGGGGGGCTTTTGCGCCACGTTGGTACAGTACGGCCTGCCTTTTCGCACCGAATGGATTGTCGAGTGCGACTGTCAGCAACGGGCGGCGGCGGAAGCGGCAGAAAATCTGCTGCGCCAGTATCCGAACATCAGCGCACTGGTGTGCCACAAGGCGTCGGTGGCGCTGGGGGCTTATTTTGGCATCGTACGTAGTGGGCGCAGTATTGGCTCGGAAGGCGTGGATACCTATTACGGTCAGCAGGTGGCCCTGATCGGTTTTGGCGACGTTCCGGAAGCCGAACTGTTCGAGCCGCCCTTGACGCTGGTTTCCAGTTCTGCGCGTGAAGTGGGCCGCAGCGCGGCCTCACGCTTGCTACAGCGGATTGCTGATACCGGGTTGCCGCCGCAAAACGTTATCCTGCCACCAATGTTGATTAAACGCGGTTCTGCCTGAATTTACGCCGACTCTTCATTGGCCTGTTGCTGTATCCACCCGACAAACACCTTCATCGCGGGTGTCATATCGCGTGATTTCAGGTGGGTGAGCCAGTAAGCACCAAGATTGGCTTCGGCGGCAAAGGGGCGCTGCAATACCCCCTCGCGTAATTCGCGAGCAAACATGCGGGCCGGTGCCAGGGCGACGCCGCCGCTGTGAATGGCACCTTCCACCATCAGCCGCGAAGAGTCGAATACCGGGCCGTTTATCCGCCATGGCGTGACCTGTGCAGCGGTGAACCAACGCTCCCATTCGTCTTTGCGATAGCTGCGCATCAGAAGTTCGTATTGTAGATCCTGCGGCGTGCGCAGGCGTTGGGCGATTTCCGGCGGGCACAGCACCGTCAGCGGGGCGTCAAACAATTTAAGGTTGTGGGTAGCGGGCCAGCGTCCTTCGCCGAAGCGGATAGCAAAATCCATTCCGTCGGCGGACAGGTTAACCAGGTTATTGTTGGTCAAGACACGCAGATCGATAAACGGATGCGATGCTCTGAAGGCCGCCAGACGCGGCATTAGCCACCCAACGGCAAAGGTACCAACCACCGCCACCGTCAGCACCTCATGGAAATGCCCGCCTTCGAACTGCTGTAGCACCGATTCAATGCGGTCGAAGGCGTCGGTCAATATCGGCAGCAACGCCTGTCCTTCTTCGGTAAGATCCAGACCACGCGGCAGCCGCCGGAACAGTTGAATACCCAACTGTTGTTCGAGCGTTCGCACCTGTTGGCTGACGGCGGCCTGGGTAACGCTCAGTTCCAATCCGGCGCGGGTAAAATTCAGGTGGCGGGCGGAGGATTCAAACGCCCGCAGAGCATTCAGAGGAAGTCGATTGCGCATAAGCTAAGCCATAAGTTTTTCTTTATGCTGGCTGAAATTATTATCGCTTGTCAATCTATGTCTAAACCCCGATATTTTGCGCAGCTGGTGCGGATATCACGCAGTCAGAAAAGGAATACCTTCATCAACCAGGGATGTCTTTGTGTCGAATGACAACAAAATCTTTTAGCCTCGGCCGATACCCTAAAACTCAAGAGCTTCATTATGACGAAAATAAATCGCTTGGCGGCCGCGTTGTTCGCCGCACTGATCCTGCCGGCAGGCCATGCCGCCGACAAAGCCGACATTGACGCCATTATTCAGCCGCTGATGCAGAAATATGCCGTTCCAGGCATGGCAATTGCGGTATCGGTAGAGGGGAAACAGCAGTTTTATCACTATGGCGTGGCGTCCAGGCAGACCGGCAAACCAATCACCAACCAGACGCTGTTTGAAATTGGTTCATTGAGCAAAACCTTCACTGCGACCTTGGCGACCTACGCGGTCAGTGAAGGCAAAATGTCGTTTGCCGATCCGGCCAGTCGATATTTGCCGGCGTTGCGCGGCAGTGCCTTTGACCATGTCACCTTGTTGAATCTGGCGACCCACACCTCCGGTTTGCCGCTGTTTGTCCCGGACGACGTGACCAACGATGCGCAGTTGATGGCCTATTACCAACAATGGCAGCCGCCGCATGCGGTGGGCAGCTACCGCGTTTATTCCAACCTGGGCATCGGTATGCTGGGGATGATTACCGCCAAGAGCCTGAACCAGCCCTTTACCCAGGCGATGGAAAAACAGCTGCTGCCGGCTCTGGGGATGAATCACACTTATATTAAGGTGCCGGCCGAAGAAATGGCGAATTACGCCCAGGGTTACAATAAAAAAGACCAACCGGTGCGCGTCACGCCGGGGCCATTGGATGCCGAAGCCTACGGCATCAAATCCAACGCCCAGGATCTGATCCGCTACCTCGACGCCAACATGCAGGTGGTCAAGGTCGGGGATCCGTGGCGCAAGGCGCTGGCGGCCACCCATACTGGTTATTACCGCACCGGGGTGTTTACTCAGGATCTGATGTGGGAAAGCTATGCGTATCCAGAGAAGTTGGCGACGCTGACGGAAGGCAACAATGCCGGGATGATCATGAACGGGGCGCCGGCCACGGCGATAACGCCGCCGAAGCAGGATCAGGGCGCGGCCTGGTACAACAAAACCGGTTCGACCGGCGGCTTCTCCACCTATGCGGTATTTATTCCATCGCAAAAAATTGCGGTGGTGATGCTGGCCAATAAATGGTTCCCGAACGATGACCGGGTTGCAGCCACTTACCGTATTGTTCAGGCGCTGGACAAACGCTGATACCAATAGGGGCGCTGCGGCGCCCCTGACTTCACTCGTTATAAATTAACGCCAGCCCTGCTGACCGCGACGCAAATAGGGTAAAATTGACAACAGCGCCAATACTGCCAATGCCATCCCGATCCACAACGCCGAACGCAAGCCATAACCGGAGGCGATCGCCATTCCCCCCAAATAAGAACCGCCACCTAAACCAATATTAATCACTGAGGTATGAACCGCATTAACCATAGGCCCTGGATGCGCCACGCTAACAATTCTCGCCATCATGGCAGGGTTCATTGGCACACCGGATAGGCCAATCAGTATTACCGCGCAAATGGCGATTAACGGGTATTCGGCAAATAACGCCATGCCGAACAACGACAGGCTGAGAATAGACAGCCCCACCACCATAATCGCTAGACTGTGGCGATAGGCCAAGCGCCCGGTGATCATGTTACCGACAATATTGGCCAGGCCGTAAAGCATCAAAATAAACGGCACGGCCTGCATGCTAAAGCCGCTGACGTCGACCAAAACGGGAACGAAATAGCTGAAGGCTGCGAAGCTGGCACCCAGAATTAAGCAGCTGGTGGTGCAGGCTTTCCAATAGGCCTTGTTTTTAAACGCCTTGATTTCCTCTGCCATTTTGAGCGTCCTGCCTGCGGCGATAGCGGGTAACAGGCGAACCAGCGCAAGCAAACAGATAAAGACCAACACGGCGACCAGACCGAAGGTGATGCGCCAGCCCCAGTGTTGATCGATGATAGTCGCAAGAGGGACGCCGAATACGTTAGAGACCATGAAACCGCCGATGACTATTGAAGCGGCGCGCGGGCGGTGTTGTATCGGAACCAGCGCCATGCTGGTCGCCAGCGAGAGGCTCAAACACCCAGCGCATAAAATGCCCGTCACAATTCGGATAGCAACCAGAATAGAATAGTCGGAAATAAAGGCACTCAAACCTTGTACCACCACATACAGAGCTAATAGCCACAATAAGGTGGTTCGGTAGGGGGCTTTAAATTTTAAGAAAAAATAGGTTAATACCGGGCCACCCAACATTACGCCAAAGGCATAATAAGAAATTAAATGGCCAACTTCCCCGACGGTGATGCTAAAGGCTTCGGACAAAGTAGACATCATGCCCGCCACCATTAATTCAGCTGTGCCAATTGAAAAAATGGCCAACCCCAATATATACACTGCTAACGGCATAGCTTTACTGCTCTCCTGGATTTTGAATGATCGTTACAAAAATATTTAATACTCTGCGTGAGATTTTTTCTTTGTTTTATAAGTTGATTAACAGACCTGCGACGACGTCTTCGAGGGTGTTTCTATCTGAAATGTTTTTATTCAGCACGCGCAAACCGTAATAACCGGCTAAAAAGCCTCTGGCCATTTCCATCGCGGATGCTTTGCTACCGAGTTCTCCTGTTTGTTGGCCTTCGGTAAACACCGCGACCAGGGTTTGTTCTAAACGTTGCCGATATTCCTGATTCAGACTGGCGACCGCCTGGTCTTTGCTGCCTCGCTCCAGTGCCGAGAACAAGACCATGGCGTCATGTTGCTCGGGTTGCGAGAGATCTTCGGCAATTCCCCACAGCAGCAGGGTACGTAGTCGTTCCTTCACCAGGCCAGGCTGGGTGAGAATGGCTAATTGCGCCGACATGGTGTGTTCATGGCTGCGCAACAACGCTTGCTCGTACAGAGCTTGCTTGCTACCAAAGGCATTATATAGGCTTCCTCTCCCCAACCCGGTACCGTTGCATAAATCTTGCGCAGAGGTGCCTGCATAGCCATTGACGCTAAAAACGGCCACGGCGGCATCAATGACATCCTCATCTTCGAACTGTCTCGGACGACCTGGATAGATAGGTTTTTCAGCACTCATGGCGGATTGGGGGGCTTTAAATGAGTTGAGGCCGTATAGTATTGATTGTGGAACGATCAGTCAAATAATTTCCCCTCGGTTATTTATCGAATGGTCTAATAAAATATATTTATATTTATCAGTTAATTACGATGTTTCCGGTCACGGTGCAGCCAAAAAAGACTCAGGGCGCGCTAAGGCTGTTTTCGAAAGGAGACTGTTGCGCTCGTTTTTCGCGCATAAAATCAATAAACACGCGCAGCTTGAGCGGCATATGCCGACTGGCGGGAAAATAGAGGAAAAATCCGGGAGCATCGCTGCCGTAATCGGCCAGAACTTCCACCAGTTGCCCACTGCTCAGTTCTCGGTGTACCGTGCCGCTAAACCGCTGGGTGATGCCCAATCCCGCCAGCGCGGCATCTTTAATCAGTCTGTCTTCATTAAATATCAGGCTGCCGCCGACCTCCAGCGTCAGCTGCGCGCCATCCTGCTTGAAGTACCAGGGTTCGAATTTACCGCTGCCGGGAAAACGGTAGCGCAGACAGTCGTGATCGTTCAGCGCTTGCGGTGTTTGCGGCGTGCCGTGCTGCGCCAAATAGCCGGGGGCGGCGATCACCACCCGTTTCTGACCGTTGTCGATGGGGATCGCAATCATGTCTTTTTGCAGCATGGCGTGCATGCGGATACCGGCATCAAAACTGTCCAGCACCAGATCGGAGAAATGGTCGTCGGTAAACAGTTCAAGTTGGATCTCGGGGTAACGCGCCTGAAACTCGGCCAAATGCGGGATAACCAGCAGCGAAGCCGCCAGCTGTGGCAGAGTGATGCGTAACAGCCCGGAAGGGCGGCCGCGTAAAGTTCGCAGATCTTCGGCCGCCACGTCAATCTGACCCATAGCCGGAGCCACCCGTTGATAAAACAAGCGGCCTTCATCGCTTAGCCGCACGGAGCGGCTGGTGCGGTTGAACAGCCGTACGCCCAGGCGGGTTTCCAACGCCTGAATGTTTTGCGAGACAGCCGGAGGCGTGACGCCCAATTGATTGGCTGCCTGAGTAAAACTGCCCAATCGGGCGACGGCTTCGAAAAACGGCAGCAGCTGCAACAGTGAGCTCATCTATCAGTAATTCCTGCTTAATGATCCGTTAAGAAATGCGGCATTTAATTTTATAATAATCGCTTTAGACTGATTTCATCATCCTCAGAGAGCAACAAAACATGTCGATAGCGGATCAGTCATTAGCAAAAAGAGTGCAGGGCGTTAGCCAACGGGCGATTGATGAAGGGCGTATCGTTGGCAGCGTGGTGCTGGTCGCTCGGCACGGTCGTGTAGTTTACGCCAATGCCAGCGGCTATGCCGATCGTGAACAGAAGAAGCCTATGAGGCGTGGGACCCAATTTCGGCTGTCGTCGGTGTCCAAGCCTTACATTACGCTGGCGGCCATGCGCATGGTCGAACAGCAAAAGCTGGGGCTGGATGATACCGTCAGCCGTTGGTTGCCGTGGTTTACTCCGGCGCTGGCCGATGGGGTTCGCCCGCCAATTAAAATCCGTCATTTGCTGAGCCATACTGCCGGGCTGGATTATGGTCTGAGTCAGCCTGCGGAAGGACCGTATCATCGACTCGGCATTAAAGACGGTATGGAACTGTCGTCGTTAACGCTGGAGCAGAATCTGCGCCTGTTGGCGCAGGCCGATCTGTTGGCCGAGCCGGGCAGCGAGTTTCGCTATTCACTGGCAATCGATGTGCTGGGGGCTGTGCTGGAACAGGTGGCGGGCGAGCCCTTGCCGCAGGTGTTCAACCATTGGGTTGCCCAACCTTTGGGGTTGCGTAATACCGGTTTTTACACCGCCGATGCCGATAATCTGGCAACGGCGTATCACGACACTGCCGCGCAGCCGGAACCTATACGAGATGGCATGTTGCTGACCCTGCCGGAAGGGTTCGGCTTCGAGATTGAAATGGCACCCTCGCGTGCGCTGGACGCTCAGGCCTATCCTTCTGGCGGCGCTGGCATGGTCGGCGATGCAGACGATGTGTTGCAGTTGGTGGAAACCTTGCGCACTGGCAAGGAAGGCATTTTACAGCCGGCCACCGCAGCGCTGATGCGTCAAGCGCATGTCGGGTCGCACGCCGAGACTCAGGGGCCCGGCTGGGGGTTTGGTTTCGGCGGGGCGGTACTGGAGGACGCGCAGTTGGCGGCAACGCCTCAGCATAACGGCACTTTGCAGTGGGGCGGTGTCTATGGCCACAGCTGGTTTTACGATCCGCAAGCGGCGATCAGCGTGGTAGCCTTGACCAATACGGCCTTTGAAGGCATGAGCGGACTTTATCCGCAACAAATCCGCGATGCCGTCTACGGGACAAACGCACCCACTCGCTAAGCATCTCCTGCTTAAGCCTATGAAGGAAGGTTGCGGCTTTGGCGCGATCGACCAGCGCTGAGCGTGTATAAAACGATATGGCCTGACCATGATGACGATTAACGCCTGGCAGGAAAAAAGGCAAAGCAGGAAAGAGCGGGCGGGGGATAAAAAAGAGGCCCGAACGTCGGGCCTCTTGAGCGTGAATTAGCTTTTACTGTGCAGGGGCGGGTACCGCGTCCTGTGCCGGTGCGCTGTCTTCGGCCGGGGCGCCCAACAGGCCAAACATGCCGATGAATTCCTGCAGCGACATTTTGTTGCCGTTCAGATCAACCTGGTTATCAGCGTAGTGGAAGCTACTGCCGATCACACCCTCTTTCAGGGTGGTCAGTTTGAACATCTGGCCCATGGCTGCTAACCCTTGCACCTGTTGTTCCGCCAGTTTTTGCGACTCTTCGGCACTGTAGCCTTGCAGTAAGGCCGTTTGCGAAGTGGTTTCCGTCGCCATCGCCACCGGAATACTCAGGTTGGCGTCGATCTTTTTCACCGAGCGAGCAATCAACTGGTCCGGAGATTCTGCCGGGGAGCCGGCCTGCGCTGGATCGGTCAGATCCAGATTCAGCGTAAAGGTGCTTTCACCCTTGCTGTTTTTCCAGCTCAGTGGCGCGATGCTGATGGACGGATTGCCCTTCAACAACAGCGGCAGGTTCTGCAGCAGGATGTCGGTGGTCTGCTGTTGGTAAGCCACCGGATCCATAGTTTGCGCCTGTTGCAGCATGGCCATCGCCTGCTGGTTGTACCGGTCGGCGAACTCTTTCAGTGATTTGGCATCCAGTTTGTCGATTTTCAGCAACAGCTTGCCGGAGCCGAAGTCGCTGTTCTGCACCTTCAGCGAATCGATGGTGTAATCAATTTGACCGTTCAGGTTGCTGTCTTTTTCGCCAAATTGGCTCGCCAGCTTAAAGCCGTCCAACAACAGGGTGTCTTTACCGTCAACGGCAACCTTAATCTGTTTCAACACCAGGTTCTGATTACCCAGGCTGAGATCGAACTGCCCGGCATGGGTCTGGCTCTTCAGTGATACACCCAGCAACTGAACCTGCTCGGTCTGACCAAACTGGTTCGGGCCGCTGATCACCGCGCTGTCGCTGTTGGCGTCCAGGGTGATGGCTTTCATGTCGCGTGACACATCGGCATTGATGGTCGCACCGCTAAACTTCAGCGCCGACTTGCCCTTTTGGTAATCCAGCGGGATCACGTCAATGGCGGAGGAGGTGTCGCCACTGTAGGAAATACGCGACTCCGCGGTAAACAGAGACTTGCCCTTGGTGATATCAAACAGGCCTTTGGTCGCTGCGGTGTTTTCGAGCTCGGTGTGCACCGATGCCATGCTTGGCAGCAGGTTGAATTTCTTCAACTGGGCAAACGGGAACGGACCATGGTCGATGGTTTCCTGGAACGCCACTTCGTCACCCGGCTTCAGCGGAGCGTCGTCGGTAGTGACGCTGCCGTCGGCACGCAGCACATAGCGAATTTTACTGCTGAAAATACCGCGTTGGTAATTCTCATAACCCAGTTTAACGCCGGCTTTCGGCAGGTAGGCTTTCAGCTGGCTGTTGGCGTTCTCAACCACTTCACCCATCCGTTGTTCGATCAGTTTGCCGGTGTACCAGGAAGCCCCGGTCCATGCCGCGCCAAGAACCACAATGACGCTAACAGCGACTAACGATTTTTTCATAGTTCTGTTCATCCTTATTGAGCCATCTGTCTCTCGCAGATGGATGGGCAAATTTGGGCCAACAAAAAAACGCCCGCAGGCGTTTAATTGTGAAGGTAAGCTACTCTTTCAGCAACTAATTTGCGGAAATTTACCGAGTGTTTACGTCAACAGATTATAAACACGCGCGATTCGACCGGTGCCGCTAACGCTGACCGGCGATTCGAAAGCGCCGATAAAGCAGGATTCACCGGGCTTAAGCACCAGTTGCTGATCCTGTTTACTCAGTACCGCTTCACCCTCAACGCAGAAAACAATGGCCGCGCTATCTTGCGCCAATGCCTGTGGAGCAGCGGAAAGATCGTGCAGCGAGAAGGCGAAGTCCTCTACCGGGATCGGGAAGAACAGTTCGTCACCGCGCTTTTGCGGCTGGGTCAGCAGCCCTGAGGCTGGTTGCGGGCGGAACTGCAGGTTGGCCAGCAGTTCTGGGATATCGATGAATTTTGGCGTCAGACCGGCGCGCAGCACGTTGTCCGAGTTGGCCATCACTTCCAGCGCCACCCCTTTCAGGTAAGCGTGTGGCGTTTCGGCATACAGGAACATCGCTTCGCCAGGTTGCAACTGCACCACGTTCAGCAGCAGCGGCGAGAACAGACCGCTGTCATCCGGATAGAAACCGGCAATGAAGCGCACCGTGTCCCAGGTTTCCCCCTGTTGGTTATTCAGCGCGGCTTTCAACACCCCCAGCGCCAGCGATTTCTGCTCGCCGCTCATCGCCAGCAGGCTGGCAAACAGAGCGGACAGATGGCTGACATCCGGTTGCTGCAGGAAGGCGGCGATATCGTGGTGTGCACCGGCGATCGGCTGCAGCAGGGAAACAATGTCGGACAGTTCGCGGAAGCCATTCATCGCCAGGAAAGGCGTCAGGGCAAATACAAGTTCCGGCTTATGATTGGGATCCTTGTAATTACGCTCGGCAGCATCCAACGGAATGCCGGCCGCGTTCTCTTTGGCGAAGCCCGCTACGGCGGCGGATTTGCTTGGATGCACCTGAATCGACAACGGCTGATCGGCGCACAGCACTTTGAACAAGAACGGCAGCTCGCCGAAACGACGTGCGACTTCGGCACCCAGCTGCTTAGGCTGATCTTCATCAATAACATCGCGCAGCGAACGCAAATTACCGTCGGTACCGGCTACGCGAGAGCTGCTCTTCGGGTGAGCCCCCATCCACAGTTCCGCCATCGGCAGTCCTTGTGGGTTGGCAATGCCATACAGCTGGGTTAACGCGTCGTGGCTGCCCCATGCATAGTTTTGCACTGCGTTGGTCATTTTTTGCATTTTGATAAACGTCCTTTGCATTCGCCGCCAGGTGACGGTAATTGGCTGACTGTAAAACAAACAAATTTTGTGCGTCTTATCCTACACCCGAAAGAGGGTGACAAAATGGTGCGCGATCAAACAAGTGGCGCAGTGGTCGGCGGTATAAGGTATTCGCGCCGGGCCGCAGCTCAGGGTGGGTAAAGTATAACGAGATAACGACCTCTGTCACCCTCCAGATATCACTGAACATTGGCCTGAACGGCTTAAAAAACGCCATTTTCGTTTGTGGGCAAGTTGACGGTGGCAATAACAAAATTTCAGACGGCGTGAGCGCAAAAATAAATGTTATTTTTGGCTTTATTTGTTCGTTATATTTCAAGCTGTGTTTTTTGACGCAAATTATTACCTGCTGAATATCTCTATCACCATAATGACTCCGTTTAAATTGCCAACCACACAAATGGCTTAAATTAACCTGTAGCACCGCTATACAGTGCAGGCCAATAAAATGATTCTCCGATTATTCCTAACGCCGAGGCGCTAATGAAAAAAATTTTGCTGGTTCTGCTGATGTGTACTTCCGGTGCCAATGCGGCCGTGGTGGTGACCCATGCTTACGGCTACGGTGTCCGCCCGGTTGTCGTCGCACCTCGCCCGGTGGTAGTCGTACCGCGCCCGGTGGTTGTTGCGCCGGCTCCGGTGGTGGTGACAACGGCGCCAGTGGTGACTGCCGCACCGGTCGCCCACCCGGTTGCCGCCGCGGCCGGTGCGGTGGGGATGGGCGTTTACCGCCATAATGAACGCCAGGATGCCTACGATGAAATCAACCATCTGCAGGACCAAAGAATTAATGCTTATAATCAACATCACCATTAATTCCTTCGTCAGAAATTAATAAAGAGAGCGCCAGACGGCGCTTTTTCTATTGTCGATATTCAATTGGCCGATGAAAACGGCAAGGACGTGTTGCCAGAAAATAAAACCCGCACAATAACCATGACAATGGAGGAAAAATGCTGTGAGGCAACTCTCTTAATGCGAATAGTTATTATGTCACTATACTGGATGGGTGTGCCCGCGGCCTCGCGCGCGCTGGCGTAATCGTACATTTTTAGGAATTGTACTAAGGAGATAGTGATGGCAGCCGTTCGTATTGAAAAAGACTCTATGGGACCCATCGAAGTGCCGGCCGACCGGCTATGGGGCGCACAAACGCAGCGTTCCCTGGAGCACTTCCGCATTTCTTCCGAAAAGATGCCGACCGCGTTGATTCATGCGCTGGCATTGACCAAACGCGCCGCTGCCAGCGTGAACATGGACCTGGGGCTGCTGCCTGCGGAGCGGGCCAACGCCATTATCAGCGCCGCCGATGAAGTGCTGGCGGACCAGCATACGAACGAGTTCCCGCTGTCTATCTGGCAAACCGGCTCCGGCACCCAGACCAACATGAATATGAATGAAGTGCTGGCCAACCGCGCCAGTGAACTGTTGGGTGGCGTGCGTGGGGAAGAGCGCCGAGTCCATCCGAACGACGACGTTAACAAGAGCCAAAGCTCCAACGACGTGTTTCCGACGGCGATGCACGTGGCGGCGGTGATCGCCGTGCGTGAACACCTGATTCCCGAACTGAAAGTGCTGCATAAAACGCTTTGCGACAAAGCGGAAGCCTATCGCGATATCGTCAAAATTGGCCGCACCCATTTACAGGATGCCACGCCGCTGACCCTGGGGCAGGAGATTTCCGGCTGGGCGGCGATGTTGGCGCACAACCTGCAGCATATTGAAGCCAGCATTCCACATATTTGCGAACTGGCGCTGGGCGGCACCGCTGTGGGCACCGGCTTGAATACTCATCCGGAATACGCGGTTCGCGTAGCCAAGGCCCTGGCTGATCTGACCCGGCAGCCGTTTGTCACCGCCCCTAACAAATTTGAAGCGCTGGCTACCTGCGATGCACTGGTGCACGGCCACGGCGCGTTGAAAGGGCTGGCGGCTTCGCTGATGAAAATTGCCAATGACGTGCGCTGGCTATCTTCCGGCCCACGTTGCGGCATTGGCGAGATCGCGATCCCCGAAAACGAGCCGGGCAGCTCCATTATGCCGGGCAAGGTCAACCCGACCCAGTGTGAAGCGATGACCATGCTGTGTGCTCAGGTGCTGGGTAATGATGTGGCGGTCAATATTGGCGGCGCCTCCGGTAACTTTGAGCTAAACGTGTTCCGGCCTATGGTGATCCACAACTATCTGCAGTCGATCCGCCTGCTGGCTGACGGCATGCAGGGCTTTAATGAGCATTGTGCTGTGGGCATTGAACCTAATCGCGATCGCATCAGCCAGTTGCTGAATGAGTCGCTGATGCTGGTTACCGCGCTGAACACGCATATCGGCTATGACAAGGCGGCCGAAATTGCCAAGAAAGCGCATAAGGAAGGCCTGACGCTGAAAGCTTCCGCGCTGAAGCTGGGCTACCTGACCGAAGAGCAGTTCGACCTGTGGGTACGTCCGGAAGACATGGTTGGCAGTATGAAGAAGTAATTGATTGCTCGGCTTGTAAAAGGCTTACTGAGGTAAGCCTTTTTTATGGAGAAAATGCATGTCACGCACCGAGCGTCTACTCGAGCTGATGCAAATCTTGCGACGGCATCGCTACCCGGTCGCCGGCCACGCGTTGGCGCAGGAAATGAATATCAGCATGCGCACGCTGTATCGCGATATTGCCACCTTGCAGCAGCAGGGAGCCGAGATTGTTGGGGAAGCGGGCGTGGGATATGTGCTGCGGCCGGGGTTTATGCTGCCGCCGATGATGTTCTCACAGCAGGAAATTGAAGCACTGGTGTTGGGCATGCGCTGGGTAGGCCGCCGGGGTGACAGTCAGTTAGCCGAAGCGGCCAATAATGCCCTGGTAAAAATTGCCGACGTGCTGCCTGCAGCATTACGCGACGAGCTAGAGGCCAGCACGTTATTGATTGGTCCCTTGGATTTGATCAAGGTGGCGGACGAAACCCTGGTGTTGATCCGCGAAGTCATTCGCAAGGAACGCAAGCTCGAGGTGCATTACTGCGATAACAACGGCAATGAAAGCGAGCGTATCCTCTGGCCTTTTGCCCTCGGTTACTTTGAGCAGGCGAGGATGCTGGTGGCCTGGTGCGAACTGCGTCAGTCATTCCGCCATTTTCGTCTCGATCGTATCCGGCTGGCTACGCCGCTGGCGCAACGCTATCCACGAGGACGCCGCCTGCTGATGAAAGAGTGGCATCAATCGCAGGGCATCCCTACGCAGTAATCCCACACTGCTGCCAAAAACTGTCAGTAGGGGCGCTTAGTCTTAAGGTCTCGGGAGCCAGCCGGTTCCCTCACCCAAAGGTTAATGCGATGACAACCCCAAATATGACCCTTCTCTATGTCGATAACCCAGAAAAAAGCGCCATCTTCTACCGTCAGTTACTGGGGCAGGAGCCGGTGGAGCTTTCGCCCACTTTTGCGCTGTTTGTGTTGAGTAACGGCCTCAAATTGGCGATGTGGTCGAAGCATACCGTGCAGCCTGGCGCGACGGTGACCGGTGGCGGTGGTGAACTCGGTTTTCTGTGCGAATTGCCGCAGCAGGTGGACGCGCTTTATCAGCAGTGGCGCGATCGGGGGCTGAATATCATTCAGCCGCCGGTGACGCTGGACTTCGGTCATAGCTTCGTCGCCACCGATCCTGACGGCCACCGTCTGCGGGTTTACAGCCTCAGCGAGTAGGGGCGTCGGTATACAGGTGGAGCCGTTTGATCAGCAACCTCAACGGCTTGGCGTCCGGCTTATATTTATGTTTGACCGTCGCCGCGTCGTAATTGAGCAACTCGCCAATCTTCGGCACCTGGGCGCCATTTTCCACCTGGCATAGCGCAATCAGCGGCAGCGGGCAGGGGTGCTGTACCTGTTTTTGCTGCGGCTGATACCATACCCGGGCAATGGGTTGAACTTTCACTGGCCGCTTGATTTTTAGCGCCGCCTGCTGGGGCAGGCGACTGACATCATCGATTTCACGGCTGACCAGTTCTGCCCACTGTTCACGGTTATGTGGCGGTACCGCTCGGCCGGCTTTCAGGCTCTTTTCCAGTTGCGCCAGAATATCGTCGCGCTTTACGTTCTTGATAATATGCTTGTTGGCCCAACCGAACCGCACCGAGTCCGGATCCGTCACAACGGTCAAACTACGGTAGGCGCTAAGAGTAATCAGGCCGTGCAGATGAGTATGAACGAAGTCAAAGCGTTGCTCCGGCGCCAGGCCGGAATCGACGGTAATAATCTGTTCCAGCTCGGCTTTCAGCCGGTTTATCAGGCCAATTTGCGTCTGGATCTGCAGGTATTCCGGCTGCTCTACCGCCAGGCAAATAACGCCGGGCAGGCGTACCGCAGCCTTGCTGCTGACGTTGTGTTTATTGTGATGGATAAATAACCGCTGATAATGCTCCAGCGCCAGGTCGCGAGCGGCCTGGCCGACATGCTGCTCGACGGCAATCTGTTCTATCGTCGCATGCTCTTTGCCTTTCTCGATTTCCGGTAGGCTGAACACCCTGCCGGCTAACAAACGTAACGGTAATACCTGCTGGTGGAAGGCTGTCAGCGCCTGTTCCAGTTGGTTAAAACAACCATTCATCCTGCCAATTAAATCGTATTTATCCATCTGGCACCTCTCATTTTAGTTACAACATACATTAAGGGGACGACAAACGGAAGGGCAGCTTCGGCTAAGGTGAGGAATGAGACACCGAGTGGTCCAGGCTAACCAGAGGGGTTAAGGCCCCCCGCACCCGTGGGTACAGGGGGGAGGGTTAAACGCGAGCTGCTTCCGGCAGTTTTTTCAGGTAATGCACGACCAGCAGGGCGAGTAGCAACATCACGCTGATAAATGCCACGACGCCATTCCAACCGAAGCTGTGCCAGAAAACACCGCCGAGGGTCCCGGCGACGCTGGAACCAACGTAATAGCAGAATAAATACAGCGAGGATGCTTGTCCTTTGGCGCGGCGGGCGCGACGTCCGATCCAACTGCTGGCAACCGAATGGGCGGCAAAGAAACCGGCGGTGAACAGCATCATGCCGATAAAAATCACCGCGACCGGGGCCAGGGCAGTAATCAGTATCCCGATCAGCATAATCAGGGTCGAAGCCAATAACACTGACCCGCGGCCGAAGCGGGACGTCATGGCACCGGCCTTCGGCGAACTGTATGAACCGGTCAGATAGACCACCGACAACAGGCCGACAATCGCCTGGCTCAGGTGGTAAGGATCAGCCAGCAGGCGGTAACCAATATAGTTGAACATGGTGACAAAGCTGCCCATCAGCAGAAAACCTTCGGCAAACAGCAGCGGCAGGCCTTTATCGTGCCAGTGCAGACGGAAGTTGATCAGCAGGGTACGTGGGCGCAACGAACTGGCGCGAAAATGTTTTGAAGCGGGCAAAATACGCCAGAACATGCAGGCGGCGGCCAGAGCGAATAGCCCGATCACCGCCAGTGACACGCGCCAGGAGAAGAAGTCGGTCAGAACCCCGGTCACCAATCGGCCGCTCATGCCGCCGATGGAATTCCCGCTGATATACAGCCCCATGGAAAAAGCGACAAAACTGGGGTGGATCTCTTCGCTCAAATAGGTCATGCCAACGGCGGCGACTCCGCTCAGGGAAAGCCCGATCAGCGCACGCATTAGCAAAATGCCTTGCCAACTGGTCATAAAGGCGCAAATCAGGGTACAAATTGCCGCCAACAGCAGCGCCACAACCATCACCGGTTTACGGCCGATGGCGTCAGACAGCGGGCCGGTAAACATCAGGCCCAGGGCCAGCAATCCGGTAGACACCGACAGCGACAGGCTGCTTTCCGCCGGGGATATGCCAAAGTCTTGCGACAAAACCGGCAGAATCGGTTGCACGCAATACAGCAAGGCGAAGGTAGCCAGTCCGGCGGAAAACAGCGCCAGGGTCACGCGCATAAACTGCGGCGTACCGCGCTCGATGTAGGGAAGTTTGTTAAGAGTGGAACGTTGGGTTTTTGGCGCAGCAGCCGCGTCGTCGTTAGCGGCCAGCGTCGACGGCATACCGGCCGCAGAACGCACAGGGGTTGTCACAGTCTTTCCTTACACAGCACTTGATGAGTTAACAAAATGATAGGGAGAGGGCAGTTTTTTGTCTAATATATTAATAATTAATATTAAGACGTTTAAAGTATGAATATTGAGTTGAGGCATCTGCGTTATTTTATCGCCGTGGCGGAAGAGTTGCATTTTGGCCGTGCAGCGGAGCGGCTGCGTATTTCACAACCGCCGCTCAGCCAACAAATCCAGGCGCTGGAGGAAATGGTTGGCGCTCGCCTTTTGGCGCGGAATAACCGCAATGTCAGCCTGACTCAGGCGGGGGAGATATTCCTGAAAGAAGCCTATCAGGTGCTCGATCAGGTCAGTCGTGCGGCGGAAAAGGCAGCGCGATTGGAACGCGGCGAACTTGGCGAACTGACCATTGGTTTCACCTCTTCGGCACCCTTTATCAGCGTAGTGTCGCGCAGTCTGCGGGCTTTCCGTCAGCAACACCCGCAGGTGCACATCAAGATGCGAGAAGTGAACACCAAGCAGCAGATCGAACCCTTGCTCAATGGCGAGCTCGATCTGGGCGTGATGCGTAACACCCGCTTGCCGGACGTGTTGAAACATCAGCTTCTGCTATGTGAGCCCCTGGTGGCGGTGGTGCCGGAAGGGCATCCGCTAACCCAGGTGGCTTCCGGTACCTTGCGTTTCCAGCATCTGGCGGAAGAACCCTTTGTGTTTTTCTCGCGTGAGGTGGGAACCGCGCTGCATGACGAAATTTTGTCGCTGCTGGCCAAGGCGGGGATCACGCCCTATATCACTCAGGAGGTTGGTGAGGCGATGACCATCATTGGCCTGGTGTCTTCTGGCCTGGGTATCTCTATACTTCCGGCGTCTTTCGCCCGGGTTAAAATCGACGGAGTACAATATTTGCCGCTGGCGGAGCCGGAGGCGATGACTGAAGTTTGGCTGGTGCACCATCGTCAACGGCCGTTGACGGCGGCGGCAAAATCCTTGATGGCGTTACTGTTGGCCTGACGGACCAACTGGGTAAATAAAACACAATCCGTAGCGAAAGCAGGGTGAATTTGTGCAGCAAATCACATAACGAATCAAATAGTTGACGCTGTATTCCAAAAGCCCCACCATAGCCGATAGTCTTTATTTAGAAGCGCGAAAAATAGTAGGAGCAGGTTTGTGATTGCTGTTGGGCAGCCTGGGCATATTGATCAAATCAAGCAAACAAATGCAGGGGCAGTTTATCGGTTAATCGATCAACTGGGCCCAATTTCGCGCATCGAACTGTCAAAGCGAGCACAGCTGGCGCCCGCCAGCATCACCAAAATCGTGCGGGAGCTGTTGGAAGCCCATCTGGTTAAAGAAACCGAATATCAGGAAGTGGGCAGCCGCGGCCGCCCGGCGGTGGGCCTGGTGCTGGACACCGAAGCCTGGCATTACCTTTCCGCCCGCATCAGCCGTGGCACCATCACGCTGGCGCTGCGTGATATCAGCAGCAAGCTGGTAGTTGAGGAAATCCTCCCCCTGGCCGCCGAACACCCCGATCCGCTGCTGAAACGCATTCTGACCGAAGTCGATCAGTTTTTTATCCGCCATCAAAGCAAACTGGAGCGGTTGACGGCCATTGCCATTACTTTACCGGGGATGGTGGATGCGATTTCCGGCGTGGTGCATCGCATGCCGTTTTACGACGTGGAAGATATGCCCTTGGGGCCGGCGTTGGAAACGCGCACCGGTCTGCCGGTGTATCTGCAGCACGACATCAGCGCCTGGACCATGGCCGAAGCCTTATACGGCGCTTCACGCGGCAGTCAAAACGTCATTCAGGTGGTGATCGATCATAACGTCGGCGCCGGCGTCATCACCGGTGGTCGGGTGCTGCATGCCGGTAGCCGCAGCGTGGTAGAGATTGGTCATACCCAGGTCGACCCTTACGGCAAACGCTGTTACTGCGGCAACCACGGCTGCCTGGAAACCGTAGCCAGTATCGAGAATATGTTGGAAATCGCCCGCACGCGGCTCGGGACCTCGATGAGTTCCAGCCTGCACGGCATGCCGCTGACGGTCGAATCGCTGTGTGATGCAGCGCTGGCAGGCGACCAACTGGCCAAAGATATCATCCTTGGCGTGGGCCACAGCGTAGGCCGTATCCTGGCTATCATGGTCAACCTGTTCAATCCGGAAAAAATCCTGGTCGGCTCCCCGCTAAACCGCGCGGCGGAAATTCTGCACCCGGCCATTGCCTCCTGCATTCGTCAGCAATCTCTGCCGGCTTACAGCGAGCATATTAAGGTGGAGTCCACCCAGTTCTTCAACAAAGGCACCATGCCCGGTGCGGCTTTGGTGAAAGAAGCGTTATACAACGGTTCACTATTGGTTCAGTTGCTGCAAGGCTAACACCAATCAGTAATACTTATCGTTTAACGCCAAAATGTTGCGCTACCTCAAGCTCGTGCCTGTCGGCATCCTCTAGACTTTTCCCCGTTCTACTCTTTCGCCGTAAACCCGGCGATATTTTGGTTAACGGTGTATCTCGGGGCAATTAAGTCATGTTAACGCGTTTATTTGTAACAGGAACGGATACCGATGTCGGTAAAACAGTGGTTTCTCGCGCTTTGTTGCAGGCCTTTGCCGCACAGGGCCGCTCAGTGGCCGGCTACAAGCCGGTTGCCGCACGCTGTCAGGAAACCAGTGAAGGCCTTCGCAATAAAGACGCTTTGGTTCTGCAGGCCTCTTCAACTCTGCCGCTGTCATATCAGGAAATTAATCCCATCACCTGTCTGGAAGAAGTGTTTCACGCGCAACCTACCGACGATATCAACTATGGTGTGATGAGCAGCGGACTGCAGCATCTATCCGCCAAGGCCGATACCGTGGTGGTCGAGGGCAGTGGCGGCTGGCGCGTGCTGATGAACGACATGCGGCCTTATGCCGAATGGGTGGTGCAGGAGCAACTGCCGGTAGTTTTAGTGGTGGGGATTAAATTGGGCTGTGTCAGCCATGCGTTGTTAACGGCTCAGTCGATCATTAATGACGGCTTACCTTTGCTGGGCTGGGTGGCTAACCGCATTAACCCGGGGCTGGCGCACTATGCCGAAACCATCGACGCGTTGCAGCAGCGCATTCCTGCGCCGTTGCTGGGTGAAATTCCTTATCTGCCGCGGGCTGAGCAGCGTGAATTGGCGCATTACCTGGATATCTCACCGCTGCTGAACCGCTAGGCGTTGTGATAGACCGACACCGAGCGCAAACCCCGTGAAACGGTAGTGGCGATCACGCAGGCCAGCAAAATGCCCGGCAGCAGGGTGTATTCACCGGTCATTTCGAACACCATCAACGCAGCCATGATCGGCGCGTGGGTGGTTGCGGCCAGCAGCGTGGCCATACCGGTCAGCGCCATCAGCAGCGGCACCGCGCTGCCCAGTTCCGGCCAGGTGGCGCACAGTTGCCCAACCACCGAACCCAGGGCGGCCCCGACAAACAGCGTTGGCGTGAATACGCCGCCGGGCGCTCCGGAACCGCTGCTGGCGAGCACCGCCAACAGTTTACAAATCAGAATGGCGCCAACCAGCAATACGCCGGGCGGCGCACTGAGTAGTGACTGCACCACGCTGTAGCCATTGCCCCACACCTCAGGAAACAGCAGCGAAAGCAACCCCACGATCAACCCGCCGAGCGCCAATTGCAAAGGGGGCTTCAGGCGCAGCGAACGGAAAGCATGGCCGCTGGCCTGCATCGCCCATAAAAATAGCGGGCCGCAAATGCCGGCCAATACGCCCAGTAGCGCCATCAGCAAATATTGCACTGGCCAGGGGGCGGGCAGAGGCTCAACCAGGTACAGCGGCGCCTGGCCACCGTTAAGCAAGTTGGTCATCAGCAGTGCGCAAACGGCGGCAATCACCACCGGGCCCAGCGAGGCCAGCATCAGCGTGCCAAACAGGATTTCCGCAATAAACAGGCTGCCTGCCAACGGGGCGTGGTAAGCGCTGGCCATCCCGGCAGCCGCGGCGCAGGCGACCCACAGTTTCCATTCTTTCTCGTGGGTGAAGCGTTGAGCAAACACGGAACCTATCAGCGCGGCCAGCAGGATCATCGCACCTTCGCGACCGATGGCGCTGCCGCTGGAGACCACCAGCAGCGAAGCCAGGCATTTCACCAGGCTGGCACTGACGTCCAGCCGCCCGTCGCCGGTTTCGATCGCTTCCATATAATCGGTTGGCGCTATCTGTCGTTGATGTTGATAGCGCTGGTAAACCCACAGCAGCGTGCCCGCCGCCAGGCCGCCTAACGCCGGGGTCAGCGCCCTTCGCCAGGCCGGTAACGCGGAGGCGGCAGCGACAAGGCTGCCGCTCTCATGGTCGAGCAACAGCCATTCCAGGCCCAGCATCGCACGGTGAAACAGCCAAACCACCAACGCGGCGGCGATACCAAGAAAGATGGCAATAAACAGGCGGCGCAGCAGGGCGCGATAGTGGTGCAGGTGGACCCATCGTTTCATGCGTCAGTAAAATCAGGAGAAAAATGAAAGGTTCAGCGGAGTATTGTGCTTGCCGTGTCAGCCGAAGGCCAGTGAATCTTTGCAGAATTGGCGGAGGGCTCATGGTTTAGCGGGCTGGCAGGGATTCACCCTGATTTTTGTGACGATGTCACTTGAAGTTCAAATGGTGCGTTTTTCGCCAGCGAAAACAGCTAACTAGACAGCGGTAACGGCAGCGACTCGTCGGGCTGATATAATGGGATGAAAATGAGAATCCAAGGTTTGTAATCACGCTATGACAAATAACGAAGCCCCAGCGCCACTCCTTCATCGTCCGTTGATCCTGATTGCCTGCATGTTGGCGATGTTTATGTCAGCCATTGAGGCGACGATTGTCGCCACGGCGATGCCCACAATTATCGGCGATCTGGGCGGGTTTTCTCTGCTGGGCTGGGTGTTTGCAGTGTATTTATTGGCGCAGGCCATTACCATTCCGATTTATGGCCGGCTGGCGGACTTCCTCGGGCGCAAGCGGGTATTTTTCTTTGGCGCCACGCTGTTTTTGCTGGGCTCGGTACTGTGCGGTTTCTCACCCAATATGTACTGGCTGATCGGTTTTCGGCTGCTGCAGGGCTTGGGGGCCGGGGCGATTATGCCGATAGCCACCACCATCATCGGGGATGTTTACAGCGCCACCGAACGGCCGAAGGTAATGGGTTATCTGTCCAGCGTCTGGGGTGTTTCGGCGATCGTTGGCCCGCTGCTGGGCGCGTTTATCGTCCAGCATCTGCCTTGGGCGTTGGTGTTCTGGGTTAATTTACCCATTGGCCTGTTGGCGATGTTTTTCCTTGGCCGCTATTTGCCTTCTCACCAACAGCTACGTAAGCATGCGTTGGATCTGGCGGGCACGGCTTGGCTGACGCTGTTTGTTTCGGCGCTGTTGTTATCGCTGCTGCAGGCCGAAAACCTTGGGTGGTGGGTGCTGCCCCTGTTGGGCTTGGCGGCCGTTGCGCTGATGTTGTTGGTTCGACAGGAGCGCCGTGCACCGGAGCCATTGTTCCCGTTGGCGCTGTGGCAAAGCCGGGTGATTGTGGCCGGCAATATTGGCGGTCTGGTGATTGGTGCAGCGATGATGGGGATCAGCGCTTTCCTGCCGACCTTTATTCAGGGCGTGATGGGCGGGACACCGCTGGAAGCCGGTACCACGCTGGCGCTGATGTCGATTGGCTGGCCGCTGGCCAGCACCTTCAGCGGACGGCTGATGCTGATGACGTCCTACCGTACGACGGCGCTGCTGGGCGCGCTGTTGTTGGTGGCCGGTGGGCTGATCTTATTGCTGATGCAACCGAGCGGCGGTTTGCTGTGGGGCAGAGTGGCCGCCTTTATGATCGGCGCCGGTATGGGGCTGTGCAACACCACGTTTTTGGTTTCGGTGCAGAACGCCGCGCACCACAGCATCCGTGGCATCGCCACTGCCTGCACGGTGTTTACCCGTATGATGGGCTCGGCGATCGGTACCGCGATCTTGGGGGCCACGCTGAACATTAACCTTCAGGTGCGTCTGCCGCAAACGACCGATCCGGTCCAACAGTTGATGGAGCCGGCTACGCGTGGCGCAATGGGGTCGGAAATGCTGGCAGAGATGACGCAGCAGGTTGCCGCCTCACTGCATTGGGTATTTTTGGTCTCCGCCATCATCTCACTGTTGGCATTGGCGGCTGCGATGTTGATCCCCGCCCGGCATCGGCCGCAGGGTGAGGGAGAAGAGGCGGAACAAGCCTAAAGGAAAGGGCGCTGATAGCGCCCTGGATCAGAATTACTGTGCGGTTTTGGTATCTTGACTGGTGCCGGTCTGGGCCGCATCACCGCTGTCGTCGCCGTTGCTCAGGCGAGTATATACAATCTTTTGGGTGTCGTTCTCGCAGTGGCCAACCACCAGCCCGCCGGCCTGTTGGGCCTGATCGTTAGGCACGATATCCAGCTTGAAGCCGGATTCCGGCACGCCGTTGTTGATAATTTTCTGCGAAATGTCCGCCTTCACGCTCTCGCACGAGGCCAGGGCGGCCAGGGGGGCTGCGGCCATCAGCACTGCACCCAAGATAAGCGCTTTTTTCATCAATTCGTCCTTTTTGAGAATGGGCTTCCTTAGTCAGAATAGCAGCAACGGCGGCGGAGAGTAACGGCCGCCGCGTGCTGCCGCAAGATTAAGGATTAATCTGACGACCGGTCTGACGATCCAGACACTTGCGAGTATTGGGTTCCCAATATGCATTAACGTTCAGGCTGTCGTTGCAGCGGTCTTCGTTATCAATCGCCTTGTCTACCTTGTCGAACTCTTTCTCCACGCGGGTGTTGACCTTATGGCGCAGGGATTTGGTGTCGTTGAACTGTTCTTTGCTCTGACGAGCCGCTTCGGTACTCATGGCGCCGCTGTTACTGCCGTCGACGGTCACGCAGGTGCTGCCCTGAGTGCAACTGGCGGCCAGTGCCGGTGCCTGCCAGGCGCCCATTAGCATCAGCATGGCGACCGGCAGCATCCCGCGCAGCAGTCGTTGAGTAGAAAGTGTTTTCATCGTTTCATCCTTATGAGTTAGTGTTGCCTGATAGCGGCAGCACTGGCTTTAACGCGCCCTCGGGCGTGCTGATAAATATACCATCCTGCTCTTGGAGTGCACCAATTAAGCGCCGCATCGTTTACTTTACAGAGAGAAAGCTTTCACCATGTTAAAGACCACCCTGTTATTTTTCGCCACTGCGCTGGCTGAGATCGTCGGCTGTTTCTTACCTTATCTGTGGTTGAAAAAGGGCGCCAGCGCCTGGCTGCTGCTGCCGGCGGCGGCCAGCCTGATGCTGTTTGTTTGGTTATTGACGCTGCATCCTGCAGCCAGCGGGCGCGTATATGCGGCGTATGGCGGAGTCTACGTTGCGACGGCACTGTTGTGGCTGCGGGTAGTTGATGGGGTGAAACTGTCGGCGTTGGACTGGCTGGGCGCCGGGGTGGCGTTGGCGGGGATGCTGATTATTGTTTCGGGCTGGCGAGCGGCCTGACAAGCGGCGGCAGGGGCTGGCCCTGCCGCATAAAATCACGCTTCGCGGTGGATATTCAATCCGGCAAAGGATTGGCTGACCGGCATGATCTCCAGCGAGTTGATGTTAACGTGGGGCGGCAGAGTCGCCACCCAGAACACCGACTCGGCAATATCTTCCGGCGTCAACGCATTGGCGCCGTCGTAGACCTTATCCACCTTGCCGTCATCGCCTTTGAAGCGCACGTTAGAGAATTCCGTGCCGCCCACCAGGCCTGGCTCAATGTCGGTTACGCGGATGCGGGTGCCGTGCAGGTCGGCGCGCAGGCCGAGGCTGAATTGCTTGACGAAGGCCTTGGTCGCGCCGTAGACGTTGCCGCCGGCATAGGGCCAGTTGGCAGCAACGGAGCCGATATTGATCACATGGCCGACGTTGCGTTCAACCATTGCCGGCAGCAGGGCGCGGGTCATGTTCACCAGGCCTTTGGCATTGGTGTCGATCATGGTTTCCCAATCATCGGCGTTGGCCTTGTGTGCAGGCTCCAAACCTAACGCCAGACCGGCGTTGTTCACCAGCACGTCAATCTGGCGCAGTGCCGCAGGCAGCTCATCAATCACCTGCTGAATTGCCGCGCGATTACGT
Source organism: Serratia sp. BIGb0234 (assembly GCF_024809915.1). NCBI lineage: Bacteria > Pseudomonadati > Pseudomonadota > Gammaproteobacteria > Enterobacterales > Yersiniaceae > Serratia > Serratia sp. BIGb0234. The sequence goes on from NZ_JANUEI010000001.1 coordinate 1,377,983, forward strand.
ACGTCCAGACGGACGATATGCAACGCCTCGCCCAATTCGTCTTTCAACTCTTCCAGACGTTCAATACGGCGGCCGGAGGCGATCACCTGATGGCCTTCGCGGATAAAACGTCGTGTGATGGACTCACCAAACCCTGAGGTGGCGCCCGTGACAAAAATGATCATGCTACTGTTCCTCAACTGTTTTTAACCACATGCTAATAGCATTAGCATAATCCCGGTTTAAGTGGCAGTGGTTATCGGCGTCGACATAAAAAAACCGCCATCGCTGCTGCCAGACGGGCGGTTTTTTGGTCAGAGGGTTATGCAAGCCGGGCTGAAAGTGCCCGTTCTGCAATGCAGCTACAGCTGAGGCGGTACGTGGTACACCACGCAGTCATATTTGGTATTTTCGCGTCGGCCTGCCACTACGCCGCCCAGAGATTCGGCGATGCGTCGGCTGGGGGTGTTTTGTTCTGCCACCGGATAGATAAAGTGACGCGGCCGGTAGCGCTCGCTGGCCCACACCGCCATGGCATGAACGATTTCGCGGCCGTAGCCGTTACCGTGCAGGCTCTCTTTTACCCAGATACCCAGCTCCGGGGTGGTGTTGTGCAAGTCATGCAGGCCGCCCATGCCGACAAACTCTTTGCTGTCGCGCAGGCGAGCGACGAAAATCAGCTCCTCACCTTCGCGGATTAGCGGCAGCCAGGTTTGCCAAACGTTGGCGAAGGCCTCCGGCGACTCTTCAGGCTCAAAATTCATAAAGCGCGTCAGTGTAGGGGTAATCGCCTGGTAAACATCGTCGGCATCTGCTGCGGTAAAAGGGGCAATCAACAACCGGTCGGTGTTCACGCGGCACTGAGAAAGGTCACTGTGGATCATTATTATTACCTCGCTTTTCAGGCCAAAACGGCAAAAAATCCGCACCGGTGAAACGGGGCGGATCATCGATATTACGTTGATTGGCGACAGATGCGACTTATTTCTGCAATCGCTGAGGCGAGAGCGGCAAAGGTTCGGCCGTCGGTTTTCGCTGGCGTACCTCACTGCCAGCGTTCGGATCCAGGGTAAAGCTGTCAATCACCGCCAGCAGCGCGATAACGCCGATGACCACAAACGCCAGTTGGAAATCGACCAATGGAATGCGCGCTGTGGACTGCGGCATCAGCATTTCCGCCAGACGCAGTGCCAACGCGCCGATGGCGATACCCAGCCCGCTGCCCATTTGCTGCGAGACATTAAACAACGTATTGGCGCCGTTCATTTGCGGCTGCGGCACTTCGGAAAACGCTAACGTGTTGAGCGCAGTGAACTGCATGGAGCGCGTCAGTCCACTGACGAACAGCAGCCCCAGAATCAGCCAGGTCGGCGTCTGCGGCGTCAACAACGCGCAGGCGAAAATGGTAGCGGCATTGAGCAAACCGTTCACCACCAGCGTAGTACGGAAGCGAAAACGGTACAGCACCGCCGAGGTAAAGGGCTTCATCACCAGGTTGCCGGCGAACACCGCCAGCACCAACAGCCCGGCATCGAAGGCGTTAAGGCCAAACCCAATCTGGAACAATAGCGGCAGCAAGAAGGGCACGGCGCCGATGGCGATACGGAACAGCGTACCGCCCCAAATCGTGACGGCGTAACTTTTTATCCGCATCGCCCACAGGTTGATTAAAGGATGTGCCGTACGCTTGGCATGGCGAACCGCCAGTGCACCCAGTGCCAGGCTGCCAAAAATGCACAACGCGGGTACCAGCCAGGACAATTGCGGATGGTTGATCAGATCCAAACCGAACATCAGGCCGAAGCAGGCAATGCCGGTCAGCACGAAGCCGAGGGCGTCAAAGGGAACGCCTTTCTGCGGCGCTTCCTGAGGGATCAGTCGCCAGGCCAGCCACAGTGCGGCGATGCCCAGCGGCACGTTCAGAATAAAAATCCAGTGCCACGAGGCGTAAGTGGTAATAAATCCCCCGACCGGCGGGCCGAGGATCGGGGCCACCAGGCCCGGCCAGGTAATGGTGGCGATGGCTTTGATCAAATCGGGTTTGGCGGTATTGCGCAGCACCACCAGGCGCCCGACCGGCACCATCAACGCTCCGCCGAAACCCTGCAGAATTCGGGCAGCAGTAAACGTCGGCAGGTTAACGCTGGCGGCACAGAGCACCGATGCCAGGGTAAAAATCAGCACTGCCGCCGCGAAGATATTGCGCGCGCCAAAGCGGTTGGCAATCCAGCCGCTGGCAGGAATAAATACCGTCAGCGTCAGAATATAGGCCGAAATACCGATGTTCATGTCCACCGGTCGCACGCCGAAAGCCGCCGCCATCTGCGGCATGGCGGTGACGATCACTGTCCCGTCGAGGTTTTCCATAAAAAAGGCACCCGCCACCAGCAGTGGCAGCGCACTGGCGCGTGAAAAGAAACTCATGGCAAAGCACGCCGGGCGAAGCGCGGACAGGATGCGGACATGGCAGAAACCCCGTTTCAAAAATGTTAACGCCGGAAGAGTTTTTGAGGATAGCGCATTGCGCCGAGGTTAAAAAGAGGTTGAGCGGGTGATAATTAGCGGGCGCAGCGCTTGCGCCCGCACAGGGAAATCAGAACTTCACCGAACCTTGCAAATACAGAGTTCGTGGCTGACCGATGTATAGCCCCTTGTTGTTGTCGTCGTAAGCGCGGGTGAAATATTCATGGTTAAACAGGTTTTTAACCCCGAGGCCCAGATTCAGTCCGGCCATTTCCGGTCCAAAATCATAGGCGGCGCGCAGGCCCCACAGTATATAGCCAGGAATGCGGCCGGTACTGCCGTCGGCACTTTCCGCCACGGTGTTGGCATTGTCGGCGAACTGGCTGGACTGGAATTCACTGTTGAGGTTGAACGTCCAACTGCCCGGCGTGTAATCCAGCCCCAGCGTACCTTTATGCTTCGGTGAGAACGGCACCTGGTTGCCTTTGTAGGCGCCTTCCTCACGGATGGTGGCGTTGACATAGGCATAGCTGGCGTAAACCGTCACGTCGTCCAGTTTGGGAGTCAACTGCGACAGATCGTAACGCAGGTTGCCCTCCAGCCCGGCGTGTCGAGTTTTGCCACGTGCGGTGACGCTGTCGGTGACCTGGTTCGAATCATACTGATTATTGAAGTTGATCAGGAACAGGCCAATCTCACTTTGCAGCGCATCGCCTTCATAGCGGGTGCCTAGTTCCCAGGTTCGCGCTTTTTCCGGTTCGATATTGCCGCTGTCGACCGCTTTACCCATCTGGCTGTATTGCACCGTGCCGAACGAGCCTTCGGTATTGGCGTACAGGTTCCAATATTCGTTCAGATGATACATGACATTCAGCGCCGGCAGCGGGGCGTTGTAGCTGACGTCGAGGCGATTATTCTTGATGTAGTTATTCTGATAGGAAGAGATATGCTCATAGCGCATGCCCGGCGTGATGGTCCAATCGCCGATATCTATGCGGTCATCAATGTAAAAGGCGTGGGCGTCAGTGCCGGACTGCGTATCGCGATCGTAAGGGCTGCTGGTTGAAGGTAATACGCCGCTGCTGGCCTTGCTGTAGTAGCGTAGCTCATGGGTCGATTCGCTGACGTAGCGATAACCTACGCCGACTTCATGCGCCGACTGGCCCCAGCGGAAGCTTTGGCTGTAGCGTGGCTCCACGCCGCGTACCCAATATTCGCGTGGCGAAAGCGTCAGGTTCTTGCCCTGATCGAGATAGCCGCTGCGCAGGGTATAGGTATAGAAACTCTGCACGTCGAATTTGTGTTGCTGATCCGGCTGATATTGATAGCCGAAGTTGGCCAACTGGCGACGGCCCCAGAATTTGTCATAAGGACGCGTAGACTGGAATGGATTGGCGTTGTAATCCGCCCGGCTTAATCCCCCCGGCATATCGGCCTGGCCTTCGTAATATTGCAATAAGCTATTAAAGGTGTGCACCTCGTTTGGCGCATAGCGGCTTTTCAACATCACGTCGTCGATTTTGGTCGAACTGTGTTCGCGCCAGTCGCTGCCGCGGGTGCCGGAATAAAGCAACGCGCTGCCAAAGCCGTTGTCGGCGGTACCACCGATCATCAGGTTGCCGGTGCCTTTGGGGTGATCCTGACGGGAGGTCGGGCTAAGTTGGCCCTGCATGCCGGCTTCCATGCCGAAGGTTTTCGGGATGGCCTTGGTGACAAAGTTCACTACGCCACCGACGCTTTGCGGCCCGTAACGTACGGCACCGCCGCCGCGGACCACGTCTACCGCATCCATATTGCCGAGGGATACCGGCGCCAGCGACAGCTGCGGCTGGCCATAAGGGGCAAAGGGCACCGGAATGCCATCCATCAGCACGGTCGAACGGCTGGCCAGGCGTGGGTTTAAACCACGAATGCCGAAATTGAGTGCCATATCGTGGCTGCCGGTGCCGTTATTTTCCGGAGCAACCACGCCCGGCACGCGATTCAGCGCTTCTCGCAAGGTGGTGGCGCCGGTTTTGGCAAACTCTTCTCGGCGCACCACGTCACGCGCGCCGGCGTGTTCGAATACGTCAATCTGACGGCCTTCAGCCAGCCAGTCACCGACCACGGTGATGTCTTGTTCTTGCTGCACCGTCGGCTGTTTGACCAGCGTAAAGCCATTAGCTCCCAACGCCTTGGCCTGTAAGCCGCTGCCCGCCAGCAGTGCGTTCAGCCCCTGATTAACGTCGTAGTTGCCTTTCAGCCCTGGTGAACGCTTGCCGGCGGTCAAACTTCCGTCAACGGACAGCGCAATGCCAGCATGGGCGGCAAAGGCATTTAGCGCGCCATCCAGATCGCCTGCGGGGATCTGATAAGCGGTAGCGGCAACCGGTGCTGTCTGCGCTGCCAGCAAGGGTGAAGCGAATGCCAGACCCACGGCGACCGCCAGTGGTTGAAGCGGTTTTCCCCAAAAATTGTTCATACCTTCTCCTGATTATTCTATTTTTTGCTGCAGTGTTTTAACTGGAGTCGGATGAAAACGAAAAAGGGACAATCACGAATGCGATTTTTTATCATTTTCATTTAAATAAATCAGGCAGGGACCACTTTTAACCAATAACGGGTAAAGCTTTGCAGCCGGATCGGCAGCGTTTGGCTGAGCAGCAGGAGTGCGCGATCGGGCTCCCTCAGGGGGAAACTGCCGCTCACGCGTAGGCCGGCAATGGCAGGATCGCAATCCAAACGGCCGTGACGGTAACGCGCCAGTTCGGCAAGCACCTGATCCAGCCGCCATTGACTGACGCTCAGCACGCCGCGGGTCCAGCTGTCGCCGTTGCCGGCAGCCTGTTGTTGGCCGAATGCCACAGCGCTGAAGCTGATTTGTTCCCCGGCGTTGACCCGTCGTTTTTCCTGTGGGAACTGTGCCAGTTGGGCTTCCACGGCGTGTTCAAGCACCGTCAGTTGCGTTTGATCGTCGTTTTCTCGCACCAGGAAATGGGTGCCGAGTGCGCGCATGGCACCTTGCCGGCTTTCGACCCAAAACGGCCGGTCGTCGCGGCCGGTAATCAAACTGATTTCTCCGCTGTGCAGCAGGATCAGCCGTTTTTCAGCGCTGTAGCGAACATCGACAGCGCTGGCGGTATTGAGTACCAACTGGCTGCCGTCGCTGAGGACGATGGGTTTAATTTCACCGGTAACGGTACGGTAGTCGGCGCGCAGCTCGCGGCCCAACGGGGACTGAAAGCCCAACCAACTGCCACCGACGCCCAGCAACAGCAACAGACTTTTCAGCAGGGTGCGGCGATCCAGCGTGGACTGGCGGCCGGCCTGGTCGAGCGTGCGATAGCTGAATTTTCCAGGTACGCCCTGCAACTGACTTTGCAGTGCTTCAACGCGTTGCCAGGCCCAGCGGTGATCTTCGTTTTGTTGGTGCCAGGCCTGCCACTGTTGCCGTTGGTGCTCGGTGACGTTTTCGTCGCATAACAGGGCAAACCATTGGGCGGCCATTTTCAGCGCCTGGCGCTGCTCTGGGGTGAGGGTGTGGCTCATTACGGGTATTCTGTTTCCAGGCTGAACAGCAGGCAGTGCTCGGCGGCTTTGGCCATGTATTTTTTTACTGAACTGACCGAAACGCCGAGGCGTTGTGCAATCTCGGCATAGCCCAGTCCTTCGAGCTGCGACAGCAAAAAGGCCTGTTTGATCTTCGGCCCCAGCCCGTCGAGCATGCTGTCGATGTGTTGCAGACTTTCAAGCAGGCTGTGGCGCTGTTCGGGTGAGGGCGCCTGCGCCTCCGGCATCAGCGCCAGCATATCCAGATAAGCGCGCTCCAGCGTTTTGCGGCGGAAGAAATCGACCATCACCCGCTTGGCGAGGGTGACCAAAAAATCTTTGGGTTCGCGAATAGCGGCGGCGGAGTCGTTTTTCAGGACCCGCATGAAGGTGTCCTGTGCCAGGTCGTCGGCGTCAAAAGCGCAACCGAGTCGACGTTGCAGCCAGCCCCGCAGCCAACCGTGATGGGTTGCGTAGAGGCGTGTAAGCGCATCTGAGGAAGTAGGGGCTGTGGCTGACATGGGTTCCGCGCTGCCGGTCAAAAAAGATGCGCGGATGATAATTGAGAATGGTTATCGTTTCAAGTTTGACGCCATCCCTGGCCACGCGAACTTTCAACTTTCACTCAAGCGCAGTCCCGTCGCGGCATCGAACAGGTGGATCGCGTCACGGTTGGGCGCTAACCACAGCGGCTGGTCGTTTTGTGCGTTAATTCGTCCGTTGAACTGTACGTGCAGCCGATAACCGCCCCAGTTGATATGCAGCAGGCTGACATCGCCGGTGATCTCCATCAGTCGCAGTTGGGCGGCAGGTTGCTCGCTGGTGTCGACCAGGTGGAAGTCATGGGGACGCAGCCCGAGGATCACCTTGCTGCCTGCCGCAACATGCCGCCATTTTGCGGGCAATGGCAGCCAGAGTTCGCCACAGGCGACGCCAGGCCGGTCGTCGCGCGGCGTGACGACGCCGTCCAACAGGTTCATTGGCGGTGAGCCGATAAAGCGCGCCACAAAAGTATCTGCGGGGGCGTCGTAGATTTCCAACGGTTTGCCTTGCTGCACGATATTGCCGTCTTTCATCACCACGATTTGGTCCGCCAGCGTCATGGCTTCAATCTGATCGTGGGTGACATACACCGTGGTGGTTTTGAACTGCTGATGCAGGGCCTTGATCTCGGCACGCAGCTCCATACGCAGTTGGGCATCGAGATTGGACAGCGGTTCGTCGAATAAAAATACCTTTGGATTACGCACCATGGCGCGGCCCATCGCTACCCGCTGCCGTTGGCCGCCGGAGAGTTCTTTTGGATAGCGCTGCAAAAGATGATCGATCGCCAAAATGCGCGCTGCTTGCTGAACCTTGGCCTGCTGCTCGGCCTTGGCTACCTTCATCACCTGCATGTGAAAAGCCATGTTTTCCGCCACCGTCAGGTGCGGATAGAGCGCATAGCTCTGGAACACCATGGCGATGTCGCGGTCGGCAGGATCCAGATCGTTGATCTTCTTTTTATCCAGCAGGATCGTGCCTTCCGTCAGGCTGTCCAGCCCGGCCAACAGGCGCAGCAGCGTGGACTTGCCGCAGCCTGACGGGCCGACCAGCACGGTAAAACTGCCGTCGGGGATCACCAGATCCAGGGGGTTCAATACCCGCTGTTTGCCATAGTATTTGGCCACTTTTACCAGTTCTACACTTGCCATCAGACCATTTCTCCGGCGCAGGTTTTCAGGGTATTCCAGTCCAGGTATTGGCGCGGCGAGCTGCTGATAGCGTGGCTGGCAGCACGAATACCCCAGCGCAGCGCCACTGTTGACGAGTGTCCATGCAGGCAGGCGGTCAGGAAACCGGCATTGAAACTGTCGCCGGCACCAATGGTGTCGACCACCTTGATCGGATGTGCCGCCGCCTGCAATAACCGTTCGCCGCACCACATGCGCGCACCGTCCGGACCACATTTCACCACGCAGGCGGCGTCGGCAGGCTGTTGACGATTCAGGGTGCGAGCGGCGGTGTACAGATCCTCACTGCCCGCCATGCCACAGGTTTCCACTTCATTGAGCAGCAAAATATCGCAGAACGGCAGCCAGTCGGCGATTTGTGTGCGTAACGGTTCGCTCCAGCCCTGTGGGGGCCAACCGGTATCAACCGCAATGCGATAGCCGCGCTGGCGCAGGGTCTTCAGCAACGCCGGGTAGTCCGCCAACAAGGTGGTGCACAGGAAGGTGCCGCACAACAAAACGGTGTCGCCGCTGCCGGCCAATACAGGGATCTGATGCAGCACATCGTCCTGGCTGAGGCGGGTAATATGCCCCTGATTGCTAAAAAACGTGCGTTCATTGTCGGGGTGGGTGACGCCGAAAGTCAGCGAAGTTTCGCAGCTGTAGATCGGCCAATACGGCGAACTGTCCGGAAACAGCTGCGCCAGCCAGGGGCTGAAATAGTCATTGCCCTGATTGGCCACCAGCCGGTAAGGGGTTTCCAGCGCTGCCAGCGCCAGTGCGCAGTTGCCTGCTGAGCCGCCGGGGCGCAGCTCACTATGATCGAGCATCGCTTCAGTTCCTTTCTGCGGCCATTGCTGCAAGGTGCTCATGATCACATCGACGTTGATATTGCCCACCACGTACAGCGTGGGTTTGGTGTTGGTCTTCATCATGTCTATTTTCCCTGAATAAATTAGCCCTTGCTGCCGCCGCTGGTTAAGCCGCTAACCAGGGTTTTTTGCAGCCAGAGGGCAATGAACAGCGGTGGAATGGCAGCCAGAATGCCGACGGCGGCGATCAGCCCGTCATCGGTGGCGCGCCCGGCGGTGAAACCGGCTATGGTCACCGGCAAGGTCTGCGCCTGAGTATTGCTGGTAAACAGCAGCGCGTAGAAAAATTCGTCCCAGGCCAGCAACCAGCCGAACAGCGCCGAGGCACCCAATGCCGGTTTGGCCAGCGGCAGGGTAATGCGCAACAGCACTTGCCACTGGCGTAACCCGTCCAGCCGGGCGGCCTGCTCGATGTCGATCGGCAGGGCATCAAACTGGTTTTTCAGCATCCAGGTGAGAAACGGCAGGATCAGCGAGCAGTAGACCAGCACCAGACCGATATGGGTGTTCAACAGCGCCAACTGTTGCAGGATAAAGTACAGCGGCAGCACGAAAGCCACCGGCGGCACCATGTAGATCGCCAGGCTGGCAAACAGCCAGCCGTCGCGGCCGGGGTAGCGGGAAAAGCTGAACGCCGCAGGAATGGCCAGCAATAACGAAATCAGCGTCGCGCCGCAGGCAACCAGCAGGCTGTTGAACAACGCATGCAGAAACAACGCACCGGGTTGGCCGGGTTGCAACGACAGCAGGCTGACGTAACGCGAAAAATCCCAGTGACGCGGCAGCCATTCCAGCGGCACGCGGGTCAGATCGGCCGAAGAGCTGACGCTCATCAGAAACAGCCATAGCATCGGTGCGAGGATCGACACTGCCAGCAGCAGCGCGGCGCCGTAGCGCAAGAGCAGGCGGAGTTTAGGCTTCATCGGCGAGGCTCCTTCTGCGCTGGCGGAACAGCATCAGCATGTACAGCGCAATCAGCACGCCGCACAGCAAGGTCATCAGCACGGCGTAGGCGGCACCGCTGCCGGCGCGCAGATAGCTGAACGATTCCTGATAGACAAAGAAACTCAGGGTTTTGGTGCTGTCCATTGGCCCGCCGCGCGTCATCACGTAAATGATGTCGAACACTTTGAACGCGTCGATGGTACGCAGCACCAACGCCACGGCCAGCGGCGCCAGAATGGCGGGCAGGGTGATGGCGCGGAATCGTCGCCAGGCAGAGGCGCCGTCCAGTCGAGCCGCCTCGTACAAATCGTCCGGGATGGTTTGCAATGCCGCCAGCGTCAGCAGGGTGATCAGCGGATAGTTCTTCCAAATGTCCGCGAGCATTACCGCGTTGAGTGCCGAAGCCGGGTCTCCCAGCCAACTGCGATAGTGGTCGATCACGCCGAGTTGAGTCAGCAGCGCGTTGATGCTACCGTAATCCGGGTTGAAATTCAGTCGCCACATCGTGGCGTTGACGATGGTCGGTAGCGCCCAGGGTAAAATCACCAACACCCGCAGCAGATTGCGACCGTGGAATTTTTGATTGAGCAACAGCGCCACCAGCACGCCAATCACCCCTTCAAACGCCACCGAAACCAGGGTGAAATACAGCGTACGCCCCAGAGCAGCCTGAAAGTCCGGGTCGGTCAGGGCATAAAGAAAGTTATCCGCACCGACCCAGGCCGGCGCAACGCCGTCGCCGACCAGCGCCGCATCGGTAAAACTCAGCCACAGGGTACGACCCAGCGGCCAGGCGGTAAGCAGCAGCATCATCAGCAGCATGGGTGCCAGCAGCACCCATGCCTGACGACGCTCACGTTGGGGCAGAGTGAGCATCGTCATCGCTTAACGCAACCGTGCCGCGCTTTGGGTCGCGGCATCCAGCCCGGCCTGCGGCGTGACTTTACCCTGCAGGATTTGCTGCAGGTCCTGCTGCAATCCGTTGGACAGCCGTGAGTAATCCGCGGTTTCGGGGCGCGAAAGCATCACGTTCAACGACTGTTTGGCGGCGGCGATCAGCGGTTCCTGACCTTTCTGCACCGCGGGATCCTCATAGGAGGATTTCCAGATCGGCAGACTAAGCTTGGCGTACTTGTCCTGCACCGGCTGCGAGGTCATGTAACTGATGTACTGCCAGGCCTGATCGGGGTGGGCGCTGGCCTTGGCAATGCCGAGACCCATGGAGCCATTCACCGCAGAAACCTGACCGGCCTCGGAGCCCGGTGCAGGCACGATACCGACGTCGCCGGCCACCTTGCTTTGCTTCGGATCGTTGGCCATGTTGTACATATAGGTCCAGTTCAGTGCGAAGGCTGCATCCCCGTTGGAGAAGGCCTTGCGTACGTCCTCCTCAAGATACTCGCGAGAATTCGGGTTGGTGAGCCCCTTATCCAGTGACGCTTTCATGTAGCTGGCGGCCTGCAGCGAACCCGGGCTGGAGAAGGTGATTTTGCCCTGCTGGATGAACTGGCCCTTGAAGGCCGACACCAGCGTGGTGTAGTCGCAAACCAGCGCTTCGGCCTGTGACCAGCTCCACACCAGCGGGTACTTGACCACGTTTTTCTGCTTCAGAATTTCCGCCTGCTGTTCCAGCTCCTGCCAGGTTTTCGGCGGGGCGGCAATCCCGGCCTTGGCCAGCATGGCCTTGTTGTAATACAGGTATTTGGTGTCGAGGATCCACGGCATGCCCCAGCGCTTGTCTTTGTAGGTGACGGTGGTCATGGCGCCGGCAAAGATTTTGGCGCTGTCGTCGGCGCTGATGCGCGCGGTGACGTCTTGCAGCAGGCCGAACTTGGTGAATTCCGCCGGCCAGATGGCGTCGAACAGCACCACGTCGTAGCCATTGCTACCGGCACCGCGTGCCGCGACGATTTTATCGTGCAGCGCCTCGTAAGGGACAAACTCCAGATTAACGGTGATATCCGGGTGTTGTTTGCTGAAGTCCGCGGTCATGGCGCGGATATCGTTTTCACTGTAGGCCGCCTGGGTCATAAACAACGCGCTAATTTGCGTGGGGGCGGCATAGGCGGATGAGAGACTGAGCGCCAGGGCAGACAAAGTACAGACTGCCGTAGCGGCAAGGGTATGGCTTTTCATTGTGCGTTCTCCGGTGTTAAAAAGATTTTTAAATCAATTTGATTGCTTTATTGGAGGGCACCATACTGCAAAGACGATTTCCCTTTCTGCATAGGCAGTTATGACGACTTCCGGCACTAACCTTGAACATGCTCGCGCACACAACCGGCGCGTAGTGATAGAGGCTATCCGTCTGCACGGAGAACTGACCCGTGCCGAAATTGCCCGGCTGACCTCACTGACGCCGCAAACCGTTTCAAACATCGCAACCGAGCTGGAACAGGCCGGCATTCTCTCTTCGCACCTGCCGCGTCGTGCCGGCGGGCGAGGTCAGCCGGCCACGCCGTTGACCCTTAACCCAGACAGTGCGTATTCCATCGGCATCCATCTGGATCACCAGTCCCTGCTGATGATCGTGGTTGATCTGTCAGGCAGCGTACGTTTCCACCGGCTGATTATGGTGCAAAAGCCGCAACCTGCTGCGACCTTGAAACTGATTTGTGATGTACTGCAAGAAATGCGCCAGCAACCGGATCTGGCCTGGGGGAAAATGCTGGGGATCGGCGTAGTAATGCCGGGGCCGTTTGGCGTGGAAGGGATTTCGTCGGTGGGGCCGACCACGCTCAACGGTTGGGAAAATATCGATGTGGTGGCTGAACTTAACGCGCAAAGCGGCCTGCCGGTGACGCTGGAGAACGATGCCACCGTCGCCGCCATCGGCGAGCGTTTGCACGGCGTAGCCAGACAGCTGAATTCGTTTATTTATTTGTATCTCGGTACCGGGCTTGGCGCGGGGATTTTCACCGATGGCCGAATTTATACCGGTCATGCGCACAATGCTGGTGAAGTCGGCCACATGATTGTGCAACCGGGCGGGCGCGCCTGCTACTGCGGTAACCAGGGCTGCCTGGAACGTTATGTCTCGCTGCAGGCGGCCTACGAGAGCTGCGGGCTGGATCCGATGAGCGCCAGACCACAAGACTTGCTGGCATTGCCGCAGTCGCAGATTGACGCCTGGCTGGATTCGGCGGTGCCTGCGTTACGTCAGGCGATCAACATCGTTGAATGCATGTTTGACGCTGAAGCCGTGATTATCGGCGGCCTGATGCCGGAAAGCCTCGTGGCGCAACTGATCAAACGGTTGGCGCCGCTGCATCGCTCGGTGCGCAGCAAATACCTCGACGGCCTGCGGGTGCGGCTGGGCACCACCGGTGCGGATACCGCTGCATTGGGGGCGGCGGCTCTGCCGCTGTTTGATGAATTCAATCCCCGTTATGAAGTGTTATTGAAGTCATAAAACCCATCCTCCGATTTATATTCTTGCCCAATAATGGTGCAGGCTAATCATTAATCCAATATAAGCAAACGGTTGCCATTAAATAGCAACCGTTTGCTTATATTCTGCTTATTTGTCGTTGGCTCGGAATATTGTTCGGTGAATTTTATCCTTCTGTTTTTAAACATAAATAGTCAATAAAAAACCGACTGGCACGCGGCTTGCTATTCTTAAATGACCCGTCCTGAATAGCGTTGACACATTTTACTCACGCACAGAGGAAAATGTGATGAACCAGTATGTTAAACGCACACAACGCGATTATTCTCT